>NZ_WTUY01000004.1:0-148831 GCF_009882945.1 Alcanivorax sp. DP30
CCGACACAGCGCCAACGGCCACCTCAGCCCGGAAGCGTTTGAGGCACAACAAGCTGCTTAAAAGCGTGTCCGAAAGTCCTGGGCAGGATCATTCTTTCACTGGCCCCATAGCCGCAATTTCAGCATAGATCATATTCACCAAGGTTCGAGCCACCCAGCCCCTCATTGAAGCGGGGATTCCCTGCATATGAAGACGCGCACCATTCTGTAAAAGATCATCAACCCTCAAGGGCGATTCATGCTCGAAAATAGCGCATGCAGCCAATACATCAACACGGTTTATCAAGCCATCAAAAATCTGCCTTTCCCTGCTGCTTTCGGCCTCGTCTTTCTTCTCAAGAAGAAGATCTCTCAAATCAGAAGGCCGAATACTCTTTGCAGCCGCAGCGGGGGAATCGGAAGCGCTTTCCGTAATCCCCAGGCGCCGCCACAACTCCATGATCGCTGATCGCAGAACGTTGATTTGACCATCTCCAAGCTTTCGCCTCCCCGTCGCTTCAATGGCTCTGACCGCGTTTTCCAGGCACCCTCTCAGACCAAAGACCTCCAATGCCAAGGGCGTTGGCTCCAGAAATCTGATCGAACATTCACCGGAAGCTCCATCTCCAAGATGCAGCGTCCTGATCCCTGATATAGCCAAGTCATCATGAAAATCGAAAATCACTACCGGCACCTTCGAACAGAACAGGTATGATGCGATAAATTTGGCTACGGTCGACTTCCCCATGCCAGATGATCCGGTGATCTCGACATGCCCGTTGGCACATAGTCCTGGAAAAAATCCCAACCCACGACCGGACAAAGCATCAATGCCGATATTAATAGGCGGAACCTGAATGGACCGAATCACCATTTCTCACCCCCACTATCGACAACGTTTGGCACAGTCTTAGCCAAGCGCCGAATTTGTGCCCCTTTAATTATCCTGATCTGCCGGTGCTTTTTCCCGTTACCATTTGCACGTAGTTTCTGGCTGAATTCAGCGAAGCGCGTAACAGCAGCTTCCAGGAGCTGCTGCCGGGCATGATCGCCCTGAACATCAACAGGAGAAGCAACATCTATGAAGTTCAACCCTGACCACTTCGATAATGTGGCAGCAAATGGCTTGTCGGTTGCGCACAGAAAACTACCTTCCCCATCCGTCACATTATCTCGCCAGTAGCAGCCAAGGTTAGTCGCCCGCTCCCCGGCTCCAGGTTTGAGCAACAGCATACCGCTGATATGGAATCCCTTGTGGTCGCTCAATTCCACAGAAAAGATAGCCACCAGAATGCAGTGAGATGCAGAGTGATGCCGAATCCCATTTGCAAACTTTTTATAAGCAGCGTCGGTATCAGCTAATGCCTTCCGCATCCTGAACTCCGGCTTCCATGACAAATCGATCAAGGCAATTTCGGCCTTATCGCACTGCCGAAAACACTGCCTGACAGGCTGCATCACGGAGTGATAACGCCGCTTGGCATTGCCCGCAGCGTTATAGCATCGCTTTCCATGAGCCTGGCTAATGACAGTCCTTCGGTAACAGTCAACGCATTCACTCATGTTGTCGACGACTTCTTTCGTCAGGGCATACCTACCTGGCCGAATATCTACCAATGCAGAAAATCTGGGACACTCAAGTAATTCCAACCATGCTTTCATGTCTGGCAGGAGGTCATACCGCCTTATGACACTGCGGTTTATTTTCAAGATCTTGACCACCGAAAAGTAATCCTTACCAGGGACCATCCGCTTACGGCCATTAGCTGACTGACTCTCTACCGCGATTTGGATATCTTCGCCGGCACGGATCTTGTCTGTTACCGCTTCCAAGTAGGAATATGCATCCAAAATTTCGCTCTGCCCATCTAGGCAAAAAGCGTTCTCCTTCGCGCTATCCCACATGTCTTGGATGGCAAGCAGCTTTCTTGCAGAACAAGCTGTCCGTCTCTGTAACGATGAGAAAACATGACTAATCACCATGATTATCTCCCGTGACGTCGGCCAAATAATCTGCCACATCTTGCGCCCGCCAGCGGGTACAGTTCCCTCC
This sequence comes from Alcanivorax sp. DP30, assembly GCF_009882945.1. Lineage (GTDB taxonomy): Bacteria > Pseudomonadota > Gammaproteobacteria > Pseudomonadales > Alcanivoracaceae > Alcanivorax. The sequence goes on from NZ_WTUY01000004.1 coordinate 2,033, forward strand.
CAGCCTTATCGGCTGTGGAAATTCGGGAATAAAGTGCTTCCCGTTGCAATCAACCCAAGCCCACAGCGTGCTCACTCCGATCCCCAATTCCTCAGCCAGATCTTTGGCTGACAGCATAGTGAGGCCGGTTAGCGGCTTTGGTGCTTCACCTGCGCAAACAGATGGCGGCGCAGCAATCAATCGAGTATTCATTAAACCTCCAAAATACTGCGCCAAACGACACCATTCCCAAGGCAAAGTAATGCCATAAGAATTGTGCCTACGCTCAGCGCAGCGCAGCCAAATTCCTCAGAACGACCACAAGGTCGCAATCCAATATAATTTTGTGTTTGACTGGAAGTTCACGCTTCGCGTGAAACCAATACTAGGGAGGGCGACTTATTGCTGATGGATGCCACTTCCATTCAGGCTGCGCTGTTGAAAAGACATTAAATGTCTGTAGTGTTCTGCCAACACCGCGTTAATCAGGTGCAGGAGGACTTAGCTATCTGTGGCGATGCCAAGCCAAGAAAAAACTACTGCATTCCCAGCCACGACGTCAAGCCTTAAAAACAACGCACCCAAAAAAATCCTGAATTCAATGTACGATTTATGCAGATTCAATGATTTTTGGGGGAATTAGTTTTTTGCCGAGCGTTCATGGAAGTCTAGCCACAGCAAAATGCCTGCTCGTCTCCCTTCACAAGAAGACCAGCGGACGACTAGATAGAAAGCCGATATCACGTGATTGCTAGCACGGTCACAATGTAGTCATCTGATCGGCTAGGTGACACTCCCTGCTCTCCCACACCAAAGGGCCTGCCCCCCATCCTCTCAAAGCCATGCCCCTGGGTCGCTTATTCTGTGGATAAGCCCCTCGCCTCCCTGATCGAGCAGGTGGCACAAGGTGGCAAGAATGGTATGATCCACACCCTTCGCTGCTCTCCAAATTTGGATATAGTCAGCGAAAGAGGATTTAGGTGAATGACGACACCTTCATGCGTCAGAAATTTTACAAACCCGCTTGTTGGTACATGTGTTGGTATGAAGCAAAACCGAACTGGGATATCTTTATTTATATCAGACAGTTACGCACCCTATTTGAGTCCTCTCCTCGCACCAATTTCGAAAGGGCTCCCAAACGGGGGCCCTTTTTCGTTTCAGGCCTACCGTCACCCGTCGTTCGACACTGAGAGGTAGCTATGCTCATGACCACCGTTCGCAATCTGTTTGTCGCCAATATGCTGGCCCTGGGCCTTTTCCTGGCGCCGGTTCCCACCTATGCCGCGGATACAACCGCGAAAACGGCAGACAGCGAGATCCATCCGGCCATCGCCCAGGCCGAGGCCCAGCGGGAAAAGGAAGCCAAGCGAAAGCGTTACCTGCTCCTGTTCCCCGCCGCCGTCATCGCCATCACCGCCGGGCTGATTCTGGTCACCCGCAACAAACGCTGATCCCGCGATCCACTTACGGGGCCGCTTCTGCTGAAGCCGCTCCGTAAGCGCCGCGCCCGGCAACCCCCTGCGCGATCATCCTGCGCAAAAACGGATCCACTTCACTATCACCCACATCGGTAAAATCCGTACTGGGCCACTCCAACCAGCGCCCGAATGTCTCCGCCGCGGACCTTTTTTTCAGCGCCACCAGCTGCCAGACCTGCTCCCCGTCTGAGATTCTGGCCGGCAAGTCTGCCGCCTCCACCCACAAAACCCGGCTGACACCACGACCGTATTCAGTCACCGGACAGCCCTGCACAACCCCGGCCAGCTCGACTTCCACGGCATAACCCAGTGATGCCGGTTCCGGCCACCCAGCCACAGAGCGCCACGCCCTTGCAGTGCCCAACGCCTGCAGATCTTCGGCGGGATACCAGATGGAACGCTGAAAATGCGGAAAGGCTCGCAGCAGGGAGGCCCCACCCGCATCCCGGGACCAGACACTGATCACCGCATCCTGCTGCCATGCCACCTGCTGCGGGTCGCGATAGAAATCAACACTGTAACGCTGAGTCTGACCATAAACGTCATAGCGGGCATGCAACACCTCGCCCGAGCCCTCCAGGCAAGCAGCCTGAGCAGCTCCTGATAGCAGCAGGATGCACCCTCTGAGCAATACCGCCAACATCCCACCGCCTCCCTGACATCCAATCATTCCGACAAGCGCCCGGCCGACCGTGCCATCACAGGGCATATCAGCTTCCACAACTCACCCCGTAATAGTCGCCAGCAATAATGCGCTTGAACGAGTGAATACCCCATCGCACAGAACACCGAAACAAGGTGTCACTCAAAAAGCACAATGGATTCTTTTATCCCCACCAATTTGAACTGATCTTTTCGACAGTTTTATGTTAGCGCGCATCAATGCATTAATTGTCACTTGCCTGTCATCACTGCTCTCTAGCCTGCCTGCCAAACATTCTTGCCAGGAACCGATCATGAAGCATGCAGTCACGCCCCCCGTCGCAACCTTTCTACTTGCTCTTGTTGCAATTGCCAGCGTGAGCGGTTGCGACAATGATGGCGGCGACAGCCTGCTTCCCGAGGTAGCCGAAACACAGCGCATCGAGGTCACCAACAACGCCATTACCAATTTGGAAGCACCAATCCCTCCGCAGTGCTACACCAAAACCGAAGACCGCTTTAATCCCTGCTACACCTGCCACCAACGCTACCCGTCTGACGAGGAAAGAATGAACCGGCTGGACGATGGGGCCCTGCAGGGGGGGTATGCCTTCTCCGATGTCGGACTGAGCAACCACTGGTCCAACCTGTTTGTGGATCGTCAGCAATGGCTTGAACAAGTCAGTGATGAAGCCATCCTGGCCTGGATCAAGCAGGACAATTACCGCGACCTTCCCGCACGACTGAAAGCACAAGACTGGAAAGGCTTCGTACCGGATCTGAATAATTACGCCAACCCGCAACAAGCCTTTGATGCACAGGGTTTTGCCATGGATGGCAGTGACTGGGTCGCTTTCAACTACAAACCGTTCCCCGGCACCTTCTGGCCCACTAACGGTTCCACGGACGATGTCATCATCCGGCTACCCAAGGCATTTCGTGAATTGCGCGGCAAGGAAAATCGCGACATATATCTGCTCAATCTTTCCCTGCTGGAAATGGCTATCAAGCAGCTGGACCGCATCTCCATTCCTGCCATGGATGAAACCGTAATCAATACGGACCTGGACGGTGACGGCATGCTTGAGGAAGGCGTTCGCCAGCTACAAAAACGCGATCATTATCTGGGGGATGCCGCCGATGTCGCTCTGGCCAAACAGCAATACCCCACCGGGACAGAATTCATGCACTCGGTTCGCTATGTGGGCATCGACGACAGCGACAACATTGTCGTACCGCCGCGCATGAAGGAGCTGCGTTACATGCGAAAAATTCGTCAGCTGGATCCCTACGATGTGGACAGCCGTTATGCCCGTGAGCGCAAGGACAAGCGCCTGGGCATGCTGCCTACTTTCATCAACCATTTTGACGAAGGCATGGAAAATGGCATGGGCTGGATGGTAAGCGGCTTTATTGAAGATTATGACGGAGAGCTGCGCCCGCAGACGTTTGAAGAAAACATGCAATGCATGGGTTGCCATGCGGCAGTCGGCACCACCATCGACCAGACGTTCTCCTTTGCCCGCAAGGTCACCGGCGCAGATGGCTGGGGTTATATCAATACCCGAGACATGCAGGATGCTCCCAGCATCACCGAAACCGAGGGTGAGATTCTCAATTATCTGAAACGCGCCGGGGGCGGCAGTGAATTCCGGGAAAACCCGGAGATGTTACAGCGCTGGTACCATGCCGACGGCAGCGTCGATGTGGACAAGGTCAGGAGCGCCGATGTCTACACCCTTATTTCCCCATCACGGGAACGCGCCCTGAAACTGAACAAGGCCTATACCCATATTGTCCGCCACCAGAGCTATATCCGCGGCCGCGACGCCACCTGGCTTCCAGCGGAAAATGTGTTTGAAGAAGTGGATGCAGGTGAGCCGCCCCTACCGAGAGAGCACCAATATTATGGTTGGGATATACGCCTGAACTGGTCTGCTGGTAGTGAGACACACTCGCAAGCAGCGCCTTGAAACCGCAATAAGTCTATCGTCATTTTTTCATATTCGCTTCCCACAATCAGGGCTCTTAAATTCTCCAACCTGGTGGGAAGCCATGAACATGATGTTGAACAAGAAAGCCCTGGCGGTAGCCATCGCTGCAGCCACTCTGGCTGCCTGTGGCGGCAATGACAGCAACGATAATGCAGACAGCACCGCAGGTGCCAAAGTCACTCGCCTTGCTACTATTCCCAAAGGCGCCGAGCTGACCGGTATCGAAGTCAGCCCCAACGGTGAAGTCTTCTTTAACATCCAGCACCCCTCCGACACCTTGCCCAATGGCGAGGACAAGGCTGCAGTTGGCGCCTGGATCGGGGTAGACATCCAGAACCTGCCCACCGACCTTGAGCCGGTCAGCGTGCCCGATCCGGATTCCGTTGACGCCATGACCACACGGGTAGCCACTGGCCGCTATCAGGTTCTGGGGCGAGAGGGCGCCACCTTTGCCGGCGGCCTGCCGTTCGGTCTCGGCCACATTGTCAGTGGCGACGGCAGCAGCTCCATCAAGCAATCCAACAACCCCGACTTCAATGCCTTTATTGCCACCGATGAGGAAGGCAACAGCGGTTATCTGTTCACCGCCTGGGAAGATCGTCCCGGCGGCATGAGCCGCATGGAACTGAGCAAGGTAGACGAGGAGTGGTTCGTCAACAGTGCCATGGACATCGACTTCTCAGGGGTGAAGGGCACCATGATCAACTGTTTCGGTAGCGTCTCTCCCTGGGGCACTCCGCTGACCTCGGAAGAAAACTACGAGGCCGAAAACACCGCCCACTGGAACGACAGCAGCTACTCCGGCGGCTACCCCAGCTACGGCGATGTGCAGAAGATCCAGGACTACCTGGGCGGCACCTTCCCCAACCCATATGACTACGGCTACATCGTGGAAATCACCAACCCCACCGATGCCGCCCCGGTACCCGTGAAGCACTTCACGCTTGGCCGTGTTGCCCACGAAAACCCGATCATCATGCCCGACGAGAAGACTGTTTACCTGACGGATGACGGCGGTAACAAGGGGTTCTACAAGTTTGTTGCCGATACCGCTGGCGATCTGTCCTCGGGCACCATGTACGCCGCCAAGGCGACCCAGGACGACGAAACCGACAGCAGCATCGCCGGCTTCGATCTGGAATGGATCGAGCTTGGCTCCAGCACCAATGCCGCTCTGGAAGCCGCCATCGATGAGTACGACGGCATCGATGAAAGCGACTTCGTGACCGACGCCAACAGCTACATCACCGACCAACAGATCAACGACTGGGCCGAGAGCAAACTGGGTCAGGATCTGGACGGCATGAACGGCATTGCCGCCTCACCGTTCACCGATGACCGCGTGGCCTTCCTGGAAACCCTGAAAGCCGCCGAAGCGCTGGGCGCCACCGTCGAGTTCAACAAGATGGAAGGCATCAACATCAACTACGCAGGCGCCAAAGACGGCACCATCCCATACATGTACGTGGGGCTGACCGATATCACTGGTGCCATGACCGATGATACTGGTGATATTCAGGTCTCAAAAAACGCCTGCGGCATCATGTACCGCCTGCCGCTGGAAGCCGACTATGATGTCAGCCGCATGGACCCGGTGGTTGCCGGTGGCCCCTATGACAGCACAGCGACCGGCAGTCAGTGCTCCGACGACAATGTCTCCCGCCCGGACAACGTCTACGTACTGAACGACGGCCGTGTACTGATGGGCGAAGACACCAGCAAGCATGTCAACAACATGCTCTGGATCTACAACCCGGAAGGCGAATAACCCACGTCAAAAAGGGCGCCAGATTGGCGCCTTTTTTGGGCCGTTTTGCGGTAGCAACAGCAACATGCGCAAAGCAAAACCGGGAGAGCGGTACTGCGGGAGTGCTGCCAGCACACCAAAAACCTTGCCGCCCTTCCCACCCCGAAAACAAAAACGCCCCGCTATGCGGGGCGTTTTTGTTTTCGTGTCAGCCTCAAGCGAACGGATGACGCTTGATGATGGTCTCGACCCGATCCGGGCCGGTGGAAATGATGTCGATGGGTGCGCCAGTCACTTCCTCAATGCGCTTCAGGTAAGCCTGGGCATTGGCAGGCAAATCATCCACGGATTTCACGCCCAAGGTGGACTCACTCCAGCCCGGCAGGCTTTCGTACACCGGCTTCACTTCTTCGTAGCTGTCCGCATCCCAGGCGCAGGCCAGGGAGTTGCCATCGGCATCCTGATAACCCACGCAGATGTTTACCTCTTCCAGACCATCCAGCACGTCCAGCTTGGTCAGACACAGCCCGGAAATGGAATTAATCTGAATGGAACGCTTTAGCGCCACCGCATCAAACCAGCCACAACGACGGGCACGGCCGGTGGTGGAACCGAACTCGTGACCTTTCTCTGCCAGATAACGGCCATTCTCATCAAACAGCTCGGTGGGGAACGGGCCGCTGCCCACACGGGTGGTGTAGGCCTTGGTGATACCCAACACATAGTCCAGATACAGCGGGCCCACACCGGTACCCGTGGCAGTACCGCCAGCGGTGGTATTGGAGCTGGTCACATACGGATAGGTACCGTGGTCGATATCCAGCAGGGTGCCCTGGGCACCTTCGAACATGATGTTCTCACCACGCTCACGGGCCTCGTGCAGCACGGCGGTCACATCAGTCACCATGTCGCGCACGTCTTCACCAAATTTCAGGGTTTCATCCAGCGTCTGCTGGAAATCCACCGGCTCGGCATTGTAGTAATGGCGCAGCACAAAGTTGTGGTAATCCATCACTTCGCCCAGCTTGGCAGCAAAACGCTCACGGTGATAAATATCACCCAGACGCAGGCCGCGACGGGCGACCTTGTCTTCGTAAGCCGGACCGATACCACGACCGGTAGTGCCAATCTTTTTGGCACCACGGGCAGCTTCACGGGCCTGATCCAGTGCCACGTGCACAGGAAGAATCAGCGGGCATGACGCGGACAGGCGCAGGCGATCACGCACCGGTACACCATTCGCTTCCAGACCCGCGATTTCCTTGAGCAGGGCATCCAGGGCCAGCACCACACCGTTACCAATCAGGCATTGCACATCTTCGCGCAGAATCCCTGAAGGAATAAGGTGGAGAACGGTTTTCTTGCCGTCGATCACCAGGGTATGCCCGGCGTTGTGACCGCCCTGAAAGCGGGCCACCAGAGAAGCCTGATCGGTGAGCAGATCCACGATCTTGCCCTTGCCTTCATCACCCCACTGGGTGCCGAGAATGACTACGTTCTTACCCATGATTGCTAGCTGCCTGTCGAGTTAACGCTTACACGTGACACGTGCATTTTTCCTGACGTCAGACGGATCACTCCGCCCATGAATCAAATTTTTTGAATGACCCAGCCATTATCAGCCTGGACCAGCTTGCGCTGGCAACCGAGCACCCGCGGATCATTGTCCGCCCCCGGCAACGCCAGCACCACCCGTTCGCCCTGTTCACGCAGGGCCGCCACGGAAGCCGCAAAATCCGCATCACGCAGCGAACCTTCAGCCAGAATGCCATTGTTTTCTGCCGCCTGGACGTGGGCTGCCAGCATCTTCAGATCAGCACTGAAGCCTGTGGCGGCACGGGCCCGGCCAAACACTTCGCCGATATGATCATAGCGGCCGCCCTTGGCCAGCGGTTCACTCTGCCCCGGCAAATAGGCCGCAAAGACACAGCCGGTATGGTAGTGATAGCCACGCAGTTCACCCAGATCCAGATGCAGGTTAACGCCCTTCGCCGCCAACACCTCGACCAGTTCGGAAAGTTCAGACAGCGCCTCCAGGGCCACCGGGAAATCGCCCAGTAACGCCCGCGCCTGATCCAGCACTCGCGCATCACCGGCCAACCAGGGCAACGCCAGCAAGGCATCACCCGCCTTGGCCGGCAACTCGCATTCTTCCACGAAGCTTTCCAGTTCCACCCGCGCCTTGCGCACGTAGATATCTTCCAGCTGGTATTGCCGGGCCTCGCTCAGATCGCAGGCTTCCAGTAGTCCACGGAACAGGCCCACATGACCCAGATCCAGCACAAGGGTCTGATCAAGGCCCGCCAGTTCCAGAGTTTCCAGCAGCAGCGAGATCACTTCCAGATCGCTATCGGCACCTGCATGGCCGAACAGCTCCACACCGATCTGATAAGGAAGACGCGTGCCCCCAGCCACTGCCGGACGGGTACGCAAAGCGCTGGAGCAGTAGCACAGCCGGGTCGGTGCACTCTGGCGCAGGCTGTGGGCATCCATTCGTGCCACCTGGGGAGTAATGTCGGCACGTACCCCCATCAGACGACCGGTGAGCTGGTCAGTAATCTTGAAGGTTTCACGCTCCAGATCACGGCCTGCGCCATTGAGCAGGGATTCGAGAAACTCGATCAGCGGCGGGAATACCAGCTCGTAGCCCCAACGCTGATACAGGTCCAGCGTGCGACGACGCAATTGCTCAATCGCCCGGGCGCGGCCGGGAAGAACTTCTTCCACCCCATCGGGCAGCAGCCACTGTGCTTCCTGATTCATTCATTCACCATGTTCGGGTATTGAAAATGCCGTTGCCGGCCTTTCCACTTCGCCGTGAAGTCAGATCCTACAGACCTGCCAACAGGCCGGCGCCCAGCAACATCAGCACCAGCCCAAGAATTCTCAATGTTCGTCCGGACATTCCCGCCACCTGCAGGGCAGCCGCACGGGCACGCTCCGGGGCCAGAAACAGTGGAATGCCTTCAATGACCAACACCAGGCACAACGCCTTGATCAACAAGGAAAAATCCATCATTACTGCCAAAAACAGCCACAAAAAAACCGGGAGCATTGCCCCCGGTTGCGGCATTCTATCACGGGTTCCCGGCATCTGACAGGTTCAACATGCCTGTCCAAACCCATCGCTGACGTATCAGCAGATGGCACTTTCCGTGACTTTTCCGCGCCTCACGCTCCCGTCTTGTAGCTTGCCGCTGCTCTCTTCGCCTGTTGCGGCCGCGAAGCCGCCCATAAAAAAAGGTTCATCGCGGATTTGAGGGAATGGCTTGCAGCAAAGACCTTCCCGTAGGAGCGTCGCTCGCGGCGCGATTGCCAACGTCTTTAAATACCACAGAGAGCACATAACCCACTGAGGGGAAAAAGATTTTCTCTGTGCTTCTCTGTGGTGAAAACGCTTTTGGCCCTGGCCTCGAATCGCGCCGCGAGCGACGCTCCTACGGAAAGGGGCTGGGGGAATTAAATCGGGCTTTTCCCGCTAATCCGCGATGAACCATAAAAAAGCCCCGCAGTGCGGGGCTTTTTGTGTACCCGGGCCTGGTTACTGCCCTTTGGCACCCTTCATATAGCGGAAGAAGTCGCTGTCCGGCTCCAGAATCATCACATCTTCCGGATCCTTGAAGCTCTCCTTGTAGGCTTGCAGGCTGCGATAGAAGCGGAAGAACTCCTTGTCCTGATTGTACGCCCCGGCGTAGATGGACGCCGCGAGCGCATCACCTTCACCACGGATCGCCTGGGACTTGCGATAGGCATCCGCCAGGATCTCGGTGCGCTGACGATCGGCACCGGCGCGGATCTTCTCTGCTTCCTCGCGACCCTGGGAACGGTGTGCTGCTGCGTCACGCTGGCGCTCGGCACGCATACGGTCAAAGACTCGACCACGCACCTGTTCCGGCCAGTCCACCTGCTTCACACGGATATCCACCACTTCGATACCCAGATCTTCCATGGTGGACTTGTTAACTTCCTCCCGGACCTGATCCATCAGCGCTTCACGCTGATCAGAAGCTGAAGCGCTATCCGCAACGGCCTTGCCTTCTGCCGCATCCAGCACAGAAGCATCCAGTTTTTCGGTAGGCACCTCAGTGGTTTCACCCGTGGTGGGATCCCGGATGATAGCCTTGCCATCCTTCACCTCTTCCACATCACTTTCACCGGCGACCACCTGGAACACGGTGCGGGAAGCAAACTCGTTACGCAGCGCCTCATTCACTCGCGGATCCAGCAGCTGCCGAGCACGGTCTTCCATGATCTGCGGGTTGGAAGACCCGCCACCCACACTCACGATGTAGCGCTGAACATTGTTGATCCGCCATACCACGAAGGCATCCACGTTCAGCAGCTTTTTCTCTGCGGTCAGGAACGCCTGGGTAGGCACGTCATAAACCAGCGCCCGACCATCGACCTTGACTACCTCAGACACAAACGGCCATTTGAAATAAATGCCCGGATCCATATCGGCCAGCTTGATCCGGCTGAATTCCTTCAGCACAGCCTTCTCTGTCTGCTTCACGATATAGAAGGAGTCCAACGCCAGCAGCGCGACTACACCCACTGCCAGAAGCGCAAACCATCCACGATTATTCATTAGCGCAACCCCTGGTTCTGTGTGCTGTACAGGCTGCGGCTGCCACTGCGGCCACTGCCCCCGTCATCGGCCCCGGCACTGGAGGGCGCCCGGGAACCTGCGCTCTGCTCTGCACTTTCTGCCGCCTTGCCTGCATTCTTCTTCATCAGCTGCTCAAGCGGCAGGTAAATCAGGCTGTTGCCCTTTTCCACATCCACCAGCACCTTGCTGGTAGCGCCGAACACCTGCGTCATGGTTTCCAGATAGAGACGCTCACGGGTCACATCCGGCGCCTTGCGGTACTCGGTCAGCAGGTCGGTGAAACGATCCGCATCACCGCTGGCGCGATCCACCACCTGCTGCTTGTAGGCCTCAGCCTCTTCCGTGACCCGGCGTGCTTCGCCCCGGGCCTGGGGAATGACCGCATTGCGGTAAGCTTCGGCTTCATTGCGGAAGCGATCTTCATCTTCCTTGGCCTTGGACACATCATCAAAGGCATCACGCACGGCGTTCGGTGCCTCAGTCTTGTCGAGTACCACCTGACGCAGCACCAGACCGGTGTCGTAGCGGTTCAGGTATTCCGCCAGACGCTCGCGCACCTGCACGGGAATCGCTTCACGATTGTCCTTGAGCACATCATCCATGGACGACGCGCCCACCACATGGCGCAACGCTGAGCTGGTGGCGTGCTCCAGAATAGCTTCTGGCTGGGTCACCTTGAGCAGGAACGGACGCGGATCCAGTACCTGGTACTGCACCTGCAGGGTCACACTGACGATGTTGGTGTCTTTGGTGAGCATCTCTTCGGTGATCTCAAAGCGACGATTCTGGCCCACATCCACCTTTTCGTACTGTTCGAAAATCGGTGCCCGCCAGTTCAGGCCCGGCTCCACGATGCGATCGAACTTGCCGAAACGCAACACCACGGCGCGCTCACGCTGATCCACCTGGTACCAGCCGACAAAGCCATACACCAATGCAGCCACCACAATGGCAATCACCACTACCGGCCAGGGTGATCCTCCACCGGTACTGCCGCCGCTGCCACCGCCCTTGCTACCAAAGACGTTATTGATCTTGTCCTTGAGGTTCTTCAGGGCCTCATCAAGATCCGGCGGACCTTGGTCACCGCCACCACCCCAAGGGTCTTTCGGCTTGTTACCGCCGGGTTCATTCCACGCCATGTAGATCTCCAATCCGTTCGGGCCGCGTCGCCCTCCGGCATTTAAGTTAGCCCGCCTTCGGCGAGCGTTCTGAATTGTAGGAAGGGGCTCCTTCCCCTGCAACCAGGCCTGCTTCCTCCGCGGGCGCAGGCACAACCAATTCTTCTTCACTAAGGCCCTGCTCACGCAGCAGCCGCTCGAAATGCACACGGTTCACGTTGATACGCAGCAGCATGCTGCCATCCAATGCCGCCCGCTCGTCAAGCACCTCACCCGCTTCGTGCAGACGCGCGCGCAGGCGCCCCGCATGGGCGGGCAAGCGAACCCAGCAATCTACCCAGCCTGCCGCCAGCCGTTCGGCAATGGCGTCAAACAGCAGTTCAAATCCTGCTCCGGTTTGCGCTGAAATCCAGACCCGCCAGGGTTGACCGTGCTCATCTCGATCAATTCGCGGGGCTTCTCCCAGGTTGTCTACCTTGTTGTAGACATGCAGCACCGGCAATTGATCCCCACCAATTTCTTCCAGCACCTCGTTGACCGCTTCCACGTTGCTGTCCCGTTCTTCCGCGCTGCAGTCTGTCACATGCAGCAGCAAGGTGGCGTTAACGGTTTCTTCCAGGGTGGCACGGAAGGCCTGCACCAGGCGGTGCGGCAGATGACGGATGAACCCTACAGTATCCGCCAGAATTGCCGGGCCCACACCGGGCACCTTAACCTTGCGCAGGGTAGGATCCAGCGTAGCGAACAACTGGTCCGCCACATAGACATCGCCGGTGGTAATGGCATTGAAGAGCGTCGATTTGCCGGCATTGGTATAGCCGACCAAGGAAATCAGGGGTGTTTCCGAGCGCTGCCGCGCACGGCGGCCCTGGGCACGCTGCTTGCGGACCTTGTCCAGCCGCGATTCGATGGCGCGGATGCGATCACGCAACAGTCGCCGGTCAGTTTCCAGCTGGGTTTCACCGGGGCCACGCAGCCCGATACCGCCTTTCTGGCGTTCCAGGTGAGTCCAGCCACGCACCAGGCGAGTGGACAGGTGGCGCAGCTGCGCCAGTTCCACCTGCAACACCCCTTCATGGGTACGGGCGCGCTGGGCAAAGATATCCAGGATCAGGCCAGTGCGATCCAGCACCCGGCATTTCACCTTGCGCTCAAGATTGCGCTCCTGGGCAGGGCTCAGGGAGTGATTGAACAACACCACATCGGCATCGTGTTCCTCCACCAGCTGCGCCAGTTCATCAGTCTTGCCTGTACCGATAAACAGCGCGGGGTCGGGGCGCTCACGCTTGCCGGTAAGCTCTACCACTGGCTCCACACCACTGGAGGTCACCAGGTGGTGAAACTCGTCCAGATCTTCACGCCCCATGGCATCCGGCAAATCCAGATGCACCAGAATGGCCTTCTCTCCGGCGCCCGTGCGCGACTGTTCTGTACGATCAAATAAGTCCATAGAGACCTGATATGGGGATGAATGGGCTGATTGTAAACCAGCAAGGAGAAAAAGGCAGGAAATTGCACCTCTGATGCTTTTCACTGCGGGTGCTGGAGCCGGTCTACTGCCGTTGCGCCGCCGGGATCGGCATTGCATGTCTGTTGGCGATGTCTGCAGGCGATGCCACTCTATCAGGAGCCTGCCGCTACAGCATCATTGTCGATTCGCCCTGTTATCTGGCCCGTGCTGAACAGCAAATCCACCATAAAAAAGCCACCCGAAGGTGGCTTTTAAAGCAAAAGGGCTACGGCTTACTGATTACCGTAACTCTCTCCTGCCGGTGCAGCAGTGCCCGGGGTTCCCGCTGTCATGGCCGGGTTGCCACCTGCGCGGGGGTTACGGGCTGGCACTACGGTGGAAATCGCGTGCTTGTAGACCATCTGGCTGACGGCGTTCTTCAGCAGGACAACATATTGGTCGAACGACTCAATCTGGCCCTGCAGCTTGATGCCGTTGACCAGAAAGATTGAAACAGGAATCCGTTCCTTACGCAGTGCGTTGAGGAAAGGGTCTTGTAAAGAATGCCCCTTAGACATGGCAAGTCTCCTTGAAATAACAGTAAAAAGTGGTGCCCAGCACTTCGGGCAATCAGCGCGGTTTGGACAGTGAAACCGTCCCGAACGGTCACCGCCTGTCTGATCCGCAATCAGACAACGTTATTCGTCAACAACCCGGCATAATGGTTCCAGGTGCAGACGTATATGGGATGGCAACATCGCCTTAACAAGCCCCCACCCGTGATTCCTTGGCATTATAGACCAAATTAGCAGCAATTCGCTTCAACTAAACACAGATTTACAGATCTTCGCAAGCTGACCATACAGCGCATTGCGCTGTTGCTCATTATTACTGTCAAACCATTCCAGATTTGGCCATTTCCTTAGCCAGGTGTACTGCCTTTTAGCCAGTTGCCGGGTCGCGACCACACCTTTCTGGACCATTTCACCTTCATCATATTGGCCATCCAGGTAATCCCACACCTGCCTGTACCCCACCGCCTTGATCGCCGGCAGATCCCGGTGCACCCCAGGCAGCGTCGCCAGCATTTTCACTTCATCAACCAGACCCGTCTCCAGCATGAGGGCAAAGCGACGGGCAATCATGGCATGCAGCCAGCCACGGTCCTCAGGAGCCAGCGCCGCACTATAGACTGGCCAGGGCAAGCTGCTGAATCTGCTTAAACCATCCTCGCCCAATGTGACAGCCGTATGATGGTCAGCATGAAAGGCGGACAAAGGCCGACCTGTGAGCCGATAAACCTCCAGGGCTCGTTGCAGGCGCTGCTTGTCTGTGGGCTTAAGCCGGGCCGCCGTGTCCGGATCCACTTCCTGCAGGGCTGCATGCACCGCCGGCCAGCCTTCCCTGTCTGCCAGCGAGGCGATCTCTTCCCGCACGCCGGCATCGGCCTGCGGCAATGGCGCCAGTCCTTCCACCAACGCTTTGAAATACAGCATGGTGCCACCCACCAGCAGGGGCAGTTTGCCATTATCGTGAACTGCCTGGATCTCGCGAAGGGCATCGGCGCGAAAATCCGCCGCCGAATAGGGTTCGGTAATTTCCCGAAATCCCAGCAACCGGTGAGGGGCCAGAGCAAGTTCCTGGGGGGTTGGCCGGGCGGCACCGATATCCAGCTGCCGATAAACCAGGGCGGAATCCACATTGATGATTTCCACCGGCAGGGACTTCGCTGCCTCGATAGCCAGCGCGGTCTTGCCCGAACAGGTAGGCCCCATAAGAAGAAGGACCGGCAAGGCGCCGGCCGGCTTGCGACCGTTGTCCACCTACTGACCCCGCATGAACAGGCGATCCAGATCCTTGAGGCTCATCTGGGTCCAGGTCGGCCGGCCATGGTTGCACTGACCGGAGCGCTCGGTGGCTTCCATGTCGCGCAGCAGCGCGTTCATTTCCGGAACAGTCAGGCGACGATTGGCGCGCACGCTGCCATGACAGGCCATGGTCGACAGCAGTTCATCCAGCTTTTGCTCAATACGCTCACTGCTGCCCTGGGCCAGCAAATCCGATAACACATCGCGCACCATGCTTTCGCTGTCGCTGTTACGCAGCATGGCCGGCACTTCACGTACCACCAGGGTCTCGGGCCCGGCCCGCTCGACCACAAAGCCCAACCGGCTGAAGACCTCCGGCTGCTCCTCGGCAAAGTCCGCCTCCCGGGAGGACACCGCCAGGGACACCGGCACCAGCAGTGGCTGACTGCGTACCTTGTCATCGGACCAGCTCTGCTTGAGCCGCTCGTAGGTAATGCGCTCATGGGCGGCATGCATGTCCACCACCACCATGCCATGCTGATTTTCCGCAAGGATAAAGATGCCGTGCAGCTGCGCCACCGCATAGCCCAACGGTGGAATCGTTTCGTCTTCGCTTGCCGGAGGCATCACCGCAGGGGCCGTATCCTGCACCTGCCCCTGAACCAATGCACCATAGGCATCCGCCTGGCGCATCCCCTGCCCGTATCCGAAACTGCCAGCGGGCGGCGGCGTATAAGAACGTCCCGAGGGTGCAGACAACGACATGCTCCCCTGGCTGGGCTGAGTCATCGGCATGGAGAGATCGTCCTCCACCACCGCAGGCCCCTGATCCTGTCCGGGGCGCACTTCGGCTATGGCGCGATGCAGAGAGCTATAGAGAAAACCGTGCACCATGCGCTGCTCGCGGAAGCGGACCTCATGCTTGGTGGGATGCACGTTCACATCCACCATGGCCGGGTCCAGTTCCAGGAACAACACATACGCGGGATGACGGCCGTGGTATAGCACATCGGCGTAGGCCTGGCGCACCGCATGGCTGACCACCTTGTCGCGAATCACCCGGCCATTCACATAGAAATACTGCAGGTCCGCCTGGGAACGGGAGAACGTAGGCAGCCCCATCCAGCCATGCAGACGAATGCCGTCACGTTCCACATCCACCGGGATCGCCTGCTCCATGAACCCTTTACCACACAGCTTGGCCACGCGAGCGGCGCGCAGAGTGTCATCGAGACCGGCCGGTAGCTGATGGATCACCTTCTGGTTATGGGTCAGCCGGAAGGCAGTATTGAATTCGCTCAACGCAATGCGGCGAAACACCTCTTCCAGATGATTGAATTCGGTCTTTTCGGTACGCAGAAAACGTCGCCGGGCCGGAGTGTTGAAGAAGAGGTCACGCATGGTCACGGTGGTGCCGCGGGGATGCCCCGCCGGCGTGACAGTGGGCGCCATGTCACGCCCTTCCACCTGCACCTGCCAGCCCTCTGCTTCCCCTTCGATATTACTGGCCAAAGTCAGACGCGATACCGAACTGATGGCCGCCAGCGCTTCACCACGAAAACCCAGGGTGCCGATGGCCTCCAGATCTTCCAGACCGCGAATCTTGCTGGTGGCATGGCGCGAAAGGGCCAGAGGCAGATCATCACGCTCGATGCCGTGACCATTGTCCCTTACCCGCAACAGCTTCACCCCGCCCTGCTCCACATCCACCGTGATGGATTCGGAACCCGCGTCCAGGGCATTTTCCAATAACTCTTTCAGCACAGACGCCGGGCGCTCAACGACCTCACCGGCGGCGATCTGGTTGGCAAGGCGGGAATCCAGCAGTTGAATCTTGGACAAAACGAATCCTTTGCGACGTCATTGGGCGCCGGCACGGGTATGCCGGCGAGCCGCCTGGGGCGGGCGAAACAATCAGGAACGGGGAATCTTGAGAACCTGACCAACCATGATGCGGTCACCACGGATATCGTTGGCTGACCGTATGGATTGCTCGCTGACACTGTACAGGCGGGCGATTTCCGACAGTGTATCACCAGGCTGAATACGATACTCCTCACCGTTTTGGCGTCGTTGCGCGGCATACCAGCTGTTGGGCGCAGGGTGAGAACGAAAGTAATCATCGATCCCCGCCAGCACGGCTTTCGCCAGCTTGGTCTGGTGCGCTGAGGAGCGCAGGTTACGCTCTTCCGTGGGGTTGGAGATAAAGCCGGTTTCCACCAGGATGGAGACCATCTCCGGCTCCTTGAGCACCGCAAACCCGGCCTGTTCCACCTTGTCGCGATTACCGTGCAGCTTGGTCACCTTGCCCATTTCCTGCAGTACCTGACGCCCCAGATAGAGACTACCTGCCATGGAGCCGTTCATCTGCAGGTCCGCCAGTACACTTAACAGTGAGCTATCGTCTTCTTCCTCTTCATAGACCCCGGCAACCCGGTCTGATTCGTTGGCAATCTTTGCCAAATAGCGAGCCTTGGCACTGGTAGCACCGCGATTGGAGAGGGCAAACACCGAAGCACCATGAGCACGGGCATCGTTGAACGCATCTGCATGAATGGAAATGAACACATCCGCCTGATGGGTCTGGCGAGCGATCTTGCGACGTTCGGCCAGCGGTACGTAGTAGTCGCCGTCACGCACCATCACCGCTCGCATGCCAGCCTGATCGTTGACCAGCTTTTCCAGTTTCTTGGCGATTTGCAGCACCACGGTTTTTTCCCAGGTACCACTGGGGCCGCGGGCACCAGGATCTTCACCACCGTGACCGGCATCAATGGCCACGATCATCAGGCGCTGCTGATCCTGGGTTGTCTTTTTCACCTCCGCTGGCTTGCTCGGCTTGGTTGCCGCCGGTGCACTGGCCGTGGAGGAAGTGGAATCAGAAGAATTCGTCAATGCCTTGTCGAACAGATCGACCACCAGACGCCAACCGTGGGGCTCAATTGGCTTGAGCAGATTGGTACGCGTTCGCACACCTTCACGCATGTCAAACACGACCCGGGTCTTGTCCGCGTGTTCGCCAACCCGGATATTGGCAATGGGGCTGCTGGCGTAATCCAGTGAATTGATATCGAAATCCAGCTTGGCATCCTGCAGATCAAGCACGATACGATCCGGGTTAGCCAGTTTGTCGAGCTTGTGATCCACAGGTGCAGGCAGATCAAACACAATACGGGTGTGATCTGGAGCGCGGTGCAGACGCACCGATTCGATACTTTCTTTTGCCAGCAAGATCGGGCTGAGCAACCCGCCGGCCACCATCAGCAGCACGGGCAGAAAACATTTTTTATTGTCAGTGCGTCGCATCATAGCCCCATTCCAGGGTCGCTTTTCTTCCATGGCCGTCCACGGCCAGTGTAATGGTCAAATCCGGTGCTGGCACTATTCCTGCCCCGCGTTCCGGCCACTCCAGCAGACACAGGTCGCCAGAGGAAAAATAATCCCGCACCCCGATCAGCTCCAGTTCTTCCGGATCCGCCAGACGATACAGGTCAAAGTGATAGATATTGACGCCTTCCAGCTCGTAGGGTTCCACAATGGTATAAGTGGGACTCTTGACCGCGCCCTCATGCCCCATACCACGAAGAATACCGCGAACCAGCGTGGTTTTCCCGGCCCCCAGATCGCCTTCCAGGTACACACAGGCGCCATCCGCTTTTGTTGCAAGCAAACGGCGGGCCAGCTGGCCGCCCAGCGCCAGGGTGGCGGCTTCGTCCGGCAGATCAGCCTGTTCAACGGTCACAGGGCGTTCCTTCATTCAGATTCTCTCTACCTTCAGATTCTGTCTCAGCGCATCCATTAAATCCGTGGCCAGCAAACCACGCTCACCCTTGTCTCGGGCACAGGTATCAGCTGCACGGGCATGCACCATGGCACCATACCGGGCCGCATCATACCCGCTCAGACCCTGGGCGCGCAGCGCTGCAATCACTCCGGTCAGCACATCACCCATGCCACCGGTGGCCATGCCCGGATTGCCCTCGCGAATCAGGGCGCGACCGTCTTCACCTTGAACCAGGGTACCCAGCCCCTTGAGCAGCACCGTCCCGCCATAGCGCGCATGCAGGCTTTCCAATGCTGCAAAACGATCCTGCTGGATGCTCCCGGTATCGGCCTGCAACAAGCGCGCCGCCTCACCGGGATGCGGGGTCAGTACCCAGTCAGCCTCGCCCACGTCCTTCATTTCCGCCAGCAGATTCAGCGCATCCGCATCCACAACCAGCGGCTTGCCGCTGGCCAGAGCAAGATCCAGCAACCCCTGCCCCCAATCACTGCGGGCAAGACCGGGGCCGATGGCAATCACCGAGGCCGCTTCTATCAAAGACTGTGCCTCTTCAGGTTCGTTCACCCCCCGCGCCATCACTTCCGGCTGACGGGCAATCATCATGGCCACATGCTCTTGGCGGGTAATCAGGCTGACCTTGCCGGCCCCGCAACGTGCTGCGGCCTGTGCCGTCATAATCGGTGCGCCGGCAAAGCCGTGATCCCCGCCGATCACCAGTACATGACCAAAACGGCCCTTGTGACCATCCAGCTGTCGGGCAGGCAGGCAGGCGAACAGCCCCTGCGGTGTTGGAACATGACAACCCGCCGGCACCTGCTGATACACATCACGGGACACCTGCAGATCAAAAAACCGTACCTGCCCCGTATGGACTGGCCCCTGCCCTGTGAGCAGGCCACGTTTCAAACCGATAAAGGTGCACGTCATATCAGCCTGCAGCACCGCACCCAGCGGCATGCCGGAATCCGCACTGAGTCCGGAGGGAATATCCAGCGCCAGCCGTGGCAACGGCAGCCGATCCAGGGCAGCCAGCAGGTCCGCCGCATCGCCACGCAACGAACTTGCCAGCCCCGTGCCGAACAGCCCATCCACCAGCAGATCCACCTCCGAAGGCAAGGCCGCAAGCGACAGGGGCTGCATGGGAATCTGCAAAGCCTGGCAACGTCGTGCCATGGCCAGGGCATCGCCGCCCAGAGAGTCAGGGGCTTTGATGAAATGGATACTCGGCTGCAGCCCTGCCTCATGGGCCAGTGCCGCCACCACATAGCCATCGCCGCCGTTATTGCCGCCGCCGCACAGCACCGCAATGCGACGGGCTTCTGGCCAGCGTTCACACAGGGCATTAAAGGCGGCCTGACCGGCACGCTGCATCAACTCGGCACCGGGTGTGCCGGCAGCGATGGCCAGCCGGTCCAGCTCCCGGGTTTGCTCGGCGGTATAGAGCGCAGTTGGCAGTGCTGTCATGTTACCCTTCGCCTCTGACGTATCGCGGCACCGTTTTCACAACAGGCACCGCGTGTATTTTCCGCATTATACCCACGGCCACCCACCATTCAGAAACCCATGGACCTGCATCAGCTCAAGGACAAAATCCAGCAATGGGGCCGCGAACTCGGTTTCCAGCAGATTGGTATTGCCGATACGGACCTGCAGGCCGCCGAGGCAGATCTGAAAGCCTGGCTGAAAAAGGGCTATCAGGGCCAGATGGAATGGATGGCCGCCCATGGCAACAAACGCTATCGTCCTGCCGAGCTGGAGCCCGGCACGCTGAGAGTCATTTCCGCACGCATGGATTATCTGCCACCCGATACCGCGCCGGTAAAAATGCTGCAAGAGAAAGACAAGGCCTACGTTTCCCGTTACGCCCTTGGCCGTGATTACCACAAGCTGATCCGCAAGCGGCTGGCTACCCTGGCGGCAAGAATCCGCGCCGAAGTGGGGGACAGCGAGTTGGCCCGGGCCTTTGTGGACAGCGCGCCAGTGATGGAAAAACCGCTGGCGGCCAAAGCCGGGCTCGGCTGGCAGGGCAAGCATACCCTGGTACTGAATCGGGAAGCGGGAAGCTGGTTTTTCCTTGGCGAAATCTACACCGATATTCCCCTGCCCGTGGACGAGCCCGGTGAAGATCACTGCGGCAAGTGCAAGGCCTGCATCACCGTCTGCCCCACCGACGCCATCGTGGCACCCTATGAGCTGGATGCCCGCCGCTGCATTTCCTACCTGACCATTGAGCATGACGGCAGTATCCCTGAGGACCTGCGCCCCGGTATCGGCAATCGCATCTTCGGCTGCGACGACTGCCAACTGATGTGCCCCTGGAACCGCTACGCACGCCACACCGGGGAAGCGGATTTCCACCCTCGCCATGGACTGGGCGACAGTGATCTGGTGACACTGTTTGGCTGGAGTGAAGAAGCATTTCTGGAACGCACTGCCGGGTCGGCGATTCGTCGGGCAGGCTATGCAAAGTGGCTTAGGAATATCGCCGTGGCCCTGGGCAATACACCCACCTCAGACGACGTCATCGAGGCCTTGAAGGACAGACTCGATTACCCGGACGAGACCGTGCGCGAGCATGTGCAGTGGGCGCTGGAACAACACATCCCACCCCAACCGTAGGAGCGTCGCTCGCGGCGCGATCACCCACCCCCGGAAAAGCAGATTTACCCCAGAAGTCAAAGACCTCACCGAGGAAAAGAAAGGGTTTTCTCTGTGCCTCTGTGTGCTCTGTGGTGAAAGGACTTTTGATCCTGGTGTTTTATCGCGCCGCCAGCCACGCTCCTACGGCGAAGATTTTGCATGCCGCGTGTTGCGTATCGCGTGCAACCATTAGCAATCAATAAAATGCTCGCGGTAATACTTCAGCTCGGCAATGGATTCGCGAATGTCATCCAGCGCCAGGTGCTTGCCTTCCTTTTTGAAGCCAGCAAGGATTTCCGGCTTCCAGCGACGGGCCAGCTCCTTGAGGGTAGACACATCCAGGTTGCGGTAATGGAAGAAAGCTTCCAGCTCCTGCATGTAGTTGGCCAGGAAACGACGGTCCTGGCAGATGCTGTTGCCGCACATGGGCGACATGCCTGGCTCCACATATTCCTTGAGGAAATCCAGAGTCTGGGCCTGGGCCTGCATTTCACTGATTCGGCTTTCCTGCACCCGTTTCACCAGCCCGGAATTGTTGTGATGTTCCGTGTTCCACTCGTCCATGCCGTCCAGAAGCTCGTTACTCTGATGCACCGCCAGCATCGGCCCTTCCGCCAACACATTAAGCTGGGCATCGGTGACAATAGTGGCGATTTCGATAATGCGATCGTTCTCCGGACTCAGGCCGGTCATTTCCAGATCGATCCAGATCAGATTATTGCGCTTGTCGGTCATGGGCGGCTCATCTCTTCGCTACGCGGTGTGTATCAGCGCATGGTAGCATGATGACACCTGAATACCGGAAGATACCGACACCACTGTGGCCAAACGTAACCTGAACCGACGCCAGCGCTGG
This sequence comes from Alcanivorax sp. DP30, assembly GCF_009882945.1. Taxonomy (GTDB): domain Bacteria; phylum Pseudomonadota; class Gammaproteobacteria; order Pseudomonadales; family Alcanivoracaceae; genus Alcanivorax. Next base: position 24,144 of record NZ_WTUY01000004.1, read on the forward strand.
CGCATTGAAAAGATCCAGGCGGAAAAACGTGAGCGCGCCCAGCGCCGCAATGATCAGCTGGAAGACCTGGTAGCCGATGACCTGGGTGACGAACAGACCGGCATCATCACCGCCCACTTTGGCCAGCAGGTGCAGGTGGAAAGCGCCGATGGCGAAAACCGCCGCTGCCACTTCCGCGCCACCCTGGAACAGCTGGTGGTGGGCGACCGGGTGATCTGGCAACCGCCCAAGAGTGAAGGGCTGGGCGTGGTGGTTGCCATCGAGCCCCGTGACACCGTACTCAAACGCCCGGATCCCTATGGCAACCTGAAACCGGTGGCCGCCAACGTGGAGCAGATGCTGGTGGTATTTGCACCGCTACCCACCCCCTCCAGCACCCTGTTGGACCGCTATCTGGTGGCCGCGGAATTGTCCGACATCCCAGCCACCCTGGTGCTCAACAAGGCAGATCTGATCGACGACGAGTTGCGCCCTTTCATTAATGAAATGAAAGCCATGTATGAACATCTGAATTACCCGGTGCTGGAAGTAAGCGCCCATGACCGTGACGGACTGGCGCCGCTGCACGACATTCTCAAGGGCAAGATCAGTGTGTTCGTGGGGCAATCCGGGGTCGGCAAGTCTTCCCTGGTGAACGCCGTACTACCTGAAGCGGAGCTAGACGTGGGCGACCTGTCCGCCAACTCCGGTTTGGGCCAGCACACTACCGTCACCGCCCGCCTGTTTCACCTGCCCACCGGCGGCGAACTGATCGACTCCCCGGGCATCCGTGAATTTGGCCTCTGGCACATCAGTGAGGACGAACTGCTGCACGGCTACCGGGAGCTGTCGGAACTCGCTGGCCACTGCAAATTCCGCAACTGCTCACACCGTAACGAACCCGGCTGCGCCTTCCTGGAAGCCGCCGAGAGCGGCGCCATCAGTGAAGAACGGCTGGACAACTTCTACCAGATCGCGGATACGCTGGATGAGGAAGGGCGTGAGCGATACTCCTGACGACAATGGATAATTGATAATTGATAATTGATAATGAAGTCCGCCGACGACCACCGATGTGGTTATCCATTGTCAATTATCCATTATCAATTGCCTTTTATGCTGCCTCTACTGCTCGAACCCGCCGAACTCGCCAGGCACCTTGATGACGACAAGCTGCTGATCATTGATCTGAGCAAGCCCACCATCTACGTGCAGGCCCATGTGCCCGGCGCGATTCATCTGGATTTCAAGCGCCTGCAGAGTGGTGCACAGCCCGCGCCAGGCATGATCCCGGACGACGATGCGCTCAGCGACCTGTTTTCCAGCCTGGGGCTGACCCCAGACACCCATGTGGTGGCCTACGATGACGAAGGCGGCGGCTGGGCCGGGCGCCTGCTATGGACCCTGGATGCCATTGGCCACAAGAAGTACAGCTATCTGAACGGTGGCATCCATGCCTGGCTGGCGGAAGGCCACCCCACCAGCAGCGAGGCCCCGCAACCGGAGCCCAGCGATTATGAGGTGGGCGAACACGACCCGCTCACTGAAGTAGACCTGGACTATCTGCTGGCTCACTACCAGGACAGCGACCTGGCCCTGTGGGATTCGCGCTCCGAAGAGGAGTTCGCCGGGGTGCGAGCCTTTGCCCAGAAAGCTGGCCATATTCCCGGCGCCATCCATTATGAATGGACCGATGCCATGGATCGCGGCAACAACCTGCGCCTGCGACCTCTGGACGAGATCCGTGCCGAACTGGAGGCCCGTGGCATCACTCCGGACAAGGAAGTGATCTGTCACTGCCAGACCCATCACCGCTCCAGCTTTTCCTGGCTGGTGGGCAAGATTCTCGGCTACCCTCGCCTGCGCGGCTATGCAGGCTCCTGGGCTGAATGGGGCAACCACCCGGACACCCCTGTAGCAAAACCGGACGCGTGAGGTTTACGCGTCGGACGTCTGACGCGTAAATTCAGCCGCCAAAAAGGTACCGCTTCCGCCCCAATCCACTAACCACACGAGACTTCACCCGTGAGCCTACGCGACAAGCTTTTCGTCATTCTCCAGTATCTGGTGCCCCAGCACGGCCTCTCCCGTCTGGTGGGCATGCTGGCGCGCAGTGAAGTGCCATGGATCAAAACCACCTTCATTAATGTGTTCATGAAACGGTTCGGTATTGATCTGTCTGAAGCCGAAATCCAGGACCCGGATCAGTTCCCCACCTTCAACGCCTTCTTTACCCGTGCACTGAAAGGCGATGCCCGCCCGCTGGAAGCAGATGCGGTAAACGACATTGCCGGACCAGCCGATGGCGCCGTCAGCCAGCTGGGGGCAATCCGCGCCAATCAGGTCTTCCAGGCCAAGGGGCATGACTACTCCCTGTACGATCTGGTGGGCGGCGACAGCGCTTTGGCCAGCGAATTCACTAACGGCCAGTTCGCCACCATTTATCTGTCTCCTCGGGATTATCACCGCGTGCACATGCCATTTACCGGCACCCTGCGCGAAACCCGCTACGTACCCGGCGACCTGTTCTCCGTGAACGAAGCGACGGCCAATGGCGTGCCCAATTTGTTCGCCCGCAACGAACGCCTCGTCTGCATCTTCGATACCGACAACGGCCCCATGGCGGTGATTCTGGTGGGCGCCATGATCGTGGCCGGCATCGAAACCGTGTTCTCTGGCCAGGTCTGCCCCCTGCCCCGTGAAGTCCAGACCACCGACTACCAGCGCACCCAACCGATTACCCTGCAAAAGGGCGACGAGCTCGGCCGCTTCCTGCTCGGATCCACCGTGGTATTGTTGTTCCCGGAAGGTAAGGCCAACTTCGAGAGCGAGCTCAAAGCCGGCAGCGTCGTGCGAGTCAAAGGCAAACTGGGCAGCTATATCTAAGCGCCACAACATCCCGCTACAGGGCAATGACCTGTCCTGCAGCGGGTATCTTCTACGCCGTCAGCCAATGTCGATACGGCGACTGCGTCACACTTTTTCTTGCATACAATGACCGGCCAATTGGACAACGCCGGTATGCCCCATGCTGACCGAGACCCTGCAGCAGAAAACCCGCCCCTGGCGACAGCGCCTGAGAAACGGTCACGCCCGCCTGTTCGCCTCCGAGCAACTGAGCCAGGCGGAGCAGACGCCTTACGACACTCTGTTCGACGACGATCTGGTCAAGCTGCGCTACTACCCGCCCCTGCAGGAAAAGGCCATTCCGCTCAGCGATGGCACCATCATGCCGGTGAACCAGACCAGCCAGCGCACTCCGCTGGTGCTGGTGGCACCGCTGGCTGTGAACATGCTGATCTACGACCTGTTCCCGCAACGCAGCCTGGTGCGCTACCTGCGTGCCAGAGGCTTCGAGCTGTACATGGTGGATTGGGGTCGCCCCGGCAAGCATCACAACCACCTGAGCCTGAGCAGCTACTTTGCCGACTACCTGCCCAAGCTGCTGGTGCAGGTCCGCCAGCACAGCGGCAAACAGAAGCTTAGCCTCCATGGCTGGAGCTTCGGCGGGCTGTTCAGTCTGTGCTACACCGCCGTGAGCAATGACCCTGACATCGAGAATCTGGTTCTGGTCGGTACTCCCTGTGACTACCATCGCAATGGTGCCCTCGGTGCCCAGTACCGCCGTCTGAGTCGTCAAGCCAAATGGATTCGCAACAACACCGGCCTGCGTATTCACGATGTGCCGGCCAGGCTGTTGCGCTCTCCAGGCTGGATGAACAGCCTCGCCTTCAAGCTGACCAACCCGGTGGGTAGCCTGCAGGGCTACATGAATCTGGTGAAGAATCTGCATGACCGCGAATTCGTCACCGCCCACGCCACCAACGGCGCCTTCCTGGATGACATGGTTGCCTACCCCGGCGGCGTGATTCAGGACATCGTGCGCTACCTGTGGACGGATAATGTGGTGGCCAGTGGCAACCTGCCCATGGAAAACAGCGAGGGACACCTGAGCCAGGTCACCGCCAATGTACTCAACATCACCGGCGCCAACGACCCCATCGTGACCCGCGACTGCAGCCACGCCATGGATGCACTGATCCGCAGCAAGGACAAAACCTTCATCACCATCGACGGCGGTCACATGGGCATTCTCGGCAGTACCACGGCCCAGAAACAGAGTTGGGGAAGTATTGCAGACTGGTTGATCGCGAGAGACTAGCTGCAACGTGGATCTGTGCCCGAAGCAGCCAGCACAAAAAAGCCGCGCCCAGACATGGGCGCGGCTTTTTTGTGGTTTTCGCGACGGCGGCGCGAAAGACGGATCTCTCCATACCTTGCACTTCCAGGCTGAGAAAGCGAGTGACGAGAACCTGATCCCTCTCCCAGGCTCGAATCGCTTGTGGGCAAGCTCCTTCAGCGGGACCAGCTGATGCCGCCTTCATTGTCATCTGTCCGTCACACCTGAAATCTAGGCTGATCCTTCATGTTATGGATAACAGCCCAGAACGGACATGTCTCGCCATCTGATTCTTTTTCCCTGCAGTCATATGGGCAATCTGCTGATCGCATTGCCACATCTCAAAGCCATGCTGGATGCACACCCTCAGGCCCTGCTGGTCACCAATATCCGCTACCGCGAGCTGGTGGAGCAGAGTCTGCCCGAGGAAGAACGACTCCTGTTTTACCCGGAGCCTGCGCTGGCGGCCTCGCAACCCCTTCTGCGGCGCGCCATCAGCTATCTCGGTTTTGTTCGCGCACTGAGACGGTTTTCAGCAGAGGTGGTGGTGGATATAGAAGGAGAGCAAAAGTCCGCAACTTTGACACGGCTGAGCGGTGCGCCAAAACGCATCGGGCCACCCCGTCGTCATGGCCGCTGGTTTTATAACGTCCTTTGCGAAACCAACTGGTCCGCACATCGCTGGCTTGGCTATGCAAGCCTGAGCCAACCAGCAGCCCAAGCGCCTGCCAGCTACCTCCCACTCACCACCAGTGATGCCGGAGAGGAAGAAATGCGCCAGGCCACGGTTTCGCTACCCGCAGGGCCGCGCGTGCTGATTCATGCGGGCGCCACCAAGACTTACAAGATGTGGCACCCGGAACAATTTGCCAGCCTCTGCCAGCGCCTGCGCCGCATGGATTGCATTCCCATACTGATCGGCGCGGGACGGAAAGACCGTGCCCAGATTGATCGCGTGCAGAGTTTTCTGTGCGAACCCGTGAGCGACCTCTGCGACCAACTCAGCCTGTCAGCCATGGTGGCATTAATGAAAAGCAGCCAGGGCTATGTGGGAAACGACAGCGGCCCCATGCACCTTGCCGCCGCCTGTGGACTACCCACCGTGGCCCTGTTCGGCCCCACCGATGATACGCTCTGGGCCCCGCTCTGCGACACCGCCCGGGTGCTGCGCTGGCAAGCTTGCAACCCGGCCTGCGAACGCAACAGCTGTGCCCTGGACAGCTACCCCTGCCTGCAAAGCATCACGGTAGATCAGATACTGGACCAGCTGGCTGAACTGGGAGTCCTGCCTGAGCCCACCATAATACCGATCCACAGAGCACGGTTTTAGGAATCGCCCCCTCTTTCACGCTGACAGGACCACCCCTTTCCGCAGGAGCCTGGCTGCAGGCAAGGACCCACTGCAGCAGAAACCCTGTTTTCAGGCGAAAAAAGGCCGCAAGGTTTCCCTTGCGGCCTCCCTGACAGTCCGGACCAGTTCAGAACAGGTCCAGCAGCCCGGCCAGCAATCCAGTGATTGGCGAGAGCAGATCCAGCAGCGGATCCAGAGGACTGAGAACACGCTCATCCAGCTGCTGGGTCACTTCACGCACCACCACCAGCAAGGTCGATGAGAGGGCATCACCTGGCAGTGTCACGTAGTCTTCGGCACCAGGAATCTGGTTTAGCAGCAGAACATCCCCCACCAGAGCCTGCAGAGTGGCGGCCACGGTACCGACCAATTGCTCGCCGGTGGCAGAGGTGTCCAGCAACACCAGTTGCTCAAGGGTATTGGCAAGGCCAAGGGTGACAGTAGACAGTACCGTGGTCAGGCCAGCAAAGACCGGCACCTCTTCTGGCACCTGCTCTTCAATGCCGTCCACGATGTTATCCAGATTACGGGCCAGCGCCACCAGCGGCGCCGCAATAAAGGCAATATCCGCTGTGGTATCACCCTGGCCGGCACCAATCCCCCCGTTGCCGAAACCGTCCGCGAACGCATCAAAGGCATCCCCCAACTGGTTGAAGGGCTCCGGCAGGTCGCTGGTGTCGATGGCCTGCAATTGCTCGGAGGCCGCCAGCACAGCTTCCACGGACTGGCTCATGTCACTGGTGTTTCCGGACAGAATGGCGGCGGTTGCCGCATCCAGCGCATTGAAGAGGATGTCAGTACCCGCCAGCATCTGGTCGAATACCTGCCGCTGATCTTCCGGCAGGCCAGCCCCAGCTTCAGTAAAGCCGGCGACCAGCGTTTCCCGCAGCTCCTTGAGCGGGCCGGTGAAGCCGGCATCGAACCCTTCCGGCAGAGGCAACGGCAAGGCATACCCCCCTAGGTTCTGGCCGGAGAAATCGTTACCGCCGGCCATCATTGTCATCAGCTGCTTTTCAAAGCAGTGCGAAAATGCTGGCTGAAGCTGGCCATCCACCATGACACCCAGGCCTTCCGCCTCGGGGTCCACGGTATAGGCCTCCACGCACAGCCTGGCCGGCGCCATGGTTACCGGGTTGGCCTCGGCGGCTTTCATCCAGAAGAAGCCGTACGTGTCACCTTGCTGATAACGGGCAGCGTTGCGTTCGGTATCGGCCAGCGAGCGGGTCTTGCCGGCTGCACCGCTGATGATGAATTCGGTGCGGCCACAGGACGGTACTGCATTCAGTACTTGCAGGTCGTGGTCGTGGCCGGCGAACAGGAAGTCCGCCTGATCACACACCGCCTCCTCCATGAATGCCTTCCAGCGCTCACCGGCAAGCACTGGCAGCAACTCACCAGGGACACCGTCATAGTTGCCCGCATTGCCGTGGGAACCGTTGGACAGATACGGGTGATGGGACATGGCAATCTTGAAGACTGCATCGGAGCTGCCCAGTGCATTCACCGCCCAGTTGCGCTGATCAATCCCGTAGGTGTGATAGGCATAGGCCAGATCGGGGTCGGCAAAACCACCTGCGATGGGGTTGGAATCCAGCGCAAAGAAATCCACCAGCGGACGCGGATTGGTAGTCGTGGTTCCGGCACTATGCTGATAGTAACGATCCGGCATGTTCCAGCGGCTGGACAACTTGCCGTCGAAGTAGGTGTAGTCCACCTGGAATTCACCACGGGCATTACCGGCACCGTCACCGCCCACATAGGCGGTGTTGTCGTGGTTGCCCAGCACCATGTAGAAAGGCAACTGTACCGGCTCAAATGGTTTCTCGAATTTTTCCTCGAACTGGGGATCATCCACGCTGGTCACGCCGGACTCGTAGATATTATCCCCCAGGCCCACTACCAGATCGCAGCCCGGGAAGGCCATGTCATCAAAGAATTCATCCTTGTTTTCGCAGACCAGGGCAATGGCTTCACCTACCGCATACTGACCCGCAGAGCCGCTGCCGGAATCACCGATAACCACAAAGCGAAGCGCCGCCGGGGGATTGACGCCTTCATTACCCCCATCCGGATCGACCGGTTGATTCGGGGTCGGGGTATTACCGGAAGACGCAGCTCCCCCGGATGAACTGCCACTGCCGCCACCACAGGCGGTCAACGTGATCGCCGCAACCAGCGGCAATAATTTCCAGGGGGACATCATGACAATACCTCGTTACCGGATACGGAATTCAGGGGAAGGGCTGGATTGTTAAGGGCGGTGCGCAGCGTTCTTGGCCATGACACTGGGCCGTCTTCAACAATGCGACTGTCGCCGCTGTTCACGGCCACCACCTTGGTCTTGCTGGTATCAATCTGGCCGCGCAAATCATAGGACTCGATGCTCTGGGCATAGTAGAACTCGGCCTGGGTGCGCTGGCGGGTCACATCCACCAGGATGAAACCGCGGGACTTGGCTTCCACATAACGAATATGCGGATTCACTACCGGAATCAGAACGCCAGCCAGTTCTGCTGCGCCGTCAGGAAAACCCGGACTGGTCACTGCCGGGGTCACGAATTCGGCCGCCAACGGCTTGTCGAACAGGTCGCCCAACAGGGAGGAGGGGTTGCGATAGATTTCCGTGGCCCAGGAGGTGTGGATATCACCGGTCAGCACCACCACGTTATCGATATCGTTATCGTCAATGTGATTGAGTATCTTCAGACGATCCGCCGCGTAGCCATCCCACTGATCCATGTTGATGGCGGACAAATTGCTGCGCAGCTGTGCCTGATCTTCAGTGAGGCTGGGCAGTTCGGCAATGTTGAGCTGCCCAAACATGACCTGCTGACCAATGAAGCGCCACTGCGCCGTGGACTGACTGAGGGAATCGAGCAGGAAGTCCATTTGTTCGGCACTGATCAGATGGCGATTTTCGCTGTTGCGCGCAGGATCCAGCGGTACGCCTAGCTGCTCATCACGGCCTTCCAGGCGAGTATCCAGCATGGTGAGATCGATCAGATCGCCGAACTGGAATTGCCGGTAAATCACACTGAAATTTCCCGGCTCACGGGGACGGATCGGCAGCCACTCGAAATAGGCCTGCTGGGCCACCGCCTTGCGCGCCTCCCAGTCACCCTCGGTGAGCGGCTGATGGTTCCCGGCACCATCACGATAACTGTTGTCCGTAGACTCATGATCATCCCAGACCGCAATCATTGGAAACTGCTGATGTACGGCCTGCAGATCTTCGTCGGTCTTGTACTGGGCATGACGCAGCCGGTAATCCGTGAGGGAAACCATTTCCTGGGGTGGCAGCGGATCGCGCTCGGGGAAATCACCGTATTCGCCCGGACCGTACTCATACAGATAGTCCCCAAGGTGAAGGACAAAATCCAGGTCGGAACGCTGGGCCACCGCGCGATACACGGAGAAAAAACCATAGGGATAGTTGGCGCAGGACACCACCGCGAAGCGTGCCCGATCGATAAAGTTGTCTGACTCGGGGAAGGTGCGGGTCCGCCCCACCGGTGAGGTCTGGGTACCGACAGAGAACTGATAGTAATACCAGCGATCCGCTTGCAGACCCTCGGCATCCACTTTCACGCAGTAGTCGCGCGCGGCGGTTGCCGTTGCTGTGTAGACCGCCACCGTTTGTGACATGGCCTGATCCGTTGCCACAGTGAGCCGCACCGGAATGTCACCGTCTTCCGCCGGGGTAACTCGGGTCCAGAGTATCACCCGGTCCGACAATGGATCACCGGAGGCCACTCCATGGACAAAAGTCACCGAGGGCACCACAGATTCTGGCAGATCATCAGGTAGGTTGGGGGTTCGCACTGCAGGTGTACCAGCTGGTGCGGCAGAAGAGCTGCTGCCACCGCAGCCCGCCAGCGCCAGGCCTCCCCCAACACCCAGAGCCTTGATCAGCCCCCGTCGTTTGCTGTCCATGAATTCCCCCTGAAAATTAAACGCCATGCTTATGCATGGGTTTTAATTTTGAGCAGGAAATTGCACTCGGACAGTGGGGCTTGAGTAGTGGCACTGTAGTGCTATGTTGCCGCCTGTAACCGCCCAGTTAAAGATGACGACCGCATGACGCTACGATGAAACGCTCTTGTTATTTTCTGCAGCAAACGGCTCAGATAATGGCAAAGGCCCCCGGGAGATGCCGGCGCAACGTCAGCAGGTTCTCTTCCTTTACCTCCATCTGCCCAAAACAGTTGGCCATGGTGCCCGCATACCGCAGGCCATCCTTTTCAATGGCTTCCGCCGTCAACAGTGCATGATTGATACAGCCAAGCTTCATGCCCACCACCTGAATCACCGGCACATCCAGTTCCTTGGCAAGGGCTGACAGCATCTCACGATCGTTCAACGGCACCCGCCAGCCCCCCGCCCCTTCGATAAGGATCAAATCTGCCGGGTGGGCATTCAGCGCCCCGCGCACATAACCCGTCAGACGCGCCAGGGTAATCGTCCTGCCTTCCTGCTCGGCCGCAATATGCGGCGCCACCGGCGCTTTCAGCGCTACCGGATTCACCACGTCATAAGGCAACGTCACTGAACTCGCTGCCATCAACTGCAGGGCATCATCGTTACGCCACCCCTCAGCAGTTTCCTCACAGCCCGCGGCAACCGGTTTGAGTCCGTAACAGCTCAACCCGGCTTCCCGGGCCCGCTCCAGCAAACGACAACTGACCCAGGTCTTGCCGACTTCGGTGTCGGTACCGGTGACGAAGAAGATACCTTTCAGGGCGGGGAGTTGGGGTTTCTGTTCTGTCATGTTTGCATCGTCGTTGTTGCGGGGGTCATACCCCCTTTGTCATCAGTGCGTTTCGAGTGACGAGTTACTGTGTTTTTTCCGCTTCCAGGAACAACACATTCCACGTAAGCGGCAATCCCTGTTCCGTTCTTTTCTTCTCGTATTCTTCCACCATCGCCTGCCATGCGTTCTTGCCGGTAAGGCCTGACGCACCACTGACATGATCGGCACCCGTGGCTTTAAGCCGTCGGGCAATGGCTTTGACGGAATCGTAATACTCCACCATTACCTGCTGCTGCAGCTCGGCATCCACGAAGCCGACTTGCAGCGCCGCGTCCTGCCACTCCGTAAAGGAAGGCAGTGCATTCACATGGGGGCGGCGGTTCACTGCCTGCCAGCTCTGCTGCAACTCTTTCAGGGACCCTGCCAGTGGCAGCGCGAGAAGCAATCGACCGCCAGGACTCAGCACCCGGGCAATTTCTTTCAGCACCGTACGCGGGTCACACCACTGCAAGGCAAAACAACTGAATACCAGCCCCTGACTCCCGTCGGCCAAGGGCAGCTGCTCCGCGTCCGCACATAAAGGCCGATAATCCTGGTTCAACCTGCCGCGCTCAGCGGCTTCACTCAACATGGCGCGGGACAAATCCACGGCCTGCCACTGTGCATTCGGCAACGCCTGCTGCTGGGCACGGGCGAAGGGCGCCGTGGCACAGCCCAGATCCAGCGCCGCACTCACTGGCAGCGTCTGCGGCAACCGCTGCACCAGAGAACGGCCCACCGCCAGCTGCAGGAGGGCATGCTCATCATAGCTCCGTGCGGCGCGACTGAAATGGTCGCTGACGGCATGCTTGTCGGGCGAGGGGCTTACCATCTCAGCCGACCAGCTGATGTTCGCGATAGAAGTCATAGACTGCTCGGGTAAAGGTCTCCGGGGCCGACAGGAAAGGCACATGGGCCACCTGTTCAATCAGGGCAGTGCGACCGTTTTGGATCAAAGGCTCGCTGGCGGCCATGGCCGCCGCCGGGACAATATGATCGTTCTCACCAAACACCATCAGCACCGGCATGGCCAATGTCGACAGCACAACGCGCAGATCCGCATCACGGAGAATGTTGAGCCCACCACGCAGCGCTTTCGGTGCCGGCAGTCCGCAAAAATAGAGAATCTCCTTGAGACGAGCGGTGTCCTCGCGCATGGCCGCACTCCCTTTACAGTTCAACGCCAGAAAACGCACCAGGGTGCCCTCCTGGTCTTCATCAAACATTTCGGCAAACTTGCCAAGAATTTCCGGTTTCATGGCGGCGTCCCAGTTCTCCCCCGTGGTAAAACGTGGCGAGGCAGCCACCGTCACCACAGACTTCACCCTTTCAGGGGCTTTCCCGGCCATGGCCAGCGCCACCAGCCCTCCCAGGGACCAGCCCAGCAAGTGGGCGTGCCCGGGCATGATCGACAGCACTTCATCGGCAAGAAAATCCAGAGAGTAATCCGCCCCCGGTAACGGACTCTGGCCCATACCCGGCAGGTCCACCACCGTTACCCGGAAGCGCTCCAGCAAGGCAGGCACGATGTCATCGAAGACAATGGCATGCAGGCCCCAGCCATGAATCAGAACGATGTCCTGCGCCTCGGCATCATCGACACCAGTGGCTTTATAGGTGTTGTGAAAGGGGATCAACTTAGGCATTCGGGTTCCCTTGATCAGACCTCTGACATCAGAGGCCTGATGACAAAAACAAACAACATAATCGGGCTCTAGTGGCTGGCGTCAGACGTTTGAGTTCCTGTTTCTGATCGCAGCCAAGGCCGCCAGCAACGCATCCACATCGTCAGGATCATGGGCCGCCGACAATGTCACCCGCAAACGCGCTTCGCCTTCCGGAACGGTAGGCGGGCGAATGGCAGTAATCAGAAAACCTTTTTCCCTGAGCGCCCCGCTGAGCGCCATGGCATCCTCATCGCGGCCAATCAGCAGTGGCTGAATAGGCGTCTGAGATGGCATCAGGCTGTAGCCAAGTTCACTGGCCCCATGGCGAAAATGCTTGATCAAATCTGCCAGTTTTTCCCGGCGCCCATTTTCCTGCTGTGCCTTTTTCAGGCTCACCAGAGTGGCCGCTGCCACAGCTGCCGGCATGGCGGTGGTGTAAATAAAGGTACGGGCGAACTGTATCAGGGTTTCGATCAACTCAGTGCTGCCGGCCACAAAGGCACCGCCGGTGCCAAGGCCTTTACCGAGGGTCCCCATAAGAATCTGCGTTCGATCGTTCACGCCCTGGGCGAACAGGGAACCGCGGCCCTTTTCATCCAACACCCCAATGCCATGGGCATCATCCACCATCAGCCAGGCATCGTTGTGCTCGCACACATCCGCAAGCGCCGCCAGCGGGGCCTCATCGCCATCCATGCTGAAGACCCCATCGACCACTACCAGCTTGCGGCGGGCATCGCTGCGTTGCAGCAGGCGATGCAGGGAGTCGGCATCGTTATGGGCAAAACGCCGGAAGCGGGCACCGCTGAGCAGACCACCATCCAGCAGAGAGGCATGATTGAGGCGATCTTCAAATACCGCATCCGCCTTTCCCAGCAACGCGGACATGACGCCCAGGTTGGCCATGTACCCGGTGGAAAACAGCAACGCCCGTTCCCGACCGGTATGCTCGGCAAGTGCCTCTTCCAGGTCTTGATGAGGACGCTGATGGCCGCACACCAGATGGGAGGCACCACTGCCTGCCCCCCACTCACCGGCGGCCTTCTGAAAGGCCTCAATGACGTCACCGTCATTGGCCAGGCCCAGATAGTCATTACTGCAGAAGTTCAGATAATTCCTGCCATCAAGACGCGCATGGCGGCCACAGGGGCTGTCCATGACCAGCGGCTGGCGAAAACGATGCTGGCGGCGACGCGCCGCCAGATCCTCGGTCAGATCAAAGCCCATGAGCCATCAATGCTCGGTGGTAGCAGGACGACCCGTATCCTTGTCGAGCACGTGTTTGGCAGAACGCTTGTCCATCGCGTTATAGAACAGGCCTGCTTCCTCGGCTTCCTGCTCGGCCACCTGAGCCTTGATAGCTTCCTCATGGGCTTCATCGGACGCCTCGTGACGAGGATCCAGCGGGTGGATTCCCAAACGCTTGAACAGCAACTGGTCGTGGTTGGCTTCCGGGTTGTCGGTGGTCAGCAAACGCTCGCCATAGAAGATGGAGTTTGCACCCGCCATGAAACACAGGGCCTGGGCTTCGTCGTTCATTTCCTGACGACCCGCAGAGAGACGCACGTAGGACTCCGGCATGAGGATACGGGCCACGGCCACGGTACGGACAAACTCGAAGGGATCAAGATCGTCCACATCGGCCAGCGGAGTACCTTCGATCTTCACCAGCATGTTGATGGGCACGGATTCAGGGTGATGCGGCAGGTTGGCCAGCTGCTGCAGCAGGCCGACACGGTCATCACGTTCCTCACCCATGCCGACAATGCCGCCACAGCACACTTTCATGCCCGCATCGCGCACATTGGACAGGGTACTCAGTCGATCGTTATAGGTACGGGTGGTGATCACCTTGCCGTAGTATTCCGGCGAGGTATCCAGGTTGTGGTTGTAGTAATCGAGACCGGCATCGGCCAGGGCGTCCGCCTGGCCTTTGTCGAGCATGCCCAGAGTCATGCAGGTTTCCATGCCCAGCCCTTTCACCTGCCGAATCATGTCCAGCACATAGGGCATGTCGCGGTCGCGGGGGCTGCGCCAGGCGGCGCCCATGCAGAAGCGGGATGCGCCCTTGTCACGGGCCGCCTTGGCCTCTTCCACCACCCGCGCGACTTCCAGCAGCTTTTCCTTTTCCAGCTCGGTGTTGTAATGGCCGGACTGGGAGCAATACTTGCAGTCTTCCGGGCAGGCACCGGTCTTAATGGACAGCAGCGTACTCACCTGCACCGCATTGGGATCGAAATGGGCCCGATGAATGCTGGCAGCCTGAAACAGCAAGTCGTTGAACGGCAATGCGAACAGCGCTTCGATCTCACTGCGTTTCCAGTCATGGCGTACAGCCATTTCAGCCTGAAGCGATTGGGCGGTGCTGGCGGTGGCGGGCATGCTTGTCTCCTTGATTCGAGCCTAGAAGGCTAGGGAGCACCATGCCACCTGTCAACCTCAGCAAAGCAACAAAAGTTTACCGATGCCTATTTTTTGATCAACCCGAGCAATGCCTGCTGTGCGGCTCCCGCCACGGCAACCTGGTTTGCCTCCCCTGCCAGACCCTGCTCCAGCCCATACAGGAAGCCCAATGCCGCTGCGGCCTGCCCTTCAGTGGCGCCGATCCGCAACGCCACCAGCCCGATGACCCGCCGCTTTGCGGCCGCTGCATCCGCCAACCACCTGGCTTCTCTGCCAGCACAGCCCTGTATCCGTATCAGTTTCCGCTGAACCTGCTGATTCAGGGCTTTAAACATCATGGCAAGCTGGTCAACGAGAGAGCCCTGCAGCAGCTGATCGGCGCGGCCTCCCTACCCTGGCCGGACTGCGATCAACTGTGTCCGCTGCCAGTACACTGGCAACGCCGCTGGCGCAGGGGGTTTGATCAGAGCGAACGCCTGGCCAACCTGCTTGGTCGCCGCTGGCAGCGACCGGTGATCCGTGCCCTGGTACGTCACCGGGCAACCCCGCACCAACAAGGACTGACCCGCAAGCAGCGCCAGCGCAATCTGCGCCACGCCTTTCGATGCCAGGCAGACGTACAAGACCTCAACCTGGTGCTGGTGGATGATGTCATGACCACTGGCAGCACCGCCCGGGCAGCCAGCCAGGCGTTGCTGGATGCAGGAGCAGCCTCCGTCAGGGTGTGGTGCCTTGCAAGAACCCTGTAGTTTCGTATGCCGCCAAACAGGCCATTGCGCATCACGAGTGATGAAAGCCTCACTCACTGTAGGCATAATGGCGACTTGTTCACGGAGGGATACCCATGAAAACAATAATAACCATGATACTCACACTCGCCCTGCTCAGCAGCGGCGCACAGGCAGAAGATCTCTACAAGGGCGTTAACCTGATCCGGGGCACGGTTGTGTCCGTGGGCCGCGTTGATCCCACCGAAGACATTGATACCGGTTTTTTTGTAGATGCCAACTACAGCAGTGTGGCCCTGAACGGTGGCGTTTCCACCAAGAAATTTGGTGACTCACCACTGCGTGCGGACAGCCGCGATGACTTTTCCGAGGCCGACGGAGAAAGGGTGAACAACGCCTACTTCGGTATCGGGTTCAGCCGCATCATTCAGATTCAATACGGCTACGGCAACCATGGTGATCTGATTCGCTTCCGCTCCGATTTCAATTTCCGCTCGGTGATGGACTTCCTGTCCGGAACACATACCCCCAAGGACAGACTGACGCTGGGCGATCGCATCACCTTTACCATCGCCGCCGAGCAATACCAGGACAGCGAAGAAGAAATCTTCGACAATGCCACCTGGGGCATTGGCCTGCTGTTTTAAACGGCCTCAAGACTGCCCCGCAAGGAGTTTTATGGATATTCATATTGCCCAGGGGCACAATCCGCCGCATAACCTCCATGGCATCACCGTGGTGATCGACGTGATCCGCGCCTTCACCACCAGTCACCATGCCTTTCGCAAGGGGCTGCGCTGCATCTGGCCAGTGGCCAGTGCCGAGCAGGCCTTTGCCCTGCGCGATGAACACTTGCCCGAGGCCCTGCTCGCGGGGGAAGTGGACGCCCTGCCCATCAAGGGCTTCGACTTCGGCAATTCCCCCTGGGAAATGGATCATGCGGATCTGACGGACCGGGAGATGATCCTGCGCACCACCAACGGGGTTGCCGCCACCCTGAGGGCGAAGGACAGCCGCGAGGTATTGGTGGCGGGACTGGTCAACGCCGAAGCCACCGCCAACTACTTGCGCAAGCTGAACCCACCCACCGTGGTATTGGTGGCGTCACACCCCACCGGGGACGAGGATGTGGCCTGTGCCGAGTATATTCGCCATTTGCTGGGCGGAGATGGCATCACCTATGAGGCAGCCCGGGCGCGCACCCTAAATGCCAGTGCCGCAGAGAAGTTTTTCAATGGCAGCCACCCGCGCCTGCGCCCCGACGACATCGAAGCCGCGGCCTGCAGTGAAGGCCCCGATGCACTGGTCATGCGCGTCCGCTTCGACCCCTTCCCCTGTATCACCGCCCTGTAACATCGCGCCAGCCCAGTGGCGTCAGACCTCCAACTTCTGACGTCCGACTTGTCGCCCATTGATCTCGAACGTCAATGATTCCGTCCGTTATGATCAATGCGGGAGCCGGAAGGATGTTGTTACTGTTGATCCAATCCAAAATTAACAGGACAACCCCATGATTCAGTGGTCAGAACAGCAACAGATGATCCAGAAGATGGTGCGCGACTTCGTAGAAAAGGAAGTAGTACCGCAACTGGATGATATCGAGTACAACGGCGTTCCTCCGTACGACATTCTGCGCAAGCTGATCAAGACGTTTGGCATGGATGTGATGGCCCAGCAAAACTTTGAAAAACAGCTGGCCCGGGAAAAAGCCATCGCAGCTGGCGAGACCGTGGAAGAAAAGAAAAAGGATGGCCCCTCCGCCATGGCCGGCGAGGAAGCGGCCATGCGCATGATTCCCATCATCGAGATCTGCCGCCATGCCCAGGGACTGGTAACCGCCATGGGGGTGTCCATGGGACTGGCCGGCGGCGCCATCATGAGCAAGGGCACCATCGAGCAGAAAGAACGCTGGGCCCTGCCTCTGCTCACCCTTGAAAAGGTGGGTGCCTGGGCGATCTCCGAACCCAACGCCGGCTCCGATGCCTTTGGCCAGATGAAAACCCTGGCACGCCGCGACGGCAATGGCGGCTATATCATCAACGGCAGCAAGACCTGGATCACCAACGGCCCCTTCGCCGACACCATCATCCTGATCTGCAAACTTGATGAGGAAGGCGTCGCCCCGGAGCAGCGCAAGATTGTTTCCTTCATCCTCGACAGCGGCATGGAAGGCCTCGAGCAATCCAAACCCTTCAAGAAGATGGGCATTGGCTCCTCCCCCACCGGCGAGCTGTTTCTCAGCGACGTGAAAGTGGGCGCAGACCGCCTGCTGGGTGGCAGCGAGGACAGTTACGGGCGCAGTGGCGCCAAAGGCACCTTCATGCAGGAACGTGCCGGCGTGGCCGCCATGGCCCTGGGCATGGTGGAACGGGCCATGGAACTGTCGGTTCAGTACGCCAATGATCGCAGCCAGTTTGGCCGCCCCATCGGCCAGAACCAGCTGATCCAGCTTAAACTCGCGAAAATGGAAGTGGCGCGCACCAATCTGCAGAACATGGTGTTCCGCTATATCGAGATGACCGCCGAAGGCAAGCAGATGACACTGGCGGAAGCCTCTGCCATGAAGCTGTACGCCGCCCAGACGGCCATGGAGGTGGCTACAGAAGCGGTGCAGATCCATGGCGGCTATGGCTACATGCGTGAATCCCGCGTAGAGCAACTCATGCGCGATGCCAAGATTCTGCAGATCTATGCCGGCACTGACGAGATGCAGATCATCGCCATTGCCAGGGACCTGCTCAGCCGCGTCTGATCCCCCACCTCGAACCATTGACCAGCGCGCTACCCGCGCTGGTCAATGTGGTCTTATTCACCCGGAAGGATAACCATTAGACTCATCTCTTATTCGTAGTCAGGGTCATTCATTGACCTGGGTGGATGAGATGTTAGTACGCTATAGGGCTGATCGTGCCGCTGTTGCCCTGGTGTTGGCGGTGTTTTCAATTCAACTTGCACTGTTCTTCTTCAGTGAAGGCCTGACCACCTGGCTAGCCATGCTGGCGTTGCTACCGGTTCAGGTGTCCTGTGGCGCCATCTGCCACAACCATCATCATGTGAATACCTTTCGCAAGCGCCCCCTCAATCGGCTGTTTGAATGCATCCTTTACCTGCAGACCGGCACCAGTCCGTTCAGCTGGACCCTGCATCACAATATCGGCCACCACAAACTGTATCTGGACCCGCAAAAGGACCCATCCCCCTGGCAGCAACCCGATGGCAGCCTGATGCCACGCTGGCGCTATGTGCTGGTCAACACCCTGATGATCTATCCGGAAATACACCGTATCGGGCAGCAGCACAGGCAGCTCTATCGACGCTTTCTCAGAATGTTAGTAATTGCCAACATACCCCTTGTGGCAGCTTTGACCTACGACCCCCGCAATGCGCTGATCCTGTTCGTGATCCCAATGATCACCATGCTGTTTCTGCTGCTGGACAATACTTACGGGCAACATGCCGACACAGGATTTGAGGACCATTTCCACGCCTCCCGTAATGTTGAGCTGAAACGTTACAATCTGCCCTCCTGGAATCTGGGCTACCACACCGCTCACCACATGCTACCGGGGCTGCACTGGAGCAAGCTCCCCGAGCTTCACGCGAATATTCGCCACCGCATTCCTGATCATCTGATCGCCGATCACATCTTCCTGCAGTGGGAACCCGGGCGCCCACAACGGGAGGCGACGCCATGATCCGCCTGCTTGTCGGCATGCTTATTCTGGTCAGTACCTCACTGGCACGCGCAGAGGACTGTTACTACTTCTGGACCCATCAGTGCGTGGAAGTCATTGATGCCAGCAAGCGACAGCTTAAGCAAAGCGTGCTGATTTCCCCTTCCATCAACTACTTCAGCAGTGCACAGCAAAGCTGCGATGCCGGCGCAACAGAACGCCAAAACACAGTGAAGGCGCAATTGCTGGAAGCCTTCAACGCTGGCGCAGCAAAGATCCGGGCCTGCGACACCCCGCTCAGTGAAGTGTCGCTGAGGGTCTTCAACAATCCCCAGAAAGCCACCTGGCACTACAACCGCGCCATCCGGGCCACCGACAGCAAGACCGTCATACGACTGGATAATCTGCCGCTGCTCTAATCCGGTTGGCTGCAAGGCTGGCAGCATCCCTTCAGGATTATGCTATGATCAGCGAGCGCCTTTTTCGGCCAGCCGGCACCGTTCTTGCCGCCTGCAACAAAAAGGTGTCTTGCAGCTTTTTTATATTCGGGGCGAATAATGAAAATAACCAAAACAGCCGCGTTGCTCTTCATGACATTCATGCTCTCACTGCTGGCAGGCTGCCAGGGGTTACAGGGTGAACGTGAAGGGGACTACTACTTCTCTCCCGCCGGGGCCTATATTCTCGATCTGAGCATCAACACTTTCCGTGGCGAAGTGGTGCTGGACGAGCGCTGTGACCGCAACGGTGGCTCGACCACTTTCTGGGATGGCAGTGGACGCCTGTTCCGGGCCGATTACCTTAACGTCCAGAACCACCCGATGATCGAAGCCCCACGCTTTGCATCAGACCTGACCCTGCTCAACCTGACGCTGAACAGTTATCTGCGGGATGTAGTGGCCAAGGCACCGATGATCACCAGCGCCGAAGCCTCCTACCGGGAATTCCTGGAGGACGCTGACCCCAAGGCCCTGTTCGCCATCATAGGCATCAATATCGATGCCGCCCAGGTAAAGGATATTGACGCGGAAAGTGGCACCTACTACTACGGATTCCTGCTCTTCAAGCGTGGCGACCTGATCTATGTCTTGCAGCATCGCCAGCCGGTACTCATGCCCGAAAAGATGAAGGCGGTACTGCTGAATCTGGCCGAAGGCATGGAAATTCCAGGCCGTGTACGTGATGACACCGACCTGGAAAAGCTGCGCCGCATTCTCAAGAAAATGGCCCCCGGCGGCACCGATGGCGACCCGGTTCGTCTGTGTGAGCCCAGCCAGTAAATTGCCAACTCGACATGGATCACTGACAATGGAAGCGCTATCCCATTGTCAGTGCGAGACGGGTAATCGTCATGAATACGCTGAATAACCAACCCTGCGAGGCCTGTCGGGCTGACGCCCCCGAGGTGTCAGAACAGGAAAAGGAATCGCTGTTTCCTCAGATCCCCGAGTGGATCCAGGTGGAAGAAGACGGCGTGGAAAAACTCCAGCGCCACTTCAGCTTCCGCAATTTTGAACAGGCCCTGGCTTTCACCAACCAGGTTGGCCAACTGGCCGAACGCGAAGGACACCATCCAGCCATCCTCACCGAATACGGCAAGGTGACCGTTACCTGGTGGACCCACAAGATCAACGGCCTGCACCGTAACGATTTTATTTGCGCCGCCAAGACGGACACCCTGCTCGACCAGTAAGCCCCTCTTTGGCCCCGACTGACCGTTTACGCCAGGGAACTGATCTAAACGGCTTCACGGAGCCGGCCACGGCTTTGTTAGCATCCCGATAACTGAGGAGAACTGACATGGCCCTGACCGAAGAACAGAAGAACCTGATCAAACTTGCCAGCGACAAGACCTTCCCGTTTGTGGAGCGCTGCGAAGTCCAGACCCTGGACGTGGACCGTGGCTACTGCAAGATGCTGATGCCGTTCAAGCCCAACATCAACCACGTTGGGATCATGTACGCCGGTGCGCTGTACACCATCGCCGAACTCCCCGGTGGCACCATCTACCTCACCTCTTTCGACACCAAGAAGTTCTATCCCATCGTCAAGGACATGTCGATCCGCTTCCGCCGCCCGGCCACCACTGACGTGACTGTGGAAGTCACCCTGAGCGAAGAAGAAATTCAGCGCATCGAAAGCACCACGGAAGAAGTGGGCAAGTGCGATTTCGAGTGGGATGTGGAATTGAAAGACGCCAATGGCGAGGTGGTTGCCATCTCGCACAACGTCTACCAGATGCGCAAGATTGGCGCGTAAAGCGACGCAACAACGCGGATGATGACGCAATCGACTCAACCGAAAGAGGCCGCACCCAATCCCCGGGCGCGGCCTCTTTTCGCTTTTCGCTTTTCGCTTTTCGCTTTTCGCTTTTCGTAGCTCGTAGCTCGTAGCTCGTAGCGAATTATTCCACTTGCTCACAGAAACTGTTCGGCCCCATATTTACCGTGGTTGTACATTGCCATTCCACCCCTCGCACGCTACCGGCATCCATAGGCCAGGTACTCAGGGAATGGCCCTCCAGCCGGCCAGCCAGTTCCAGTTTCAACAGCCCATCCTGTAGCAGGTAAGCACGCTTGATTCGCTCACCCACCACCTGCTCCGGTGCCACCCCAATACTGGAAAGGTCCTCCGGCCAATCACCGGTCATGGCGTAATATTCGACAATACGCATCCGCAGCGCAGCAACCGTACCGAAAACCTGTGAAAGTTCTGCACGGTCACGA
The DNA here is from genome assembly GCF_009882945.1 of Alcanivorax sp. DP30. GTDB lineage: Bacteria > Pseudomonadota > Gammaproteobacteria > Pseudomonadales > Alcanivoracaceae > Alcanivorax. The sequence continues at coordinate 45,641 of NZ_WTUY01000004.1, forward strand.
CTGCTGCTGAACAGTTCCCAGGTCTTCGGGTCAACCCCTGGTGGCGGCGGGTTATCGGATTCAGCAACCGGCGCCGGATTGCCGGCAGGCATGGGAACTCGCAGCGCCAGAGCATCAATATCAGCGTCATAGCGTGCCCGTACCGAGCAACGGGAGCCTGTCCACCGGCGCCCCTGCACATCGGGCTTTTCTGCGAACAACTGACTCCGGTAGGCATCATCCAGTACAGCCTGCTCCAGCCCCTGATCCTTATAAGCCAGGCGACGCTGCTCATAGGCATCGGTGGCGGAGATCACACTGAGCAGACTGACATGCAGCTCTTCGGTCATCTTTGTCAACGCACGATCACAGACCTGGCGCTCAGTCTCCCCGTCCTCGGCGCGCTCCACCTTTGCCAGCGCCAAAGACATGGAAAGCGCAGGTAGCGACCACCCCAGCAACAGCACTACAACCACTATCCTCATCACGCCCCCATTATGATTCATCATGGCCCCAGCCCCAGGAGCAGGGTCGCCCCTGACTTTTTAAAGTCCGAAAGCACCGGCGACTGAATGCCTGGATCTCATCTCGTTCATGCACATCTCCCGAGCCCTGCTGCTTGGGTATTTGCGCTGCATTTCAGATTGGTACTTTTCCCTGAATGCCTCAAAGTCGGAGGAAACGTTCTCATCGAAGACCGCTGCATAATGCTTTATACAAGGCTCCGCCTGGGCATAATCCGCCGCCAGGGTTTCGCGGCATACCCCCACCTTTCTCCGACCAAAGTTGTGCACCAACGCATCCAGGTTCACGTCGATGATCAGTTCAGCCCGGTCACTGTCACTCAAATTCGGCCCTCTGCTCTCCCGGACTTTCTGGTGGATCAGGTGTTCGCAGGATGATTCCGGATACGGATTCGCAGAGACCATGTTGCTACTGACTGAGAGCAGCAATAACGCGCCCCATACCACTACAGACTTTGCCCGCATAAAACGTCCTCCCTCATTGGCCGGGACGTGTCTGACATCAGCAGACCGGATCCGCTCAGCCGCCCCCTTTTCTATTTGGTACCGAACTCGTGTACCGCTTCGATAAATACCCGGGCATGTTCCGGGTCCACCTGCGGTGTAATCCCGTGCCCCAGATTGAAGATATGCCCCGGGTGATCCCCGAAATCGTCCAGGATACGTTTCACTTCTGCTCGGATGGCATCCGGTGAGGCATAGAGTACCGCAGGGTCCATATTGCCCTGCAACGCAACCTTGTGCCCGACACGGCGACGGGCTTCGCCGATATTGATGGTCCAGTCCAGCCCCAGGGCATCACAGCCGGTCTCCGCCATGGATTCCAGCCACAGTCCGCCGTTCTTGGTGAACAGGATGACCGGCACCTTGCGGCCATCGTGATCGCGAATCAGGCCATCCACAATCTGCTTCATGTACTTCAGTGAGAACTGCTGATACGCCTCGGCGGACAGCGCCCCACCCCAGGTATCAAAAATCTGGACAGCCTGGGCCCCGGCACGAATCTGGGCATTCAGATAGGACGTCACCGACTGCGCCAGCTTGTCCAGCATGGCGTGGGCCAGTTCCGGCTGGCTGTAAACCATGCCCTTGAGATGACGGAAGTCCTTGCTGGAGCCGCCCTCAACCATATAAGTGGCCAGGGTCCAGGGACTGCCCGAAAAGCCGATCAATGGCACACGGCCATTCAGGGCACCACGGATAGTGCTGACGGCATTCATCACATAGCCCAGGTCGGTCTCGGGGTCGGGGATCGGCAGGGCCGCCACATCCGCCTCGGTACGCACCACCTTCTTGAATTTGGGACCTTCACCGGTCTCGAAATACAACCCCAGCCCCATGGCATCAGGAATCGTGAGAATATCGGAGAACAGAATGGCCGCATCCAGCGGGTAGCGCTCCAGCGGCTGCAACGTCACCTCGCAGGCCAGATCTGCATTCTTGCAAAGATCCATGAACGATCCCGCATGCTCACGGCTGGCCCGGTATTCCGGCAGATAACGCCCGGCCTGTCGCATCATCCAAATGGGCGTGCGTTCGACGGATTCGCGATTAAGGGCGCGGAGAAACAGGTCGTTCTGGAGAGGAGCGAAAGTCATTGTTGGTCCTATCAGTCTGACGTCGGACGTCTGACGCCGGACGCCCTGAAACAAATTACAGAATTCAGCACTTTACCTTATTCCCGGCTCTGTGCGCATAACAAAAAGGCCCGCAATGCGGGCCTTTTGCATCCGACGTCAGACATCAGTTCCGACGTCCGACCGGACTTATACGTCCAGGTAATCCAGAATCCCCTTGGCGGCTTCGCGACCTTCCCAGATGGCGGTTACCACCAGGTCTGAACCACGCACCATGTCGCCACCGGCAAAGATTTTCTCGTTGCTGGTCTGGAACGGGAACTCCTGCTTTTCAGCAGCCGTTACGCGGCCGGAGTCATCCGTGGCCACGCTCTTCTCGGCGAACCAGTCCGCCGGGCTGGGGCGGAAACCAAAGGCGATGATGACCGCATCCGCCGGCAGAATTTCTTCACTGCCCGGAATCGGCTCAGGGCGACGGCGACCGTTGTTATCCGGTTCGCCGAGCTTGGTTTCAACAACCTTCACGCCTACCACCTTGCCATTCTCACCGACCACTTCAATGGGCTGGCGGTTGAAGAGGAACTGAACCCCCTCTTCCTTGGCATTGGCCACTTCCTTGCGCGAACCTGGCATGTTTTCTTCATCACGACGATAGGCACAGCTAACGGACTCGGCACCCTGACGGATGGAAGTACGGTTACAGTCCATGGCGGTGTCACCACCACCGAGCACAACCACACGCTTGCCGGCCATGTCGATGAAGTCCGCTTCGTCTTTTTCAAAGCCAAGATTGCGGTTGGCATTGGAAATCAGGAACGGCAGCGCTTCGAACACGCCATCGAGATCCTCACCGGGGAAACCGCCTTTCATGTAAGTATAGGTACCCATGCCCATGAAGACCGCATCATACTCGCTCAGCAGTTCATCAATGGTGACGTCCTTGCCCACTTCCACGCCCAGCCGGAATTCCACGCCCATGCCTTCAAACACTTCACGACGCTTGGCCATGACAGGCTTTTCCAGCTTGAACTCGGGAATACCAAAGGTCAGCAGACCACCGATTTCCTCATAGCGATCGAATACCACCGGCTTCACGCCATTGCGCACCAGCACGTCGGCACAGCCGATACCGGCCGGACCGGCACCGATTACGGCCACTTTCTTGTCGGTCCATACCACCTTTGACATATCCGGGCGCCAGCCCATGGCCAGGGCGGTATCGGTAATGTATTTCTCGGTAGCACCGATGGTTACCGCACCAAAACCGTCGTTCAGGGTACAGGCCCCTTCACAGAGGCGATCCTGCGGGCACACACGACCACAGACTTCCGGCAGGGAGTTGGTCTGATGACTCAACTCCACCGCTTCCATCAGGTTCCCTTCACTGATCAGCTTCAGCCAGTTGGGAATGTAGTTGTGTACCGGACACTTCCACTCGCAATACGGGTTTCCGCAATGCAGACAGCGGTGCGCCTGGTGCTCCACCTCCCGGGTTTCGAACGGGTAGTAGATTTCCTCGTACTTGTGCTTGCGGTCTTCAATGTCCTTTTTCTTCGGATCGTGCCGGGGCACATCGAGAAACTGGAAATTGTTGTTCAAACGCTCAGCCATGTTCTCTCCAACCTCTTTTATGCCGGATTGGCACGCGTGGTGTTCAGCAGGCTGTCCAGGCTCGCGGCCTTGGGCTTCACCAGCCAGAACTTGCGGCTCATGGCATCAAAGTTATCCAGAATGTACTGGCCCCATTCGCTGCCGGTCTCTGTAACGTATTCGCTGATCACGCCACGCAGGTGGCTGCGATGAGACTCGGTAGCTTCGGAGCTGATGCGATGCAATTCGATCAGTTCCGGGTTGATGCGGTCGAAGAAGTCGTTGTCTTCATCCAGCACAAAGGCGAAGCCACCGGTCATGCCTGCACCGAAGTTATGCCCGGTCTGACCCAGCACGGTAATACAGCCGCCAGTCATGTATTCACAGCAGTGATCCCCCGCACCTTCCACCACCGCGTGAGCACCGGAGTTACGCACCCCGAAACGCTCGCCGGCAGTGCCTGCGGCAAACAGCTTGCCGCCGGTGGCGCCGTACAGACAGGTGTTGCCAATGATGGCCGTTTCCTGGCTCTTGAACGGGCTACCCTGGGGCGGACGGATCACCAGCTTGCCACCGGCCATTCCCTTGCCCACGTAATCGTTGGCATCACCTTCGATATACATGTGCAGGCCACCGGCGTTGAACACACCGAAGCTCTGCCCGGCCGTACCGGTGAAGCGAACCTTGATGGGCGCGCTTTCCATACCCAGGTTGCCGTATTGCTTGGCAATTTCACCAGAGACGCGGGCACCGATAGAGCGGTCACAGTTGGTAATTTCGTAGTTGAAAGAGCCTCCGGACTTGTTGTCGATGGCTACCTTCATGTCCTCAGCCATTTTCTGGCTAAGTACCGCCTTGTCGAACGGCTCGTTTCGCTCAACCTGGCAATGGGTCGGCTTGTCCGCCGGTACCAGGTCATTGCGCAGGATCGGAGTAAGATCCAGCTTGCCCTGACGCGCAGTCTCACCTTCCAGCACCTTGAGCAGATCGGTACGACCGATCAGATCAGGGATACTCTTAACGCCCAGCAGGGCAAGCAACTCACGCACTTCCTGAGCCACAAAGGTGAAGTAGTTGATCAGCAATTCCGGACCACCGATAAAGTGTTCCTTGCGCAGATCTTCACGCTGGGTAGCCACGCCGGTGGCGCAGTTGTTCAGGTGACAGATACGCAGGTACTTACAGCCCAAGACGATCATCGGCACAGTACCGAAACCGAAGGACTCGGCACCCAGGATGGCCGCCTTGACCACATCCAGACCGGTCTTCAGACCGCCATCGGTCTGCAGACGGATCTTGTCACGCAGGTCGTTGCCACGCAGCGCCTGATGGGCTTCCGCCAGACCCAGCTCCCAGGGAGAGCCGGCATAGCGGATGGAGGTCAACGGGCTGGCCGCGGTACCGCCGTCGTAACCGGAAATGGTGATCAGGTCGGCATAGGCCTTGGCCACACCTGAAGCCACGGTACCCACACCAGGCTCGGACACCAGCTTCACGGACACCTGGGCATCCGGGTTGACCTGCTTGAGGTCAAAGATCAGCTGGGCCAGATCCTCAATGGAGTAGATGTCGTGGTGCGGCGGCGGTGAAATCAGGGTCACACCGGGCACGGAGTGACGCAGCCGGGCAATCAGGCTGTTCACCTTGCCGCCAGGCAGCTGACCACCTTCACCGGGCTTGGCGCCCTGGGCCACCTTGATCTGCAGCACTTCGGCGTTGACCAGATAATGCGGGGTCACACCGAAACGGCCGGAGGCAATCTGCTTGATCTTGGAGACGCGCTCGGTGCCGTAACGGGCCGGGTCTTCACCGCCCTCACCAGAGTTGGAACGGCCACCAATACGGTTCATAGCGGTGGCGATGGCTTCGTGGGCTTCCGGGCTCAATGCGCCCAGTGACATGCCCGCGGAGTCAAAGCGCAGCAGGATGTTCTGCAGCGGCTCCACGTCGTCTACGCTGATGCCATCCACGTCATCGCGCAGGGCAAACAGGTCACGCAGGGTGGCCACCGGACGCTTGTTGACCAGCTCGGCATACTCGCGGTACGCGTCGTAGTCGTTGTCCTGGGTAGCACGATGCAGGGCATGGATCACGTCCGGGTTAAAGGCGTGGTATTCCTTGCCGTGGATAAACTTGAGAATGCCGCCCGCATCAATCGGCTTGCGCTGCTTCCAGGCATCCTTGGCCAGATTCAGCTGATCGGCTTCGAAATCCACGAAGCCCGCCCCCTGGATGCGGCTTGCCACACCCCGGAAACACAGGTCGACCACTTCACTGTCGATACCGACAGCCTCAAACAGCTGGGCACCACGGTAGGAGGTGATGGTGGAGATCCCCATCTTGGAAAGGATCTTCATCAAGCCCTTGTTGATGCCCTTGCGGAAGTTCTTCTGCAATTCCACCGCATCGCCCAGCAGCTCACCGGAGCGCACCATGTCGGCGATTACATCGTAGGCCAGGTACGGATAAACCGCCGTGGCACCAAACCCGAACAGCACGGCGAAGTGATGGGAGTCACGGGCAGTAGCGGTTTCCACGATGATGTTGGCATCGGAGCGCAGGCCCACTTCGGTCAGTGAGTGGTGCACAGCACCGGTGGCCATCAACGCCGGAATGGTAAGAGTATCCTGGCTGATCCCGTGGTCGGTCAGCACCAGCACCACCTTCCCGTCCCGCACTGCCTTTGCAGCAGCGTCACAGACATCCAGCACCGCCTGCTTCAGACCCACCTGCGGATCGTAGTGCAGGCTGAGCTTGGCCACATCATAGCCTGGGCGGTCGATGTTCAGCAGGTTGGTAAACTTGGAGTGGGACAGCACCGGGGTGGACAGGATGGCGCGATCCGCATGATCAGCGGTTTCCTCGAATACGTTACGCTCGGCACCCACACAGGTTTCCAGGCTCATGACGATCGCTTCACGGAGCGGGTCGATGGGCGGATTGGTTACCTGGGCAAATTGCTGCCGGAAATAATCGGACAGCTGGCGCTCACGACGGGACAGCACCGCCATGGGCGTATCATCCCCCATGGAACCGGTAGCTTCCTGGCCGGATTCCGCCAGCGGACGCAGCACCTGATCACGCTCTTCAAAGCTGATCTGGAAGAATTTCTGGTAGCTGAGCAGGTCCTGCGGATCCACTTCATCGGTACGACCTACTTCATGGTCGTAATCCGCTTCGATACGCAGGGCATTGCTCTTCAGCCAGTCCCGGTAGGGATGGCGTACTTTCAGACGATTATCGATATCCCTGGTGTGCAGCACTTCACCGGTTTCGGTATCCACAGCCAGAATCTGGCCCGGTCCGACCCGGCCCTTGGCAACCACGTCTTCCGGCTTGTAGCCGTAGACGCCGATCTCGGAGGCCAGAGTGATGAAACCGTTCTTGGTGACAACCCAGCGCGCCGGACGCAGACCGTTACGGTCGAGCATACATACCGCATAACGGCCATCGGTCATTACCAGGCCGGCAGGTCCATCCCAAGGCTCCATGTGCATGGAGTTATATTCGTAAAAAGCACGCAGGTCTGCGTCCATGGTGTCCACGTTCTGCCAGGCAGGCGGGATCATCATGCGCACGGCGCGGAACAGATCCATGCCGCCGGACAACAGGATTTCCAGCATGTTATCCATGCTGGAGGAGTCGGAACCGGTACGGTTGACCAGCGGGCTCAACTCTTCCAGGCCGGGCAGCAGTTCATTGGCGAACTTGCTTTCCCGTGCCAGCGCCCAGTTACGGTTACCCTGCACGGTGTTGATCTCACCATTGTGCGCAAGGTACCGGAACGGCTGGGCCAGCGGCCACTGCGGCAAGGTATTGGTGGAGAAGCGCTGATGGAACACCACGATAGCGGTTTCCATGGCTTCGTCACCCAAGTCCGGGAAGAATGTCGGTAGATCCACCGGCATCATCAGACCTTTGTAGGAGATCACCGAAGCAGACAGGGAACAGACGTAGAAGTAGCCGTCGCTTTCGATGGCCTTCTCCGCATGGCGGCGGGCAAAGAACAAACGACGGTTCAGTTCCTGCTCGGTGTTGCCATCGGCGGCCACCAGCACCTGCCAGAATCCCGGCAGAGAGGCACGCGCCAATTCACCGAGACAGGCGTCGTCCGTGGGAACTTCACGCCAGCCCAGCACCTGCACATCCTGGGCGGCCAGGGCCGCATCGATAGCGGCTTTCTGCTTGTCCGCTTCAGCGCTGTCAGGATGAGTAAAGACCATCCCCACGCCGTAGTTGTCAGGCAAAGTAATGGACTGTTCTTGCGCAACCTTGCGGAAGAAAGAGTCGGGTTTCTTGAGCAACAGACCGCAGCCATCACCGGTTTTTCCGTCGGCATTAATGCCGCCCCGGTGAGTCATACATGTCAGTGCTTCAATGGCGGTTTGCAAAAGCTCGTGGCTGGCATTGCCCTCCATATGGGCAATCAGACCAAATCCACAGTTGTCCCGGAATTCTCCGGGCTCAGTGAGCCCCCGCACCAGCGTTGAGTTCTGCTGCATCAAAACCTTTTCCTCTTGAAATTCAGAGACTTACAGAAGGCAAATGGCGTCAGACTAGAGGTGACGGCAAAAAAGGGATATGCATTCTACACATTGCAGGGTTGGGCGACAAATTGAACACGCGCCCAACCCTTATTCTGGCCTGCCTGGGCGGCAGCGAACATCCTAAAGTTCGCTGCGAATGTCGCCCATCTTGCGGGGAAAAGGCCCGGCCTGCTGCAACTTTGCAGGAAGAGAAGACTTGGCATCCAGAGCAGCCTGACGGCTGGAATAATCCCCGGAAAGTACCAACCAGACCACTTTACCATTGCGCTGAGCCTCGTAGTAGGCCCCTTTTCGGGCCACCTGATCCAGCACCCTTCTGGCGCCCTCCTGCTGGCCGGTGGCGGTGATTTGCAGGAACCAGCGATCGTCATCCACCGTGGCCAACCAGCCCGCATGGCGATAGCCTTGCGCATCCACAAGCGGCGCAGGCTCCCGGGCAGCCTGCTCTTCCGGCTCGGTTACCGCAGGCTCTTGCTGAACAGGAACCTCTGGCTCTTCCGGCAGGGTCATGACGGTATCTTTTGGCGGCGGATCAGACTGCATGACCGGATCAGCCACCGGCTCAAGGATAACGTCTCCTTCATCGCGGGCTTCCGGCGCCGGATTTTGCAGGTCTTCCAATCGGGCCACAGGCTTCATGGTCGGTGCAAGCGGCTGGACCTCACCATCGCCCTCAGGCACTTCTTCCTCAACCTCGGAAGCTGCCGGCACAGGCAGCGCAATGGCTCGGGTGGCGTCCTCCTGTTCAGGGCCTGAAGACAAGGCAACCCACAACAGCACTACCACAACCAGCAAGCCTGCCACCGCAGCAATATGGCGCCAGGGCGGCGGCGCTTTCACCGCCCGCACAGCCTCATCTTCTGCGTCATACTCATCTTCATCTGCATCCTCATCGACTGCAGATTCATCAAACTCATCGCCGGCATCATGAGCGGCAAAGCGCATATCGTCATCACCGGCAAGCACTCCTGACCCCGGAGCGGACCTAGTGGAAAGCGCCTCGAGCAGCGCCCCCAGATTGCCCGCCGCCTGCTGGCACTGCGCCTCCGACTCGGCATCGTCCAGCTCGAGCCCCAACACAAACCAGGCGAGATCCTGCACATCTTCCGCCGCCAGCACCGGCAACGTAAGTACATCATCAATTCCCAATCCAGCCGCTCTGACCTGTTCCACCACGCCAGGCAAACCGCCAAAGAAATACCCCAGACGACCCGCCAGCTTTTGCTTCAGTGAGGCCATGGTAGACAGCGCCTCGGCAGACAGCTGCTCACTGTTATCCACCACTACCACGATGCGCCCATCCACCAGGGTGCGCCGCAGGGTTTCCGGTAATGCTGCACGGTCAATATCAAAATGGCGCAGCAGGGCATCCACGACAACATTACCGTCATGCTCATCACTGCCATCAATGCGCACCACTTCCAGATCATCAAGCAGCGCCATGACAGCCTGACCCAGCAAGGTAGAAACTCCACTACCCGCCTCGCCATCCAGCACCACCACAGACCCCAGTCCGGCATGGGCCGTTAGCGCATCCAGATAATCGCCGCGGGAGGCACCACTGAAAAAACGATCGTCATCAAACTCCACAAAACGCCTCCAGGGTCCGATCCAGCGCACCCTTGTCATAATCTGCCGTGACCACAGCCTGCCCCAGCGCTTTGAGCAACACCAGGCGAAGCTGCCCGTTGTGCACCTTCTTATCCATGGACATCAAATCGAGAAACTGATCCGGTGTCATGCCTTCGGGCACTGACACCGGCAACTCCCAGCGGGCCAGCAGTGCCGTCAAAGCCGACTCCAGATCCGGGTCGAGCCAGCCAAGCTCGCAGGACATTCGCACTGCCATGATCATTCCCATGGCCACAGCCTCACCATGTAGCCAGCGGGTGTAGCCCGTTGCTGTTTCCATGGCATGACCAAAGGTATGACCCAGATTGAGCAACGCGCGATTACCCTGTTCGGTCTCGTCATCCACTACTACCTGCGCCTTGTTTTCACAGCTTCGATAGATGGCTTCTGCAAGCAGGCTTGCCTCTCTGGACAACAACTTGTCGTTGTTGGTTTCCAGCCAGTGGTAAAAGTCAGGATCACGAATCAGCCCATACTTGACCACTTCGGCATAACCTGCTGCCAGTTCACGGGCAGGTAACGTATCAAGCACCCGGGTATCAATCAGCACGAGCCGAGGCTGATAGAAGGCGCCAATCATATTTTTGCCACAGGGATGATTGACCGCGGTCTTTCCTCCAACCGAGGAGTCCACCTGGGCCAGCAGTGTCGTGGGCACCTGAATAAAATCCACCCCACGCTGATAGCAGGCGGCCGCAAAACCCACCATATCCCCGATCACCCCACCGCCCAGCGCAATAAGGGTCGTGGTGCGCGAGTGACGCTTGCTCATTAGCGCATCGAAGATGGTTTCCAGGGTTTCAAGGGTCTTGTACTTCTCTCCGTCAGGGAGAATCAGGGTGTCACACTGAATACCGTCAAACTGGCGGGTCAGTTTATCGAGATAGAGAGGGCCTACGGTTTCATTGGTGACAATCATCACCTGATTGCCACTGACCTGCTCCGCCAGCGGAAAGCTGTCGAGCAACCCTTCACCGATGTGAATGGGGTAACTGCGCTCGGCAAGAGCCACCTGAAGTGTGCGCATCATCTCTCCGCAATTTGAATTATCGACCCAGCCAGGCGAGAGCCGCCTGCTGGCTTGCGGGTATTATCCTTGCCGATGGGAGGCCAAACAAGCCAACACGTCATCCGCCACTTTTTTGAGATTACCCGATGCCGTGGACACCACATGATGGGCCACTTCGCGATAAAGCGGATCTCGCTCTGCGAACAGGGCTTCAAGACGGGCCTGAGGATCCGCCGTCTGCAGCAGCGGACGATTGCGGTCATTGCGGGTACGGGACAGTTGCACCTCTACCGGGGTCCACAGGTAAACGACACAGCCGCGATCATGCAGCAGCGTCCGATTCTCCGGCGTCACCACCACACCGCCACCGGTTGCCAGCACAATACCATCAAGCGCCGTCAGCTCTTCGATAACCTCATGCTCGCGACGACGAAAGCCGGTCTCCCCTTCCATATCAAAAATCCAGGGAATATCAGCACCGGTCTTTTCTTCGATGACCCGGTCAGAGTCGTAGAAAGGGTAATCCAGAATCTGGGAAAGGTGTCGGCCCAGGGTGCTTTTACCTGCACCCATGGGTCCGACCAGTATCAAGGAAGGGTTACTTGTTTCTATCACCGAGTCGCCAACGCATCCTTCATCAAGCGTGGCGTAATGAAGATCAGCAATTCCTGCTTGCTATCACGCTTGACGGTCTTCTTGAACAGGTTTCCGATCCACGGCAAATCACCCAGAAAGGGAGTCTTGGTAACCGCGTTGATCTTTTCCTGCTGGAAGATACCACCAAGCACTACGGTTTCGCCATCATTTACCAGCACCGAGGTTTCCACCCGGTTGGTATCAATGGCTGCAGAGCCATCAGAGCTGAAAGAGTCATTATTCACCTTCAATGCCATGATGATATTGCCATCGGGAGTAATATGCGGAGTCACTTCCAGCCGCAATTCGGCCTCGACAAAGTCGATCGCTGTCGCACCCGCATTGGTCGCTGTCTCGAAAGGCACCTGCTGGCCCGACGCAATCACGGCAGGCTGCTGGTCTGCGGTCAGTACCTTGGGCGTTGCCACCAGCTCACCATGGCCTTCCGCTTCCAGGGCAGACAGTTCCAGCTCGATCAGGCCGGAAGCCAGCGATGTGAAGCCCACCGCAAAGCGGGAAGCATCGGCTGAGTCCACACCCAGATCCACAATCAGGTCATCGCCATTCTCGATTTCCTCAAATTCGAAGTCATCGGGGCCGAAATCCACGTCATCAGGGTCCAGCGGCGTGTTACCACCCGCAATGGTCGCATCAACGTTGGTCTGGTGCAGGTTGCGGATAGACTGCAAACGCCCCGAAAAGCCATAGGTGCGCTTGTCCTGCAGCATGCTTTCGCCATCAAAGCCCAGCCCACCCCAACGCACACCAAATTCGTCGGAAATATCGTTGGTGGCCACAACAACACGCGCCTCAATCAGCACCTGCTGCACCGGAACATCCAGCTGCTCAATCAACTCGCGAATGTCCTGCAGCTTGGCCGCAGTATCCTGAACGATCAGTGTATTGGTGCGCTGATCGACCACGACAGAACCACGCTCGGAAACCAGTGCATCTCCTTTCCCGCCAGCATTACTGATCAGGTTTTTGAGCTCACCGGCATTGGCATAGTTGATATTGATGTACTGGGTACGAAGAGGAGCCAGCGCTTCGATTTTTTTCTGGCTTTCGAGCTCCAGCTGTTCACGTGCCGCGATCTCATCTGCCGGCGCCACCAGCAAGACATTGCCGACCTGGCGCTTGTCCAGCCCTTTGGTCTTGAGAATCAGCTCCAGCGCCTGATCCCAGGGTACATTCTGAAGACGCAGAGTAATGCGACCATCAACCGTATCCGACGCCACCAGATTCAAGCCGGTGAAATCAGCGATCAACTGCAAGACAGAGCGAACCTCGATATCCTGAAAATTAAGGGATAGCTTCTCACCGGTGTACTCAAAAGCATCCTTCTTTTTGCGCTCTACTTCTGCTCGCGTAACCGGCTTCACATTAATACTGAACTGGTTATCGGCTTGGTAGGCCAGATATTCCCACACTCCGGTGGGCTCAATTTCGATGATCGTGCTGCCATCTGCGACCTTGACATCGACCATTTTTACCGGGGTCGCGAAGTCAGTGACATCAAGCTTGCGAATCAGTTCGTCAGGCACACCAGCGCCTACAAACCTGGCAACGATACGCCCCCCCTCTTCCTGGACATCCACAGGAATAGACGCCTTGGAAAGATTGACAATGACCCGGCCCTCGCCTTCATCGCCACGTCGAAAATCCACTCCGTTCACCGCCGACTCGCCAGATGCCACAGATGTCTCTGTCGCCGTGGTTTTCTCTCCGCCCAGCATGACAACCAGCGAATCACCGTCAACACTGGTGGTGTAAGCAGTAAGAGAATCCAGATTGAAGATCAATCGGGTTCGATCTTTCGCTTCAACAATGGTGACACTGCGGGCATTACCGGTGCCTAGATTCTGTCGTTTGCCGGCAACATCGGTGTCAGCACCCAGCAGATCCAGAGCGATCCTGGCGGGCTGCTCAATGCTATAGCCTTTGGACTCTGGCACTCCGCCTTCGAACTTGAGGCGCACCTCCATGGAGTCCCCGGACAATGAATTCGCCTCAATCGACTTCAGGGTCGAAGCATCGGCAATGGTGCTGAGGCCCCCCAGCATGCCAACCAGGGCCACCCCCACCAGACGCCGGGAAGCGCTTATATTTTTCTTCATCTTTGTAGTTTTCATAACTGGATCCCCAGCGACTGTTATTCGGTGATTGAAACGTTACTGGCACGCTCTACCCAGCCGTCACGACCATCCGGAACGACCTCGACAAGACTGACTTTTGCTTCGGACACATCCCTGACCCGCCCGAAATTTTTCCCCATATGACTACCTGGCCGCACCCGCGTCACCGCCCCGGAAGGATCGGCAATCAGCGCCTGCAACGGCTCACCCGGACGCGCGATGGTGCCCACCATTTTCAACGCATCCAGTGAGAATCGTTCCAGATATTCCTTCGGCCGCCCCAGATCAGGCTCCACCTTGCGCCCATCCGGCACGGCAATCAGCTTTTGATCCACAGGCGGACTAAACGGCGAACGCAACTGATGCGCAGAATAAGCATAGGAGGCCACAGGCTTGAACTCCGGCGGCGGCTCGATACGCCCGCGAGGACGGGCCTTGATTTCTTCCAGCCGCGCATCCAGCTCACCGAGATTCGCCCCCGAACTACACCCCCCCATAGAGAGAAAAGTCAGAAGCACAACGGGAAATAGCATTATTTTTTTCATCATGCCCCCTTACCTTTTCTTACCCTTGCCCGATTTTCCGGACTTCGCGTCATCCTTGCTGGAATAGCGATAGGTTTTAGCTGTGATATCCAGATACAACAACCCCAATGCCGCGAGGTTGTTTTTGCTCCCTTCAGGGCGAGATACCGTGTAATCGTGCAGAGTGACAATACGAGGAAGCGCTGCCACACCAGACACAAACGATCCAAAGCTATGATAGTCACCAATGGCCTTGATCTGAATGGGGAGTTCCACATAGAACTCTTTCTCTGCCTCATTCTTCAGCGCGATTTCTTCGAATTCCAGACCACTCCCCAAACCCGTATGAGTGATATCCTCCAGAAGCCCGGGCACCTCTGTATCTTTCGGCAACTGCTTCAACAACGCCCCGAAGGTCTGCTCCATTTCGGCCAACTGTTTGCGGTACTGATCCAGATTGTGTGCCTCAAAGGCCTTTTTCTCGAACGCCGTCAAAAGCGTCTCTTCTTCAGCCCGCTGGCGTTCCAGCTCCACATTCATGTCACTGATTGCAAGGAAGTAACCCAGCCCAAGCACAAGCAACAAGACCAGCACAGCGGCAACAGCCTTGACCGGCGCAGGCCAGCCACCCACATTCTCAAAGTCCAGGGAGTTGATTTGATCAACCAGCTCCCGCAAATCCATATTCTTCAACTCAGAGGCATTCATTATTTGTTTTCCTCTTTGTTGGTACTGGAAGCCTGCTTGACCGTTAATGTGAAGCTGTTCACTTCCGAACCGTCAGCACCGGCGCTCACATTCAGGAGGTTTGCTCCTTCAAACCAGTCGGACTGGTCGAGATTACGCATCAGCCTGGAGATCCGGTTGTTGCTCTCCGCCAGCCCATTGATGGTGAACAGATTTCCCTGACGTTTGATCTGGTTGTAATACACGCCATCAGGGAGGGTCTTCACCAGCTGGTCAAAGACATAAACAATGGAGGGGCGATTACCCTGCAGACTCTGAATCACCTCCATGCGAGCAACCAGTTCAGCGCGGCGCTCCCTGAGCTCCTTGATTTCCTTGATCTTCTCGTCAAGCTCTGCCGTCTTGGCCTGAATATGGCTGTTGCGGGCGCGCTGGTCCGCGGTTTGCTGATCCACACTGCCCTGCCACACCCAAAACAACAGCCCCCCAATGAGAGCTGCCACCACCAGCATTACGATGAATTCCTGCTGCTGCTGTGCGCGACGCTCTTCACGCCACGGCAACAGGTTAATTGTTGTTGTCATTGCTCAAAGCTCCTCAGCGCCAACCCGCAGGCGATCATCAAGGCCGGCGCGTCATTGGCAATGGCAGAGGCACTGACTTTATTGGCCAACGCCATGTCACTGAACGGATTGGCCACAGAACAACTGGCCCCCACCTTTTCCTGGACCAAATCATCCAGACCTGCGATGGAGGCAGACCCTCCCGCCAACAGGATGTAATCCACTTCGTTGAACTGGGTAGAACCGTAAAAGAACTGCAGGGAACGATTCACTTGCTGAACCACCGCATCCTTGAAGGGCTGCAGCACTTCACTCTCATAGTCATCGGGCAGTTCGCCGGTCTTCTTGGCTAGCCCTGCCTCTTCCATGGAAATGCCGTAACGACGCTGAATTTCCTCAGTCAGCTGCTTGCCCCCAAACAACTGCTCACGGGTATACACACTCCGCCCCTGGTGAAAGACATTGAGCGTAGTCATGGTCGCGCCAACATCAAAAACAGCCACAGTCTCGAGCTCATCCGAATTCGGCAGCCCCGGCAACACCAGTTGAAAGGCCCGCTCCATGGAATAGGCCTCCACATCCACTACCTTGGCTTGCAGGCCACCAATTTCAACGGCATCGGTGCGCATTTCCACATTTTCGGTGCGGGATGCGGCAACCAGTACCTCTACGCGCTCTTCATTCCCCTCAACAGGTCCGACGACCTGAAAGTCCATACGGACTTCATCCATGGGGTAGGGAATATACTGATCCGCCTCGGCCTTGAGCTGCGCCTCCAGATCATCTTCGCTGAGGGAAGCATCCTGCTCGATCAATTTGGTGATTACCGCGGAGCCGGATACAGCAACAGCACAGGTTTTGACACCTGGGCGTGTACGGCTGACCAGGCGGGCGATGGCATCCCCCACACCTTCGACATCCGCAATATTTTTCTCGACAACCGCATTGGCCGGCAGGGGCTCTACCCCATAGCTCTCAACCTTGTAACGGCTACCGGATTTGGACAGTTCCAGCAGCTTCACTGCGGTAGAACTGATGTCGATCCCCAGTAGTGTCTGGGCCTTTTTTCTGAGGAAAGGCAGCACTGTCGTCGTCCCGTCTGGTTATTATTGAAGTGTTTTTTCTTGCTAAAGATACACTTACAGGTTTTTTATGTCGAATTACTTTAGGTGTAAGTAATAGCAGAACAGATATTAGATCACAACAACCTTTCCACCATATAATGATCCACTTCACGGGCCGGCTAGGCCTTTCTACCGATCCCAGCCAGTAGTTGCCGAAAACATGCGTTTACCCACCTGGACCCGATTCCTCCTCCTCCTCGCCACTGCCGGCGCGGGCGGCGGGCTGCTCATTCTTGCCGCAAGCTACCTCTATCTTGCCCCACAGCTGCCCCCTGCCAGCCAGATCCGCGAGGTTGAATACCAGATCCCCCTGCGCATTTATAGCCGGGATATGAAGCTTATTTCAGAATACGGCGAGAAGCGACGCCAACCCGTATCCTACGACCAGCTCCCCCAGCCCCTGGTCCAGGCTATCCTGGCCGCCGAGGATGAACGCTTCTTTACTCACAATGGCGTCGACCTCAAAGGCCTGCTCCGTGCCGCCGTGGAACTGGCCCGCTACCGCGAAATTCGCTCAGGCGGCTCCACCATCACTATGCAGGTGGCTCGGAACTTTTTCCTAGGCCGCGAGCAGCGCTTCCTGCGCAAATTCAACGAAATTGTGCTCGCCATCCAGATAGAACGGGTGCTCAGCAAGGAAGAAATTCTGGAGCTGTACCTCAACAAGATCTATCTGGGCCACCGTGCCTACGGCGCCGAAGCCGCTGCCCAAGTGTATTACGGCAAATCCATCAGTGACCTCAGCGTCGCCCAGCTGGCCATGATTGCCGGCCTGCCCAAGGCCCCCTCCGCCTATAACCCGATCACCAATCCGGAACGCGCTCTGGTGCGACGCAACTGGATTCTTCTGCGCATGGAAGAAACCGGCGCCCTGACCCACGAAGAACGGCTCGCCGCCCAGCAAGCACCGGTATCCGCCCGTTTCCACGCCGCACAACCCGAAGTGGATGGCGCCTATTTTGCCGAGATGGTTCGCCTGCAAGCCATGGAATTGCTGGACGGCGACCTTTATACCGCCGGCATCCGCATCGTCACCACTCTGGACAGCGCCCGACAGACCGCCGCAGTCAATGCTCTGCGCGAGGGCCTGCATAGCTATGACGAGCGTCACGGCTACCGGGGCCCGCTCACAAAGATTGACGTCAGCGCGCTACCCTCACTCCCAGACATTTCCGCCGCCTCCAGCGAAGCGACGCCTGAACAGGAAGCCCTTGCCAGCAACGACGACGAGGCGGAACTGAACAAGACCATCACCGGCCTGGATCCGGATATCGCGGCCTGGGCGGCCCTGATCAAGGACCAGCCGCGCATCGGCCCACTGAACCCCGCCATCGTCACCGCCATCACCGACAAGCAGGCCGACCTGCTGTTCCGTGACGGCAAACGTGCCCAATTGGCCTGGGACGACATCCGCTGGGCGCGCCCCTACATCAACGACAAGTACGTAGGTGATGAGCCAAACAAGACCAGCCAGGTACTCAAGCCCGGCCACGTTATCCATGTTCGCCCCTCAGGCAGCGACGAAACGCGCCGCTGGCGACTGGCTCAGCTGCCCCGCGCCCAGTCTGCGCTGGTTTCCCTGGATCCGGACAACGGCGCCATCGAGGCCATGCAGGGCGGCTACAGCTTCTCCGTGTCCAACTTCAACCGGGCAGTACAGAGCAAGCGCCAGGCTGGCTCCGTGTTCAAACCCTTTGTTTATACCTCCGCACTGGAAAACGGCTTCACCCCCGCCTCCATCATTAACGATGCCCCTGTGGTGTTTGACGATGAGAAACTGGAAACCGCCTGGCGTCCCACTGGCGCCAGCGGCAAGTTCTACGGCCCGACCCGGATGCGGGAGGCCCTGTACCGCTCCCTGAATCTGGTCTCCATCCGCATTCTCCGCCAGATTGGCATCAGCCAGGCCATGGGCACACTGGACCGTTTTGGCCTGCCCACTGATTCCTTTCAGCGGGACCTGTCACTGGCCCTGGGTAGCGCCAGTGTCACGCCCATGGAAATCGCCAGCGCCTACAGCATTTTTGCCAACGGCGGCTACCGGGTTTCCCCCTGGGGCATCCTGCGGATTGAAAAGGAAAATGGCGACGTACTCTGGCAGGCGCCTGAGGTGGTGCTCTGCGAGAAACAAGATTGTCAGCAGCCAGACAGTGACGTCGAACTGGAAGCCGTTGACGCTCCCCCCTCCCTGGCCGAGGTGCTGCATAGCGACGAGAGCCTCAACAGCGACGCAGATGGCGAAAAAGAACACCCGGTGATTCAGCCTGACCCGGTGATGGCCCCCAGAGTACTGGATGCACGTATCGCCTGGCTGATGAACTCCATGCTTCAGGATGTGGTACGGCGCGGCACCGGTCATCTTGCCAACTCCCTGGGGCGCCGGGACCTGGCCGGCAAGACCGGCACCACCAATGACCAGGTGGACGCCTGGTTCTCCGGTTACTCCCCGGAGCTGGTCGCCACTGTCTGGGTTGGCTTTGACAACCCCAGCACCCTGGGCTGGGGCGAGTACGGCGGCAAGGCGGCATTGCCTATCTGGATGAGCTACATGGGCCCCGCCCTGCAAGACACTCCTGATCGGCAGATGGAGCAGCCCCGCGGCATCACCACGGTGCGCATCAATCCGGAAAACGGCCTGCTGGCCCGACCCCAGAACCCGGATAGCATCACCGAGTACTTCATCGAAGACCAAGTCCCCGACCTGGAGCCACCTCTTGGGCTGGCCGGCGGCAACAGCGCCCCGGAACAGATCTTTTAGAGAGACACTTAATGCAGCACGCAACACGGAAAGGCGCGAAGCCTGCTGCATGCGTAAAGCCATAAAAAAACCGCCTTACGGCGGTTTTTTTATGGCTGGTGCTACTGATTACAACTCCGGGAAAATTTCATCCAGGGAGTTGAGCGGGTAGTGGGACGGATACCCCTTGCGGGCCACACCGCAGTCCACAGCCGCTTTAGCCACCGCAGCCGACACCTTGCCCAGCAGACGCGGATCATTGGGCTTGGGGATAATGTACTCCGGACCAAAGGTCAGCGGCTCACCACCGTAGGCGTCCAGCACTTCCTGGGGCGGCGCGGTACGCACCAGCTCGGCAATGGCATGCACCGCGGCAATTTTCATTTCCTCGGTGATAGAGGTGGAGCGCACATCCAGGGCGCCCCGGAACATGTACGGGAAGCACAGTACGTTGTTCACCTGGTTCGGGAAGTCGGAACGCCCCGTAGCCACGATGGCATCGGGGCGAGCCGCCTTGGCCACTTCCGGGCGAATTTCCGGATCCGGGTTGGCCAGTGCGAAGATGATCGGCTTATCCGCCATCTTCTTGACCATTTCCGGTGTCAGCATGTCCGGGCCGGACACCCCGATAAACACATCTGCACCTTCCAGTGCATCATCCAGGGTGCGCTTGTCGGTATCGTTGGCCAGCGCAGCCTTGTACTGGTTGAGGTCATCGCGGCGGCTGTGGATCACGCCCTTGCGATCCAGTACCAGGATATTTTCCTTGCGCGCACCCATCTCCATCAAAAGTCGCACGGAGGCAACACCGGCTGCGCCGGCGCCCACACACACCACCTTGATGTCTTCAATGCGCTTTTTCTGGATCTCCAGAGCATTGATCAGACCGGCGCCAACCACAATCGCCGTGCCGTGCTGATCATCATGGAAGACCGGCACATCGCAAAGTTCCTTGAGGATGCGCTCAATCTCGAAGCATTCCGGGGCCCGGATATCTTCCAGATTGATACCACCAAAGGTTCGGTGAATGCGCACCACGGTATCGATGAAAGCCTGGGAGTCTTCCGAGTCCACCTCGATATCAAACACGTCGATACCGGCAAACAACTTGAACAGAATGCCCTTGCCTTCCATCACCGGCTTGGACGCCAGCGCCCCAAGATTACCCAGCCCCAGGATCGCAGTGCCGTCGCTGATGACCGCCACCAGGTTTCCCTTGGAGGTGAAACGGTATGCCAGCTCCGGCTCACGCGCGATCTCGCGCACCGGCTCTGCCACACCCGGGCTGTAGGCCAGGCTCAAATCACGGCTGGTCGCCGCAGGCTTGGTTACCTCAACACTGATTTTCCCGGGCCGCGGCTTGGCGTGATACTCCAAAGCCGCCGTTTTCAAATCCTCGGACATGGTGGTCTCCGCTGGTCCCTGTGAGGGATATACACTGTGTACGCAAGGTCAATAAAGCAAAAAGCACCCGGCTGGGTGCTTTTTACAAGACATGATAACGCGAAGAGAAGCTGGCGTTAGCCTTTCTTGCTGCGCATCACGCCGAAACGCTGCTTGAACTTGTCGATCTGGCCGCCGCTGTCAGCCTGCTTCTGCTTGCCTGTGTAGAAAGGGTGGCAGGCAGAACATACGTCCAGAGACATGTCACCACCACGGGTGGAACGGCTCTCGATCACGTTGCCACAGCTACAGGTATAGGTAGCTGCCTGGTATTCGGGATGGATCTCTGCTTTCATGGTCTTGCTCCGGTATGTGTCGCTTCCTGCCTCTCCGACAGGCACCACACGGCTTGCGTCTGAAAAAAAGAAGGCGAATCATAGCAGCTTGGCTCCAATCCGCAAGCGCCGCGGCACCGTGGCCCTCAGGACCACTCAATATCAGGAAACCTTGTGTCAGCCCGACCCACTCTGCAAATCGCCTTGCCGGTTCCCCTGCCAGGCTGCTTCGACTATCTGTATACCGGTGACGAACCGCCATCCAGGGGCTGCCGGGTACAGGTTTCCTTCGGCCAGCGCACCCTGATTGGCATTGTTCATGGCCACGGCCACAGCGATTACCCGAAGCTCAAACCGGTCAAAGCCATACTCGATTCTGACCCCATCATACCCGCGGAGCTGTATGCCTTGTGTGAACGGGCCGCCCGCTATTACCACTACCCGCTGGGCGAAGTGCTCAACGATGCCCTGCCCAGCCTGCTGCGCCAGGGAAACGACCCTCAGGCCAGCCAGGAAAAGCGCTGGAAGCTGACCGAGCGAGGCCAGCATGTCCTCGACGACCAGGTAAAGCGCGCGCCACGCCAGCTGGAAGCCTTGCAGGTGCTGCGCGAACACCCCAAGGGACTGAGCAGCGCCATGCTCGGTGCTCTGGAAGTCAGCCCACAGGCGCTCGCCAGCTTGCGGAACAAGGGGTGGGCCGAGCAGATCCTGCTCGAAACGCCCATGAACACAGCCCGGGAAGTCCTCGCCGAGCCCCCCCTGCCCGCCAACGCCGAGCAACGCGCCGCCATCCACGCCATTCAGGATGCCAGCGGCTTTATTCCCTTTCTGCTCGACGGCGTCACCGGTAGTGGCAAGACCGAGGTTTACCTGCAGGCCATGGCCCCGGTGCTCGCCGCCGGCAAACAGGTGCTGGTGCTGGTGCCGGAAATCGGCCTGACCCCACAAACCGTGCAACGCTTCCGGCAACGCTTCAATGTTCCCGTGATCACCCTGCATTCCGGCTTGACCGACCGCGAACGACTGGATAACTGGCTGGCAGCCCGGGACGGCAAGGCGCGCATCATCATCGGCACCCGCTCCGCCATCTTCACTCCGCTCAGTGACCCGGGGCTGATTATTGTCGACGAAGCCCACGATAACTCGCTGAAACAACAGGACGGGTTCCGCTATCACGCCCGGGATCTGGCGACCTGGCGCGCCCAGAGTCTGGATATCCCGGTAGTGCTGGGCAGTGCCACCCCGTCACTGGAGACCTTGCAACTCGCTCGTGACGGACGTTTTAGCTGGCTGAAACTCTCTCGCCGCGCCACCGAGCAACAGCGCCCTCACATCGAAATCCTCGACGCCACCCTGACGCCGCCCAACCAGCCGCTGCTGCCCACCTCGCTGCAAGCCATCAAACAATGCGTCAGCGACGGCAATCAGGCGCTGGTATTCATCAACCGGCGCGGCTACGCCCCAATGATCCTCTGCGGGGACTGTGGCTGGCAGGCAGAATGCAAGCGCTGCGACAGCTTTCTCACCTGGCACCGCAGCGAGAACAGCCTGCGCTGCCATCACTGCGACAGCCAGCAGCGCGTACCCACCCATTGCCCTGAGTGCGGCTCCAGCGCCATCCATGAAGCCGGCAGCGGCACCGAGAAGCTCACCGAACTACTGGAACAATCGCTACCCGTCCCGGTGATCCGGGTGGATCGCGATGCCACCCGCCGTAAAGGCGAGCTGGACAGCAAACTGGCGACCATTCGCAAGGGCGAACCCGCCGTGTTGGTAGGCACCCAGATGCTCGCCAAGGGACACCACTTCCCCAAACTGGCGCTGGTGGTGATTCTGGACATGGACGCCGGCTTTCTCAGTGCCGACTTCCGTGGCCCGGAACAAGCCGCCCAACTCTTGCTCCAGGTGGCTGGCCGCAGCGGCCGGGAGGGTAAGGGCCGGGTACTGCTGCAGTCACGTCACCCGGATCATCAGCTTCTGCAGCTGGCCGCCAGCGGCGACTACCCAGCCCTTGCCAGTGCCCTGCTGGAAGAGCGCCGTATGGCCGCCCTGCCCCCCTTCGGGCATCTGGCTCTGTTCCGCTGCGAAGCCATGACCCTCGGCAAGGCCCAGTCCTTCCTCCAGGAACTGGCTATCCAGCAGGTGGCAGAAGGCGTAAACGTCCTTGGCCCAGTCCCCGCACCCATGGAACGACGGGCAGGCCGATACCGGGCACAGCTATTACTGCAAAGCCACCAGCGCGCGCCGCTCCATCAAACCCTGGAACACCTGCTGGCCACCGCCCGCAGCCTGCCCCAGGCCCGCCAGTGCCGCTGGCACGTGGATGTGGACCCGATCGATATGCTTTAAAGACGCTTCTTACCACAGAGGGCACAGAGGAAAACCAACGCTCCGTTTATAGGGGCGGGAATGTGAACCGGTCTGACGTCTGACGCCAAGAAACGGGAAGCCGACAACAGCGCCTGCCGCTCGACCAATGCGACAACTCAAGGAAGAGCATTGCACGGCCATGTCGACTTGGCCTGTATTCGTTACCATTCAGCGTTACCATTCAGAGTACCGCCCCAGATCAGCTGGCAGGTTTTCAACTCAGTGACTTCTGTGCCCTCTGAGGTAAAAAAACAGCCTTACCCATGCGCCCACCGGGCTTTTCCCGTACAATCGCCGGCCAGTCAAACGGCCCCGACGGACCCCATGAAAGAACGCCTGATTTCCCTGATTGAAGCCGCCCTCGATACCCTGATTGCTGACGGCACCCTGCCCGCCGATGCCAAACGTCCGGTGCAGATCGACCGCACCAAGGACAAGAGCCACGGTGACTTCGCCACCAATATCGCCCTGATGCTGGCCAAGCCCGCCGGTATGAAGCCCCGCGATCTGGCAGAAAAGCTGATTGCCGCCCTGCCGGAAGACAGCGCCATCGCCAAAACCGAGATTGCTGGCCCTGGCTTTATCAACTTCTTCCAGGCCAGCGACTGGCTGAACGGCCTGCTCGATCAAGCCCTCGCTGACGAACACCTGTCCGTGGCCCGTCCCGCGCAGCCCCAGACTGTGGTGGTGGATTACTCCTCCCCCAATCTGGCCAAGGAAATGCACGTGGGGCACCTGCGCTCCTCCATCATCGGCGATGCCGTGGTACGCACCCTGGAATTTCTCGGCCACAAGGTGGTTCGCCAAAATCACGTGGGCGACTGGGGCACCCAGTTCGGCATGCTGCTGGCCTACCTCGGCGAGCAGAAAGGCGAGGAAAGCGACGCGGAGCTGAGCCGTGAACTCAGTGACCTGGAAGGCTTTTACCGGGCAGCCAAGCAACGCTTCGACGAGTCTGAAGCATTCGCCACACGCGCCCGCGGCCTGGTGGTCAAACTGCAGGCCGGTGACGAGGAGTGTCTGACACTGTGGCGGGAGTTCAACAACGTCTCCCTGAGTCACTGCCAGGCTGTTTATGACCGCCTCGGCGTCAGCCTGACCGCAGACGATGTCCGCGGCGAGAGCGCCTACAACAGCGACCTTTCCTCGGTAGTGGCAGATCTGGACCGCAAAGGCTTGCTCAGCGAAGACCAGGGCGCCCAATGCGTGTTCATGGACGAGTTCAAGAACAAGGACGGTGACCCGCTGCCAGTGATTGTGCAGAAAGCCGACGGCGGCTATCTGTACGCCACCTCGGACCTGGCCGCCCTGCGCTATCGGGCCGGCACCCTCGGCGCCGACCGCATTCTCTATTTCGTGGACCAGCGGCAGGCCCTGCACTTCCAGCAGATGTTCAGTCTGGCCAAGCTGGCCGGCTTCGTGCCGGAAAGCACCGACCTGTCACACATGGGCTTCGGCACCATGAACGGCCCCGACGGCCGCCCCTTCAAGACCCGTGATGGTGGCACCGTCAAACTCATCGACCTGCTCAACGAAGCGGAAGAGCGCGCCTACACCCTGGTGAAGGGCAAGAACCCCGAGCTGGACGACGAAGAACTTCGCACCATCGCCCGCGCCGTTGGCATTGGCGCGGTGAAATACGCCGACCTGTCCAAGAACCGCAGCAGCGACTACATCTTCAATTTCGACCAGATGCTCAGCTTCGAAGGCAACACCGCGCCCTACCTGCTCTATGCCTACACCCGGGTCGCCAGCATCTTCCGTAAGGCTGGGCTGGAAATGCATCAGGTCAGCGGTGACTTCCAGCTCAAGGAAGAGGCCGAGCAGGCCTTGGCAGCACGCCTGGTGCAATTCGGCGAAGTCCTGCAAAGTGTGGCAGACAAGGGGCTTCCCAACCTGCTGTGCCTGTACCTCTATGAGCTGGCCGGTCTGTTCTCCAGCTTCTACGAGCACTGCCCGATCCTCAACAGCGAGGACGAAGCCCTGAAGCAGAGCCGCCTGAAACTGGCTGCGCTCACTGCCCGCACCCTGAAACAGGGCATGGAACTGCTTGGCCTGACGCCACTCGAACGGATGTAACCGACCACCTCCGACGCACTCCCAGGAAGGATCATGGCGAAGAATACCCGACGGGGCGCAAGCCGCAGCCCCGCCAAAAAGAAAAACACCCAACGGCAAGTCCCCGGCTGGGTATGGCTGTTTACCGGCCTGATGGTAGGCCTGTTTGGCGCCTTCCTGTTCCATCTGGGAAAGACCCAGCTGCAGCAGGCTGGCCAGCAGACCGCCAGCAAACCACAGCCAAAGGTCGAAAAGCCGACACCGAAGAAGGACGAGCCCAAGGCCGGCGAGGACTCGCCCCAGTTCGATTTCTATGCGGTGCTGCCGAAGATGGAAGTGATCGTGCCGCAAAATGAAACCGACAGCGGCACCCGGCAGACCAGCACCACCAAGCCCAAGGAAAGCACCCGCCAGACCAGTACGGAAACCAGCACCCGCAGCAGCGATGAAAAATACTTGCTGCAGGCCGGCAGCTTCCGTCGCAACGAAGACGCCGACCGACGCCGCGCCGAGCTGATACTGAAGGGCTTCGAAGCCTCCATCCAGTCAGTCAACCTTGAGAACGGCGACAGCTGGCACCGGGTCATGATCGGCCCCTACAACAACCTCAACGCCATGCACCGCGCCCAGGACCAACTGGCCAGCAACGGCATCGAGACCCTGCCGATCAAGATGAAAAAATAACACGCCGAACGCTGGATACCCGACGCCTGATGCCCCTGTGGGAGCTCTCAGCGCCCTTCAGGGCATTGAGAGCCCCCACCGCAAAATCCGGCCACTTCCCGCCCCTATGCGCGGCCAACAACATCCCAGCACCAAACCACACCAACCCGCGCCGGTGTTAACTATTCACTATTAACTGCTTTTCAGCGCTTGAATCCCCGGTCACGAGCCCCACATCTGCAGATTCACTACCGAAGGAGTTTAACGTGACCACTATCGTATCCGTACGCCGCGGCAACAGCGTTGTGATTGGCGGTGACGGCCAGGTGTCACTGGGTAACACCGTCATGAAAGGCAATGCCCGCAAGGTTCGCCGTCTTTATCACGGCAAGGTCATTGCCGGGTTTGCTGGCGGCACCGCTGATGCCTTTACCCTGTTTGAACGCTTCGAAGCACAGCTGGAAAAACACCAGGGGCACCTGGTCCGTGCCGCCGTCGAGCTGGCCAAGGACTGGCGCACCGACCGCGCCCTGCGTCGCCTGGAAGCACTATTGGCTGTGGCCGACAAGGAAGCCTCACTGATCATCACTGGTAACGGCGACGTGATCGAACCGGAAGACGATCTGATCGCCATCGGTTCCGGTGGCCCCTTCGCCCAGGCCGCGGCCACGGCCCTGCTGCACAACACCGAATTGAGCGCCGGGGATATCGTCGAAAAGAGTCTGACCATTGCCGGCGATATCTGCGTGTTCACCAATCAACAGCAAACCATTGAAGACCTGAGCTGGTAATACAATGCCCAACCTGACTCCGCGCGAAATTGTTCAGGAACTGAACAAACACATTGTCGGCCAGTCCGCCGCCAAGAAATCCGTCGCCCTGGCGCTGCGCAATCGCTGGCGGCGCATGCAGCTGCCCGCTGAAATGCGTGCCGAAGTGGCCCCGAAGAACATTCTCATGATCGGCCCCACCGGCGTGGGCAAGACCGAGATCGCCCGTCGCCTGGCCAAACTGGCCGACGCGCCCTTTCTGAAAGTGGAAGCCACCAAGTTCACCGAGGTGGGCTATGTGGGTCGCGATGTGGAATCCATCATCCGCGACCTGGTGGAAATGGCCATCAAGATGCTCCGCGAGAAGGCCATTGCCCGTGTAGGCAGCCAGGCCGACGATGCTGCTGAGGAACGTATCCTCGACGCCCTTTTGCCCAGCGCCCGCGGCGAAGAAGAGAGCAAGACCGACAACGCCACCCGCCAGATATTTCGCAAGAAGTTGCGAGAAGGTGAGCTGGACGACAAGGAAATTGATATCGATGTGGCCGCCAACCCGGCGGGCATCGAGATCATGACGCCCCCGGGCATGGAAGAAATGACCAGCCAGCTGCAGCAGATGTTTTCCCGCATGGGCGGCAGCCAGCAGCGCAAGTCGCAAAAGCTGAAAGTGCGCGAGGCCTACCGGCTGATTCGCGACGAAGAGGCAGCCCGCCACGTCAATGAGGACGAGCTGAAAATGCAGGCCGTCGACGCGGTGGAGAACAACGGCATCGTCTTTATCGATGAAATCGACAAGGTGGCCAAGCGTGGCGAGTCCGGCGGTACCGATGTATCCCGTGAAGGCGTGCAGCGCGATCTGCTGCCACTGATCGAAGGCTCCACCGTGTCCACCAAGTACGGCATGGTGAAAACCGACCACATTCTGTTTATCGCCTCCGGCGCTTTCCACCTGTCCCGACCCAGCGACCTGATCCCGGAACTGCAGGGCCGCCTGCCGATCCGTGTAGAACTGAGCCCGCTCAGCCCGGATGATTTCCAGCGCATCCTCACCGAGCCACGCTGCTCCCTGACCGAGCAGTACAAGGCCCTGCTGGAAACCGAAGGCCTGAGCCTGGAGATCACCGACGACTGTATCCGTCGCATTGCGGAAGTGGCCTGGCAGGTCAACGAACGCACCGAAAACATCGGCGCCCGCCGCCTGCATACGGTGCTGGAAAAATTGCTCGAGGAGATCAGCTTCGACGCCGACGATCTGGCCACCCAGTACCACGATAAACCCCTGGTACTGGATGCAGAAGCGGTGGACCGCTATCTCGGCGAGCTGGCGGACGACGAAGACCTGAGCCGCTACATTCTGTAAACCGCCTGAAGTCTGAAGACGGACGTCTGACGCTGAACCCAATGGCGTCAGTCGTCTGACTTCCGACGTCCGACCACTTTCCTGCTATCATCCCCGCCGGAGGAAAATTCATGACCGCCGGCGAACAGCTTCAACATTATCTCGACCGCTTCTTTGACCTGCGCCAGCACGGCGATGACCCCGTGTTTCTGGCCCGCCTGCGCCGCCTGCAGGACTGGCAGGGCGAGCGCCTGAAAAACACCCATGCCCACCTGCTGGAGGATCCGCAGACAGCCGAAGGCGTCCGCTTCCTGCTGGAAGAGGTGTACGGTGGACGTGAGCTGCTGCCGGTGGCCCGGGAAATCCGTCGCGCCCTGCCCAAGGCCATGAAGTTGCTACCCGACAAGGTCATGCTTACCTCTGCCGCCGCCCTGGAAGCCGCCATCCTCACCCAGGAGCTGGATGAGGCAGTGACCGAACTGTTGGCCGATGAGCTGGATCAACCGCTTACGGAACAGCGCTACCTCAACGGTTTCCGCCAGGATGACCACCGCAGTGATCGCCACCGCCAGCTACAATTGGTGGCCGAGCTGGGGCATCGACTGGATCGTTACATCCGCTCACGCATGCTGCTGACCACCTTCCGCATGGTACGCAAGCCAGCCCATGCGGCGGGCTTTTCGAACCTGTATGATTTCATGGATCGCAGCTTCCGGGTCATGAAACCGGTACCCAGCGTAGGGCTGCTACTGGAACAATTAGCCGCCCGGGAAGAGACCATCATGAACCGGGTCTATGACCACCACCCGTCACCGTTTGAGAATCACCATGTCTGACAACGAAAAGGTCACACACTTCGGCTACCAACAGGTACCGTGGCAGGAAAAGCAGCAAAAGGTGGCCGGCGTATTCCGCTCCGTGGCGGGCAAATACGATGTGATGAACGACCTGATCTCCATGGGCAGCCATCGCATCCTCAAACGCATGACCATTGAACTGGCCGGCATTCGTCCGGGCCATTCAGTGCTGGATCTGGCCGGCGGCACCGGTGACCTGGCCATCAAGTTCTCCCGACTTGTGGGCGAAACCGGCAACGTGGTGCTGGCAGACATCAACGACGCCATGCTGGAAGTGGGTCGCGATCGCCTTATCGACGCCGGCTGCAGCCACAACACCCAGGTGGCCCAGGTGAACGGCGAGTGCCTGCCCTTCGAGGACAACAGCTTTCATTGCATCACCATTGCCTTCGGTCTGCGCAACATCACCGACAAGGATGCGGCGCTGCGATCCATGCTGCGCGTATTGAAACCCGGCGGCCGCCTGCTGGTACTGGAATTTTCCACCCCCACCAACAAGGCCCTCGCCAAAGCCTACGACGCCTATTCCTTTGCCGTCTGGCCCAAGCTCGGCAAGATGATTGTCAACGATGCCGACAGCTACCAGTACCTGGCCGAATCCATCCGCATGCACCCGGATCAGGACACCTTGCAGGGCATGATGGACAGCGCCGGCTTTGCCCGTACCGAGTACTTCAACATGCTTGGCGGCATCGTTGCCCTGCACAGAGGATTCAAGTTCTGATGAGCCTCAAAGACCAATCCCGCTCACCGGGGCTGCTTTCCACCACGGCCCTGGCCACGGCAGAGCGCGCCATCAATACTGCCCTGCGCACCGACCCGGCCACCGCCGGTAAACTGGCAGTGCACTCCGGGCGCCTGGTGGCCATCGAAGTCACCCTGCCGCCCCTGGCGATCTATGCCCTGATTGTGGAAGATGGCGTGGAACTCTATCACCGCAGCGACGCCACCGCTGATGTGGCAGTGAAGGGCAACCCCATGGATCTGGCGGCCCAGCTTCTGGACTGGAACACCCGCCCCGGTGTCATTGGCGGCCCGGTACAAATCACCGGCAATAGTGACCTGCTGCAGGAATTGCAGGCACTGGCTCGCCAGCTGCACATCGACTGGGGCGCCTTGCTGGAGCCGATCACCGGTTCCGAACTGGCCCAACAACTGGATTACGGTGCCCGTCAGTTTTTTGGTTGGGCACGACAGGCCGCCAGTCGACTGGTCGACCAACTCGGCGATTACGTGGGCAACGAATCCGGCCTGATCCCCAGCCGCCGTGAAGTGTACGAGTTTGGCCAGGACGTGGACGACATCCGCATGGATGTGGACAGACTGGATGCCCGCATCCAGCGCCTGCGCGCCGCCAGAAGCGGGAGCAACGAACACTGATGCTGCCCCTTACCCGCATTCTGGTGGTCACCCACGTGGTGTGCCGCTACCGGCTGATTGCCCTGCTACCCTCTCATCCGCTGCGCAGCCTGCTGTTGACCCTGTCCTTCCTGATGCCGTCCAGCTGGCTCGGCACCGGCAAACTCAGCGAAGGCGAACGCCTGCAGAAGGCGCTGGAACAACTGGGGCCCATTTTCATCAAATTCGGCCAACTGCTGGCCACCCGCCAGGACATGCTGCCGCCGGAATGGACCGCCGCCCTGGCACGCCTGCAGGACCAGGTGCCTCCCTTCGATGGCGAACAGGCACGCGCGCTGGTTGAAGCCAGCCTGAAACAACCCTTCGACGACGTATTCAACGACTTTGACACCACCCCGCTGGCTGCGGCATCGGTGGCACAGGTGCACCCTGCTACCTTAAAAAACGGCCAACAGGTGGTGGCCAAGATCCTGCGCCCCACCATCCGCCCGGTGGTGGAGAGAGACCTGAAAGTCATGGCCTTCGGCGCCCGCTGGCTGGAGCGGCTATGGCGCGATGCCCGCTACTTCCGCCCTGCGCAGGTGGTGGCTGACTACCGCGACATCATTCTGGGCGAACTGGATCTCAGTGCCGAAGCACGGAACAGCGAAGCCATGCGCCGCCACTTCCTGTTCAGCCCGTTGCTCTACATTCCGGCCATCCACCTGGAGTACTCCAGCTCCACAGTGATCATCATGGACCGCATTAACGGCATCCCGGTGAACGATATCGAGCGCATCAAGGCCGCCGGTATCGATCCCAAGGTGCTGGCCGAACGTGGCGTGGAAATCTTCTTCTCCCAGGTATTCCGCTTCAATCTTTTTCATGCGGACATGCACCCGGGCAACATCTTCGTCAATCCGGAACACCCGGAATCGCCCCAGTACATGGCGGTGGATGCAGCCATTGCCGGCCGCCTCTCCAAGGAGGATCTGAATGTATTGGGTCGCATGGTGCTCGCGGTCATGCGCGAAGATTACAGCGGCCTGGTGGATGCGGTGATCCGTGCCGGCTGGAACCGGGCCCCCATTGACCGGCCCCGTTTCGAACGTGCCGTGACCGATCTGGTGGAGCCGGTACGCTCCGCCCAGCTGGACCAGCTGGAATTCGCCCCGCTGGTGATGAAACTGTTCGATCTGGCCCGCAACTACCACATCGAAATGCCGGTACAGTACATCCTGCTGATGAAAACCCTGGTACATATCGAGGGCCTGGGCCGCAGCATCTACCCACAGCTGGACATCTGGAACACGGGCCGACCGCTACTGGAAGCCTGGATGATGGCCGAATACGGCCCCAGCGCCACCCTGAAGAAACTGCAGAACCGCCTGCCGGAATGGACCGCGCAACTGCCCGATATGCCCGACCTGCTGCGTGACGGCCTGGAAACCCTGCGTGACCTGCCCTATCAACAGGATCGGCTGGAAGCCCGCATGGAGGAGCAACTTGTCCGCCATCGCCACAAGCTACTGGCGGGCTTTGCCGGGCTCGGCTGTGCCGGCGCGGCCCTGTGGCTGGCCAATCCCTACAGCTGGCCCCTTTCCGCGGCGGCTCTGGTACTGGTGAGCTGGGGCTGGCGGCGCTAGACTGTGGGCCTGTTACCCAAACCTTATTGCACAGGAGTCGGCCTGCAAACGCAGAGAGATCCTCGGCGACAATGGGCAACCACTTACATTCCGCCCCACGGCGGACCATAAAGAACACGCAAACTATGTCAGATATCCTTAGCCAACTGCACCAGGTACTGGAATCCCGCAAGGGCGCCGATCCAGACAGCTCCTATGTGGCCAGCCTGTATGCGAAAGGGCTTAACAAGATCCTCGAGAAGGTTGGCGAAGAAGCCGTGGAAACCATTCTTGCGGCCCGGGACGCCGAAGTCAGCGGTGACAACGAGGCATTGATCAGCGAAACCGCCGATCTGTGGTTTCACAGCCTGATCATGCTGGCCAAACTGGGTGAACACCCGGACAAGGTTCTGGCAGAACTGGAACGCCGTTTCGGCCTGTCCGGCCATGACGAAAAAGCCTCGCGCAGTCACAAGCACTGACCAGGCAAACATCCAATAAACGCGGAGAGTACCCATGTTATCCGGTATCAGCATTTGGCAGTTACTGATCCTTCTGGCCATCGTGGTTCTGTTGTTCGGCACCAAGAAACTGCGCAACATCGGCGGTGACCTGGGTGGCGCAGTCAAAGGCTTCAAGAGCGCCATGAAAGATGGCGAGGAAGAACAGGACCAGAAGCGCCTGGCGGATGATGAGAAAGACGAGTCCGTTGCGCAGGATAGCAAGGAAAAGGACAAGGACCAGGCCTGAGCAGTCAGACTGAAGCGAGGCTTCCATGTTCGATATCGGATTTACCGAACTGACCCTGATCTTCATCATTGGTCTGGTAGTGCTTGGCCCGGAGCGGCTGCCCACGGTCGCTCGCACCCTGGGGCACTGGATCGGCCGTGCCCGCTCTACCTTCAACAGCCTGAAGAACGAACTGGAACGGGAAGCGGTGACTCTGGACATGCGCGAGCGCATGGAGAAACAAATGCGTCAGATGGGGCTGGATGAAGACAGTATCCGCGAAGCAAAGGACAGCCTGCTGAGCCCGGAACAGATTGCCAAGGCCCGCAAGCCTGCCGCAGAGGAAGAAAACAACACCATCCAGCCGCCAGACAGCACCCAGGACAACACCCGCAATGACTGACGCCAGCACCGATAACGGCCAGCCACTGATTGCCCATCTGCTGGAACTGCGCAACCGCCTGCTCAAGGCCATGGCCGCCGTCTTTGTGGTCTTCCTCGGTCTGTTCTACTTTTCCCGGGAACTCTATACCCTGGTCGCCCGCCCCTTGATGGAAGCCATGCCGGAAGGCACCAGCATGATCGCCACAGGAGTGGCTGCGCCTTTCCTGGCACCCTTCAAGCTAACGCTATACCTGAGCGTTTTTGTTGCCATTCCCGTGGTTCTGCATCAGGCCTGGGCTTTTGTCGCGCCCGGCCTGTACCGTAATGAAAAGAAACTGGCCATCCCCCTGCTTGCCAGCAGTGTGGTGCTGTTCTACGCCGGTGCGGCGTTTGCCTACTTTGTTGTCTTTCCGCTGATGTTCCAGTTCTTCACTGCCATCGCCCCGGAAGGGGTGGCGGTGACCACGGACATCAGCAGCTATCTGGATTTTGTGCTGGCCCTGTTCCTGGCCTTCGGACTGGCCTTCGAGCTGCCCATTGCCATTGTGCTGCTGGTCAGCACCGGTGCCACCACCGTGGCCAAGCTCAGTGCCGGTCGGGCTTATGTGGTGGTTGGCTGCTTCGTGGTTGGCATGCTGCTGACACCACCGGATGTGGTCAGCCAGACCCTGCTGGCTGTACCCATGTGGTTCCTGTTTGAAATGGGGCTGCTGGCCGCCAGGCTGGTAGAGAAAAAGCCGCAATAAGCCCTCCTCCCTATTCGTCTCATCAAACCGCAAGGCCCAGCTTCACAACCTGTTAAAAGGTATAACCTCTTTCCGGGCCACTGGTGGGCGAGCCGGAATCCAGTGGCGGCAGTACCGGCGCCGCAGGTTCTGCCGGCTGCGGTTCGGAAACCTGTGGCGGTGCCGCGGCACACTCATTCTCTTTCAGAAAGTCCACGATGCGCTGCTGTACGGCCGGGTCCCGGGTGCTCTGCCCATGGCCTCCATGCAAAGGCTGAAACGTCTTCGGCGCCGAGGCCGCGGCGTAAAGACGCTCACCGTGGGCATACGGCACGATTTCATCCTCGTCGCTATGCATGATCAGCAAAGGGGTGGGAGAGAGGGCCGCAATGCGTTGCTCCGGATCCTGCTCCCGTGAAGGCATGCCCGGCACCACCATCCAGCGCAGCGGCCAGAGCAGCCAGCTGGTCTTCATGATGTCGTTGGTGATATCGCGATAACTGGCAAAGGCTGCTTCCAGCACCACACAATCCGCAGCCTGCGCATTCCCTTCTTCGCCCAGCACTGTGGCGGCCATGGCGCCACCCAGGCTTTGTCCAAACACGGTCAACGGTCCTTCGGTACGCCGTGCTGTCCGCAGCCAGTCCAGTCCCAGCTGCACATCCGCATAGACATCAGGTAGACGAGGTTTGCCCTCAGACAGGCCATAGCCCCGGTAATCCAGAAGGAACACGTTATAGCCACGGCCCGGCAACCACTGCACGTTGGCCAGGTGGGTACTGATATTCTGGGCATTACCGTGCAGATAATAGACCGTGCCACGTACCGGCACTTCCGGTGCCGCAGGCAACCACCAGCCATGAATGCGCAAACCACGGGGATGTATCAGGACGATATCCTCGTAACTCAGCCCCTGATTTTCCGGGTTCTGCACCCAGGGTTCCATCGGATAAAAAAACAGCTTGCTGCAACCAGACAGCGCAAACGCCATCAGAAGCACAACGCCTAGTCGTAATACCATCGCCATTGCAGTTTGAACTCGTTCTCGCCATCGCCACGCCAGCCTTCCCGTTCGAAAGACGCCCGTAACCCATGCTGGCGGGTCATTGCCCATTGCACCGCCAGCGTAGACGTATGGCGATACACATCATTGGTAAAATAGTGGCCGACACTGCCCAGCTGCCACTGCCAGTCCCCTCGACGATACAGCATGCCCGCGTCCAGGCCCGCACCGGCCGTCATGAAGCGGTCAAAAGCACTGTTGTTCTCAAGCCTGAAACTGGAAAGCAGATACGGCTGCCAGTTGCCCCAGTGCCAACTCGCCCCGGCACCGCCCTGCACATAGCGGACCAGACGCCGGCGCTCGGCCCACGCACGCTCAAGCCCCCCTTCCACATACCAGCTCAGCGGTTTCATGAAACGGTTTCGCGGCGCCATGGAGCGAATACTCACCACGCCCAGCTCTTCCAGTTTGGGATCACCGGACTCGGTACTGCGCAAGGTCAGGTCTATCCCTTCAATCTGGGCGCCGCGCAGGAAACCATAGGGGTTGTCCAGCAGGTCATGATAGGTAAGACGGTAGCTCAGCTCACCAAAATCCTGATTCACATCGCGCTGCCCGCCGCTGACTGCCAGCATCTGCGTTCCATGCCCCTTTTCCGGGGGTTGGGCATTGTCTGTCTCAGGTATCGTCACTGCGGGCAACCGGTTCATGGCCGAAAGCAGCGCAAAGGAATCTCCTGCCACTTTGTCAGTACGGTCTTCCTTGCGGAACTTCAGGCGCAGAAAGCGGTATGCCACCGTAACAATGACAGCCTGATCTTCTTCGCTGTTGGCCAGGAACGCCTCACTATCCAGTAATGCAGGATCGTCGGCGAGCCGACGGGCCAGCGATTGCTGGCGGCCACTTAACTGGCGACGAAGATTATCCAGCTCTACAGCCTTGGAGGGGCGATAGTGGCGCTCGCTGACAAAGCCCCCGTCATCCAGCGCGCGCACCGTATTGACCGGCACCTCGGCAAACCGCAATTCATCCAGCAGGTGAGAACCGGGACGCGCGACTTCCATCAGTTCCAGCAACCGGAAGGAACAGTTTTCATCAAAAAAGTAGTAATCGAAATTGATGTCCTTGAGTTCCCACAAGTGATCAATCAACCAGTCAATTTCCTGCTGGTCCAGATCCAGGGTGTACTCCCACATGTCCCGGTTCTCCATGTGAGAGTATTCCTGGATCTTCTGCACATAGGGCACCAGCGCAAAACGTCCGGGATAGCCGCCAGCCAGCCCGCGATAGATGTAGAAAAAGGAATTGTCATCGGCCATTGCCACGGCCCCGAAGTTCACCGCCCAGGATAACCACACCGCAGAATCATCCCCCTGGTCCAGGCGCAGCAGCGTGTGCCCAAACATGGATGACGGGCTGTTCAGATAGGCGGCAGGAAAAACCAGCACGGCCCGTTTCGCGGTGACGGCCTGGCGCCATTCCAGATACCCCGCGCAATGGGAAAACGGGGACGCATCGTGCCAATCCAGCTGTTCCGCCAGATAACGGTATCGGGCCGGGAATCGGCAACGGGCGTCGGCGCCGCCTACGGAGAGAGCCTCACGGCTGGCCGTCAGCTCGGCAAGAGGATCGTCCTTGCCGTTATCGGCCAGAAAAAACTGTTCATCATCCACATAACTGCGGTGACGATCACGCAAGGTAGCGCCAGGATTGATATGTAACAACGCCTGCCAGCGTGGCTGCGCGGCGAGTTCCTTGTCAGAGGGAGAAGCAGAAGCTGTCGAGCACCAACACAACAGAATACTCAGGAATACCGCACGCATTGAAAAGTCCGTTTAACCGGCAAAAAATCATAACTGCCTGGCAAAAAAAGCCCATGCCAGACAAACAAAACCCCGCCTGTAGCGGGGCTTTGCGTCAAACCTGAACGCAGACCTTAGGCAAGGTACTTGGACAGGCTGTCGTCTTTCTTCATTACATCAGTAATGGACGCCATTACTTCGTCAGCAGTTACGTCCTGATGTGGGAAGATAGCAGCGAAGTTTTCGTGCATTACCGCGTTAAAGTGAGCACGATCAGACGCTTCGATACCCAT
Organism: Alcanivorax sp. DP30; assembly: GCF_009882945.1. GTDB lineage: Bacteria > Pseudomonadota > Gammaproteobacteria > Pseudomonadales > Alcanivoracaceae > Alcanivorax. The sequence goes on from NZ_WTUY01000004.1 coordinate 82,579, forward strand.
GGAAACAGACAGTGCAGTCAGGGCTTCACCCTCACCGGTAGCCATATCCTGAGCCACTTCTTCCATCACACCGGTCATGCCCAACAGGCTCTGGCCGCTGTAAGTCAGCCCACCGCTGGTGTCACAACCGTTGGTACCAGTGGTCATACCGAAGGTGGCATTACCGGAAGTGCCGTTAACCAGGGTTGCCAGCAGATGCATCGGCATGCCGGACTGGCCTTCAAACAGCATGTTGCCCCAACCACAGCCCGGACCACCCGGAGCCACAGCCATGGCAGAAGTAGACGCGCCAAGCATGGCAGCAGCAATCAAAGTCTTTTTCATCCTGAGTACCTCCAAGTTTTTATAAAATCATCCCTGGGGATGCAGAACAGGATAGTCCGCATCGCACTGCCGTCGTAGCAAACAAGGCAGCGCAGTCCCCGTCACCCTTTCCAGGCAACTGATCTCATCATAAACAAGGGCGTCACCTTTGCAACACGAATGTCGCAGTTGATCACAACTCAAGCAAAAATGTGACTGGCCCATCATTTACCAGGGCAACCTGCATATCGGCAGCAAAAACACCGGTGGCAACGGTTACCCCTTCTGCTCGCAGACGCTCCACACAGTATTGGTACAATTCACGCCCCTTCTCCGGCGCTGCAGCACGGGAAAAACTGGGGCGCCGCCCCTTTTTGGTATCTGCCGCGAGGGTGAACTGCGACACTGCCAACAGCGAGCCACCGACATCACGCACGTCGAGATTCATCTTGCCTGCGTCATCGGCAAACAGGCGATAGCCCACTATTCGCTGCGCCATCCGCGCCACCAGCGCATTATCGTCATGACTTTCAATACCAATCAGCAGCAGCAGCCCCTGCCCGACTTCACCAACGGTTTTGCCATCGACCTGAACGCTGGCTTGTGCAACCCGCTGAATCAGCACTTTCATTCTACAATTCTCCTGTGCAACCGTTTGACTGCCGCCACCAGCGCATTGGCGATTGCAGGATGCGAAGCGGAATGTGCGCCACCTGGCACTCGGCTCAGCACACTGTTGGGTAGCACCTGATGCAGGGCATCCGCCTGATCCAGGGGACAGACAAAATCCCGGTCGCCATGCACGATTTCCACCGGCAGCACACTGCCTGCGCAAGCCTCCAGCAAAGGCATCTCGAGAAATCCGCCGTGGCGAAAGTAATGCACTTCCTGGACCGCCATGCACAATTCGTCATCACCCCCCTGGCCGTCCGGCAAGGGAGACATGCCGGCCAGCACCGCTTCCCAGTTACACCAGGCGCGGGCAAAATACCGCGCGCGCTCACCGGCCATGGCTGCCGCATAACGATCAAGCAATGAGCCGGACAGCGCGGCCACAGGCGCGTTTACCGCCTGCCATTCCCTGGGGAATAATCGCGCCGCGCCCTGCGACGTGTACAGCCAGTCCATGTCCTGCTGACGGCAAAGAAACACGCCACGCAACACCATTCCCAACACCCGCTCAGCATGGGCAGCTGCATAGGCCAGCGCCAGCGTCACCCCCCAGGAGCCCCCGAATAGCAGCCAGCGCTCAATGCCAAGATATTCACGGACCTTCTCCAGATCTGCCACCAGGTGCGCCGTAGTGTTGTACCGTATGCCGGCCAGTGGCCTGCTTTGACCTGCACCTCGCTGATCCAGCAAGATAATGCGAAATTGCTGCGGATCAAAAAAGCGGCGCTGCTGTGGGGAACTTCCTCCTCCCGGCCCGCCGTGCAACACCACCACCGGCAACCCGGCTGGGTTACCGCTCTCTTCCACATACAATTGATGACCGTCTCCAACCGGCAAATAAAAATGGTGACGACAATCCAGATAAGGAAACAGTGCCATGGGGATATCTTTATCAAAACTGAAAAAAGCAGCATACCTGCTGATCATGGTGCTGCAACTACTGTTAAGCGGGTGTCAGGACTCCCCGCCCGAAGAGGCGATTCGCACCGCCCTTGCCGAACTTGAGGAAGCCGTGGAAGCCGGCGATACCGGCACCATCATGGACCGCTTGTCAGAATCCGCTGTCATTCACCGTGATCAGGCCATGGATCGTCAATCTCTCAAACGCACCCTGGTAGGGCTGTTCTTCCGCTACCCCAAACGCCAGCTGACTCTGGCAGGCATCCGCATTGACCTTGCCCCCAACGGCAAGACAGCCCGCGCACGTTTTACCGCACTAGTCTGGGGAGGCCACAATGTTTTACCGGAAAAGGCTGACAGCTATCAGGTGGACAGCCACTGGGTGATGGACGGCGACTGGAAGATTGAGAGTCTGGAAAGCGAACGTCTGATTAATTGATAGCGAATAATCAATAACTGCGCGGAAGCACTTTGTTTCGATCTGAAACGCAAGAGGCCGCGCCCAATATTGGGCGCGGCCTCTTTGCTTTCTGAAAAAACCAATGAAAAACGCGTAGCTATTAATTATTCATTATTAACTATTCATTGCTCTATTCAGTCGTCATCACTCCCAAGCTCCCCTTCCATATCGAGCTCCTTGATCTTGCGGGTCAGGGTGTTACGTCCCCAACCCAGCAACGCCGCCGCATCCCGTTTGCGGCCACCGGTGTGCTGTAACGCCACTTCGATCATGGTGCGCTCAAAGCCCGGCACAGCCTGCTCGAGAATACCGCGTTCCCCCTGGGAAAGAGCGCGATCTGCCCAGTTGCGCAGCGACTTGAGCCAGTCACCACTGACATCGCCACCCTGGCTGGCCACTACCTCTTTCAACTCCGGAGGCAGATCATCCACCAGCACTTCACGACCGGAAGCCATGACCGTCAACCAGCGACAGGTGTTTTCCAGCTGGCGGACGTTGCCCTGCCAGGATTGTGACTGAAGATATTTCTCGGTGTCCTTGTGCAACACCTTTGGCTCCACTCCCAGCTCGTTGGCCGCACGCTGAAGAAAATAGTTGGCCAGACGAGGAATGTCCTCGCGTCGCTCTGAAAGCCGCGGAATATGAATACGGATGACATTGAGGCGATGAAACAAATCCTCACGGAAGTCGCCCTCTTTCACCAGCTTTTCCAGATCCTGGTGAGTAGCAGCAATAATACGAACATCCACATGGATCGGTGTAGTGCCACCGACGCGGTAAAACTCATTTTCCTGCAGCACACGCAGAAGACGGGTCTGCGCTTCCAGAGGCATGTCGCCTATTTCATCGAGAAACAGTGTGCCGCCATTGGCCTGCTCAAAGCGCCCGACCCGCTGGTTATTGGCACCGGTAAAGGCGCCCTTTTCATGACCGAACAGCTCGGATTCGATCAGATCTTTCGGGATAGCCGCCATGTTCAATGCCACAAAATTCTTTTCGCGACGCATGGAATGACGGTGCAGAGCGCGAGCCACCAGCTCCTTGCCGGTACCGGATTGACCATTGATCAGAACAGTAACGTTGGAGTGACTGAGACGGCCGATAGCGCGAAACACTTCCTGCATGGCAGGGGCTTCGCCAATAATTTCAGTGGGGGCTTCTTCCACCGCTGCCGGCACCCCCTCCTGGGTTTCTTCGCGATGCTTGATGGCGCGGCGCACCAGTGCCACGGCCTCATCCACATCAAAGGGCTTGGGCAGATATTCGAATGCCCCGCCTTGGTAGGAGGCCACCGCCGAATCCAGATCAGAGTGGGCAGTCATGATGATCACTGGCAGATCGGGGTTCTTGCGCTGCAGAATCTTGAGCATGCGCAGGCCATCCGTCCCCGGCATGCGCACATCGCTGATCAAGACTTCCGGCTCGCTCCCACCCTCTTCCAGAGTATTCAGTGCCTCATCGCCATCCTCAAAACAGGTGACAGCGTAGCCTTCCTGGCTCAGTGCTTTTTCCAGTACCCAGCGAATGGAGCGGTCATCGTCTACAACCCAAATACTTACACTCATGACCAACCTCTCCGTGGATTTCCGATTGTTTTACTCATAACGCGTGTATCTCTTTTTCGACGTCCTCCGGCTGCTCCATGGGCAGCAGGATACTGAAAACCGTTTCCCCGGGTACGCTTTCGCATTCGATCAAGCCGTGATGCTGACTGATGATCGACTGGGCAATGGACAGCCCCAACCCGGTACCTGCCGCACGGCCACTGACCATGGGATAGAACAGGGTTTCCTGCACCTCCGGATCGATGCCGGGGCCGTTATCGATCACATCCACCCGCAACACCAACCGGTGCCGCAAGGAACCAATGGTGAACTGGCGCAACACCCGGGTACGCATAATGATCCGGGCATCTTGCGTGGAGGATTCCAGCAAGGCCTGGGTGGCATTGCGGATCAGATTGAGCAGCACCTGTATCATCTGGTCACGGTCGGCAATCACGTCCGGCAAACTGATATCGTAATCTCGCCAGATCGCCACCCCACTGGGATGCTCCGCCAACAGCAGCTGGCGCACATGCTCCAGGCATTCATGCACATTTACCGGCCGGAACTGCGGCGGCTTGCGCGGCCCCAGCATGCGATCCGCCACATTCCTTAGCCTATCGGCCTCATCGATGATGACCTTGGTGTACTCGGTGAGCTCCGGGTCTGGCAGAGCCCGTTCCAGCAACTGGGCTGCGCCGCGGATACCACCAAGCGGATTCTTGATTTCATGGGCAACGCCCCGCACCAGCGCCCGGGTTGCCTGATGGGCATGCAACAAGGCCTCTTCCCGGGTAATACGCAGCAGGCGATCCAGCGCCTGTAACTCCAGCAGAAGACACAACGGCTGGCCGGGTTCATTGATGGGACTGACCGAATAATCCACGGTAACTTCATAGCCGGGAGCAACAGACAACCTGGCTTCACGTCGCGTAAATGGATGCTCGTCCTCAATGCACTGCTGAAGTGCAGTTCGAGCGTCTTCGTCGTCATAAAAATAGTCGGGGAGGGTTTGCCCGATGGCACGCACGGCGCTGGTGGCCAACAACATCTCTGCTGCAGGATTGAGGTAGCGCACGCATAGCTCACTATCGAGCATTACCACTGCCGTGCGCAGGTTATCCAGTAACCGCTTGTGCAAAATGCCACCACCCATAAACTATTGGCCCATAACAGGGCATAAGCAATTATCAGGCCATCTTGCACGCACCGTTAAATCGCCCGATTTCAGGTTCAATGATGCGTTTTAAGACACATCCAGAAAGGAGTGTATCGGGAAGGGAAGGCTTGTTGCACCATAAAGGTGCAACTTAGTTGCGAGGAGCAGGCCGCGGCAGGGCAGGACGGGCTGGGCGGGCCGGCTTTGCGGCACCGCCCACCGAGGCCGCACCACCCGCACTGGCAGCCCCCCCCACGCTGGCAGAACCGCCCACACTGGCAGCTCCGCCCACATTTGCCGCAGCTCCATTACGATCGAAACCCGGGCGCTGCCGGAAATCACTGACCGTACTGCGATGGATATAGAACTCGATTACAGGAGAGGAGATTTTTACCTTGCCATCCGCATCCAATACCTTCACTTCCACACGGTGCAGACCCCGATCAGGCATCTCAAGCTCCATGCCCGGCTGCGCTACTCCATTGTCGTAAAGGACCATGGAATCACCCGGCTTCAGTGCCGGCTCCAGCTTCACTGACACAGGGACTGCCGACTCTGGATTACGGACCGTGGCTTCGTTGTCTGGCGAGGTAATCACCAGGCTGGAATACCCTTCCTCTGCCGTTTCTTGCGGCTCATTGCCAGAATCCAGCACCTGCTTCATTTTGTCCGTGGGCACCGTATTGAGCTCCCGCAACTGCACCTGTTCGGCGTCGCCGCTTTCCGGTGGCTGATCCGTGAACACCACATTGCCATTGGCATCAACGCTTCGGTAAATGCCGCTGGCAGGCTTGTCTTCTGCTTCTGCCACCAGCGCCATCGGCAAAACTATCAATCCCAGCACCAGACCCCATTGCTTTTTCATAACCGTCTCCATGACTCTCTTCCCTGATTCTGTCTTCTCCTTCGACATCAGGAAAGGGCTAATTGCTCAAATTGCTGCAGTGTCGATTGCCACCAGACGCAAGGGGCCTGAAGCCTGATCCGAAAATGCCCCATTGCCCACGGCAAACCAAAAAAAAGCCCCCGACAAGCGGGGGCCCTCTTTCTGCAATGTTTCCCGAAGGAAATTAGCAGGAGTAGTACATATCGAACTCGACCGGGTGCGGGGTCATGTTCAGACGCTCGATCTCACCACGCTTCAGGGAGATGTAGCCTTCGATCATGTCCTTGGTGAACACGTCACCTTCGGTCAGGAAGTCCATGTCGGCTTCCAGACAATCCAGGGCCATGGTCAGGGTATGCGCCACGGTCGGGATGTCTTTCGCTTCTTCAGCCGGCAGATCGTACAGATCCTTGTCCATGGCGTCGCCAGGGTGCAGCTTGTTCTTGATACCGTCCAGGCCAGCCATCAGCAGTGCCGCGAAGCACAGGTAGGGGTTGGCAGACGGATCAGGGAAGCGTGCTTCGATACGACGGGCCTTGGCGCTGCTCACGAACGGAATACGGATGGAAGCAGAACGGTTACGGGCAGAGTAAGCCAGCATTACCGGGGCTTCGAAACCGGGCACCAGACGCTTGTAGGAGTTGGTGGAACCGTTGGTGAAGGCGTTCAGGGCACGGGCGTGCTTGATGATGCCGCCAATGAAGTACAGCGCTTCGTCGGACAGGCCAGCGTAGCCGTCACCGGCGAACAGGTTCTTGCCGTCTTTGGCCAGGGACACGTGAACGTGCATACCGGAGCCGTTATCGCCGATCAGCGGCTTGGGCATGAAGGTAGCTGTCTTGCCGTAGGCGTGAGCCACGTTATGTGTGCAGTACTTGAGGATCTGCACTTCGTCGGCTTTGGCGGTCAGGGTGTTGGCGCCAACACCGATCTCACACTGGCCAGCAGTGCCCACTTCGTGGTGGTGAACTTCGATCTTCAGCCCCATGGACTCCATGGCAGAACACATGGCGCCACGCAGGTCGTGCAGGCTGTCTACCGGCGGAACCGGGAAGTAGCCGCCTTTCACACCCGGACGGTGACCAATGTTGCCACCTTCGAAGTCTTCGTGGGAAACCCACGCGGCTTCTTCGGAGTGAATGTTATACATGGAACCCTGCATGTCGGATTTCCACTGCACGGAATCGAATACGAAGAATTCCGGCTCCGGACCGAACAGCGCGGAATCCGCGATGCCGGTAGCCTTCAGGTACTCTTCAGCACGCTTGGCAACAGAACGCGGGTCACGCTCGTAACCGGTCATGGTGTTCGGCTCGAGAATGTCACAACGCAGGTTAACGGTGGCCACGTCAGTGAACGGGTCCAGCACGGCAGTAGAGTCGTCAGGCATCATCACCATGTCGGACTCGTTGATGCCTTTCCAGCCAGCAATGGAAGAGCCATCGAACATTTTGCCATCGGTGAAGAAATCTTCGTCGATTTCACCCACCGGGAGAGTTACGTGCTGCTCCTTACCACGGCTATCGGTGAAGCGCAGGTCCACCCATTTGACATCGTTTTCTTTGATTAGCTTGAGGGTCTTTTCAGACATTATCGTGCGTCCTCCTAAGGAACAGCGGGTTTATCTCTGACTCTTTCCATTGCACCGGTCTGGAGCAACGCAGAGAGCCGGTATTCTCGGCCACTCGGCCTTCAATGCCAATAGGGAGGCAAATACCATGCCAGCCCTTTTTTAGCGCATCAAGCCAGTTTTACGGTCTTCAGCAATGTTTGCACATCATTCATTGCACCAATTATGAGCACACACCCCCGATTGCGCACTAAAAAAGTGCACCATTGTCTTCGCCCACCCGCAGGACAACAAAAACCTCATTGCCCTCTTCGCCGGTTTCCAGCACTTCATGGCCATTAATCCGGCACCAGGCGGGGATATCATTCAAAGCGCCAGGGTCGGTACTGACCACCCGCAGGCAGTCCCCGGTGCTCAGTGTGCGGACTTTATTCTGCGTTTTGATGACCGGCATCGGGCACAGCAGGCGCCGGGTATCCAGTTCGTGCATCGCTTCAGACATTTCCATACCCGTTCTCTCAGCCCACATTCCAGGCAACAGGCACGTCATCCGGCAGCGCAGGCTTGACCGTTACCTGACGTGCCACGCCATCCGGCTGACGCACCTCCAGGGTGACTTCATCCAGCACTCGCCCCTTGGAATAGCGCGCAACGATGGCCGCGGCCTGCTCCAGCTCTTCCTCACTGTCAAAGGCACCATCCACCAAAGCCAACGGGCCCGGGCAACTGACAGTGGTAATACTGGTAAACATGTATCGGTAGCCTTCCAGGAAGCGATTTTCTCCCTCTTCACGGCTGATGATCAGCTTGTAGTGAGGCTGGGGACGCAAGTGGCGCCCCACCTTGAGCAGCATGATGTCATCCAGCTCATAACGGCGCTCGTTACGTGCCTTCCACAGGTCCGCCAGCTTGTTGGAATAGGACTCATCAGTCAGGAAGCAACAGCCGCCTGCCGGCTGGGCAAAGTCATCCAGCCCGAATTTTTTCGCCAGCGCCATCTGCGGCTTGCGGTTCCGGCCGGAAAAGTCGTACAACTCGTCGCGATTAACCCACCCTTCGCGCTCCGGCAGGGTAGCTGGCAGGTTCCGGGCGCAGAGCGGGCGCAGCAGGCGGTCGTCTGCACCGGATTCCTGACTGATGATCGGCATGGTTTCCTTGCGCTGGCTCTTGGGCCGCTGGCCGATCACCTCACCGGTAACAATGAAGTCAAAGCCCCTGTCCCCGGCAAGCTCCCGCGCCTTGTTGATCATCAAGGTGGCCTGGTTAACCATGAAAATCTTGCAGTCCAGACAAGGATTCAGGTTGGCGCCATAGCCATGCTTGGGGTTGAGCACCACATCCTTGTACTCCTCGGAGATATCAATGATGTGCATCTTGATGCCCAACTGCTCGGCCACCCACAAGGCATTGTTGCGCTTGTCTTTATCCTTGTCCTTCTTGCGAATCGCATGGGTGTGTCCTTCCACACAGAAACCGGTGAAGAAGTTCACCCCTTCCACTTCGATGCCCTGCTCCTGCATGACCTTAACAGCCAGCATGGAATCCAGCCCTCCGGACACCAGCGCGATAGCGCGTCGCTTGATGGGTTGGGTTGCCTCAGTCATGAATAAACCTGCCTGTCAGTGGCGCAATGGACGCCCTGAGCCTGAAAATTGGGCGGCGAAGTATAGCAACGGGCCGGTTTGCACGCATCCTTCACGGCCACCGCCTGTCACTTGCACGTCATGGCAGACCATCACACTGCCGATTCCCAGGCCAAGACACCACTGCGATCATGAGAGACAGGCTCCGCTCCATCAGCATCATTGCGCTGTTACTCGTCAGCAGCGCCATTCTCGCCTGGTGGTGGCATACCCCGGCCGGGCCCTGGCTGGTGCATCAGCAGCCGCTGGCGGGCCAGCGCATCTGTGTAATTGGCGATGCCGGCTGGGGTAATCCGCCGGCTCTGGCCGTCGGCAAGGCCCTGGTGCAGCTGGAGTGCGACCAGATCCGCTACCTGGGCGACCTGGTTTACCCGGATGGTATCAGCGGGCCGGATGACCCCTTGATTGAAGAGCGCTTCCTGCCCCCACTGCGTCCCGCCCTGGCCGCCGGCATTCCGGTTTATCTGGTACTGGGAAACCATGACTGGAAACAGGATGGAGAGGCCTGGCTGAAGGTAGCCCGCCGCCACCCCCTGATCCATCTGCCGCATTTTTATTATTTCGAAACCTGGCCAGATGCCTGCGCATTCAGCCTTGAAACCACCTGGTTTGAAAAGTGGTACCACCTGCACCGCCAGGGGAACTGGCTGGACAACAGCCGCGAACTGGCGCGCCAGCACCAGTGTCAGCTCAGCCTTGGCTTTGCCCACCACCCCATGTTCAGTACCGGCTCCCATGGCAACGCCCATGAGATGATCAATCTGGGACTCAAGAACAAGCTGGTGGGCAGTCTGGATCTGATCGTGGGTGGCCACGACCATATCCTGTCCGATGAAGGCGAATATCGGGGAACACGCCAGTTAATTTCCGGCTCCGCCAGCATCAACAATGACCTGGGTATCGCCAGCGCAAACCAGGCATTTACCCGCGCCACCCACGGCCTTCTCACCCTGGACATTCAAGACGATGGCGACGGATTGTATGTGGACTACCGCTTCTACAGCGTTCTGGGCGACCCCCAGGCACCCTTGATTAGCCTGCTGTGGCAGGGCGATCAGCAAGGCAAGGGGGTACGCTAGGCTAGCTGGATTCAGAGCTTGCGAAAGAACAGGGAAATATCGTTCAGCACTGAAGCCAGCGCGTCCCTCAACCTGGACAGCACTGCAGATTCATCCGCAAGCGGCTGATCGTCAGCAGTGCTGATGGTCATTTCCGACAAGCCTCCCGCCTTCAGAGGCATGGCCACCTTGTAATCCTCTCCCACATAGGCAAGCGCATCCCAGCTGGCCACCAGACGATACGGCCGATCAGGGTGCGCCGCAAACAGCGAGGTGCCAATGGAGTAATCCGATGCCGGATTGGTCACGCCAAGCAAGGGCAGCAGAGTTGGCACCACATCCATGTGACTGGTGGGGCGAGTCACTACCGCTGGCGCCCGCCCCGGCACGGCCATTACCAGAGGCACACGGACTTGCTGCTGATGGAACTCTGAGTTGTGCCCCCAACGACCGTTTTCCATGAACTCCTCACCATGATCACCGGTAATGATCACCACCGTATTTTCTAGACAACCGCTTTCCTCCAGCGCCGCCAGCACCCTGCCAAGCTGCTGATCCAGGTGATGTGACGCATTGATATAGCGATTGAAAATGCCTTCGATATCCTGCTCAAGATCCATGGTGGCGTAATTCAGTTCCGGCAGAAAATCCTCTCGAATCACACTCTCTTCTGGAAAGTAGTAGCGGGCATGGGCCGATTCAAAGAACATGAAACCCATAAAGGGCTGATCCGCAGGGTTGGCATCCAACCAGTCAAGCAATCGCCGCACATTGCGGCGATCCCGCTTCCAACCTTCTTCCTTGTCGTCGCTGACCATGTTTTCTTTGGGCACATTGACGAACACCGTGCGATCGAATTCCGGATAACTGAAGTTGGCACTGGTAAACAAGCCAAGGCGGTAATCCCCTTTCTGGAGCAGATCCATCACCACCGGCGAACGGCGCTCGTCCAGAATGCTGAACCAATAGTTGCCGGGCAACCCGTAAAACAGGCTGAAGATCCCCATCCGGGTACCGTTGCCGCCACTGAGATGGTCGGTAAAGCGTGTGCCGTGGCGCTCGGCAAACCGCCACAGGTTCGGCATGATTTCCGGCGTCAGCATGTCCCAGCGCAGGGACTCTGCCACCAGAATCATGACATTGGGCCGGGGCGCCTCGCCCCCAGTTTGCAGGGGATGACGAGGATAATTCAGCCGGCCACTCACCTCAGCATCCAGCTCCACGCTGCGCACCATCTCGATACCCCAATCCTCAGCCGCACGGCGAAACGTCGTCGGCTGGTAAAACGGTACCGACTGCGCTGCCATCAATACTGGCCGGTATCCTTTGAGATGACTGAAACCGTATACCGTGCGCTCGCCCACCATGCACAGCACCAACACGACTACCACGTAACGCAGACCTGGCACTGAGCGTGACCGGGTCAGCAGCAACAGCCCTCCCTGCAACATCACCACCAACAGGCAGATAGCCACCATCGTCAGGGAGGCGGATTCACTGCCACCCATGGACTCGATACCACCGGGAGTGGTCACCAGGTTCCAGACGAACCCATTCAGATGGAAGCCGTACATGCCATAGATCTGGCTGTCCACCAGAAGCAAGATCGTCAACAAGGACAGCATCAGCACAGCGAGCATCGGTTCAAGAGCCTGCCCCACAAGCCAGCCCGTCAGCCGGCAAAGCCCCGCCACAAGCCCCACATACAGGGCGCCATAGCCCGCCGCAGCGGCCAGCAGAAACAGGACGCCCGCAAGCGGCAGATCGGCAAGTGCCGCACGGCCGATATACAGCTGCAGCAAAAAAAGAAACAGTAAATTGAGCAGATAGAAGGCCCGCAGACAGGGCCTTGGTGCAGCAACACCAGACATGGTGAACACCCCATAATAACCGTCGGAAAATATTGCCAAGCCCGACTTAACAAAAACTTAAGAAGCGGTTGAAGCACGCCTGATGCGATCTGAGTCGCGCCAAGGCGCAAGCTGGCCGGAGCCTTGCCCTGCGGAACAGAGGAAGATCTCTTTGTCAGTTCTTTTGGATCTTTCCGTTTCTGAAGGCCCGCACCCGGCAGAACATTGCGCTCCCCGAGATCAACGGTGCCGGCACCGGCATACTAGCTCAGCCGTTAACCCTTGTTACTGCTGCTCTTCTGCCGCCAGGGGCACTGCGCCCGCCACCGCAAATTGCTGTTTGGAGAACGCCACCCGCTCGGCGGCCGGCATGTCTTTCCCTTTCAGGGCATCAAGCCGCTTTTCAACAATGGCGCATCGACGTAGCAAGCCATCATCCATGGCAATCTGGATGTTGAGACCCGGCCGCGCATTCAATTCCAGCATCATCGGCCCATGATCACGATCCATCACCAGATCCACCCCCAGATAGCCAAGACCGGTCAGATCATAACAACGGGCAGCCAGCGCCAGACAATCTTCCCAGTCCGGCACGGTCAGTCCAGCCACCGCATTGGCGGTATCCGGATGGCGCTCGATGCGCTGATTATGCCAGGTCCCTCCCAGGGTCACCCCGCTGGACAGATCCAGGCCAACCCCAATGGCGCCCTGATGCAAATTCGCCTTGCCCTGGGATTGCCGGGTTGGCAAACGCAACATGGCGGCCACCGGATAACCCTTGAGCACAATAATGCGGATATCCGGCACACCTTCGTAGCTGATGCGATTGAACAGCTCGGTGGAACGCACCCGATACTCGATCAGCGCCTCATCGCGATGCCCACCCAGAGAGTAGATCCCGGACAGAATGCCGGAGATGTGATGCTCCAGCTCATCCTGGGTAATGATGCGTCCGGATGCGGAGCGGAAATAGTGCTCAAAGCGGTCCGCGATCACCATGATGCCGTCACCACCGGCCCCCTGGGCCGGCTTGATGACAAAATCGCGGTGGGTATCCACCACCTTGCGCAGGGTGCTGATCCCCTGCTCGGTGGCAATGGCACCATACAGTTCCGGCACCCGGATCCCGGCATCAATGGCCATTTTCTTGGTCTTGAGCTTGTCGTCCACCAGCGGGTACAGGCTGCGCTTGTTGTAACGCAGGATATAGTCGCCGTTACGCTGGTTGATGCCCATTACCCCACGGGCTCGCAGCGCCTTGCGGGTCTTTGACCAGAACATCAGTGCTTGTCTCCATCCACCATGGCCCGGAAGCGAACCAGCTCAGTGAGCCGGTAACCCCGGTAATGGCCCATCATTACCATGAAGGCTGCCACACACAGCAGGATGCCGGGGAAGGTGAAGACAAAGTAAGTCAGCGGCTGCCAGACCATCAGAAGGTGGCTGAGCACCGCCACGAACAGGGTACCCAATCCCACTTTCAAGGACTGACTGCCTCCCCGCTCCTCCCAGACAATGGACGTGCGCTCGATGACCATGGTCAGCACCACCATGGGGAACAGGCCCACGGAGAGACCGGAGCCGATACCCAGCTTGTAGCCCAGCAGGCTCATCAAGGCCATGACCATCACCACAAAGGTCAGCACCACCGACAGCCGCGGCAACAACTGTAATTTGAGATGCTCAAGATAGGAGCGTAACGACAATCCCAGTGCAGTGATAAAGACAAACAGCATGACGCCGTAAATCACCTGGGTTTCCCGGAAAGCCAGCGCGATCAGTACCGGCGTAAAGGTACCCAGGGTTTCCATGCCCACCAGCGACCGCATCAGCAACACCAGAATGACCCCGATGGGAATCATGATCAGGGTCCGGTAAAGCTGCTGGGCAGGCAACGGCAGTTCGTACAGCGAAAAATCGATAAAGCTGCTGGCATCTTTCAAGCGCAGGGTCTGGGCCAGCTGCAACGCACTCATTTCGTTACGATGCACACTGAAGACCATGTCCGCAGACTTGCCACCATCCACCTTCATCAGCGGCTCCCAGCCGCGCCACCACACCAGCCTGTCCTCAGGCAGGCCCTGCTGACCATTGACCGGGTTGTAGTACAGCCATTCGCGGCCGTTATAACTGCGCAGCCACAGCTCAGGCTCCTGCTCCTGGGATTCTGCCAAACGCAAGGTATGCACAGGCTCCACCGGAATGTGGGACAAGCCGAGCAACAAATCCACTACCCGGGCACGGTTACGGGCGGACACATCACTACCCAGCAACAACTGGGCATTGTCGTTCTCCAGCTCATTGACCCGTTTGATGGTTTCACTGATAAAGGTTTCCACATCCGCGGAGTGCTGGCGAATGGGTTCAAGCAGCGCCTCTGCCGCCAGCCGTTCAGGACCTTCAACGTTAGGAGCCTGACGGAACTGCGGGCCGGGCTCCACATCCGGGTTTTTTGCGTAGCGATGCGTCAGCATCAGCCGGTAGTAGAGAAACTGGCGACCATCAGCACGGCGGGAGGACCAGGTCACCTGACGGTTACCCTTTTCCTCGTTCACGTTCACGCCGTAGTTGTTGGAAATGAAACTCTCATTGAGGGTGGTAAAACCACTACTCAGCGGCGGCACGAACATGCGCACCTTTACCGGCTTGTTCGGTCGGGCAGAAAATCCCACCTGGGCATCAATCACCCAGACAGGATCCTTTTCATCCTGGCTGAGAGGGACATTCTGAACAAATACCTGATACAGAATACTGCCCACACCCAGCAGCAGTAGTGCCAGCGCCAGAAGGCGAGCCTGAAACTTCACTGAACCCATTATTGCGCCTCGGCAGCCTCCGTCGTCTCGTCGAGTTGATCATCCAGTTGCAATGTGCAGCGTGGTTGGCCCGCGGTCATCACCAGAGAAGGATCCACCACCGCCCCAAGCCGTTTCAGAGCATCCGCGCCAATCAACAGTGGAAAACTGAAATCACTGCGATCGGTCAGGTTCACCTCAATCTGCTCTGCCCGTCGTCCCATGCAGACCGTCAACATGACCATGGGCCGACGATTGTACCCTCTTTCCTCCTCCACGAGACTCTCTGCAAGACGTTTGATACGCACATGCCCCACTAGCGGAAGCTGGATATCGTCCCACTGCTCACGCTGGATACCCAGAGCCTCCCGATCCTGTGGCATCAGGGCCAGATCAAACTCGACCATGTCGACGCCGTCCTGCTCAAAAATCTTGATATGGCGAGCACTCAGCGAGGCGGATTCCGCCCCGGTATCCAGCTTGGCCGGCACCGTCACGCCCAGCTCCCGCAGCTGGACATGCTCATTCAAGCCATAAATCACCTTGCTGCCGGGCGCCTCGGCCCGAGCCAAAAGCGCACATCCGGCCAACAGCAGCCAAAGAGGAAATCGCATCATAACAACCTGAAAGTAAAAGCGTTACTGCCCGGCAAACCGGTCAAAGAGACATGTCTGTGACAAACATCAGGACAAAAAGGTTGCGCCATTCTAGGTCATCCAACGGTTCTTCGCAGGAACAACCGTAAAATCATGACTTCTGTCACAAACAAGAAAGCTGACCGATGGGCTATCACC
Source organism: Alcanivorax sp. DP30 (assembly GCF_009882945.1). Lineage (GTDB taxonomy): Bacteria > Pseudomonadota > Gammaproteobacteria > Pseudomonadales > Alcanivoracaceae > Alcanivorax. The sequence continues at coordinate 98,213 of NZ_WTUY01000004.1, forward strand.
TGCCACCAGCGCTGCTATAATGCGCGCCCCTGCGAGCCTCAGACCGGGTTCGCCCATTCTTCACTGGAGCTACACTCGTGATTGAACGCTTGCGCAATATTGCCATTATCGCCCACGTTGACCACGGCAAAACCACCTTGGTGGACAAGCTGCTGCAACAGTCCGGCACCCTGGGAGATCGCGCTGGCGACATCGAACGGGTCATGGACTCCAATGACCTGGAGAAGGAGCGTGGCATCACCATCCTCTCCAAGAACACGGCCATTCAGTGGAACGACTACCGCATCAACATCGTGGACACCCCCGGACACGCTGACTTCGGCGGCGAAGTAGAGCGGGTTATGTCCATGGTGGATTGTGTACTGCTGCTGGTCGACGCGGTGGACGGCCCCATGCCACAAACCCGCTTCGTCACCCAGAAAGCCTTTGCCGCCGGCCTTAAGCCCATCGTGGTGATTAACAAGATCGACCGTCCCGGCGCCCGTCCTGACTGGGTCATGGATCAGGTATTTGACCTGTTCGACAACCTGGGCGCCACCGACGAGCAGCTGGATTTCCCGGTGATCTATGCCTCCGCCCTGAACGGCATTGCCGGCATGGAAGCCGACAACCTGGCCGACGACATGACCCCGTTGCTGCAGGCCATCGTCGACAAGGTGGACTATCCGGATGTGGACGCTGACGGCCCCTTCCAGATGCAGATTTCTTCCCTGGATTACAACAGCTACCTGGGCATCATCGGCATCGGCCGGGTCAAGCGTGGCAAGATCAAGGCCAACAGCCCGGTCAAGGTGATCGGCGCCGACGGCAATGTGCGCAGCGGCAAGATCCTCACCATCATGGGCTACCACGGCCTTGAGCGTGTCGATGCGCCCACCGCCTCTGCCGGTGAGATTGTCTGCATCACGGGTCTCGACCCGCTGAACATTTCCGACACCCTGTGTGATCCACTGAATGTGGAAGCGCTGACTCCGCTGAGTGTGGACGAACCTACCGTGAGCATGTTCTTCCACGTAAACACCTCACCGTTCGCTGGCCAGGACGGCAAGTTTGTCACCAGCCGCCAGATCCGCGAGCGTCTGGAAGCCGAGCTCAAGCACAACGTGGCCCTGCGTGTGGAAGAAACCGGCAGCGCCGACCAGTTCCGCGTCTCCGGTCGTGGTGAACTGCACCTGTCGGTACTGATCGAGAACATGCGTCGTGAAGGCTTCGAGCTGGCCGTAGGTCGTCCGCAGGTGATCATTCGTGAAGAGAATGGCGTCAAGCAGGAACCCTACGAAACCGTTGTCGCTGATGTGGAAGAACAGCATCAGGGCTCCATCATGGAACAGCTCGGCCTGCGCAAGGCGGAAATGACCAACATGGAACCGGACGGCAAAGGTCGGGTTCGCCTGGAATTCCTGGTACCCAGCCGCGGCCTGATCGGCTTCCGCAGCCAGTTCCTGACCCTGACTTCCGGTACCGGCATCCTGAACAGCACCTTCAGCCACTACGGTGAATTCAAGGCCGGCGACATGGCCAAGCGGATCAACGGTGTGCTGGTCTCCATGGTGAAAGGCAAGGTGCTGGGCTTCGCCCTGTTCAACCTGCAGGAACGTGGTCGCATGCTGATCGACCCGAACGTGGATGTGTATGAAGGCCAGATCATCGGCATTCACAGCCGCGGCAACGACCTGGTGGTCAACCCCACCAAGGGCAAGCAGCTGACCAACATGCGCGCCTCCGGCACCGATGAAAACATCGTCCTGACCCCGCCAATCCGTTTCAGCCTGGAGCAGGCACTGGACTTCATCGAAGATGACGAACTGGTAGAAGTGACCCCCAACTTCCTGCGCCTGCGCAAGAAGCTGCTCACCGAAACCGAACGCAAGCGCGCTGGCCGCGCCTGATACAGGGCCGCAGCCAACAAAAAAGCCGGGCACATGCCCGGCTTTTTTAATGCCGTTTCGCGGACTTCCAGGAAAACCCGATTTGCCCCACTTTCCGCTAGAGCGCCGCCAGCGGACGCTCCTGAAGCAGCTTCCTGGCAAGCAGTCCTTCGAAACTCGTTACTCGCAACCCGATACTCATCTCAAAAGCATCAGCATCACCAGCACACCGGCAAAGAACCCCACCAACACCCCGGAAAGAAAGCCCGCCGCGGGAACCGGAGACAAAGAAGGCCGGGATGAAGGAAGATCAGGCTGCTCCCGCTGGTAGCTCTCCACCACTTCAAGAGCACGATCCTCTTCCTCGTTATCCACCCACACAGAAACCAGCCCTGCCGCCGGCAACTCGCCAACACCGCCTTGCAAGAGGTCACCCTGCACGCGAGCAGAAACACCAACCTGCTGCAGAAGATCTGCCACCATGTGGGCCTCCAGCCCATCGCGGGCCTGGTAGACGCAGCGCAAGGCTCAGTCCTGCTGGTTCACAGCAGTTTTCTCAACCACTTCCAGCAAGGTATAACGCTCGGAACTGGCATCGGCGGGCGCATTTTCCACCGACGTCACCTTCACCCGCAGGGTGTACTGGTGACCCGGCTCAAATTCAAAGCCCTCGATCTTGCTGTAAAACAGTGAATAGTTATCTTCGCCCTCACGACGCACCTGCAGGCACTCCATGGGGCCCACGCCAATACAGGCAGTCCGGTAAGGCGCGACATCCAGCAACTGTCCATCAGGCACAGACTCCTGGCAGCCGGCCAACCCCGCCAGCACCACGACCCATCCCAACCATACTCGCTTCATAGCCATTCCCTGTTATCCTTGCCTGTCACTCATGAGTACCACGGCTGCGCCCTCACGGCAAAATACAATGCTGCATATTGCACTTTATGAACCGGAAATTCCGCCCAATACGGGCAACATCATTCGCCTGGCCGCCAATACCGGGGCGCACCTGCACCTGATCGAGCCCCTGGGCTTTTCGCTGGATGAAAAAAAACTGCGGCGCGCCGGGCTAGACTACGGGGAATTTGCCAACCTGCAACTGCATGAAAACTTCGACGCCTTTCTGGCAAAGATTCCCGGCCAACGTCTGTTTGCCCTGACCACCCGCGCCAGCCGGGCACACAGTGCCGCCACGTTTCAGGATGGCGACGTCCTGCTATTCGGCCCGGAAACCCGCGGCCTGCCCACTGCCATCATCGATTCCCTGCCGGCAGCGCAACGCCTGCGGCTACCCATGGTCCCCGACAGCCGCAGCCTCAACCTCAGCAACGCGGTGGCAGTGACCGTGTATGAAGCGTGGCGACAACTGGGATACGAAGGGGCAATTAATAGTTAATAATGAATAATTAATAACGTCGCGGGATAGATTCTATCCGCATTGAAACGCAAGAGGCCGCGCCCATCGTCTGGGCGCGGCCTCTTGCGTTTCGGAATAACAACGCTGCTCGGGCAGCTATTAATTATTCATTATTAACTATTAATTGCACTTCACTGAACCGTTTCACCCGCCGCTTCAGCCTGGGCTTTTGCCTGTTGCTGACGTTGCTGCTGGTAAAGCGCATCGAAGTTGATCGGCTGCAGCAGCATTTGCGGGAAGGAGCCCTTGGCCACCAGGTCAGACACCACTTCGCGCACGTAGGGGAACAGCAGGTTCGGGCAGTAGGCGCCCAGCAGCTGGGCCAGCTCTTCGCCTTCGATGCCTTTCACCGTGAAGATTCCAGCCTGTTTCACTTCCGCCAGATAAAAGACTTTTTCTTCCTTTTCGTCCTTGGCCGTCACGGTAACGGTGAGCTCAACCTCATATTCGGCACTCTCGCCAACACGACGGGCACCATTGTTGATCTGCACATTCACCTTGGGCTTCCATTCCTGCAGGAACACTTCCGGGGCACCGGGACACTCAAAAGAGGCATCCTTGAGGTAAACACGCTGCAGTTGGAAAACCTGTTGTTGTTCGTCAGCCATTATTCTCTCCAGTTACTGATCGGCTCCGAGCAGGGCATCCAGTTCCCCCGCCCGCTCGAGAGCATAAAGTTCATCACACCCGCCGATGGGATGATCATTGATAAAGATCTGTGGCACCGTATGGGCCCCGCCACGTTGCATCATTGTCTGACGTTGAGACGGATCCCGATCCACATCAGTGTCTTCATAGGACACATTCTTGCTGTCCAGCAGCCGCTTGGCGCGGACACAGAAAGGGCACCACGCAGTTGTATAGAGCTCCACTTTCGCCATGCTGCCCTCCTGAATGACAGTTAACCCTTCACCACCGGCAGCGATGCCGAACGCCAGGCGTTGAGGCCACCCTGAATCCGGTAGAGCTGCTCGAAGCCCTTGGGACGCAGCTGTCTGCCAAGATGTGAGGCCTTGCTGCCCATATCACAAGTCAGAATCAGCGGTTTGTCCTTGTATTTTTCCAGTTCTGCAATACGCTCTAGAGCCTGACTGGCAGGAATGTTGAGACTACCGGCAATATGGCCGGCACGAAACTCATCACTGTCTCGCAGATCAACAATGACAGCCTCATCCCGGTTTACCATATTGGTAGCCATCTGTGGCGTCACAGGCTTGCCGCCGCGGCGGGATTCAAGCACGAAAAACACAGCCCAAAGCAGAAAAAAGGCGGACACCAGAAGATAATGGTTGCTGGCGAATTCAAACAGTTGGCTCATGGGAACCCCGAATCAGTGGCGTTAATCCGTCCGGAAGGGAAATCCCTCCACCGCCGGATCGATGAAAAATCGGCGCCAAGTATACACACCCCCAGGGGGGTAAGGTAAAACCATGGCGTCCAGATTCTCGCCCCGCCCGCCCATCGCGGCGTTCTGTGGGCTATTGCTCACCGCGCTGCTATGCAATCCCCTGCTGGCTGAAACCACCCCCTCCAAGGCCGAACTCGAAGCCCTGAAACGCCGCATCAGCGAACTCAGCGAGGCTCAGGTCAAGGAACTGCGCGAACGCGACTCCGTACAGGCCGACCTGCGTGAAGCGGAATTGCGCATCAGTCGTCTGGCCCGGGAGAAACGCGACCTGGAAAAGCGCGAGGCCGAGGCCCTGCGCAAGCTTGCTACCCTGGAAAAGGAACAGGCAGCCCTGGCCAAAGACAAACGCACCCAGGTGGAATGGCTGGCTCGCACCGTTCGCGCCAGCTACCAGAGTGGTCGTCAGGAACGCCTGAAGCTATTGCTGAATCAGGAGCAGCCGGATCAGATCGCCCGACTGATGCGTTATCAGGAGTACTATCAGCGCGCCCGCACTGACCGCCTGCAAGCAGTAAAAACCGAACTGGTGGAACTGCAGGCAGTCAGCGAAAGGGTTGCCGGGGCCCGTCAGGCACTGCTGGAAAAACGCAGCGAACTACAACGCCATGCCGACAAACTGAATGACGCCCAACAACAGCGTCAGCAAAGCCTGGCGGCACTCAATCGCTCGCTGGATAGCCGTGGCAGCGACATCACTCAACTGAAAAGCGATCAGCAGCGCCTGGCCAAGCTGCTGGATGACATGCGCCGCAGCTTTGACGACATTCCCGCTGACCTGGGCGGAAAGCCCTTTGGCAAACTGGCCGGCAAGCTTCCCTGGCCACTGCCCGGCCGAATCACCACTGGATACAATAGCCGCAGGGAGGGCGCCCTGCGCTGGCAGGGGGTCATTCTCGGCGCCCCCGGGGGTACCCCAGTACGCGCCATTCATCCCGGGCGAGTGGTCTTCGCGGACTGGCTGAGAGGCTACGGCCTGCTCACCATCGTTGATCATGGCGACGGTTACCTGAGCCTGTACGGGTATAACCAGGCCCTGCTTCGCGAAGTGGGAGAATGGGTATCTGCCGGGGACAGCCTGGCACTGGCGGGCAACTCTGGCGGTAACATGGCCAGCGGTCTGTATTTCGAGATACGCCATCGTGGCAAGGCGGTGAACCCGACACGCTGGTGCGACCGCCGTGTTACACTGCCCCCTATCGCAAGGAACGACCAATAACACGCACGGACTTCACCGTGCTTCGGGGACACCTGATGCCAACACTGTTTTCCCAGCGCGCCCGATCGGCAGCTGTTGCCAGCTTACTTGCTCTGGCCTCTTTTTCTGCCCAAGCCGCCGATCCGGCCCTTGATCAACAGGCCGAGCAACAGGGTGTGCCTGTTGAAGAACTGCGCGCCTTTGCCGAAGTCATGGAGCGCATTCGCTCTTCCTATATCGAAGACGTGAGCGACCGCGACCTGCTCGAGTCTGCCATCCGCGGCATGCTGTATGAGCTGGACCCCCATTCCAGCTACCTGACTCCTGATCAGTTCGAAGATCTTCAAGTCACCACCACCGGTGAGTTCGGCGGCCTGGGCATTGAAGTCACCATGGAGGACGGCTTCGTCAAAGTCGTCACCCCGGTCGATGAGTCCCCTGCCAGCAAGGCTGGCATTCAGGCCGGTGACCTGATTCTGAAAATCGACGACACCTTCGTGAAAGGCCTGACGCTGAGCGAAGCCGTGGAGCTGATGCGTGGCGAGATCGGCTCCGAAATCGAATTAATGGTGCTCAGTCAAGGGGACGAGAATCCCCGCAAGGTCAGCGTCAAGCGAGACAAAATCCAGCTGCACAGTGTTCGTTCGCGGCTGCTGGAACCCGGGCTTGGCTACATCCGCATTTCCCAGTTCCAGAACAACACTGGCCCGGATACTGACAAGGCGCTGGACAAGCTCAACAAGGACGGCGAACTGCGCGGCCTGGTACTGGATCTGCGCAACAACCCTGGCGGGGTATTGGGTGGCGCGGTACAAGTGGCGGACCTGTTCCTCGACAGCGGGCTGATCGTCTACACCCAGGGACGAAACCCGGAGAGCCGCAGTGAGTTCAAGGCCTCCAGTGGAGACCGCCTGGCAGGCGTACCGCTGGTGGTATTGGTTAATGGCGGCAGCGCCTCGGCCTCGGAGATCGTGGCCGGAGCCCTGCAGGATCAGCACCGCGCGCTGGTGGTGGGCAATCGGACCTTCGGCAAGGGCTCCGTGCAAACGGTGCTGCCGCTCAGCAAGGACAAGGCTCTGAAGCTGACTACCGCCCGCTACTACACCCCTTCCGGCCGCTCCATTCAGGCCGAAGGCATCGTCCCGGATATCACCGTGGATCAGGTCACTCATCTGGAAGTACTGGAAGACCAGCAACTGCGCGAAGCCGATCTGCCTCGCCATCTGGACAACGAAAATGGCGAAAGCAGCAATTCACGCACTGCCCCTTCGCTGGCACAGGAGGATTATCCCCTTGCCCAGGCACTGGCCATTCTCAAAGGGGTAGTGATGTCCCGTGCGAGTGCCAGTCAGGCTGTCACTGACACACCCTGATGCAGGCACTTTTCAGGATCATGGCCCTGATCACGCTGGCGGCTCTTGGCGCCAACGTGGCCAACGCTGCCCAGCCGCGCATCGCCATCATCATTGATGATCTGGGCTACAACCGTCAGCACGGTCAGTCCATCGTCGATCTGCCCGCCGCGGTGACCTGTGCCGTGATTCCCTTTTCGCCCCATGGTCAGCGGTTGGCCCGACGCGCCAGCCAGGCCGGAAAGGAAGTGATCGTCCATATGCCCATGGCCGCTCGCCAACACCAGAAGCTGGATCGCGGCGGCCTGACCACTGACATGTCCGAAGCGGAGCTGCTGAGCCAGGTTCGCCAGGCACTGCGTCAGCTGCCCGAAGCCCGCGGCCTGAATAACCACATGGGCAGCGAACTCACTGAACAAACCCGGGCCATGAACTGGCTGATGAGCGAGCTCAAGGCGCACCAGCTGTTCTTCGTGGATAGCCGCACCAGTGGCCGCTCCGTGGCCCAGCAACAGGCTGTACGGGCCGGCATTGCCAATGCCGGCAGGGATATCTTCCTTGATAACGACCGCAGCCTGGTGAAGATCAACAACCAGTTCAACAAACTGATCAAACTGGCTCGGCAACGGGGCCATGCCATTGCCATTGGCCACCCCTACCCGGAAACCGTGCACTATCTCCAGCAGGTTCTGCCGCTACTCAAGCAGGCTGGCATTGCGGTGGTGCCGGTATCAGAACTGCTTTCTGCACCGGCACTGAATACGGCCTCGGCCCAGGGCTCCGATCACGGCGAAACCTGAGCGTTGCGTCCGATTCCGGTGAGGCGGGCGTAACCAATCATCAGGAAACCAAAGGCAAACATCAGCACCCCGTAAACCGCAGAGGGCACAGACATGGCCTCGGAGTGAAGCAGGGTCAGCGTAACCATCAACCCCAGGGTGCCATTCTTGATACCCAGTTCGATCGCCACAGTGAATGCCTGATCCCGGCTCAACCCGATCAGGCGACCACCCAGCATCCCCAGCACAATCCCCGCCACATTCAGAATAATCGCCGACATACCCGCCTTGCGGAACAATTCGAATGCCTCATCACCCAGCTTGATCAGCAGCAACGCGATCACCGCGATCAACACCACCAGGCCGAGCAATCCCACAGCCTTTTCACCTTTCGCGGCCAGCACCGGCTTGAAATGCCGCACCGTCATGCCGATCGCCACCGGTAGCAGCACGATCACGATCAGGGTCAGCACGGTACGCAGCACGGGCAACTCAATGGCCATGGCCTCGTCATGGAAATGCTTCAGTCCCCAGCCGGTGAACGCCGGCAGGGTGACAATAGTGATCAGGCTGGCGATCACCGTCAGCACGATGGAGAGCGCCACATCGCCGCGGCCCAGGTAGACAAACAGATTCGAGGTGGTACCGCCGGGACAGGCTGCCACCACAATCAGCCCCACCGCCAGTGCCGGAGAAAGATCCAGGGCCACAGCCACCGCAAAAGCCACCAGCGGCAAAAGCAGGATCTGACAGATCAAGCCGAAGGCCGTCCCTTTCGGAGCAATGACCACCTCACGAAAATCCTTCGGTGTCAGGGTCATGCCCATGCCGACCATGATCAGAAACAGGGATATCGGCAGTCCGATATCAATCAGCGCACTGGAACCCATTGCGTACTCTCCCGGTATCGTTTTTATAGATATACATTCGAGAGTAATTCAGTGTGAGGGATGCGGCCAGCAGGAAACCACATAGGCATTAAGGATGGCGCTTTTGGCCATGATAGAGGCCTGATGCTGGACGCCTGAGGCCTGACACACTGATTGAGGGAGCTTGCCTGCAAGCGATAGCTCTTCGATCAAGACTCCATCGCTTGCAGGCAAGCTCCCACAGCGGGGCTATCCACAAAAAAGCCCGCCGGGCATTCGGCGGGCTTTTGCATCAGGCCTCGAGCCTCAAGCCTCTGGCGTATTACAGCCGCATCTCAATGCCGGCGTTCTGCATGAAACGCTTGGCTTCTTCAACGGAATATTCGGCGAAGTGGAAGATGGAGGCTGCCAGCACAGCATCGGCTCCGCCCTGAATGACACCGTCCACCAGATGCTGCAGGTTGCCCACTCCACCACTGGCAATCACCGGCACCGGGACCGCATCGGAGATGGCACGGGTCAGGGCAATATCAAAACCGTTCTTGGTGCCATCACGGTCCATGCTGGTGAGCAGGATCTCACCCGCACCGTAATCGGTCATGCGCCTGGCCCACTGCACAGCATCCAGCCCGGTGGGCTTGCGGCCGCCATGGGTAAAGATCTCCCAGCGATTGGGTTCGCTCTCCGCGCTCACCTTCTTGGCATCAATGGCCACCACGATGCACTGGGAGCCGAAACGCTCCGCCGCCTCGCGGACAAATTCCGGGTTATGCACGGCCGCAGAGTTAATCCCCACCTTGTCCGCGCCGGCGTTAAGCAGGTTACGGATATCGTCCAGGGTACGCACACCGCCCCCCACCGTCAGCGGGATGAACACCTGGCTGGCAATCTGTTCCACCGTATGCAGGGTAGTATCGCGGCCTTCATGGCTGGCGGTGATATCGAGAAAGGTAATCTCGTCGGCGCCGGCATCGTTGTAGCGCTTGGCCACTTCCACCGGATCACCGGCATCACGGATATCCACAAACTGGACACCCTTGACCACGCGACCGTCGTCCACATCCAGGCAGGGAATGATTCGTTTGGCGAGCCCCATCGTCGTCTCCGCCTCAGGCCTTGATCAGTTCGTCAGACAGCGCCTGACCGTCTGCAAAGTTGAGGGTGTTCTCGTAAATGGCACGGCCAGTGATAGCACCGCTGATGCCTTGATCCGCCACGCCACAGAGGTTGCGTACATCGTCCAGATTGGTGATGCCGCCGGAGGCAATAACGGGAATGGACATGGACTGGGCCAGGCGCACGGTGGCTTCCACGTTAACGCCCTGCAACATGCCATCGCGGCTGATATCGGTATAAACGATGGCGGACACACCATCGTTTTCAAACTGTTTGGCCAGATCGATCACATTCACATCAGTGACGTTGGCCCAGCCGTCGGTGGCAACCATGCCATCCTTGGCGTCCAGACCAACAATGATATGGCCGGGGAACTGCTTGCACATGTCGCGCACGAATTCCGGTTCATTAACGGCCTTGGTGCCAATGATGACCCACTGCACGCCGGCATCCAGATAAGCCTGAATGATTTCCGGGCTGCGAATGCCGCCACCAATCTGAATCGGCAGATCCGGGTACTTGTGGGCAATCGCCTTGACGATATCGCCATTCACCGGCTCACCGGCAAAAGCACCATTGAGATCGACCAGATGCAGGCGCCGCGCACCCTGCTCCACCCAATGACTGGCCACCGCCACAGGATCTTCGGAAAACACCGTGTCGTCTTCCATCCGCCCCTGCTTGAGGCGAACACATTTTCCGTCTTTCAGGTCGATGGCAGGAATCAAAAGCATATCTAGTTCTCAAGGCTTGGCGCCGCACCTGCGGCACAGGAAAAACGATGGTTTCGCTGTCAACTGTTAACAGGCTTCAAGGCTGCCAACGCAGGAAGTTTTCCAGCAGGGTCAATCCGGCATCGGCACTTTTTTCCGGGTGGAACTGCACCGCAAAGACATTGTTGCGGGTGGCTGCAGCGGCAAAGCGGCGCCCATAGTCGCAGTAGCCCGCCACTTCCTCATCGGCCAGGCCGGTGACACAGTAGCTGTGCACGAAGTAGAAGCGGGCGTTATCGGCAATGCCCGCCCACATGGGATGCGCCATACCCTGCTGCACCTGGTTCCAGCCCATGTGCGGGACCTTCAGCTTGCTGCCGGTGTCATCCTGCATCTCGCCAAAGAAGGTCACTTCACCATCGAAAACCCCGAGGCAGTCGACCCCGTTATTTTCTTCACTGTGGGCCATCAGTGCCTGCATGCCGACACAGATGCCAAGCACCGGTTTGCCGGCGGCAATCACATCACGGATGGCCTGATCCAGACCGGTTTCCTGCAACACGGCAATGCAGTCACGAATGGCGCCCACACCGGGAAACACCACCCGATCCGCAGCACGAATCCTGTCTGCATCACCCGTGATCAGGATCTGTTGACCGTTAGCCACTTTTTCCAGAGCCTTGCCTGCAGAGTGCAGGTTGCCCATGCCGTAATCGATAACGGCAACTACTTCGCTCATGGCTGCACTTACTCGCTTTCGCTCAGGGTGCCCTTGGTGGACGGGGTGATCCCGCTCATCCGCGGATCAGGCTCTACCGCCATGCGCAAGGCACGACCAAAGGCCTTGAAGACAGTCTCGGCCTGGTGGTGGGCGTTCTTGCCACGCAAATTGTCGATATGCAGGGTAATCATGGAATGGTTCACCATCCCCTGGAAGAATTCGTAGAAAAGATCCACATCGAAGCCGCCGATGCTGCCTCGGGTGAAATCCACGAACATCTCAAGACCAGGGCGACCGGACAGATCCACCACTACACGGGACAGAGCTTCGTCGAGCGGCACATAGGCATGGCCGTAGCGGCGAACGCCCTTCTTGTCACCCACGGCCCGGGCAAACGCTTGCCCCAGGGTAATGCCGATATCTTCCACGGTATGGTGAGCGTCGATGTGCAAGTCACCTTTGGCGGTGATTTCCAGATCGATCAGGCCGTGACGGGCCACCTGATCCAGCATGTGCTCCAGAAACGGCAGGCCGGTATCCAGTTTGCACTGACCAGTACCATCCAGATTGATGGAAACCTGAATCTGGGTTTCCAGGGTATTGCGCTCAACAGTGGCGCTTCGCTTGCTCATCTATACCTCCCGGGCATTGGGCCGGCTATTATACGCAGCCTGACGGCCTGTTGACACCATTGTGGCAGAGCCCCCATTCCCCCAACCAGCGGAGTCGCCCCATGCCTATCAGTGTTCAGGCCCACCCTCTCTCCCCGGAAGAATGCCAGACCTTCGAGCAGGTGCTGCGTGATAACCCGGAATACCGGCAAAAACTGCAGGATACGCAGGAAAAAGGGGATCGCAGGCTGTTTGCCGCCCATTTCAACGGCAAGCGGGTGGCGATTGCCCTGGTCGAGAAAGATCAGCCGCTGGTGGACTGGATGGTGGTGCACCCCGCCACCCGTGGGCGCGGCGTGGGCAAGGATTTCCTGCGCCTGATCGGTCAGACGCTGGGCGAGCCGGTCAGCCTGCCGGCGCACTGCCAGCAGGCCAACTCCTGAGCTGACACCAACAGACTACTCTGTGCCTGCCCCCTCGTACTCGGCCAGCGGCAGGCGCAGATGCAGACTGAAGCCCCGGCCAGGACCGGGGCTTTCCGCCCACAGCTGCCCGCCGATCTGCTCCACCATGACGCGCGCCATGGCCAGCGACAGACCGAAACCTTCTTCATGGTGTCGCGACCCCATGACAAAGAACGGCTCCATGATTTTCTCCAGCTGGTCCGCCGTGGCGCCCTTGCCCTCATCCCTGATCTGAATATGGGCAAATCCTTCAGCCACATTCACTTCACTGACCACTTCCACACTGCCGCCCTCGGCACTGAAACGCAGGGCGTTATCCAGCGCCATGGCGAACACTTCCTTCAGCTCACTCTCGCTGGCCCGCACCCGAAGATTGGGCGAGACACGGTTACGCAGGGCAAGACGTAATTGCTCAATGCGATCCGACTGCTCCCGCACCAGGGCATCTATCATCCACATGGGCTGGCAGGCTCCTACCGGTGGGGGCTGATTTCGATCTGAGAGATCAAAATAACGCAGCGAGGTGCCGACAATGCCGATAAGGCGTTTCTGCCCCTTGCGCACCATGGCCCAGACATCCACATCATTGTCTTCGGCATTGCCGCTACCCAGGGTATCGGCCGCACCGATCCAGTTGATGGGCGTATTCAGTTCATGACTGATGTACTGCAGGAACATGGATTTGTCCTGGTTCATCTGCTCAATATCGGCCAGGTGCCGCTCCAGATTTTGCTGAGCTTCCAGCGCAAGCTGCTTGCGTTCATTCTCCAGAAAGCGGATCCGGTCCCCCAGTGCCAGAGACAACATGACCACCACCCACAGCGCGCCGATATGGGGGAGATAGGGAACGATGGCGTGATACGGGATCAAACCCAGATTCCCAATGGCGTAGAGGAATATCGTCAACAGAAACACAGACCAGGCCAGCACATAGAGGCGTGCCACCCGGAAGCCCTGTCGCCACACCGTCCAGCCCAGCCAGCTGAACAGGACCACCGTCATCAGCGCGATACAGGTGGAGAGGTGATAGGAATAGGGCGGCTGCAATACCCACTGCAACAGGAAGGCCGTGCCGATCAGGATCAGATAATGGCGCAGCAAACGATCGTAACGGGGAAACCGCTGAGCCAGTTGAAGAAACTGTCGCGAATAGAGCGCCAGTGCCAGTGCGATCACATAGGTGGACAGCCAGAAATATTCATTGATCTTCGGCGTTTCCGGCCACAGGAACTGCAGGCCGTAACCGCCCACCGTAATGTTGAAGAAAATGATACCGGCCAGAAACATCACGAAATGGAGATGAACATTATCCCGCAGGGATAAAAACAACATCAGGTTATAGATCAGCATGATCGCCAGCGAGCCATAGAACAGCCCCTGAATCAGTTGCTCCACGTAAGTAGATTCCACCAGCCCCTTGGCGCTGTAGAGCATGGGCATCATGTTCAACGCGCCCTTGCCTTTCAGTTTCAGGTAATACTCTGTCTCACCGCCATTATCCGTATCCAGTGCAAATACAAAGGAGCGATGATCCATCGGCCGCAACGAAAATGGCCGGGTATCACCAACCGGAAACGACTTATAGCCGCCACCCGGACTGGGCACATAGAGGGTCAGCTCATCCAGAATCGGGTAACGCTCCACCAGGAACCAGCTGCCATCCGCATCGCTGGCATCCACTGCAAACCGTAACCAGATGGTACTGTCAGTAAAACCAAAACTCAGCGCCGAACTATCACTATTGCGGAACCGGCTGGCGAACTGGTTGCGCACTTGATCCAGCGTCCAGTGGCTTTCCGGATCCTCCAGAATTTGCATTCTGGCCCCCAGCGTCACCTCGTTCCCCGCTCCCTTGAGGACAACAGGCTCAGGTTTGATCGCCTGCGCCACCGAACTCAGCAGCGCAAAAACGGCAAACACAACCAAATGGAACTTTTGCAAAGGTCCTTCCCCTAACTATGAACCGATTCTACGGTTATGGTACGTCAATCCCGACTGCTATAATCCGGTTCAATCGGCCAACACGCAAGGAGAGCTCCATGGGACGCCTGTTAAAAATTTTGCTGATCACCATATTTGCCATCATTCTGCTATTGGCGATAGCCGTATTTGTGATCACACAGGTCATTGATCCCAACGAATTCAAGCCTGAAATCGAAAAACAGGCCCGCGAACAAGCCAACCTCACACTGAATATTGAAGGTGATCTGGCCTGGCAATTCTGGCCCTCCCTGGGGGTCAGTATTGGCCGCACTGAAGCCCGTATTGCCGACCAGGAAGAGCTGTTCGCCGCGCTGAATGAAGCCGCGCTCAGTGTCGCTGTGCTTCCGCTGTTTTATGGCCAGGTCGAAATGGATGGCATCCGTCTTGCCGGCGTGGAAGCCAACCTGGTGGACGGCCCTGACGGCGCCAACTGGGAACTGATTGGCCCGCAAAGCACCGGAGAAGAAACCGACACCAGCGACGACAGCAGCGCCACGGACAGTGCCGAAGCCGGCAGCCTGGATATCCCGCTGACCATTCCGGAAGTCGTGGTCGCCGACAGCAAGATCCGTTACCGCAATATTTCAGACGGCACCGACATCGTCGTGGAGCATTTCAACCTGAACGCCCAGGACGTGAACCTGGACAGCCCCTTCCCACTGCAACTATCCCTGCGCTATCAGGACCAGAGCGACATGCGCGTGGACATGAATCTGGACACGGTACTGGCCGCCGACATCGACAACAGTCACTTCGTGCTGAACCCCATGACCCTGGATGCCAATATCGCCGGCGCCACCACCATGCCGGTGGACATACACCTGGAACAGAATCTGGATGTAAACCTCACCGAGGACACCCTGACAATCAAGGATCTGCTGCTTACCGCCGCCGGCACCGAAACTCGCGGCAATGTAAATGTGAAGGCCCTCACCGGCGACTTGCAGCTTGGCGGCAAGCTGACCACCCAGGCGTTCAATGCCAACAAGGTGTTGCAAGCCATTGGAGAAACTCCCATCGAGACCTCGGATGCCAACGCCCTGAGCAAGGTGTCCATGGATGCGACCCTGGGCGGCCAGCCCGGCAGCATCATGGTCAACCCGCTAACCATCAAACTGGACAACAGCACGCTCAATGGCAGTGCCGGACTGGCCAGCCTGGAAAGCGGCAAAATCGTGTTTGATCTGCTGCTCGACAAGATCAATCTGGATGGCTACCTGCCTCCGGACTCCGAAGAGGAAAGCGTTGATGCCGCCCCCGGTGGCGGCAAGACCGGCGGCACCGCCAGCCTCTCAACTGATGAACTGATCCCGGTGGATTCCCTGCGTCCGCTGCTGATCGACGGCAAGTTTGCCATCGGCAACCTCAGCTACGATGGCATCACCGCCAGCGACATGAAGTTTGCCGTCACCGCCAAAGACGGCATCCTCAAACTTACCCAGGCCACCGGCAAGACCCTGGATGGCACTTTCAGCGCCAAGGCGACACTGGATGCCTCCGGCAAAACGCCAAAGATCACCGCCAGCAACACGGTGACCAGTGTGCAGATCCAGCCCATCGCCCAGATGGCGCTTGACGACGATCTGGCCAAGGGCATCTTCTCCATGACCGGCAACTACAGCGCCAGCGGCAACAGCGAAAAAGCGCTGATGGACTCCGCCCGGGGCTCTCTGGAGCTGAATCTGGCAGACGCCACCGTGCGCGGCCTGAACCTCTACAACACCTTGGTCGGTGGTGTTAACGACATGCTGGGCCAGTTCCAGGGTCTGGCGAGCGCCATGATTCCCGGTCAGGAATCCGGCAAACTGCCATCTGCACTATCTGAAGACACCAAGATTCTCGATCTGAAATCCAAGGCCCGCCTGGACAAGAACGTGGCCTATCTGGACAGCCTGGATGCAGTGCTCAGCAAGGGCAACATCAGCGGTAACGGCTGGATGAATATTCTCAATCAGGATTTCGACCTGAGGATTGGCATGCAATCACCGGAACTGGGCACCTCCAAGTATCTGCAAGGCACCACCTGGCCACTGCGTTGCGAGGGCAACCTGGAAGAGTCACCAGCCAAGTGGTGTGGTCCTGACAAGGATGGCTTCAAGGACATCGGCAAACAGGTTGCGGCCAAAGCCACCCAGGACAAGCTCAAGGAGAAACTCGGCATTGAAGGGGAAGGCGACACCGCCGAGGAAGTCATCAAGGATGCCGCCCAGAAAAAAGCCAAGGAAGAAATCAACAAGCAACTTCAGGGCGGCCTTAACAAATTATTTAAATAATCGACACGGCCTGCTTGACCAAGCAGGTCGCATGTCAGCACCTGAAACGGTCCCCTATGCGGAGAAGGGCAAGCGCCCTTCTCCGCCAAGCTTGTTCGGAGAATCATGCCCAAATCCACTCTGAGCCCTGCGAAATTCAGCCAGGCCCTGCTCGACTGGTACGACCAGTTCGGCCGACAGGACCTGCCCTGGCAGCATCCACGCACGCCCTATCAGGTGTGGATATCGGAAATCATGTTGCAACAGACCCAGGTCAGCACCGTGATCCCCTACTTCCAGCGTTTCATGGATCGCTTCCCGGATGTAAAGACCCTGGCTCTGGCGGAGCAGGACGAAGTGCTGCACCTGTGGACCGGGCTCGGCTACTACGCCCGCGCCCGCAACCTGCACAAGTGCGCCAAACAATTGCTGGAAAATTACCGCGGGGAATTCCCGACTACTGTTGAGGAAGTCTCCACCCTGCCCGGCATTGGCCGCTCCACCGCCGGCGCCATTCTGGCCCAGAGCCGCGGTGTTCGCGCACCGATTCTTGATGGCAACGTGAAACGGGTACTGTCTCGCCTGCATTCGGTGGAAGGCTGGCCGGGCAAGAAGCCGGTGGAAAACCGCCTGTGGGAACTGGCGGAACACTACACACCGGATGAACGCCTGGCGGACTACACCCAGGCCATCATGGATCTGGGCGCCACCCTGTGCCGCCGCGGCAAGCCCGACTGCAACGCCTGCCCGCTCAATAAGGGTTGTAGCGCCTATGCCAACGGCAACCCGCAGGATTTCCCCGGCAGGAAACCCAAAAAAGTCCTGCCGGTGCGCACTACCACCATGCTGATCCTGCGTGATGAACAGGGTCGGGTCTGGCTGGAGCAGCGCCCCGCCCAGGGCATATGGGGCGGCCTGTGGTGCTTTCCCCAGACCGAAACCACGGATGAAGCCGGCGAGGCCCTGAAAGCCCGTGCGCTTCGTGCCAGGACAGTTGCCCAGCACCTGGACGGCTTCCGCCACACCTTCAGCCACTTCCACCTGGACATCTCCCCGCTGGAAATCACCGTTCAGATCCAGGGCACCCGTGACGGTGAAGGCCAATGGGTGGATCCGGCCTCACCGGGCAAGCTCGGCCTGGCGGCACCGGTGAAGAAACTGCTGGCGACGCTGGACAGCCCCCGTCAGTCACGCATGTTATAGTCCCCACACACGCATACACTCACACAGCGACGGAGTTGCCATGAGCCGCACGGTAATGTGCCGCAAATACCAGAGCGAACTGGAAGGTCTGGATCGCCCGCCCTTCCCCGGCCCCAAGGGACAGGATCTCTTCGAGCACGTGTCGAAGAAAGCCTGGCAGGAATGGCTGCACGAACAGACCATGCTGATCAACGAGAAGCACCTCAACGTGATGGATCCACAGGCCAAAGCCTTCCTGGACGAACAACGTGAGCGTTTTCTGAACAACGAAAACTACGAAAAAGCCGAGGGATACACCCCGGTTGCTCACGATGCGAACAAATGAACCGACAATGGCTTGACGCCTCCCTCTTCAGACGCTTTAATACGCGCCCTGATTGCCCGGATAGCTCAGTCGGTAGAGCAGGGGATTGAAAATCCCCGTGTCGGTGGTTCGATTCCGCCTCCGGGCACCAAATCAAAAAGGCCTCGCATTGCGAGGCCTTTTTCGTTTCCGGGCCCCCTATCCCTCTCAACCCGCTTATCACTACACAAGCGATACAACCTCGGCTACCGTTGGCAAAACCTTCGCTGCGCCAGGATACCCATCGTGCAACGCTTTCCTGTTCTGACCTTGTTACTGCTTGCCCTGACCGGCTGTGACCAGACCCCCACCGGACGGGACCAGCTGGCCGTGATTCCCGACAGCATGATGGCGGATTTCGGGCGCCAGACATTTGCGCAGATCCAGCAGCAGGTAGCAGCCAGCGAGGATGCCGCCGCCAACCGACAGGTACAGTGTGTAGCCACCCATCTGATCAGCCGCATTGGCGCCCGCTTTCTTGGCAGCCCGCTGCCGGAAACCTGGGAAATCGTGGTGTTTGCCGATGACACCCCCAATGCCTTCGCCGTGGCCGGCTGCAAGATCGGCGTCAATCAGGGGTTGCTGACAGTGGCAGATAACAATGATCAGCTGGCCGCCGTGATCGGCCATGAAATCGCCCATGTGCTTGCCCGGCACGGTAACGAGCGCCTCACTCAGGAGTTGGGCATCAAGGCCACTCTGATGCTGATTGGCTTGTTCAGCGAAGGGGATGCAGACATGGAAAGCGTGCTTCAGGCACTGGGGCTGGGTGCACATCTTGGCATTACCCTGCCCTTCAGCCGTGCCCACGAAGAAGAAGCGGATCTGATGGGACTGGAGCTGATGGCCAGCGCCGGCTTTGATCCGCGCGAAAGCACCGAACTATGGCGAAACATGGCAAAGGCCGGTGGCGGCCAGCCACTGGAGTTTCTCTCCACCCATCCCAACCATGAAAGCCGGATCGAGGCGTTAAGCGCACGCATGGACAAGGCCATGCCGCTCTATCAGCAGGCAACGCCAGCTGCGTGTGAACCTTAAGATCAAAAGCGGTTTTACCACAGAGGGCACAGAGACCACCTAGCGGGAATGCCCACTCAGTGATCTCTGTGCCCTCTGTGGTAAAACCGCCTTGCAACAGCCTCAGCTAACCGCTGCTGCCTTGGACGTCCCCTTCACCGTCGCGGGCTGCCAGTCATAGTCCTTCATGTTCACTGTCCAGGTGCGAGCCATGAACTGGAAGGTGGCGTGGGGCCACAGGGCCGTGTTGCGACCATCCGCTTGCTGATACCAGCTCATGCAGCCGCCGTTCTGCCATACCGTGCCTTTCAGCTCATCCTGCAGCTTGTCATTGAAGCGATCCTGGACATCCTGCTTCACATCCAGCCAGGCATCACCGCGCTTATCCAGCTTGGCAATGGCATCCATGATGTAGCGCACCTGGCTCTCGATCATGAAGATAATCGAGTTGTGGCCCAGACCGGTGTTCGGTCCCACCAGCTGGAACATGTTCGGGTAACCACTCACGGTGGTACCCAAATAGGCTTCAGCGGCCTCTTTCCAGTCATCCTGCAGGCGGCGCCCCGGCAACCCGGTGATCTCGAAATCCTTCATGTAGATACGCGGATCCACAATGAAGCCCGTGCCCAGCACCAGACAATCTGCCTGCTGCTCTGTGCCATCGCTGAACACGATGCTGTTTTCACGGATTTCTTTCACGCCTTCGGTCACCAGCGCCACGTTATCGCGGTTGAAGGTGGGGTAGTAATTGTTGGAAATCAGGATGCGCTTACAGCCCAGAGTGTAGTTCGGGACCAGCTTGCGGGCGGTTTCCTTGTCTTTCACCTGGTAGTTGATGAACGCCTTCAGCGCCGGCTCGGCCAGCTTGGCCAGGCGCGGATTGAAGATCGGCACCACCCGCGCTTCATTGCTAAGATACAGACGCAGACGGTGCAGCTTGCGCAGGGCCGGGAAGCGTCGGAACACCCACTTGCTCAGGCCGGAATAGGCGCGCTCATCACGGGGAATGATCCACGGCGGGGTGCGCTGCACCACGGTCAGATGGCCGGCCGCCTTGGCCACATGGGGAACGTACTGAATGGCACTGGCGCCGGTACCAATGGACACCACCTTTTTGCCGGCCATGTCGTAGTCGTGATCCCACTGGGCAGAGTGGATGATCTTGCCTTTGAACTTTTCCATTCCCTTGAAGTTGGGGAAAGAAGGCACATGCAAGGGACCACTGGCCAGCACCCAGTGCTGACAGATCACCTGTGAGCCATCGGCCAGATCCAGGGTCCACAGGGCCGCCTTGTGATCAAAATGGGCGCCGGTCACTTCAGCGTTGAAGCGGGTAAACTGGCGCAGTCCGTGCTTGTCACTCACCCCCTGGATGTAATTGTGAATCTCCTGCTGGCCGCTATAGCGGTGGCTCCAGTCCGGATTGCCTTCAAACGAGAAGGAATACATGTGCGACTGCACATCACAGGCGGCGCCTGGGTAGCTGTTGTGGAACCAGGTACCGCCCATGCCATTGCCTTTCTCCAGCAGCACGAAGTCATCGATACCGGCCTCACGCAGCTTGATGGCCATACACATACCGCCGAAACCGCCACCGACGATGGCGACTTTGACGCGACGGGTTTTCACATTGATTTGGGCCTGACTTGTCATTGGTATTCTCCTGGGATGCTCACGGGCTCCTTGATGACAACACTCTAACCTTGCCAAGGCTTAGTGAATACGTGTTAACCTGACTGAAAAATTGATAATTCCGGCCATGTCTGAACGCTCGATACTTGCTCTGATCTACACCATCGACCTGCTCGAGAATGAGAAGGGGGTCGACTGTGCGTCAGTATTGGCCCGGCACGGGCTGGATCGGGACAAGCTGGATCCGAACAGTGAGATTGGCCGGGACCGGGAACTGCTGATCTTCACCGAGCTGCTGCCTCAGGTGGACGATCCCTTGCTGGGCTTTGAGATGGGCAGTCGTTTCGGGTTCGCCGGCTATGGCCAGCTGGCCATGCTGCTGATGACCAGTGAAACCGCCTTTCAGGGTTTCCAGTTTGGTGTGAAATACCAGGCCCTGACTTACCTGTATGGCGAAATTGCCTTGACCCCCGGCGAAACCACCACCGCCCTGGAGCTGCATCCGATCCCGCTGCCTCCGGAAGTGAACCGAACCCTGATCGACCGGGACATGGTCGGCACCTTCAAGCTGGTCAACGATATCCAGACTCAGCTGAATCTGGATCTGCGGCCAGTGGAAGTATGGATGCCCTATTCGCGCCCTGAGCAAGCCCATGTCTTCGAAGACTATTTCGGCTGCCCGATTCGCTATGACCAACCCTACTGCAAGGCGGTGATCAGCAATGAAGATATGGCGGTGCGGATGCCCGGCTATAACAAGATGGCCCAGGACATGTACCGGGAACAATGCGAGGCCATGCTGGCCCGCCGCGAGCCGCCCACCGAGCATCTCGCCAACCGTGTGACCGCCTACCTGAGCCTGTTCGTGCGCACATTCCCCACGTCGGAACAGGTGGCCCAGGCGTTCAGCATTCCCGAGCGCACCTTCCGCCGTCAGCTCAGCAAGGAAAACCGCCCTTTTCAGGGGTTAATGGATCAGGTCAGGGAAGAAAAAGCCAAACGCTACCTGGCCGACTCCAGCCGCAGCGTTGCGGAAATCGCCGAACTGCTGGGCTACAGCGAATCAGCCGCTTTTGTCAGGGCGTTTGAGCGATGGACGGGAGTAACGCCCGCCCGTCATCGCAAAGAGGGCAACGGGAACGGAATTAATAGTTAATAGCGTCGCGAGACGGTTTTTCTTGTTTTGCAACGCAAGAGGCCGCGCCCAGCTTTGGGCGCGGCCTCTTGCGTTTGAGACACTGAAACCAGCTGCTCGCGCAGCTATTAACTATTCATTATTAATTATTCATTGTCTTTCCGGATTCGCTCTACGATCTTCGTCGTGGAGATATCGTCAATAAAGTCGAGCACCTTCACCTCGCCCCCATAGCTCTCCACGAACTGGTGGCCAACCACTTCTTCCACGCTGTAGTCGCCACCCTTCACCAGTACATCCGGCTTGATGGCTTCCAGCAAGGGTTCCGGGGTGTCGGTGTCGAAAGGCACCACCCAGTCCACCGCTTCCAGCGCGGCCAGCACCGCCATACGGCGATCCAGGGGATTGATGGGGCGGCCAGGGCCTTTCAGGCGGCGAATGGAATCATCGCCGTTCACGGCCAACACCAGACGATCCCCCTGACGGCGGGCAGAATCCAGATAGCCCACATGGCCAGCATGAATGATATCGAAACAGCCGTTGGTGAAGACGATCTTCTCGCCCTGGGCGCGGGCATCCTCAATGGCAATCAACAGTTGCTCTTCGGTCATGACCCCACGGCCCAGGCCTCCTTCCTGATGCACTGCGCGGCGCAGCTCCGGGGCAGACACCACCGCGGTACCCAGCTTGCCCACCACAATACCTGCGGCGATATTGGCCAGCGCCACGGCGTCTTCCATGGCCGCACCGGCAGCCATGGAGGTGGCCAGCACGGAGATCACCGTGTCACCAGCACCGGTCACATCGAACACTTCGCGGGCGCGGGCCGGCAAGTGCAGCTCCGGCTTGCCATCACGGAGCAGAGTCATGCCCTTTTCACTGCGGGTCACCAGCAGGGCCTGCAGATCAAAATCCCGGATCAGCTGCTGGCCCTTGCTGATCAGGTCCTGCTCATCCTTGACCGTGCCAACCACCGCCTCGAATTCACTCAGATTCGGTGTCAACAAGGTTGCGCCGCGGTAACGGGAGAAGTCCGATCCCTTTGGGTCTACCAACACCGGCACCCCGGCCTCACGGGCCAGGGCAATCAATCCCTCACAATCACGCAGGGCGCCCTTGGCATAATCAGACAACACCAGCGCGCCGCACCCGGCCAGCTGCGCTTTCACCTTGTCGGCAAAGGGTTGGGGATCCTGATCATGGAAGGCCTCTTCGAAATCCAGCCGCAGCAGCTGCTGCTGCCGGCTGATCACACGCAACTTGGTAATGGTCGGCAGACCCGCCACCTTCTGGAAATGGCAGGCCACATGGGCGGCATTGAGGCGCTCTTCAAGAATGCGGGCGGCTTCGTCGTCACCGGTCACCCCCACCAGTTCGGCAGTCGCACCCAGTGCCGCCATATTCAACGCCACGTTAGCCGCGCCACCGGGACGATCTTCCAGATCCGTGACTCGCACCACAGGTACCGGTGCCTCCGGCGAAATCCGCCCCGTAGGACCATGCCAGTAGCGGTCCAGCATCACATCGCCAGCCACCAGTACACGGGCCTTGGCCAAAACGGGAATCTGCGGATTGTGCATAGCGTCTCCAAAACACAACAGTGCCAAATTGGGGCGAAGTGTAGCATAGGAGCCCACCATGAAGCCTGCAGCCATCACCCGGCAGTGGATGCAAACAGCCTCGAACAGTACACTTTGCCGCTGCTGTCACTCACAGCGGTACGCTGATCAGGGTATGATGCCCGTCAGGAACAGTCAGGAGCCTCAGGAACCCTATGCCACCTCTCCCTCCCAACATCATGCAAGGACGCTGGCTACGTTGGTGGTTGACCCTTTCATTTACGGTCATGTTCACCGGCACCTTCCTGTTCCACTCCCGCATCGGTCTGCTCAATGTCCTGGACGTACTGTTCTTTCTGCCGTCCCTGACCCTGCTGACCCGGGCCATGGTCAGTGGCGACCACCGGCTGCTGACCTCGCCGTTACTGGTGCCGTTTTACCTGCTGCTGGGCTGGGCGTTGCTGAGCATGGCCTGGGCCGAAGACCCCAACACCTCACGCACCGTCCGGGGCGTGGTGCAACTGCTGGTCATGGTCGGTATTTTCCGCTGGCTGCACCTGTATTTCCGCAACACCTTCAAGCAAGCGCTGGCCAACGGCGCCCTTTGCGCCATGATCGTGGCGGCCATGGTAACGGTCAGCTATTACACCACCCAGCCACTTAACAGCCCCCTTTTCAGTGAGCCGGCCAACCTGATCTTCCGGTTACCGTCTCTGGATCCCTCTCTGGCCCTGATGGCCATGGTCACCCCCACTTTTATTCTTCTCGCGCTTGGCATGGAAGAAGGCGCCGGCGGCAAGGGCGGGCGCCGGCTGGCCGGTGCGGCCATGGGCGTGATCTTTATTGGCCTGGTGTCGTTCCCCCTCGGGTTAATGAGCCTGGCACTGGCTATTGCCTGGCTGGTCAGCCGTTCCTCCAGGCCCTGGCTGACCGTGATCCCGGTACTTGCCGCACTCTACCTGATGGTTCAGGGCGGCACTGATGTGACCATCGACCGTTATTTCCTGCATCCATTGATAGGGAACGGCCTCAATCAGGAAAGCCTGAACGGCATCCTTGCCCGGGACGGCGATCAGCTCATCGAGCTGGCTCACCCCCGTAACCTGTTCCTGCTGTTGATTCACAGCCTGGGGCTGGTGGGCCTGATCCTGTTTATCGCCAGCTGGGCCAGCCCACTGGCCGCCTTGCTGCAGCGGGAAGATTTTCAGGGCTCACGGGGTGCCTACACCATTGCCGTCGTCCCCTGCCTGTGCATGGCCTTTGCCGCTGGCACCTACCTGCTGGTGCCGTTTCACGCCAGCTGGATGAGCCTGTGGGTGCCGCTGGCACTACTCATGGCACGCCTGTGTGAGCGCCCTTCCGCCCAGCCCTCCATCCGATAAGCCATTGAGTTGATATGGGAAAAAGACGCAGTCGCCCCACCCGCCTGTACGACCCCCGGCTGATTCCAAGCTGGATTGCAGTCAGCCTGTTCTGGCTTGTCGGACAACTCCCCTGGGAAACGCTCCAGGCACTGGGGAGAGGCTTTGGCAAACTTGCCTGGCGATTCGCCAAATCACGGCGGCACATTGCCGAAACCAATATACGCCTCTGCTTTCCAGAGCTGTCGGCGGAACAACAACAGGACCTGGCCCGCAAGGCCGTTATCAGCACCGGGGAAGCCATTCTGGAAATGGCGGGAAGCTATAACAACCACCGGATAGACTTGAATAAACGATCCATTTTCAAGGGCGTGGAATATATTTCCCAGGCCCAGCGGGAAGGGAAAGGCGTTCTGCTTCTTGGCATGCACTTCAACAGTATCGATTCCTGTGCCCGCATGCTGGCAGCCAAACTGGACCTCTATGCGGTCTATCGCCCCAATGACAATCCTGTTATCGACCGGCTGATTAACCAGGGGCGGCAGCGCTACGTCAAAGGCATTATTGACCGTGCGGATATTCGCCAGATGATACGCAGGCTCCGTAAGGGCGAGGTAATCTGGTACGCCCCGGACCAGGACTACGGCACCGCCCACGCGGTGTTCGCTCCCTTCTTCGGTGTGCCCGCGGCCACCATTACCGCCACCTCACGGCTGGCGCGCATGGGCAAGGCAGCCGTGATTCCCTGCGCCCACTACCGCCTGCCCCACGGGCAGTTTGTGATCGAATTCGGTCCGGCACTGGAAAATTTCCCAGGCGATGACGACATGCAGGATACCGCCCGTATCAACCAGACCATTGAGCACTATGTGCGCAAGCAGCCGGAGCAATATCTGTGGGTACACAAGCGCTTCAAGCATCAACCTCCGGGCCAGGCCAAACCCTACTGATGACGGCGCAATCCCCTAGTACCACTGAGCGTGTATTTTCTGGCTGGCTGGTCATCGGACTGGTGCTTTACCTGTGTGGCTTCTATCTTGCGCCCTCCAGCAAGGCGCAATATCTGACCCTCTACATCGGGCTTATTCTACCTGCCCTGTACTTCACCCTGTTTCATTTCCGGCGCTATTATCTTGATGATCAGCGCTCGTTGCTTTGGGTCGCGCTGATCACCATTGCTCTGTATTTGCCCAGCATGTGGGTAGACGGCGATGTAGTCGACACCCTGCGCAAGAACCTGAAATGCGTGATTTTCGTGATCAGTCTGGCGGTAGCCATACGGCATCTGCAACTCGATCACCCCGCTCTCTCACAGCGTTTTCCTTCCATCATTCTGGCGGTCAGTAGCGTGGCGCTACTGCTGTTTTATATCGTCCTCGCTCGCGAGGGCCTGCAGAAAGACGGCAATCTCGGCATGGGCAATCTCGGTGACAACCCCAACGAGACCGGCCTTGCACTGTCAGTGGGCTTCCTGATCCTGGCCACCTCCCTGATCACCAAAACCCGACTCGTCAGCTATCTGCTGGCCTCCGCTTTTCTTGTCGCCATTATGCTGGCCAACAGCCGAGCCGCCATGCTTGGGCTGGCCATCAGCCTGCCTTTTGCCGTGCTTTTTCAAAAGGGCTACAGCAAGCTGGCGATCGGCTATCTTCTCTGCTGTCTGTTAGGCGCGCTGGCCATCGTCGGCCTTATGCTTGCCGGCTATCTGGATGCGGAACGATTACTCAGCAAACGGCCATCGTTGTGGGGGGAATTTCTCTCCCACTTTACCAACTTCCATCCGCTGTGGGGCAGCGGACTATCCGGAGGCGTGACCGTCTTTTCGGAAGTACAGGGCAAGAAGCTGGAGCCCCATAGCCTGTTTTTTGCGTTGTTATTACGCGGAGGGTTGTTGGCTGCCGGCATTTTCATGGCCCTGCTCGCATTGACGATCGTCCGGCATGGACGCAAGGCCTCCCCTCACAGCATCTGGCTCTATATACTACTGTTCGGCTTGGTCACCCAGTTTTTTGAAGGGGTCTACCCTGTCAGACCCCCCAACAGTTTCTGGTTATATACCTGGCTACCCATACTCATGATTCTGCTCAAGGCCAACAAAAAGCATGTCCAACCCTGAACAACCGTATAACGTGCTGGGTATCGCCCAGCCAACGGAGACAGAACGTCGACATCATCTTGATGAGATGCTGTCCGGGCTGGGTATGCATTACGAGCTGGTCAAAACCTCACCTCCGGTTCACCAGAACCGCTGGCAGGAAGTCGGCTTCAATCACCAAAAATCCCTGGCCATGATCGGCCGCGACCTCAGCCCTGGCGAGATCGGTTGCTTCCTCAGCCACCGCAATGCCTGGGTGGCCGCCGCCGAGTCAGCCAAGCCATCGCTGATTCTGGAAGGTGATGCCAAACTGGATCCGGATTCCCGCCGGGTTACCGAGACACTGGCCGCCCGCCCACACAAATGGGAACTGGCCATGCTCTACTACTCCAAGTGCGTGCCCTCCGCTTGGTATCAGCAACGTCTCGATGACGACTTTATCCTGGCGAAGTTCGCCAATCGCCGCACCTACTGTCTGGCGGCCTATATGGTGACTCCGGAAGGGGCAAGAAAACTGGTTGAGCTCAGCCAACAGTTTTATCTGCCTGCTGACGACTTCGTCTCTGGCGGCTGGATTCGCAAGGATCTGGACATGTTTGCGGTGGTCCCCAAAGCCGCAGGGCTTTGCCAGGTACAATCCAGCAAGTCCAATCTGGAGGAAGATCGCAGCAAGCTACACAAACGACGCCGCAAACAGAAAGACAACACCAGCCTGCTAAGACGGCTTGAACTGTTTATCAGGGAATTCGGCCAACGTTACCGCCCCCCCAGAAAAAGCCTGTAACCAAAGTTCAGCGATGCACTGAATCGGCCTCTCCGGTATCGCCAAGATCCCGAATCACCTTTGCCGGCACCCCACCAACCAGGGTGAATGCCGCAACTGACCTGGTCACCACAGCCCCCGCAGCCACTACCGCACCATCTCCGATTTCCACCCCTGCGGTAATAATGGCACCTGCACCGATCCAGACATCGGCGCCAACCACGATAGGTGCCCCCGTTGTGCCCCGACGGCCCTTCTCATTCAGATACAGGCTATGCTGGGCACCCTCGAAGCAAACACGGGGGCCAATCCGGCAGCGTTCGCCCAGACTGATCGGCGCTTTCGGGCAGGCAAAGCGTACTTCCGTATTGATAAAACATCCCTTGGCAATGCTCACTGACCTTGCTCCGCCAATGGGGCGAAGTATCACCGGCCCATAGACGGTGGAACGCCCCTGCATGTCAAAGCCTGCCGCCCTCAGCAGCAGCCAGCGAATCTTGTCACTGAACTTCAACCTCGGCAGATGATTAGCCAGCCCCAGAAACAGGAATTCACGCCATTGCTGCATGACTACAGCCCTCTTGCCTTGAAATAGCGACGACGCTTGCCAATAAAACGCAGCTTTTGTTCCAGATGTTTCCAGAATTCGGAAGAGTCAGAATAGCGGCATGGAAAATTTTGGGGCTCGACGTCAGCCAGGCATTGCAGCCACTGATCATCTGTTTCATAACCATGACGAATAAGATCCTGAATCAATGCCGGGTAGCGCTCTATCTGCTGCTTTAGCCTGGGCAAATGCTCTTTCCAGCCGGCAATGCGAGAAAGATCCACCTCCCTGACTCCTCCCAGGGCGTTCCGGGCCTCTTCGCCGGATTGCGCCACTTCGTGAAAACGACTGAAGTCATGGTTTCGCGAAAGAAACGGAAATTTTGCTTCAATCTCTTCCTGAACCTTCATGGGATCGCGCACCAGATCTTCATAGCGAAGCATCAACACCCGAGGGTGCGCCGCGATATTGGCCGCACCCTTTTCTGCCCGTTTCCACACCGGGTAATTACAGAAATACATGCCCGGCCAAGCCTTGTGCTGACTACAGATCACCGAGCGGGGATCACGCATCATGACGATCACATACAGATTGGGATCGCGCTTGAGTATCGGCGCCATCCACAACACATCATTGGGTTTCTTGGAAAGGCGAACCCCCTGCTTGTGGGGCGCCACCTTGAACAGGGTTTCCTCATGCTCGGAATGGCCCTGATGCGGATAACAGGCCACCAGCATTTCCGCCATCAGGGTAGTGCCGCTGCGGGGACACCCCACCACATGCAGATTGATCGCGCTCATTTTCCGACCCCCCTGATACGAAGACGATCCCGCCAGTTAGTGGGCCGCGCGGTTTTAATCTCAGGTGACAATAACGCAGGCATCGCCCTGGCCCGGTCAGTCCAGGTATGCTGCCGGGAAACAAGTTGCTGGCCTGCAGCAGCAATCCGGGCCGCCTTATCCGGGTTGCCTTTCAGCCAGCTCAGCTTTTCCTGCAATTCCGGCTCGCTGTCGTAGAGCACCACGTTCTCACCTTCCACAAATCCCAGGGAAGACTGCTCAATAGCAGGCTGGCGCCAGGCAAGCAGAACACAGCCAGCCGCCATAGCCTCAAAATTCTTGATCATATACTCGCCAAAACCAATGTCCGCACTGACAAAAACCCGGATCTGATTCAGCAAGCGATTATAGGCCTCGCCGGGTTCCGCGCGCAGCAGCTCCAGACGCCCCAGCTTTTCCTGACGAAGCAGGAACTTCTTGCGGCGCTTGTAGACCTTGTTTTTCACCCGACCCACAAATGCCGCTTCATGGGTGCGCTCAATATCCAGCGGCATAATCACCGTATTGTCGTAGCCTTTCGGTAAATAACAGGCATCAACACCCTCGTCCCGAAGCTCTCCAGCCAGGGTCGCCCCGGACACGATAATCCGCACGTCGCCCAGATCCCGCAGCACGGAAGGATAACGGTGATACCACTCACTGGTGGAAACATTGTTCTGACACACATCATGGTCGAACACCACCAGTCCCGGCGCACGTTTCAGGCTGTGATAGCGCTTGCCCAGGCGACGCAGATTGGTATCTGCAACCACACGGTCATAGCCGCTGAAATCCGTCTCGTTGAAATAGGCTTCAAGGCCATGCTCACGAGTCACTTCCACATGATCGAACTCAAAGAACTGTCTGGCTGCCTGCCAGAGCGGCCGCGTCACCATCAGCTTGCCGTCAGTGGATACAATCAGGGTTTTCATAGCCAGCTCTCTAGTGTTGCCTTTCGCTCATGGTAAAACGCGAGGAAATCCTTCTCGGCAGCAGGCGCCAATGACTCTCTGGGCTTCCAGCTTTTGAACAAACGTTCTCGCTGGTAAGCCAGCTCACGTGCCAGACGCCCACCGGGGTTTCTCTCCATGCCATCCAGATCCAGTACCTGCAAAGCACCGTTCTGAAAAATAAAATTGGTGTATTTGCTATCACCATGGCTGAATCGCATCAGCTCCATAGTCACAAAGAAATCCGCCATCTGCCTGAGCGCCGACTCTCGCAACGGGCCACCCTGCTCAGAAATCACAGGCAGCATTTCGCCAGACACGTTCCGGCAGACAAGATATTCGCGATCCTTGAGCCCGCCTTTGCGAAGGGACAGAAAACACACGGCCTGCGGGGTAGCCACATTGACCAGCCCAAGATAGGCAGCGTTCATCCACGAATTGCGCGCCCGGCTACGGAACTGACGGCCCAGCCGCTTCATGGCACTCTTCACGTTGTAACGCTTGATCACCAGGGTCTCACCCTGAATCGTCACACGTCCGACAGTTGCACTGTTGCCGTCCTTGAGCCGCTCACCCTTCTCCAGCAAGGCATCGAGTCCGTCAGCGAGCAACGTATCTACCAGCGCGCGATCTTCCCGACGAGCCATCCCCTTCAACGCCCCGGCACCGACCGACACAAAGTCGGTACAGTCACGCAGGGATTTTTTTACCAGGCTTCTGAGTCGTTTTTCACGCACCTGACGCAGGGTGGCCACCAGCTCTGGCACAGAAATATCCTGCTGATAGCAGGCCAAAATCCTTTCGGCAGGCGGCAGGCCAAGCGGCGGAAACTGCGCCAGCAAAAGGGCCAGATTTTTTAGTCTGGCTTTGCGCGAAAAGCGCTCTGACAGTACGACTCCGCCGGCATCTATCACATGCCAGCAACCATCATGGAAAATAAAATTTTCAAGATGAATATCTTCTTGCATGGCACCAGCCGCATGCATCTTTCCAGTCAATGCCACCAGCGCTTCAACCAGCCCTGCCACCTCCCCTTCCGCCAACGTGCCAAGCAAGGCCTTTGCGGACTGCCTGCCCAGATGCTGCAGTACCAGAGCGCGCTCGTTGCCCTCGTCCAGGCTGGCCACAATCGCGGGAGCCGCCAGCCCTTTGGCCTTCAACCCGCGCAATACCAATTCTTCTTCCTGTCGTTCCGCTTGTGCCTTGGGGTCATTGGTGAACAGTTTGAGGATTACCTTCTGACCTTCAAAACGTGCGACAAAAACGGCACGACGCCCAGGAAAGAAACGCAGCAGGGCGATCACCTTGCAGCTGCGCTCGCCGCATTGCAGCAATGCCGGCAACTTCGGCTGGCGATTTTCCAGCAGCTCACTCACAGTCACTGACGGTAACGTTGCGGCCTGCATGATCAGATATCCTTGCCCGGATGCTCATTGAACTGCAGAGGCAACCGCGGCTCCACTTCGAAATAACGACGGTAAATTTTTTCCGCTTCACGGCGGGCCGACTGCCACAGTTTTTCGTCCGCCAGGGCCTGCTTCAGGGGAAGGCCGGTGTAGCTTCGAATAAAACGCAACAGATCACGGCGAGTCAGACCAAAACGCGCGGTGGAAAAATACAGGCCGCCGAGGTCCTTGATCTGCCAGCGACGGGGCACCTTGCTGCGCACCTGGGAGCGATGCAAATCAATGAGGTACATGGGGCCCTCAACACTTTGACGCGCCACATCACTGACAGGCATTAGAAAGTGCGCAAGATAGAAGTCACGATGATTGATACCGGCGCCATGCATACGCCGGGCAATCCCCGCCACCTTGCCGATCAGGGCACGCTTGAACAGCACAGGCACCGAGCCTTCCGCTACCCATTGCTCGCCCACCTCTTCCAGACTCAAGGTACCCACCAGATCTTCAGTGACGATAAAAGATTCAATATCGGCGGGATTGACACCACGAGAACCAAACGCCGCCACCGTCATGGTATCCAGCCCGGCGGCGCGCACCGCATCAATGGCCCGCACTTCATCCATGGCACCCAATACCGGCAACTTGGCCTGCGTCAGGTTCTTGATGATCTCCTTCCAGCCAATACCCGCGTGATACTTGAGAAAATAGCTGCGTCCATTGCCGGCAAAGCGCAAGGTGCGGCGTCCCTCACGGGCCCGAAATATTTCACCTTCCTGCGCCGCCGCATGGGAAAAAGGATCACCCTCTGCCCATAGTGCTGCAATGTCGTCACGCAGAAAAAGTTTCACCAGGTAGCCTCCACCGTGCCGTCAATCGTACGCTCAACCGTATCCACCACGTTCTGCGCCAGCTGATACAGTCTCGGCGATTGCGCATAGTCCAACCCGTTTTTTTCCCAAACGCCGGGTAACGCAGGAACCATCTTCTGCAAGGTAGCATTCAGTGCTGCCTGATCGAAGGGTGAGGCAATGACCTCGCCGGACCCCGCCTCGCTGACATAACGGGCATAGCCGCAGGTATCCGTGGTCAATACCGGCAAGCCTGCCACGGTAGCTTCCAGCAATACCATGCCAGCACTTTCCCGGTAAGCCGGGTGCAACAACAGATCCGCAGCCTGCATCAGAGCGGGGACATCATCACGGGGACCCAGCACCCTGATGCGCTCACGGATCAACGGGCTCAGTCCTTTCAGATACGGTTGCGCATCATCATTGCCAACAATCATTAAATTGGCCGAGTCCGGCAAGGTCGCAAATGCAGCCAGCGCCCGGTCCAGGCCTTTTACCCTGAAACCAGACCCGAGAAACAGCAGCAAAGTCTGCGTTTCAGCCACATTCAGTTCCGCACGGATAGCCGCTCGCAGGTCGGCATGATTCTCTGGACGACGGCGGTCTTTCTCGATACCTGGCGGCAACATGGAAAACCGGTTTTCCGGCAAATCGTAATATTGCCGATACTGGTCACGCTGATCCTCATTGAGAAAAAGAATATGCGGACCTGCCCGCCCGGTGATGGCCTGCTCAAGCTTGAGGTATGTCGCATAGCGAGGCAGTTTTCGTACCAGTCCCGGCTTGCTGGCCACATGGGCCGCAAAGCAACTGTCCGCTGCAAAATACACATCCAGCGTGGGCAGGCGGTTAAAGCCAAGCACCCGGTCACAATTCGCCGTTTGCAAGTATTGTGTCAGCGCGCGGGCAAACGACGCCATGCGCGAATGATTACTGCGCCCGGAAACAGGCAGAACCACAACGGTGACACCCTCAATGGCCTCTCCATCCCAATGGCTGACCAGCGCCACCACTTCATGGCCGCGCTGTACCGCCTCCCGGGCAACGCGTGCAAAGTCACGCTGCAATCCGCCCCAGGGAAAATAATGGTAGAGCGCCAGCGCCAGTTTCACGGGCTCAGCCTCTTCAACTCGCGCCAGACAAATTCCGGTTTCAGTGTACTAAAACAAGGCGGAGTCACCCCTTTGCCCAACTCACCACGATAGGTACATTTTTCCTGGACGCAGGGCGCGCAGGGAAATTCGACAGCGCGAGATTCTGCCCGAGCCCCCATCACGCCAGTCAGTACCGGATCAGTGGGACCATACAGCGCCAGCCCAGGCAAGCCAGCGGCAGCCGCAAGATGTGCCAGACCGGTATCCACTGCCACGAAGGCATCCCAGCTCAGCAGTTTATCGGTGAGCGCATCCAGACCCATCCTGGGCAATACCGAGGCCTGTTCAAAATCCGCGGCCAGTCGTTCGGCCCGGGCCTGTTCTTCGTCATTGCCCCAGGGCAGGTGTACCTGGTGACCCTCCGCACACGCCAGTCCAACAAGCTGATGCCAGAAACTTTCCGGATAATGCTTGGTGGCCCAGGTAGTGCCATGACAAAACACCAGGTTGCCCGGCTGACTCAGTGGCGTGGGCAGATGACTGCGTGGCAGCCCATAGTCCGGCGCGCTGGAAGGCAGTGCATAACCGAGAGACAAAGCAAACAACTGGCGAACGCGGGCAATGGCATGCTGACCTTTGGGAACGGATTGCGGATGATCCAGCACTCTGGCAGACAACCCCTCGCGCGCAGAACGCTGGTCGAGACCAAACTTGGGGCCGTTGCCAAGACGCGTGACAAAGGCGCTCTTGATCAGGCCCTGGGCATCAATAACCGCATCGTAACGGGTTGCCTGCAAGGCGGATTTGAATGCGCCCCACTCCCCGGAAAGACGGGTCTTGATGGGATGCTTGCGCCAGCGGCGCAGGGCGCAGGGGATGACAGAATTAACCGCAGGGTGACGGAGGGCCAGGTCGGCAAAGTTCTCCTCCACAACCCAGTCCACTTTTAGCGAGGGGAACGCCGCCAGCGCATCCGTCAAGGCTGGCAAGGTATGGATCACATCGCCCATGGAAGAAGTCTTGATCAAAAGCAAACGCATTGATCAAGCGCTCCTTAACTTGAACTTACGCTCCATACGGGCCATGAGCGATCTACCCTCGCTGTCTGCCAGCGGGCGGGCAAGGTACGCTCTTAAAAATCGCACTCTGTCACGGGCAGAGAAACCTTTCGCTCGTCTTGCCAGGGTTTCCAGATCACGCAGCCGGGGCTGCCAGCGCCCAAGGTGAGGCCGACAGCGCTCCATATCGATGAAACGCGCATCATAGCGTTGCTGGCTTTCAGACCAGGCAACAAAGATATGCTTGGGATACAAATTCTGATGAACCAGGCCACGCTCATGTAGCAGCCGCACCACTGCGGCCACATCATGTATCAATGCAAATCGTCGCGCCGGGGGCAACGTTTCCAGATCGACCTGATCAAGACTCTGGAAGCCAGACAGGTTCAAGCTGACCAGCATGGCTTCATTATTTCCACTTTGCGAGTTCACCGCAAAGAACAATGGCTCGGCCACCGGCACACCCGCCTGCCAGCAGCGCATCAGTGCCTTGTATTCCTGATACAAGGTAGCCTGCCCGGTGATGGGGTGCCGCACACTACGTCGCACATAGTTACGCTGATGCTTAATAAAAACGGTCGCCGGCCCCTCTTCCCCCTCCACGCTTGCCTGGAATACCTGACTGATCCCACTTCCACGCTGGTTAGGCTCGTCAACCAGCTTCCTGTCCAGCGCCAGCCAGTCCGCAATCGTGTTGAGACCCAGCCCATCCAGCGTCAATCGCCAGTGAGGGTGCATATAACTGCCATTCAATTCCATTTGCTTATTCATCTCCTACCAATAACCCCAACGCATCAATCACCTTCCCGGGGGGCAACTGACGTAAACAATTCAGATGGCCCAGCGGGCATTCACGCTTGAAACAGGGGCTACAGTCCAGCCCCAGCCGCACCACCGCTACCCGATCCCCCAAGGGCGGTGTAAAGCCGGGAGAAGTCGAACCGTATACAGCCACCAGTGGACGTTTCAGTGCGGCCGCAATATGCATCAGTCCAGAATCATTACTGACCACCGCCATGGTCGCCGACAACAAATCCACCGCCTGCTCAAGGGACGTTGTCCCCGCTAGCACCACCGCATGCTCATCCGCACCATTCTCCAGTGCCTGGACAATTGCATCCGCCACGGGCTGATCTTTCCCGGAGCCAAAAATCCACACCTGCCCGCCACGCTCAATCCAGTGCTGGGCCACTGCCGCGTAATGTTGTTCCGGCCAGCGTTTGGCCGGGCCGAACTCCGCACCAGGACACAGCCCCAGCACTGGACGCTCCAGGTTCAGATTGTGCACGGCCATGGCCGTATTTCGCGAATCGTCACTGACCTGCAAGTGCGGCGCGGTGATACTCTCCAGCGCAGGAACCGGCGCGTCTTCCGGCAAGGCCAGCGCCACAAAACGCTGCACCATCAGCGGATAACGTTCCTTATCCAGCGCTCGCACATCATTGAGCAGGCCATAGCGCATTTCGCCACGCCAACCAATACGCGCAGGAATCTTCGCCGCCCAGGGTACCAGGGCAGACTTGAGCGAATTGGGCAGCACATAACTTTGCTGATATTTGCCACGCAGGGACTTGCCAAGCGCGCGGCGTTCGCCCAGCTTCAGATCACCATGATCAAAGGGCAGCGCGAGGGCATCCCGAACTTCCGGCATGCGCGACAGCAATGGCCGACACCAGGCAGGCGCCAGCACATCGATAGCACAGTCAGGGTATTGGCGACGAAGTTCGGAAAACAGGGTCTGCGCCATCACCATGTCGCCGACCCAGGACGGGCCGACGACAAGGATGGCGGACGGAGTCTGGGACATCCGGATAATCAGCTCACGTAAGTGAGCCAATCTCCATATTTGTCATCCAGTTTGCCGGTCACCAGATCAAAGTAGGTGCTCTGCAGCAGTTCGGTGATCGGGCCACGCTTGCCTTCACCAATGATTCGGCCATCCAGCTCACGGATCGGAGTCACTTCCGCCGCCGTACCGGTGAAGAAGGCTTCATCAGCCACGTAGATTTCATCGCGGGTAATCCGCTTCTCGCGCACCGTGTAACCACGCTCTTCGGCCAGCTGGATAATGGTCTTGCGGGTAATCCCGTCCAGGCAGGAAGTCAGTTCCGGTGTGTACAGCACGCCGTTCTTGATCACGAAGATGTTTTCGCCGGAGCCTTCCGCCACATAGCCTTCATTATCCAGCAACAGCGCTTCGTCAGCGCCACCGGACAGGGCTTCGTTCAACGCCAGCATGGAGTTGATATAGTTGCCGTTGGCCTTCGCCTTGCACATGGTGATATTCACATGGTGGCGGGTATAGCTGGAGGTGCGCACCTTGATACCCAGCTCCAGGGCTTCCGGCGACATATACGCTGGCCATTCCCAGGCCGCGACCATCAGATGCACTTTCAGGTTGTGGGCACGCAGGCCCATGCCTTCACTTCCGTAAAACACCATCGGTCGCAGGTAGGCATGGGGCAGGTTGTTGGCCTTGACGGCTTCCACCTGGGCAGCATTGACCTCGTCCTTGGTGAACGGGATCTTCATGTTCATGATGTGAGCACTGCCAAACAGGCGATCAGTGTGCTCTTTCAGGCGGAAAATTGCCGGACCCTTGGCGGTTTCGTAGGCGCGCACCCCTTCAAACACCCCCATACCGTAGTGCAGGGTGTGAGTGAGGACGTGAACCTTGGCTTCTTCCCAGGGAACCAGCTCACCGTCCAGCCAGATAAAACCGTCTCTTACAGCCATCGACATGGCAATGTGTCTCCAACGCTATGGACCTTCGAGCACGCGCCCTACAGGTCGAACCAATGCTTCCAGATCGCTCGAACGCCTTCCCGCAAATCACGGAACCGGGTGTCGTCGACAATGGATTTCTCTTTGCGCAACGAGGCGCGATGGGCCGCGGACCGGTAAGCGAGGTACGCTTCCCGCAGCAGGCCGGCGTCCTGCGCCGACATAATGTCCAGCGCGGCCAGGGTTTCCAGTAGCCGCACATTATCGGTGAAGCGGGTCAGTTCACCGTGGGAGGAGGCCCATCTCAGAACCCCGTATTGCACCATAAATTCGATATCAACGATACCACCGGGATCCTGCTTGAGGTGGAATTGCTCACCGGTTTTGTCTCCCAGGTGATCCACCATCTTGCTGCGCATGGCCAGCACGTCGTCACGCAGCTTCTGCTGCTCACGGGCAGCGCACAGCACCTTGTGGCGAATCTCGTCAAAGCGTTCCCGGGAACGGCTGCAACCGGCTACTACCCGCGCGCGTACCAGCGCTTGATGCTCCCATGTCCAGGCATCGTTAAGCTGGTACTTCTCGAAGGCATCCATGGAACTGACCAGCAGGCCGGCACTGCCAGACGGACGCAGACGGGTATCCACGTCATACAGCTGGCCGCTCATGGTGCGGGTGGAGAGGATATGGACAATGCGCTGCCCCAGGCGGGCGTAGAACTGGTCATTGGATACCGACTTCTCGCCGTCGGTCATACCACCGCTGGACGCATCATGCAGAAACACCAGATCCAGATCCGAATTGTGACCCAGCTCGATGCCCCCCAGCTTGCCGTACCCCACCACCACAAAATCCGGATTGCAGGGCTGGCCATTGTCGCGGGACGGGCGACCGTGGCGCTCCACCAGCGGCTCCCAGGCCAGCATCACCACCTGGTTGAGAATGCTTTCCGCCAGCCAGGTGAGATAATCACTCACCTTCATCAACGGCAGCACCTCGGTCACTTCCGATGCGGCCACCCGCAACAGATGGGCCTGCTTGAAGTTACGCAGCACCTCCATCTGCTGTTCCAGATCATCCTCTGCCACCCGCAACAGTTGCTGACGAAGCTCGTCGTCCAGCTCCGCCCGCTCAGGCGGGGAATAAAGGGTGCGCACATCCAGCAGCTCGTCCAGCAACACCGGATGCAGCGCTAACCGCTCGGCGATCCAAGGGCTGGCGCCGGACAGTTTCACAAGCTGGGTCAGGGCGCCGGGGTTTTCCACCAGCAAGGCAATATAGGCGCTGCGGCGCAGCACGGATTCCACAAAACTCAGCAGCCGCACTGCCGTGGTTTCACCGTGACCTTGATAGCCCAGTGCCTCCAGCATCAACGGCATCAGACGATCCAGCCGCTCACGGCTGATGGCCTGCATGTTCTCCACTGCGCGGCTGTCCCGGAAAGCATTCAGGCGGGCATACACCGCCTCCGCGTCCTGCACCCCGATGGCACCAAGCTGAGCCACTGCCGCCGTATCATCCAGCTCCCCCAGCCACAGATCCAGCAACTCCTGATCCGCCCCCTGGGCAGCATCGGTTTCCTGTTCCGGGTCGGCAATAACCTGACTGAAGTGGTGTCGTACATTTTCCCGGTAGCGGCGCAGCTTGCGTTCGAAGGCGGCGCGCTCTGAAAAGCCCATGGCGAACGTGAGCCGCTGCCAACCCAGCTGGTCATCCGGCAGTCGCTGGGTCTGCTTGTCACCCACGGCCTGCAGCCGGTGTTCCACATCACGCAGGAACAGATAAGCATCTGTCAGCTCACCGGCCACATCGTCCGGCAGCAACTCCTGCTCCACCAGCTGCGGCAATACCTTGATCAGATTGGGCTCGCGCAGGGCGGGTAGCTGCCCTCCCCGGATCAGCTGAAATGCCTGAACAATAAATTCCACTTCGCGAATACCACCGGCACCCAGCTTCACATCTGCCTGCATACCCTTGCGGTTCACTTCCCGCTCAATCAGGGATTTCATTTCGCGCAGGGACTGGAAGGCACCGTAATCGATATAGCGGCGATAGACGAAAGGGTTGAGACGCTTGACCAGGCGCGCCCCCGCTTTGAGATCCCCGGCCACCGGGCGCATCTTGATCAGCGCGTAGCGCTCCCACTCACGCCCCTGGGTCTCGTAGTAGCCTTCCATGGCATCGAAGCCAATGGCCAATACGCCGCTCTTGCCCCAGGGACGCAGGCGCATATCGACGCGAAACACAAAGCCGTCGGCCGTAGTCTGGTCGAGCACCTTGATCAGCTGCTGGCCAAGACGCACAAAGAACTGGTGGTAAGTCTGCGAACGTCGCTCCCCTTCCAGCTCTCCTTCGTGCTCGTAGGCAAAAATCAGGTCAATATCCGAAGACAGATTCAGCTCGCGGGCGCCCAGCTTGCCCATGGCCAGCACCACCAGCTGTACCGGGTTGCCGTCAGGTCCTAGAGGGGTGCCGCAGCGCTCGCAGGCCCACTGGTAAAGCATAGCCAGAGATTCATTGATCAGGGTATCCGCCAGCAGAGACAGATCCGCCACCGCACTGTGATAATCCCCAATCCCGGCCAGGTCCCGCCAGATGATGCGCACCATATGGCGGTGGCGCAGGCGCCGCACCCGGCGCTTAAGCTCATCTTCGCTATCACAAGCCGCCAACCGCTCGCGGATCTGCCGACGCAGCGCATCCGCCTCCAGCGGCTGGGCCAGATCACTCTCTAGCAGCCACTGCCCCAGTTCCGGGTCACGCTGAAACTGGCTCGCCACATAATCCGAGCCTGCCCACACACGGGGCAGATCATCATAAAGCGCAGATGGCATGGCATTGCCGGATTCAATGAAATGCTGCCAGTGCTGACTGACCAGCACCGAGAGTTCATCAGGAAGGGCGTGATATTGGGGTTCATTCATGGGGGGCTATTGTCGTATGCGGCGCCGCAAGCTACAAGCGGGAATGCAGTTACAAGCTTCAAGCTTCAAGCTACAAGACGCGGGATGTCGCGTTGCCAAACTGCAAGATCCGCACCTCGCGCTGCAAGCTTGTCGAAAGGAAACCCAGAAGCTACTCCAGGAACGAAGCTCTTCAACACTCGAAGAATGATTCAGAAGCCTCGCCCAGGCTCAAATCGCGTGCAGGCACTTTATTCGCCACTCCCTCGGGCCGCACTCCGTGCGTATACCCGCTGCACTATGCCCCATAGCGGCTTGGGACCAGGCGTTTCCGCGCGAAACCGGACATACCAGCCCGGCACCCCACCACCTCGCGCCTTGTAGCTTGTAGCTTGAAGCTCGTAGCTGCCTCACCCCAGCAAAATATCCTGTGACGGGGTCACCCGCATCACTTCCTCAATGGTGGTCAGGCCCTTCGCCACTTTCATGGCACCGCTGATGCGCAGGGGCTTCATGCCGTTCTTCAGGGACTGGCGGGTCAGCATTTCCAGGTCACCCCCGCGGGTAATCTGATTCTTCAACGCACTGTTAAGCGGCATGGTTTCGTACACCCCCATGCGCCCGAGGTAACCGGTACCCCGACACTCCAGACAGCCCACCGGGCGGCAGATCTTTTCCGGCAATTTCATCTTGAAGGGGCGCACCAGCTCTTCCCAGGCATCCGCATCCGGCGCCACCTCTTCCTTGCAGTTCGGACACAGGGTTCGCACCAGGCGCTGGGCCATCACCCCAATCACAGTGGCGGATATCATGTACGGCGCCACGCCCAGATCCACCAATCGGGTAATGGACGACGGCGCATCATTGGTATGCAGGGTAGACAGCACCAGGTGACCGGTGAGCGCCGCCTGGATCGCCATTTCCGCAGTTTGCAGATCACGGATCTCACCAATCATGATGATATCCGGATCCTGACGCAGCATGGCTTTCACCCCCTGGGAAAAGCCCACATCAATGTTGGCTTGCACCTGCATCTGGTTGAAGCTGGGCTCCACCATTTCGATGGGATCTTCAATGGTGCAGACATTCACCTCACTGGTGGCCAGCTGCTTGAG
Organism: Alcanivorax sp. DP30; assembly: GCF_009882945.1. Taxonomy (GTDB): domain Bacteria; phylum Pseudomonadota; class Gammaproteobacteria; order Pseudomonadales; family Alcanivoracaceae; genus Alcanivorax. Next base: position 139,535 of record NZ_WTUY01000004.1, read on the forward strand.
GGTGGAATACAGGGTGGTGGTCTTACCGGACCCGGTCGGCCCGGTCACGAAAATGATCCCATGGGGATTCGTGGTCATCTGCTGCCAGGTGGCGTAGTCCTCGCGGGTGAAGCCCATCTGCTCGAAGCTGCGCACCAGCACCTCCGGATCGAACACCCGCATCACCATCTTCTCACCAAAGGCGGTGGGCAGCGTAGAGATCCGCAGCTCAATCTCGCTGCCCTCCGGCGACTTGGTCTTCAGGCGGCCATCCTGGGGCTTGCGCTTTTCCGCCACATTCAAACGACTGAGAATCTTCAAGCGACTGGTCACCGCCGCCATGATCGGTGCTGGCAGCTCGTAGACGTCATGCAGTACACCATCGATACGAAAACGCATCTTGCCGGTATCCCGGCGTGGCTCCAGATGAATATCACTGGCCCGCTGAGAGAACGCATACTGGAGAATCCAGTCCACAATATTGACGATATGCTGGTCGTCTGCATCGTGGTGCCCCTTGCCCACCTCCAGCAGTTGCTCGAAGTTGGTGATCCCGGACATTTCCTGACCGGTATTGCCCGCGGCACCGGCAATAGAGCGACTCAAGTTGTAGAACTCGATGCGATAGCGGCGCAGATGTTCCGGGTTGGCCAGCACGACTTCCAGCTCGCGATCGCGCAGCACCTGCTGCAGATGCGCCTTCCAGTCCTGGATAAACGGCTGGTCACAGGCCACCACCACCCGATCGCGATGCACTTCCACCGCCACAATGCCGTGGCGCTCGGCGAACGCATAGCTCATCACATTGGTTACCTGATCCACCTGCACCTTGAGAGGATCAATATGATAGACACGCATGTCCGCGCGCTTGCCCAGCCATTCGGTCAGGAAGTCCACATCCAGAATCTGGTGGGTATCGGAACGATCGGTGAGGCGATATTTCGCCAGCATCTGGATCGGATGCCAGTTGAGCTCCTTCTTTTCACGAGGCGTGGTGGAAATGACGTTGAAGTCTTCCTGACTGACCCGCCCCTCTTCCAGTAGTTCGCGCATCAACCAGCGCACATCGATGTGCAATCCATTGGGTATAGCGGGGTTGGCAGTGGCGTTCACTCAAGGCTCTCCGAATTCTGTTCAGCCCCTGTTTCGTGATCAGGCGCCTTTATCGTTATATGCAGATACTGTAACCCTAACACCAAAGCGCCATCCAGAGGTCGTTAAGGCCTGACAGTGCCGCCGGGTTTCTCTATACTCGCCTCCAATTTCATGACAGTGGCGTGACACAGGACATCACTGTCTGTCGCCGGACCGCCATAGCCGCGGCCCTGGCACCATGGGAAGATACCAACACCCTAACCTGGATCCGAGGCACTTATGTCCTTAGGAAGCTCCATTGCCGGCCTGTTTGGCCGCTCCCCGATCAAACCCCTCCAGCAACATTACGATACCGTGCACGAGTGCGCCTGCAGCCTGGCCCAATTCTTTGACGCCGTTATCGCCGGCGACTGGGATCAGGCCCGCACCCTGCGCAAACAGGTAGCCAAGCTGGAAAACCAGGCTGACGAGCTCAAGAAAGAATTTCGCCTGAACCTGCCCAAGAGCCTGTTCCTGCCCATGCCGCGCACCGATCTGCTTGAGCTGATCAGCGTGCAGGACAAGGTGGCCAACAAGGCCAAGGACATCTCCGGCCTGATGCTGGGTCGGGAAATGTCCATCCCCGCCCCCATCGCCGATGCCATGCGCAGCTATGTACAGGGCGCCATCGACACCTCAGCCCAGGCCCAGAAAGCCATCAATGAGCTGGACGAGCTGATCGAAACCGGCTTCAGTGGCCGCGAAATTCGTCTGGTAGAAGAGCTGATCGAAGAACTGGACCGCCTGGAGCGCGCCAATGACGAGCAACAGATCGTCATTCGCTCCACCCTCTTTAAACTGGAAAGCGACCTGTCCCCGGTGGACGTCATCTTCCTCTACAAGATCATCGAATGGGTAGGCGATCTCGCCGATCGCGCCCAGAAAGTGGGCGGCCGCCTGCAGATGTTGGTCGCACGCTAGGAGAGTTCTTATGGAGTGGATGCTAGAGCATACCTACCTGATGCTGTTGCTGGCCGGCGCGTTCGGCTTCCTGATGGCCTGGGGGGTGGGTGCCAATGACGTCGCCAACGCCATGGGCACCTCGGTGGGCGCCAAGGCGCTCACCGTCAAGCAGGCGGTGATCATCGCCATTATCTTCGAATTTGCGGGGGCCTATCTGGCCGGGGGCGAAGTCACCGCCACCATCCGCAAGGGCATCATCGATGCCGAAACCTTCTCCCATGCCCCCCAGTACCTGATTTACGGCATGATGTCCGCGCTACTTGCCGCCGGCATCTGGCTGATGGTCGCCTCCTGGTTCGGCTGGCCGGTCTCCACCACCCACTCCATCGTCGGTGCCATCGTCGGCTTTGCCGCCGTAGGCCTGGGCATGGATGCGGTGCACTGGGACAAGGTGGGCTCCATCGTCGCCAGCTGGGTAACATCGCCACTGCTGGCCGGGGTCATCTCCTTTGCCTTGATACGCAGCGTGCAGAAGCTGGTGCTCAACCACGATGACCCTTTCGAACGGGCCAAGAAAGTGGTGCCCTACTACATGTTCCTGGTCGGCTTCGTGATCTCCATGGTCACCATGGTGAAGGGCCTCAAACACGTAGGCCTGCACCTGACCTTCCTGCAAAGTTTTCTCTGGGCGCTGGGTGGCGGCGCCATCGTCATGGCCGCAGGCTCCATGTTCCTCAAGCGCATCAAGCCTGACCCGGAGGCCGACAAGGACTTCCGCTTCAGCTCCGTGGAACGGGTGTTCGCCGTACTGATGATCTTCACCGCCTGCGCCATGGCGTTTGCCCACGGCTCCAACGACGTGGCCAACGCCGTCGGCCCGCTGGCCGCCATCAACAGCGTACTGGCCTCCGGCGGCCAGGTGGGCGCCAAAGCCCCCATGCCCAGCTGGATCCTGCTGGTAGGTGCCATGGGTATCGTCTTTGGTCTCGCCATTTTCGGCGCCCGGGTCATGGCGACAGTCGGCAAGAAAATCACCGAGCTGACTCCCTCCCGCGGCTTCGCGGCCGAACTGGGCGCCGCCACCACCGTGGTCTTGGCCTCCGGCACCGGCCTGCCCATCTCCACCACGCATACCCTGGTGGGCGCCATCCTCGGCGTGGGCATGGCCCGCGGCATCGGCTCCCTGAACCTGCGTGTGATCAGCACCATCTTCACCTCCTGGGTGGTCACCCTCCCGGCAGGCGCCCTGCTCTCCATCCTGTTCTTCTACTTCTTCAAGGGACTGTTTGGGGCGTAATCGAATGCCTGACGCCTGATGCAAGACGCTAACGCCGCCCTCCGGGCGGCGTTTTTGTTTGACGTAACTTCCGTCATCGCCATTGTGGGAGCTTGCCTGCAAGCGATTCACCCTACTGAGAATGCATAAAGTTTCGAGTCTCGAGTAACGAGTTTCGAAAGCCCCACTCTGCCTTTCAGGTTTTCGCAACTCGAAACTCGCATCTCACAACTGACCTTTTTCGCCTGCAGGCAGGCTCCCACAACGACGCAGTAGCCGACCGCTAGCGCCCGCACGCCCCCACTGGCTATACTGGCCAATCAATCACTTACTGCCCCTTCAAGGGTAAAGCAGCAGGGAAAACACCGTGTCCAGCACCACACCCGACAATCAGGTCCATTGGTTCCGCCACTCCTCGCCGTACATCAACGCGCACCGTGGTCGTACCTTCGTGGTCATGCTGGCCGGAGAGCTGCTGGATGAACCGCGTCTGCCCACCCTGATCCACGACCTGGCCCTGCTCAACAGCCTCGGCATCAAGCTGGTCCTGGTCCATGGTGCTCGTCCGCAAATCAGCGCGCGACTCAAGGACGCAGGCATCGAATCCAACTTCGAACAGCACATGCGCATCACCGATGCCGCTGCGCTGGATGGTGTCATGGCCGCCGTGGGAGCCCTGCGCCTGAAACTGGAAGGCCTGTTTTCCATGGGGCTGGCCAACTCCCCCATGCACAACGCCAGCATCCGGCTGATCAGCGGCAACTTTGTGGTCGCCAAACCGGTAGGAGTGCGTAACGGCTTTGATTACCAGCATACGGGCGAAGTAAGGCGCATTGATGTGGACGCCATTCGCCAGCAACACAATGCCGGCAACGTGGTATTGCTCTCCCCGCTGGGCTGCTCGCCCACCGGGGAACTGTTCAACGTCAATGCCGAAGAGGTCGCCTCCACCGCCGCCATCGCCCTGGGTGCCGACAAGCTGATCCTCATGGGTAACGACCTGCGGCTTGCCGATGGCAGCGACAACCTGCTGCGGGAACTGTCGCCCCAGGAAGCGGGCAAATTGCTCGCCGAAGACCTGTTCAAGGACAGCAATATCGACCGCCAACTCACCGCCGCCTGCCATGCTGCCAGTAATGGCGTGGGCCGGGCCCACTTGCTCGATGCCAATGTGGACGGCGCCCTGATCAAGGAACTGTTCACCCGCGACGGCTGCGGCACCCTGGTGACCCGGGAAACCTACGAAACCGTGCGCGGCGCGCGCATTGAAGACGTGGGGGGCATTCTCGAACTCATCGAACCGCTGGAGGCGGACGGCACCCTGGTGCGTCGTTCACGGGAACTGCTGGAAAACGAAATCCAGCGCTTCGCCATCACCGAACGGGACGGCATGGTCATCGCCTGCGCCGCCCTCTATCCGTTCCCGAACGACAAGACCGGCGAACTGGCCTGTGTGGCTGTGCACCCCAGCTACCGCAAAGGGGAGCGCGGCGCCCAGCTACTCGCCTACCTGGAACGGCGAGCCCGCGAACAGGGCCTGCAAAGCCTGTTCGTGCTCACCACCCTCACCGCCCACTGGTTTCAGCAGCAAGGGTTTGAAGCGGCAGGCGTGGACGCGCTGCCAGGGGCCCGACAGTCGCTGTATAACTGGCAGCGGAATTCGAAGGTGTTTGTGAAGCCGTTGTAGGCGGATAGTCTCTCGCTACTATCTCTTTTGTAGGAGCGCCAGTTATTCGCTGCGCTCACCCCTTCGGGGCCGCCTTGCAGGCGTTCCTTCGCTTCGCTCGGTGAGACGCGAATCCGAGGTGGTGATGGCGTCTTACTTGGATGACTTGCTGCCAACCGGTGATGCCATCACATCAATAACCGTGCACGTCCTCGCCGGACAGGCCCAAAGGGGTGCTGCGCGACACCCCTCTGGACTCCCCCGCGCCCCGACTCCGTTCCTCGACTCACTCTAACAGGGAACGGCCGGCCAGGAAGGGTTGAGGTTATTCAACGCCTCAAACACCGGCATGGTGAAGTTGGCGGCATTTTCTGGAACAAAAAAGGTGACAGCTTTACCATGTCCGAGTGCTTTGACTTGTTAAATTTTTTATTGCCATAAGCTTTTCCAAAGATTTTTGGCTCAAGCTTGATTTTGGCACCAACTTTACCACCTCATTGTAATCATCGGCAGCTCTATGATATTTATTAATCTCCTCATAAGCACCTGCTCTACCATAGTATGCAAGCGCAAATTCATTATTTATCCGAATTGCCGAGCTGTATTGATATATTGCTTCAGTATAACTTCCATTCCTTTTAGCTATTGCTCCTAATCCGGCATATGAATAAATCAAGTTGCGATTTAACGATATTGCCTTCTCATAGCAGCTTTTAGCTAAAGCAACATCATTAAGGTAAAAGTAAGCTGTACCTAGACCATGATAAGCAGCATACTCATTAGGGCTTTTATCGATTATATCGCGATAGATTTTTATAGCTTCCGAATAATTTTCATCCTGAATTAATTTAGTCGCTTTCCGCAAAGCATCGTTATTTTTCTCTAAATATGGCCTTCCTTCATCCCGAGATTGGAAGCCTCCTTCAACATCCTGTGTTTCGATGTGTTTGTAATCACGATTATCGCAAGCCTGAAGCACCAACAAACATGAAAAGATAAAAGCTGAGATGTAATTCTTCATCATAAATTTAACGCCAAGCTCACCCGCCGAGTGCCGCATTGCGGCGCGAGGTCGGGTGGAACGCCGTGTTATGCGCAGCCCTATAGCAGTAGCTCATTTTCCGGCAGCTCCTTATTTGGCGGCACATAAAAATGAATTTGTAGGTGCGGGATAGTAATAACCGCCTTACCAGAACAGCAATCCCCAAACTGCTTTCCGGACATGCACGGGCAAGGTCTATCTGCAGACACATGCGCCAACTCCGAAGCCGTCAAGTTTCTTGTCGTTGCCTCGGGCGTCCATCCGTGAAATGGGGAAGCGACTCGTTCTACGACGAATCTCACGTTGCCATAGTCATAGTGATCTCGCCGATCCCCGGTTTCTTCATCAGCAAGGAATGCCACCGAATACTTCTGGACGGGGGTTTCTACTGCAGATATTGACAAGAACTCCAGCTCTTCAACCTTGTGGTAACACATTTCTCCATTATAAATCTCGAACTTCATATGACCACAATTGGAACGAGGCGAAACGGTAGCACCACAAATGCTGCACGCAATCTTCTTTTTCAATATCTCAGGACTAAAGAACATCTTGTATGGATATAGGCGTTGCCAGCGCTCAACCATGGACTCGATATAGGCGATGCGGTGCAAATCACTATCGTTCTGAGCATAGTGGCGCCTGAGAGCTGCAATTTCTATTTCACATCTCTCTAATTGGCACCACGCCTGATAGAATTCGTGTTTCTTTAGCAGGTCAAACGCCTCTATGAATCCGCGCTGAATAGTTAGAATTGTTTCTGCTTGCCAGAACAGGCTTGCTTCGACTTGATCTTCGCGCTCCACGGCCTTCGCTTTAGCCTCACGGATTTGTTCTTCGGCAAACTCAGCATGAACGAACGACGATTTCCTCTCCGGCGCTCGTAATCGGCGAAGAGCATCGACAGCTCTAGACAACGCTTCGGTCATTTCGATTCCCTAGCGTCTGACTCTCCGTCAGTGGCTTTGCAGTTTCGAGCCAACTCACCCACCTTGTCTGCCAACAACCCAAAGTCTTCCGCCTTGCCAGTGAATTCAAACTTAAACGCCTTACACTCATGATCTTCGACGACGAGTGCGACCTCGACATTGTCTGTTGGTTTTGCTTTTAGGTTGTCATAGAGGTAGTTGGTCAGCAGACCAACGATTAATGGCGCGGCCACGTAGGTAGTTATAATCGTACTAAATCGGTGGGTAGCCGAATGAAGAGCAATCTCCATGTACTCTTCATCGCTTGCGCACACCTCTACAGAGGTGGAATCCTCCAGATTCGTTCGCAAGTACTTGAATAGTGCAGCCGTGTCTTGATGAAAAACAAACGGCACACCCTGACGGAAGTCCTTCTCAGGAACGATCAGTACGTCCGCCGATTCAATCTGAGCAAAATGATCTTTTGCAAGCCCTTGGTGCAGCCAATAACCCTTACCTTCTTCGGTCGGAGTAACAGTAATAATCTGACTCATTGGCATCTTCCGTATCTATTTTTGCGCATAACGCCCGCGTAATAGGCGCGAGCTTGCGAGCGTCCTAATTGACGCACTTGTTAGCAGATCACAGCGCATAGTTGATGCCAAACTCAATATCAACAAACGTAGTGCCATTAAAATAAGCGTCATCGGCGCGAATTAATTTTTGTATTGGCAACAAACCCGCGTTCTCGGCCAACTCTTTATGATAATAAAGATTGGTGATATATAGCGCTGCAAAACTGTTTAGTGTGTTTTTTAAACTCGCCTGTGCGAAATGAGTGTCACGATGATGTTTCACCTTATTGCAAGCAGTCCACCAGGCTGGCGACTTATCTTTCCCCCAGTCTTCGAACGGCTTAAGCTTTAGGCCCCACCTAGGTATATGGACCTTAAAATCAAAAATCTGAGGTAATTTATCGCGAAGAACTGTTTCGTATTTACCAACACTCGATGCCTTTGAATCCACATCGATTTTTGTGCAGATGCTTTTTAGTAGAACATCAACTTCAGATGCCGCTGCAACCAGCAACCGAGCCAATTCGTGAGAATAGGTTTCTTGATTGGCCTTACAAGGCTCAATGTATCTCGTCATTGCCTCCACATCACTTTCTATGGTTAAAAAATAATTCCAGTGATTGAGAGATTTTCCTTGTCGTATTCCCACTCTTATTCCCTGCTAACGCCGCGCTCTGCCGCTTGTCGGCAGCAGCGCCTTGTTAACTTTTTGCTTTTCGTCTCAAGGTCATTTTTCCATTTTCAAAGGAGATTTCCTCATAGTCTTTGAAAACAGCTATAACTAAAGAAACACCTAACGCTGTAGCGGCGATAATTGCTGCGATTTCTGCACCTGTTAATGCAGCAGCAGGCGCCGCTGCCAGATACGAAAGACCGCCAGTCACAGGGGCTGTAAAGGTAGCCACACCCAAAGTTGCAGCCAAGACCGCTAATGCAACCTTTCCCAGCAGAGCCACTTTCTTAGCTTTCTTCAGCTTCCCTGCCAGATCTCCTACAACAACAATTTCTTTCACTTTTGCCTCTTGTGCGGCCTTTAATTCTTCTCTTGTCGATACGGTTTCCATAACCCCTCCTATAAAGTTAACGCCTTGCTTACCGGCCCAACGGAGCAGAGCAAGCTTGTGGTAAAGTTTGCGCAGCAAACCACAAGCTTGCGGCGCGTAGTTGGGTCCGAGTACAGCAAATTGTTATGTGCTTACTGCGAGCCATGCATCATAGCCTCGTATATTTCGACAAGCCTTTCTTTAGTGATACCTTCGCGCTGGTCGACGGAAATAGGATGATCAGTTGGCTCTAATTCGATATACGGTCGAATCCCATTGTCTCGCAAATGCACTTTAGTTTTTAAATTTACACAGGACACATCGTAAACCTTGAAGTCACCGCAGTGCCAGCCAAAGAATGGGCCAATATGTGAGCGTTTTTCTTGACTGAAATATTCAATGAATTTAAGAAAACTTTCCTCGCTCAGTGATACCCATGTACCCCAAACAAAAGGATCATCATATCCTTGGACTGGAATTTCTATACAGCCACGAATATAAAAATCCTTGCCATCTATAACGCAGTCATCCGACCCGAGATCAACTCTTTCATCGCGTTCCTCTTCGGGAATTTGCAATACAGTTATCGGATAATTCGCCCCAAATGTCGGAATGCCCTTATGAGTTTCTCCACAACAAGAGCATTTAAATTCAAATTCGCTCATAGTTCTCCGCACACATAACGCCGCCAGCAGAGGCGCGAGCTTGCGAGCGTCCTGCTGACTGGCTTTGTTAAATGCGTTTCCATCAGCCTAAAATCCACAGGCTAGG
>NZ_WTUY01000004.1:148857-502813 GCF_009882945.1 Alcanivorax sp. DP30
GCCCGGCTCACCGAGCAAATTTTTGATGGCGGCTTTTTTGCGCTTTCCGCAAAAAAGGTGACAGCGGAAATTTGTCCGGTGCAGCCGTTTGTTAGAGCATGCCTGCATTTCGTAATAATGTTGCCGCACCAATTGCCTTCCGAACGGCGGCTCCAATTTCTGAGTGCTTACGTCCATTGGATATTGAGCAAAGTGCCTTCAGCTCTTTTTCATTGCTGATTCTTGGGGCTGCCTCAATATTAATGGCTGAATTTACCGTTCTTACATAGACATAAATGCACTTTTTTTCAAATGCCTTACCTGTCTTAGCGCCAGAAGCTTTATAGGCGCTCCAGTCGTCAAGTTTTAACTTTGACAAGCCCTGATCATTTTTCATACGGAATGCCAATAATTTGTCGCAGAGAGCCAAGCCTAAAGCTTCGTCTGTAGCGTTTGCATCAAGAACAACCGGATCTCCAAACTCAGAAATTCCGGCAATCGAGCACACAATGAACTTGTCTTCGTTGTACAGGTATAGAGCCGCGCGCAGCTCGGTTCCGAGCCTCGCCTTAGCGTCAGTAATCTCCCGAGTGGATTGATCAGGCAATACCCTCATGCGTCTCTTTTTCCTAAATAAATTCTCCAACATTGTGCGCTCTAACGCCCGCAGCACGCGCGGCTTTGTAGTGGCGAAGCCGCAACGAAAAAGCCGTCGCCGTGCCTGCGCTTGTTAACTATGACTGGAAACCAACTTGGTACATTCATCGATAATTTCCGGAATACAGTTTTCTGCCGTGATGCCTATATTTTCATGGTCGTGTTGTTCGTGCGCAAGAAGACCAAATGCTGCCAGCTCAGTTGGCCAATCAAGATCACGGTTGATTTCTCCGAGCTTGGCACAACCAATGTTAGGGTCAATGTCACCCGCCAATATTTTTTTAGCAATTTTCAACGCATCAGCTAACATTTCGATTTTCTCAGTTTCGTCCATAGCTTGCTTTTACAGTTAACGCTGCGAGCAGCGGCGCGTGTTTTTGCGTCCGCTGCCTTGCCTGGTTAAGTGGCGATACACCCACCCTACCTAAGGGCACGATGTGAGCCTGCGAACCAGAGCTGAATTTTGGCACCCGCAAGAACTGAAGACTTGAAGATACCCCCAACCTGAAATGTGGCCGCCCACAACGAACGGGAACACCGAGCCACAACCTATTATTTTTCTAACGGCACCCAGTTGCTCGCTCATGGCACCGACTTGGAAGCTTACGCTGCCATAAAAAAGCAGAGCCATTTAACGCTCAGCTCACCGAGTAAATTTGCGATGGCGGCTTTTGTGCGCAATTATGCACAAAAGATGACAGCGAAAATTTATCCGGTGCAGCTGATTGTTATGTGACCCCTTGGCTTGATAAAACACTTCTAACTTGCTCTTCATTCTCAGCATATTCCTCTACAAGATAACCGATCAAATCCTCGACGCTTCTGCCTACCTCTCTGACCTCATCCAGACCATCAACGCAGTAAACAACGAAAACAGGCGTCGCCCCGTCAAAATAGAACCCTGTTATTGTGTGGTCTGACTCCCACAGAGGCGTTACGTCCAGGCCAGACGGATAAAAAGCTTCCGACTCAAGGTAATACTTTGGCTCATTGCATCTGAACTCCAGATCTTCGTGAACAAACTCACCTCGAGTAAGCTTCAATAACGCACTCGTCAAATTAAGCTTACTGATTTTAAGTTTTCTGTCGTGCTCAGAAGCCCTCATGGCACCCTGCCTTTACACATAACAGCGTATTCAGTCGAACGGTTCGACATATCTTTTTTCGACATAATTCTTAATGGACCAAAGGGCACATATCCGAAAAGCACTTTACTTTCAGCACCTTAACGAGCAAACGCGAGACTTTCTCGTCTGGCAAAACTCGAACGTGCGGCTTATTTCCGGGAATCAGGTGCACTTAACCGCTTCACATGACTTATTAAAATCACTTTATATCAACCGGTTAGCTTTTTCTGTAAGTCATATCCTACAAAGATTAGGACCCATCTGTTGAGCACGACCCGCGCCATCATTTAAATATCGTGCTTCGGAATAAATACGCCAACGACATCCACACAGCATCCTCCCCGTTAGAGTGAGTCGAGGAACGGAGCCCTGTGACGGCGCAGAGCAAAAAACCTGTCTGAGCGGAGCGAGTCTTTTTTGCGTCCGTCACAGGGCGAGTACCGGAGTGTGCCCGCGAAGCGGGTCGAACGGAGTCGGGGCAAGGGGGCGGAAGCGGGGGTTTGCAAAACATGTTTTGCCCGCTGGAGCGCCATTCCCATACCGGGGAATGGCCGGAATGCCAGAGGGGTGTCGCGTAGCACCCCTTTGGGCCCGTCCGGCGAGGACACTCACGGTTATCGGTTCGATGGCATCACAGGTTGGCAGCAAGCCATCCAGGCGGGGACCACCATCACCGCAGGTTCGCACCTCGAGAGGTGCTCCTACAGCAACCCAGACCTCCAATGAACCAGGCCCAGACCACGCGGCGCATGGCGCCTACAAGAACGCCCCCTCTGTGGGTTACAATGTCTCCCCTTATGCACAGTTACTGACCATTACGAGGTTCCCATGCCGCAGTATCGCTCCCGTACCACCACCCATGGCCGCAATATGGCCGGCGCCCGTGCCCTGTGGCGCGCCACGGGCATGAAGGACGGTGACTTCGGCAAGCCGATTATTGCCATCGCCAACTCTTTTACCCAGTTCGTGCCCGGTCACGTGCACCTGAAGGACATGGGGCAGCTGGTGGCCGGCGAGGTAGAGAAGGCCGGCGGGATCGCCAAGGAATTCAACACCATTGCGGTGGATGACGGCATCGCCATGGGCCACGACGGGATGCTCTACTCCCTGCCCAGCCGCGACATCATTGCCGATTCCGTGGAGTACATGGCCAACGCCCACTGCGCCGACGCGCTGGTGTGCATTTCCAACTGCGACAAGATCACCCCCGGCATGCTGATGGCCGCCATGCGCCTGAACATCCCGGTGATCTTCGTCTCCGGCGGCCCCATGGAAGCGGGCAAGACCAAGCTGGCCGAGGGCAAGCTGGATCTGGTGGACGCCATGGTGATGGCAGCGGATGACAGCGTGGACGACGAGACGCTCAACGAGGTGGAGCGCTCCGCGTGTCCCACCTGTGGATCCTGCTCCGGCATGTTCACCGCCAACTCCATGAACTGCCTGACCGAAGCCCTGGGCCTGTCCCTGCCGGGCAACGGTTCCCTGCTGGCCACCCACGCCGACCGCCGCGAGCTGTTCCTGGAAGCGGGCCGTCGCATCGTGGATATCACCCGACGCTATTACGAGCAGGACGAGGAAGCGTTGTTGCCGCGCAATATCGCCACCGTGCAGGCGTTCGAGAACGCCATGAGTCTGGACATCGCCATGGGCGGGTCCACCAACACCGTCCTGCACTTGCTGGCGGCGGCCCTGGAAGGGGAAGTGGACTTCACCATGGAAGACATCGACCGCCTGAGCCGCAAGGTGCCGTGCCTGTCCAAGGTGGCGCCGGCCACCCAGAAATACCACATGGAAGATGTGCACCGCGCCGGTGGCGTGATGGGCATCCTTGGGGAGCTGGACCGCGCCGGGCTGCTGCACCGCGACATCCCCATGGTGCATTCGGCCACCGTGGCGGAGGCACTGGAGCATTACGACATCATGCGCACCCAGGATGAGGGCGTGCGCAAGATGTTTACCGCTGGCCCTGCCGGCATCCCTACCCAGACCGCCTTCAGCCAGGACACCCGCTGGGAGAGCCTGGATGATGACCGCGAGAACGGCTGCATCCGCAACTACGAGCATGCCTACAGCAAGGACGGTGGCCTCGCCGTACTCTACGGCAATATCGCCGAGCGCGGCTGCATCGTGAAAACCGCGGGTGTCGACGACTCGATCCTTACCTTCACCGGCCGTGCGCGGGTGTTCGAATCCCAGGATTCTGCGGTGCGCGCCATCCTTGGCGATCAGATCGTGGCTGGTGACGTGGTGGTGATCCGCTATGAAGGCCCGAAAGGTGGCCCGGGCATGCAGGAAATGCTCTACCCCACCAGCTACCTGAAATCCAAGGGGCTGGGCAAGCAGTGTGCCCTGCTCACCGATGGCCGTTTCTCCGGCGGCACCTCTGGCCTGTCCATCGGCCATGCATCTCCGGAAGCTGCCGAGGGCGGCGCCATTGCCCTGGTGGAAGAAGGCGACACCATTGCCATCGATATCCCCAACCGCACCATCAACCTGGATATCACCAATGAGGAGCTGGCCCACCGCCGCACGCACATGGAAAACCGTGGCAAGCTGGCCTTCAAACCCAAGGAAATTCGTCCGCGCCGGGTTTCCACCGCGCTGAAGGCCTACGCGGCCCTGACCACCAGTGCCGACCGGGGTGCAGTTCGGGATCTCAGCCAGATCGGCGATTGATCTGCACGCCAGAAAAGGCGGCCTCAGGGCCGCCTTTTTTGTGCTCACAGTTACGGCCCGACCAACCCCGGAGGTTTCACGCGAACAGCAGACAACGCCACGCCCCCTGCTTTTAATTGTTTTCACGGATTCACAGCGAGGGCTTGCGTTATAGTCGAACGATCGACAACACCTCCCCTGCCGAAGGAGCAGCCAACCGCATGAGCCTCAAACACAAGCTGATGCCCCTGTTTGCCCGCCTGATCACCAGTGAGGGCCTGCAACAGTTCCGTCGCAGACTACTGGAGTGGCGTCGCGTGCTGCGCCGCCAACCCCACCAGGCCACGTTCTACTTCCGCATTGATGACCCTTACTCGGTGCTGATGGCCCAGGTGCTACCCCGGTTTGCCCGCCACTTCGGCATTCAGATCACCCCGAAAGTGGTGCTGTATCTGGACCAGCAGATGTACCCTGCCGCCGACATGCTCGCCGAGCTGGCTCCGCGGGATGCACGCCAACTGGCACAGCTGCACGACCTGAGTTTTCCGCAAGATTGGCAGCTGCCCCAGCGGGAAGTCAGCCTCGCAGCCACCCGCTGTCTGCTGCGTCACGAAAAGGATGAGCGCTTCTGGAGCCTGGCGGCAGCGCTGTCAGAGGCGCTGTGGCGCCATGACCATGACAGGCTGGAAGCCTTGCTCAGCGAACATGGACAGATGCCCGCCGACCGGGCTCAACTGGCCCTGGAGGCCCGTCGCGACCAGTTTCTCAACGATGGCCATTATCTCACCGGTACCCTGCTCTATCAGGGCGAATGGTACTGGAGCGTGGAGCGCCTGGATCATCTCGGTCGTCGGCTCAATGAGCTTGGTCTTGGCACACGGGACTGGCCGCTTCCCTATGGCCGCGCCAAACGGGCCTTGCTCACTCGCAGCGAAGCGTCCCTGAAAGGCAAGCCGCTGGTACTGTTCTTTTCATTCCGCAGCCCCTACTCCTACATCGCCCTGTCGCGCACCTACGCGCTGGCGGATCACTACGGGCTGGACCTGAAGATCCGCCCGGTGCTACCCATGGTGATGCGCGGCCTGAGCGTACCGAAGGAAAAACGTTTCTACATTCTCAAGGACGCCGCCCGTGAAGCCCGCCTGCACGATGTGCCCTTTGGCCGGGTGTGCGATCCGGTGGGTGCCGGGGTGGAACGCTGCATGGCCCTGTGGCCCTTTGCCGAAAAGGAAGGACGCTTGCGCGAATGGTTACGCGCTGCCGCCACCGGCATCTGGAGCCAGGGGATCAATGCCGCCAGCGATGGCGGTCTGAAATTCCTGGTGGAGAATGCCGGCCTCGACTGGAACCGGGCGCGGCGCTGGCTCGACGACGACAGCTGGCGCGACCGCGCCGAGGATAATCGCAGCGCTATGATGGCAGCGGGCAGCTGGGGCGTGCCCAGCTTTATGACGCAAGATGACATGGTATGGGGGCAGGATCGTTTTGCGATAATCGAGCGTAGCCTGCTAGCCTCGGTCTCACGAGAACGCGACGGCGGTTAAGATAGTCTGCCGAAGCGGGTTTGGTGGCCGCGGCGGCGGGGCAGAGTTGAAAGTTCAAGGTTTAAAAGCGCGGAAAGGGTTTATCGAAGTTTCAAATGCCCTGCCCACGCACCATACCCGTGAAGCGCGGAGCGTCAGAGCTGGAAATCGCAGGCTCTTTCTTCGCGTTTCAACATGAAACTTTGAACTGCTCCTGTCTCCACCTTCCTGCCCCCAAGAACATTTAAAAAACCAAGGAGAACCTCATGACCATTGCTTACTGGTGCGTGCTTGCCGCTATCTTTCTGCCCTACCTGTCCACCGGCATCGCCAAGTTTCAGGGCGGATTCGGCCCCAAACAGAACCACAATCCTCGCGAGTTTCTGGAAACCCTTGAGGGAAGCCGCAAGCGCGCGCACTGGGCCCAGCAAAACGGTTTTGAGGTCACACCGGCCTTTGCAGCCGCAGTGATCATTGCTCATATGGCGGCCACGGCGCCGCAGGGCACTATCGACGGCATCGCACTGGCCTTCGTCCTCAGCCGGGTCATGTTCACCGTCTGCTATGTGGCCGACTGGGCCAGCGCACGCACCCTGGTCTGGGCCTTCGGCATGGGCTGTATCGTAGCCCTGTTTGTGGGTGTGGGCGGTTAAACGCAGTTTCGAGTTGCAAGCGGCGAGTTTCGAAAAGCAGACCCCGGAGAACCCTCTGTATTTTTTGCTTTTCGCTACTCGCGTTTCGTAACTCGCAACGCATACCTACCTGCTGATGACCACATTCACCATCACCGTCAACGGCAAGGACACCTTCCCCTGCCGTGCAGAGCAGAAGATTATTGAAGCCGGCCAGCAGGCCGGCTTCAGCTTTCCCACGGCCTGCCGAAATGGCAACTGCCTGCGCTGCGAAGGCGGATTGACCTCTGGTCACGTTCTGCAAAAAAACCACACCATTCATGCGGGCGATGCCGGCAGCACTCAGGTGCTATACTGCGTTGCCTATCCCTTGAGCGATTGCGAGATTAGCGTGACAGATGTGACGGCCCCCGGCGAACTGCCGGTGCATACCCTCAATTGCCAGATCGTCCGGATTGAGTCTCTCAATCACGATGTTAGCCGTGCCTGGTTACAGCTGCCCGCTGGCAAGCGTATCCACTGGCATGCGGGGCAGTACCTGATGCTGAACCTGCATGGCGAGTGCTATCCATTCTCCATCGCCAATGCCTGCCAGGGGCGCCAGATCGAGCTGCACATCCGCCACGGCGACGACAACAGCGCCGCCCAGGACATCATGGCCAGCCTGAACAGCGACAGCACGGTCAGCGTCACCCTGCCCGCCGGCATTCGTTTTATTGATCAGGCGCCTGACCAGCCGGTGTGGTTCATCTGTGGCTCCACCGGTTTTGCACCGGTAAAGGCCATGATCGAACGACTGGTGGCGCTGGATTTCCAGCAACCCGTACGGCTGTTCTGGGGAGCCCGGACAACCCAGGATCTTTACCTGCCTGATCTGCCGGGGCAATGGACGGAAGAGCTGAAGGACTTCGAAGGCACTACCGCCCTGTCCGACATGCAGCACCCGGATCACCAACAAGGCCTGGTGCACGAAGCCGCCCTCGCCGCCCTCAGCGAACCGCATCTGCCCCTGTTCTTCCTCGGTGGGTCCCCGCCCATGGCATGGGCCGTGTTTGATGCGCTGGTGGAAGAAGGCGTCCCCGCTAACAACATTCACTGCGACGTGTTCGATTACGCACCCCGGGATTGACCCCCCTTTTTTCTGTAGGAGTTCCTCTCGAGGGACGAACCGCGCGAAGCGTCAAATCCAGGGCATTACGGGAGACAAGTTGTGAAAACCCTTCAACCGTGGTGTTTCTTGCTTTTCGAAACTTGCTCCTCGTAACTCGCATTTTTCGCCTGGAGGCAGGCTCCTGCGGCAACACCGGACGATGCACCAAAACAAAAAAGCCGCACCCTTGGGCGCGGCTTTTTTTCTCGTGTTACATGAAGCGTGATGCGTCTCTTAAAGCGCCTTGTCCGGCAACGGCAACGCCGGCAACTCACCCTGCAGGTTTTCCAGACGCTTTTCAAAAGTCTTCATGGCCTTGGTGGAATCGCCCAGGGCCTGATAAAGCCGGGAAAGTTCAGCCAGGGCAGTAGCACTCTGGCTGGAATTGGCGGCCGCTTCGAAGAAGCCCTGCGCCTTGCCCCACAACCGTGCTTTCAGTGCCACACGCCCTGCGGTAATCAGTACCGCCGCATTGCCCGGACGCTGTTCCAGCCAGCGTTCCAGCACCTGCAAAAGATCATCCGGAGAGACATCATCAATCGCTTCCAGCACCGGCGGTAAACGATCATCCCACTGCATCTCCAGCTGTTCGCGAACCAGATTAAGGGCGCCCTTGCCTCCTCCCAACTGGGCGAGAAAGCCGGTATAACGCGCAACCATGGCCGGGTCATTCTTGAGCTGAACCGGCACATCCTTCCAGAGCTTGCGCAGCTCCTCGCGGCGGCTGTCCGCATCATTGAAGCCTGGCTTGCGCGCAGTCTCCTGCAGCAGTGCCAGCCAGGCACGGCGCTCCCGGCGGGACTCTCCGTCACCGAAGGCACGCTTGAGACGCGGCATCAGTTTGCACAGGGCCGTCCAGTCCTTCTGGCTTTCCAGCACCTGCGCATAGGTACGCAGAATGCGCTTGTTACGCGGTGCCATGTCCGCCAGCACCTTCAATTCCTGGCGCGCCTGGTCCGGGTAGCCATCGTCGAGGGCAAAACGGGCTTTCATCAGCCCCGCCACCAGACGGCCACGTTGATCACTGCCGGCCTTTTCCAGATAGCGCTGAGAGGCATCAATATTGTCCTGCTCCTGGGCCGCTTCAGCGGCCAGCAGCCAGGCGAGCAGAGGCCAATCGCCGTCTTCACCCGCCGCCACCAGCAGGCGCTCGGATTTTTCCAGTTCGCCATCCACCAGCTGCAGAAAACCACTGCGAAGACGACGTGAGGCTACCGATTTTTTCCAGCGGCTGGTCGCACGAACCGGTTCCAGTGCATTCCATGCGGCGTTACCCAGCAGGGTTAATACCACCAGCGCCACGGCCGAAGCGATCAGCATCAACACCACAAAACCCAGCGTGGCATCCATGGAGAAATCATCCCGGATCACCAGCACATAGCCTGAGTCCGCCGCCATCCAGCGCCCCATCACCAAAGCGGCGACCAGCGCGGCAACGACCAGCAGAACTATTTTCTTCATGCGTCACCTTCCTTGCGCTTGAGGGCTTCGATGGCAGCCAGCCCGGCGCCAATCTCGGGCAGCACATAGGCCACCTGACGTCCGCCCATTTCCGCAATCACATCACGCATGTGAGAGGCACGAGGATCGTCGTTGCGGAACCACTGCTTGAGGGTCAACTCGGCATTGGCAAGAGCCTGCTGATACGCTTGCCCACGGCCCTGCATCAGGGCCAGTTGGGCCTGCTGCAGACTGCCATCCAGAGTCAGGCGGACCAATGAAGCCTGCTCGGCGGACAACGGTAAGGGCACTTGCCCTTCGTGATGGCGTATGTTCACCGGCATCCGATCCAGCAAGTCTTGCCACCAGGGCTGACTGATGTCCGGCAAATCCCGTTCCGGCGGCGCCTCTTCCGTCGGTACCGCCAACTCGGCAACGGTCTGGCGCAGCGCCCCCAGTTGCAGGACCATGCCCTGCACATCCACCTTGCCGGCGCGACTCAGCTTATCCATGTCCACGGCCAGGGCCTGACGGGCAGGCAATACGGAAGGATCATCAAGACGTGCGAGCACGTTGTCGGCCGCCTCCAGCAAGCGGCGAGCCGCCATGGCATCCTGGGTAAGTAGCAGACGCTGACTGGCCAGACTCGCCAAGGCACGCGCTTCGTTGATAAGCCAGAGTTTCTGGCCACCGGTCTTCATGTCGGTGAGGATCGCCTGATCCTTGATTCTCTGGGCAGCCTGTTCCGATTGTTTTTTCTCAAACGCAGCCAGGGCGCCTTGCACTTCGCTACGCTGGGTAGCCATCTCGGCCTTTAGCGTTTCCATCCGGCCGACCACATCCGCCTTGTCGGCCTCCAGACGCTGATACTCCTGCCAGCCCCACCACGCGCCGGCTGCGATCGCTGCGACAAGAATCAGAATAACGAGCACCAGCCAACGGGCCGCTCCGGTCTGGCGGGAAAAAAGACGGTCCTGCGTCATGACAGCTCCATATTCTGTTTTCTGATTATCGGTAAGGGCGACACTTCAAAAACCTTAATGGGGGCAAGGCCTTGTGTCCATTAAACAATGTAATGTGTTGCGTCAGGTCTGTTCAGGCACTACCGGCAGGGCAGACTGCATATCTTCATCATGGGCGCTGGCCGCCACCCGGATCTCGCCACCAAATTGCCCGGCAACAGCCTCGGCCACGCGCTCCCCCGCGGCCACAATGCCACACCCTGCGGGCACATAATCTGAGAGCGCACGCCAGCTGTCCACACTGGTGACCATGATCCAGTCACACCCCGCAGGCACCTGAAAATGCGGATTGGGCAAGCGTCGATAGAACGGCAGCGCTGTCACCTCGGCACCGCGATCGGTCAGCGTGTTCGCGAGCAATTCCCGACCACTGTCACCACGACAGATAAGCACTTTTTTCTCGGTCAGATCCTGCAGGCTGGGCAAGGCAAGCACCGCCTCGCTATTGAATCCCTGCTCGGGCCGTTCCCCCTGAAGGTGCCAGGCCTCCAGCTCTGCCGCCGTGGCCCGGCCCACGGCCAGCCAGTGCACGCCTACCGGCCACTGGGGCCACAGGTCTGCCATGGCGGTCAGCGCCAGCCGCGCCGCATTGGCGCTGGCAAAAAACACCGCATGGAACAGATCCAGATCCATCAACACCCGGCGAGTGTCACCGTCCACCGGAAGCGGCTCAATCACCAGAGCGGGAGAATGTGCCGCCTGATAACCCGCTTTCTGCAAGGCATCCATCAATGCCTGCTGCTGACCTGCCGGGCGGGTGACCAGAATCTGCATGATTAGTGACGGTCGTACAGGGCCTTGAGGATCGCATCGGCCCCCTGCCCCAGCAGCTCTTCAGCCAGACGGACGCCCAGCTTTGCGCCCTCACTCCGGTGGGCACGGCCTTCGGCATGCAGCACCCGGCTGCCGTCTTCCTCAGCCACCAACGCGCGCATCCACAGTTCATTCCCTTCCAGCAGGGCAAACCCGGCGATCGGCACCTGACAGCCCCCTTCCAGGCGACGATTCATGGCACGCTCGGCGACCACCCGGTCCCAGGTGTCCGCATCGCTGAGCGGGCTCAGCAGTTCGATGGTGCGATCGTCCCCTTCACGACATTCAATGCCCACAGCACCCTGGCCCACGGCAGGCAGGGATTCTTCCGGGGGCATCTCGTAACGGATGCGCTCATGCATCTCCAGACGCTTGAGACCCGCGGCCGCCAGGATAATGGCATCGAACTCACCGGCATCAAGCTTGCCCAGACGGGTCTGTACATTGCCACGCAGGCTTTTCACCACCAGGTCGGGCCGGTTGGCCTTCACCTGTGCCTGACGACGCAGGCTGGAGGTGCCCACGCAGGCGCCCTGGGGCAGCGCGGACAAACTTTCGAAGGTGTTGGACACAAAGGCATCGCGGGGGTCTTCCCGCTCACAAATCACCGGCAGCACAAAGCCTGCCGGCAGCTCCATGGGCACATCCTTCATGGAATGCACGGCGATGTCCGCACGGCCATCCATCATCGCCTCTTCCAGCTCCTTAACAAACAGCCCCTTGCCACCGATCTTGGCCAGCGGGGTATCGAGGATCTTGTCCCCCTGCGTCTTGATCCGCACCAGTTCCACACTCAACCCGTCATGCAGACTTTCCAGACGCTGCTGCACATACTCGGCCTGCCAGATGGCCAGCGGGCTGGAACGGGTGGCGATACGCAAGATTTCGCGGGACATGGGGGATCCTGTTGTTCAAATGAAAAGCTAGTTTACAGGAAAAGCAGCGGCAAGCTTCAAGCTGCAAGCTACAACGCGCCGTAAAGGATGGTGTTTGCTTCACGTTTTGGGCCGCGTCCCTACACGCCGAGCAAGCCGGAGAGGCTGAATAAAAAGCCACAAGACCACTCACCCGGATCGAGACCTACTCTTTTTAAACGACCGGGGCCGCGCCCAGATTCTGGACGCGGCCCCGGTGTTGCAGCCCGCACAAGCCTCAATGCCGCGTTGTAGCTTGAAGCTTGAAGCTCGTAGCTGTCTTTATCAGTTGCCGTACACCACCACTGTATATTCCGCCAGCACCCCGAAGAAGTTCTGCGCTTCGTAATCCACATGATGGATTTCGGTGATGCCACCGTTGCGGGCGGCGGTCTGGATGGTGGCATCGCCGGAGGCGATCAGGCCAAGGATGGAACGGGTGGAAGCACGGCCCACGCGGGTCGGTTTCTCAGTGGAGGCAGTTGCCGTCAGCGGCGCCTTCACATTGGCATACAGCAGACCGGATACCGGCATGGTGGCAGTGGCACAGCCACTGAGCAGCACGGCACTGGCGAGCAGCATAAGTAATTTTTTCATGGCGTTTTTCCTGTTGTTGTTATTTGAGGCAATTCTTTGGGCAACCCCCAGCAGAGCCCAAGGCTAGCATGACCGGGCAAGCCTGTTAATTACCCGATCTGTCACCCTCTAAAGACTCTGCAGCACCTTGCGCAGGCCAGCCACATGGCGGCGGCTAACCGTGAGACGCTCATCAATACCACGTAGCCGCACCTGATGATGACCGGCCGTCGCCAGTTCCATCCCCTCGATATACCGCAGCGCTACCAGCGCATTGCGGTGAATCCGCACAAATTGCTCGCCAAATTCCGTTTCCAGGTCCTTGAGGGTTTCGTCAATCAGCACTTCACCCTCACTGAAACAAACGGTGACGTACTTCTGGTCGGCCAGGAAATAGCGCACGTCATCCACCGGCACCAGCTCCAGCCCCCGATGGGTGCGGGCACTGATATGACCCCGGCGACGGGGTTTGTCCTCGCTGACTTCCCGGCCCAGCTCTGCCAGCTGCACCCGGTTCAGGGTCCGCGCCTTGGACAGGGCCATCTCCAGGTCACTGAGACTGACCGGCTTGAGCAGGTAGTCCACCGCATGAACCTTGAAGGCCTGCAGGGCGTGCTCATCATAGGCGGTACAGAAGATCAGCGCCGGCGGATTGTCGATCTTGCTGAGATGCTCGGCCGACTCCATGCCATCCATTTCCGGCATGCGAATATCCATCAGGACCACGTCCGGGCGATGCTCCTGGGCCTGCTCAATGGCTTCACGTCCATTGGCCGCTTCGGCAACCACTTCCACGTTGTCGGCTTTCTCGACCAAACGCTTCAGTCGATCCCGGGCCAGCTGTTCATCATCACACACTAGTACCCGCATAATTTTCGTCCCTTATCGTTGCAGCGGATATCGAATCTCGATCTCATATTCTTTTTCTTGTGGTGTGGCTTCCACCACCACTTGATCACCATACAGGGCTTCCAGACGATGGCGAATATTCTCCAGCGCCATGCGGTTACCCTTGTGATGACCATCGCCGGAAGGCTTGGGATTGCTTACCGACAACACCAGCATTCCGTCCGCTTCCACGGCACGGATGGTCACCAGACCTCCCGCAGCCAATGGTTGAATACCATGATAAATGGCATTTTCGAGCAAGGGTTGCAAGGTTAACAGTGGAATTGACACCCCTGCGGCATCCACCTGAATGTCCCACCCTACCTGAAGACGGTCGCCCATGCGGAGCTGTTCGATGTGGATATAGCGTCGGCACAACTCCAGCTCATCTTCCAGCGACGCCGCTGTCCCAGTGCTTTTCAGGCTGGCACGGAACAATACAGAGAGATCTTCCACCACCTGCTCAGCGGCATCTGGATCCACCGCGATCAGGCTGGAAATGATATTCATGGAATTGAACAGGAAATGGGGGCGAATCCGCGACTGCAGGGCCTGGATCCGTGACTGCAGCTCCGCTTGCCCTTTTTGCCGCAATTGCTCCTGGACATAGAAATAGCGCATCACCAGCCCGGTGATGATGGCCGCAATCAAGCCGTTGACCAGGGTTTCCCCATTGAACAGCGGCACCGCTGACAGGATACCTTCCACCCAACCCATCACAGCGTTGGCGATGACACTGAAAACCAGCGTATCCACCACCACCAGCAACACCACCGCAACGGCGGCCAAATCCGGAGAAAGACGATTGAGGCGGGGGCGAAGCTGGCACACCAGGGCTGCCGAGGTCAGGCCTACCCACTGCACAAACAAGGAAGTGCTCGCCAGTCTGGCCAGGCTGAAATCATCGTAATAGGTGGCAACCAGCGTCACCACCAACGCCAGCAGTTCCCCCACCACCACCACCACCAGCACCGCACGGGCGCTGCACAAATCCGGCAGAAAGCTTGAGGAGGGCTGCTCTTCCGTGGCCGCCATTCCTGCTCCTTGTCAGTAGAAATTATGAGTCTTCAAACACTTATACCTGAACATCGCTTCAGCCCCAAGGGATTGTTTTCAGGCGCCACCGCATCATCACGGGAGCATCTGCCTGCACTCAGTTATTCAGGGAGCCCCCTGTCCCTGCTATACTGCGCGCCCGCAATTCCGGCTTTAGATGAGCAAGACGATGACTGACAAGCAGCAGAACAAACTCTGGGGCGGCCGCTTCAGCGAATCCACCGACCAGTTCGTGCAGGAATTCACCGCCAGCGTGAATTTCGACCAGCGCATGTATCGTCAGGACATCTTTGGCTCCCAGGCCCACGCCACCATGTTGGCGGAAGTGGGTGTGCTCACCGAGGAAGAACGCGACGCCATCATCAATGGCCTGGCGGAAATCCAGAAGGAGATCGAAGCCGGCGAATTCCAGTGGTCCGTGGCCCTGGAAGACGTGCACATGAACATCGAGGCGCGCCTCACTGACAAGATTGGCATCACCGGCAAGAAGCTGCACACCGGCCGCAGCCGTAACGACCAGGTGGCCACGGATATTCGCCTCTGGCTACGTGACGAAATGCTGATCATGGAAGAGCAGTACCTGTACCTGATGCAGGGTCTGCTGAACCTGGCCGAACGCGAAGCCGCCACCATCATGCCCGGCTTTACCCATCTTCAGACGGCTCAGCCGGTGACCTTTGGCCACCATCTGCTGGCCTGGTTCGAGATGCTCAAGCGTGACCGCGAGCGCCTGCTCGACTGCAAGAAGCGGGTCAACCGCATGCCGCTGGGCGCCGCCGCGCTTGCCGGCACCACCTATCCGATCAACCGCCAGCGCACTGCCGAGCTGCTCGGTTTTGACGGCGTCTGCGAGAACTCCCTGGATGCAGTCAGCGATCGCGACTTTGCCATTGAATTTTGTGCCCTGGCTGCGCTGACCATGACCCACCTGTCACGGATCAGTGAAGAACTGGTGCTGTGGACCAGCGCCCAGTTCAACTTTATCAACCTGCCCGATCGTTTCTGCACCGGCAGCTCCATCATGCCGCAGAAGAAAAACCCGGACGTCCCTGAGCTGGTGCGCGGCAAGACCGGCCGCGTCAACGGCCACCTGATCAGCCTGCTGACCCTGATGAAGTCGCAACCGCTGGCCTACAACAAGGACAACCAGGAAGACAAAGAACCGCTGTACGATGCTGTGGACACCATCAAGGGCAGTCTGCGTGCCTTTGGTGACATGATCCCGGCGCTGGAACCCAACCGTGAGGTCATGCGCGAAGCGGCCCGTCGCGGCTTTGCCACCGCCACCGATCTGGCCGATTACCTGGTACGCAAGGGTATCGCCTTCCGAGATTCCCACGAGATCGTCGGCAAGGCCGTGGCCTACGGCGTGGAGAAGAAGAAAGACCTGGGTGACATGTCCCTGTCCGAACTCAAGCAGTTCAGCGACCAGATCGAGGACGATGTATTCGAAGTGCTGACACTGGAAGGCTCCGTGAGTGCCCGTAACCACATCGGTGGCACTGCCCCGGATCAGGTGCGTGCCGCCGTTGCCCGCGCCCGCGAAGCACTGGACAATACCGGTAACGCCTGAGTGCATGCCCGCCTTGATGGCGGGCATCTGATATTCCCGGCGGAGATGGTTGCGGCCATTTCCGCCCTACCTTATTCGGAGCCGGATAATGCGTGTTTCCGCCCTGTTCCTGCTTGCCCTGCTGGCCGGTTGTGGCCAGAAAGGCCCACTGTATTTTGCGCCCGATGAGCCTGTGCAGCCGGCCGCCGAACAGCCCGCTCAAGCCCCCGCTGACGATGCTCAGCAAGATGACGACCAACAGGACTGATCATGGACCCCTTTCAGTACCGCGACGGTGAATTGTTTGCCGAAGAGCTGCCCGTAGAACAACTGGCGGATCGCTTTGGCACGCCCCTTTACCTCTATTCTCGGGCCGCCCTGGAGCGTCATTATCAGGCTTTCGATGAAGCCTTCGGCGACCACCCGCACCAGGTCTGCTATGCGGTGAAAGCCAACTCCAACCTGGCGGTGCTGAATGTTCTCGCCCGCCAGGGCGCCGGCTTCGACATCGTTTCCGGCGGCGAACTGGAGCGGGTACTGCGTGCCGGCGGCGAACCGGACAAGATCGTTTTCTCCGGCGTTGGCAAAACCGCCGCGGAAATGGCTGCCGCCCTCAAGGTCGGCATTCACTGCTTCAATGTGGAATCCGCCGCCGAACTGGAACTGCTCAATCTGGTGGCTGGCGAGCTGGACATGGAAGCGCCCATTTCCATCCGTGTAAACCCGGACGTGGATGCCCAGACCCACCCGTACATTTCCACCGGCCTGAAAGACAACAAGTTCGGAGTGGACATCAACAAGGCCCCGGCCCTGTACCAGCGCGCCCACGAGATGCCGCACATCCGCATTCTCGGCATCGACTGTCACATCGGCAGCCAGCTCACCAGTCTCGACCCGTTCGAAGACGCCCTGGAGCGGGTGCTGAAGCTGCTGGAACAACTGCAGAAACTGGGTATCGAGATTCACCATCTGGATCTCGGTGGCGGCCTTGGCGTGACCTACGATGACGAGACTCCGCCAGATCGTGCAGCCTATGTGCAGGCCCTGCTCAAGCACATCCCCGGGGATCTGCCGGTACACATTGAACCAGGCCGATCCATTGCCGCCAACGCCGGCCTGTTCATCACCAAGGTGCTGTTCCTCAAGCCCACCGAACACAAGAATTTCGCCATTGTCGACGGCGCCATGAACGACCTGATTCGTCCCAGCCTGTACTCCGCCTGGCAGAACATCGTGCCGGTAAAACCCCACGATGCAGACTGCCGCACCTGGGACATCGTTGGCCCGGTATGTGAAACCGGCGACTTCCTGGGCAAGGACCGCGCCCTGTCCCTGGAAACCGGCGACCTGCTCGCCGTGCGCAGTGCCGGGGCCTACGGCTTCGCCATGGCCAGCAACTACAACAGCCGCAACCGCCCCGCCGAAATCATGGTGGATGGCGACCAGGCCTTTGTGGTGCGCCAGCGAGAAACCTTTGAGGAGCAGCTCAAGCTGGAGTCACTTCTTCCGTAAAGAGACGCAACATGCTGGACGCTCACGCAACAACGCGGAAACGGTTGGGCGCTGACAGCAACGCAAGAGGCCGCGCCCGGATGCCGGGTGCGGCCTCTTTGTATGGGGACAGGCATATCCGTGGGAGCGATCGCTTGCCATGCCCTCCGGGTGCGACCGCGCCCCCTTTCCAGCCAAAGACCGCGGTCGAACGACCGCTCCCACAGTGCAAACAGGTGCGAGATTTGTGCTTAACTTGCATCTCAGTCACTTCTCACTCTGATCATGACAAGACACCTCTTCCTGCTCGCTCTCCTTGCCGCTGTCGCCGCCCCGTCCCGGGCTGCAACACCGCTGGACAAGGTGATCCGCCTTAGCCTGGCAGAAAGCTATGTCACCGCCATCCTGCTCAATGGCGGCGATGCGGTGCGCTTTGGTTTCTGGGATTTTGACCCGAACAATTTCATCGGTCTGGAAGATGAAAATCTGGGCTCACTGGAAGCTCAGCAACTGCGTCAGCGTCTCTCTACCCTCTCGATTCCCTACACTTGGAGCACCCCGCTGGGGGAGGACAGCAACACCCTGGTGTTGGGTGTCAAGGCCGCTTACCTGGGCCAGCGACAGGAAACCCAGATCGTCAGCTCCGACATGAGTACCGTGGACGCCATCGACAGCTCAATCACGACGTTGACGCTGGGCGGTGAAGTTCGGCACCGGCTTAATGGCTATGTGGGGCTGGCCGCCGGACTGAATCTGAACTGGCAGCGCTATCGCAATCGCACCGACTTCAACACCCCCGAATCCCAGGCGCTGGCTCCGCTATTTGACGGCTTGATCACCAACTATTCCGCCAACGCCTGGCAGGCAGAGCCCCATGTCCGTGCCACCTGGTTTGTGGGCGGAAGGGATGCCGAACTGAAGCTGATCAGCAGCCTGCACTACATGCACGGCCGCACCTTCGACACCGGCGAAACCGCCCACGATGTGCAACCGGAAGCCTGGTACTGGTCCAACAGCGCCCGCTGGCGCCACCCCTATGTCACCCAAATCCTGCCCGGCCAGAATGTCTGGCTGCAGGCCTCACGGTATGATCTGGGTGGCGATCTGGATGGCCCGCTGGGCAACCATTACTACTATGAGGCAGGGGTTGGCTGGCTGCTGGATATACGCAAGATGAATATCCCCTTCGTAGACAACGTGGGCATCGGCATCAACCTGAACTACGGCAGCGCGCTGCGCGGCGGCACCCTGGTGTTGCTTTTCAACGAAGAATAACCACCGCCCTGCAGTTCACAGACCCGTTATTGCTGTGCAGCTCTCACCGCAGGCGGTTCCAGCCTGAGCACCTTGATACCTAGCCAGGCATACACCAGTGCCAGCACCGGATTGATCAGGTTGAAAAACGCGAAGAAGAGATAGTCTGTCACGGGCACCAACAGCACCGACTGCATGTAGGCGCCACAGGTGTTCCAGGGAATCAGCGGGCTGGTGATGGTGCCGCCGTCTTCCAGGGCACGGGACAGGTTCACCGGCGCCAGCCCCTGGCGCTCATACTCCTCGCGGAACATGCGCCCCGGCATGATGATGGAAATGTACTGGTCGGCGGTGAGGATATTGCTGCCAAGACAGGTGCCCAGGGTGGCGGTAATCAGACCGGCCGCTCCTTTCACCATGCCCAGCAAGCCCTCAATCAGGCGCGCCAGTAGTCCGGCTTTTTCCATTACCGCGCCAAAGGTCATGGCGCACATAATCAGCCAGACGGTGTTCATCATGGAGGCCATGCCGCCGCCGGAGAGCAGGTCATTGAGCGCGGCATCACCGGCATCCACGTTGATACCGGCAAAGAAGGTCTGCCAGATCACCTGCAGGGTCTGTTGCCAACCCGGATCGGCCACCCCAGCCTGCACGGCAATGGCATCCTGCTGGAATAGCAGCGCCCAGACACCGCCCACCAACGCACCAATAAAAATGGCCGGCAGGGCCGGCATGCGCTTGAGTGCCATGAACAACAACAGCCCCAGCGGTAGCAGATGGATGATGGAGATATGGAACTGGCTCTCCAGTCCAGCCAGTAACGGCGCGATACGATCCACACCGGTTGCAGGAATTTCCGTGTTCAGGCCCATTACCAGAAAGATCAGCAGCGCAATGACAATGGAGGGCACCGTGGTCCACAGCATCAGCCTGATGTGCTCGAACAGTTCGGAACCGGCCACCGCCGGCGCCAGGTTGGTGGTTTCAGACAGGGGGGAAATCTTGTCACCGAAATAGGCCCCGGACACTACCGCCCCAGCGGCCACCGGCAGGGATAACCCCAGCCCGCTGGCCACACCGATCAGCGCCACACCCACGGTGGCAGCCACGGTCCAGCTGGAGCCGATGCTCAGGGCGATGATCGCGCAGATCAGGCAGGCAGCCGCATAGAACAGCGACGGGTTCATCAACTCGAGGCCGAAATAAATCAGGGACGGTACGATGCCTGCCAGCCGCCAGGTGCCGATCAGGGCACCCACCATCAGCAGTATCAGAATGGCGCCCAGCGCCACCGAGATACCCTGAATCATGGCGGTTTCCAGTTCCCGCCAGGTCAGGCCGTTCTTCAAACCGATCAGCGAGGCAAGACCGGCGCAAAACAACAGGGCAATCTGGTTGGGACCGTAGGACGCATCATCGCCATACAGATACACCGCCGCCGCCAGCAGGCTGATCAGCACAAGGATCGGGAACAGGGCATCCACAAGGGAAGGGCGGCGGATTCGGGTCTCGGTCATGGCGGCGCTTTCTGTCATGGAGTCATCACTACGATGCTTCCGGTTATACGCTTCCGGCAAGCAGTAAGCACTTACCGGGGCGCAGAAAACGGCGCAGTCTACCAGCGCTCACAAGCCCGTGCAGCGCCGACCGTCGGAGACTGGTGGTGTCAGAACGAGGCCGTGCGTGCCAGGGTATTCAGGGCATCGCCGTCCAGCCGGTAACGGATCCACTCCGACTGGGGCTCGGCCCCCAGGCTCTGGTAGAACTCGATGGCCGGGGTGTTCCAGTCCAGCACGCTCCACTCAAAACGGCCACAGCCCTGCTGCACGGCAATGGCGGCCAGCCGGGCCAGCAGCGCCTTGCCGAGCCCGGCCCCACGGCAAGTGGGCTCCACAAACAGGTCTTCCAGGTAGAGGCCGTTGCGCCCCTGCCAGGTGGAATAATTGAAGAAGTAGATGGCCATGCCCACTAGCCGCCCTTCCTGTTCGGCCACAATGGCATGGGCGGTGGCGCCGTCATCAAACAGGGTGGCCGCCAGCTGGGTCTCGCCCGTCTCTACCTGATCCTCGGCTTTTTCATAGCGGGCCAGCTCGCGAATCAGCCGCAGCAATTCTGCCGCATCGTCCCGGCGAGCCTCTCTCAACTGCGCGCCACCCTGCTCCACACTCATGTGGGGGCTTCATCCGTGAGCTGACGCACCAGGGTGTGGCCTTCCGGATCACACAGCAACTTCTTCAAAACCGGCATGGCCTGAGCCATGTGCTGGGCCAGGGTATAGGGCGGGTTGATCACCAACATGCCCGACCCGGTCATACCGCGGCCGGAGGCGTCCGGGCGCACACACAATTCCAGACGCAGCATGTTGGGGATCTCGGCCTTCATGAACTGACGAAGGAAGGATTCGGTGCGGTTGCGATCCATCACCGGGTACCAGATGGCATAGGTCGCGGTGCTCCACCGTTCCATGGCCATGCGCAGGGCCGGGAGCATTTCCCGGTAATCCTTCTCCAGCTCGTAGGATGGGTCTATCAGCACCATGCCGCGGCGATGCTCCGGCGGCAGCATGGCCTTGAAACCCTGCCAGGCATCCATCTTTTCCACTCGCACGCGCTTGTCTTTGGCAAAGCGCTTTTGCAGCAGATCCACATCGGTGGTGTGCAGCTCGGTGCATTGCAGCCGGTCCTGTTCACGGAGCAGGCTGGCGGCGATCTGCGGCGACCCGGGGTACTCCATCAACTTGCCCACCGGGTTGAGCTGCTTGATCAGATTCACATACTGGTCGATCACCCCAATCTCGGTGCGCTGATCGATCAGGCGGGCGATACCGTCGCGGTATTCGCCGGTCTTCTGCATGTGATCACTGTTGATCAGGTAACTGCCCGCGCCACTGTGGGTATCGTGCACCGTGAAGGGCTTATCCTTCTTTTTCAGGTACTCGATGATGGCAATCTGCACGATGTGCTTGAGGACATCGGCAAAGTTGCCGGCGTGATAGCTGTGGCGGTAGGAAAGCATGATGGCTGCCTGAAATAGTGTAGGGGCGCATTGTACACCCAACGGCACGATAATCCTCTGGCTACGAAGCACCTGTAGGAGTGCCTCTCGAGGCGCGAACCCGAGCCCAAGCAAGGGAAGGAGTTTGAGCGTGGTTATCCCCTTTATCAATGCACCTTGGGTTGTGTTGTCTGATGCTTCTCCTTCGCCAAGGCTCGGGTTCGCGCCTCGAGAGGCACTCCTGCAGGTGGCAATAACAAGACGCCGCCCCCTGACGCCGCCCGCCAGCCGGAGTACAATGGACTTTTAACCTGTACCGGACACCAGCAATGAACCTGCGTTTCACCAAAATGCACGGCCTTGGCAACGATTTCATGGTGATTGATGGCATCAATCAACCACTGCCAGAGGACGGCCTGCCGTTTCCTGCCGACGAAATTCGTCGCCTTGGCAGTCGCCATTTCGGCGTCGGGTTCGACCAGATGCTGATCGTCCAGCCGGCCCGGGGCGGCGAAGCCGACTTCCGCTACCGCATCCTTAATGCGGATGGGTCGGAAGTCAGCCAGTGCGGCAACGGCGCGCGCTGCTTTGCCCTCTTTGTCCGTGATCAGGGCCTGAGTGACAAGCAGGAGGTGGTGGTGGAAACCGCCGCCGGCCTGATGACGCTCACTATCACCCCGGATGAACAGGTGACCGTGGACATGGGCGCCCCACGCTGGGCACCGGATGCCATCCCCATGACCACCAAAGCCGAGGCCGACAGCTACTTTCTGGTCTCCGGCACCCAAGCCTGGGAAGTGGGTGCAGTAGGCCTTGGCAATCCGCACTGCACCCTGCTGGTGGAAAACGTGGACACCGCCCCGGTGGAAACCGTGGGGCCGATTCTGGAAAGCCACGAGCAGTTCCCGGAGCGGGTCAATGTGGGTTTCATGCAGGTGATCAACCGCAACGAGGTGCGCCTGCGGGTGTATGAGCGAGGCGCTGGCGAAACCCTGGCCTGTGGCTCCGGCGCCTGCGCCGCTGTGGTGATCGGTCAGCGTCGCGGCGTCCTGGATCAGCAAGTCACCGTGCATCTTCCCGGCGGCAGTTTGCAGATCGAATATGCCGGAACCGGTGGCATTCGGATGACAGGCCCCGCCAGCCATGTCTATGATGGCAACATTGAGATCAAGACTGACTGAATCCGCACAGACGGACCCCACCAGCACAGGATAGACAGATGACGGATCACAGCCCGGTAAGCGCCGATCAGGTGGCCGCCTATTTGCGCGACAACCCGGAATTCTTCGAACAGCGCCCGGAGCTGCTGGAACTGATCCGGCTACCGGATTCCAAAGGGGACGCCGTCTCCCTGCTGGAACGTCAGGCTTCTATCCTGCGCGAGCGCAACACCGAGCTGCGAGACCGTCTCAACGGCCTGCTCGACGTGGCCCGTGAAAACGACCATCTCTTCGACAAGACCCGCAGACTGACCCTGAGCCTGCTGGAAGCCCGCAGCGCAGAGAAACTGTTCCGCAACCTGCTTACCAGCCTCGCTGATGACTTCCGCAGTGACCGCGTTTCGCTGATGCTCTACGATCGCGAAGTGCCCATTCTCGGCGATCTGCGCAACCAGATCCGCTGTGTGGACAGCACCGCCCTGCCCCAGGCGCTCAACCATCTGCTGCGCAACGGCAAGGCCGTGTGTGGCGCCATGCGCCAGGAAGAGATGGAAGCCCTGTTCAAGGATCACGCCACCGATATTCGCTCCGCCGCCATGGTGCCGCTGGAATATCAGGGCCGGCTCGGCCTGCTGGCCATTGGCAGCAAGAGCGCCATGCACTTCCGCAGTTCCCTGGGCACCTTGTTCATTACCCATATCGGCCA
Source organism: Alcanivorax sp. DP30 (assembly GCF_009882945.1). Taxonomy (GTDB): domain Bacteria; phylum Pseudomonadota; class Gammaproteobacteria; order Pseudomonadales; family Alcanivoracaceae; genus Alcanivorax. The sequence continues at coordinate 172,447 of NZ_WTUY01000004.1, forward strand.
GGTGCTTAGCCGCCGTCTGCACGAAGTGTTGCGTCAGTACCCGCATCAGGCAGCCAAAAAATCAATTAATAGTGAATAATCAATAATGAATAGTGAAAAGAACGGCGCTTCTGACGTTATTAATTATTCACTATTAACTATTCATTCTTTTCTCAAGCACCTTGAGTCTGAACGGCGGCTTTCACCGCATACGGTCAGCAATTATCAGCGAGATCTGAAAGAGGCCTCTCGGATATTGGGGTCCCGCGACTGGGCGGACATTACCGTACATGACATTCGCTCACTGGTGGCCACGCTCCACCGCCAGGGAAAAGGCGGCAAGACCATCGCGCGCCTGCTTTCCACACTCCGAACGTTCTACCGGTATTTGATGCGTGAAGGCATCGCCAAAGACAATCCGGTAATCGATGTTCGCGCCCCCAAGAGTGGCAAGCGCCTGCCCAAGGCACTGGACGCGGATCAGGTGACCCAACTACTGGATGCCGGCACCGACAAGGGCGACCCACTGAGCCTGCGAGACCAGGCCATCATGGAGCTGTTCTATGCCTGTGGTCTGCGATTGGCGGAGTTGCTGAGCCTGAACCTGGACAGTATCGACATGTCCGCCGCGCAATTGCTGGTGACAGGCAAAGGCAACAAGACCCGCCAGCTGCCCATGGGCAAACCCGCCGTCACCGCCCTCAAGCGCTGGCTCAAGGCCCGCACCCTGTTCGTCAAGGACAGCACCGAGAATGCGGTTTTTCTCAGCAAGCATGGCAAGCGGCTGTCGCCCTCCAGCGTCCAGCAACGCCTCAAGCGCCATGCTCTGGAGCGCGGGCTGGATGACCACCTGCATCCCCACAAGCTGCGCCACTCCTTTGCTACCCATCTGCTGGAATCCTCCGGCGACCTGCGCGCCGTCCAGGAACTGCTCGGCCACGCCGACCTGGCCACCACCCAGGTCTATACCCATCTGGATTTTCAGCATCTGGCCCAGGTGTACGACGGGGCACATCCAAGAGCACAGAGAAAAAAAGACGAAGAGGAATAGCCTCACTATCGGGAACCCCGCCCCCCATACCCGAACCCTGATCAGGGCACCGAGCCCAAAAGCGCCATTCGATCAATTACCCGATACCCAAAACCCGGCAACTATTCCCTATCCCCGAATCCAGTCGTAGCTCGTAGCTCGTAGCTCACCACTCGCCGCTCACCCCCAGCCTGCTATACTCGCATCAAACCTTTCTGGTTACCCTGTCTACAAGGAACACCATGAAATACCGCGACCTGCGAGACTTCATTAGCCAGCTGGAACAGCTCGGCGAACTCAAACGCATCACCGTACCGGTGGACCCCAAGCTGGAGATGACCGAAATCTGCGATCGCACCCTGCGTGCCGGCGGACCCGCCCTGCTGTTTGAAAATCCAGTGGGCTTTGGCACCCCGGTACTGGGGAATCTGTTTGGCACCGAGCGACGGGTCGCTCTGGGCATGGGCCGTGATTCGGTGGAGGAACTGCGCGAGCTGGGTGAGCTATTGGCCTTCCTCAAGGAACCGGAGCCCCCCAAGGGGTTTCGTGATGCCTGGGAAAAACTGCCGGTATTTCGCAAGGTGCTGAGCATGTCGCCCAAGGTATCCAGCAGCGGCCCCTGTCAGGACAAGGTACTGGAAGGCGACGCGGTAGACCTGTATCAACTGCCCATCCAGACCTGCTGGCCCGGCGATGCCGGTCCGCTTATCACCTGGCCACTGGTGATTACCCGCGGCCCTCACAAGGAACGCCAGAACCTGGGCATCTACCGTCAGCAGTTGATCGGCCGCAACAAGCTGATCATGCGTTGGCTCAGCCATCGCGGTGGGGCACTGGATTTCCAGGAATGGCAGCAGGAACATCCCGGTGAGCCCTTCCCCATCTCGGTGGCGCTTGGCGCCGACCCGGCCACCATTCTTGGTGCCGTGACCCCGGTGCCGGACACCCTCAGCGAATATGCGTTTGCCGGGCTGCTACGCGGCTCCAAAACCGAGCTGGTGAAATGTATCGGTAACGACCTGCAGGTACCCGCCAGTGCCGAATTCGTCCTCGAGGGTCACATTTACCCGGATGAAATGGCCGACGAAGGCCCGTTCGGGGACCACACCGGCTACTACAATGAAGTGGAACGTTTCCCGGTCTTCACCGTCGAACGCATTACCCACCGCCGCGACCCGATCTACCACAGCACTTACACCGGCCGACCACCGGATGAGCCCGCCGTCCTCGGCGTGGCCATGAATGAAATCTTTGTGCCGATTTTGAAGAAACAGTTTCCGGAAATCGTGGACTTTTATCTGCCCCCGGAAGGCTGTTCCTACCGCATGGCGGTGGTGACCATGAAGAAGCAATACCCCGGCCACGCCAAGCGCGTGATGATGGGGGTGTGGTCCTTCCTGCGCCAGTTCATGTACACCAAGTTCGTGATCGTTTGCGACGACGACGTGAATGCCCGCGACTGGAAGGATGTGATGTGGGCCATTACCACCCGCATGGACCCTGCCCGGGATACGGTATTGGTAGAAAACACCCCCATCGACTATCTCGACTTCGCCTCCCCGGTGGCCGGCCTGGGTTCCAAGATGGGCATGGATGCCACCAGCAAGATGCCCGGCGAAACCTCGCGAGAATGGGGCCGAGCCATCAGCATGGACAAGGCTGTGAAGGAGAAGGTGGATGAGATGTGGGCCAGTCTAGGAATGAATAATGAATAGTTAATAACGCGCGAACCCGGTCCTGATAGCCTTAAGCGCAAGAAGCCGCGACCAAACCATGGGCGCGGCCTCTTAGGTCTCAATACGGATTGAATCAGTTCCGCGACGTTATTAATTATTCACTATTAACTATTAATTGCCTTTCTTGTACCATGGTGCCAAACAATAACATGGATGAATGATGGCACTTCTCGACTCCATTGACCGACGCGGCTTTCTGAAAGCACTGGGCAGCGCAGGTGCGCTGAGCGCGATGGCTCCGCAGACGCTGCTTGCTGACACCGCAGAGCCCGCCGCCCCGTGGCAAAACTGGTCGGGCAATCAGCAGGCCACCCCTGATCAGTTACTGTTCCCGCGGGATGAAAAAACCCTGCGTGACGCCGTCACCGCCAGCACCGGCACGCTGCGCGCCTTTGGCGGCAGCCATTCCTTTAGTGGCATTGTTCCCACCAATGACACCCTGATTTCCCTTGAGGCCATGGCCGGGCTGCGTGACCAGCAAGACAACCTGTTCACCTGGGGCGCTGGCACCCGGTTAGGCATGGCCAGCGCACAGGCTTATTCTCTTGGCCACAGCTTTACCAATGAGCCGGACATCAATCTGCAATCACTGGCCGGCGCCATTGCCACCAGTACCCATGGTACCGGCAGCAAACTGACCAGCTTGTCCGGACAAGTGGAAGCACTCACTCTGATGCTGCCCAGCGGTGAAACCCTGCATCTGGACAAGAAAGATGGCGACCATTTTCTGGCCGCCTGTTGCAGCGTCGGCGCACTCGGCATCGTCACCGACATCACCTTCCGCCATGAACCCGCCTATCGCCTCAAGGAACACACCTGGACGTTGCCCCTGCGCGAGGCCATGGATTTTGTCGAAAAGGAAAAAGACAACCTTCGCCATATCGAGTTTTTCGCCTTCCCGCTGGGCAACCAGGCCATCGTCAAGACCATGGAAGTCACCGACGATCCCCAGGACAGTCCGCCCCGGGAAGATGACAACGAACTGCTGGAAACCATCTGCAAGGTAGCCATGCATGCGGGCTGGCTGACACCCTCCCTGCAAAAACTGGTCACCCTGTTTGTGGAAGACAGCACTTTTGTGAGCGGCTCCCCTACCGTTTATGGCAACCGCCGCACGGTACGTTTCAACGAAATGGAATACACCGTTGCAGCACAAGACGGCATGGCCTGCCTGGAAGAGGTCTGTGACACCCTGCGCAAGGAAGACATCAATGTGTTCTTCCCCATCGAGTTCCGCTATGTCGGCCGTGATGACCGACTGCTCTCCATGTTCCATGAACGCGATGGTGCCAGCCTGTCGATTCATCAATATTTCGCGCAAGACTACCAGAAGGTATTTGCACCGGTGGAGCCCATTCTGAACCGCTACGCCGGTCGCCCCCATTGGGGCAAGCTGCACAACCTGACCCGCCAGGAGCTGGCCGAGCTATACCCGGCCTTCGATCGCTTTCAGGCGGTGCGCCGTGAACTGGATCCGCAGGGCAGGATGTTGAATCCGCATTTGATGCGGCTGTTTACGTGACAATGCGTTCGACCAAAGAGGGCGGAGACAAGCATCCACCTATTTCTGCGCTGCGAACCACACTCTGGGGTAACAGATGAAACGCCGAGGATTTCTTATCGGGCTGGGCGCCCTTGCCGCGGGTGGCTGGCTACTGCGCCCGGACAACAAGGGAGCGCCCCATGCGGCCTATTTCCAGGGCATCAATGACACCCTGAAAACCACCGGGCCGGGCCGGCCAGTGATGCTGGTGGACCGCCAGCGTCTGGCCGATAACTGCCAGACCCTGATGACGCTTCTGCCCAGCCGCTGCAACTTGCGGATTGTCGCCAAGTCACTGCCCAGTGTGCCGTTGATTCAGGACGTCATGACACACACCGGCACCAACCGGGTAATGGTTTTTCACCAGCCCTTCATGAATGCGCTTGCCGAGGCACAACCCGATTGCGACATGCTGCTGGGCAAGCCCATGCCAATACAGGCTGCGCGACAGTTTTATCGGGAATTGGAGAACGCCAGCGGCTTTGATGCTGACCAACAGCTGCAGTGGCTCATCGATGGCCTGCCCCGGCTGGAACAGTATCTGGCCCTGGCCCGCGAGCAAAATCGGCAGCTGCGAATCAACGTGGAAATCGATGTGGGCCTGCACCGGGGCGGCCTTACCGATCCTCAGCAGCTGGACGCCCTCCTGGCGTTGATTGCCGCCAATCCTGAGCACCTGATTTTCAGCGGCTTCATGGGCTACGACGCCCATGTAGGCAAACTGCCGGCCTTTATCCAGAACGCCGACGAGGGCCACCGGGAAACCGAGGCGATTTACCAATCCTACATCGAACGCCTCTACAGCCAGGCGCCGCAGTATCAGCAGCAGACGCTGTGCTTCAACGGCGCAGGCAGCCCGACACTGGCGCTCTATGACAACGACACGGTACTCAATGAACTCAGTGCGGGCTCCTGTCTGGTGAAAGCCACGGACTTCGACCTGCCCCTGCTGGATGGATTCCAGCCCGCCGTGTTCATTGCCGCCCCGGTGATCAAATCCCTGCCCGGACTGGCCATGCCGGGCCCGCTGCCACTCGGAAGCCTCTGGAAAGCGTGGGATACGAATCGTCAGCACACTTACTTTGTCTACGGCGGATACTGGAAAGCAGAACCGGTGTCTCCAGCGGGAATTCAGGCCAACCCGGTGTACGGCGTCAGCAGCAACCAGATGATGTACAACGGCAGCAACGAAACGGCCCTGAACATGGACGACCAGATTTTTTTCCGCCCCACCCAGAGTGAATTCGTACTGCTGCAGTTCGGCGATCTGGCGGTCTGGGAGCACGACAGCATCAGCGAATGGTGGCCGGTGCTGCCCCAGGGAGCCGGCGCCTGACGATCGCCTTTCCGTGCCGGGAACATGTTGGCCAAACAGGGCTCTAACAGGGAGAGACATCCACTCAAGGACGTTCATTCATGAAAACCCTGATGGCAGCCGCCCTGCTGATACTGGCAGCGTCCGCCAGTGCCGATAGCGACATGCTGCACAGCAGCGCAGACATTTCTGCCCATACCGCCGCAGGCACACCGGTGCAGTTGAAAGGCGAAATCCTCCAGTCGCTTGGCAACGACCGCTATCTGCTACGCGACCGCGAGGGCAGAATTGAAATCCAGCTACCAGGCAAACTCACCGCCGGACAAACCCTGGACCCGGGTACCCGGCTAACCATTTCCGGCGAGGTCGAACAGACGTCGACCCACCCTCGGGTAGACGCCCACAAGCTCCACTCCCTGAAAAGCGCCATCAACCCGGCGTCATCGACGATCAGTTACTGAGAGGGACGCCCTCGCACTGGAAGCGGATTAAACGACGTACAACATGCTCTCCGCCCTTGTGTCTGGTGCAAGATGCCCCCCGCCCGCCCCTATTCCCCTCTTCGGGGGAACCCTCAAGCCACTGACAAAATCAGGACAGATCATTTTCCAATGCGATTCACTTCCATTGGATATCAACATGTTACCCGCCCACCCCCACCGCCGCAGGCCACTGCAAACGATGACATTGACCACTGGCACAGTTTCGTTGTAGCTTTACCCTGTTCACACAGATAGAACAAGAAGACCCGGAAAGTGAAGAGAGCACAGCCATGACTACAGCCCAGCGTCATCTGTTAAAACCTCGTAAAGTGGAGTTCGACTTCGCGTCCACGCCACTGCACTGGTTACGCAACGATCCCTTCTCCACCCACATCATCAACGGTATCCACATGCTGCTGCCCGCCGGCGAACTGTGGTTTTGCCGGGTCTATAACCAGGCGCTGCCGCTAGTGACCGATGAGGCGTTACGGGAAGACGTTAAGGGCTTTATCCGCCAGGAAGCGATTCACTCGCGCCAGCACAGCAAGGCACAGACTTATCTGGAAGCCCATGGATTGAGCGTTGACTACGTACAGCGTGCGGAGTGGTTGTTCGACACCATTCTCGGAGATGCGCCCTTCGGGATGAAATTCCTGAAACAGCGGGCCTGGGAAAAACAATGGCTGATTCTGCGAGTAGGGCTGATTGCGGCCATCGAGCATTTCACCGGCGTACTGGGACAGTGGGCCATGGACAACGACACCTGGGAAGAAAATGGCGATGCCGCCATGGTGGACCTGTTCAAGTGGCACCTGGCCGAAGAAGTGGAACATCGCACCGTCGCCTTCGATCTGTTCGAACACCTGTGCAAGAGCGAACTGGGCTTCTATGTCAGCCGTCAGGCACTGATGGCCATCGTCTTCCCGTTGTTCCTGTATTTCATCTCCGAAGGGGGCCGTAGCCTGGCCAAACAAGATCCGGATCCAGAAGCACGCCGTATTGGCCGCATGCTGCTTCCCCGCATCCTGCTTGAGCTGCAGAAGGTCGGAACGCGAACCCGCAACGTCCCCACCTTCTCATTACTGCTGCGCGCCACCGCCCGCTGGGTCTCCCCCCGCTTCCACCCGATCGACGAAGGAGACACTGAACAAGCGCTGGCCTACCTGGCCCGATCCCCCGCCGCACAGGCTGCGGCAGCAATGAACGCCTGACAGCCGTAACCCGGCCTCCGGCATCAAATGTCCGGAGTCTTGTCGAACCAGGGCGCAGCTTGCTCAAGCTGCGCCGCCAGCGACAGCAGCTTGCCTTCGTCGCCATGGGCACCCACGAACTGGGAGCCCAGCGGCAAGCCTGCCTCGGTCCAGTGCAACGGCACCGACATGGCCGGCACACCGGTGACGTTGGCAAACTGGGTAAACGGCATGTACTTGAAATTCTCCAGCGCCATCTGCTCAATCATGCCGGTTTTCATCAACAGCTTTTCTCCGCCCACCTTGAGCAGCATCTTCAGCGCATTCTGCTGCCACATTGGTGTCGCCATGGCACCGATGCCCGCTGGCGGCATGGCCAGTGTTGGCGTCAGCCAGAAATCATACTGTTCCAGGAAAGCATCCATCGCGATCATGTATTGCTGCCAGCGGGACTGACACTTCACATATTCATGGGCAGGGGTTGCGCGCCCAAAGGCCGCGATGGCAAGGGTGTCCAGTTCGAAACCCTCATCGCCACAGCCAGTGAGTGCCTTCACCTCATCCACTTCCGCCGCGCACTGCCCGAACCAGACTGTCAGCCAATCCATACACATCTGTTTGGCGTCCATTTGCGGCTCGGCCTCTTCCACTTCATGGCCCAGATCCCGCAACAGCGCAACGGTTTTTTCCACGGCCTTCACCGCCTCAGGATCCACCTCTTTGCCCAGCGGAGAGCGCGTAGAGAAACCAATGCGCAGACGTCCCGGCTTGCCACTACCCGCCACCACATAACGCTGTTCCGGTGGCGCGATATGGAACAGGCTGCCACGCTCATCCCCCTGCTCCAGGTCCAGCAACAAGGCACTGTCACGCACTGAGCGGGTGACCACATGATTCACCGCAATACCGTGCATGGCTTCGGTAAACGTGGGTCCCCATGGCGTACGCCCACGACCCGGCTTGAGACCAAAAAGCCCACAACAGGCAGCGGGAATACGGATACTGCCACCGCCATCATTGGCACCAGCCAACGGGACAACACCAGCAGCAACCATGGCCGCGGAACCACCGGAAGAACCACCCGGCGTGTGGCCGGTATTCCAGGGGTTGCGCGCCGGACCAAAAGAGTCGGGCTCAGTGATACCCTTGGCACCGAACTCCGGGGTGTTAGTGCGACCAAACGGCACCAGCCCGGCCTGCTTCCAGCGTGCAACCAGCGTTGAATCCTGCTCGGCACGAATGTCATGTTGTTTGCGCGCCTTGTTGCCCCGGTAGTCCGGCTGTCCGCCTATCTCCTGAAACAGATCCTTCACCAGCATTGGCACCCCGGCCAAGGGCCCACTCAGAGAGGCAGCCGCACGTTGGCGCGCCATCTCATAGAGTGGAATGATCAGGCCATTCAATTGCGGGTTGACCGCCTCCGCCCTGGCAATTGCCAGCTCCAGCAATTCACTGGCGGTCACCTCCCCTTTGTTAACCAATTCCGCCAGGCCAATGGCATCAAACTTTCGGTATTCTTCGAATTTCATGAAAACTCCTGCTCTCCCATTATTGCCAAACCGGAACGGCAGCAACCGCTTTACTGTGGCATAGTCAGCGCTTCAATATGTGCCAAATTGTTAACGCCTGACGCTCGACATTAGCGCAATAGCACACTGTGCAGAGGGGAGAAGATGAAAGCCATCGGGTTCAATCAACCGCGTACCATTGATGACGTTCATGCGCTGGAAGATATTCAGCTGGATTTGCCCAGCCCCGGCCCGCGGGATCTGCTGATATCGGTACAGGCAGTATCCGTGAATCCCATCGACACGAAACTTCGCCAGCGGCCGCTGGAGCAGCCCGGCTACCGTGTTCTGGGTTTTGATGCGGCAGGCGTGGTGGAATCCGTAGGCAGCGAGGTAACGGGCTTCAAGAAAGGGGATCGGGTCTGGTATGCCGGGGCGGTTCAGCGCCAGGGCAGTAACGCCGAACATCAATGCGTGGACGAACGGCTGGTGGCCCGAAAGCCGGACAGCCTGGGCATGCAGGAAGCAGCAGCACTACCGCTCACCGCACTCACCGCCTGGGAAGCACTGGAGGATCAACTGGGTTTTCGGCCCGGGGAGTGCAACGGCAAAACCCTGTTGGTAATTGGCGGCGCCGGTGGGGTGGGCTCCATCGCCATCCAGTTGGCAGCCCGACACTTTGGCCTGCGTGTGATCGCGACGGCCGGGCGCGAGACCTCCGCCAACTGGTGTGAAGCCATGGGGGCCCATGCGCTGGTGGATTACCGCGAACCGCTCCTGCCTCAACTGGAAGCACTCGGGGCGCCCCAGGTGGACGGCATTTTCATCACCCAGAACCTGGATCACTACTGGCAAACCGCCTGCCAGGCCATCGCCCCGCTGGGCGGCATCTGTGCCATCGTCGACGCCCGCGGACCGCTGGACCTGAACCCGCTCAAGGCAAAAAGCGCCCGCTTCTGCTGGGAATTTATGTTCACCCGCGCCATGTTCGCCCAGGACATGCAACGTCAGGGCGACATCCTTAGACAACTTGCCGAGCTGGTGGATACTGGCACGATTCAAACCACGCTTAGCGAAGGCATGGGGCCGATCAACGCCGAAAACCTGAAAGCCGCCCATCGACGCCTGGAGGAAGGGAATACGATCGGCAAGCTGGTGTTGGCGGGCTGGGAATAAGTCGGGCTTGCCCCCACGCATTACCCCTGCATTGGCGGCGGTCTATTCAGAGCAGCACCACGGCATCCCGATAGAGGGATACCGTAGTGCCAAAGGACTCATACGGGCAGCAGCCCCTCATGCACTACCATGTATTGAGGGGCCGTGACGCCTGTCGCCAGGATCAGGCAGCGTCCTGCTTTTCGCTCACGCCGTATTGCACGTCGTAGTCAGACAGGCTGAATGCGCTCAGGCGTTTTTTCAGCTCAGCCAGCGACCACGGCCAGGCGGCAAAGTTGCGGCCGTTCTGATCCAGGTAATAGCTCTTGCAGCCACCGCTGTTGAACACGGTGCCTTTCAGATGCTTCTGCACTTTGTCGTTGTGACGCTGCAACACGCCCGGATTAATCGCCAGACGACTAATGCCCTTCGCCTTGATCTTCTTCAGGCCATCAATGATGTAATCCAGCTGCGCTTCGGCCAGGCCGATAAAGGAGTCATACACCAGCACGTTCGGGCCCAGCACCAGGAACGCGTTGGGCACATCTTTCATGGTGGCGCCAAGATAGGCTTCCGGCGACGTATCCTTCCACAGGTCAGACAGACGCTCGCCGTTGGCATTGATGACTTTGCGGCCAATCGGCGGATGAGACACCTCGAAGCCGGTACCCCAGATAATCACATCCACTTCGTGCCGCTCACCATTGGCAGCAATCACCGTGTTGCCTTCTACTTCCACCAGGCCATGAGGAATCAGATTGGCGTTATCCGCCTGTAGGGCAGGGTAATAGTTGTTAGCGAACAGAATGCGCTTACAGCCCAGCGTAAAGTCCGGCGTTACGGCCTTGCGCAGGGTCTTGTCTTTCACCTGAACACGCAGCAGCTGTTTGGCGGCGGTGCTCACCGGCTTCAGCGCCACGGGATTACGCAAGCCGAAGTTGATCACGTTCAGGGATTGCGCCACGGCCTTGCGCCAGGTTTTCTGAATCACCGGCAGTTTTTCAATCAGCTGTTTGCTGTTGTCACCCAGATTCATGTCCGGCTTGGGCAACACCCAGGGGGCGGTGCGCTGGAACACGTGCAGCTCTTTCACCTTTGGCTGAATCTGCGGTACAAACTGGATCGCCGATGCGCCCGTGCCGATCACCGCCACACGCTTTCCTGTCAGATCATAATCGTGGTTCCACTTGGCTGAGTGGAACATTTCACCTTTGAACGTATCCAGTCCGGGCAGATTGGGGATCTGGGCTTCAGTGATCGGACCGGTGGCGAATACCACGGTGCGTGCCAGCGTCTGGGACGGCTTGCCATTGGTGGTGGTGTCCAGTACCCACAGGTGACGCGCCTCATCCCACTGGGCATTGTCCAGTTCAGTGCCGAACTCGATCAGCTCTTCAATACCAAACTCCTTGCTGACCCCTTCCAGGTACTCAAGGATTTCTGGCTGACGAGCAAACAGGTGGCTCCATTTGCTGCTTGGCGCAAAGGAAAACGAATACAGGGAAGACGGCACATCACAGCCGCACCCCGGGTAGGTATTCTCGCGCCATGTGCCACCCACGCGATTGGCTTTCTCGATAATCTTGAAATCGTGATAGCCCTCTTTCTTCATTTTGTACGCGGCACAAATACCGGAAATACCGGCACCCACGATAAAGCTGTCGTAAACTTTGGCCTCAGTGGCCTTGGTCTTTTTTGCTGCTGCCATGAGAAAAAACCTCTATCAATTCTTCACAAACCGGTACGAAAAACCGAGCAAATCGGCATACAGGTTTGGCGATACGCGCTTCATCACCCAGAACAACTTGGCGTCGACCTGGGGAGTGGTGTACAGCTCACCCTTGTCGAGACGGTTCAGGGTCAGCTTGGCCACGGAGTCACTGGTAGTCATGGCGTAGTTCATCAACGCATGGTCAGCCAGTTTGGAGTAACGATCCGGAATACGGCCATCTTTGATGATATTGGTGGGCACCAGGGTCGGGCACAGTACGTTGACCTTGATGTTGTCCCGCTTGAGCTCCGCATACAGCGTTTCCGACAAGGCACGCACACCGGCCTTGGTCACGTTGTAGGCACTCATTTCCGGTGCAGCAGTGTACGATGCCGCTGAGGCCACATTGATGATCGCGCCGCGGCCTTGCTTCTTGAAGCCCGGCACAAAGTAATGGCACCCATGGACAACACCCCACAGGTTCACATCCATCACCCATTTCCAGTCTTTCAGGCTCAGTTCATCAAACTTTCCGCCGATGCCGACACCGGCATTATTGATCACCAGCGTGACCGGCTCTCCGAGCAGCTCTTCAGCCTGCTTGGCCAGTTTTTCCACCTGCTCCGCGCTGCCCACATCGCACGCCACCGCATAGGCCGTGCCACCGGCTTCTTCGATCAGGGCAGCGGTTTCTTCCGCACTTTCCAGTTTCAGGTCAGCACACACGACGGCACTGTTACGGCGAGCCAGCTCCAGAGCAAAGCTGCGACCGATGCCGCTACCGGCACCAGTGACTACCGCATAGCCGTTATAACTCGGCTTGCTGGAACGAAACTTGAGAATATTCAGCATGAATTTCACCCATCCAGGTAACGTATTTTTTTGCTCAGGCGCGCTTGCCCGGTACAAATTCCTTGGTCAGATACGGCGTCAGCAACCCGGTTTTCGGGTGCAGAAGCTTCTCCTTGTAATACTCCAGATAGGCAGTGGTGTCGTGATCGCTGGGATGAAAGTCACGACGGGTGTAATCCAGAATGTGCTTGATGGTGCTGCCGTAGACGCCCTCTTTCGGGCCAGCCAGCATCGCCAGGCTTCGACGTACATCTTTCCAGTAGCGGGGGCTGATCAGATTACGCGGTTTACGCATTACCGGAATCACTGAGGCAGCAACCGGTATCAGGAAAACAATGGTGAACGCCGCCAGCACAAACCCGCGCATACGCAGGGCATAATCACCAGACAACTCCTGGAACACATCGTATGCCACGTCCTTATGCTCGGACTCTTCCAGCATATGCCACATCCACAGGGCACGCTGCTTCTCATCCATGGACTCATAGAAGATGTCCTCGTGCTTCATCATGTACTCCGCCAGCACCGCGGTGAAATGCTCAATGCCCGCCATCAATGACAGCTGCATGCGGTTGGACAGTTTCTTGAAGCCGTGCTCGAACACCTTGTCCGCAAGGAAGCGGTACAGGCCCACAGGAAAACGGTGCTTGGCCAGCACATCGTTGAACTCATTGTGCATCTTGGAGTGGATGGCTTCCTGACCGATCAGGGCAGTGACCAGACGCTTGAGCTCCGGATCTTTTACAAACTGACGGTGGTAACGGGCCGTATCGATTACCAGATCTTCACCAAACGTCAGAAAGATAGACAGCGCTTCAAAATACGCTGACGCCAGCTCGGTATTTCTGAAAAAAGTATCGTCCAGCTCCCGGGGATCGAACTTAAAATCCATATGCCGAATGGGCATCTCATAGTTCTTCTGGGTGCTTTTCGGTACGTACTGATGAATTGTTGCAGTTGTCATGTCGGCTCACCTGAGTCCGTTGAAGGCACATGGCTGGCGGGTCTGGGAGCGCACAAGAGCGCACCCGCCAACTGTTACATTGATGAGTGACACAATAAAGCAAACGCTTGTTCGGGTTCAATTCGGATTAAAGTGCCGAAAGGCTGGAGGCGAGAGACCTGAAAGAATAACGATGCCGCCCCGCCACAGGCATGCGCCCGCAGCGGGAAGGAAGGAAAGCCGTTTTGATGTTTGGATTTTGGCGCAGGCGCGGGAACTATTCCGCTGGCGCTTTTACGCCCCAAAGGCCGCCCAGGCTGCTGAGGGCGGAGCTTGCCACCCCTTCACCACCGAGAAAACCGAGGATCTTGGGGGCAAACTGACTGATCATGTCCGGACTCAGGCCCAAAGCGCTGAACACCTTGCCAACCCCTTCCAGGCTGGAAATATTGCCCAGCATACTGCTGGCCAGACCGCTACCTTCTCCTCCAAGCAGGGAATCCAGCCCCGGCACCTTGGAAAGAATACCGCCGAACTGATCGGCAGACAGATTGTTCTTGGCCATGGCCAACAGGGCACCGGCACCGCCTGCTGCTTGCTTCTGGGTGACGCCCAGATCGGTAGTCAGACTATCCACCAGGGCCTGCGCCTCACCGCTGACCGCAACTCCGCTATCCAGGGCGCCACTGGCAGCACCCATGCCTTCATTGGCTTTTTGGGAAGCACTGTCCACCGCAGTATTGGCCGAGTCGGTCAGCTTCTTGAAATCAAAGGCCTGCGCCGGCCCACTGGCAGCCATGGCCAGCACCGAACCCAACATCACAACCTGTAGCTTGTTCATCCTTAGTCTCCCTATTAACCGTTCGCTTCATGCGTCCGGCACATTGTATTCAAAACGCGGCAGATGCCATCCAAAACGTATTGCCAACAGGCGTACAGAAAACCCGCTGACCACAGTGACCAGTACCGCCAACCACTCCGGGACCAGCCAATGCAGCAGTGCCAGATACAGCACCGCGGCACCCAATGATACTACTGCATAGAGCTCCTTCTGGAACACCAGCGGCACCCGGTTACACAACAAATCCCGGATCACGCCGCCGAACATCCCGGTGATCAGGCCGGCCAGCGCCGCCACCGGGGCCCCCAACTCCATGCCCAAAGCGACCTGGGCGCCAATCACGGTAAACGCCATCAGGCCCAATGCATCCAGAGCCAGAAACAGGTTTCGCAACCGGGACATATACGGTGCAATCCAGGTGGCCACCAGCGCCGCCAGGGTGGTCAGCAGCAGGTATTCAGGGTGGGCAATCCAGGTGAGCGGATAATGTCCGAGCAGGATATCGCGTACCGAACCACCCCCAAAAGCAGTCACGGAGGCGATCATTACCACCCCGAACAGATCCATCTTGAGACGGCCTGCGGCAAGGGCGCCGGTCATGGCTTCGGCGGTGATTCCGATCAGATACAAGGTTATCAGCATGCGCCCTCCATGTTGGCATCAGGGCTGGCCGGCAGACCCCGGGCATGAAGTTAGAACAGAGGGTCAGGCCCGACGAATGCGGTCTTTCTCAATAGTGATCTTGCGGGCCTTGTAAAGCCCGCCAATGGCCTGCTTGAAGGCGTTCTTGCTGCAGCGGAAGGCATCGAAGATCGCCTCCGGGGAGCTCTTGTCTCCCAGCGGCAATTCACCACCGGCCTGCTCCAGTGCGGCCATGACCTGCTCACTCAGTGCATCACTCTTGGCCGCACCCGGGGCATTCAGGGACAAGCTCAACTTGCCGTCTTCGCGCAGGCGCTGCACATAACCGGTGACGCGCTGGCCGTGCTTGAGCGGTGCACGCAGTTCCTTGCGGGCAATCATGCCCCAGTAGCGGTTATTGACCACCATCTTCCAGCCCAGATCGGTTTCCCGGGCCGCAATCAAGGTGACTTCATCGCCCTGCTGAAATTCATCACAGGTATCTTTCATGAACCGGTCCAGCTTGGCGCTGGCCAGCAGACGACCTTCCCGGTCGGTGGTCACAATCACCAGCACGCGCCCACCTGGACGCAGCGGCCCGGTTTGCTCAGCAAACGGCAGCAGCAGATCCTTGGGCATGCCCCAGTCAAGAAAAGCGCCCAGCTTGCTGGTGGATACCACACCCAGGGTTGCCACCTCGCCTCGCAAGACCTTGGGCGCCTTCACCGATGCCATGACACTGCCCTGACCATCGTTGTACAGCGTAACCAGCACACTGTCCCCAGGCGCCAGATCACCGGCTTCGCGGCTCGGCAGCAACACATCGCCCAAACTCCCGCCATCCAGCAACAGTCCGTTACGTACCGCCCGAATCACTTCCAGCGAATAGCGACGGCCAAGCGTCAGAGAGGACGATTCAGTCATAAAAAAGCTCACTTGCCGGAGAGTGCAGACCAGATCTTGGACTGGCCGGAATCGCGGGCTCGGCGGTTTCGGTGACTCCGCCCTCACCCGCGGTGTTGCGTGGTGCGTCTCTTTTTACCACATCAGATCATCAGGAATCGGGAAATCCTTGTACGGATCATCGTCATCCACTTCCTGATTGCCGCGTTCGTTCAACAGCAGCACCGCCTGCTCATCACGCTGGCGGATCTTTTCCGCCACCACGGTGGGCACCAGCTCATAACCGTCGCCAAGCGCCACAATGGCAATCTGTCCACGCTCCAGCTGTTGCTGCTGCTTGGCGGTTACCCAAGCCTTCTTGATCTTCTTGTCCTGCACAAACTGGAATGCCACATCACCCTTGCTGCGATCGATCCGGCTCTGCTCGGTCATCTGCTTGATCTGCGCAGCAATTTCCTTCTTTTCACGCTCAGCCTTGCGTTCTGCCTCCAGCTTGCGATCCGCTTCCGCCTGTTCTTCACGCAACCGGCGAGCCCGCTCGGCAGGATCTTCCAGATCAATCTCACCACGCTTGGCCTTGTTGACCTCTTCGCGCTTCTGCTGCTTGGCCTTGCGGGCCTTTTTCTTGTCTGCCAGACCGGCCTTCATCAACTGTTCTTGCAGGGAGCTCATGCGGATCTCTCGTTCATTCGGTGTGGTGACTTATCGTAGGTCGGAAACTGGCGAAAGGAAATCGCCGCAGCTGCCGCCCTATGGCCTGGTCAACGGTGTGGCCGGTGGTGTTCCCAGCAACGGCTGGGCACGACTAAAACGGGCATCGTAGCCCGGCTGCCAGGGGAACACCCCCTTGGGGTCCGGCCACACCATCTGCAATGCAGGGTAAGGGGCCGGCAGGCTCTGATAAAACCAGTTGGCAAAGCCCAGGTATTCCTTGTAGTGAGGAAAGGCCACAGGCAGAAACATGACCTCCAGACCATCGGCAATATCGCTGTAAAGACGATACGGCTGATAGGGCTTGTTGAGCCCGCGGATACGCACCGCCGCACTGTCCAGCAGCCGGCTGGCCAACGAATCCTTGAGCCCCACCACAATCAGTTCCGGGTGATTCAGATTAAGGAAATGCCCGACGCTGAAGGTATAACCGGGCTGGCCATCACCGCCGGCGACGGCAAAGTGGTGCCACCCCTTGCGCTGGATATCCGCAAGCAGCGCTTCGTCTTCCGTATCTTCCGGGGCCGGATAACGGAATTTTCCTGGCATTTCTTCGAGAAACATGTGGCTGTCTGACTCCGTGGGGCGGGGGTTACCCATGTCTTGTTCGCCGGGCCAGTTTAACAGAAAGCAGGCGGACTTGGCGCCCCGACCACTTGCTGCGCTACACTCCAGAACACAGCCTCTTCCCAGGGATCGATCATGAAACGGACACTCTTCGCCACCTGCACCCTGCTTGCCTGCTCGGCACTCCATGCCGCCCCCGGTCTGTCCATCTACGGCGGGGGGTATAACTGGGATACGGATTTCTCCGGCACGGTTTCGTCCGGCGGCGCCAACATCGATGTGGAAGACGACCTGGGCATGGGCAAGGCCGACCAGAGCGTTATCTGGCTGGGACTCGAACACGCCGTTCCGCTAATTCCCAATGCCCGCATCCGCTACTTTGATCTCTACGAATCCGCCAGCAACCGTATTCAGCGGAGCTTCGAATTCAACGGCCAGACCTATTTGGCCAGCACCCGGGTGGATAGCGAGCTGGAGCTGGACATGCTGGAAGGCACCCTTTACTACTCGCCCATCGACAGCAACCTGAAGCTGGATCTGGGGCTGACCATCCGCCACATTGATGGCTTCATCCGTCTCAACAGCATTATTGCCGACTCCCGATTGGATATTGACGAGATACTGCCGCTGGCCCATGGCGCTGTCAGGTTCGACATACCGGGTACCGGGGCCTACGTGGGCGGCGAACTGAATGCGATCAAATACGACGGTTCGTCCATGAGCGACTACAACGCCCGGGTGGGCTGGCGATCTGACTTTCTGCTGGGCGTGGAAGTGGGCTACAGCCAGATAAGCCTGGACCTGGATAACGTCAGCCAGCTGACCACCGAACTGGATATGGGCGGTCCGTACCTGGCCCTGTCGCTGGGCTTTTAATCGTGGCCCTTGCACGTGTTGCCCTCGGGATCGCCACCACAGTCTGTGTTTGCGCCCAGGCCAACGCCGCCGCTCAGATCAGCGCCGGCGCCTACAACTGGAACAGTGAACTGGAGGGTACTGTCGCCTCCGGGGCAGCAGCCCTGGATCTGGATGATGATCTCGGTTTCGGTTATTCCCGCCAGACCGGTGCCATGCTGCAACTGCAACATGCTGCTGCCCTGCTGCCCCAGGTTAGCCTGCGTTACCTGTCTCTCCGGGAAAACAGCCAGGCACTGCCAGGCCAGTCCCTGGCGTTTGACAGCGAGACCTTCCCAGCCGGGCAACCCCTGCACAGTGATCTGGAACTGGGCATCCTGGACGGCACCCTGTATTACGCGTTTCCCCAAGAACATGGTCTACGGCTGGATGCCGGTCTGACAGTACGCAATCTGGATGGCGAGCTGATACTGGAATCAAACTCCCGTCAGGGGCAGCAAGCGATTGAGGACACCCTCCCCCAGCTCCATCTTGCCGCCCATTACCCCTTTCGCCTGCTATCCGACAACGCCTATCTCGGCGCAGAGGTTAACGGTGTCTATCTGAAAGATGATCAAGTGACCGACTTCACACTAAAAGCCGGGTGGCGCAGTGATTTTCTGTTCGGGGTGGAAGTGGGCTTTAACCAGATGTTCGTCAAGCTGGACGACGATTCCGACAGCGCCATCGACCTGAAATTCGGCGGGCCCTATCTGGCCCTGACACTGAATTTCTGAGGCATTACCGTTACAGCACACGCTGCAGCTCGGTGATGCGCTGGTCCTTATCGTCCCAGAGCTCACTCACCCACTGCTGGACTTCCGCCCTGAACACCGGGTCATCCTGATAGTCACTGCGCCACAGGGCGGGCTCCAGCGGACGGGTCTGCACATCAACGACCACGTGACTCACCCTGCCACAGAGCAACTCCCAGAACCCCGGCGGCTTGCCTTGCGGATACACAATCGTCACGTCCAGCAACGCATCCAGGTTATCCCCCAGCGCGGCCATCACAAATGCCACACCGCCGGCCTTGGGCTTGAGCAAATGGGTATAAGGGGATTGCTGGGCCTGTTGCTTGGCCGCTGTAAACCGGGTGCCTTCCAGGAAGTTCACCACCGTCACTGGAATACCCTGAAACTTTTCACAGGCACGACGGGTAATCTCAAGATCCTTGCCTTTCAGCTCGGGGTGTTTATCAAGAACCGCCTTGCTGTAGCGCTTCATGAACGGATAATCCAGCGCCCAGAATGCCAACCCCAGGAACGGCACCCAGATCAGCTCTTTCTTGAGGAAGAATTTGAAATAGGGCGTCTTGCGATTAAACGTTTCCACCAGAGCCGGAATATCCACCCAGGACTGATGATTACTGACCACCAGATAGGAGGTGTCCTGGCGCAGGTTTTCCACCCCACGGATATCCCAATGGGTGGGCGTCATCAGGGCAAAGATAGCCTTGCAGATTTCCGCCCAGGTTTCGGCAATCCACATCACCACCCGGGAACAGAACCGGCGCCAGCCAGTACCGGGCAAGACCTTGAGAAGGGCCACAATCATCATGGGGCCGATCAGCACCAGCGTATTGATCAGTAACAGCAGTACCGTCGTGATTCCCCGAACCATGCCCTTGTCCTCTGCCTCTATCCTGACCGCTCACTGCCTCGTGTGATTGCCGGCCCGCAGGCCGGCACAACCTCACTCGCTGTCCTTGCGTTCTACTGCCATGCTATCCACGTTCTGGAAACCCCGTGGCAGCTTGGCACCACGTCGGCCACGCTCACCGTAATAGTGTTCCAGATCGCTGGGTTTGAGCGTCAGATGACGCCTGCCGGCAAAGATGGTGAGCGAATCCTGCGGCCCCACCACCTGCACATCCTGGACGAACTCTTCGCGGGCCTGCACCCGGGCCGAGGGCACCGACATCATCTTGTTACCCTTGCCGCGCATCATTTCCGGCAGCTCCTTCACCGGGAATACCAGCAATCGGCCTTCGTTGGATACCAGGGCGATCAAATCCTCTGCCGTGCTGGCAATGGGTTGCGGTGGCAGTACCCGGCCACCCTTGGGCACGCTAAGCACGGTCTTCCCGGCCTTCTTGTTGGCTAGTAGATCCCCGTAGCGCACCACGAAGCCATAACCGGCATCCGTGCTCATCAGGAAGGCATCTTTGTCCTTGCCCATCACTGCCGCCATGAAGCTGGCACCGGAAGGCGGACTCACCCGCCCGGACAGGGGCTCACCCTGCCCCCGTGCACTGGGCAGCGTGTGCGCCAGTACGGAATAACTGCGGCCGGTACTGTCGAGGAAACACACCGGCTGGTTGGATTTGCCCTTCGCCGATGCCTTGTACTTGTCTCCCGCCTTGTAACTCAGGCCTTCCACATCCACATCGTGGCCCTTGGCGGCACGCACCCAACCCTTTTCGGACAGAACGACGGTGACCGGATCTGCACTGACCAGATCGGTTTCATCCAGGGCGGCGGCAGCATCACGTTCCACCAGCGGCGAGCGACGATCATCGCCATATTTTTCTGCGTCTTCCTTGAGCTCTTTGGCCACCAGCTTTTTCATTTTGGCGGTGGAACCCAGTGTCGCTTCCAGCTTTTCACGCTCTTCGTTGAGCTCATCCTGCTCGCCACGGATTTTCATTTCCTCGAGCTTGGCCAGGTGGCGCAACTTCAGTTCGAGGATGGCTTCCGCCTGCCGATCGGAAATGCCAAAGCGCTCCATCAGCACCGGCTTGGGTGCATCTTCGGTACGGATGATGTGAATCACTTCATCAATATTGAGGAAAGCAACCAGCAAGCCTTCAAGGATATGCAGGCGATCGAGCACCTTGTCGAGACGGTGCTGAAGGCGACGACGCACAGTGACCATTCTGAACTGCAGCCATTCATTAAGAATGGTATCCAGGCTCTTCACCTGTGGCCGGCCATCGATGCCGATCATGTTCAGGTTCACCCGGTAGTTCTTTTCCAGATCCGTGGTGGCGAACAGGTGACTCATCAACTGTTCCACATCCACCCGGTTTGAACGTGGCGTGATCACCAGACGGGTCGGGTTTTCATGATCGGATTCATCACGAAGATCGCTGACCATGGGCAGCTTCTTCTTGTTCATCTGATCGGCGATCTGCTCCAGCACCTTGGCACCGGATACCTGGTAAGGCAGCGCGGTAACAACAATGTCGCCATCCTCCCGCTCATACACGGCGCGCTGCTTCAGTGATCCCTTGCCCTCCGCGTACATGCGAATGATGTCATTCTGCGGGGTGATCACTTCGGCTTCGGTGGGGAAATCCGGCCCCTGGATGAACTCCATCAGGTCATCCAGGGACGCACCTGGATCCTTCAGTAGATGAATACAGGCGTTGGCCACTTCGCGCAGATTATGGGGCGGAATATCCGTGCTCATGCCCACCGCGATACCGGTGGTGCCATTGAGCAACACATTGGGCAGCCGTGCCGGCAGCATTTTCGGCTCTTCCATGGTGCCGTCGAAGTTCGGCAACCATTCCACCGTACCCTGACCCAGCTCGGAGAGCAGCACTTCCGCATAAGGCGCAAGCTTGGATTCGGTGTAACGCATGGCGGCGAACGACTTGGGATCATCCGCGCTGCCCCAGTTGCCCTGCCCATCCACCAGCGGATAGCGGTAACTGAACGGCTGCGCCATCAGCACCATGGCTTCGTAACAGGCCGAATCACCGTGAGGGTGATACTTACCCAGCACATCACCCACGGTACGGGCTGACTTCTTGTGCTTCGCGGTGGACTTTAATCCCAGCTCGCTCATGGCGTACACAATACGCCGCTGCACCGGCTTGAGACCGTCGCCAATGTTCGGCAGCGCCCGGTCGAGAATCACGTACATGGAATAATCCAGATACGCTTTTTCGGTGTATTCCCTTAAGGGAAAACTTTCAAATTCTTCTGCCATTTTTGCTCGCTATATTCGCTCAGGTCTGACGTCGGACATCTGCAGTCGAACGCCAGGACCGGTTATTCTTTTGTGTCAGACGTCCGACATCAGACGCCCGACCTGCCGCAGGCATCACACTTCGGCCAGATTGCCCTTCTCTTCCAGCCAGCTTTTGCGATCGGATGCACGCTTCTTGCTCAGCAGCATATCCATCAGCTGATGGGTTTCGTCATCGCTGCTGATAGACAGTTGCACCAGCCGACGGGTATCCGGAGCCATGGTGGTTTCACGCAACTGCAGCGGGTTCATCTCACCCAGGCCCTTGAAGCGGGTCACATTGACCTTGCCGCGTTTCTTTTCTGCCTTGATGCGATCCAGCACACCTTCACGCTCTTCCTTGTCCAGGGCGTAATACACTTCCTTGCCCACGTCGATCCGGTAGAGCGGTGGCATGGCCACGAATACATGCCCCTGTTTGACCAGCGCAGGAAAATGACGCAGGAACAGGGCACAGATCAGCGTGGCGATGTGCAAGCCATCGGAGTCCGCATCCGCCAGAATGCACACCTTGCCGTAGCGCAACCCTTCGATATCGTCGCTGCCCGGCTCAATACCCAGCGCCACGGCAATATCGTGAATTTCCTGGCTGCCCAACACCTCGTTGGAATCCACTTCCCAGGTATTCATGATCTTGCCGCGCAGCGGCATGATGGCCTGGAACACCCGATCGCGGGCCTGCTTGGCAGAGCCCCCCGCCGAGTCCCCTTCCACCAGAAAGATTTCGCTCTGGGCCGGGTCATCGCTGGTGCAGTCTGCCAGCTTGCCGGGCAGCGCCGGACCACTGGTGACTTTTTTACGGGTGACTTTCTTGGCCGCGCGCAAACGCTTCTGGGCATTATTGATGCACAGGTCTGCCAGTTTTTCGGCTTCGTCGGTGTGCTGGTTCAGCCACAGGGAGAAGGCGTCCTTCACGACCCCGGAAACAAACGCCGCGGTCTGACGGGAGCTGAGACGCTCCTTGGTCTGGCCGGCAAATTGCGGGTCCTGCATTTTCACGCTCAGCACGTAGGCTGCCCGGTCCCAGATATCTTCCGGGGTCAGCTTGACGCCACGGGGCAACAAATTACGGAATTCACAGAACTCGCGCATGGCATCCAGCAGACCGGAGCGCAAACCATTCACATGGGTGCCCCCCTGCGCCGTCGGGATCAGGTTCACATAGGATTCCTGAACCAGCTCGCCCCCTTCCGGCAGCCAGGTCACCGCCCAGTCCACCGCTTCGGTTTCCGCACTCATGGCGCCGTTGAAGGGCTCCTGCGGCACGCGCTCCCAACCGGCTGAGGATTCCAGCAGATATTCGATCAGGCCATCTTCAAACTGCCAGGTATCGGTCTCACCGTTGTTCTGGTTTTCCAGAATAACCTTGAGCCCCGGGCACAACACGGCCTTGGCGCGCAACAGATGTTTGAGTCGGGAGACGGAAATTTTCGGCGAATCAAAATAGCTGGCATCCGGCCAGAAACGCAGAATCGTGCCGGTGTTGCGCTTGCCAACGGTGTCGACCACTTCCAGTTCGCTGCGTTTTTCACCGTCACCGAATTCGATGCGATGCAGCTGGCCATCACGCTTGACCAGCACTTCCAGTTTGGTGGAAAGGGCGTTCACCACGGACACCCCCACACCGTGCAGGCCGCCGCTGAACTGGTAGTTGTTATTGGAGAACTTGCCACCCGCGTGGAGCGTGGAAAGAATCACTTCCACCCCCGGCTTCTTCTGCACCGGGTGCATGTCCACCGGCATGCCACGACCATCATCTTCCACTTCCACGCCACCGTCCTTGAACAGGGTGACCTTGATGGACTTGGCGTGCCCCGCCAGGGCTTCATCGACGGAGTTGTCGATCACTTCCTGGGCAAGGTGGTTGGGGCGGGTGGTATCGGTGTACATGCCCGGGCGTTTACGCACCGGCTCCAGGCCCGACAAAACTTCAATATTTTCGGACGTATAATTATTGGTCATAAATTATCTTGAATTCAGGGTCTGACGTCGGAAGTCAGGCGACAGACAAACAGTTTGTAGCGTCAGACTTCAGACATCCGACGTCAGACTTACACCACAAAACCGCAGTATCAGCGGTATGAAGGCGTCAAAGTTATCAAAGCCGTGGCTTCCACCCAAGCCACAATAGCGGTGGCAGTCGCCATAATAGTCCCAGCCGTCTTCCCAGTTGAGGGTTTCGTCCCCGGTCTGGGTGAGCAGCAACAGGTTTTCCGGCTGCGAAATGTCCGCCACTTCGTAGCGGCGCAGGGCCTCCAGCCAGGCGGGATCAAATTCCCAGGCCTCGCCGGTGTGATAGTTATGCTGGATACCTGTGTATTTGTCCAGTAGTAGCCAGGGACGAACAGCAGGATTCAGGACCACCGCCTTCAGATCATGATGCTCAGCCAGCCAGGTGGCGTAGAAACCGCCCAGCGACGAGCCCAGCAACGCCACCGGCCCGGCCGAGGCAATGGCTGCATCCAGCTCGGCCATGGCCTCACGGGGCGAGGGCGGCAATGCCGGGGCAATCAACCGTTCCGCGCAACCCGCCCGCTCGAACACCTCGCGCAGCAGGCCGGCCTTGTGGGAGGCAGGGGAACTGTTGAAGCCGTGAATATAGAGGAGGGAGATTTCGGAGGCCATGGGAAGAACCAAGTGATAATTGAGAATGGATAATTGATAACGAAAGAGCCTCGCAGGCCCCGGACACGTTGTCCATTATCAATTCAGGATTCGGGATTTCCAGGAAACCTCGGGGACACTCCCGTCATCCCGAAGCTATTCGCTGCGCCCCTCCGGGGCCAGACTTCGCTTTGCGGTGCAGGCTCTCCTTGCTGGAGGCCGCATTGCTTCGCAGGCGGAGATGCTGGATCAAGTCCGGCATGACGTTTCCAGGCTATCAATTATCAATTAATCAGTAGCCCTTCACCGAGAAATCCACCTCAAAGGTGATGCCTTCCACGCGGCTAACGCCGGTATCGATGCGGCCGTCAGCATGAAGGTCCAGCCAGCGGTAACCGGGATTTGTATCATCCACGGCAAAGTCTTCGCTGAACGGCTTGAACTGCACACAGGTACTGGGCACGGCCATCATGCGGACACCGTTGCGCTCGCTATCGTATTCCTGGTGCACATGGCCCCAGATGATCGCCCGCACACGCGGATGCCGGTCAATGACGTCGAAGAACTTGTTCGCGCTACCCACCACTTGGGTATCCAGCCAGGCACAGCCCATGGGCACCGGATGGTGATGCAGGCACACCATCAGGTGCTCGCCTTTGGCGTTGGCCAAGGCATCATCGAGGAATTTCAGGTCTTCATCGAACAGTTCGCCGGGGACTTCGCCAGGAATGGTGGAGTCCAGCATGACGATTGTCCAGTGATCCAGCTCCAGCACACAGGGACTCATCCTGTCCCGCTGGGCATGCAGCGCCTCCAGCATGGGGGCGGGCTTGTCGTGATTGCCCTCCAGCCAGTACACCGGCACCTGGAAGGTGCTCAGGGCATCATCCAGTCGCTGATAGGATTCAAAGGAAGCATCCTGGGACAAATCCCCGGTCGCCAGTATCAGATCCGGATTGGGCTGTTCCTTGCGGATCAGCTCCAGAACCTTGTCCAGGCTAAACTGGGTATTGAGGCCCAAAAGCTTGCCACTGACATCGGCAAACAAGTGGCAGTCCGATAACTGCACAATTCGAAGGGGCTGCAACTGCTGCGTCAAATCCCCGCTCCCGTGACCATACTCTTTATTCCATCTTGTGGGGGAGGCCGACCCTCCCTGGCGTCCCCGTTACGCCGCCTGACCATTTTGGTCAGCACATTCACTTATAACCAAGATGATGGCACTTTTCTAGGCAACAACACCCATACCCTGAAATGGTTACCAATTCTCCACAATTGATACTGTCAGTGATTGCTTAGCGCCACAATCCGTGTCAGTCACCGGAAACCTGCTGTCGCCAGTGCATCCCGGCATCCCGGCCATGGTCGTGAACATGCCGCAGCCATTCCGCGAGGAAACCGTTCCACTGGGCCTTTTCGTCGCGCTGATGCATGTGGCGATTCGGGTAGGTGTAGCGGGCGGCGACCCGCCGAAAAGGGCGCGCCTCGGTAACTTCCGCCAGACGCGCATCGTGATACAGGCGCACCGTTAGCCGGGAGGCCGGCAGCACCGCCAGCAACTCCTGATCTTCAAGGCGAACCGTGGTGGTATAGGGAGAACGCTCCAGCACTCGCAGGTGCAGAGTGTGGGGATGATGTTCATGGCCAAGCTCAACCGCCAGGCTATCCTTGTCTCCCAGGGCCTTCATCAACGGCATCATGCGTGCATAGTTTTCCTCGCACTGGGTCATCA
Organism: Alcanivorax sp. DP30; assembly: GCF_009882945.1. Lineage (GTDB taxonomy): Bacteria > Pseudomonadota > Gammaproteobacteria > Pseudomonadales > Alcanivoracaceae > Alcanivorax. Next base: position 198,742 of record NZ_WTUY01000004.1, read on the forward strand.
ATGCGCGAAAATCGAGACGATAGCGGCCCCGTCGGCTCACACCTGTCCCCAGCGTGCATCCAGCTCGGCACGGTGCAGCAGCAGCCACTGCAGTGCAATCAGGCTGGCCGCATTATCCACCCGCCCCGACTCCAGCAGAGCAGGAATTTGCGACACCGACACCGTCAACGCACGAATATCTTCTCCTTCGTCCGGACAACCGAAGATACCGCCCGCCCCCTGTAGATCCGCCCGCCCCACAAACACATGCAAGCGCTCATCGGTACCGCCCGGACTGGGCATATAGCGCGCCACGGTTTCCATCTCGCCCAGCGTCAGACCGGCCTCCTCCACCGCCTCACGGCGAATCAGGTCTTCGGCACTTTCGCCGGCCTTGTCCGCCAGCCCGGCAATCAACTCCAGACACCAGGGCGATGATCGCCAATCCAGGGCACCGACACGAAACTGCTCTACCAGCAGGATTTCACCACGCACCGGATCATAGGGCAGCACCGCCGCCGCCTGCGGACGCACAAACAGCTCACGGCGGATGGGCTTGCCCCAGCCACCCTCATACTGGCGATGACGCAGGGTCAGGGCATCGACACGGAAGAACCCCTGGAACGGGGTTTCCCGCTCCAGAATTTCCACATCGTCCTGAGTGAAGCGCGGATCGATATCAGTCATTGGCTTTGTGATAGAGGGCACTGCCCTTTTCACGGAATTCCCGGGACATTTCCTCCATGCCGGCTTCTGCATCGGCCTGTGCCACCTGGGCCTTGCCATCGCCGTAAGTGTCGCGCACTTCCTGGCTGATCTTCATGGAGCAGAACTTGGGGCCACACATGGAGCAGAAATGCGCCACCTTGTGAGCCTGCTTGGGCATGGTTTCGTCATGGAATTCGCGGGCACGATCCGGGTCCAGGCCCAGGTTGAACTGGTCTTCCCAACGGAACTCGAACCGGGCCTTGGACAGGGCGTTGTCACGAATCTGCGCCCCGGGATGCCCCTTGGCCAGATCGGCAGCATGGGCAGCGATCTTGTAGGCAATGATGCCTTCCTTCACGTCTTCCCGGTTGGGCAGACCCAGGTGCTCTTTCGGAGTCACGTAGCAAAGCATGGCGGTGCCGTACCAACCGATCATGGCCGCACCGATGGCGCTGGAGATGTGATCGTAGCCAGGAGACACATCAATGGTCAGCGGGCCCAGCGTGTAGAACGGGGCTTCACCACAGTGCTTCAGCTGCTCGTCCATGTTGGCCTTGATCATGTGCATGGGCACGTGGCCGGGACCTTCAATCATCACCTGCACGTCATGCTCCCAGGCGATCTTGGTGAGCTCACCGAGAGTGCGCAGTTCGCTGAACTGGGCTTCATCGTTGGCATCGGCAATGGAGCCGGGACGTAGACCATCCCCGAGGCTGAAGGTCACATCGTAGGCCTTCATGATCTCGCAAATGTCTTCGAAGTGGGTGTAGAGGAAATTCTCTTTGTGATGCGCCAGACACCACTTGGCCATGATCGAGCCACCGCGGGACACGATGCCGGTAACCCGGTTGGCGGTCATCGGCACATAGCGCAGCAACACGCCGGCGTGGATGGTGAAGTAGCTCACGCCCTGCTCGGCCTGCTCGATCAGGGTGTCGCGGAAGATTTCCCAGGTCAGGTCTTCGGCAATACCGTTCACCTTTTCCAGCGCCTGGTAGATCGGCACGGTACCGATGGGCACCGGCGAGTTACGCAGGATCCACTCGCGGGTTTCGTGAATATTGTCGCCGGTGGACAGGTCCATCACCGTGTCGCCGCCCCAGCGGGTGGCCCAGGTCATCTTGGACACTTCTTCCTCGATGGAGGAGGTCACCGCCGAGTTACCGATATTGGCGTTGATCTTGGTGAGGAAGTTGCGGCCGATAATCATCGGCTCGATTTCCGGGTGGTTGATGTTCACCGGAATCACCGCGCGACCGCGGGCCACTTCATCACGGACAAATTCGGGGGTTATTTCCGACGGAATCGCCGCCCCAAAGCTCTGCCCCGGGTGCTGGCTGTCCGGCAGACCGGCTGCACGCTGTTCCTGCAGACGCTGGTTCTCGCGGATAGCCACGAATTCCATTTCCGGCGTGATGATACCCTGACGGGCATAGTGCATCTGGGAAACGTTTCTGCCTGCTTTGGCGCGCAACGGTGTGCGCACGTGCTCGAAGCGCAGACCGGCCACTTTCAGGTCCACTGCACGCTTGCGGCCATATTCGCTGGTCAGACCGGGTAATTCCTCGGTATCATCCCTTTCCTGAATCCAATTCAAACGGATTGGTGCCAAACCCTTGCGCACATCAATTTGCACATCCGGATCGGTATAGGGCCCGGAAGTATCATAAACTGTCACCGGCGGGTTATCCTCGAACTTTCCGTCCGCCAGCGGAGTCGGATCCTGACGGATCTCGCGCATGGGCACCCGGATATCCGGCCGGGAACCAACTACGTGGATTTTGCGGGACCCAACAATGGGCTGACAGGATTCATCAATGGCAGTAGCCGCGATGGGGCGCTGATCGTCTGGCACGTCGGCCTCCAGATAGAAATAAGGTACGGAGAGGAATGGCGGACACTATACGCCAGCGCCCATTGGCCAAACAACCGCATTCCCGGACCGCAAAAGTCACTATCAATTTCTAAACCAGCCGGTACTATAATTGGCTGACAACGACAGGAAAGAGTGCCCCAGAATGAAGCGCAGCCCCAGCAAGTCCCTTGTATTCATGCTGACCGCCCTGGCCAGCTCCGTTAATGCCGCCGATCTGGTTGACGTGGCCAATGCCGCCTGGAGCTATGACGGTACCTGGCGCGCCGCCCGCATGAACTGGAACGCAGACCAGCAACTGCTGGTGCAAGGTCGGGCCGCCCTCTTTCCCACCGTGTCTGCCAGCTATGGGCGCTACGACAACAAGCAGGAAATCGAGGACATCAACTTCGACCAGAACTACGGCAGCGAGGTCAGCACCTTCACCCTGGCCCAGCCTCTGTTCCGTGTAGATGCCTGGTACGGGTACAAGGAAGCCAAGTCCAGCACCGATGTGGCGCATGCAAACTTTGAACAGGCCCGGCAGGATTTCGTCCTCCGCGTCGCCCAGGGCTACTTCGGCGTGCTGCGCGCCTGGGATACCTGGGTGTCCGCCAAGGCCGAAGAGAAAGCCATTGGCCGCCAGCTGGAACAGACCCGGGAACGCTTCGATGTGGGCCTGGTACCGGCCACCGATGTGGAAGAAGCCCAGGCCACCTATGACCTGACCCAGGTGAACCTGATCGTGGCACGCCAGCAGTACGAAATTGCCCGCGACCAGCTGGAAACCCTCACCGGCCAGCAGTGGGAAAGTCTGGCCGAACTGCGCGAAAACCTGCCCATGGAAGGCCCGCAACCTGCCGCCATGGATGACTGGATCGAGAAAGCCAAGGCGGAAAACCCCCAGGTGCGCGCAGCCCGCTACAACACCGAACTCACCGAGAACACCGCCAAACGCCAGCTGGGTGCAATGATGCCCCAGGTGCAGCTGGTGGCTCAGTATCAACACTCCCACCTGTCCCCGGATGAAGATCCGGCAGTGACAGGCACCGGCACCACCGGTGGCAGAAACTCCCTGTACGACACCCAGAACCGTCAGATCGGCATTGAAGTCAGCATGCCTTTGTTCCAGGGGGGTGGCTTGAACAGCCGTCGCAAGGAAGCCTACCTGCGCGCCGATGCAGCAGACTACCAGTACGACCAGACCCTGCGTAACGCGGTTCAGCAGACCCGCAACGCCTACCGCACCGTGGAAGCCGATGCCCTGCGCATCAAGGCCCGCGAACAGGCCATTCGCTCCACCCGCTCCGCCCTGGATGCCACCCAGTCCGGGTATGAAGTGGGCACCCGTAACGTGGTCGACGTACTCAACGCCCAGCGCGCCCTGTTCGCCGCCGAGCGTGACTATGCCAACGCCCGCTACGACTACATCGTCGATTCCCTGACCCTGAAATCCAGCACCGGCGACCTCCACCAGGGCGACCTGGCCGCAGTGAACCAGTGGCTCTCTACCGATGAGACCCTGAACCTTTATCAGCCGGACCTGGAAGGCAAGAGTGAAGAGATGATGGAAGAGAATTCAGTTAATAATGAATAACGGCGCGAACAAGCGCCGGATTGACGTAAAAAAAGAGGCCGCGCCCATCCCATGGGCGCGGCCTCTTTGCCTTCAGAACAAGGGCTTTAGTTATTAATTATTCATTATCAACTATTAATTGATCCCCAACTGTTCACTGATCAAACCCAGCCCCTTCTCAAGCGCCCCCCGATTGGCTTCCACCACCGCGGCGGCGGCCTGCCCCTGTTGACGGCAACGCTCGGCATCGTCAAACAGCGCCAACAGGGTGGTTGCCAGCTCTTGCTCATTATTGACAACCGACAACCCGCCGGCATCATCCAGCAACCGGGAAATGGCGGTGAAGTTGTGCAAATGAGGGCCGGTGAGGACCGGCTTTTCCCACGCGGCAGGCTCGAGAAGATTATGACCACCCACCGGCACCAGAGAGCCACCCACAAAGGCCAGGTCCGCCGTGCCGAACAGCATCAGCAATTCCCCCATGGTGTCGGCCAGATAAACCTGCACGTCCGCCGGAGAGGCTTCTGCACTGCGGCGGGCCAGGCTCAAGCCCTTGCCGCGAATCTGTGCGGCCACATCATTGAATCGTTCCGGGTGGCGAGGCACCAGCACCAGCAGGGTATCCGGATGGCTGGCCAATACCTGTTGATGGGCCGCCAGCACCGGTTCGTCTTCACCGGGATGGGTGCTGGCCGCAATCCATACCCGACGCTCGCCCATCTGTGCACGCAGCGCAGCCGACCGGTCACGCAACACAGCATCCAGCGTCATGTCGAACTTCACGCTGCCAATGGCATGCACTCGTTCCGGCCATGCCCCCAACGCCACATAGCGCTCCGCCTCCACCGGAGTCTGCACCGCCAGCGCATCGAACTGCGCCATCATCGGCCGCACCAGTCGCGGCAACTTGCCGTAGCCCCGATAGCTTTTTTCGGACAAGCGCCCGTTCATCAGCATCAGTTTCGCGCCATGGCACTTCACTGCCGCACACAGGTTCGGCCACAGCTCGGTTTCCAATACCACCACCAGCTGCGGATCAAATGCTTTCATGAAACGATTCAGTGCACCGGGAACTTCCCAAGGGCAATACACATGGCTCACCCGATCACCAAACAGGGCCTTTACCCGTTCAGAGCCTGTGGGCGTCGTGGTGGTCACCAGCAAGGGCGTGTCCGGATGATCCGTCAGCAACCGCTCTATCAGGGGAGCCGCGGCAAGGGTTTCGCCTACGGATACCGCATGTACCCAGAGGCTGTTCCTCAGCGTGCCGGGGCGATACCCCCACGCCATGCGCTCAGCCCAGCGTTGACGATAAGCTGGAGCCTTGCGGCCGCGTAGCCACAAGCGCAGGAACAAAAACGGCAGGAGCAGATACCAGAGGGCAGAGTAAAAGGTACGCATAGGGCTTCTTGTGTCTGACATAGGACGCCGGACGTCTGCCGCCCGACCCGTCTATGCTAGCATAGCCGCACAGATCAACGATGGTGTTCCATGAGCAACCCAACACTAAAACCTGATGTACTGATTTTTGGTGGCGGTATCGCCGGGCTGTGGCTGATCAACCGCCTGAATGCGGCCGGCTACCAGTGCCTGCTGCTGGAAAGCGCCACCCTTGGCGGCGATCAGACCCTGGCCAGCCAGGGCATTATTCATGGCGGCCTCAAGTACGCCTTGAGCGGCAGCCTGTCCAGCGAGTCGGAATCCATTGCCGCCATGCCGGACCGCTGGCGCGCCGCCATGGCAGGGGACGACCCGGTGGATCTGCGCAACCTGAAGGTCCTCAGCGACACCCAACATATGTGGTCCAGCGGCTCCGTGGCCTCGCGGATGACCAATTTTTTCGCCAGCAAGATGCTGCGCGGGCGCATCGACAAGCTGAAGCGAACCGACTTCCCTTCCGCACTGGCGGACAAGGCATTCAAAGGCAACGTCTACAAACTGGACGATCTGGTGATCAACACCGAGTCCCTGATCGACACCCTGAGCGCCCCGGTCCGTGACCGCCTGCTCGCCTTCGATACTGACCGCGACACCCTGGAATGGAATGACAACGGGCTGGCCAGTTGCACCCTCAACGGAATTCGCATCGAACCCAAACTGACCCTGCTGGCCGCTGGCAATGGCAATCCTGCATTACTTGAGCAGGCCCACAAGGCGCATCTGCTGGAAGACGAAAACAGCCAGCTGCGCCCCCTGAAAATGCTGCTGGTCAAACATGACCTTGGCCATCGTCTCTATGCTCATTGCGTCGGCACCAGCAACAAGCCGGTACTCACCGTCACCACCCATGACTGCCCCGATGGCAAGCTGGTGTGGTACCTGGGCGGCGACCTTGCCGAACAGGGCGTGGAGCGTACCGACGAGGAGCAGTTGGCCGCCGGCCGCGAAGAACTGAACAAGCTGTTCCCGTGGCTGGATTTCAGCAAGGCACAACTGGCGACCCTCGACGTGGTAAGGGCCGAACCGAAACAGCAGAATCTGGTAAAACCGGATAACGCCTATGCTCGCCGGGATAAAAATCTGATCATCTCCTGGCCCACCAAACTGACCCTGGCTCCGGATCTGGGCGACCGGGTGATGGCGCTGGTGGAAGAGAGCGGATTGCAGCCAGGCGAACCGTTTACTGTACCGGCAGAACTCGAGCGGGCACCGCTGGGCACGCCGTACTGGCATCGGTGTTTTGAAGAAGGTCTGACGTCTGACGTCTGACGTCTGACGCCAGCATAGTCCTAATTTTCTTCTGACGTCCGACTTCCGACGTCAGACTTGTTTATCAGGGGTTCATTCATGGCTTTCATGCGCCCGCTGGGCAACACAGGTTTGACCGTCAGCGCCCTGGGGCTCGGCACGGTAAAGATCGGCCGTGACAAGGGGGTAAAGTACCCTAATGGCTTCACCATTCCCGACGATGCTGCGGTCATCGAGCTGCTGGCCCGGGCCCGGGATCTGGGTATCAATCTGGTGGACACCGCCCCCGCCTATGGCCACAGCGAAGAACGGCTGGGCAAGCTGCTCACCCAACGGCAGGACTGGGTGATTGTTACCAAGGTGGGCGAGGAATTTGATAACGACAGCGGCGAAAGCCGTTTCGATTTTTCCCCGGAGTACGTGCGCACTTCCGTGGAACGCAGTCTGAAAAGACTGAACACCGACTACCTGGATTGCGTGCTGGTGCATTCCGACGGCAATGACATGGCCATCATTGAGCAGGGCACCCTGGACGTCCTCAATGATCTGAAAAAAGCAGGACTGATTCGCGCCACCGGCATGTCCACCAAGACCGTGGAAGGCGGCATCGCCACCCTGCAGCAGGCAGACGTGGCCATGGTCACCTACAACCTTCAGCACCTTGGCGAAGTGCCGGTCATCGATCATGCCGCCGCTCACCAGAAAGGCATCCTGATCAAGAAAGCCTTCGCCAGTGGTCATCTGGCCGATGACATTGTCGACCCGGTGCAGGAAAGTCTGAACCAGATCCTTGGCACCTCAGGTGTAGGCAGTATCATTGCCGGCACCATCAACCCGAAACACCTGCAGGAAAATGTGGCCAAAGCCCGCCTCGCCTGCAGCGAAGAATAATGACAGGAACTCCCGCCATGCGTTTTGCCCTCATTGCCACTCTTGTTGCCTTCACGTCCCTCGCCCAGGCCAACGATGTTCAGCTGTTACGGGAAGCTCCGCAAAGCTGCGAAGAAAAAGGCGAAGTCACCATCACCACCGGCAGCAAGTTTCAGGGCATGATCTTCAGCGACGCCTGGATCAACAACAATGCCAGCAAGAAAATCAGGAAAGCCATCAAGAAAGCCGGCGGCAACGTGGGCGTCATCAGCGACCGCCGTGAGTTCCTGATGGAAAGCCAGTTCCGCGGCCTGGAGAGAATTGAGCTGGATGCCTGGGCGTGGAAGTGCGAAGAAAAGGACGATTGAGCTACAAGCCTCAAGCCGCAAGCTACAACGCGGCATAAATCCCCTGATTAATTCCAACATCTCAGCCGCGCCCAAACCATTGAGCGCGGCCTCAATGCTTGAGGACACATGCCAAACCGGCCCGTGTTGCAGCTTGTAGCTTGCTGACCTATAAGCTCGAAGCTACTTTTGTGCCTACTCCCATCGCCTCCATGCCCGCCCAATGCCCCTGCTGATACCCCACTTCCAGCTTTCTCGCATTGGTGGTCAGGCGGCTGACCGGGAAATCTTCCGGTGGCGCAATCACAGTAAGTCGACAATCGCCTGGCGGATTGGCGATGAACGCCAGCGAATCATTGTAGGCATCAGTGCGATTGACCATGGCCTCGTACAACGCGGGCATATCCCTGACCCAGGGCTTGAGCAGGGGAGTCAGGGCACTGGGTTTCTTGCGGTAGCCCTGGTGTCGGGACAGCACCACAGTGATCTCCCGTGCACCCTGCTCATAGGCCCAGCGCACCGGAATGGAGTCGGCCAGCCCACCATCGGTCATGGCATGCCCGTTCACGGTGGGAAAATCCCGGTAGGCAAAGGGGATGGAACAGGAAGCCGTCATGACCTCGTTGAGGTTCTCAGGCCGGGTCTGAAAGTAATGCGCCGTGCCTTTTTCCACTGAGGTAGTCACCACCCACAGCGGCACCTGCCGCTGCCAATGCCGTTCCAGCGCCAACGGCACATCCTCGAGAGACTGGTGCCACAGCCAGTGCACGTCACACAGATGACCGCCGGCCATGAAGCGCTGCCAGTTGATAAAGTCAGGCCGACAGGCATGGTCAGTGATGATCGTCCTGCTACGGCCATGGTCTCCCGCCAGATAACCAATCAGATTGGTAGAACCCGCGGACACACCAACCGCAAAATCGAAGTCCTGATAGTCGCATTCCAGAAACGCATCCAGTACCCCGGCAGCAAAAATGCCGCGCATGGCACCACCCTCTACTACCAAAGCACGCTGACTCACAACGCTCCTCCTGCTGTCTGACTGAACCTGATCTCCACGCAACCATGCCAAAGTGCTGCACGCAGCGGAAATAGAATGGCGCTGTTTCAGCCATCAATTACGGCAATGCCATACGAGGCAGCAGCCGCAATGCACCACGCCGCTTCCATGGCCACAGGGCGTGCTGCACCGTTGCAGCGCAGACGCATCAGGTTGGCGCATTCAGAATCGCCGATCCGTCCCCAAGCAAACAAGGAAACACTGATTAATTATTGTAAAAACAAGGCATTAAAAAAACTCCAGCAGACTGGCACCCCGCTTGCACAAGTAGGCATACAAACTTGTATACAACCAGGTGTGCGAAACAATGATCGGCTGGACTCTGGAAAAATGGCAGGCTGCCTACCGCAGCGGGGAGCTCACCCCGGCGCAGGCGATGAAACAACTGGCAACCGCATTGCACGACAGCGAACGTGCCTTGTGGATCCACCTGCTGGATGAGTCCTCGCTGGTTGCCCAGGCAGAAGCACTTACCGATCCGACTCTGCCCTTGTACGGCATTCCCTTCGCTGTGAAGGACAACATCGACGTGGCCGGCATGCCCACCACCGCCGCCTGCCCCGCCTTTGCCTATACCCCGGAAGAAGATGCCAGCGCCGTTCGCCTGCTACGCGAAGCCGGCGCCATCGTGGTGGGCAAGACCAACCTGGATCAGTTTGCCACCGGCCTGGTGGGCACCCGTTCACCCTATGGCGAAGCACCCAACCCATTCAACCCGGATTACCTCAGTGGCGGTTCCAGTTCCGGTTCCGCAGTAGCCGTAAGCAGCGGCCTGGTGCCATTTGCACTGGGCACCGATACCGCCGGCTCCGGTCGGGTACCGGCTGCCTTTACCAATACTGTCGGCCTGAAACCCACCCGCGGCGCGGTGAGCACCAAAGGCGTCGTGCCGGCCTGCCGCACTCTGGATTGTGTCAGTGTATTTGCCCTCGACGTCACCGATGCGCAAACCATTTACCACCTGATCGGCCAGTTCGACAACGCAGATGCCTACAGCCGAGCCGCACCAAGCCTGCAAAACCAGGGCCTTCCCTCACGCCCCAGGCTCGGCATTCCCAAGGATCTGCCCTGGTTCGGCGACGATCAGGCAAAAGCTCTGTGGGAACGCAACCTGGCGGCCATGAGTGATATCGCCGAGCTGGTGCCGGTGGACACCACGGTGCTGCAGGATGCGGCCGCCCTCCTCTACCAGGGCCCCTGGGTGGCGGAGCGATTCACCGTGGCTGAATCGCTGCTGACAGAACAACCGGATGCCGTGCTGCCGGTAATCCGCAACATTCTTGAACCTGCCGCGGGCATTACTGCCACGGACAGCTTTCGTGCCCAATACCAACTGGCCGAACTCAAACGGCAATCGGAACAACTGATGTGTCAGGTAGACGCCCTGCTGTTGCCTACCACTCCAGGCATCTATACCCGTGCAGCGGTCAATGCCGATCCGATCACTCTCAACAGCCAGCTGGGCACCTGGACCAACTTCGTCAACTTGCTGGACATGTGTGCCCTGGCACTGCCTGGTGGTTTACGGGAAGACGGGCTGCCCGGCGGCATCACGTTGATCGGTGACGCCTGGCAGGATCATGCACTGGCAGAGTTCGGCCGCCGCTGGCAGCGCCACCACCCCTGGCAGGCCGGCGCCACCGGGCAAATGCTGGCGCAGCCCGACAGTGTCGCGGCCAACGACGACCAGGCAGACACCATCAGCGTGGCAGTGGTGGGTGCCCACCTCACAGGTATGCCCCTCAACAGTCAGCTCACTGAACGTCAGGCTGTGCTGCTGGAAGCCACCCACACTGCATCCTGCTACCGGCTTTATGCCCTGGCCAACACGGTTCCCCCCAAACCCGGCCTGATCCGCAATGACAAGGACGGCGGCGACAGCATTCCCATTGAACTGTGGCAAATGCCCGTGGAGCACTTCGGCAGCTTTGTCGGACTGATCCCGGCGCCACTGGGTATTGGCAGCCTGGAAACCGTGGATGGCCGCTGGGTGAAAGGGTTTATCTGTGAGCCCTGGGCCATTGATGACGCCACTGACATCACCGCACTTGGCGGCTGGAGAAATTACATCGCCCAGCTGAAAAAGAAGGAGACACTGTAATGTTGAAGAAAGTGCTGATCGAGTCCGCCATATCGGGGACCGGGGTGACAACCTGATCAGCGCCAACGTCTCGACGCGACAGGTGGAAGAAGACGTCACGACCAAGGATCCGCAATGAGCCGTGCAGCGAAGAAAACTGAAAATCTGGCAGACCGAATTTACCTGCAACTCAAGAAGGACATTTTTGATTTCCGCCTGATGCCCGGTGACCGTTTTAGTGAAAACGAAATCGCCGAGCGCATGGGCGCCTCACGTACCCCCGTGCGTGAGGCGCTGTTCCGCCTGCAACGTGAATGCTATGTGGATGTGTTGCATCGCAGCGGCTGGCAGGTCAAGCCTTTCGATTTCAAGTATTTCGAAGAACTCTACGACGTGCGCACCATCCTTGAGTGCGCGGCCGTGCGCAAACTCTGCGAGGAGCACAGTGACCTCAGCAATCTGGAGGAGCTGGTGGCCCTGTGGTGCGTACCAGCAGAACAACACCTCGACGATGGGCGAGTGGTGAGCGGCATGGATGAGCACTTCCATGAACAACTGGTCGCAGCCGCCGGCAACGATGAAATGGCACGCATTCATCATGACCTGACCGAACGATTACGCATCATCCGGCGTCTGGACTTTACCAAGCCGACCAGAGTGGCGGCCACCTATCACGAGCATCGGGCCGTGCTGGAAGCCATCCTGCATCGCCGTGCGGAGCAGGCCCAGAGGCTGCTGCGGACCCACATCGAGGAATCCCGAAATGCAGTACGCAAGATAACCGTTCACATGCTGCACGAGGCCAATACACGTGGTGAGCGCCAAGCCGGCGAGAACAAAGAAATGACTTCAGCGGGATAGGATCAGTACTCAAACGCGCACAAACCATCTGCGCCAAACAGCAGCATCCAAACAGGGAGACACCGTCTTGAACCGCAAGGGGAAACGGCCATGCGAAAATGCGCTGGACTGTCTGCTTGACGAGCTTGCGCGAAGCGCTTCGTTGATCCATGGCGAGGAAGAAGTGGAGGCGATGGTGGGCATCAGCACCTTTCGGGCATTCTTGATTTTGCCGTTTTGTTTGAGGCTGACAATGTGACTATCATCACCCTCGTCATTTCCACCTAGTAGCGAGCCAATACCTTCGAGGATTTTGATTTCATGATCCAGCGACTCACCCAACTCTTCCCGCTCTGGGCGCTGCTATTCTCCCTTCTGGCGTACTGGCAACCGCAATGGCTTGTCGGCGGCAAACCCGCCATCGTGCCGCTGCTCATGCTGATCATGTTCGGCATGGGGCTGTCACTGAGCTGGGCGGATTTCCGTCGGGTCTTCAAACGGCCCGGGGTGATTGGGCTGGGGGTGCTACTGCAATACAGTCTGATGCCGCTGATCGCCTGGGGCATCGCCACCGCACTGCAACTGCCGCAGGAACTTCTCATTGGTCTGGTGTTGGTCGGCGCCTGCCCCGGCGGCACTGCTTCCAATGTGATTGCCTATCTGGCCAAAGCCAACGTCGCCCTATCCGTCGCCATTACCTTTGCCTCTACTCTGGTCGCCGTGGCAGCAACGCCGTTGCTGACCTGGCTTTATCTGGGCGAACGCATTCCCGTCCCGGTGGATGGCATGCTGCTGTCACTGGTGCAGATCGTGGTGATTCCAGTGGTCGTGGGCAGCGCCCTCAACACGTTCCTGCAGCAACAACTGACGCCTCTACGGGAGGTTTTCCCACTGGTGTCCGTGGCCGCCATTGTGGTCGTCATCGGGATCATTGTGGCGCTGAATCAGGGGCGCATCGGAGAGGCTGGTATGGCTGTGTTTGTGGCGGTGGCGCTGCATAACGGGCTGGGATTGTTGAGCGGGTACGGCATCGCCCGGCTATTACGATTGGACCGCCAGACCGCCCGCACCCTCGCCATTGAGGTGGGCATGCAGAACTCCGGACTGGGCGTCGCCCTGGCCATCAAGCACTTCACGCCTCTGGCCGCTCTGCCGGGAGCCCTGTTCAGCGTCTGGCACAATCTGTCCGGGTCGCTGTTGGCCACGTTCTGGCAGCGCACCGCCAAGACCGACCCGTAGCCGCAGCGAGCCCCTTATGGGGCCAGCCGCTCAATCGTCCAGTCACCATTCGCCTGTTTGCGATAACGATAACGGTCGTGCAAACGACTGGGGCGGCCATGCCAGAACTGGATTTCTGTGGGAATGATCCGATAGCCCCCCCATTGTTCGGGCCGTGGCACCGGCGCAAGGGGGAATTCCTTTTCCAGACGCTCCACTTCCTCTTCCAGCCATTCCCGGCTTACCGGCTGGCTCTGCGGAGAAATGGCCGCGCTGATCTGGCTGGCATGGGGCCGGGAAGCAAAGTAGCTATCTGATTCTTCCGGGTCCACTTTGTGTGCTTCACCGATGACAATCATCTGCCGATCAAAAGGCTGCCAGAACATGGTGAACGACACCTTCGGATTGACGGCTATCTCGCTACCCTTGCGACTGTCGTAATGGGTAAAGAAGGTAAACCCGTTGCCTTCAACCCCTTTCAGCAGCACCACTCGGGAGGACGGCTGGCCGTCTTCGCTGACCGTGGCCAGCGTCATGGCATTGGGCAAAGGCAACCCCGCCTCGATGGCTTCGTCCACCCAACGGCGGGCCTGCTCAAGGGGATCATCGTGGAGCGAGGCTTCTGTCAGCCCTTCTGCGTGGTATTCTTCGCGTACATCTTTCATGGTTTTTCCGACGACCTGTAATACGTGACAACAGTATAGCGCCGCGACCGTGAAGGACACGAACCGGGATCAAGACTGCATGCTGGACACCTCCGAAGAAAACCGCCGTCGCCATTCACTGGATCCACATGAGCCAGTATGGCTGTTCGGGTATGGCTCCCTGATCTACAAGGCGGACTTCCCGTATCTGGAACGTCAGCCAGCGTTCATTACTGGCTGGGCCCGGCGCTTCTGGCAGGGCTCCCATGATCATCGCGGCACCCCCGAGCAGCCCGGCCGGGTGGTGACCCTGATCGAAAGCCCAGGCGCGCGCTGTGACGGTATGGCCTATCACATAACGCCGGACGTGTTTGAGCATCTCGATCACCGGGAAAAGAATGGTTATCTGCGCGTGCGCCAGTCACTCACTTTTGCTGATGGTCACTCAGCCGACGGGCTTATTTATATTGCCAGCGAGGACAATGCCGCCTTTCTCGGCCCGGCAAACGAGGCAGTGATAGCCCGTCATATCGCCAACAGCCATGGACCCAGTGGCAGTAACCGGGACTATCTTTTGCATCTGGCCGAGGCGTTACGAGCCATGGATGCCGACGACGCCCATGTATTCTCCATCGAGCAGCACCTTCAGGAACTTTCGTCATGACTGCACGCGCCTGCCCTTGCCAGTCCGGCAAGGACTATAACCAGTGTTGCCAACCGCTCCATGACGGCCAACCTGCCAGCGGCCCGGAAGCCCTGATGCGCTCACGCTTCAGCGCCTTTGCCCTTGGCAACGCCGATTACATTCAACGGAGCTGGCACCCAGGCACACGCCCAGCCACCCTGTCACTGGACGATGACGAACGCTGGGTCGGGCTCACCATTGCGAGTGCCGATCAGGACGGTGAGCATGGCACGGTACATTTTCGCGCCGTCAGCCAGGCCCCAAACGGCTTCAACGTCCTGGAAGAAACCTCCAACTTTGTCCACGAGAACGGGCACTGGTTCTATGTGGATGGCTCCCCCTCGGTGTCCACACTCAAGCCCGGCCGCAATGACCCCTGCCCCTGTGGCAGCGGCAAGAAATTCAAAAAGTGCTGCGGCTGAATGCCCATGATCAAGGCCGCCTCCCCCCGTTATGCGCTCACCCTGTTTGTGCTGTTCTGGGGATACTGGCTGGTGCTGGCCATTGCGCCGTTACACCGGGACGACTGGATACTGGAAAATGTCCTGGTGGTGCTGACGGTGCCGCTGGTGATTCTCGGCTGGCGCCGCTATGCGTTTTCCCACACCGCCATCACCGCCCTGTGGCTGTTCATGTTGCTCCACGTGCTCGGCTCCCACTACACCTATGCACAAGTACCCTATAACCACTGGACGGAACAGCTGTTCGGCCAGCCCCTCAATAGCTGGTTCGGCTGGGAGCGCAATCACTTTGACCGGTTAGTGCATGGCCTGTTCGGGTTGCTGTTGATGCCGGTATTGTGCGAATGGCTTGCCCAGACCACCGGCGTCGCGCGCCGCTGGCAATACACGTTTGCCATCAGCCTGGTGCTGGCCATTTCCGCAATTTATGAAATTATTGAATGGGTCGCCGTACTGTTGTTCGGCGGTGACCTGGGTCAGGCCTACCTTGGCACCCAGGGCGATGTCTGGGATGCCCAGAAAGACATGGCCCTGGCCGCTCTGGGTGCCATGGTCGGCGCACTTTGCCTGCAGCTCATACGCAAAAAATAGCCAGTCATCAAAACGCTCAACGCCGTTACAAACCGCAACTTGGCCTGCCCGCGAGACAGGCATACGGTAAAGGTATGCACTCTGCGTCTCGACGATTGAGGTGGACCATGGCTTTTGCGCAATCACAACAAACACAACCTGCGGCCTGGCATGACGGCAAACGTTACCTATGGCTGCTCAGCCCCGGCATTCCCGTTCTTGCCCTGTCTCTGCTGCTGATTTACCAGTTCGCCTGGTCCTGGCCCGTGTTGCTGTGGGGCGGACCGATTCTCGTCTATGTGCTGATTCCCTTTGCGGACTGGGTCATCGGCACCGATACCAACAACCCGCCGGAATCCGCCGTTAAGGATCTGGAGGATGACCGTTACTACCGCCTCATCGTTTACGCCTACATCCCCACCCAGTATCTGGCTACCGCTCTGGGTGCCTGGATCGTGGCACAGGGCAATGCTCCCTGGTGGGGAATCGTCGGGCTGATATTGAGCGTCGGCGCGGTCAACGGCATTGCCATCAATACGGCCCACGAACTGGGCCACAAGAAAGGCCAGCTTGAGCGCTGGCTGGCCAAGATCACTCTGGCACCGGTGGCCTACGGCCACTTCTTTGTTGAGCACAACAAGGGCCACCACAAGAATGTGGCCACCCCGGAAGACCCGGCCAGTTCGCGCATGGGGGAATCCTTCTGGCAGTTTTTACCGCGCACCATGATCGGCAGTGTCCGATCCGCCTGGCAGATCGAAGCGCAACGGCTGGCGCGGTGCGAGCAACCCCTGTGGTCACTGAAGAATGAAAACCTGCAGGCCTGGCTGATGACCGTGGTGCTGTTTGCGCTGCTTACTCTCTGGTTTGGCTGGATCGCGCTGCCCTTCCTGCTGCTGCAGGCGTTCTACGGCGCCTCCCTGCTGGAAGTCATCAACTACATGGAGCATTACGGCCTGCTGCGACAGAAAGATGAGCGCGGCCGTTATGAGCGCTGTCAGCCCCGTCATTCCTGGAACAGCAATCACATCGTCACCAACCTGTTTCTTTATCAGTTGCAACGGCATTCGGATCATCATGCCAACCCCACTCGCCGCTTTCAGGCCCTGCGTCATTTTGATGACAGCCCGCAGCTGCCATCCGGGTATGCCTCCATGCTGATCCCGGCCTACCTGCCCTTCGTCTGGTTCAAGAAAATGGATCCGCTGGTCTATCAGCACTTCAAGGGTGACCTGACAAAAGCCAACCTGCAGCCAGAAAAACGGGACGCGCTATTGGCCAAATGGCGGGCGACACCGGTGACCTACCAGAGCGCCGATTCCGAACCGGACGTGGACCAGGCCGCCCTGGAAGCGGCCCACCGGGCAGAACAGGAACAGGATCGAGAGCACCAGTTTGAGTGCCCCAACTGTGGCTATGTGTATGACGAAAGTCAGGGCGATGAGAGCGAAGGTTTCGCGCCGGGCACGCACTGGATCAACATCCCGGATACCTGGTCCTGCCCGGATTGCGCCGTGCGGGACAAGGTGGATTTCGTGCTCAAGCAGCCCTGATCAGCGTCGGACAGACGCTTTGCGCGTCGCCAGCGGTGTCTGTCCGAACCAGCGCCGAAAGGTACGGCTGAAATTGGAGGTGTCCTGATAGCCCAGCTGCTCGGCGATCTGTTCGACAGGTAACGCGGTCTCCTGCAACAGCCATAGCGCCTGCTCCTTGCGCACATCATCCAGCAATTGCTGGTAGCTGGTGCCCTCGGCTTTCAGCTTGCGGATCAGCGACCGTGTGGACATGGCAAAGCGCTCGGCCATCACATCCAGCGTGGGGAATTCCCCGCTCTGATCCAGTAACGCGATACTCACCTGCTGACTGACGGGCCCGCCTTTCTGCAGCATTGCCAGCTGATGCTCACAATCGCGAATCGCATTACGGTGTGTCCCGGCGTCGGCGGTCAGACACGGCATATCCAGCACGGCCTTCGGCACGGTAATGGAGAAGATTTCGGCGGCAAACGTGAGGGGGCAATCCAGCAAGTCGGTGTAGCAGGCACGAATATCCGGCGCATCAAACGGCAATGCCACCGACAACCGTGACGACTGGTTCGGCATCACCGCCTGCACCATCTGGATGAACGTCCCCAGCAAGGCACCATGGATGAATTCGCGACAATCCCCCAAATCCACCGTTTCCTGAATCTGCAGCTGCACGGAATCCGGGGTGTGCTGCAGCACAATGCGCACCCAGCGAATCCGTATGGACACGAACCGCTCCAGCACCTCCAGCATGCCCTCCAGACTGGCAGACGAGACCACCGCATAGCCCAGCGCACCGTGGGCGGAGACCGAGGTGGAGCGGCCCAACGCCAGCCCCAGCCCTTGCATACCGGTCAACGTCGTGGCGCGGCGAATCAGTCGGGACAACTGTTCGAGACTGAGATAACGGTGCTCATTCACCAACTCGGCCCACTGCAAACGGGTACCACTGAAGATCTCAGTCTGGGCATGCCCCATCCCCTGCAGGTGTGCACACAGCAGCCGGCTATAGGTGGGATGTATGCCCGGTTTGAGTCGTTCTGCCGCCAGCTGTTCCATACCCTGCTCACCACGGACAAAGGAACCCCAACGCTAATACATTCTGTTTAACTTGTCACCATATGACGATTATCTGCCATCTCAAGCGGTGCCGCACCCGGCTGGCCGCGCGCATGATGGCAAACAAGGACAACAACAAGAGGCAATACCATGAGCAAGGCAGGTGTATTTATCGGCCCTTCCGGTGTGGAGTACCGTGATCGCAAGCGTCCCCTGTGGATGGTATCGCTGCTGGTTCCCGGCAGTGTCTTTCTCGGCCCGGTGCTTTATTTCGCCACTGGCGAAGCCCTCACCCTCTGGCTTCCCCTGGCATTCTATTATCTGATCATTCCGTTGCTGGACATGCTGATTGGCGAAGACCTCAGCAACCCACCGGAAGAGGTGGTGCCACAACTGGAGGCCGACAGCTACTACCGCTATATGACCTATGCCCTGGTGCCCATCCTCATCGGCGCCTACCTGTTTGGCATGTGGTTTGTAGGCACTCACACACTGCCATTCCATGGCTGGCTGGCCATGGTGCTGCTCACCGGCACCATCTGTGGCGCCGCTGGCATCAATCTGGGTCACGAACTGGGCCACAAAAAAACCCGCCTTGAGCGCTGGCTGGCCAAGATCGTGTTGGCCCCTCTGGGCTACGGGCACTTCCCCATCGAACACAACAAGGGCCACCACCGGGATGTGGCTACCCCGGAAGATCCGGCCTCCTCACGCATGGGCGAGACCATCTGGGGCTTCGCCGTGCGGGAGATCCCCGGCGCCTTTCTGCGCGCCTGGGAACTGGAAGCCAGTCGCCTGAAGAAAGCCGGTCAGCCAGTCTGGTCCCTGCATAACGAGATCCTCCAGCCAGCGCTGATGAGCCTGGTATTGTGGGGCAGCATCATTGCCCTGTTCGGCTGGCAGATGGTGCCCTTCATTGCCGCGGTCACCCTGTGGTCCTACCTGCAGCTGACCTCCGCCAATTATGTGGAACACTACGGTCTGCTGCGCCACAAGCTGCCTGACGGCCGCTACGAGCGTACCCAGCCGCACCACAGCTGGAACAGCAACCATATGTTCTCAAACTGGGCCTCGTTCCACCTGCAGCGCCACTCGGATCATCATGCCCACCCGGCCCGCCGCTACCAGAGCCTGCGCCATTTCGAGAACCTGCCGACCCTGCCCAATGGCTACTTCGGCATGTTCCTGATCAGCTATTTCCCCCCGCTGTGGTTTCGGGTGATGGACCGCAAACTGCTGGAGCACGCCGGCAACCAGGCCAGCAACATCAACTTTCATCCCCGCAAGAAAGAACAGCTGATCCAGCGCTATCAGATCCAGCCCTGATCGAGTTATTCAGAGACGCCTAAGCAACATGGCTACCCCGGTGTCGCCAAAAACGACACCGGGGTGGCATCTACCGCCTTTTTCACTCCAAAGCACATACATTCCAGGCCTTGTTGGTTAGAGTCTTTCTCTGAATTGATTCAGTCAGTCAGCGCAAGGAGTTCCCATGAGTGACGCCCTCTATGATGTGGTGGTCTTTGGTGCCACCAGCTTTGTTGGTCAGATTCTCTGCCAGTACCTCTCCGACACCCACGGGGTGGATGGCGACCTGAAATGGGCGGCCGCCGGCCGCTCCCGCGACAAGCTGGAACAGGTAAAAGCTTCCCTGGGCAGCACCGCCAGCACCCTGCCGCTGATCACCGCCGACGCCAATGATGCCGCCAGTCTCGACGCACTGTGTGCCCAGACTGCCGTGGTAATCTCCACCGTTGGCCCCTACGCCCTTTACGGCGAGCCGATGATTCGCGCCTGCACCGAAAGTGGCACCGATTACTGTGACCTCACCGGCGAAGCCCAGTGGATTGCCGCCATGCTGGAAAAATACGAAGCCACCGCCAAGAAAAGCGGCGCGCGTATCGTGCATTGCTGCGGTTTCGATTCCATCCCCTCCGACATGGGCACTTTCTTCCTGCAACAGCAGGCACAAAAGCAGTTCAAGGCGCCGGCTACCCGAGTGGCCATGCGCGTGAAAGTAGCCAAAGGCGGCGTGTCCGGCGGTACCGTGGCCAGCATGATGAACATCGCCGAAGAAGCATCCAAAGACCCGGCCCTGCGCAAGAAGCTGGCCAACCCCTACCTGCTCTGCCCGCCCAGCCATGGCCTCACCGCTCGCCAGCACAGCATTACCATGCCCGAGTACGATGAGGACCTGCGGGCCTGGGTGGCGCCGTTCGTGATGGATGCCATCAACAGCCGCATCGTGCATCGCTCCAATGCCTTGAACGACTACAGCAAGGACATGACCTACAACGAAGGCATGCTTACCGGCGACGGCGTGGGTGGGCGCATGAAAGCGCTGGGCATTGGCGTGGGTACCGGCCTGTTCTTTGGCGCGGCCGCCATGGCCCCCACTCGCTGGGCACTGAACAAGTTTGTCGTGCCCCAGCCCGGCGAAGGGCCGAGCCCGGAAGCCCAGAAAGCAGGCTTCTACGATGTGCGCTTTGTGGGGCATACCGCCAATGGCGAGATGATCAAGGTGAAAGTCACCGGCGATGCGGACCCGGGCTACGGCTCCACCTCCAAACTGCTGGGCGAAGCCGCGGTGTGTCTGGCCAGAGACATTTCCTCCGACGCTCCCGGCGGTTTCTGGACCACCGCCAGCCTGCTCGGCGAAGCGTTACTCAAACGCCTGCAGAGCAACGCGGGGCTCACCTTCGAGGTGATCTAAGGGATCGCCTGAGGCCTGACAAAAAAGCCCGCCCCGATTTCCGGGCGGGCTTTTTTGCTTCATACCCTACCTTGATAGAACCCACTGCGGGAGGAGCCTGCTCGCGATCCGAGCCTGAGCGAGAGAAGAGTTTCGAAGACCAAAACCCCAACCCTGTTGTGTGCTGTTGGCGCAGCCTTTCGAAACTCGCTTCTCGCAACGCGAAACTGATTACCTCGCTGTCGCTCGGATCGCTTGCTGGCAAGTTATTCGCTACGCTCACCCTTCGGGCCCGCCTGCGGCGGTTACCTCCGTTGCACTCCGGTTCCTACGGCGATTTCGGCAAAGGCCGGGGTTGAATTTCTCGTCAGGCAACCGGCATCAGGCTTCCTGCGCGCTACTGCTTCTTCATCATCTGGTAACGGGCCGAGGTTTCCCAGATCTCATTGCTCTTTGGCAGATAGTAGAACTTGGAAATGTGGTACTGACCCTGGATTTTCATGGCCAGGATGTAAGCACCCACAAACTCTGGATTGCCCGGGCTTTGCTTGATGCGCATGAAATCGCTGCCATCCTTGGTGCGCACCAGTCCCCAGTCAGCCTGCACCGTGCGGCCACCTGCCCAGTTCACCGTGACAGTCCCATTCTTGCCAAAATGGTAGCTGCTGCCGTCCCGGGAGAAGCTGCCGCCCTTGCCTTCGTAGTTGTCATAGCTACCGAAGACGGCGGAGGGAGCCCCGCTCACCGTCACCCTGTGGCCGGAATAATCGAAATCCCCTGCCGATGCCGTCATGGCGAGCCCCAGGCTCGCGATCAACATGATCAACCAACGCATAACCATCCCCTCTTTCCGTAGTTTGGCAAACCGGAGTGTGGCTCCGGTATGCACTCAGGAGCCTCTGAATAACCCCTTGCGTACTCAGCGTGACCTGGAGCGACTGGATTGCGAACCAGCCTGAAAGACTGCGCATGCAAGGGGTATTCAGTAAGGTAGCGGGCGACCACGGCGCCGGCATCCCCCAAATTAGGGATGCCGATCAAAAAAGATCACGGGACAACAGAGCCAATGCCGGGCAACAATCGGGACATCAACTCTTCAGCTTGTAACCGGTCTTGAAGATCCAGCCGACCAGTCCGATACAGATGGCCAGGAACAGGGCGGTCATGCCAATGCTGACGCCGATATGCACATCCGCCGTGCCAAAGAAGCTGTAGCGGAAACCACTGATCAGGTACACCACCGGATTGAACAGTGTCACCGTCTGCCAGAATGGCGGCAGCATATCGATGGAATAGAAACTGCCCCCCAGGAACGTCAACGGTGTGATGATCATTAACGGAATAATCTGCAGTTTCTCGAACGTATCCGCCCACACCCCGATGATGAAACCGAACAGACTAAAGGTGATCGCGGTCAAGAACAGGAAGCTGATCATCATGAACGGATGCTGCACCTGGTAGTCCACAAAGAACCGTGCCGTAATCAGGATCAGTATTCCCAATATCGACGACTTGGTGGCTGCCGCCCCCACGTAACCGATGACGATTTCCACATAGGACACCGGGGCCGACAACACTTCATAAATGGTGCCGGAAAAGGTGGGCATATAAATTCCGAAGGACGCATTGGAGATACTCTGCGTCATCAGCGTCAGCATGATCAGACCAGGAATGATGAAGGCGCCATAGCTGACCCCATCGATCTCCACCATCCGCGAACCGATGGCCGAACCAAACACTACAAAATACAGGGACGTGGAAATCACCGGCGAAGCAATGCTCTGCATCAGGGTGCGCCAGGTGCGCGCCATCTCGAATTTATAAATGGCCTTGATGGAGTAGAAATTCATTTTCATGATGCCTCTCCCTCCAGAGCCTTGTCGCCGTTCTTGACCAGATCCACAAAGATATCTTCCAGGGAACTCTGGCGGGAATGCAGATCCTTGAAGTCGATACTTTCCTCACTCAGCTTGCGCAACAGTTCAGCAATACCCGTACTTTCCTGATTGGCATCGTAGGTATAGATCAACGACCAGCCATCACTGGCCAGCTCCAGGGCTTCGTAGTTGAGCGAACCGGGCAGCTGTTGCAGCGGCTCTGCCAGCTGCACGATCAATTGCTTGCGGCCCAGCTTGTCCATCAAACGGGCCTTATCATCCACCAGGATAATTTCACCGCGGTTGATGATACCCACCCTGTCGGCCATTTCTTCCGCTTCTTCGATGTAGTGGGTGGTAAGAATAATCGTCACGCCCTGCTCGCGCAGTTCGCGCACCATTTCCCACATTTCCCGGCGTAATTCCACATCTACCCCGGCAGTGGGCTCGTCCAGAAACAGGATCTTGGGCTCGTGGGACAAGGCCTTGGCGATCATTACCCGACGCTTCATGCCGCCGGACAACGTGATGATCTTGTTGTCCTTCTTGTCCCACAGGGACAGGTCACGCAGCACCTTCTCGATGTGGGCATCATTGCGAGGCTTGCCGAACAAGCCTCGGCTGAAGCTCACCGTGCCCCACACGGTTTCGAACGCATCGGTGGACAGTTCCTGGGGCACCAGACCAATGGCGCTTCGTGCCGCGCGGAATTCCTTGATGATGTCATGGCCGTCCGCCAATACCGTGCCACTGGATGGATTGACGATGCCGCAAATAATGCTGATCAGGGTGGTCTTGCCGGCCCCGTTGGGGCCCAGCAAGGCAAAAATTTCACCGGCCTGGATATCCAGGTTCACCCCCTTCAGGGCCTGAAAGCCGGACTCATAGATCTTGTTCAGATCCGTCACGGAAATGACAGCACTCACTTGCTTCTCCCTGATCAACTTGCGCAGCTCATTATGTCATGAATCCGCTTCGCTGCGGGGTGAAGCGCAACGGCGCGGCGAATAAGGCATGGCATCCGGGCGCACATGCACTCCACTGGTATAAATTTGCTGCTGCATACCCAGCCAACCACCGAAGCGAACTTCAACAAACCAGCCCCGGTAACCTTGTTGCGGCGTGTCGAGCGTCACCCGATAGATACCGTCGTCATCTGGCTTCAACACACTGGGCATCCAGTTGGCTCCCAAGGTAGCAAGACGAAAATCCCGTGTTTGCGAATTGTGAGCCTGCCACAGCACTACCTCGCGAGGCGTCTCGCTGGGGATCACTTCCAGCACTTGCCCGGCAAGCTTTGACGTCACTGATGGCGGCGTTTCACCGGCAAGAATCTGATCCAGCCAGTTGGCCACCTGGGCCAGTCGGGTAAGACGATCAAACCCGTCCCCCTGGGAATGGCCGGTGTTCGGGGTATAGCGCAACCAGTTGCTGCCAGCCAGATTCGGGTAATAGAAACGCCAACTGTCGCTGACAAAATAGGGATCGCCGGAGGCATTGATTATCAACTTGGGCAGGGTGAGCTGGTCACGCCAGGCGTAAGGGTCCACCTGATTGAGCATGGCCTTGCCCGCCATGGTCCGGATCAGGCAGTCGATACCTTCAGCACTGAACGCGTTCAGCGCCGGGGTGTAGACACCATAGCTCGAATATTGATGATCAAACTGCTTGCCCAGATTCAACATGTCGATGGACACCGGAATCAGGGCACGAATACGAGGATCATGGGCAGCCACCAGCCAGGCCGTCCAGCCACGCTTGGATGAGCCCAGCAGGGCGAAATCGTCAATGGCACCGAGACCACTCTGTTCCAGACTGAAGGCCTGCACCGCATCCAGCGAACGGATTACTGTCTTGACCATGGCATTGTGCAGCGGCCACTCCCCGTCCGGGTTCGCCACCGCCAGCGTCATGGAGCGGGCCAGCAGGCTGTCTTCCCGTCGCGGTGTCGTCTCGCCGATAAACTGCAATGGCTGGTTGGGCACCTGTCGCACATCCACCACAGGCCGACAAAACAACAACGCAAGTCCGGTGGCCATACTGCCCGGCGACGTGCGGGCAGGAACGTCCGGGCGATCCCCGCCAGAGATCAACACCAGCGCCGTTCGATCATCCCGCTCTCGCCCCGGACAGGCCACAGACCGGGGTACAGACACCGTCACCTCATGGTGCCACAGCGAACGATCCACCTGATCTTCATCAAGCCAGCGCTGGGAGGTCACACGCAGGAAATGGTGATCGGCCAACACGCCCTCATCACTGTAGTAATGCTGCCAGGTAAAGTCCGGCTCTGGCTGCGCAAGATAAGCGGCCATGTCCTGACTCCGGGCCAGAGATGATGCCATCAACATCAGCAGCAACAACAAGGGTTTCATTATTCTGTCTCGGGCAGCAGTCATGGTGATCAGTCACCGACAGAGCATGGGCGATGCGACTTAGGTCGGCATTCATTTTGCC
Source organism: Alcanivorax sp. DP30 (assembly GCF_009882945.1). Taxonomy (GTDB): domain Bacteria; phylum Pseudomonadota; class Gammaproteobacteria; order Pseudomonadales; family Alcanivoracaceae; genus Alcanivorax. The sequence continues at coordinate 223,931 of NZ_WTUY01000004.1, forward strand.
TGTCTTAGCGGGCAAAATGGGCTCTCCAGTGACACCCCCATCCAGATTGGCTATTCAGGAGGCAGTATGAACGACAACACAGTTACCGTAATCCCCGGTGATGGTATTGGCCCGGACATTGTGGATGCCACGGTACGCGTACTGAAAGCCCTGGATTGCGGTCTGGAATTTGAATACGCCATCGCCGGTCAGACTGCCCTGGACCAGGGGCTGGACCTGGTACCGGAAGACACCCTGGCCACGCTCAAACGCAACCGTCTGGCCCTGAAAGGCCCCATCACCACCCCGGTGGGCGGCGGCTTCACCTCAGTGAACGTGACCCTGCGCAAGACTTTCGACCTGTTTGCCAATGTACGCCCGGCCCTGTCCATTCCCGGGGTGAAATCCCGCTATGACAACGTGGATATCATGACCATCCGCGAGAATATCGAAGGGATCTATTCCGGGCTGGGGCAAACCGTCAGCGAAGACGGCGAAACCGCTGAGCTGCGCAGCCGCATCACCCGTACTGAATCCGAGCGGCTGCTGCGTTTCGCCTACGAAACCGCCGTGAAGCAGGGCCGCAAGAAAGTCACCGTAGTGCACAAGGCCAATATCATGAAGTCCACTTCCGGCCTGTTTCTGGATGTGGCGCGAAAAGTACGAGAGGACTATCCGCAGCTGGAGCACGAGGAAATGATTGTGGATGCCACCGCCATGCAACTGGCCATGAACCCGCACCGCTTTGATGTGATCGTCACCACCAACCTGTTCGGCGACATTCTCTCCGACCTGTGTGCCGGTCTGATCGGCGGTCTGGGTGTGGCGCCCGGAGCCAACATCGGCGAACACGGCGGCCTGTTCGAAGCCGTCCATGGCAGCGCCCCGGACATCGCCGGCAAAGGCATCGCCAACCCCACCGCCATCATGCTGGCCGGGGCCATGATGCTCGATTACATGGAACTGCACGACAAGGCGAAACAATTGCGCCGCACGGTCCGCCAGGTGGTCGGCGCCGGCGAAGTGGTCACCCCCGATCTGGGCGGCCGCGCCAGCACCACCGAATTCACCGACGAGCTGATTCGGCAGCTGACGACCTGACGAGCACGGGTTTGCCACAGAGGGCACAGAGAAAAATCCGGACCACAATGGCGTACTGGCAGAGCTGCTCTGTTTCGATCTGACTCGGCCCGGAACCCAGGTCTGCGAAAACTGGTGGCCGAACTGAATTTGCAGACCATCCCCGAGCAGCTGGGTCGCGGGGGCGCCACTGCACGTACACAGATCAAACAGATTGCTCTCAAAACCAGTTGCTCACGGCAGAGGGACGTCATAAGCAAGCTGCTGGGAGCATTATTGCGATAAATAAAGCAGCCAATAATTCTTAGCCATCCCGAACTTGATCCGGATCTCCTCCCGATTTCACCGTCTTCCCGAGCGCTCTGCCAATGGAGCGAGGGCCTGGGAGGACGTTGATTTTCTTCAACAGGAAGAGAATATACTGCTTCTACTGTTGATAACCCCCAGCCTGAGTCCCTGCGCCGCTATTACTACACAGACACTCGTAACGGTAGGCATCCCAAGAAACACGGGCACCATTCGGCCGACCATTCTCACCTCGAACGGGCTCTTGCTTGTACGTCGGCGGCCGGCTCAACCAACTAATATTTCCCGTGTCCAGATTATAGGCTCCCGCCATGACAGGCTTGCCCCCCGCCGGACACTGATAATCCGGGCTTGCCTTACCGCCATTGAGGCCACGGACATCAAACACTTGGTTCATTGCCGGAACAGTAGCGGGACCGCCACACACCCGGTAGGCAGACTTCCCTGAAGAACCAGCCCCCGCTGTCGCGACACCACCGGATTTCATGCCACCAGAACCACTGCTGGCCGAGGTATCAAACGAACGGTCAATCCCTTCCAACTTCTTGTTCAACTCTCGCATTGCCGGGGCAGTAGTCGCCTGATAACCAGAACCGGCTCTGACATTACGCATCTGCTGCATCGCATACGCCTGCTGAATGACCTGCTGGGTTTGCGCCATATTGCGGTCCAACATGCGATTCGTCCTATCGAACGTGTTCTGAATGTGATTCATGAGGTCCGCAATCTGTTGCTGCTCACGACGCCGTGATTCCGCGCGTTCGGCGCGGGCTTCCGATTCCGTGATACGAATGAGCTGCTGCTCGATGGGTGCGTATTGTTGTTCTACCTTCTTGTCTGACGGAGTACTGGCGACACGGTCATCAACGATCGTTGCAACCAGACGGGCATTCTGGCCAAAGACACCGGCAAACCAGTCCCGCTGTTTTTTGTAAGTGGAATCCAGGCTGGAGTAATGGCTTGACGCCTGCCTCCTGACAACCTTCCATTCCGACAAACAGGCTTTAGATTGATAGAAACTGTTATTGCTTCCGGTTTCGCATAAGCGACCGAACCCGTTTTCCCTGATGAACGAATCAACAGCTTTTCTTTCTGCGCCGATTTGCACCACTTCATCCAGCGCCTGACTAAGATCAGGGCGGAAGGCAACATAGGAACTGATAGCCTGCTTTTTGGCCTTGACTCTTTTTTGGGCAATTTCCTGCTGGCGACTACGTTCAGCAGCCTCTCTTTTTATTCTTTCGTTTTCCTCTATTTCCTGCTTTTTATTAGCTAAATACGCATCCATTTCAGCCCAATGAGGCATCGCCCCAAGATGCCTAACTTCTTTTTCGGCAAGCAACTTAATTGCGTTATTTAGCCCATTCTTATCATTTGCATCTGGCATCCCCAGCCATGCATCCGAACCGCATTTCCGCCCAGGAACTGAAATAGAAACTTCATCAATAGGATTTTCCAAATCATCCACGTCATAAAGATTAAAATTCGCCCTCACATCTATATCGTCACACCCAACCGGAAGCTGACCAAGGGAATACATAAACATAGCAGAAGAGAGCAGAACTTTTATTGCAGAGTCATCAGGGCCAAAATCCTCCTTTCGACTCACTTCGAATCCATGCGAAACCAAAACAAAGTCTACCCTGCCAAGCTGATCACGGCTCAGATAGGAATAGCCATAAACGTCATGACGCATCATCTGGCCTTCATCAACCACATCTACACCAGCTCTTCTCAGTGAATCCCTAAGAACATTTACCAGTGGCTGCCTGGGCTTATCGTCGTCTTTATTTTCTGTCAAAAAATTATACACTTCCTCACTTTCTCTTCCTTTATATGTATACAGCTTTGCATCATCAATACGGCTTTTCTTTTCAGATTTCGATATAGAGTCTGCAAAGTATGACTCCCATAAAGTTTTTCTATGCCCGGCATCCCTCAATACCGCCACCTTTGCTTTACTTTCAATCAAGCCAAAGTCACCAGAAATTTCCTCAGGCTTAAACCCTGTACACCCACCAACCATTAAAGCGACAACAGAAAGCACAAAAGCAAGGCATGATTTTTTATTACCAGAAAAAATATCACCTACCCCCACATAACAAACCAGAAAAAATCCACCTGATAAAAAACAAAGCCCTTGATGCCATCCTGAGGCGGCGCCCGGTAAATCGTCTTTTTTTGCTATTCCTTTGTCACTCCGAGCTCACCCCGGAGTCTCTCTCACCCCATCGCAGCCATTCCAAACGCCTTTCCAGCGGAAGGAGATCCCGGGCCTGGCCCGGGATCACGATGGGTTATTGGCTTCCTCAGTCTGCCGTAAAGTTCAGGGTGTAATGGCAAACACTTTCTTCGCTGTTGAGGTCCCACGTCCAGGTTTCGGTGACATCAATCGAGCCTGTGATCTTGGGGGATTCTCCTGGGTGATAGGTTGCATTCCACTCAAATTCCACTTCGGCCCACTGGGTAACGCAGTCACCAACCCCATTGCACCCTTGGTAAATCACTTCCTTGGGGTCCGCGCCGCTGGTTGAAATAGAACGGTCAACCTTGTCGTAACTCCCTGCACTTTCACCATCGATAGTGAAATTTCCACTGTCTGCATAAAGGCGCCATGTTTCATCAAAACTTTCGGAATCACCGATCTGACCATCAATATGGCACTGCATGATGGCCCGGTTAGTGGGGTCATTCTCCGGGTCATGGTAGTAGGTCAGCTCTTCACCTGGTGTATAGGCTGACAGTGTCTCGGTAATTGTCAGGTTCAGTGTGGTGGTGCTATTGGAAGGAGCCGGATCTATACCGTCCTCAATACCATCATTATCCGAGTCAGTATCAAAATCATTCGGATCCTGACCGTTCGGCAGGCCGTCTCCATCAATGTCCGGGTCGGCCACATCACCGACGCCATCATTATCAAAATCTTCCTGGCCTGGATTCGGGATAAGAGGGGCATTATCCAGATCATCGATCACGCCGTCCTCATCGGTATCCTGCTCGCAGGCATCCCCTGTGCCATTGCTGTTTTCGTCGGTCTGACTGGCATTGGGAGTCAGACGGCAGTTGTCCGAGGTGTCGGCAACGCCGTCCCCATCATCGTCACTGTCACACACATCACCCTGGCCATCGCTGTCGGTGTCCAACTGACTGGCATTGGGGATTGCCGGGCAATTATCTTCGGCATCCACAATTCCATCGTTATCGGCGTCCAGATCACAGGCATCGCCGATGCCATCGTTATCACCATCCGCCTGGTTGAAATTCGGCGTTTCCGGGCAGTTGTCTTCATGATCCAGGATTTCATCGTTGTCCATGTCCCGGTCACAGGCATCACCTGTACCATCGGCATCCTCATCTTCCTGGTTCGGGTTGGCGATGGCAGGGCAGTTGTCTGCGCTGTCAAGGTGGCCATCCAGGTCGCTATCCGCTTCCAGATCTGGGTTTTCCACGGTTTCATCCAGATCCTCGGGGGGATCCACCTCGACTCCGGTTTGTTCTGTTTCAGCTTCCAGCAGGGTTTCCAGATCACTGATCAGAGTATCGGTGCCCGGCACTTTAACCACGCTCAGGTCCTGGCTCAGATCATCCACCACATTGGTACCGGAAAACCCGGAGATAGGAGCGCCATCAACTTCCCCATCTACAATTCCATCGCTGGCGTCTTCTGCCAGCATGGCGATAACCTCATCGGAGGACGCCGGCGTACTGGTTCTACCCCCAATCCCGGTAGCTACGGCAACCAGCGCTTCATTCGCCATGCGATATTTCACGACGGAGGAGTAATCCGCCTCCTCCATGCCTTCCACGTAGAGAGGCGGTGTTTCAAACAGATTCAGGGCTGGATCGATACCAAACCCCAGCGTGGTAGCGACTTGCGCCTGCGCCGCAGCAAGCTCGTTATCGAAGTTTTCTGTGTTGAGCGCTTTATTGCTCAACAGCTCTACCACCATTGAGGTCATCGGCGTCGCATAAACCGGCTGATTACCACTCAATTGCGACCGGGTCACAATGGTTTTCAGCGTCTGCATAGCGGCATTACCATCATCGGAGGAAAGATCCGTGGTTTCGCCATCGACGGTAATCACTAACAGGAAAGGCGCCTCCACTGGCTTCAATGTCAGGCCTTCAATGGCTGCCTGCTGATTAGTGCGCGTTTCTCCAACGTTGGCTCCCTGCAAATTTTCAGCCGCCACATCAATTCGATAGGCGGTAACGGGAGCATTGGCCAGCGGCCCTTTCACGGCGGCTCCGGACATTTTCATCCCGGAGCTGTTGCCACCATTGTCGGCGGGCGCACTGCTGCTTCCGCCACCACCACAGGCGGACAACGCCGCCGCCACACCTATTGCCAACGCGCTTCGTATAAACCGGCTCTTTGTCGTCATTTCCCCTACCCTCATTCGAGTTTCACCAACGGCAGTGTCTGTCGCCCTGCCATTCATTCACTCAAAGAAAGGTAGCCATGCTGGAAAAATTCCACATCCCCAAAATTGGGGATGAGTAATCACTAACCGGACAAGCCATAAACGCAAAACCTTCCAAGGAAAGCAAAACGAAAGTTAGCCCGCGCTGAAAAGCAGAAAGGGCGCTCGGGGAAGGGAAACCTGGCGCCGCACCGGCAGCGCCCGCACCAGTCTGGTCAGCTGTGCCTGGCTGGATATGTCGGTTTTGAGGAAGATGCTCTTGATCTGGCTGCGTATGGTGTGAATGGAAACGCCACAGCATAGGGCAATGTCCGCCGGCTTTTCACCCTGGGCCACCAGAGACGCCACCCGGGCTTCGGCGTGGGTCAGATCCAGCAGTGATGCCAGCTTGTCCAGATCCATCTGCGTTTCCGCTTCCCCATCCACCAGATAGATAGCAGCATGGGCAGGGATCGGCATCAGCTTGCTGTCAGCATCCGGATGCAACGGGATGACCTGCATCAACAATGGCGTGCGACCAGGGCGCCACACTGGCACCACGCCGCCGGTCACGGGAGCATGGCGGTTGCTGCTGTCAAAAGAGGCCGAGAGCAGCCTGTACAGTTTTTCCTGCCCGGCCTTCTCTACCAGGCGCAGTTTGCGGGCATGGATTCGGATGTTGGTTTCTTCCCGCACCATCTGCCAGGCCGACTCTGACCCATACACTACCTCGCCCCGCACATTGACCAGCAGCATGGCACTGAAGCGACCCTGCTGCTCCAGGTATTCCTGCTGTTGCTTGCGCTGGTGCATGATGGCTTCCAGCCGCAACGCCCGGCGAATGTGCGGCGCAAGGGCATTTAAGGCATTGGTTTCGGCACGGGTGAAATGGCCTTGCCCGCCGGTGCGCTGCATGAACATCTGGATGGTCTGGCCATCATGCTGCCAGACCGTACCGCTGGCCCCGTGGTGGATATCCAGATGGCGAGCCCAATCATTGAAGAATTCAGAACGGTAGAAAGTTTTCTGGTCGCAGATACCATCCAGAAAAGAGGAATAAAACTGTCCCGGTGGCAGTGTCGCCAATCCGGGCCGCCAGGGGCAGAGATTCACATAATGCTCAACAAACGCCTTGTGAGCAGAGGCATCGGTGTTGACCTGCACACCATTGAACACTTCGTCAGCGTCCTGATTCATCACCAGAATCCGCGCCGAGCGACTGCCGGACAGGCTCACCATCCGGTTCAGAAATTCCTGCCACCCTGATGCTTCATAGGGGGCGTGGTACAGGGCATCCAGTAACGTATCCAGCCCCTTGCCAGCAAACATGATGTTAGCCTCTTGTTATCAACCCCTGGGTATCAATATTACCCACAACAACCACGTCCTGCGTTTATGTCTCACGCTGGCAGATTTAGCACCAGTGCGGTCAGCTGAGACTGGGAGTGTGCTCCCGTTTTTCGATAGATATTCTTCACATGATGCCGCACCGTATGCACGGACAGATCGATCTCACCGGCGATATCCCCCGGGCGTCGCCCTTGCGCAATCAGGCTGGCTATCCGTGATTCCGATTCTGTCAGTCCCAGCCACTGGCCGATTACCGCTTCCTGGGAATTTTCCTCACACTGGGCACCCACCATAAAGACCGCCACCAGACCATGGGACAGGAACAACTTGTTATCGCGGGGCTGCACAGTACTGACCAGTAGCCGGCTGATGTTCTGCTCCCCGTCTTTGAGGCTGACCATGCCGGTAGTCCGGCTCTCGAAGCAGCCTTGAATCAAGGCCTCCAGTTCTGCCTGCTTGCTGCGCTGGGTCAACCGCAAACGACCAGCGTCCAGCTTCGCCGCCTCTGTACGTGACAACAGGGATTCCGCCTCCGCGGAGAGGAACACCACATTGTGCTGGCCATCAAGCAGCAGCATGGCACCCTGCTTCTGCCGGTGGACCGCCGTCTGGCGATCGTTAAGCAGCCTGAACACCTCTTCCTGACGCATGGCCCGGGCAATATGGGGCATCAGGTCGCCAAGCAGGCGTTTTTCCGTGCTGGCAAAGTCACCGTGCTCCGCCTGCCGCTGCACAATCAGGTCCACCAGGGTCCCGTCTATCTCGTGCCGGGTACTCCAGGATATCAACGCAGGAGAGTCATCACCTGCATCCCCACACCCTTGCACAGCCCCAGCGCGGCCCTGATAACCTGCCACAAGCTGACCGCGGCCCCCACTCACCACCAACAACTGCGCGGCTTCGGCGCCGCTAATCTCACTGAGCAGATCCAGACAATCCTGCCATCCATGCTTTTGGTGAGACGCAAAATAGATCGCATCCATCACCTCGGTCAGATCCATGTCCCCGATCACCCCAGGTTCCTTTTTATTCCCTCAGCATCACCCTAACCACTTCAAATTGCCTGCACATCCCCAATTTGGGGGATGCCCATAGCAAAACGCCCGCATAAAGCGGGCGTCCTGAAAGCGACATGGGATTTACCTGAGAGCATCCGCCCGGGCTGAGCGCGCCTCGAGGGTGGCGACGTGATTATCCTCCGGCTCCCAGCCTTGCAGGTTATCTTCAATCAGCTGTGTCAGGGCATCCAGGTGCACCGGCTCTGCATTCAGGGCGGGGATATAAGCAAAGGACTCGCCGCCGGCTTCCTCGAAGTAACCGCGATTTTCCACATCGATTTCCTCGATGGTTTCCAGGCAGTCAGCAGAAAAGCCCGGGCAGAACACTTGCACGGATTTCACACCCTTTCCGGGCAACGCCTTCATGGTGGCGTCCATGTAGGGCTGCAGCCATTCCTCACGACCGAAACGGGACTGGAAGGTGGTCATCCACTGGTCCTCATGCAACCCCAATGCCTCTGCCAGCAGCCGCGAGGTCTTGTGACACTCGCAGAAGTACGGATCGCCATTGAGTAGATAGCGCTTGGGGACACCGTGGTAGCTGAAGACCAGCTTGTCGGCACTGCCGTGCTGTTCCCGGAAGACGCGGATGTGATCGGCCATGGCCTGGATGTACGGCGGGTAATCCGGGTAGTGACTGATAAAGCGCAGGTCCGGCAGCCAGCGCCGTTGCATGAAATCCTTGGCCAGCGCATCGAAAGTGGAGCCGTTGGTGGATCCGGAATATTGCGGGTAGAGCGGCAGCACCAGCAACTGGCGCACCCCTTCGTCTTCCATTTCCTGCAGCTGGCTTGGGATGGAGGGATTGCCGTAGCGCATGCCCAACTTGACCACCACATCTTCGCCGTACTGCTGTTTCAATCGTTCACGGATACCTGCCAGCTGGTTTTGGCTGTGCACCAGTAACGGTGACCCTTCCTCGGTCCATACCGTCTTGTAGGCATGGGCGGAACGCGGCGGGCGGATCACCAGAATCACCAGATTGAGAATGAAGAACCAGAGTAAACGCGGCACCTCTACCACCCGGGGGTCCGACAGAAACTCGCGCAAGTAGCGACGCAGGGCGCCCGTCTCAGGGGCATCCGGGGTGCCAAGGTTGGTGATCAGCACGCCAATACGGCGAGGCTGACGATGGTCGAAATTGGGTTGTCCCTTGTAGGCCATCCGGTTCTCTCACTGAGGTAGATGCTTGAACGAGCCACTAGTGTAACGAGATAACGTCAAGACGCCATGATGCTGGTGTAATGACCGTGGTCTGACGCCGGAAGTCGAACGACTGACGCCAAACCCAAGACCCGCTCCAGATCTGGCCCAATATCGTTTTGCTTGTCGCGTCCGTCGTCCGACCTCAGACTTCCGACCGCACTCCCCGGGCTTTTGACTTTCCTCGCAGCTCGTAGCTCAAAGCTCGCAGCTGCTTTTACTCCGGCAACGCGCCCAGATTCCGTTCCAGCTCTTCCCGGAACCGCGCCGGAATCGGCGCCGACGCCTGTTTGTCATGCTCGAAATAGACCTGCACGGCTTTTCCCCGCGCCACCAGTTTGCCCTTCTGCCAGGCCTGCTGGGCGACAATGAAAGAGCTGTTGCCAATGCGCTCGATACCGGTGCGCAGCAGGACGTCACTGCCGTAGTAGATCTGACCAACGAAATCCACCTCCACCCTGGCCAGGATCAACGGTAGTTCTGCAGGTTTGTCATGTCCGGCCGCAAACAGTTCGAACAGCGGTGTCCGGCCGGTCTCGAACCAACCGGTGACCACCGTGTTGTTCACATGGCCAAAGGCATCGGTCTCATAGAAGCGCGGAGTAACGGTCAGTTCGAACATGGCATGATCCTGGTCAGGTAAACAGGAGGGCAATGATACTCCCGCGCCGCGGCAAGTCGAGTTGTCGCCGTCTATCTGGCCCCAACTGCCCGGCGGGACTGCGCTTTACGACATGAAACGGTACAATGCCGCCACTTTTCACCTCGCTCGCGCCGATTCGCCGCCGAGCCGCTTCTTCGTACAGGACAGACCCTTGATCTCTACCGCCAACATCACCATGCAGTTCGGTGCCAAGCCGCTGTTTGAAAACGTCTCCGTCAAGTTCGGCAACGGCAACCGCTACGGCCTGATTGGCGCCAACGGCTGCGGCAAATCCACCTTCATGAAAATCCTCGGGGGCGAACTGCAACCCAGCAACGGGCAGGTGATGCTCGACCCCAATGACCGTATGGGCAAGCTGCGCCAGGATCAGTTCGCCTTCGAGGAACACACGGTGCTGGATACCGTGATCATGGGCCATACCGAGCTGGCCCGCGTCAAGGCGGAGCGCGATCGCATCTACAGCCAGGCGGAGATGAGCGAAGAAGACGGCATGCGGGTGGCGGAACTGGAAATGGAATTCGCCGAAATGGACGGCTATACCGCCGAAGCCCGTGCCGGTGAATTGCTGTTGGGGCTGGGCATTCCCGAGGAACAGCACGCCGGGCCCATGACCGCCGTTGCCCCCGGCTGGAAATTGCGGGTGCTGCTGGCACAGGCCCTGTTCTCTGACCCGGATGTACTGCTGCTGGACGAACCGACCAACCACCTGGACATCCACACTATCCGCTGGCTGGAGGAGATCCTGGTGGCCCGCTCGAGCACCATGATCATCATCTCCCACGACCGCCACTTCCTTAACAGCGTATGCACGCACATGGCGGATCTGGACTACGGTGAACTGCGTCTGTTCCCCGGCAACTACGACGAGTACATGACTGCCGCCACGGCGGCCCGTGAGCGTCTGTACTCAGACAACGCCAAGAAGAAGAAAGAAATTGCCGAGCTGCAAAGCTTCGTCAGTCGCTTCTCGGCCAATGCCTCCAAGGCCAAGCAGGCCACCAGCCGCGCCAAGCAGATCGACAAGATTCAGCTGGAAGAGGTGAAACCCTCCAGCCGGGTGAGCCCGTACATCCGTTTTGACCAGACCAAGAAACTGCATCGTCAGGCAGTCACTCTTGACGGCCTGACAAAAGGGTTTGACGACCTGACCCTGTTCAAGGATCTGAATCTGCAAATTGAAGCTGGCGAACGGGTGGCCATCATCGGTCCCAACGGCATTGGTAAAACTTCCTTGCTGCGGTGCCTGGCCGGTGATCTAGCGGCTGACAGCGGCACCGTCAAATGGGCGGAAGCCGCAGAGCTGGGCTACTTTGCCCAGGATCACAGCCACGACTTTGAAGAAGACATGATCCTGTTCGACTGGATGGCCCAGTGGACTGCTGATGGCGAGCAGGCCGTGCGTGCCGCACTGGGTCGCATGCTGTTCTCCAACGACGAAGTGAAGAAATCCGTCAAGGTCATCTCCGGTGGTGAGCAGGGACGCATGCTGTTCGGCAAGCTGACCCTGACCAAACCCAATGTGCTGCTGCTGGATGAGCCCACCAACCACCTGGACATGGAATCCATTGAAGCGCTCAATCTGGCGCTGGAAAACTATCCCGGCACCCTGATCTTCGTCAGTCATGATCGGGAGTTTGTCAGTTCCCTGGCCACCCGGATTCTGGAAATCACCCCGGACGGGGTTCGTGACTTCAGCGGTAACTACGACGATTATCTGCGCAGCATTGATATGGACAGCTGACGTTACTGTAGGAGTTCCCTTCCAGGGGACGAATCGTGCGCAGCACGACCATCGCCGACAGGCGATTAAAAGGCCAATTGTTATTCAGCACACAGGCTAGCGTTAAGCGCTTTCGAATTTGAACAAGCGCCGGGTTCGTCCCCTGGAAGGGAACTCCTACAGCGGCTTCGAATCTGGCTATGCGAAAAGGAGAATTCCATGACCGACATCGACCAGAACACCAAAACCGAACTGGAAGCGGCCGCCTTTCGGCGCCTGTTGCAGCATCTGGATGAACACAAGGAAGTACAGAACATCGACCTGATGATTCTGGCGGACTTCTGTCGCAACTGCCTGTCAAAGTGGTTGTCCGCTGCCGCCAACGAGCGGGATGTGGAACTGGATTACGAGCAGGCCCGCGAGTGGGTGTACGGCATGCCGTACAGTGAATGGAAAGACAAGTTTCAGGCGCCGGCAACAGACGAACAGATGGCCGCGTTTGAGGCAAAGCAGAAGGCTAAATCGTGATACAAAAATAATGCTCGGACGTCGGACGTCTGATGCTAAAGGCTGAAAACCAAGTCACAAGCATCCCAGTGGAAACACAGCGCCCACAGCGGCCCTCGCCCGGTCACTGCAGCATTCCCGGATAGGCGGATTAGGGGGTACCTCGTACGGCAGGTTTGGGTTGCGCGTCGGACGTCAGACCTCTGACGTCCGACCAACCGGCTTCCCTGCCAATCCGCTACCGAGCAAGAAGCTCCCACTGCGTCGGAGTAGATTCAGCGTCTTACTCGTTTGACACCTGGACTTCGTAAACGGCGGTGGAGCCACTCACTTCGTGACCGACCACCAACAGCGGCTCACCAGTGGGTGAATCTTCCCCGCTGATAAAGACCAGACCTTCCGGACCCAGATCCCCATAGCCATCCAGGTTGCCCGCGTCTGGATCCACATCCCAGGTATTGCGACTGTTCAGGTAGTCCTGGAACACCGGCGATTCCGGGTTGGTAATATCATAAACCAGAATACCGCCCATGCGCTCCAGCCCCAGGAACAGGAAGGTCTGTTCGCCGATCTGGCCGATGGTCAGCCCTTCCGGTTCCGGCCCTTTGGCATCGCTGCGGCTGTCCAGGGAATCCCCTTCGTCATGGCCGGTATTGAAGTAGTCCGCACAGGCAATGGAACGATCCACACCCAGCATGCAGTCGGCGCTTGCCAGGAACTGCTCGATGGCATCGCCGCTGTCGAATACCAGCCCGCCATTTTCGTCCCTCACGGAGAAGGAACGACCGCCGTAGCTGTACAGCTTTTCGTACATGATGCGGTCACCGCCAGCATCTTGCACACCGGCATCGGTGTACATCACCGGGTTACCGGATGCATCGGTCTTGTATCCAGCCGTCCAGGTAATGTTCAGGCGGCCCAGCACATCGTCTTCGCGGCAGTCACCGGGATCCCCTGCGGTAGCGCCGCAGTAGTTGAACACGGCGGGATCCAGCAGCGCGCCGGCAGCCAGATCGCGTAGCTGCGGAGGCATGTCATCGCCACAACGACGATCAAAGCCGCTGGCATGCACCAGGTGCTTGACGCGCCATTCCTCCACGAAGCCCTGGCTGGCATCCGGCTCACAAAGCACCGGCGGCGTCACGGAATCATCCGCTTCCTCACCCCAGTAGGCATCATTGTCTTCACCCCAGGCGCGGGCATCCCCTTCATTGGCGGTGACCAGATAGGTATTGCCACCCGCTGTATAGGCATGAATGGCATCCGGCTGGTAGAGACCAACCACACCAGGCCAGGTCTTGATATTGATGATTTCATCATCATCGCTGGCATCGATACCAAAGCCTTCAACACTGCGGTCGATTTCACCCAGCGGCAGCACATCGGTCACCGTGGCACTGGCCACATCCAGTTTGGCCAGTGCATTGTTTTCCTGCAGCGCCACCCAGGCGGTTGTGCCATCGGCGGACACCGCAATGTATTCCGGCTCCAGATCCTGGGCCACGCTGGCATTGGGGCCATAAATGCGCACACCCTCCGCCTTGAGGGCATCAGCCTGGGCGTTGAAGGCAGTGAAATCGGCGGTGGCAACGCTCAGGTTTTCCAGATCGCGAATATCCACGATGCTGATGGATCCTTCCGGATCCACACTGTAATCATCGCTGGGCTCACCTTCGTTGGCAGTCATGACCGACTCACCATTGGGGGTAAAGGTAATCATGTCCGGCTGGGCACCTACCTGGATGCTGTTGACCAGACTCAGGTCTGATGCCTGATAGATCGCCACATACCCGTTATCGGTTTTGGGATCGGCTTCAACCGCAATGGCCACCAGACCATTCTGTACCGCCACGCTGTTCACTTCTGCACCGGCAGCAATGGCGCCTACACTGATACTGTCAACTTTCACCGGCGTAGCAGGATCGCTCAGATCCAATACGTCCAGTTCACCGGCTTCGGCATTGACCACAAACAGGCGCTGGCTGGCGGCATCATAGGCAGGAATTTCGGCCGCAGAAGCATCGAAAATGCCGGTCTTGTAGCTACCCAGCCAGTTCAGCTTGACGCTGGCGCTGGCACCGCTGTCAGTGCTGTCATCGTTCGAGTCGCCGCCGCAGGCGGTGAGAGCAGCCGCCATCACCAGGCAGCCCCCTAGTGTCGCAATACGTCGCATGGTTATCCCCACTTGTGTGCTGATGTTCGGACCGGAAAAGATGCGCGACAGTATTACTTGTGAAGTGTTGCACCAGCACGACGGAAGTTTGACGGTTTTATGGCGACGGGAAGCACTTCATGCTGCAGACATTCTCAAGGCAATGCCGTTGCTCATTTGGGCGGGGACATAAAAAAACGCGGGCCTTCTCAGACCCGCGTTCACCGGACAAAACCAAGCCTGATTCACATCAGGCGGTTTCGTAATCGTCCTCTCTGAAGTCCGCCATCTGTGCCGCGTACTGGGTAGCAAACCCCGGGTACATGGTGGCATTGAAACCGTCTTCAGTGAGGTACCAGCTCTTGCAGCCGGAATTCCAGTTGGTCTTTGCCAGACGTTTCTGAATACTCTTGTTGTAGCGCTGCTGCACTTCTTCTTTGACGTCCAGCACCTTCAGGTTTTCCCCGATAATCTTGCGAATTCCTTTCAGGGCATACTCAAGCTGCGACTCCATATAGACCAGCGCCGAATTATGGCCAGGCCCGGAGTTTGGTCCGAAGGTCATGAACAGATTGGGGAAGCCGGCGACATTGATACTCTTGTAGGCCTGGGCACCGCCTTTCCATTGCTCACCCAGCACGCGGCCACCACGCCCTTTCACCGGGAACGGGGTACCACTGTTACTGACATCAAAGCCGGTGGCAAACACGATGCAGTCCACCTGGTGCTCAATACCTTCCACCGTGCGCACGCCTTTCTCGCTGATGCGGGCAATGGGCCAGGTAATCAGCTTGGCATTGTCTTTCTGCAAAGCCGGGTAATAATCGTTGGACACCAGCACCCGCTTGCAGCCAATGGTGAAGTCCGGCGTCAACTGACGGCGCAGCCAGCGGTCTTTCACCTGGCGGCGCAGATGCAACTTCGCGACCCGCTCAGCGATCCGGGTCAGGGGCGAATTCCAGATCACCGCCAGCGCCATACTCTCGTGCGTCCAGTACAGCAGATTCCGCATGGCCTGCTGGCTGGCAGGCAGTTTTTTGAACAGCAGCTTGTTCCATTCCGGCGTGGAAAAATCCGGGCGTGGCAACACCCATCCCGGCGTCCGCTGGAACACTTTGACATGCTTCGCCACGTTGACCAGCTCGGGAATAATCTGGATGCCGCTGGCGCCTGTGCCAATCACCGCCACATTCTTGCCGGTAAAGTCATAGTCGTGGTCCCAGCGTGCGCTGTGAATCTTCTTGCCTGCAAAATCATCGATGCCGGTAATGTTCGGGAAACTGCAGTTGGACAGCGGCCCCTGGGCCATGATCGCTGCCCGCCCGGCAAACCTTTCTTTCTTGTCCGTCGTCGCCGTCCAGACACCTGTCTTCTCATCAAAACTCAGGTCAGCCACGTTCTTTTCAAAACGAATGTGTTTTTCCAGATCAAACTCAGCGACAAGATGATGGATGTAGTCGAGGATTTCCTGGCTACCGGAAAAACTTCGCGACCAGTTGGGATTCGGCGCGAAGGAATAGGAATACAGATTCGAGGGGATGTCACAGGCAGCGCCCGGGTACTGGTTGTCACGCCAGGTGCCACCCACCGCGTTACCCCGCTCCAGAATAACGAAATCGTCAATACCCGCCTGCTTGAGGCGAATGGCCATCCCCAGACCGGCAAAACCGGCCCCCACAATCAATACGGACACCGGTGTCACTGCCGGAGCGCGTTTGGCCGGGGCCTTGCGCGCAGCCGCTTTTCTTGCTGTCGCAGCTTTCTTGGCGGCAGACTTTCTGCGAGCCGGCGCTTTCTTGCCCGCTGACGCTTTCTTTGCATTGCTTGATTCAGACATACGGATTCGCTCTTGCTCTTTTCACGACAGGGCAGGGGGCGGATTACCTCAGCCCCCTGCCCTGCTTTCCACTCAGCCGTAATTAACGGGTAGCCACGGGCTCGTAAGTGAGCTCTTTCACCCATGACGGAACAGCGGGCAAGGCCTTACGGGGCACCAAACCGGTGATCTTGACCAGCGCATCCACCGGTACGTGATAAGCCTTGTTGCTGCGATTGGTGACCCAGCGACCGTGCTGCTTAATCAGCTGGAACCACGGGTTGCGGCGGCCCTCTTCCGTCCGCCCACCGATGCGCTCGAACTTCTGCATGGCCTTGTAGAGTTTTTCTTCCGGCAAACCCATGGCAATCACGTTATCGCGCATCTTGTTAAGCAAGGGCATATAGGACGCGATACCCAGGATCAGACGGGGATCCATTACCCGGGCCATCATCTGTACCATCTTGATGTAGGACGCACTGCGGCCCTGCATTTCCATCACGGTAAAGCCCACACCCAGATGGCGGGACTCATCATCATTGATCTTTTCAAACGCCTGATGACACACCGGATCCTCAACGGTTTCCAGCAGGAAGGTGCACAGGGCGCCGTCCAGGGCGATTTCCAGCATGGGTACCACCGTGCCCAGTACATACACCGGCATTTCATCGGCAAAGCGGTCCAGCCACTCGATCACGATGCGCAGGTTCACGTTCGGCTCGGGAATCTCATCGCCGTCCAGCATGCCCCAGCGACGCATCAATGCCATTTCCGCATTGGCGTGGCGCTGCTCTTCCGCATGGAAATAGCTGTAGATTTCGCGCAGGGTGTCGGTAGGCGCCTTTTTGGACAAGGCGGCAAAGGCGCGCGCACCTACATGTTCAATCCACATCAGGTCGGCCATGAATTCCTTTAGCTTGGGCCACTGCTCTTCCGTGATCAGCTCCGCACCGGGCGCATCCCAGTCAATATCCGACAGGGCCCACTGGGTGCTTTTGATTTTTTCCAGCATTTTGTCCAGATCGATGGAAGCCATGATTGTCTCTCCCTTAAACCGATATTCGCGCTTGCGCATGCAGGCGGATTAATGTCACATTGCACAATGTTAAGATAAAGCGAATGCTCGTTCGGTTTCAATTCGGATATCTCATGGCCAGAAAACCCAAACAACAACGCTCCAAAGCCACCGTGGATGCCATCATCCAGGCCACCATGATGGCCATCGCCGAGCATGGCCCGGCCGCTATCACCGCCCGCCAAATCGCTGAAACGGCGGGGATTGGCGTGGGCTCACTGTATGAATACTTCGAGGACAAGGACGCCATCATTCATGCCGCCAGCGTGCGCTTCGTGGACGACACCGTGGCCATGATCAAGCCTCTGGTCCCCGAGCTGGTCCAGATGGATATTCGCAGCGCCATCAAAATGTTGCTGTTCAGGTTTCGGGATTTCCTGGAAGAGAATAACCAGCTCTATCTGAAGTGCGCTCGTCACGCCTTTACCATGGACATGGTGGTCTATCAGGAGCCGGTAAACCGGGCACTGATGGATTTTTTTACCCAGTATCTGATGCACCACCCGGAGCTGCTCAAGCTCCCCAACATCCCCACTGTGGCCTACTTCTATATCAACGGCGGTGTGTTCACCGTGGTCCGCCATCTGTGTGAAGAAAAACCCATGCAGACCTTCGAAGAGTTGACCGAGGTGTTTGGTGACGTGCTGGCCAGTTACACCGAGCACAAGCTGACAACGATGCGCTAACCACAGGCAGGCAGATGCGATGAAAACTCCCAACCCGTCTTCCCCGACCCCCAATGCCTCGCAAGGGCCCATCCCGAACCTGGCGGACTGGCGCTTTAACCGCTATCTGACCATGCAGCTGATGCCGCTGTTTTACCTGTTGCTGATTCTGGGCGCGCTGGTGGTAGTGGTTGGCATCGTCGGCATCTGCTTCTGGTTTTCCATGCTGGCCGGCATCATTGCCGCGCTCATCGCACCGCTTGCGTTTCTGGTTATCGTGGCGGTAATCCGCGCAGCGCTGGAATACCTGATCATGGCCCACCGCATCATGCGGATTATCGAGCGCATGGATGCACTGCCTGATCAGGTCGCCGACCTCTCCGTGCGCGTCGACGGCATTACCGACCATGTGGATTTACTCAACAGCCATGTCCACGACATTCATGAAACCCTGATGCACGTGCAGCCACTGCTACGCTCGGCGGGCCTGCCCAGCCGACTGATCAATGCCTTGCGTCCACCGGGAAAACGCTGAAAGGCAAATCGAACGTCGAATTCGTCCAGCCCAGCCGGCCCCCACAATAAGCTCCCGTCCACGTGACCAGCCTCATGCATCTGCACTCCTGGGGAGGTAGCGGGTGTGGCCTGCTTTCCCTCTAACCCGCGATGAATCACAAAAAAGGCCGCACCCGTTTCCGGATGCGGCCTATGTTTTTTCTCGCAGCTCGAAGCTGGTAGCTCGCGGCGTTAAGCCCCGAGCAGCGACGCTACCAGCCCTTTCTTTTTCACCGGCTGGTAATCACTGAATTCCAGCACATCATCTTCCACGCTGCCGTATCGCAGACGCGGCAGATCGTAGAAGTAGTTCTGCACAACCTGCCATGGCGCCCGGGTACCCTGGCGCGGCAATTCGTTGTTGGCGCGCTGGATATAACCGGATTGCATGCCGAGGAAGTTGCCCTCGTCCTGGCAATCTTCCTTGTCCCGCGGAATCACGGTCTGGGCGCCCGTCTTGTCCATATGGTTCAGCACACGACAGACATACTCACAGACCAGGTCCGCCTTGAGGGTCCAGGAGGAGTTGGTGTAGCCGAAGATCATGGCCATGTTGGGCACATCCTTCAGCATCGACCCCTTGTAGACCATGGTCTCGTTGGGATGTACCGGCTTGCCATCCACCGTCCCCTGAATGCCGCCCAGCATCTGGATGTTCAGGCCGGTGGCGGTAATGATGATATCCGCCTCCAGCTCCTTGCCGGACTTCAACAAAATGCCGCTCTCGGTGAAACGCTCGATGTGATCGGTAACCACTTCGGATTCCCCCTTGCGCAGGCTCTTGAACAGATCACCATTGGGCACCGCACAGAGACGCTCATCCCAGGGGTTGTAGCTGGGACGGAAATGGGACATGTCAAAATCATCCCCCAGCTGACGTCGGGCAGCGGCCAACAAGGCGCGACGCACCAGTTTCGGACGCTGCTTGGCCAGCTTGAACACCATCCGCTGGATACCGATATTGCGCGCCCGCCCAAGACGGTACACCGCCATGTCAGGCAGAAAACGACGCAGCCCTTCTGAAATGGGATCCACTTCAGGCACGGTGGCCACATAGGTGGGCGAGCGCTGCAGCATGGTCACTTTCGCCCCTTTGGAGGCCATGGCAGGCACCAGGGTAACGGCGGTGGCGCCGGAGCCAATCACTACCACTTTCTTGCCTTCGTACTGAAGATCTTCCGGCCAGTGCTGCGGGTGAATGATCTCGCCCTTGAAGGTTTCCTCGCCGGGGAAATCCGGACGGTAACCCTGATCGTAGTTGTAGTAACCCGTGCAGGAGAACAGGAAGTTGGCAGAGAAATGTTCCTTCTCGCCAGTTTGCTCATTGGTGGTTTCCACGGTCCAGCACTTGTCGTCGCTGGACCAGTTGGCGTTAATCACCTTGCGGCCAAAGCGGATGTGTCGGGTCACTCCGTTTTCCCTGGCCGTGTCTTCCACGTACTCACGGATGGAAGCGCCATCCGCCAGCACCTTGGACTGGGTCCAGGGCTTGAAGCTGTAGCCAAGGGTGAACATGTCGGAGTCAGACCGAATGCCTGGGTATTTGAACAGATCCCAGGTGCCACCGATGCGCTCACGGCGCTCAAGAATGGCATAGGTACGATTGGGGCACTTGCGGGTCAGGTGCACCGCGGCGTCGATGCCGGACAGGCCGGCCCCGATGATCAGGACATCAAAATGGTTATTGGACATTATTCGTTACCTCCGACAGCACGCTGCCTGGTCACAGCGGCAAACACTTACATTGAGCAATGGCACAATGATCTGAGCTAGAGAATAGACGTACCGGCGGGTAGGGAAAAGGCCAGAATGGGCCGATTATTGGCCGTAGAGCCGAAAAAAACTGCCGCTGCAGACCTGTGGAATGGCCCAGTGGGCAGAATGTATGGGCTGGAGAGAGCGGCTCAGCCGGGAAGCGATCACCTTACTGTTGTCTGACAATGCTCAATAGCGCCCGCCATGGCGTTCCAGACAGTCCATCTTGTTGGCAGGAATCATGTACTCCAGCAAACGCCGCTGGCTGCCATACTCCGGGTAGGCCCATTGGCGACGGTCATTGGCCACACGTCGTGGCTGGTAGCTCAGCCCTCGCTCCCGCAGCAACTTGTCCATCAACGCTTCGCGCTGGTCGTCGCCCAGCTGCCGACCCATTTCTCGTACGCAATCTTCATAACCGGCAATCAGAGCGAACTGCTCCAGAGAGTAGTGGAAGTTGCCGGCTGCCATCGCCGCTGCAGGCGACAGCAACAGCAACGCCCCCAATGCGGCCATTCGCTTGTTCACTGTACCGCCCTCCATACGCAACGAATGTCGCATTGCAAGCCATTAATAATAAAGAAGTTTCATAAAAAATGCGGCACGTTCGAACCAAGTTCAGCCTGCACTTTCCTTTTTGTGAAGCCTGCCACACTGACAGAATTTTACATTATGCATACTGCATCCGGCATTTCGGGAGGGGCTGGATTACCTGCCTGACAAATAATAACAAGGGGATTGAGATGCAGGCTTTAACAGAACTTTGGCACACCCTGGGCGACCACCCCTGGTTGGGCATGCCCTTCCTGTACGCACTGCTGTTCGCCATGTTGTTGTGGACCGGGCGCATTCGTCACCCGGCGGCCATCAATGTGGTTGCCATCGGATTGATCCTTCCCTGCATCAATCTGGGAGTCATTGCCACTGGCATCATGTTATCCACTGGTCGTTTGCAGGTGGCCATGGGCGAACTGATGCCTTTCTGAGCACAGTTCCTGCACGTCCTCCCTCAGGCCAGGGCGCTCAGGAAGTCCAGCTGATCCGCCACGCTAATCTCGCGGGCCTCACCTTGATAAACATCAAAGTGCCCCACTGGATAACGCTTCACCACCGCGTTGGCCATGGCTGCTGCCGCTTTCTCGGCAGATGATGCAGGCGCCACCGTATCGGTTTCACAGATCAGAATCAGGGCCGGGCAGGTCACCTTGCTGGCGCTGGCCACCGGCCGAAACAGGGGCAGGACCAGGGCAATCCTGGCCGCCACCTCGTTGGGAACATTGGCAGGCATCAGTGCGGTATACCCGTCCCAGGCATCCGCGCTGGACATGGCTGCCAGCTCACCAGGGCGACCCGCAGAGGGCAACGTCTTCGGCCCCATACCCACCGCACTGGCGGCAAGATCCATCATGCCGAGAGCGCTCATCTTCAACGCCTGACCAATACCGGCATAACGCACCACCTCCAGCACCGAGGCAAGGCCGTCCATCATCGGACACTGGGCAATAATGCCGGCCACCGGCTCACGACCGGCCACCACCGACACCAGCCCGCCAGAAAACGAGGTCCCCCACAACACAATCTTCTGATTGTCCACTTCCGGGATCTTGCGCACACAGGCCAGCGCAGCCTGCCAGTCAGCCACCTCCCGATTGGGCAGTAACACCTGACGCGGTACGCCCTCGCTTTCACCAAAGTGGCGGTAATCGAACAGGAACACCGCATAGCCAGCCTTCAGAAAGGCGTCACGAAACGGCTCCAGACCACACTCTTTGGTCAAGCCAAAGCCATGGGCCATCACCAGTGTCAGGAAAGGGCCGTCACCGTCAGGAAGGTACAGATCACCACGACAGGACTGGCCATCACTGACAAACCGTAATTCACGTTTTTCACTCATGGGAGAGCTCCATATTCAGGACCGCAATCGCAGGGCGGAAATCGCATCTTGCTTTTCGCGTTGAGCATACGACGTCTGGCGTTTACCCAATCGCCGGTGCGATAAAGCGCCATTCGTCGATGCTTTGACCCAGCACCAGGAAGTGCGGGTTAAGGATATTTTCCTTGTTGTATTGAAGCGGCTCGAAGGCGGTGTTCACCACGACGCCCCCGGCGGCGGTGACCACCGCATGAGCTGCCGCGGTATCCCACTCGCTGGTAGGTGCCAGACGCGGGTAGATATCGGCACTGCCTTCTGCCACCAGGCACAGTTTCAGGGAAGAGCCCATGGAGGCCCGCTCCACCTCGCCAACCTCCTCCCGGATAAAGGCTTCCAGCTTTTCCACCGCCTCACCGCCATGACTGCGGCTGGCCACCATCACCACCGGAGTAGTGCGGGCGCGACAGGTAATCGGCTGGCGTTCATTATTCTGTTCCTTGAAGGCACCGACCCCCTCACCACCCAGATAGGTGATACCCGTCACCGGCACATGGACCACACCCAGCACCGGGGTGTCGCCGCGAATCAGGGCAATGTTCACGGTGAATTCGCCATTGCGCTTGATGAATTCCTTGGTGCCGTCCAGCGGATCAACCAGCCAGAACTGCGGCCAGTCCTTGCGATCCGCGAAGGCAATATCCCCGGATTCTTCGGAGTACACAGGAATCTCCGGGGTCAGCGCTTTGAGACGCGCCTCGATAATGTCATGGGCCGCCTTGTCCGCCTCGGTAATCGGCGACTTGTCGTCCTTGGTTTCCACCCCGTGATCATCCCGCTCATACACCTCAAGAATCGCCTCACCGGCTTCACGGGCAATATCGGCGAGGGGGTTGAGCAGGGTGTTGAAGTCGGTCATTTGTGTTTTTCCTGTTTTCGAATTCATGTCTGAGGAGCAAGCTACAAGCTTCAAGCTGCAACGCGGTGCAAGGTCTTCATGACCTGCCATCCCGTCACTCCGCGCTGGCTGTTAACGGGGGGCGCGCAAGGCCTACGATCACAGCACGGCCTTACCCGCGACTTGCAACTTGTCACCTGGAACTTGCGTCTAATCGCTTGCAGGCAAGCTCCTGCAGCGGACGCCGCAGCGGCCACGTTTTATGGCCGCACCGAATCCCGCAGCGCGGAGCCGGGAGGACTCGGCTCACCCCGCCACATCCGCGCGTTGCAGCTTGAAACTTGTAGCTTGCCCCTATCTCTTCTCCAGCAACCGCTTGGTCATCAACAACGCCGCGATCACCCTTGCCTCCGTCACATCATCCCGTTCGATCAGCTGATCCAGCGCGGACAACTTCCAGGGCACTACTTCCAGTGTTTCCGGTTCATCGCCGGGCAGTGATTCTTCGTAAAGATCTTCCGCCAGTACCACCTTGATACGGTGGCCCATGTATCCTGGCGACAGAGTCATATCCTTCATCAGGGTGAGTTGGCGAGCGCCATGGCCCGCCTCTTCCTTCAATTCCCGGTTAGCGGCCTCGCGCCAGTCCTCACCATGCTCGAACGCGCCCTTGGGCAGGGTCAGCTCGTAGCTTTCGGTGCCAGCGCCATACTCGCGAATCAACAGCACGGTGTCATTGTCCAGCAACGGCACCATCATCACCGCAGCAATCGGCGGGGTACGCAGGCGCTCATAGGTACGCTCCACCCCGTTGCTGAAACGCAAGTGCAGCTCTTCGATACCGAAAAGACGGCTCCTGGCCACCAGACGGGTGTCGAGAATCTCCGGTTTCTCATCCATAATCTGTCATCAAGTGCCTTCTTCTGAAGAGCGAAGACTAACCTGATCGCCCGGGAATTGCATGATTGACTGGCAGTCTGTGGACACTGTGTTACTGGATATGGACGGCACCCTGCTGGACCTGAGTTTCGACAACTGGTTCTGGCAGCGCCATGTCCCCGAAGCCTACGCCCGGCAGCTGGGACTTCCCCAGGATGAAGCTGACCGCATTATCCATGACTGGATCACCAGCCATCAGGGCACGCTGAACTGGTACTGCCTGGATTTCTGGACCGATGAGCTGGGACTGGAAATCGCCCGCTTGAAAAGCGAAGCCCGCGACCGCATATCGGTGCGGCCCGGCGCCGAGATGTTCCTGGAACACCTCCAGCAATCCGGCAAGCAGATCATCATGGTAACCAATGCCCATCGTGATGCACTGGACGTAAAAGTGGCCCAGACCGGCATCGACAAGTACTTTCATGAGCTGGTCTCCAGTCATGACTACGGCCACCCCAAGGAAGCCCAGGCCTTCTGGCAGCATTTGCAGCGCCACCTTCCCTTTGAGCCGACCCGGGCCTTGCTGGTGGACGATTCCCTGCCCGTGCTGCATAGCGCCAAACTGTATGGCATCGGCCAGCCGGTGAGCATCCTGCATCCGGATTCCAGCCTGCCCAAACGGGAGCACACCGACCCGTTTGTGGCCATTGATGATTTCGAATCGGTACTGCCGGAAGCAGAATAACCATGGAAAGCGTACGCATTGATTCCTGGCTGTGGGCCGCCCGCTTCTTCAAGACCCGCACCCTGGCCAAAACCGCCATTGAGGGTGGCAAGGTACATATAGATGGCAGCCGAACCAAACCCAGCAAGGCGGTTCAGCCCGGCCAGACCGTGACCATCACCAAGGGCACAGAACACTTTGAAGTGATCGTGCGCGATCTGAGCAGCAAACGCGGCCCGGCCAAGGTGGCACAGACACTGTACGAGGAAACCCCGGAAAGTGTGGCCAAACGGGAAATGAGCAGCGAACAGCGAAAACTGGCCCGGGCGGCAGCAGCGGCCCCGGATCACAAACCCAGCAAGAAGGAGCGCCGGGATATCCAGCGCTTCCGGCGGGACAATCTGGAATAACCTTTATCGTGGTAGAACGCCCCCTGCCCAGTGAGAGCCGGTATTCGACCACGAACTTCCAACATCAGGACATTGTCATGCAAGACCACAAGCAGCGCTTTCTTTTCCCTGACTCTGACATTCGGGGCGAACTGGTCCAGGTAGAAGGCAGCATCAGCCGCATTCTTGAAGGCCACAGCTACCCGCTGCCCGTGCAGGGCCTGATCGGCGAAGCCGTGGCCGCCGTGGCACTCCTTGCCAGCACCCTCAAGTTCAAGGGCCGCCTGGCACTGCAAGCGCAGGGCCACGGCCCGGTCTCCCTGTTGCTGGCCGAATGCACCAATGAGGGCGAGCTGCGCGCCGTGGCTCGCCACAGCGAGGGCCAGGACTGGAGCCACGGTGACATCCGCACCCTGATCGGCGATGGCAACATGGTCATTACCATCATTCCCGAGCAGGGACAGCAGTACCAGGGCATCGTGCCGCTGGAAGGCGACACCCTTGCCCAGTGCCTGGAATCCTATTTTCAGCAATCCGAGCAGCTGCCCACCCGCCTGTGGCTGACCAGCGGCAACAATCGCGCGGCCGGTCTGCTGCTGCAGCGGCTACCCAACCAGCTGGCCAGCACGGATGCCAATACTCAAATGTGGAATCACCTGGATGCCCTGGCCACCACCCTGACCATGGAGGAGCTGCTGAATCTGGATGACCAGACCATCCTCCACCGGCTGTTCCATGACACTCCACCGCAACTGCCCGACGCCCAGCCCCTGCAGTTCGGCTGCACCTGCACCCGGGACCGCAACCGTAACGCCTTGATTTCCCTTGGCGTCAACGAATTGCAGACCCCGCTGGACGAAGACGGCGAAGTTACCCTCACCTGCGACTTCTGCCGCCACCAGGAGAAGTTCGATGCCGTGGATCTGGCGGAGATGATCAAGGAAATCAATTAATAATGAATAGTTAATAAATTCGCGAGATTGGTGATAGGTTCTGCAATGTGAGAGGCCGCGACCAAGGGATAGGCGCGGCCTCTTGCGTATGAGGCAAAACCACACTGCCGCGCGCAACTGTTAACTGTTCATTATTAACTATTAATTGCCTTTGGCGCATGACCGGCCAGTCCGAGGGGGAATCGCCACTGTTTCAGATTTCTGGCATAATCGCGCGCCTGTGCTGACTGGAGCCTGGCTCTAGTCACCTTTATGTCTTGCCCGCTGGCTGTAACGGGCACGAGACCGGCACTGTTACCCGCAATGCGAACCCGGTACGGAACACCACGCCGTACCGCATGGCTACAAGCCCAGGAATGACCATGACCGACCCGATTGTTTATAACGACCTCAGCCCAGCCCAGCTGGTAGAAATGGCTGTTCAGCGTAACGAAGGCCGCCTGTCCGACACCGGCGCCCTGGTGGTGGAAACCGGTCACCGCACCGGCCGCTCTCCCATGGACCGTTACATCGTTGAAGAGCCGAGCACCAGCGAGCATATCCACTGGGGCGCCATTAACCGTCCCTTCCCCGCTGACAAGTTTGATGCTCTGTGGGATCGCGTTTCCGCTGCCACCGGGGAAAGCGACAGCTTCGTTTCCCACCTGCATGTGGGCGCTGACTCTGATCATTACCTGGCCGTAAAAGTGACTGCGCAAACCGCGTGGCACAACCTGTTCGCCAACACCATGTTCATCCGCCCGGAAAAGTACAACCCGCGCAGCAAGGAAGAGTGGCAGATCCTGCACGCCCCGCACTTCCAGTGCGAGCCCGAGCGTGACGGCACCAACTCCGACGGCTGTGTGATCCTCAACTTTGCCCAGCGCAAGGTACTGATCGCCGGTATGCGTTACGCCGGTGAAATGAAGAAAGCCATGTTCTCCGTGCAGAACTTCCTGCTGCCGGAGAAAGACGTACTGCCGATGCACTGTTCCGCCAACGTGGGCGATGACGGCGACGTGGCCCTGTTCTTCGGCCTGTCCGGCACGGGAAAAACCACCCTGTCCGCCGATCCGGCCCGTTACCTGATTGGTGATGACGAGCACGGCTGGGGCAAGGACGTGGTCTTCAACATCGAAGGCGGTTGCTACGCCAAGTGCATCGACCTGAGCCAGAAGAACGAGCCGGTAATCTGGGACGCCATCAAGTTCGGCGCGGTACTGGAAAACGTCATCATCAATGACGAGACCCGCACCGCCGACTACACCGACGTGTCCCTGACCCAGAACACCCGTGCCGCCTACCCGCTGGAAAACATCGACAAGAAAGTCGAAGCCAACCGAGCCGGCGAGCCCAAGCACATCATCTTCCTGACTTGCGACCTGACCGGCGTCCTGCCGCCTGTGTCCAAGTTGTCCAAGGAAGCGGCGGCGTACCACTTCCTGAGCGGCTACACCGCGCTGGTGGGCTCCACTGAAATGGGTTCCGGTGGCGGCATCAAGAGCACCTTCTCCACCTGCTTCGGCGCGCCCTTCTTCCCCCGTCGTGCCGGCGAGTACGCCGAGCTGTTGATCAAGCGCATGGAAGAATTCGGCTCCAAGGTTTACCTGGTGAACACTGGCTGGACCGGTGGCCCCTACGGTGAAGGCGAGCGTTTCAGCATCCCCACCACCCGTGGCGTGGTTACTGCCATTCTGTCCGGCGAGCTGGACGAAGCAGAAACCGAGCACCTGGACATCATCAACCTGGACGTGCCGAAGTCTGTTCCCGGCGTTGACAGCAAGCTGCTGCAGCCCAAGAACACCTGGGCCAACCCGGAAAACTACGAAGCACGCGCCCGCGATCTGGCCGAGCAGTTCGAGAAGAACTTCGCCGAGAAGTACGCGGATGTGTCCGACGAGATTCGCGCCGCCGGCCCCAAGGCCTGAGTAGCGTGAGCTATTGAAGAAGCCCGCCACCGGCGGGCTTTTTCATTATCGCCCGGCGTGCAGACCCGCGCGCCAGGGAAGATAGGGAAGTTTTTCCAGTTTGATCCCGCGCCAAGTGCGGGATCAAATTTGCATTTCCGGCCCGGAAAGCTCGGCGCCGGCCGCCCCAAAAGGGCCTGCCTTTGAAGAATAATTCAGAAACACAAAATGAATTTGAACGGTTTGCCCGTCCGTGACGGCGAACCTGACAGGAGCTTCAATGAGCATACCCAAGATTGTTGTCGTTGGCGGCGGTGCCGGCGGCTTGCCTCTGGTCACCAAACTGGGCCGCAAACTCGGCCGTGTCGGCAACGCCGATGTGACGCTGGTGGATTCCTCCAGCATTCACGTCTGGAAACCCCGCTTCCACGAAGTGGCCACCGGTGCCATTGATGCCGATCTCGATGCAGTGGATTACCGTGCCCATGCGCAGTTGAACCATTACCGCTTCGAGCCCGGCACGCTTACCGAAGTGGACACGGCCAACCAGCAGCTTACTCTGGCCCCGCTCCATGATGAGCACGGCAAGGAAGTGCTGCCACAACGCCAACTGGACTACGACTACCTGGTGCTGGCCACCGGCAGCCAAAGTAATGACTTTGGCACTCCCGGTGTACGCGACAATTGTCTGTTCATGGACAGCCGCGCCCAGGCCGAGCGTTTTCGTGAGCGTTTCCTGAATGCCTGCCTGCATGCCAACTACGAGGGCAAACCGGTCTCCGTGGCCATCGTTGGCGGTGGCGCTACCGGGGTGGAACTGGCGGCAGAACTGCACCACGCCGTGTCCATGCTCAACTTTTACGGCCACGACAAGCTGGATCGCAAGCACCTGCAGGTGGATATCATCGAGGCGGCACCGCGCATCCTGCCGGTGTTGAGCGAGCGCGTGTCTGCCACCGCCACCAAACGCCTGGAAGCCCTGGGCGTGAAAGTGCGCACCGGCGTCATGGTGGCTGAAGCCACCGAAGAAGCCTTCGTGCCAAAGGACGGCGACCCGATCAAGGCTGATCTGCTGGTCTGGGCCGCGGGTGTGAAGTGTCCGGAATGGCTGGGCCAGATTGAAGGCCTTACCACTAACCGCATCAACCAGGTGGAAGTGGAACCAACCCTGCAGGCCAAGGGCCACAAGAACATCTTCATCATTGGTGATGCGGCCTTCCTGATCCCGGAAGGCGCGGAACGGCCAATCCCGCCGCGCGCCCAGTCTGCCCAGCAGATGGCCCAGCACACCGCCCGCAGCCTGCAGCAGTTGCTGATGAACCGCGACCCGCGTCCGTTCGAATACAAGGACCACGGCTCCCTCGTGTCCCTGTCCAACTACAGTTCCGTGGGCATGCTGATGGGCAACCTGAAAGGCGGCAACTTCTTCGTGGAAGGCTGGCTGGCAAGAATGATGTACATCAGCCTGTACCGTATGCACCAGGCCGCGCTGTATGGTTGGCCGAGAACGGTGATGCTGTTGATCGCCGGGCGCTTCAACAAGCTGGTTAGACCGCGATTGAAGTTGCACTGAGGCGGTAGCGAGCTTCGAGCTTCGAGCTTCGAAGATCAAACCCCGGACCGAAGTCGCCCGCAATAAGAAAAGGCCGCCCCCAGATTGGGGCGGCCTTTTTGTTTTCTGTAGGAGTTCCTCTCGAGGGACGAACCGTGCGCAGCACGGCACCGCCCGAAGGGCGATCAGGTTTGTTGGCGCAGGCCTTGGGCTGCTCACCTCGCTATCGCTCGGGTTCGTCCCTCGAGAGGAACTCCTACAAGGAGCGCTGTAGAAAGGTTCTCATTTATGTTGCGCGGGCAATCATGCGGGAGGGTTGGCACCTAACCCCTCCCGCGCCTCGTAGCTCACAGCTCATAGCTCGCAGCTGCTTTTTAAATCTTCCCGACCAGGTTAATAAACGCCCCTTCGTGATCGTAATCCAGATCGGTCAGATCATCGGAGAAGGTGCTGAAGTTGTAACCCACACCCAACTTCAGATTGTCATTCAAGTGGCGATAGATAGCCGCCAGCATACCGCTCTTGCTGTCTTCTGCATCCGGCAGATCCAACATGCGGCCTTCCAGGGAGGCATCCCACTTGCGGATGAAGTGCCAGTCGATACGCGCCACATAGAGGCTGGCACGGCTGTCGAAGAATTCCGGATCATCCCGGTCCTGGCTGATCTGGCCCAGACGGTAGGCATACTTGCCTCCGATGCTCCAGCGACGGGTCAGGTCGTAGATCGCATCCACGGAGAGGATGTGGCTCTTCTGGATGAACTCGGCGCTGGTGTTGTTCACTGTCACCTGATCCGCAGTCGGCAGGTTATAGAAGTAAGTGTACTTGGCCAGCACGTTAAGACGGTCGTTATACACGGGACGGTAACCGTAACCGAAGATGGCTTCGATAAAGCGGCCATCGTAAAAATCCCCCAGCGAGCTGTCGCTGTCTGAGTAATTCAGACGACCAATCAAACGCCAGTCCGGCGTGAACTGATACTTGAGGCTATTCTTGGTCAGCCAGGTCTTGCGTTCGGAATCGCTCAGGTTGGACGCTTCCATCTTGTCGATCCGATATTCAAGAATACTCGCCATCTGCACGGCGTTATGGCCATAACCCACCTTGAAACCGTACGCCTGGCGCTCCTGCTCAGCACCCGTCTGACGATCACGCAAGGTGCCGAAATCCAGAGTCGCACCGTAATTCCAGCGATCGTTCGGGGCGATATCCACACCCGTGGCATGAGTCAGGCCAGTGGGCACATCCCCATGACTGTAGCGCTCTTCCAGATACACACTGGTGGTATCCGAGTAACGGCTACGCACCCCGGTGGCCATATCGCCACGACGGGCACGCACACCGTT
Organism: Alcanivorax sp. DP30; assembly: GCF_009882945.1. Taxonomy (GTDB): domain Bacteria; phylum Pseudomonadota; class Gammaproteobacteria; order Pseudomonadales; family Alcanivoracaceae; genus Alcanivorax. The sequence goes on from NZ_WTUY01000004.1 coordinate 254,716, forward strand.
ATCGCTACGTTCATTTTCCAGTGAATAGTTCAGGTACAGATTACTGCGATCCGATACCTGGAACTCGGTGCCCGCCTCAGCGCCAACGCCCAGATCACCACCGGATACTTCACCATTGGTACGCCAGCGGTCAGTCAGACGCAGTTCACCACCGGCCCCGAATCGACCATTGTCTTCCTGGTTGCCATCCTTGGAGGCCGTGTCCTGGACATAACCGTAAGCCGCCCAGCGCTTGAGAGAATCATAATCACCGCGCAACACCACATCCGTACGATCCCCTTCCACCTGGGTCAGGGGTACGACCACGGAGTTATCCTCGCGCTTCTCCTGACGCACCCCGGCACTGACTCGCCATTGTTCATTCAGGCGCTGCCCCACGTTCAGCTCTGCCGCGCTGGTTTCCAGTCCCTGCTCCTGCTCCAGGCTATCCACCTTCACGGTCACATCCGTGCTCTTGGTCACCGGCACCTGCAAGGTGGCACCCACCTGCTCGGTGTCCTTGGCGGTAATCTGGCCCGGAGCGGAGTAACCGGCTTCCACTTCCTGACGATAGGCGGTCACGTTACCGTCCACCGCCTTGTCCCACACATCCCGAAAGCCAACGCTGGCATCTACCCGATTGGCGTCGGCGGTGATGTCTTCACCCGGCAATGCCCCATTGCTGACACCGGCAAAATTGTAACCGCCATCGGTGGAGAAAAAGGTGGAGTCGTCAGAACCCTCGCTGGTGGCTAATTCGGTTTTCACCCAGGTCCGCGCACTCTTGCGCAGGGTTAGATCCACGGATCCCAGATCGCTGCTGGCCTCTTCACTGGAGTTACTGCCAGTCACACCCAGTTTCACATGATCGCCAAACCAGTAGTGCATCCGGCCACCCTGGGACAGGTCACTGGTTTCCTCAAAGCTGAAGGTGTACTCATAACGAGCCACCAGGAAAACGTCGTTGCCACTGCCGGCATCAGTGGAGACCAGCAGTTCATCTGCCATCTTGGGTGACAGCGGCTCGTTGAGCATCACCCGGCCCTGCAGATAATCAATGTCGTAATCAACACCGGGCACCAGATTCTTCACGGCCAGCACGATGCCGGAATCCTTGTCACGGACTTCCACCCGAACCCGGTCTGACCCTTCCAGCACATCCAGATGGCGCAGGTAGTAAAGCGAACCACCCGTGCCCCGGAATTCATCACGACCGGCAATGGTGCCCGGATCCGCCACAAAGCCGTCGATCATGAAACGCTGCTCACCGAAGCTGGTGACGCCAGCGGATTCATAGTGGAACTTACCCCCGTAGAGGCTGCGATCCACCTGCGCCAGAGTGGTGTCCAGATAACTGGTGTGGAAGTTACCCCACATTCCGTAATCATCATCACGCTGCACTTTCAGATAGAACTTGCCCAGCGTGGGAGCTCCGTCTTCCACGGTGCTGTCATCACCGTAAGTAGGGAAGTAATAATCCGGATCAATGCGACGGAACATGGCATCCGGTGACTTGTCCATGAAGCCGGAGAACAGTTCATCCACCGGCCCGTCCAGGGTGTCCGCGCTGGACGTCAGCTGCCAATTATCACCAAACTTTCCGCGAGCGTAGTAAGCCAGTCGACCATAGAGGTTGAATTTGTCGTCATAGTAATCGTCATCGGTCACCAGCTTGGCCGGGCCGTCTGTTTCACCGTAGGAGGCGGTCACATCGGCCACACCCACATAGAACCAGTCGTTCTTTTCCAGTTCCAGATCACGCAGGAACAGCTCACCATTACCTTCGTTGTCGATGACCGCCACTTCCACGGTATGCAGACCCGGAGGAAGAATTTCCTCTACCGCAAACTCACCCTCGGCCGCCACGGGCACACTGCGCCCGGCAACGAAGACTTCACGTCCTTTCGGAATTGCATTGCCGTAAACCCGGATGGTGCCGCCGTTGAGCGGGATATCGGAACGCACCAGACGGTTTTCCCCGTAACCCACTTTCAATTCTTCATCAGGGGTCAGGTACTCATCTTTCTTGTCCGCCAGATCTTCCGGCGTCACTTCGTCCACTACCCACAGTGTCTGCGGTGCGGTTTCGTCGTAATGGCCTTCCTTGTCGTAAACCCGTAACAGATAACGCAGATCGGTACCGGAGGTTTTCTCATCCAGTTCTACCAGCCATTCACCATCACCATTCACCGGCAGTGCCACCACTGCCAGCGGCTCATCACGGACAGACTTACCCAGTTCGAAAATGCGCACTTCTGCCTTGTCGAGATAGGCCGGGTAGTTGCTATACGCGCGGAACTGCACCAGGTTGTCCGGGCCTTCGGTTTGCGGGTTATCCTGCCCCGCCACGGTATTAGGCCAGGCGCTCACGTTCAGACGCGGTTTGATTTCCAGGTTATCAAACTTGAACTGGATATCGGTGTCCTCCAGTGCCACGTCGGTACAGCGCTGCACGTCTGCCGAGCTTTTCAGCGGATCATCAATGGCCTTGCCGTCCACGCTGATGCGCATCAGGTTCAAGGCATAGGGATTGGCCATATCCACTTCGCGGGTCAGGCGCTGAATATCCACCCCTTCCAGATCATCCAGCACCGCCAGCTCGTCGTAGATCACTTCCACATCCACGCGGGACAGATCGGATTCCACAAAACCGGCATTGACCACATCATCGCTTTGCACGTGGCCGCGACCTTCAAACTCGGTCTGCTCTTCAGTGAGTTTCAGCTGTTTGCTGACTGCGTCCATCACCCGGCGGGCACGCGCCGTGGACAGCCCTACATCATCGCCATAAACCATGGCGGTACGACGATCCAGACGCTCGTTGCTGGTGTAACCGATAAAACGCAAGCGAACATTGGATTTGTCTTTCACATCCTCAAGAATGTTGGCCAGACGCGCCATGTAGCCGTCAGCAATGACCGGATCTCCCTGCTTATAGATCACAGGGCGAATCGCGCCGGAGGGCGGATCATAGGTTCGCGTGACGGTTTCGGCGCCCGCCTCTTCCGGACACATCTGCGGCTCACCGGACAGGGACTGCAGAATATCGTCGTACCAGAATTCCACTTCTACCCGGCGGTTAAGGGCACGACCGGATTCAGCCTCGTTGGAGGCAATCGGATTACTGCTGCCCTTACCGGTGCTTTCCAGCATGGCAGACGGCAGTGAAAGCGCATCCTGCAGAGCCAATAATGCCCGACGGGCACGCGCTTTCGACAAACCTTCGTGGCTGCCATAGATACGCGCATCACGACCGGTGATGGGCGCATTGTCGGTGTAACCAATCAGGCGGATAACCACATTGTCCTTGTTCGCCAGATTCTCCAGCGCCTGCTGGATATGGCTTTGGAAAGAAGCGGGAATCTCCACGGACTCATCATTGAAGTGCAGCGGCGGTACCAGATTTTTCACCCGGGTACGCTTGGAATGCCCTTCCTTATAAGTCAGCTTACACACCGTCTCTACCCGGCAGACTTTCACCCGGTTGAGCTTTTCTTCCACCACCACTTCTTTTTCGACGGTCTTTCTCTCGACCTCGTCATACCAGACTTCCACTTCCACCCGGCGGTTTTCCGCACGGCCCGCTGCTGAGTCATTGGACGCCAGCGGCTGGGACTCACCCATGCCTTCATAGGAAATGGATTCTGGTGGCAGATCGAGAGCCACCTGAAAATATTCTGCTGCGGCACCGGCACGCTCACGGGACAACCCTGTGTTATCACCAAGGCGAGCACGCAGCGCCCCAAACAATGGCACGTTGTCAGAATGGCCAACAAAGTGCAGACGGACGTTCAGACGCCCACGCATGCTGGCCAACACATCACGCAGCTTTTCCACATAGGAAGCCGGGATTTCCGACACACCGGATTCATAGCGAATCGGCGGCACCACATTGGTCAACTTGATGGTCTTGAGGTTTTCCACCTCCTCAGTCTGGGTTTCAATACGATCCCCCAGATTCTGCTCATAGCGGCCAGGGTCCTGCACCCAGGTCTGATAGTCCACATACAAGGGCAGCTGGCGCTCAACCGCCTCACCGAGAGGGGCCGTTTGGCGGACTTGCCCCTTGCTCTGCTTTTCGGCCGTAGTTGCCCCGGTCGCTTCCTGTGCCTGCAGCGGTGCGCTCAGCGTCACGGCCAAACCCAGTGCACTGATACGCAGCGTCTTGCCCAACACCGGAGTCCCCGCAATCAGCAAGGATAGCGTTTTCATTTTTGTCGTTAGCACGGTAAGTCTGCTCATTACTTGCCACCCCCTTTCAGAGGCGCGCCGGTTCGCCAGAAGACTTCCGTCTCTATCACCAGCTCGTAGGGGTTCCCCAGCTCGTTCCATTTGCGGGCAATCTGTTTCTTCATGGCCTTGAGGCGATCCTCCACCAGGCCTTCGTTTTCCCGCTCAGCCATGTAGGCAATACGCAGGACAGATTGTTCTTCGACCAACTGCTCCATGAGCAGAGGCATCCGCGAAGCCCATTGCATGCGCATCTCGACACTGCCCGGCTCGAATACTGGATCAGCAATGTCCAGACGCACGGCCCGATGCAGCGCTGCGCCGAAGTTGAACTTGATCATCTTGCCTCGGGTGGCACGGCGCACCAGCGGGTTTTCGGTGGTCATGCGATAACCGGAAGGCAGGGAACGATCATCCACCTTGAGAATGAAGTTGGAGCCACGCAGATCGTTGGGAACCACCGCACAGGTGATATGGAAACGGCCATACTGATCGCTGGTCACAATCAGCCCACGGGCGGTCACTGCGCGCACATTCGGCAAGCCCGCTTCACCGTCATCCTGATAGCCGTTCAGGTTGGCATCATCAAAGACCTTGCCAATCACGTCGGAACAGTCGAAGTCCGGATCGGGCACCACTCTTACTGTAGCGCTGGCCTGGCCGGACACTGACGCAGCTCCGGACAACGATGTGCGAGCCCGTCGTGTACTACGCGCCTGGAAGACCTGGGCACGGTTCACGTACTCGCCTTCCCCCACACCGGCACCGACAATAAACAGCATCTTGAGGGTATGCTCACCAGAGGCACCGAGATCCAGTCCCTGCCAGATCAGGCGACGCCCCTGCACCTCCGGTTCTACCGGCAGGTCATCCAGTCGCGCAGACCCTTCCACATATTTGAAGCCCGCCGGGAAGTCATCGACGATGGCCAGATCATTGAGGCGGCTGCCGTAGCTATTGTTGATGCGAATCACATAGGGCACGAACTCACCGCGACTCACATTAACCACTGACGCCACCTTGCTGATGGTGACCGCGCCACTGAGTTTCGGATCCACCGGAATGTGGTTGTTGAAAATCTGCCGACCGTCCACGGCCGCACCGGCCAACATCAGGTTGAGGTAATACCCGGTCAACGGGCTGTTGGCCGCCACAGAGGTTGGCGGTGCCGCAGCGCTGACCTGCGCCTCACACTCGGCAGACGTCCCGATCGCATCGTCACTACATACCGGCACGTCATAGGCTGCGGTCTGCTCCCCGGTGATCGGAGTAATGATGCTCGATTCACCGGCACTGAAGCCGCCACCCGGCGCCTGCACCTGGATACGGTAATCCCCCCCGGAGAGACAGGAAGGATCACTGAAGTTCATGTCGAACTTGTAGAAACCCGAAGCCAGTGTCACCTGACCCTGCTGTGCGGGATCATCAAAGCAGGCTGATGCCACCGGTATGCCGTTGGCAGTCACCATGCTCAATGTGGCTCCTGCCAAGGGCTCGCGGGTGATGGCATTGTAGACCACCCCGTTGGGATCGATGGGCAGGTTCAGGTTCTGCACCACCGCATCCGCCACGGCAGTAATGCCGGTGATACGTTGCAACCCATCGGTAAAGGCAGGATCGGAGTCGGTCATGCCCAACGCCGCAGTGGTAGCCGTGGCCCCCGGCGCTTCAAATCGCAGTTCGTAGCTCGCCCCCGGCTGGGTCTCCGGCAGACCTGCCAGGCTGTAGCTGCCGTCGTTGGCCGATTGGGTTACCCGTAGCAGAGTATTGTTGCTCCAGACCTGAATTTCCCAATCCACCAGCGGGGTTTCGGTGGCATCAAAGAGGTTGTCAAAATCCTCGTCATGCCACAGCGAACCACTCAAGGTGGCGGCACCCGGAATAGCCCCCACCTGGATATCTACGGTACTGCTGGCCGTCTGGGTATTGTTGTTCCAGTACACGTCACCGGTGTTGCTGACGATGGCATCCCAGGGAATGGCGCTGTCCAGGGTCACCCGGAAGCGCAACAAGGCATTGCCCCCCGGTGCCAGATCGCCATAGGCCATGCCGTAATCTGCGACCAGCACAGTGCCTTCAGTCACACCGGCAATGCCGCCATTCAGGGTGGCCGAATTGGCGGCAAAGACGCCCATGGTCGCCAGCCAGGAAAGGTCATCCTGAATAATCACCTGGGTCGCCGGCACGGTTCCCACATTCGAGACCTGCACCGTGTACTCCAGCTCGGAACCCGGCATCACCGCGCCACCGCCCACCACGACCACATTTTTCACAATGGCCAGCTGTTGAGCTTCACCCACAGTAATCATGGTGGGCTGGTCACCATTGGAATCGATACCGTCCTGATCCGACAGTTCGTCCGGCAGTTCTTCACTGCTCATGGTGCCCTGGTTGACGATCACCGTGCCGTTGGCGGTACCGGCATTGATAGTGACCCGCAGGGTGACTTCGGCAGTGCTGTTAGCCGCCACGGTGCCGGCGGCCTCACCGACGGAATTCACCGGCATGCCGGACACCAGTGGCGAAGCACCGCTGAGATCGGCCACCGCCACCGTGTTAAGGGTGGTGCTGGCTGGCACATAGCTGGTGTTAGCCGGCGTCAGATCGGTCAGCATTACATTGGTGGCAGGCTGATCCGCGGTGTTGGTTACCGTAAAGGTATACAGCAAGGTGTCGCCCGGATCCGGGGCATTGTTAGCGTTAAGATCATTGGCCAGCACCACGGTTTTCTGCACATCCAGCAGCGGCAGATTGCCGACAATATCCACGGTGGGGTCATTCAGCGCCGGGGTGGCCGGATCATCGGAGGGCTGCTCCATGAAGTCGGTACCACCATTGCCGGTGCCTGCCACAAAACCCTGGTTGGCAATCAATGTGCCGGGCAACGTATCGCTGTCCACCTGTACATCGAAGGTCACCGTGGCCACGTGATCGGCCGGTGCCAGGCTGTCCGCCAGCATCACCCCGGCGGTGACATCCACCGGCCCATTGACCAGCATGCCGCTTTCGATGGCCGACATGCCGGCAGCCGGGTCGGCAACCGGATCACCGTTCAGCGTGGTGGTGCCCGGCAGGTAAGTGGTGTACTGCGGGATGGCATCACGCAGGAATACATCACGGGCATCTTCATTGCCGATATTCGCCACGGTAATGGTGTAGCGCAGGGTTTCCCCCGGCTCCAGCACGCCGGGGTCGGCACTGATATCGTCTGACACCTTCTGCACCAACATGCGTGGTGCTGAATTCACCGTGATCGCGGTGGGATCTTCAGTCCCTCCCAGGGCGGGGTCATCGGTGAGCTGCAGGGTGTTGCCCAGGAACTCGATCCGGCCCTGATTCAGTATCTCGGTGGCATCATCCAGCACCGCCCCCAGAGTAATGTCGAAAGCCAGCTGGATGGCGTCGCCAGCGTCGCCCTGGGCGGCAAGATTGAGGTCACGGATGTCCACCAGCCCCTGACCGTTGGTGCCGCCAGCCGGGTCGGAGTTATCGGTGCTACCGGTTGGCAACGAGGCAATCACCAGAGAGCCAGGCTCAAACCAGCTACCGGCATTCAGCGCCCCCGGATCATCGATGATGGAGAAACCGGTCAGCGATGCCGCACTGGTGTTGGTCACATCAATCACATAGCGCAGGGTATCGCCAGGGCTGGGCTGGCCATCACCATCCGCATCCACCTGCACACTGACCGTCTTGTCCACCTGCATGGAGGGCAGTACCGGAATCAGTGTGTGGTAATCCTGCGGGTCCGCCACATCCTCGATCACCTGCTGCAAATCATGATCATAGGTACGACGCACCGGTGCCGTATCGGCAGCGCTGAACCATTCCGTGGCCGCCGCAAAATTGGTCAGCGTGGCATCGGTAGGAGTGTCCTGATCCAGTTGCGCTTCATAGCTCACCACCAGAATCTGTTCCGGCCCCAATACCGCTGCAGCACTCTGGCCGTTGATGATCAGTGCACAGGGATCGCCAGGCGCAAAGCTCACCGCATAGTCAGTGCCTTCTGCCAGTGCCGTCACCAGGGTAGTGGCATCAGCTTCGAAGATACGCACATCAGTGACTACCGGCGGCACATCACACATGCCGCCCTCTGCCAGGGTTGGCAGGTAATCGGTCACCGTGATGTCCCGTGCCGTGGCGACGATGTCCGTATTCTGTACCGACAGGGTGAACAGTCCCGGCGTGCCGTAGGCAAGGGTGGCCGGGCCATCCTTGGTCATCACCAGGGCCGGCTCGACAATGGTCATGTCTTCGGAGGTATCGGCCAGGGTGGCGGTATCACCGGCGAAGCTGCCGTAGGAATAACGCGCGGTATTATTGAAGGTGAGCCCCGCCACATTGGCCGGGTCATCCTGCAGATAGACCGTCAGCTCCACCAGCATCTGCCCCGATGCCGGCACATCCACACCATTGCCGCTGGCCTGATCCACCAGGTCCAGTGCGGTGGCCGTACCCTGGTTGCTCATGGCGGACCAGCTGGTGCCACCGTCGAGACTGTAGCGGGCGTCGCTGAAGGCCAGCGCCGCCGCAGAAGTGGACAGGTCATCCAGTACATGCACATCGCTCAGGGCAATGTTTTCCGCCACCGCGGGCACACGCATCTGGTAAGTGAACGGCACCCCGATTTCGGCTTCCGGCTGGGTGATGGTTTTATCCAGCGCACCGGCACCCGGGGACGTCAGGCTGGCCGACAGGGCCGCCGTCGGGCCGTAATCTTCCCGCTCACTGGCGTCACCGTCGGTGGGCACGTCTCCGTTGTCGAAGGAGAAATACAGATTCACCAGCACGCTGTTGTCCAGCGTCAGGCTGGCACCCAGATTCGCATCCGCCTGGGCGGTATAGACCAGGCGCAGGGTGTCCCCTGCCGGGATGGTCCAGGCATCGGCGGCGCCATCCAGATCCCACTGGGCCAGGCCCGTCACTGGATCATAGGTCGGGGCCTGTACCGGTAACGCAGCCCCGGACAACAACTCGATACTCTGGGTGGTCACACCTGCCACTCGCAGACCGGCAGGCAGCACATCCTGAATCTGCACATCGTAGGCCGGGGCCTGACCGTTGTTCTGAATATCAACGGTGTAGGCAGCGGCTTCGCCTGCTGTCACCACCGCATCGCCGCCGGTGGCAGTGGACACGTTGACCGCGATCACGTCCAGCAAGGGCTGATGCACCGCAATGCTGGCCGTGGCCGGAATCGGAGCAACCGGACCACTCACCAGGGTATAGGTCAGTTCTGCACTGTTGGCGAGGGTCTGCACCAGCGGCTGCTGGCTGAGCGTATCCAGATTCAGCACCCGTGCCTGATAGGTGATCACATAGACGTCGTTGCTGGCATCGCCATCCACCGGGTTGGTGATATCACCAATGTCGAAAGTGACGGTCTGGCCACTCACCGCCGGTGCCGCCAAGGTTCCTGGCATACCAAACTGGTCCACACTGACCACTTGCTCGAACGCCATGCCAGCCGGCAGGGTATCGGTCACCGCCAGATCGGTGTGGGCACCTTCCTGCAAGGCAAGCTCAAGGGCAAAGTTGACCCGGTCACCCACCCGCAACACGGCATCATCAACCGGCAGAAAAGTATCGCTGACCACCTGTTTGCTGAAGGCGGTGCTGTCGGTAGTGGCGACCTGACTGCTGTCCGTCGCCACATAGTCATTGAACGCCGGGCTCTCGCTGCCGGTGCGCTCGTAGACACTGCTGCCCGCCAGACTGGTCCAGCGCAGCACCAGGGTGTTGTTCAATGTCTGGCCGGCACCCACGCTGTCTTGCACAGCCGCCTGATAGGTGAGGTTGAGACTGTTACCTTCCGTCAGGCTGGCCACGTTCCAGGTGAGCACTTGCGGGGTGCTGATACCGTCACCGGTAATCGTATCCGGCTCACCCAGGTTGGCACTGCCGGTTTCATACACCAGCCCGATATCCAGCGTATCGGTGAGTGTCAGGTCGTGGGCATCCGCGGCATTGGGCCCCGCGGCTGCCGTTACCAGCACGCTGTAATCCAGTACTGTACCTGCACTGATGGTGGCCGGAGCGGTCACATCCTTGGTCAGGGTCAGTTGCGGCTCCGCAATGGTGAGCGCCGCCGTCGCCGAACTGGTCAGCGTGTTGCCGTTGAAGGTATAGCTGGCGGTGTTCACGAAGCTGTCGCCGGCATTGCTGTCTGCCGTGTTCACCACCCTGGCCACCAGGGTAATTTCCGCCTGCTGCCCGGCCGGAATTTGCGCCAGGGTCAGATCCACGTTCTGGTCTGCGCTGCCGTTGTCGGTCAGCCCGAACGCAGGGTCGTTCACCGTTGCGGAGACAAACTCCAGATCGCTATTCAGGGTATCGATAATCTGTACATCGCTGAGCGCTGCGGACAGGGTCGCACCGGGTACCGCGATGGTGTATTCCACTTCCTCGCCGATCACCGCCTTGGTGGTGGGGCTCAGCAACGTCTTCACCGGCACCGCCAATGTTGCCGGATTGCTCATCACAAATTCGGTCACTGCCACCGGCGCATAACGCTGGCCACTGGTGGCGGGCAGCGACCAGTATTCGGTGATCCCGGCGCCATGGCTCCAGCTGGTATTGGGCGGCGTGTCGGTATGGAAACCAATGTCGTAATCGATGATCAGCGCACTACCCGGCATCACCGGCACATTCAGTTTGATACTGAAGCTGCCACCGCGGGCCGCGGGCGGGGTATAGACAAAGTCGGCGACGTCCAAAGGCGTGCCATCGAGGGTCAGCACCGGCGACGTCAGGGTGCCTTCATCCAGCTCGTAGGCCACATCGGCGCTGATCAGCAAATCATAGGCAGGTGCATCACCGTTGTTCTGCGTCTCCAGCCGGAACTCCATGGTCTCGCCAACCAGATCCATGACGTTGTAGGGACTGGTGCGACCACTGCGCTCGGTCTTGACCACATCACTCATCAACGGCTGGTTAACGGTGATCGCCACCGTATCCTGCATGCGGGTCGGATCCAGCGGCACCGGATCACCACTCAGGGTGGCGTAGGAAAGGGTGACCGCGTTATCCAGCCCCAGGGTCGCCTGGTGCGCCAGCACATCCTCGACCACACGGGCACGGTAAACCAGTACCAGCTCATTATTGGCCGAGTTGTTATCGTTGGCGTTACTCACATCCCCCAGATTGAAAGTGACCGTCTGCCCGCTGGTTGCATCACCAGCGACGGATGGCGCGCCAATGGCCGCGTGGGTAAACGGATACACCGGATCAAACGGCGCTGCACTGTCGCCGTTGACGGATACGATCCGGTCAAACTCCATCCCTGCGGGCAGCACGTCGGACAACACCACGTTACGGGTAGTGCTCTCGTTCAGGGTCAGAGAGAGCTGGTAATCCAGGCTATCGCCCACCCGCAGTCGGGCATCGCCGCCCAGGCTGCCATCGGCGGCCCAGGTATCCACCAGGAACGCCTTGCTGATCGCAGTGTCATCAGCAGAATCAGCAGTGGTCACCTGAGCCGAGACACAGTAGTCATCCGGCGCAGTGATGGCCGGACAGCCGGCACCGGTTCGTTCGTAAATGCTGGCATCCTGCAGCGAGGTCCAGTCTGCGTTGACGCTGTTGGTGAAGGTGCCGCCGGGGATGCTGATCACGGCACGGTAGGTCAGCACCAGTTCCTGACCGGCAGGTAGATCCAGACTGCCATCACCATTATCGCGACCCCATATCCATTGTCCGCCGCCGCTATCCGTGGGCGTGCTGACAAAGCTGCCTACTGCCGCACCATTGATGGTTACCGTCGGGGCAAAGGTGGTATCCAGCGACAGTCCTGCCGGCAGGGTATCGACAATATTAAGATCATAGGCGGTGGCGTTACCGGTGTTCTCCAGGGTAACGGTGTACTCCAGTACGGTACCTCCGGTGAGCTGACCACCGCTGATGTTGGTATAGTTCTTGGTAGCAGACAGGTCCGACTCGATAGCGGTCACCAACGCCGTGCTGTCATTCAGGGTGGGGGCTGGCGCACCGGTCTGACCGTGGGTGTAATTCACCTGTACCCCGTTGCCCAGGGTATCGCCAGCATCCGTACCCAGATCATTATTGATCCGGCCGTAATAGGTAATACGGATCTGCGGAGTCAGTGTAGTGGTGCTCAAATCATCTTCTGTGGCGGTGAGCACCGTGCCCACATTCCACAGCACCGCGCCGCTGGCTCCATCGGCGGGCACCGCATTCATGGCCGCTTCTGATGGCGCAGCGCCGTTGATGCTGGCGATGCCGATAAAGTCGTAGCTGATATCAAAGTCGGCGTTGTCTGCCAGCAGATAGCTGACCGCACCACTGTTGAGGAAATCCTGGATCTGCAGGTTCTGGGTGGTGCCCTCCGGTAACTGAAGATCCAGCTGGAACGCTTTGTGTGCCCCGATTTCCGGCGCCAGGGTTGGATCCAGATCGGTCTTGGTCAGGGTCAGCGGACCCACGCTGGCCTGCACCGTGTTGCTGATAGCTTCATAGTCGTTAGGTGCGCTGGCGGTGCCATCCAGCGAACCGATACGCTGACCATCCACTGCACCATTTGTGCCGATCTGTCCGTTGCTGTTGAGGGCGGTTCCCTGTCCCGGCAGGGACGTCCAGTCACCGCGCACCAGGTTCTGCAGCATCTGCAGGGGCTGCACGGTGTCATCGACCTGCACCTGGAAAGTGAAGGTGCGGCTGGCACCCGGTGCCAGCGGGTTGGCGGGCTGCCACACAAATACCGGACGGTTCGGGCCATAGGTGGTGGTGTCCACCACATCCGGGGGATCCGTTCCTGACACGCTGCCGGCAATAAAGGTCATTTCACTGTCGAGCAGGTCTTCCCACACTCGCAGGTTGTAGGCCGGCGCTGTGCCGTTATTGGTGGCGGTGATGGTGATGTCGATCAGATCGCCACCATCCACCGGATTGACCCAGACCTTGTCCAGGCTCACGTTCGCCTCCGTGACCTCCACAGCCACTTCATCAAAGGTGAGCACCACGGTGGCGCCCCCCTGATTTTCATAGCTCAGCTGGGTGGTGGTGGCCGGGAAGCCATTGGTCAGGGTGGTGCCATCATTGTTGCCGGCACTGTTGTCCACACGGGCAATAAAGGTCAGCGGGAACTCGAAGCGACTCTGGCCGGCAATCACGGAGGTCAGCGTTACATCACCAAAATCCCAGCGCACCTGGGTGCCGCTACAGGTCGGCGTAATCGGCGGCACCGGAGTCAGGTCCGGACGTTTGAAACCTGCGGCGGCATAGGGAGGCTGACTCAGATCCACCACCGGTGCCTCGGCACAGGTCAACCCGCTGGGTAATTGATCTTCCACCACCAGATTGCGCAACACAGCCACCGGCAACTCTGCCAGCAGCTGGTATTCGATTTCTTCACCCGGCGTCACTTCCTGGGGACTGCCCTGCCCCAGCGGCGTCTGCGACAGACGCAGGATTTCCTTGGGCTGGGTCAGCAGGGGAATGATTTCGATGGCGGCATCGGCTTCCGCGCTGTTGTACTGACGGGCACCGCCCAGTTCGCCGTTGCCCGGCGTGGTCACGGTCTGCTGGCCATGCTCGTTGGCGCTACCTTCCAGGCTGTCGTAGACGGAGCTGAAGCGGTTGGTCAGCACCTGCTGCGGGGCGGCGCGCTCATCCGGGTCCACCCGGTAGTACAGCTCCACACTGTCGCCCGGCTCGATGCGGCGCAAACCCGTGCCATCCACCCCGTGCAGGTGCGAGAAGGTGATGACGGCCGGGGTACCGTTGAGCACCACATTGTCGGCCACGCCTCCTTCGCCATCAGTGTCGGCCCCATCGATCAGGCCATCACCATCGTTATCCAGACCATCAGTGGCGAAATCCACCACCAGCATCAAGTCACTGGCATCCAGATTGTCGGTGATTTCAAGATCGTAGGCCGGCGCTCGCGGCTGGCCATCATCGTCGGCACGGTTGCTGACAGTCAGACGGAAAATATAGCTGTGGAAGGTGTCACCCTCGTCGGTGAGATCAACCCAGGTACTACAACTTGGCCCCGCACCATAGAGCGTTTCATTACAGACTTTCTTGTCAACTTCGATGACCGGTTCGGTTACCAGAACATCGGCCCGTCGGATGGGTTCTTCCGGGTAACCGGTAGTGGTGCCTTGGGACAAACTGCCCTCTGCCCCGATCAGCCCACTACCCAGGGTGTAGTTTTCCTGCAGCTGGGTATTCTCGTTAAAAAACGCCGCATCAAAGGTGGAGTCCAGCACATTGGTACGGTTGGCAGCATGCACGTTGGGCGGATTGCGATCATCCTGGGGTTTGTTAAGGATCCGGGTGACGGTATCAAGGATGAACCACTCATCCGCCACTTCGATGCGCGTGCTGTCAGGCACGTTGAAACGCCAGCCAAATTCGCCCTCTTCCAGTGGAGTCCGCGCTGCATCCATGCTCACACCGGTAATCCGTGCCGTGGATTCCAGGGTGTAGTCGGTATTGGAAATATAGCTCTGGCCATCCGGCACCTGATCGCGCACCTGGATGTTCTGTACCGAGATAAACGAGAAGCCCGGAGTTTCAAAACCGAACCAGCCGCCGGTCTCAATCTTCCAGGTACACTCTTCACCAATCTGGACCCGCTCCCGGTCCTTGGCCTGCCCCGACGCAGGACCGTCGTAACTCACGTCTGCCATGTTTTCACTACAGACGCCGACAAGATCCTTGATCAAGTTAAAACCGATAACCCTTGCCCAGTGCGTATCCAGGGAATAGTTGTTACCCCGATCGATTTCACCATCAGCACGCAGATTGTTGGCACTGCCGGGTTCCGGGAACCACAGGGGCAGTCCAGCACCACTGGCATTGAGTCCGTTGGCAGTAAAAATTTCACCCACCACGTCAGCACGGAAGGTCAGGTCATCTTCTGCAATACCCGCAGGATCACTAGTCTTGATGACCTCAAAGTCATAATTGACGGTCTGCCCCGGCGCGACAGGCAAGGGTTCATCACAACGATACACCGTGGCGGTGGAGGGGATGTCGACCGTGTCCACCCAGGTCTTCCAGGGGTTGGGCTGTGTAGGACTACCTGACAGCGAAACTACGGAGCACTGTCCCGGTGAAGAGACAATTTCCATGGTGGCCCCGAAGGTGACAAATGCCTGGTAATCCTCCGCATCGTGACCGCCGTTGTTGGTCAGAACAACCCGCAGAGGTAGACGCTGATTGCGGTCATTGGTCAGGATAAAAGTCTGGCCATCAATATGGATATCCAGGTCTTCTGGATCTGCCGGAACAAGTCCCCGGTCCTGATCACCGATTGCGTAATTGTTCAGGTTTCCGCCGGCAATGTTGCCATCGTTATTGTTGCCCCTCAGGTCATACTCCTGCAGCCCCTGGGCATCACAAAGCGTACGAAACTGAACATAGAGGCGGTTCTCCAGATCCGGCACCCTGGAAGGATCCGTGTTCGGCTCTGGCGTGGAAATCACTTCCTCTTCCAGCACATCCAGGTTGGCGGAACGGTCGTAGTAATCCGGATCGATCAATACCACACGAAACTGAAAGGTGAGCTCATCGCCATGGCGCATCAGGTGCCGGTCTTCTTCGGCCTGGTCTGCGTCACTGTCAGTGGTGGAACTGGACAGGCGAAATTCCGGTGCAGTGTTGTTGAGGTAAGAAGTGTAATCCGAGCCACTCAGTGGCAGGGCGCCAGCCCGGTTTATCCAGTCCAGCGTATCAACCCTGCCCTCATAATTGCCGTACAACTGGGACTCGGCAATGATCCGCGGCGTGAAGGTGGGATCCATCACATATTCCGGAGGCAGCACATCGCGCAGATGCCAGCTATCCCCCTGGTCAAAGTAGACTGTACCGCGACCTTCATTACGCAGGGTAATGGTCATCAGACCACGGGCACCCACTGGCTGGTTGCCATCAAGCCCGGTTAACCGGCGCTTCACACGCAGGCCGATATTGCTGCCGCCACCATCGGTTTCGCCATAACGGGTGTACATGTTGGCGTCACCAGTATCAGACACATCGATCCCGCCGGGACCTGGCTGTGATTCACAACCGTACTCCACATCCTGCACATCATTCTGCAACCAGCCCTGGCGGCAGGAGGCGTCGTCGTAAATCTTGCCGACCATGTAAAGGTTGATGGTCTGGCCGTCATTGGCATCGACCAAATCACCATTTTCATAGGGCTGGTTGTCATCCCCTGCCCCGAACGGCGGTTCCACCACGTAATTATTCAGCGGGTTACCCAGCGCAACGCTGGTTGCCTCACAATTGGCAGGCATGCCGGCGCCATTATTCGCCGCCACATTGTTGGCTGATCCCTCGGACGCACAGATGTGCGTTATTTCCATTAGGTCGGCATCGCTGATCACATCATCCAGGCGCAGATCCTGCACGGGAGCATCGCCGTTATTGCGAATCCGCACACGCCAGACCACATCGTCATCGTTATGACCATAAACCGTGTCGCTCTCGGTACTACGACGCTGGCCCGCATCATAATTCCAGCCGGATTTGGCTACATCGATGTTGGGGGAACGGTAATCCAGGGTGTCATTACGTGAAAAACTCCCTTCGTTATAAGGATCCGTTTCCCAGCTCCACCCCCCTGGAAAGCTCCATTGACGATCCCACTCCAGTGCATTGCTCACCGAGCAGCTATCCTGCATGTCAAAATCAGTCAGCTGGGCGCTGACATTCTTGGAGGCAAACTCCAGCCCCTCCGGGTTGGAAGGACGATGCACGGCAATACGCACACGCAACGTTGTGGCACGACCAATGCCTCCACCATTTTCACGGTTATTACTGCCGTTATTCTGCAGAACAGGAAGATTGGTAACTCTTACCGTATTACCGGACTGGGACACTGAACCACCAGCGGTATACCCTCCTCCATTAAGACTGTAAGACACCTCGGGTACCGCCCCGCCACCGCCGTACCAGAGCTGCAGGCCCGTGGCCCCCAGATCAAACTCGATCTCGATATTCTCAATATCCGGATCGCTGGTGCCATCGGCACCGTCCATGAAGGGGTTGCGAACTTCAACAGTCACGTAGCCGTAGCCACATAACTCGCAATAGTTGAGATTGTTATTACCGACAAAATCAAACAGTTGTGGCGAACCTTCCCGGGCATAACACTGCGCCCACAGCTGCCCACCCGACACAGACAACAGCAACAACATCCCCAAAAGCCGAACAGCCGATAAGGCTCGGAATCGAGAATGGACTTCAGAAACGGCTTTCACCCCGGCCAAAAGCAGGCGGGAGAGGCTTTTTGTCGAGTTCAATTGATACGATCTTCTTGGCTGAATAGGCTTAATTCCCCTTTATGGGGACTTTTTTATTAGTAATATATTCGTATATATAAGCTTTCAATACCGTGAAGCCTCTCGCATCTGGCCACTTCACCTAAGAAGAAAGCGTGACACCGCTCAAAGAACTGCAAGGCAGGCAGGTGTTTCTTCCAACACCAAAACACAACGCCCAAAAAGGTATGGGATGCATCTGAGTAGCCGGTATGGCCGAGCGGCAAGGCAAAAAAAAGGCGCCTGTCCTGGTCCGGACGACGCCTTCTCTCCCGCCTTTAAAACTAACCTGCAGGCAGGAAGTCGATGGGGTAGAGGATCTTCGTCTGCGGCACACCTTCCTTGGGCCCGAAGTTGAACATCTTCACACGCATAACAATCTTCTGGCCCAGGGTCGGAGAATCCAGATCCGAGGATTTCACCCGACAGGCCGACACTGAACCGTCCGGCTCGATCACCAGTTCCAGCACCATTTTGCCCCGCAAACTGGGATTGTTACGCAGCTCCCGGTTGTAGATCCGGTAGAGCGCAGACTTGTAGCGATCGAAGACAATCTGGATCTCTTCGTCAGTACGTGACGGACCGGCACCCTTGGTGAGCGGGCGAGCGCTTTCCTTGACACTGGCCGCCACAGCACTCTGTACCTGGCCGGTGGAAAGGCCACTGCCGCTGATGGCGTTACCACCACCACTGCCAACACCTCCACGGCTCACCGAGCTGGCCGCCGCCACACCGCCACTGCCACCTGCGGAGGCGGTGATAAGTGCCCGGGAACCTGCCGCACCATTGGCTGCGGCCGCCCCCGTTGCCCGACTACCCGAAATTTTGGCTTCCGCCCCCAGGTTGGAGGTCATGGAATCATCCATCAGGTCAGAGAACATATCGCTATGGGCCAGCACCCCTTTGGTTTCAGCGGTCTTGCGCGCCTTCTTGATCTCTTCAGGCTTTGGCTCGTCCTTCTTCGCCACCTTGGGCTCTTCCGGTTTGGGCTCGTCGTCTTTCCTGGCCTGCTCCTGTTTCTTCTCAACAGGTTTTGGCTTGGCTTTTTCCTTCACCAGCTTGGCCAGACGCTCGGGAATTTCGATCTCCTTGTTAGGATCCGGTGGCGGCAATACCCAGATTGCCGGAATACCACCAATGAGGAACATCAGGAGCAACGAAATCAGCAGTATCTTGCGCTGCCGCTTCTCGTCCTCTTCTGCTCTGGACCAGGGCAACAATCCAGCCGCAAAGACTTTCTCTTCGTCCGCGTCTCGCTCAATGACAAAATCGAACTTGGCGTTTTCCAGTTCCTCGGTGACTTCAGCCAGGTGAAAGTTGAGTTCATTGATATTGCCCTGATGCCAGGCAATTTTTTCATTCAATGAACCCTGCGCTTCATCCAGCACCTTGAGTTCGTCGTTGAACTGTTCGGCCACATCGCGAGTACGGGCGATCTTTTGCTCATGCTCCGCCTCGGACACGCCCTCACCCCAGAAGAGCGACGCAGCTCCCATTTCATGCAGCTGGTCCAGTGATTCGCAAATCACACCCAGCAACTGAAACTTCTGGCGCTGCGGCGCCTTTTCCGTCAGTTCGGTTTCAACTTTTCGCAGCTCTTCCTGCAGGTCGGTGAGCGCTTGCTGCTCGCTTTCCACCCGTCCTATCAGGTCCTGCTGTCGCCGTGCTAATGATGTATTCACAGGATCTGCCAATCTGGAAATTATTATTTCTGATTAACCGCAAGTGAAATCTTGGTGTATCCGGCAGCGGTACATGACGCCATCACGCGTTTCATTACGCTGTAATGCACCTTGCGATCAGCCATGATCGTCACCTCGGTACTCTTGTCTTCTTCTTCTTCGGCCCCCAGACCGATGGAACTCTCCCGGATTTCCACCATGCGGTCACGAATCGGCGCAATAATGCCTTTGTCGTTCTCCAGCACTTCGGCCATGGAGACGACCGCCTCGCCTTTCACGATCACCTGGTCCGCATTGACGGTCACCACCACAGTTTCCCGCGGCTTGGTTTCGACAATGGAATCCGGCAGCTTCACATCCTTGGGCGGCTCCAGCGGAGTATCCGACTGGTTTACCAGCAGATAGAGCAGCAGGATGGTGAAGATATCCATCAAAGAGGTCAGATTCAGACTGGAGCCTGACTTGTTCCCGATCCGCGCCAGTCGGCGCATTCGACGCTGGTTTCTCATGGCGCATCCCCTATGGAAATATCAGGGAACAGCACCTCGGACTCATCCGGGCCATCTTCCTGCTCAATTTTGTGGATCTTCACCGTATCCATCACAGCGATCATGTCGTTGTATTCAATATCCGGCTCAAGAAGCACAGTGACATCTTCCTTTTCCGGGTGCTTTTCTTTCAGCCTGCGCAGCTCTTCAGTCAGTCCCGCCAGGTCATACTCACCATCCTTGCTGGGGAAGCGGTCGGTGATCACCTTGCCATTACTGATTTCCAGTGCGTCCTTACGCACCATCACCTCAATATTGACCTTGGGCTTGTCCGCCACTTCACCTCCAGAACCGGAGGGCAGGTTGAGCTCCTGAATGGAAACCTGGGAAAACACCGCGGTTGCCAGCAGGAAGGGGATCAGAACCACCATCAGGTTCATGAACGAGGTGACGTCCAGTTCCGCTTCAGGCAGCTGCTTTTTATGTGTTTTGCGTGCCATGACTTACCACTCAGCTGGAGGCTTCGGCGGAGGTATCGCCCTCTTCCTCATTCTTTTCTTCTTCCTGGTCCGCTTCGTTGGAAGCAGGCGGCGCCTGGAAACCACGACGGGACAGGGTGCTGATCAGCTTGAGGGTTTTCACAGAAATCATTTCCAGGCTACCCACGATGGCAGCAGTCTTGGAGTTGACCATGTTGAAACACACCAACAGCGGAATTGCAGCAATCAAACCAAACGCTGTGGTGTTCATCGCCATCGCGATAGAACTGGACAGCAGCGCTGATTTCTCTGCCGGGTTGGCATTGGCTACCGCCTCAAATGCAGAAATCAAACCGATAATGGTACCCAGCAGCCCCAACAGGGTGGCCACATTGGCAAACATGGAGATATATACCGTGCGCGCTTCCAGCTGTGGCGTAATTTCCATCATCGCTTCTTCCATGGCGATTTCGATATCGTCACGGCGGCGCACGGTACCCTGGACTTCCAGCCCCATGGTCAGAAGCTGGCCCACTGCCGAATTACTGGCTTCCACCATCTGGCGAGCCTTATCGAAGTCCCCCTTTACCAGCAACGGATGGATATCATTCCATGTGCGCCGGTTAGCTCGCTCAAGAAGCTTCAGCTTGATAAAACGCTCGACGGCAAAGGCGCCACCCAGGATCCCCACAATCAGGATCGGGTACATCCAGAAACCGCCATCCTGGAAAAATTTGATAATAACGTTCATGACTTCACTCTTCCTCAGAACCTAATGGTTGATTATTTTTCAGTGCCTTCCGTGCTTACCTGATAAAACTCCAGCTCCCGCATGAATACCGGCTTGTCTACCGGTGTCATGTCCTCATTGAGAAGACTGGAAGTCAGATCCGTTTCCAGTCCGATTTCGGAAGTTTTCCAGGGCACGATGTACAGGGACTTGGGGGCGTCGTTATTCCCCATTACAGACATCCCTGATATTTCCTTGGTTTCCTGAGCAGTACCTTCTGCCTGAACCCAGGCAGGCAGAAGGCACAGCAGGAAAAACATATAAGCAAGCTGTCTCATGATGCCTCCCTTGCCTATTGCGTTCGCATTTCCAGATCCGAAATCCAGATCTGCACATCTTGATCGTCCGGCGTCACTGCGCTGTATGCCTGGTAGGCATCCAGTGCGCACTGGTAATCCTTGATATAGATATCACACAGCACGCCCAGGTTTTTGTTGGCCAACGCAAACTTTGGATATTTTGTCAGAATTTTTTCGTAAGTCTTTCGCGCCTCGATAAACTGTCCCATTTTTCTGAGGAGCAGTGCGTACTCATTATTCGCGACGGGATTTTCTGGCTCCAATTCCAGCGCAAGTTCCAGTTTTTCCCTGGCCTTGTCTGGTGATTCAAGCTTTTTGTAAGCGATAGCCATATTGATATAGGGCACCGCACTGGTGTTATTCTGGGCAACTAGCTTCTCAAGTTGATCGATGCCCGCCTGATAATTTTCCTGATCCATTTGCAGCATGGCAGCATTGAACAAGGCGTTCTGCGCATCATCTAACACGATATTGCCGGCGGACTCTCGAGGGCCCGATGTGGTTGCGCAGCCGCTAACCATAAGAGTTATCAGCAACCCAACAGTTGGTGACATGATTCGAAGAGAGCTCAGTCGCATTTTCATGACTCCACTTCCTCGGTAGACGCTGTCTCGGCCGGAACCACAGCCGCACCTGCGGCCTTTTCACCGGTATCATTTTCAGGCGACGCTTCAGTCGTGCCGACCGCCTCGTTTTCACCAGCCTTCTCCAAAGAAGAATCTGGGGCGGACTCATGCGTCGATACCGTTTCATTCTTTTCAGCAACGACCGAAGCGTCGCTGGCAACACCGGCTTCAATCGCGTCACCAGCAAGAGCCTCTTTCTCCAATGGCGTCACCGGCAATCGGGGATTTACCAGTGACTGGTAACTCACATTATTGACCATCGTAATAAAGCCACTACTTTCCTCAAACTTGGCATAGCGGCCAGGCATCACCTTGGAAAGCCTGGCAATACTCTTGTCCACCCAATCGTTGTAGACACCCACATCAATCAGCCCCACGTTTTTCTCGTGAATGTCGATGGATTTTTCTTCGAAAGGATAGGACTGCTCATCCAGAAGGAATTCATACTGCTGCATTTCCAGCTCACTCAAACCGCTGGGACGTTCTGAATTCAACAGCGAGCGACTAAAGTTGTAGTAGATTTCCGCAATGTAGTACGTCGCTGCCGCCGTCACCTCACCAATTTCGTAATCCACCAATTTACCGAAGGCAGAATTTGCTGCCTTCATGGCATCGCGCTTTTGACGCAGACTGGTTTCAAATGGCTGGGTCAGCTTGAGCTCGGCAAACTCGTCATACATCGGCTCGGTGAGGGTCAGGTGTGCGGTACCGGCCAGGTAGCGCATACGATCAGTACGATCATCTGCTCCTGCTTGAGAATACACATTCACCAGTGCATTCAGTTCGTTGTGATAGCCCGCAATATCGCCTCTGGATTTAAGAATACCGGCAATTGCGCTATGCATTTCCATCACCGGTTCACGGGGGGCCGGGAAGTACGCGATAAAGCGACGACGAACATCGATGGCCTTATCCTTGTCATCCACTTCCATGTAAAGATCAGCAGCAACCTTCAACGCTTCGCGACGAATACCCTCATCATCACTCTCACTTTCGATGCGCTCATATTCTGCCGCAGCCAGCGCCAGCTTGCCGTCTTCGCTGTAAACCTGTGCCAGTTTCTTGGTGACATCCGCCTGGAGTTCGTGATCAGGATAATTATCGCGGAATGCCCTCAGCACATTCGCGGAGCGGGTCCAGTCTTCCAGTTTGATCAGTGCCGTTGCTGCATCGTAGTCAGCAGCAGGACGCAGCCTGGATTGCGGCGCCGCCTGACCTACACGCAGAAAATGCTCTGCCGCCATCAAGAACTGGCCTTCGTCATTGGCTTGTTCACCCTGCTTGTAAATGGAGGCGGCCAGATTCTCCACCAGCTCACCACGACTCGGGTCATCCGGGGCCGTCAGAGTCAGCACATTCTGGTAAGAGGCTTCAGCATCAGCGAACTTCTCCAGCTCGAAGGATGAATGCGCCACGATCAGCCAACCGGAACGGCGTTCTTCCCGGGGCGCCTGCGGGAACATTTCCAGCATCTTGCGACCGGTTGTCACTGCGAAGGTGTAATCCTTCATGGCAAAGATATCTTCCAGCGCGGCGTTCATGACCAAGGACGCCTTTTCGTGCTCCGGGAATGCCTCTGAAAAACGCAGGGAGCTGCGAATCACATCACGCTTGACCGTATCCTTGCTCTCTTGCTCCGCCACCTCCAGGTTCTTACGGTGGGTATACACTGCTGCGTAACCTGCCGCAGACGCTTTCTCGTGAGCCGGGTAATCATAGGCGGTACGCTCATATTCCAGCGCAGCCTCATGATAGGACTTGTTCTCCAGCAACAGGTCTGCCAGCTGATAGTTCATTACCGGCGCCTGCTTGTCCTTCGGGAAAGAGTCGAGGAATTCGTGGTACCAGTGCTGTGCTTCAACAAAGTTGTCGGCCCGTTGTTTGGAAAAGTCCCTGTTCTGGTACATGGCGTGGTAGTAATTTGCCAGTTCGGTCAGTGTGGACTTGAGCAATGCCAGCACGTCCGGGTAGGACGCCACTTCAAAGTGCTGCCAGTATTTCGACTTCAGGCCATAGCTGGTGGCAAATTCCTTGTTGGCATCAATAACCAGTTTCGGAAAGCCCCCTTTCTTGTAGATCTCGATGACCCGCATATCAAAGTGCGGCGCCACCTTGTGATAGGGATTGAGCTCTACAAAAGTTTTATAGGAAGACGCTGCATCCGCATAGCGACGCTTATCGAGATAGTACTCGCCCAGATTGCGGTAGATATCCACTTCATAGCTGCGCTCGCCATTTTTCTTGAAGTAGTTGACCACGGAATCCGGGCCGCCCATGGCAGAAAAACTCAGACTGATAACCCGGAAGGTATCATCAACGCGCTTCTGCTCAATATCATCTTCCGGGCTGTCGAAGTCGTAACCAATACTGATCTTGTGGTCGAGCAAGGCCACAAACTGGTCCATGCCTTCTTCAAGCATGTCCTGCTTGTAGAAGGTCCAACCCAGCTTGTAGAGCGACAGCTCGTAGTAAAAAGAACCCGGCCCCATGTTAACGATGGCCAGGTAGGCGTTTTCTGCGTCCAGATATTTCTTGCGCGTAAAGTAATACTCACCACGCCGAAACTGGATTTCATCAATGTAATCGGAATTCGGGTATTCAGATGCGATGCGGTTCATTACACCAATGGCTTCATCCACTCGCCCCAGCTCTTCATAGGCCCGTGTCATCTGATAGAGCACTTGATCGTTACGCTCGTACATCGGGTATTTTTCAAGCAATTGCTTGTAAAGCCCAATGGCTTCTTCTGCGCTCTTGTTTTCCAGACCATTGGCAACCTGGTCTTCCGGCACTGCACCAACTGTTGTCGGCAAATCTGTCTGGGTGGTTCGGTTTTCGAATTCGGACTCCGACTCCTGATCACCAACCACCGCGATGCCGGAAGCCGCAGCTTCCGCAGCTGTGGACAGTGCTGATTTCTCCGGCGCATCCATTGCCGCGACTGCAGCACCAGTAGCCGGCGCGGTCACGCCCACCCCCGGGCTCTCGAAAGTGCCGTATTCACGCTCGATTTTCAGATCGGCAAGACGACGAATCGCCTCCGGCGTCATGGCCGACTCCGGGGTTTCTTCCAGGAAATTCCGGTAACCCTGCATGGCCTTTTCGATGCCACCCTCGATAACCTCATCGGAAAGATCCAGCTTCACATTACGCAGTTCGGCAATGGTGCCTTTTTCCGATACCGACGCACAGGAGGCCAGCATCACGGAGGTGGCAAGCAAACCCACAAAACGAAAAGGCATCATGGCGTGCTAGCCTCCCCGTCTTTTTCTCCGACAGCAGCGTCATCCGATGCTTCACCACCGGCCTTACCTGCCTCTCTGATCTGCATCATTTTCTGCTGCGCTGCTTCCTGCTGGGCCTTCACCGCGCGGTCATAGCTTTCTGCCATCGCGAAGCGCGCCTGAATCTGGTATTGATCGATACGCTCACGGCGCTGCCTGAGTTCGTTGATCGCCATTTTCTCCAGCATGTGGCCCACGCCATTCATGAGGTGCGCCACCGTCTTGTTGGCACGGTCGATCTTGGCCCGCGCCCTGACAATCTGCTCTTCATAGCCTTTATAGCTTTGCGTCGCCGCCTGGCGATTACGTACGTAGGAGGCATAGAGAGCCTCCATTCTCGCAACGTCGGCTTCCAGTTCGCGGAGGTGCTCGAAGGCCTCAGTCAGACGATCCTGGTAATCCTGATTCACATTCCAGCTGAGCACGCCTCGCAGCCGCCTGATGCGTCGGCGCGCGTCAACACCTGCAGGGCTCTCATCGTTCTGGTATTGACGCTCAAGCTGATCGAGCTGCATGGAGACAATCCGCTCATTCGCAGTAATCAGCATTTCCGGACGCGGAGCGACCAGCAAACGCTGCAGACGATCGCGAATGCTGTCGCGCTGCTCCATGCGAAGCAAAATTCGGGAATCCAGTTCGCGGAAACGGGCATCAATACCCGGCAACAATGGTTCGTAGTAACGGCGGCGCATTTCGATCAGATCTTCGTAGGCTGAAAGGTTTTCTTGCCATGCCCTCATTCGCCGGCGCATATCTTCCAGATCCAGATAGTTTTTTAACAGCACCTGAAAGTCATTGGATGCCATCAAGTCCATCAGATAATAGGTTTCCGGGGTTTCCGGCAGCTCACGCAGTCGAATCAGCCAGTTACTGTCCAACTTGATCTCTTCGCGCACCATTGCCTTGAAGAAGTTGCCGTTCTGAATGCTCTCGATGGAATCATTAAGGCGGACCTTTTCCACACTGAAGGCATCCAGCGCGCTGCCATACAGCACTGCCGCGCGGCCATGCATTTCCAGATTGGCGTAGGAATAGGGGACACCCAACAAGGTTTCCTGCACGGCCTTGTTGGTGGGATTACGCTTGAAAAGAATGGTCCAGGGAACCAGGGCACGATCAAAGCGCTGTAACGCCACATCAGACCAGCCTGATCCCAGCAACGCCTTGTTGGAGAACGGCCCGTCGAGCCGAACCCGGTCAAGATACTGCTTCGCTTCTTCCGGTTTCTCTGCTTCCAGCAAACGATAGCCCAGCACCAGGTTGGCCTTGTCACGAATACCCAGCGATGGCTCGTCTTTTTTGCTCACCTTGATTTGACCAGTCTTGTCCAGCTGGTCGAGGCCCTTCTTTTCTTGTCCGGAGAGAATCAGGGCAATACCCAGGTTGTACCCCGCAAAGCCTTCATAGCCGGGCACCTTTTCCAGTTTTTCCAGTATGTCGATGGCTTCACTGAATCGACCATTCACAGTGTAGATCTGCGCACGCAGCAGGCGTTCATCATCTCGCACACTTTCCGGTACCTTGCCTTCGATACGGTCGATGGCATGCACCGCATTCAGCTTTTCGCCTTTCTCGTAAAAGATTCGGGCTAATCGGTAGGCGGCTTC
The DNA here is from genome assembly GCF_009882945.1 of Alcanivorax sp. DP30. Lineage (GTDB taxonomy): Bacteria > Pseudomonadota > Gammaproteobacteria > Pseudomonadales > Alcanivoracaceae > Alcanivorax. Next base: position 281,469 of record NZ_WTUY01000004.1, read on the forward strand.
ATTCTTGACCGGCTGCTCCACATCGCCTTCCAATACTGCGCTGATAGCGCGACCGGCCTTGCGATGCATCCGATAGGAGAGCTCAAAGTCCCCCACGGAAAACTCGGCATAGCTGGAATGAATGTGCAGCGGGTCCAGGTTCCGCTCATCCACCCGATAGTACTGCTCAAGCTCGGCGTCCAGCCGGGAGATAGCATCAAAGTACAGCCCTTGCTGGGCGTAATAGAATGCCTCCCCCAGGAACAGATCCCGAGGCTGCTGATCAGAAATCTCGTCAGCCCAGGCAGGCACCATGGCGCACAGCCCGAACAGCACAACGTGTCGCAGAGCCATGAATTACCGGTCTTTGAAATTGATGGTGTTACCCGAATCAAACAGGCTGATTTCGACCAGGCGCGGTCCCTGTTCCTTGCTGAAGGTGTGGGTGGCGGCCTCCTGGAAATCCTGGCCTGATACAGTCACTTCAAGCTTGTGCTGCCCTTCCCGCACATTGCCGGTATAGATGCGCTGCACCCCCCCGGACTTGAGAGCCTCCAGCTCCTTGTGGGTATAGACGTGGTGCATGACATCTTCGCCATCCACACGGATATCCACGGAATCCACCCGTGCATCCGGATCTGCCGCCATGGAGACGAATACGGAAACCTGGGTATTGGAGGGGTAGATCAGCTTCTCTTCCAACTGCAACAGCTCGGCAGAAATGGCAAGCACATCCTGCTTGATATCCTGAACCTGCTCGTCCAGACCTTTGATCTTGTCACGAGACACGTCATCCGCCGCACTGGCGAGCTGCGCCAAGACCAACATCATGGCCAGCGTCAGGCCCTTCATCACTTCCAACATATCGACCCCGGGGCGAGCCCCTCCAGAATTCTTTTAGGCCATATGATCACGAAGCAGATAATCAAATCATCCGACTGGTACTCATTTTTATAAGTTGAAAGCATTACTTTTTTATATATAACAAGTACCTAGCCTGCACCGTTAAAGGGTGATATCCGAACCCCGCATTGAATAAATGCCAGATGGCAAAGCCCTCCACCCCATCAGCGCTACCGCTCATACCCCGCAATCACCCGATTTATGAACCGCATCACACCCCCCTTTCTCCATCACGGCAAGTACGGCACACTCTCTGCACAGGCAAACTATCGAGGCGTAATGACCACATTCCTCACTCATGGACTGAACATCCTAAAGCGGGCAGCGCGATTGTGGCTGGACAGTAATGCGGGCAGCTATGCCGGATCACTGGCCTTTTTCACTCTGTTTTCTCTGGCGCCAGTAATCATTCTGGCGGTAAAGGTCACCTCCCTGGTGATGACCAGCGATGTGGCCATGTCGGAAATTCTTGCCCAGCTGGAGAGCACCGTCGGACCTGCGGCTACGGACGAGATCCGCAACCTGATCGCCAAGACCCAGACGCCTAGCCAGGGATTGCTGGCGGGCGCGCTCAGCCTGCTGGTCATGGTCATCGGCGCCACCACTGTGTTTGGCCAAATGCAGCACTCCATGAACACCATCTGGGACGTTGCTCCCCGGCCCTCTCGCAACACTATCGTGGCATTGATAAAAAGCCGCCTGCTGTCACTGACCGTGGTAATTTCGCTTGGCTTTGTCCTGCTCGTCTCGCTATTACTGAACGTCTTTGTCCAATCGCTCATGGCGTATGCCAGCGACTGGATTCCGTTTCACGGCAGCCTGGCCGTGGCCATGGAAATGCTGGTCTCGTTATTGGTCATCACCCTCCTTTTTGCCACCATGTTTCGTGTGCTGCCGGACGTGGTACTGCAAATGAAGGATGTATTTCTGGCTGCCCTCATTACCGCCCTGCTGTTCTCCATCGGCCGCGCCCTTATCGCCCTATATCTGACGTATACCGCAACCGCCTCCAGCTACGGCGCCGCCGGTTCACTGGTGGTATTACTGATGTGGGTCTACTACTCCTCCATGATCCTGCTGTTTGGCGCGGCCTTGGCACGCGCCATCTGTGAACATCGAAATATCGACGTTCGCCCACGCAGCACCGCCATTCGCGTGCGCCGAGAACTGGTTCACTGAGTTTTTTACAGCCCCGCCCGATGCGGACAGGTATCCTTGGCATTTACCACCCCCTATCGAAATTGCCTGGAGAGTGCATGTCCGCTGTACGCCTGCTGCCCCTCATTGTTCCTGCCCTGTTCATTTCCCAGCCAGCCCTGGCAGTGAATACCGGGAAAACACTCACGGAAGAGGCTTTTCGCCAGTGCGTCACCACCCTGGAAGCCGATGCCATTGCGGCAGGCCTGCCGGAAAAGACGGTCAGGGATAACCTGGCCGGCGTCAGCCTCAATGAAAAAGTCATCGAACTGGATCGCAGCCAACCGGAATTCACCAGCAGCTTTGCCGACTATTACACTCGCCGGGTCAGTGACACCCGGGTGGCCAGCGGCCGCCAGCGCTATCAGGATCTGCAACCCCTGCTACACCAGCTGACACAGGAATATGGCATTCCCGGCCACTACCTGGTGGCCTTCTGGGGGCTGGAAACCAATTACGGCGGCTATCTGGGCTATATTCCCACTCTGGATGCTCTCAGCACGCTCTCCTGCGAAGGGCGGCGCGGGGAGTACTTCAAGGGCGAGCTATTCAATGCCCTGCGCATTCTCGACCGCGGCGATGTGGCGCTGAAGAACATGCAAGGTTCCTGGGCCGGCGCCATGGGGCAGACCCAGTTCATGCCTGCCATTTTTCTACGCTATGCCATCGACCACGATGGCGACGGCAAACGAAACCTGTGGGGCAGCGAGCGGGACGCACTGGCCTCTGCGGCCAATTTTCTTCGCGATCTGGGCTGGGAAAAGGAGCAACGCTGGGGCAGGGAGATCTCCCTGCCGGACAATTTCGACTATTCCCTCAGTGGCCTGGGTAGCAAGCGAAGTCTCACTGAATGGGCAACCATGGGCGTGCGCATGCCCGATGGCAGCCCGCTGCCTGCCGCGGACATGCAGGCATCCGTGATCGTGCCGTCCGGTCATAACGGCCCGGCGTTTCTCGCCTACCAGAACTTCCGCGTCATCATGGGCTGGAACCGCTCCGAGTCCTACGCCATCGCGGTGGGCCGCCTGGCGGACCGCATCGCCGGCGCCGGCGCCCTATCACAGCCCCCCCCGCAGGCACCCCGGCTCGACCGGGAGCAGGTCACCCGCCTGCAGCGCATCCTCAATGAGCAGGGCTTTGACGCCGGCGAAGAAGATGGGCTGATGGGGCCCGGCACCCGCAAGGCCATCGCCCGCTACCAACAGGCCAACGATCTGGTCGCCGATGGTTTCCCGGGTGAAGACGTGCTGACTCGCATCGGCGCCTACCCTGGCCCCCCAGGAGAATAAGCCGGGGGATGCCGGAGTTCGCCAAGCCTGACTACGCCATCCCCAGCACCTTGTCTTTGAGCACCGGCACGACCCAGTCAATAAAGGCTTCAAGGCGTCGGGTCATATGTTCCCGGTGCGGATACAACAGGGTGATGGGCATGGGGGGCGGCACGGCGTCCGGCAGCACGCTGACCAGGCGGCCAGAGTCCAGATGATGGCGCACATCATAGTGCGGCACCTGTATCATCCCCAGCCCTGCCAGGGCACAGGCGATCAGCGCTTCTGCGGTATTCACCGTGACACGGGACGGCAGCGGCACACTCTCCAGCCGGTCGCCCTGACGGTATTCCCAGCTTTCCACCCTGCCGGTCATCGACGACACAAACGCCACAATGGGATGGGATGACAGATCCTTCGGGGTGGCCGGTCGGCCATACCGGGCCAGATAGGCCGGGCTGGCGCAATTGCACAGCGGCAAGCTTCCCAGCGGCCGGGCAATCAGGTTGCTGTCGGTCAGCTCCCCCACCCGAATCACGCAATCCACGCCTTCACTCACCAGATCCACAGCCCGGTCGGTGACCCCCATCTGGATATCAATATCCGGGTAACGATTCAGGAAATCCGGCAACGCCGGCGCCAGAATTCGTCGTCCCAGACGCCCGGGCACATTGATGCGCAGCTTGCCTTGGGGGCGGCGATCATTGGCCACAAATGCCCCCTGCAACTGTTCATAATCCTGCAACAGTGTCACGCACTTCTGATAGAGAAAATGGCCCTCCTCGGTAACCTTGATGGCCCGGGTGGTGCGGTTCAGCAGACGCGCGCCCATCTCGGCCTCCAGTTCCTTGATGGCCGTGGACACGGTGGAACGGGGAATTTCCAGGCTCTCTGCGGCCCGGGTAAAGCTCAGGCAATCCACCACCCGGACAAAGATATGCATTCTTTCGAGACGGTCCATGCTTTTCCATTGTTCGTTATTTTCGACATATGCTGTCAGCTTACACCGGTTTATGCCCACGCCAAGCCTGCAGACAATGTCGACACCTTAACGAGCAGGAGCAAGACTGATGACGGATTACGGATTCAAGGACAAGGTAGTGTTGATTGCTGGCGGCGCCAAGAACCTGGGCGGCCTGTTGAGCCGGCAAATCGGTCGCGAAGGCGCCAAGGTCGTGGTGCATTACAACAGCGATGCCAGCCGCGCCGATGCAGAAGACACGGTCAAGGCGGTGAAAGACCTGGGTGGCGAGGCCTACATGACCCAGGGCGATCTGACCCGGCCGGCCAACGTGGAAGCACTGTTTCTGGAAGCCAAGGACAAGTTCGGCGGCATCGATGTGGCCATCAATACCGTGGGCAAGGTGTTGCGCAAACCGATCGTGGAAACCAGTGAAGAAGAATACGACTCCATGTTCGACATCAATGCCAAGTCCGCCTATTTCTTCATCAAGGAAGCGGGCAAACACCTGAACGATAATGGCAAGATCGTCACTGTACTCACCTCTCTGCTGGCCGCCTTTACCGATGGCTACTCCACCTATGCCGGCGGCAAGTCACCGGTAGAGCACTTCACCCGTGCCGCCGCCAAGGAATTCGGGGGGCGTGGTATCTCGGTCTCCGCGGTGGCCCCCGGCCCCATGGACACCCCCTTCTTTTACGGCCAGGAAACCCCGGAACGGGTGGCCTACCACAAGTCACAGGCCATGAACGGGGACCTGACCAAAATCGAGGACATCGCCCCCATCATCAAATTCCTGGCCACGGAAGGTTGGTGGATCACCGGCCAGACGATTTTCCCCAATGGCGGCTACACTACCCGGTAATGCCAGCCACTTACTCCAGGCGGGCACATAACGTGCCTGCCGCTCTTTTGACTGGGAGCCGCCCATGCATACGCTGACTGTCATTCTCGGAGGGCTGTTGTTGTTCGCCGTACTGGCGCTGACCGCCCGCCTGATCCCCTGGTTGCAACACCACCTGCTCGCCGTCTTCGCCCTGCTCTGGTTTATCGCTTCGGCCATCAATATGACCGTCGGCATTGTCCACGCCGGGTATTCTTTTATGGCGGAGTTACCGATCTTCTTTGTCGTGTTTCTGGTACCGGTGGCCCTCGCCAGTTTGATAAACCGAAAGCTCCTCTGAGGAGCGCACACAAACCATGGATACACACCGCTTGGAAGCCCTCAGCGATGGCGTTCTTGCCATTGCGATTACCATCATGGTGCTGGAGTTGAAAGCCCCGGACCAGGCCGGAACGGCGGGATTGCTATCCGTTGCCCCAACCTTTTTGTCCTATATCCTCAGCTTCGTTTACCTAGGCATTCACTGGAATAATCACCACCACCTTTTCATGGCCTGCCGTACTGTCACTGCGCCGGTGATGTGGGCCAACATGCACCTGCTGTTCTGGCTGTCGCTGATTCCTCTGACAACCGACTGGCTGGGAAAGAGCTCCTTTGCCGGTCTTCCCTCTGCAGTTTACGGTTTTGTGTTATTCATGGCTGCCATCGCCTACATTATCTTGCAACGTTGTGTGCTAGCCACCTACCCGGAATCGGCCCCACTCCGAAAGCGTTTCCATGCTGATACCAAGGGACGAATTTCCCTGCTCTTGTATCTGGCCGGCATCGCCATTTCCGGGGTGTCACCCTTTCTGGCAACCACCCTTTATGTCTTCGTCGCCATTTTATGGGTCATCCCCGACAAGCGCCTTGCGACCCACCTGAACGTGAAACCCTGACACCATGAAGAAACCATCCCTGCTGCGCATACCCGGCCACAACGATCACAAGGCCTCCTTTGTTGAGCTGTTTTTTGATCTGGTGTTCGTCTTTACCATCATCCAGTTATCTCACACGCTGTCGCATCATTTCAGCTTGAGCGGCTTTCTTGAAACCCTGCTTCTCGGCATTGCGATCTGGTGGATATGGATCTACACCACCTGGGTCACTAACTGGCTCGACCCGGACAAGAGCTCCGTACGAGGCATGTTGTTCTTCCTGATGTTTCTCGGGTTACTGATGTCCACGTCAATCCCCGATGCGTTTGGCGAGCGGGGCTGGCTATTTGCGGGAGCCTATGTCGCCATTCAGATTTTACGGTCTGCCTATATGCTGTACGCATTGAAGGGAACAGATAAGCAGAATTTTCGAAATTTTCAACGAATCACAATCTGGCTGACGGTCTCTTCCTTGTTCTGGGTAACCGGCACGTTTTTCCACCATGAGCAACGTCTGCTGATCTGGACAATTGCACTGACCCTGGAGTTTATTTCTCCGGCACTGGGCTTCCGGGTGCCCGGCCTGGGACATTCCTCGGAGAAGGACTGGAAAGTCTCTGGCGAACACATGGCTGAACGTTGTGCACTTTTTATTATTATTTGCCTTGGCGAAACCATTCTCGTCATGGGTAGCAATTTCACCGACATCGCTCCCAGTGCCATCAATCTGTTGGCCTTTGCCATCACCTTTATCACCACCATCAGTTTCTGGTGGCTGTACTTTCGTTTTGGCCACGAACGGGCCGCCCCTCTGATCGCCAATTCCAGCAACCCGGGCGGGCTGGCACGCTGGGCCTACACCTATGCCCATACACCCATTGTTATCGGGATCCTGATTACTGCAGTGGCCGCCGATTTCACATTGAGCCACTCACAACAAATCGCCACGATGGAAACTGCAGCGGCCATCATCGGCGGGCCGATGATCTTTCTTGCCGGAAACATGCTGTTCAAGACCATCACCAACGGGCGACCGCCCTTGTCTCACCTGTTCGGTCTGGTCACCTTGGGCATGCTTGCCTTCCCCCTGACAATCAGCAACCTGACACTGGCCACTCTGTGCACCATGGTATTGCTGATAACCGCGGCGTGGGAATGGCACTCCCTGGGCGGCACGGTTCAAACCTGACGACCAACATGTCATTCTCAAGCTCTGTTCTCATACGGAGTTCACCATGCACTCGTATCTTTTCCTGCTACTCGCCAGCCTGACTGTCACCGCCTGTGCGGATCACAACCCCACCCTGCAACCACGGAGCGACGCCAACGCAACCACCACGGTAATCACCGATGGCCTGCATCACCCCTGGTCACTGGCATTTGTTTCCGACAGCGAATGGCTAATTACCGAACGCCGCGGCACTCTGCGCCGGATCATGAACGGCGAGCTGCAGGCCAATCCGGTCAAGGGTGTCCCTGAGGTGATCGCAAAAGGACAGGGCGGGCTGCTGGATATGGCACGCCATCCAGACTTTGCCAGTAACCAGCGGCTGTACCTGAGCTACGCCAAACCCTGTCACGAAGGCGGCGGCACGACCGCCGTGGGCTACGGCACCTACCAGAGCGGCATCCTTGCCGACTTCCGCGATATCTATGTGGCTGAAAAATCCTGCACCAATACCGCCAAACATTTCGGCGGCAGAATCCTGTTCGATAATGACGGCTACCTGTTCCTGACCATCGGCGATCGTGGCCAACGGGACCGAGCCCAGGACACCGCCGACCCCGCGGGCAGCGTGCTCCGCCTGCATGATGACGGGCGCATTCCTGAAGACAATCCGCTGACCGGGCAGGCAGGTAAAGCCACCGAAATCTGGAGCTGGGGTCATCGCAATCCACAGGGGCTGGCTCTTCACCCGGAAACCGGCAACCCCTGGCTGAACGAACACGGTCCCCGTGGCGGTGACGAAATCAACGCCCCCGAACCAGGCACCAACTACGGCTGGCCGGTGATCACCTATGGCCGCGAATATTACGGCCCCAGCATTGGCGACACAGAAAAGAAAGGCTATGCCCAGCCGCTGCTGCACTGGACGCCCTCTATCGCGCCCTCCGGCATGGCCTTCATCACCAGCGACCGCTATCCGGGCTGGCAAGGCGATGTGGTGAATGGCGCACTGAAGCTGACCCACCTGAACAAGGTCAGCTTTGAGGATCAAACCCCCACAGATGAAATACGTATGCTGCAGGACCGCAACGAACGCATCCGCGATGTGCGCCAGGGCCCGGATGGTTATCTGTATCTGCTCACCGACAGCAGCAATGGCAAGCTGTTGCGACTCGAACCGGGGGAATAGAAGCAGTTGAACGTTTAACGTTCAAAGCGCGAAGACAGGTCATGACTGATTGAAGGGCTCGTCTCCGCGTTGAAAGGGTTGAAGAACATCCTTTACCAAATCGAGGTTCAACTCACTGTCACTGCGGCGCGGAACCAAAGGCATGGGGATGACACCACCCCCTCCGCGCCTTTCAACTTTAAACTTTCAACTCATCCCCTAGAACGACAGCCCCGCCACCAGCTGAAAACTGTTCTCGCTGGTGAGGGTGTCATCGTCGGTATAGGCATACTCAAACGCGAAACGCAGTGGCGAGCGATGGAACAGCAACAGCTCAAAATCCAACCCGACAATGGCCTGATTCAGCTCCAGCTCAGCGCCACCAAAATCAATGTCGTAATGCCGATAGCGCAGGTGCAATGCCTCACGGCGCAGTGATACCGGTGACTTGAAGGAGTACCAGGGAAGATTGATCACTTTGGACAGACTAGCCTCACCAAAGCGAACCTGTTCCGCGTAGTAGGTATCATCCAGTGCCGGAATCACTACCCGCGACGGATCATTGGCAATGTAATCCGGTGCCTCGTCCAGCTCCACACCGCGCCGCTCAAACTGATTGGGTGCAGCATTGCTGCGCGAGAACTGGCCCTTTGCCCCCAGATAAAACTCCGCCGGCAGATCGGTCATCAGACTCAGAGTACCGCCGTAACTGTTGTCATCGCGGTCATCCACGCCGTAACCGGTGATGCCAAAATGCTTGTTGGGCAGATAGCTGTTGCCGAACTGTGTGGTTCGACTCAGGCGCCACTGGCCAGCCAGGGGTTCACGTTCGTCAAGGTGATAATCCTGATACCAGGTGCCAGCCAGCTCGCTATACCAGTACCCGGACTGCAGTAAGGGCAGACGCAACTCGGCGCTCAGACCGTGATTGCGCGCTTCCTCTGGCGGTGTCTCACGATCCAGCTGATCATCCAGCACCCAGTATTGCTTCACCCCTCCGATCAGGAAGAACTGGTTGTTGCTGTAGGCCACGCCTCCCAGCTTGGTAAGATCCTCATCGCGATAGCTGAATAAGGTAACCTGATTTTGTTCCAGCGGGTCGGCAAAATTGATCCAAAGGTTATATAGCCCATGCAGATCTTCGGACTCATCTTCCGGTGTGGCGTCATCATCCTCTTGTGAATACAACGAGAAGGACAAATCGGTACCGCTGTAACGCATGGCCGTTAAGGAATGATAACGACGATCCAGTTCCACTGGCTCTGATACGCGCTCCCGGGTCAGATTCTCCGCCTGCCCCTCCTCGGTATCCCAGCGCAGCTGACGTACAAAAGGTACACCCTCCTGCTGTTGCAGCGGCTTCAGGTAATACCCGTAATAGTCCGCCTGTATCGCCACCGCCAGCACCTTGTCATCGTCCAGCAGGCGCGCTGCCACGATGTCATCTTCTGCCAGCACCCGGCTGACCGTGCCCTCCGTATCCACGCGATACAGGGCCGAACCATGCTCGCTGTTGGCTACAAACAGCACTCTGCCCCGACTGTCTATATCGGCGACGACGCCGTAGTAACCCTGATAGCGATAGAGCACTGTCCGGTTGCGATACAGGGTGCGTTCTGCGCCATCCTGAACGAAGTAATAAAGATCATCGCCGCGCACTTCCACACCGGAGTTCACCTGACCATAAAAGGTATCGCCCACATACAGTTGCGGCTGATCATAGGAACTGGCCACGTCGAAATACACCGGCTTGCCGGCCGAGGTATACCCCTGAAGAACCTTGCCGCGCGTGCCATCCTTCAAATAGCTCCCTTCGCTGAACAGACCCTGCGAGATACGCCACGGCGAACTGTAGGCGCTGGCCATGGACCAGGTCTCACCCTCATGACGGAACAACTCGCCGGCGCGATAGGTGCTGCGTTGTTTTTGCAGGTCCCCGGTTTGCCGATTGAGCACCACATGGAAGGGCGCACGCACGTCCTGGGGACTGGCCAGAAAGAACACCTCGTCCGCATCACTGTTCAACGCAGTGAAGTGCCTGGAGGTGATCAGCGGCTCCCCTTCAGACATCACCGCCAGCGCTGCTTTTTGGCTCGCTTGCTCTGCCCATTCGTCAAAGGTGTCATCAAAATTTCTGCCGATGGCCGTGCGCAGTGGAGCATTGGTAACGAATGGCAGATACCAGTAACGGGAACGAATCTTGAAGTAGCTGTTGGTGGCATCCAGGCCGTAATTATCGGCCAGGTAATACTGGTAATGACTACCCAGCACGTAACTGTTTTCGCCGTAAGGGAAATACAGGGTCTGGTTATAGGCGCGCTCCGGCGTCAGATGCCCGGCCTTGGCCTTGGCATTTACCAGCGCATCAAAGCGCCCACTGTAAAGCCGCCCCCCATTGCCATGTCGGGACTCATTCAGTACCGCATTCCCTTCCAGCATGAACGAGGACTCGAAAACGTTAGGGACAATGGCCGGAAAGAAAGGGGTCATGAAAGTCCCGTTACCCAGCACCGTATTCAGGGAACGCGACACCGCATTGTCCTTGGCGTTCATCTGGTAGTTGTGGGCCGTCTCGTGAAACAACAGGGTATCGAGCCAGGAGGTGGTGGCGAAATAATCCACCGCAGAAGCGCCCCCCACATAATTGATCTGGCGGTTGTGGGGAAACTGGGTGGAGAAACCGTTGGCGATCTGGTTGTTGTCGGAGATCAGTCCCACGTAAAGTGGCGCATCCATCCGATAGCCGAAGGTGGCCTCGTAATCCGGCTGCAGATGCTGCTCAATACCGGCGGCATGCTCTGCGAAGGGCCAGTTCTGCTCAGTGAAGATCAGTTCGGTATTGCGAACCGTCGCCTTGTAGTAATCCTCATCATGGGGCACCACCGTTTGATTACGCTGCACCAAGGTTTCCGCCTGTGCGATTGTCGCCATCAGCAGTCCCGATACGATCACCCCAACCATCCCTTTCATTGCCGTTCCCATCGCAAATCAAACAAAGGCCGCAAGCGTAGCAGATTGGCTTCTGCGAACCATTACACAGACTCACAGAACGCATCATTGCGCAAACCAACATCCACCGCATACCAACTGTATTGCATGTTCACATTATTTAGCCTCGGTGGCACTTGCTCCTTTCACGTCCGCCTGACGACAAATAACAATACCGAGGCCAAGTATGCTGACGCCCCATTCAATCCGTTACTGCACCGTCGCGGCCACTACCCTGGCCCTATCCCTGATGCTTTCCGCCTGTGGCGGTGGCAGTTCGTCAGCAGCTCCCTCCAGCCCAGGCAGTAGTGCAACCAGTACTGCTACGCCCAACGCGGGCGAACCTGATGCGGAAACAGAAGCGCCAAGGGCAGTCAATCTGGAGTGGCCGGAGGCCTACCAGCGCGACATCGACTACCCGGGCACCGTCACGCTCCCCCAACAGCTTATTACCCTGCGCGACGGCATTCGTCTGGCCGCCAGCATTACCCTGCCAGCGGATGAAAACGGCAACGCCATCGACGGGCAATTCCCGGTCATCGCCACCTTCACCGGCTACAACCAGTTCTATTCCGCCGGCGTGTTCGCCGATACCGGACTGGTGCAACGGGGCTATGCCTATATCACCGTGGACATGCGCGGCACCGGTGCTTCGGAAGGCAGCTGGCAGGCGTTCAGCCAGATCGATCACGACGACATCGCCGAACTGATCGATTACATCAAGGTGCAACCCTGGAGTAACGGCACCATCGGCATGAATGGCGCGTCTTACATGGGTATTACCGGCCTGCTTGCCGGCGCCACGGAAGATCCGGCGGTGAAGGCCATTTTTGCCGTGGTCCCCATGGCCGATGCCTACCGCGATGTGGTGTTTGGCGGCGGCCAGGTCAATGCCGGTTTCATCCCCCTGTGGGTCACCCTGGTCACCGGACTCGGCCTGATCCCCACTCCCGCCGGTTTTGACAACAACGACCCCGGTTACAGCCTGACCACCCTGTTGCAACACGTGCAGGGCGCCCTCACCGATTTTCAGGTTCCGGTGATCGCCGGTGCCCTGATTGGCGATGAGAATAAATACGACACCCCGTTCTGGCGCATCCGCTCTCCCATCGAGAAGATAGACAAGATCGCAGCTCCCACCTTTGTGGTCGGTGGCCTGCACGACATTTTCCAACGTGGAGAGCCTCTGGTCTACGAGGGCCTGAAAGCGCGCACCAATGCCAAACTGCTGATCGGTCCCTGGACCCACCTGCAGGGTTCATTCGGCGAAGGCCTTCCCGCTGACGGGGTGCCGGACCTGGCCAGCATCCGTCTTGCCTGGTTTGATCATTACCTCAAGAGCATAGACACAGGCGCCGATAACTACCCGCCGGTCACCCAGTTCTACAAGGGCGAAGAGCGTTACGTTACCGCCGCCGACTGGCCACACCCGAAAGCCGTTGCGGACACCTTCTACCTGCACGGCAAGCCGCTACTGCCACTGTTCGGTACCATTACCGAACAGGCACCGTCCGCCAGCTACCAAACCAGCCTGTTGCAGACCCCGCTCAACGGCCTGTGCTCTGCCAGCGCCAGCCAGTGGACTGCCGGCGTGCTTGGCATGATCACCCCGCCCTGCGCCGAGCAAGACAACGTGGTCAACCTGCTGGAAGCGGTCTACACCAGCGCGCCGCTGGACGAGCCCATGGCTATCAATGGCCCGATCACCGGCCAGATCTGGGCTTCCACTACCGCCTTCGATACCAACGTGACCGTTCGCATCAGTGTGGTGGATGAAAACGGTATCGCCCGGCCGCTGACCCACGGCATTCAGATGGCGTCCATGAGCGCCAACGACCCTGAGCGTGCCCGCTATCTGGATGACAAACTGATCCAGCCCTGGCACCCCTACAGCGCCGAAAGTCAGCGCAGCATTACCCCCTTCAAGCCCTTTCAGGTGGATGTGGAGGTGTTTCCCACCAGCGCGCTGATTGCTGCCGGTGAACGACTGCGCGTGAGCGTCGGCGCCAGCGATTTGCCTCACGGCCTCAGTCCACTGCCCGACCTGCTCGCCAGTCTGCTCGGTGCGCTTACGATCTACAGTACCCCGGAGATGTCTTCGCGGGTAAATATTCCGCTGGTGCCAGTAAGCGAGGTGCAATAGAGAGTGTCAGTGCGGAGGCCTGAAAACTGACTTGCCACGGAAACCGCCCGGAAGTGTTGACGCCAAACCGGTTTCGTTTTTGGTGTCAGATGTCGCACATCGGGCCATCGAGCAGTCTTATTCCCGCCGATCCCCGATAAACCAAAAAAAAGGCCGCACAAAAGTGCGGCCCAACGACCTGTGCCAGGGGGCAGCAGGTTATCGGCATTCACAACACGACATGGAACTGCCATTCAAAGAGCAGAACCCGCGTGATGGAATCAGCAGAAATGAGTGTTGGGTGGTGAGGCAATACGGGGCGAAAACCCGTTATCCAGACAGGTCATAATGAGCTCTCCCAAGTCCTTTTGTTCGCTCGCGGCCTGCTTGTCTTTGGTTGTTATCAGGCCGTTCTGTGTTCTCTGTGCTTTTTATATGCAGCTACGCGCGTAAACACAATCCCTCGTTTACGGCCAAAGGCCAGGCGGTCGAATTTCACGGGTTTGCGGTTGAATTCGGCTGCCGAATGGCCTTCATTGATTTCGAGAATGCGCCGCCAGAGAACAGCAAACCGTGAACTGGCGCACAACCGACAAAACTGACAAGCAAATGACCACTGGATGCCTACCGGACACCCGCAGACAGGGACTCCGGTTGCACGAATTGGCCTGTGACCGGGAAGCGTACCGTCACCAACAGACCTCCATGGGGGTGATTGGCCAAGCTCATCTCTCCGTGATGCATGTCCACAATCCGCTTGACGATGGCCAGCCCCAGCCCGCTACCGCTGAGAGTGCGCGCCTTTTCGCCACGGGAAAACGGCTGCAGCAGCAGAGGAATATCTTCCTCCTTCACCCCCTTGCCATGATCACGCAAAGCCAGCACCACCACGTTGTCTTCCACTGCCGTGCGGATCTCCACCGGTGAGGCGCCGTACTTGAGGGCGTTGCCAATCAGATTGGCCAACATGCGCTTCACGGTCAGCCGCTTGAGCATCATCCGCGGCAGGTCATCCAGCTGAAAGCGCAGTTGCTCCGCCGGATACTTGCCCGCAACTTCCTGAATCAGACCATTCAGATTCTCAAAGTCCGGAGTCTCATCCGCCCCGTCACGAATGAAGGCGATGAACTGATCGAGGATGGCATCCATGTCCTCAATGTCTTCGATGATGCCTTTGGCCAGCTCCTCGTCCTGCATGAACTCCGCCGACAGGCGCAGTCGGGTCAGCGGTGTGCGCAAGTCATGGGAGACCCCCGCCAATAGCAGAGCTCTGTCCCGCTGGGCATGCTGCAAATCGCTGGTCATGCGATTGAAGGCCGCATTCACCGCCTGAATTTCTTCCGGCCCGATGGAGGTGTCCAGCACCGATACGGCCTCTCCGCGCCCGACTTTCAACGCCACCCGGGCCAGACGACGCAGGGGCAGATTCAGGCCACGGGCAATCAGCAAGCCACCGATAATGGCCAGCAAGGGCACGGTCACCCCCCAACCCAGCAGCAGATAACGGTCGTAGTCGCGGAAAAACTCCATGGGCACCCGCAACCAATTACCCTGGAACGAGGGCGCGCTGACCCACAGCACCGGCTGGCGATTGTCCTCCAGTCGCACGGTCACTGGCTCATCCAGCATCTGTTCCAGCTCTTCCTTGAAACGGCTGACCACCGGCAGCGACAACAACATGGCGCCCTGATGAAGGTTACTGGGAGTAGCGGCCTCAATACTGGTGGCCCCCGCCAGACGCCCGGCCAGCCGGGCATCCTCATCACCACTGCCGGTAAAGGCCAGCTCCGCCTGCAGCACCGTCAGGCGAGCGTATTCCCGGATCCCGGGCAGGTAGGCATTGCGCGCAAAGAACCACAGGGTCAGCGCCTGACTGATACCAATCACCAGCCCCACCACGATGGCGGAGCGGACAAAGGCGGTGCGGGGATAAAACTTCACTGGCAAGATTCCATGACTGTTTGGGCTGAGAATAACAGGTCGGACATCGCACGTCGGACGCCAACGCCCAAACCATGAATTCCCGGAAGTGCAAGGATAATGCAGCCGAGATTCAGCCTCGTAAGTACAGCGTCAGACATCCGACTTCAGACGTCAGACCTCTCTCAATCCGGAACAAACACATAACCCACGCCCCACACGGTCTGGACGTAGCGGGGCTTGGAGGGATCGTCTTCCAGCAAGCGCCGCAGACGCGACACCTGCACGTCGATGGAGCGCTCCATGGCAGACCATTCGCGGCCCCGGGCCAGGCTCATCAGCTTGTCACGGGTGAGCGGTTCACGGGGGTTCTGCACCAGCGCCTTTAGCACGGCGAATTCACCCGTGGTCAGGCCCTGCGGATCGCCATCGCGGGTCAGGGTGCGGTTGGCCAGATCCAGGGTCCAGGGGCCGAAGCTGACCTGCCCTTCTTCCTTGCTCGGTGCCCCCGGCAATTCACGCACATGGCGACGCAACACGGCACGGATGCGGGCATCCAGTTCCTTGGGATTGAACGGCTTGGGCAGATAGTCATCCGCCCCTGCATCCAGCCCTTCGATCCGTTCAGCGTCATCCCCCTTGGCCGTGAGCATAATGATCGGCATGCTGTTTTCCGCTTCCCGCAGGCGACGGCAAATAGACAAACCATCTTCGCCCGGCAGCATCAGATCCAGTACCATGAGTGAATAGATTTCACGGGACAGGGCACGGTCCATCTGATCGGCATCGCCCACCGCCTTGACGGTGTAACCGGCCTCTTCCAGAAACCGTTGCAACAGGCTGCGCAGTCGCGCATCGTCGTCCACGACGAGAATCTTGTCTTGTTGTTCGCTCACTGGACCTCCCGGGGCTCTGCTGTCAGGCAAGCAGACGAAAAAAATGACGCCATCTAACTGTTTCAGCGTCTGATTTACGCATTATGCTGCGAACGTGCAAGAAATTGGCATGACCAGATTGTTTAAAAACATTGCCGAGCCCATTGCTCCGGCTTGACGGACCCTTGCCACAACGGTCCTTAATCTCAAAAGAAAACAGAAAAGGGGTCGACCTTGCGCGAGCGCCTCAAACAGATTCCACCAGTACCGAGGGTCATGCTGGGCACGCTAGTGGCCATTATCCTGCTGGCTGTATTCAAGCCTCCCGCTGAAACCCGGGATGTCAGCAAGCATTATGACCGGGTACGCTACATGCTTGCCGAGCCTGGCGCCCGTGCCCCGCAAATCCAGCTGTTCGGTCGGGTACAGTCTCCCCGTGCCGCCGGCCTCACTGCGGTAGTGACCGCCAATGTGGCAGACATCCCCGTTCGCGCCGGCAACCGTGTCAGCCAGGGCGACCTGCTAATCCAGCTGGATGACAGCGAAGCGGCACTGGCCCGCGACAGAGCGCGGGCCAGCCGCGATGAAGCCCAGGCCCAGCTGCAGACCACACGGCTGCGCTACGACAGCGACAAACAGAATCTGGTGCTGGAAAAGAAGCTGGCACAACTGGCCGCCGACAACCTTGAGCGTCTGCAGTCGCTGCGCGGCAAGAATCTGGTTTCACAGACCCAGCTGGACCAGGCCGAAGAGGCCAAGGCCCGGGCCGACCTGTCGCTGGCCCAACGCCAACTCAGCGTGAACGACTTCCGCAACGAACTGGCACGCATGGAAGCCCGTCTGGCCAGTGCCAATGCCCAGCTCAAGCAGGCCGAAATGGATCTGGGACGCACCCGCGTGGAGGCCCCCTTCGATGGCACCGTCACCCGCGTGGCCGTGGCCCCCGGTGAGCGGGTTCGCCCCGGCGAGCCCTTGATCAGCCTGTTTGCCGACACCGAACTGGAAGTGCGCGCACAGATTCCCGACCGGCACCTGCCCGCCATCCGGGATGGCCTGCTGCAGGGTGATCTGACCGCCAGCACCCATCTGGAAGGCCAGACTCTCGCCCTCAATCTCAAACGTCTGGCCGGGGACGCCGCCGATGCCCGTGGGGGTATCGACGGTTTGTTTGCTTTTGTTGATGGCGCCCCCGCCGCCGCCCTGGGCCGTCCCATCACCATTACCCTGACGCTGCCCAAACAGGACCAGCTGCTGGCTCTGCCCGCCACATCCCTGCACGGCCTCAACCGGTTGTACCGCATTGATGACGACAATCGCCTGCAGCGGGTGAGCGCGGAGATCGTCGGCGAATCCATGGACGGCGACCAGTCACTGTTGCTGCTCAGGGCGCCGCAACTGGCCGAGGGCGAGCGGGTAATGACCACCCAGCTGCCCCAGGCCATCGTTGGCCTGAAGGTAGATCCGCAACCGGTACCCGGCAGTAATGCCGACCCTGGCGTGACAGAGGAATCATCCAGCACGGAGAATCAGGGTGAGTGAACCCCGCAGCCTGATCGCCAGCTTCACCGGCCACAAGGTGGCCGCCAACCTGCTGATGCTGTTGATGCTGATGCTGGGCCTGCTTGGCCTCACCCGCCTCAACACCCAGCTGTTCCCCAACTTCGAGTTTGATTACGTCACCGTCACCATTCCCTGGCGCGGCGCCAGCCCGGAAGACGTGCAACGCTCCATCACCATTCCGGTGGAGCAGGCCATCAAGACCCTGCCCAACACCAAGAAACTGATCGCCCGCTCCCAGCAGGGAGCCGCCGCCTTCTTTATCGAACTGGAAGCCGGCACCGATCTTGGCCTGGCCCTGGATGAGGTGCGCCAGCGCATCGATTCCATCCGCAACCTGCCCCAGGATGCGGAACGCCCGGTCATCCAGAAGATCACCCGCTATTCGCTGGTCACCAGCATTCTGCTCACCTCCGAGAATGGCAGCCTGGAAGAATTGCGCCATCTGGCTCGCCAGATAGAGGACGAGCTGTTAGCGCTAGGGGTCGGCAAGGTGGAATATGCCGGCATGCCCGAAGAGGAGATGGCCATTCAGGTGCCCGCCGGCACCCTCCACGACCTGCGCATGACCCTGGGCGATATTGCCAACCGGGTGCGCAGCTTCAGCCAGGACACCCCTGCCGGCACCGTGGGCCGCGACGATGCCGCCAAGCAGCTGCGGGCCCTGGGCCAGCGCCGTGATGAACGCGCCTTCGCTGAGCTGCCGTTGATCACCACTGCTGATGGCCAGCAGCTGACCCTGGGCGATGTGGCCATCATCGAACGGCGCCCCCGTGACGATCAGGCCACCCTGACCTACCAGGGCAACCCGGCCATTGAACTGCAGGCCTTGCGCGGCGAAGACGATGACATGCTGGAACTGGCTGACCGCATCCTCAGCTGGGGCGCACAGCGCCAGGCCAGCTTGCCGGAAGGGGTCACGCTCACCTTTCACTCCCAGGCCTGGAAGCTGGTGGAAGATCGCATTTCCACGCTGTTATGGAACGGGATTTCCGGCCTTGTACTGGTCATTCTCACCCTTTATTTCTTCCTCAATGCCAGGGTCGCCTGGTGGGTCACCGTGGGCATTCCGGTGTCATTCATGGCCACGCTGGGGCTGCTGTGGTTCTTCGGCGGCACCATCAACATGATCAGCCTGTTCGGCCTGATCCTGGCCCTGGGTCTGATCGTGGATGACGCCATCGTGGTCGGCGAGGACACCCTGACACATCTGCAGCAGGGGGAATCCGCCCACCGCGCCGCCTTGGGCGGGGCAAGGCGAATGTTCTGGCCAGTGGTCGCCTCCTCCACCACCACCATGGCCGCTTTCCTGCCACTGGGCATGATGAGCGGCGCCATGGGCAAGATCGCCTTCGACATTCCCTTTGTGATGATCTGTGTGATCCTCGCCTCGCTGCTGGAATGTTTCCTGGTCCTGCCCGGCCACCTGCATCACAGTTTCCGGGGACTGCAGATCAAAAGCAGCGGCCTGCGTCAGCGCATTGACGACGGCTTCAACCGTCTGCGCGACGAGAAATTCCGCCCGCTGGTGCACTGGGCCGTGCGCCACCGCCACCTGGTCAGCGTCTCGGCCATCTGCGCCTTTGTACTGGCGCTCACCGTGGTGGCCACCGGCTGGCTCAGGTTCACTTTCTTCCCACCGGTGGACAGCGACCAGATCCGCGCCATCGCCGAATTCACCTCCGGCACCGACCAGGCCCAGGTGAATCAGTTTCTCGATCATCTGGAAGAAACGCTTTATGCCACCAACGAAGAATTGGGTGGTCATCTGGTGCAGACCACCATCATGCACCATGGCGCCGCCGCCGGATTCCCCAGCCCCGGGGGCCGCCAGGACAAGAGCGGCGATGAATACGGCACCCTCATGGCAGAGGTCTACATCGGCGCCGATCGGGAAATCAGTAACGACGAGCTGATCAAGCAGTGGCGTGACAAGGTGAAACTGCCTGCCGGTCTCGAACAGCTGACCATTTCCCAGCCGGAGGCCGGCCCCCCGGGCAAGCCCATTGAGGTCAAACTCACCGGCAATGATGCCGAATCCCTCAAGGAGGCCTCGCTGATCCTGCAGGAGCGTCTGCGGGAATTCTCCGGGGTCAGCAACGTGGACGATGATCTGCCCTACGGCAAGGAGCAGCTCACCTTCCAGCTCACCCCCCAGGGGCGGGCGCTGGGACTGTCACTGAACGATGTGGCCGGTCAACTGCGCGCCGCCTTCGACGGCAACCTGGCCCAGCTCTACAACGAGGAAGATGACGAGGTGGAAGTGCGGCTAATGCTGCCCGACAACGAACGCCGTCGCTTCAGCGCCATCGAACGCCTGCCCATCATCACCCCCCAGGGCGAAGCCGTGCCGCTGCGTGACGTCGTCACCTTCGATGCCCGCAAGGGCGTGGATCTGCTGCGCCGGGTCAACGGGGAACTGGCGGTCACGGTCTATGCCGATCTGGATCCGGAGCAGGGCAACGCCAACGCCATCATCGCTTCGCTCAAGGAAGAGACGCTGCCCGGGCTGCAAGCTCGCTTCGGGGTCGGCGTGGGCTACGAAGGCAAGCTCCAGGAGCAGGCGGACAACCTCCGAGATATGGCCACCGGTGCCCTGCTCGGGTTGGCCATCATCTATATCGTGCTGGCCTGGGTGTTCAGTTCCTATTCCTGGCCGCTGGCAATCATGACCGCCATCTTCTTCGGGCTGACCGGCGCCGTGATTGGCCACCTGTTCACCGCCCCGTTTGGCATCAAGTTCTCCATGTTCTCGGCCATGGGTCTGTTCGGCCTGTCCGGGATTATCGTCAACGACTCCATCGTGCTGGTGAGTTTCTACCAACAGCTGGTGGCCGATGGCATGGAGCGGTTCGAGGCCATCGTGGAAGCCTGCGTACGACGCCTGCGCGCCGTGCTGCTCACCTCCATCACCACCATTGCCGGGCTGACACCGATCCTGTTCGAGACCTCCATGCAGGCCCAGTTCCTCAAACCCATGGCCGTGAGTCTGGTTTTCGGGCTGCTGTTCGGCACCAGCCTTATTCTGCTGGTTGTGCCCGCCATGTTGATGATCATCGAGGAACAACGGGATCGCGTCCGGCATCTGGGACACACCCTGTCAGTCAGCAACTGGGGCAATCTGGCCAGAGCTGTGTGGCGCTTTGATCCGAGCCATTACCGCCGGCAACCAGGCCCCGAAGGACTCGGCGGCCACCTGTGGTGGGTGATGATTCTGGGCCCCTGGTTGTTGCTGATGGTGCTCGGCAAACTGCCCTTGATTATTACCGCGGCCAAGGCCGGCAACCTGCTGGTGGCAGTCTCCGGCGCCCTGCTGTGGGCAACCATGATGGCTCTGGGCGGGCGGTTCCTGTGGCAACTGTTCCGGCGCCGCCAGCAAACCCCGTGCAGTGCCGCCCGCTGGCTGCTCAGCATCGGCATCGGCGGGCTGCTGGCAGCCGCCCTGGCTCCCCTGGCGGGCCCCGAGGCCACCCCCCTGGCCAATGCCTTCTGGTCGCAGAGCCGCACCGCCCTGTGGTTTGCCCTGATCATTCTGCCACTGCTGTTCTGGAGCCGGCGCAGCGCCAGCACCCTTACAAGGTAGCAACTTGCCTGCAAGCGGCCCGAGTCTTGAGGAGCAGACAAAAAGTTTCGAGTGACGAGAAGCGAGCCTGGATCGCTTGCAGGCAAGCTCCCACAGCTGCTGCGGAGAGAGGGACCTTCCGCACTGCAGGGGCCCGTGGAAGGATCGCTGCTTTTGGCGACATTTTGCGTCACAATGCATGCCGCAATTCGACAGATTACCTGCATGGGTTCAGCTGATATGATGCTGAATTGATCGCATAGCAGAACGACAAAGATAACAAGACAGGCCACCAAAGCGGGATGGCCCGGTTTCAGGAGAGCAAGATGGCAAAAATCCTTGTAGTGGATGACTCCCCGACGCAACTTACCAACCTGGTCAAGATCGTAGAAAACCAGGGGCATAGCGTCGTGACCGCCACCAATGGCATGGAAGGCGTCGACAAGGCCCGTGCAGAGCAGCCCGATCTGATTCTCATGGACGTGGTCATGCCGGAGCTGAACGGCTTCCAGGCCACCCGCAAGATCACCCGTGATCCCAATACCGAAAACATTCCGGTGATCCTGGTCACCACCAAGGATCAGGAAACCGACAAGGTGTGGGGCGAACGTCAGGGCGCCTTCGGCTATGTGGTCAAACCACCGGTGGAAGCCGAGCTGGTGGCCATGATCAACAAGGCCCTGGGATAAGCTCCCGGCGCCGCCAGATTCCAAGCCACAGCAGCCAATACAAGTCAATCTGTTAACGACCGGCATCATTCCCTATGATTCCGGTCGTTTTCGTTTTTAAACACCGGAGATCCGCCCGACACGGGTGTGCATATCAGGGAATATCATGCGTAGTATTGAACAGATTATCGCCGAAGAAATCGGCTGCCAGGAACGCCAGGTCAACGCTGCAGTGGCGTTGCTCGACGAAGGTTCCACCGTCCCCTTTATCGCCCGGTACCGCAAAGAGGTGACCGGCGGACTGGACGACACCCAGCTGCGTAATCTGGAAGAACGGCTGCGCTACCTGCGCGAGATGGAAGAGCGCCGCGAGGCCATCCTGAAAAGCATCGCCGAACAGGAAAAGCTGACTCCGGAGCTGGAGAAAGCCATCAAGGCGGCGGATACCAAGACCCGCTTGGAAGATCTCTACCTGCCCTACAAGCCAAAGCGCCGCACCCGCGCACAGGTCGCCCGCGAAGCCGGTCTGGAGCCCCTGGCGGACAGTCTGCTCACCGATCCCACCCAGGACCCCGAGGCTCTGGCCGCCGGCTACCTCAACGAAGAACACAAGATCGCCACCGCCAAGGACGCCCTGGACGGTGCCAAGCAAATCCTCATGGAGCGCTTCGCCGAAGACGCCGAACTGCTCACCCGACTGCGGACCTACCTGTGGGACAAGGCCCAGATCCAGGCCAAGGTGGCCGACGGCAAGGAGAAGGAAGGCGCCAAGTTCAGCGACTACTTCGACCACAGCGAAGCGCTGAAAGACATCCCCAGCCACCGTGCCCTGGCCCTGTTCCGTGGTCGCAATGAAGGCATCCTGCACGTCTCCATGGGACTGCCCGAAGAGCTGGAAACCGCCATTCCGCATCCCTGTGAAGCCATGGTGACTGCGGTCTCCGGCTGGAACCATGAAGGCCGCGCCGCCGATGACTGGCTCAAGGAAGTGATGCGCTGGACCTGGAAGATCAAGCTCAACACTCACCTGGAAACCGAACTGCTGGGCCGCGTGCGCGAGCTGGGCGAGGAGGAAGCCATCCAGGTGTTTGCCCGTAACCTGAAGAGCCTGCTGATGGCCTCCCCGGCCGGCCCCAAGTGCACCATGGGTCTCGATCCGGGCCTGCGTACCGGGGTCAAGGTGGTGGTCGTGGATGCCACCGGCAAGCTGCTGGAGCACAGCACCATCTTCCCGCATCAGCCCAAGAACCAGTGGGACCAGTCCCTGTCCGTGCTGGCCGCCCTGTGCATGAAGCACAAGGTGGAACTGATTGCCATTGGCAACGGTACCGCCAGCCGAGAGACCGACAAGCTGGCCGGTGAAGTGGTCAAGGCCAGCAAGGGCAATATCCAGAAAATCATGGTCTCGGAAGCTGGCGCATCCGTGTACTCGGCCTCCGAAACCGCCGCACGGGAATTCCCCGATCTGGACGTGTCCTTCCGCGGCGCAGTCTCCATCGCCCGCCGCCTGCAGGACCCACTCGCCGAACTGGTGAAGATCGACCCGAAAGCCATTGGTGTGGGCCAGTACCAGCACGACGTGAGCCAGCTGAAGCTGTCCCGTTCCCTGGACGCCGTGGTGGAAGACTGTGTGAACTCCGTGGGCGTGGACGTGAACACCGCCAGCGCGCCGCTGCTGTCACGCATCGCCGGCCTCAACAGCACCATTGCCGGCAACATCGTGACCTACCGGGAAAAGCATGGCGCCTTCGGCTCACGCACCGACCTGAAACAGGTCCCTCGCCTGGGTGACAAGACCTTTGAACAGGCCGCCGGCTTCCTGCGCATCATGGACGCCGCCAACCCGTTGGACAGCTCTTCCGTGCACCCGGAAGCCTATCCGCTGGTGGAAAAAATCGCCCAGAAACACGGCCGCCCGATGAAAGAACTGATCGGCGATGTGCCCTTCCTGAAGAAGGTCAACGCCAGCGAGTTCACTGATGACAATTTTGGTCTGCCCACCGTCACCGACATCCTCAGCGAGCTGGAAAAACCCGGTCGAGATCCACGTCCGGAGTTCAAGGCCGCAGTATTCAAGGAAGGGGTGGAAACCCTCAAGGACCTGAAGCCCTCCATGATCCTGGAAGGCACTGTCACCAATGTGACCAACTTCGGCGCCTTCGTGGATATCGGTGTTCACCAGGATGGCCTGGTGCATGTGTCTGCTCTATCCGACAAGTTCGTTGAAGATCCGCACACCGTGGTCAAGCCCGGCGACATCGTCAAGGTGAAGGTGCTGGAAGTGGATCTGGACCGCAAACGCATCAGCCTGA
The DNA here is from genome assembly GCF_009882945.1 of Alcanivorax sp. DP30. Taxonomy (GTDB): domain Bacteria; phylum Pseudomonadota; class Gammaproteobacteria; order Pseudomonadales; family Alcanivoracaceae; genus Alcanivorax. The sequence continues at coordinate 305,878 of NZ_WTUY01000004.1, forward strand.
CCATGCGCATGGATGACCAGCCCCAGGAGAAAGCCGCCGGGCAGCGTCCTGCCGGTGCCCGCCCTGGCAATGGTGGCCAGCGTCGTCAGCAGGCTGGCAACAAGCCACGCGGTGGCGGCCAGCCCCAGCAAAGCGGCGGCACCTTTGCCGATCTGTTTGCCAAGGCCAAGCAAGACCAGAAAAAAGGCAAGAAACGCCTGTAACATCGTAGGGGCAGTCAGACTGACTTTTCACCGTCACACAGCTGCCCCATGATTGTCGGATTACCGTCACACCCGCCGCCGGCAACGACCGGCGGCATGGACCGGGCCCAAGCATGAAACAACTCGAACAGCGTATCCAAGCCCTGCTCGACTCCGATGCCGCCGCCACTCTGGCCGGTATCCGTCGCGGGATCGAAAAGGAAAGCTTGCGCATCACCACCGATGGCACGCTGGCGCAAACGCCCCATCCCGAGGCCCTTGGCTCCGCCCTGACGCATCCCTATATCACCACCGATTATTCCGAAGCGCTGCTGGAATTCATCACCCCGGCCACCACCGAGGTGCACAAACCACTGGCGTTCCTGGAACAGCTGCACCGCTATGTGTACAGCCACATCGGCGACGAAGTGCTGTGGGTGAATTCCATGCCCTGCATGATCAGCAAGGACAGCGACGTACCCGTCGCCCAGTACGGCAGCTCCAACGTGGGGCGCATGAAAACCGTCTACCGGGAAGGCCTGGGGCATCGCTACGGTCGCAAGATGCAGACCATTGCGGGCATCCATTACAACTTTTCCTACCCGGAAGAGTTCTGGAAACTGAACCAGCTGCTGGAAAAGGAGAACGCGCCGCTACAGGACTATATCTCGCGCCGCTACTTCGACCTGACCCGCAACTTCCAGCGCTACTCCTGGTTGCTGGTATACCTGTTCGGCGCCTCACCGGCGCTGTGCAAATCCTTCCTGGCCGGGCGCGAGCATCAGCTTGATACCTTTGACCACACCCTCTACAAGCCAAACGCCACCAGCCTGCGGATGAGCGATCTGGGCTACCAGAATAATGCCCAGTCCTCCCTGGCCATCAGTTACAACAGCCTGGATGAATACGTCGACACGCTGACCCATGCCATCAAGACCCCGGAAGCCGCCTACGAAAAGTTCGGAGTGAAAGATGCGGCCGGCAACTATCAGCAGCTCAACGCCAACATCCTGCAAATCGAAAACGAGTACTACTCGTCTATCCGCCCCAAGCGCACCATCAATCAGGGCGAACGCCCCACCACCGCTCTGCAGAAGCGCGGCGTGGAATATATCGAAATTCGCGCTCTGGACCTGAACCCCTTCGAGCCGGTGGGCATCAACCAGCAGGAGATCCGTTTCCTGGATCTGTTCGCCACCTATTGCCTGCTGCGCGAATCCCCGCTGCTGGAGAAATGCGACTTCAACGCCAGCAAGGAAAACCTGCAACGCGTGGTCTACGAAGGCCGCAACACTGCGGTTGAACTGTGCAACTGGGGTAAGGCCGTCACCCTGAAAGACTGGGCCACGGAAAAGCTGGAACAGATGCAGCCCATCGCCGAACTGTTCGATCGTGCCCACGGCGGCAGTGATTATGCAAACGCCCTGGCACGCCAGCAGGAAAAGATCTGCACCCCGGATGCCACCCCATCGGCGCGCATTCTGGAAAAACTGGAAAGCCGTCAGCAAAGCTTCTTCCAGTTCGCCATGAACCAGGCCCTGTCCCACCGCGATCACTTCCTGTCCCGCCAGCGTTGCGATGAAACCAACGCCCGTCTGGAACAACTGGCCGCCAGCAGCCTGTCAGAGCAGACCGCCTGGGAGCAAGCTGACAAGCAGACCTTCGACGAATATCTCGCTGACTACTTCAAGGATTAAAACGCCAAAGGGGAGTAGCCCGTAACGCGTTCCGAAAGGTTGCGGCACGATTTCAGTTTTTCGGCACTCATTACCCGAAATCTGCGACTCCCCATGCCTTGCCCCCGGGGCCCCTGTCACACTCCCCATGACCACCCGTACACGTTGTTGCACTTTACGTCGCATTCACTACAAAAATTCGCGCTATTCCCCTATGCAACATCACCGCCAATGCTAGTCTCAAAGCATGGATCAGGGAGATTCAGCATGAATCCGAACCAGCAACAACGGAAGAAAGCCTACAATCAAGGCTGCATGTGGGGACTGGGCGGGGGTGACAGCAACCGCTGCCCTTATATGGCCGACGATCCGCTCACCCAATGGTGGTATCAGGGCTGGGAAGCCGGTATGGATGCCTGGAACGAACGTAACCACCACACCAGCCCGGCCCGTCAGGCCTGAGCTGCAGCCAGCCTCCTCGCGTCTGCCTGCCAGTTTCTGGGGAAGCAAGCGTACGACAGCGAGATATGCCCACCTTTCGGACTCACACAAAGCCACACGCCCGCCGTTGCGTCACGCCCCATTATCGCTCCAGCCTTGCCGCCACCGGTGCTTTTCCCTAACCTTCCGGCGTCAACGAATGAAAGAGCCCACCATGACGTCCATCATCCCTGCTCCGCGACTGCTTAACCTGCTTGCCCTGCTGGCCTGCATTTTTGCCATGGCTGGCGCCCTCTATCTGCAACATGTGGATGGCCTGGAACCCTGCCCGTTGTGCATTTTCCAGCGCGTGGGGGTCATTGCCGCCGCCCTGATATTGCTGGTGGCCGCCGTGCATGGCCCGAAACGGATTGGCGTTCGCATCTACGCCGTACTCACCGCCCTGGCCGCCATCGGCGGCGGCGCGGTTTCCATCCGCCATATCTGGCTGCAGAACCTGCCGCCGGATCAGGTGCCCGCCTGTGGTCCCGGCCTGGAATACATGCTCGACGTCTTCCCCCTGCAGAACGTGGTCCAACAGGTGCTGGCCGGCTCCGGCGAATGTGCCGAGCTGGACTGGAGCTTTCTCGGCCTGAGTCTGCCGGCCTGGTCGCTGGTGGTCTTTTCCGGTCTGTTACTGGTGGCATTGATTCAGCTGTTCCGCCCTCTGCCACGCTGATTGACCATGATCGACGGCCTCCTGATTCTGCTGTTTTTTCAGTTCCTCGGTGAAGTGGTCATTCGCCTCACCGGCCTCCCACTACCTGCCCCCGTACTGGGCATGGTGTTGTTGCTGCTCGCATTGCTGCTTAACGCCCCCTTCAGCCAGCGAGTCGCCCCGGCCGCCGGCGCCCTGATCAAGCACATCAGTCTGCTGATCTTTCCGCTGGGTGTGGGCATCGTGTTGCAGTGGGACCGCTATCAGGACAACGCCCTGGCCCTGGTCGTGGCCGTGGTGGGCGGCACCCTGCTCAGCCTTGTGCTGGTCACGCTCATGCTCAAGCTCCTGATGGGCGGCAAGCATCGGGAAAAGGGAGGCGACGGCCATGGACACTGAAATGCACGGCCTGGCAGGTCTGGTGCACACCCCCCTGTTCGGCATTCTGCTGACCCTGATCAGCTACCGTTTTGCCCTGTGGGTGTACGGCAAAAGCAATAGCCTGCCCCTGTTTCACCCCTTCCTGGTGGCCTCCATCCCGGTGATTGTGGTACTGCCCCTGGTGGGCGTGAACTACGAAGAATACCGCGAGCAAACCACCCTGATCGCCTTCCTGCTGGGCCCTGCCACGGTGGCCCTGGCCTGGCCCCTGTATCGCCAGCTGCATACCGTGCGCAGCGTACTCACCCCCATTATCATCGCCACCGTGATTGGCGCCTTCATTGCCGCAGGCATTTCCGTGGGCCTGGCCTGGTGGCTGGGTGCGCCGCAGGATGTGATCGCTTCCCTGGCCCCCAAATCCATCACCACCCCCATTGCTGTGGAAGTGGTGAAATCCACCGGCGGCTCGGAATCGCTTGTCGCCGGCGCCGTAGCCATCACCGGCATCGTCGGGGCGCTGGCAGCGGGACCGGTGTTCCGCTTGCTGAAAGTGAATGATGATCGCATCCGCGGCTTCGCGCTGGGCCTGGTTGCCCATGCCATCGGTACTGCACGCGCCTTTGAATATGGTGAAAAAGCCGGTGCTTTCAGTGGCCTGGCGCTGGGTCTGTGCGGACTGGTCACCGCCCTGGCCTTGCCCTGGATCTGGCCCTGGATTGCCGGATTCCTCTCCTGAGCTGTGCGCCGGGACACACTTTCCCGGCCCCGGCCTCACAAGCACAAAAACCTCTCTGGTTATAAAAAATTCGTCTTTAGCGGCAAGTTCCTGACCGCTCTCTGTTTTTTCCGATCAAGCCGTTCGGCAAAGTATCACGCCCCATTCTGCCCATTGCGATCTCCCGTACCGACAGCCTAGTCTCGATAGCCCGTAGGGAAAACGGCACAGCGTCATCACTCAGCCATTCCACTAAGGAGGACACACAATGGCGAGCACCTCAACGGCAGCCATCGAACAATGGCAACGCATCGAAACCCTGGTCAAAGCCTGGCTGGATGAACGCCAGCAACTGATCGTACTGCTCTGCACATTGCAGGGCATTCGAGGCTTCAGTCCCCAGCAGCCCCGGCACAAACAGTTGCAGCAGTTCTGCGAATTATTGATGGACTACATCAGCGCCGGCTACTTTGAGGTGTACCGCGAACTGGTCAACGAAGCCCGCCATTTCCATCGCGAAAATCCCGCTCTCACCCAGCACATCCTGCGTCAGCTGGACAATTCCACCGACGAAGCGCTGGCCTTCAATGCGGACTTCGAGAATCCCGAGCGCAATGCCGATCTGAAATCAGCCCTGCCACAACGCATCAGCCAGTTAATGCAAACCCTGGAAGAGCGTTTCGCCCTGGAAGATCAACTGATCCTGAGTATTCACCAGCAGGAGCCGCCGTTACGACAGGCGATGCATTGAACAATGCTGACTGCTTAGCGCAGCAGGCAACACGCGAAAACCCCGGGAGTATCCCTGGGGTGCGCCTGTCGTTACTCGCGATCTGCACCCAACACCGTCGTTCAGCTGCAGAGTGTCAAACTCTGCGAATGGCTGCCCTGTCCCGATCCGTGCAGCCTCAACAAGTCTTGCCCCCGCTGCTTCGCACCGAGCCGCCACCACACCATGCCAAGACATCGAATCGCATCGCGATCATCTGCGCGCAGTGCCAGTGCCTGCTGCGCCAGGCGTAATGCCTGACACAGCAACCACTCTGAACACCCGGGCTGTTGTCGTGATCTCATCAGCAGGGCATGGATCGTCACCCGGACCGCCCGCTTCATGTTTCCAGCCCATCGGCAGCTGCCGGCTTCTCGCTGGATCGTCCTGCGGCAAAGCCGTACCAGTCCAGTTTTCGGGTGACCAGCATCACCACCGACAGGGCAGCGAACAACAACATGGCCCCAAGCAGCAACGCATAGTCTTCGGCCATGAGAATCCCGTAGATCAGTCCCTGCACCAACAGCAAGCTACCGGCAAATCCCCAGCCGGAAACCGGTGAGCGCATCACTGCCATCAGGTAGACACCTATCAGTGCACAGCATGACAACGCTGCCGACAAATACGCCCAGATAAAATCCACATGTTCGCTCAGCGCCACCAACAGCAGATAGAACATGGCCAGCGCCAGCCCCACCAACAGATACTGCATCGCGTGCAGCGGATAGCGACGCAGCACTTCAAACAGGAAGAAAGCCGCAAAGGTCAGACCGACAATCAGAAAGGAATACTTCAGCGCTCTTTCACTTGAGAGAAGCCCAGTGACTGGCTGCACCAGCCTTACCCGCAGTGCCTGATCCGGCTCACTGCACAAGCCATTGCCGCCGGCACAATGAATGGCACTGGCCGCGGCCAGACTGTTGGTGCGCCATTGACTGGAGAATCCGTCCGCGCGCACCTCTCTTTCCACAGGCAACACCAACCCTTCAAAGCTGGGATGCGGCCAATCTGCACGCAGAGCCATACGGGTTTCCTTGGCCAGCGGCAACGCCGCCAGGGATTCCGTGCCATTCAGATTCAGGCGCACCTTTACCGTAAAGGCGCCGTGGATATTTTTCGGCAATTGCACGGCCACTGCGCCATCTCCCAATCCGGAAGGAAGCTGCTCCGTTTCCACCAGCGGCAACGCCACATCGTTGACGAAAATCTGCGGACGCTCCACCAAACCACGCAAATCCGCGACCTGCATAACCAGCAGAGGGGCATCCGATGAAACCACCTGCTCTGGCGATTGCATCCGGTTCCAGCTGGCCGGGAAAACGGCTTCCAGTTGCAGCAAACTGCGATACACCGGCGTTCCGTAAATACCGCGATAACGCATTTGCGTCTGCAGTTCACCATCAACGCTCAGGGTATCCGGAATGGCACTTTCCATAATGCGTCGGTGTCGCTCAACCCGACAATCCTTCGGCGCCTCGCAATCGGATTTCTCTGTCAGATAACGACGGATTCGTGGCACCACCAACACCGGCCCACTGATCAACTGCTCGCCACTGACCTGGCGGGCGATCTCGTTCTTTACATGCCAGGCCTCATTGCTACGATCGCGTACCTTGCCCTGGATCATCATCAACGGCACCACCAACACCAGCATCAACCCGGCGATAGTGAGCATTTTCAATAACAGACTGTTTCGCATGGTTCCTCTCCCTCATTGATTGATGGAAAGGATGAAGAAGGAATGGGAGGGTTTTGTGGGGATTGTGTGGGGAAAGGACAGCTACGAGCTTCGAGCTCAAAACCGAAGGGATCAAAAAGGCACAGGCGGCCCTGTGTGGGAGTCTGCCTGCAGACGATTACCGTTGATTTCACCCGATGTTATTCGTGTGCAGGCACACACAGTAAACCAGTAAATCCCTGCCCTCTTCCGCCTTGCTTTTGACTTTCCTTGTCGCTTGTCGCTTGAGGCTATAAAAACAGTGACACCACCACACCATCGACGGTGTTTTCTACCTTCAGGGTGCCGTCGTGCAGGCTGGCAATTTCCTGAACCATGGCCAGACCCAGGCCGGAACTTTTTTCCTGATCCGGGGCAGGCAGAGAGTAGAACCGTTCGGTGACACGGGAAAGCGCATAGTCCGGAATTCGCGGGCCGCAGTTTTCCACCTGCAACGCAGCCCCTTTTACCCGGACCACAAGATCAGATCCTGGCTCCGCAAAACGCAGGGCATTATCCAGCAGATTGAACAGCGCCAACTGCAGCGTTTCAGGTTCCGCATTCAAGGCGCCACCCTCAACCTTCAATGACAAGCGTTTCTCTGCCAGCAACGCATAACGGCTGGCTTGCCACTGCTGCACCATGGCACCGACATCCACCTGCTGTTTCTGTGCCGGCAAACTTTCCAGCTTTTCCAGTCTCGCCATGGCCAGCAAGCGATCAAGCAAATCACTGAGGCGTACGCTTTCGTGCACCACGTTGTCCGTAAATCGTTCCAGCTCCGGATCATGAATTTCGTCAGCCAGAATTTCACCGGCACCACGAATGGCTGCCAGCGGGCTTTTCATTTCATGGGTCAGCATGGTCACGTTCTCTTCCAGCCGCGAGCGATCCTCCAGCTTGCGGCGCATGGCGGTGACCGAATCCGCCAGGGCTCGAATCTCGTCCCTGCCACGGAATTGCGGAGGCGAGGCTCGCTCCCCCGCCGCCACCGCTTCGGCATAACGCTGCAACCGCTTCACCCGCTGGCTCAGCCACCACACCAGCAACCCGCCCAGTACCAGACAGAATAGCAACACACCACTGCCGTAGAGCATCAGGCGCCGCTCCGCCCGCTGGATGAAAGGTTCGATAGATCGCCCGGCCTTGCCCAGACTGATAACCCCAATCAGGCTGCCGGCATCGCGAATGGGCGCGGCCACATACATCACCGACGTGGAAGGGTCGTCAGGATCACTGCGCGTGGTACGGGCGCCATAACTGCCTTGCAGGGTCAGATACACATCGTTCCAGCGGGAGAAATCTTCGCCTTCGTCGCGACCCCGGGAATCAAACAACACCTTGCCGTCTGGCCCGGTGATATACACATGTGTATGAATAGTGCCTTTCCTCATACCCCAGATGTCCGCGTCCGGGGTACGCACGGCGTAACGCTGCAGCGCTTCACGCAACTTGGGGGTAATGACGACGGCCCCATTCTGCGCATCCACCGCCACCATTTCTGCCAGCAGATTTGCCGCATCCACCAGGGTTTCTTCCGCCGACTGACGCACCAGCGGCTTGGCCTGGCTGAACACCATATCCAGCACGAACCAGCCCAGCACACCGAGAATCAGGAAATAGAAAAGCAGCAACCGCTGACCGAGTTTCACGGGCGCTCCAGGTAATAGCCGATACCACGCCGGGTGGCGATCAGGGTGTCCGCCTGCAATGGCTTGAGCTTGGCCCGCAGGGTCTTGATGTGGGTATCCACGCTGCGTTCAAAGCTGTCTTCATCGCTGTCACAGATATCCAGCAGGTGAGCCCGACTGAATACCTGACCGGGGTGCTGAATCATGGCCGACAGGATCCGGTACTCGGAACGCGTCAACGCCAGCGCTTCTCCCTGGCAGAGAATCCGTGCCCCCGCTTCATCCACTTGCCAGAAAGAGGCCGGCGCTCGAGGCGATAGCCGTTTGAGAATGGCACGAATACGCGCCACCACTTCCCGGGGGCTGAACGGCTTGGTGACATAGTCATCGCCGCCCAGTTCGATACCCAGAATCCGGTCCACTTCTTCCTGGCGGGCGGTGAGGAACAGGACAGGGATATCGCTGCTCTGTCGCAACCGTTTGAGCACCTCGAAACCATTGATATCCGGCAGCCCCACATCCAGCACCATGAGGTCCACCTTGCCGAAAGCCAGCCGGCTCAGCGCCTCCTCACCCAACAGCACATGACTCACAGTGAAGTGCTCCCGCTGCAGCGCAAACATCAGCGGCTCCGCAATGCGCGGTTCATCATCAACAATTAAAATGTGAGTCACGAGCGAGATCCCTTGCCAGTTATCGTGGCATGATAACCAGAGCAACGTCGTCACCCAAGGAAAGGAGACACACCATGCTGGAACGCATCGACAATCTGCCCGAGGATACCGTGGGCGTCAGTGGCCACGGAGAACTGACCGCCAGTGACTACAAAGAGGTCCTGATCCCGGCCATCGAGGCCGCGCTGAGCGACCATCACCAGATCAATTTCCTGTATGAACTGGGCCCGGCCTTCGAATCCTTTTCCGCCGGCGCCTTGCTGCAGGATGCCCTGCTCGGCCTCAAACATCCGCTCAGCTGGCACAAGATCGCCGTGGTCACGAGCCACGACTGGATCGCCAGACTGGTCAGCCAGGCCAGCGCCATCATCCCCGGTGAAGTGAGGGTGTTTGAATGGGCGGAGCAGAAGGATGCGTTAAGCTGGCTGGCGAGCTGAGAAAACCAGCTACGAGCCACGAGCTTTGAGCAAACCACAACCCATTCTCGTTTTTAGTTTGTCGCTCGCAGCTCATCACTCGAAGCTCGAAGCTGTTTACTCAATATCAACGCATCCAGCAAGTCCTTGCCGGCACTGTGCAGTTCGCGGATATCTTTCAGAAAGAAGGTCTTGCAGGCCTCGGTCTGAACCACCAGAACCCCGTAAAGCACGCTGTCACATTCCAGTGGAATACCCAGATAGCTGCGGTAATGCTCCTCGTCGGAGCCGTCGATGTGAAAGTAATCCTTGTGGTTCTGAATGTCCCGCGCCACTACCGGGCTGCGGGAGCGAGCCACCTTGCCGGTGAGCCCCTGAGAAAAGGTCAGGGTGGCACCCAGCACACTCTGGTTCAGGCCACTGGTGGCAACAATCGCCAGAGTCTGGTTGACCACATCCGCCTGATACAGGCTGCACACCTGCACACTAAGTCGGTTTCTTACCGAGTCCACACGGGCCTGCATAAAATCCGGGGGAAGAGGCACGGTACTTCCTTGGCTGTTTCTGGACACAGAGTCTTTCAAGTTTCGTGCCGTTTCGGTCCATTACAGCCCGTTCCTTTTTGTTTACACTGTATATGTTAACTTTCACCGGAGCGCCGTTTTGGCCAAAAAAGCGAAAACCGAAGCCGAAATCGCCCAATTCCGTCACTCGGTCTGCGAAGCGGCCACCCGCCTTTTTATTGAACGCGGTCCGCAGAATGTGACCATGCGACAAATTGCCAGCGAAGTGGGCGTCAGCCCCATGACCCCCTATCGCTACTTCCGCGACAAGGACGAGATCCTCGCTATCGTCCGCGCCGAGGCCTTCAACCGTTTTTCCGGTGCCCTGGAAACTGCCGTGGCCAATGCCCCGGATGCGCGCAGCAAGGGCCGCGCCGTGGGCGATGCCTATGTGGATTTTGCCAAGACCTACCCCGCCGCCTACCAGCTGATCTTTGCCTTTGCCCAACAGGATGAAGAGCAATACCCGGAGCTGCAGGCCGCCAACGCCCGCGCCCAGAAAGCCATGGTCAATTATGTGGAAGAAATGATTGCCGCCGGCCTGCTCGAGGGCGACGCACAGTTGATCGGTTATATGTTCTGGGCCACCCTGCATGGCATCGTAGTGCTGGAGCTGGCTAGCGGCCTGCGCGGCATGAATGGCGACACCCTGCGCGAAAAGATCATGCGAACACTTTACGCCGGCATGAAGGTGCATCCCCCAACCCTGGGGAATACCGAATAGCACCTCCGGAGTCAGCCGGGCCCGATTGACCATTCCGCTCATCCACCGATCAGCACCCTTGACCTTTAAGATGTACAGTGTAAATTTATACCGTAAATGATATGCCCGTCCCCGGGCCCAGTATGAGGAAAGTCACCATGTCCCTGCCAGAATCCATTACCTCCCGGCTCCGCCTGCCGGTCATGTGTTCCCCCATGTTCATCATTTCCAACCCGGATCTGGTGCTGGCCCAGTGCAAGGCCGGGGTGATTGGCTCCTTCCCCTCCCTGAATGCCCGCCCCCTGTCCCAGCTGGACGAGTGGCTGCACCGCATCACCGAGGAACTGGCCGAGTGGGATCGGGATCACCCCGATCAGCCTGCGGCCCCCTTCGCCGTCAACCAGATCGTGCATCGTTCCAATGATCGTCTCGAGAAAGACCTGGAGCTGTGCGAGAAATACAAGGTGCCGCTGGTGATTACCTCCCTGGGTGCCCGCGAGGAAGTGAACCAGGCGGTGCATGGTTGGGGCGGTATCGTGATGCACGACATCATCGATAACTTCTTCGGTCGCAAGGCCATCGAAAAGGGCGCCGACGGCCTCATCGCCGTGGCTTCCGGTGCAGGCGGTCATGCTGGCACCCAATCCCCCTTCGCCCTGATCCAGGAACTGCGCCAGTGGTTTGATGGCCCGATTGCCCTGTCCGGCTCTATCGCCAACGGTCGCTCCGTACTGGCGGCGCAAGCCATGGGGGCCGACCTGGCTTATATCGGTTCCATGTTTATTGCCACTGAAGAGGCCAATGCAGAGCAGGCCTACAAGCAGATGATCGTGGATAGCAGCGCCAAGGATATCGTCTATAGCAACCTGTTCACCGGCGTGCATGGCAACTACCTGGCCCCCTCCATCGTCAATGCCGGCATGGACCCGAAAAACCTGCCGGAAAGCGATCCGTCAGCCATGAACTTCGGTTCCGGTGGCAACAGCGACAAGAAAGCCTGGAAAGACATCTGGGGCTGCGGTCAGGGCATTGGTGCCATCGAGGCGGTGCAGAGTGCCGGCGATGCGGTGGCTCGGCTGGCCGAGGAATATGCGGCCGCAAAAAAGGCACTGTGCAGCATATAAACCATGACGCACCACGAAAAAGCCCGCCCGGAAATCCGTGCGGGCTTTTTTATATCAAAAGGAAAGATTTCAGACTCGTGATCCGGGGACGTTCTCTGTAGGCGTTTTCTGTGCCCTTCAGGGTATACCTGCAAGCGGCCACAGCGACTGCGAAAGGGGAAAGGGGAAAGGGGAAAGCAAGAAGAGCCTGTGGCACAAACCTGAACTTCAGAGCGCCTCATTTTTGCCTTTCGCGTCTCGAAGCCCATTCCCTCGCCAAAGCCCGGCCCGCATCGCTTGCAGGCAAGCGCCTGCAGGCCCCCTTGGCACGGCTAGCCGGAGACACCCGGCATATAACGATGGAACGCCTCAGTGGCAGCCGCCACCGTCACCGCCACAAACACCCCGCTGAACATGATCCCCACCGTGGCGGTCGCCAGTGCCAGCACCTTGCTTTTGCGACTGGAGGGACGAAAGTCTCCATAACCCACCGTCAGCGCGGTAATGAACGACCAGTAGAACGCATCAAAACGTGACCATCCTTCCAGCCGCCCCACCCATTGCCCGAACAAGGTAATCATCAGAAAGAAGAAAGCCAGCAACGGAAAACCCAATCGCATGGCTTTCAGAAAAAGTTCGAGAAACAGCAGCGTAAATTCCATTTATTTCTCCCTCAGCTGGCCGGGTTCATCCGCATACAAAACCAACATCTCAGCCGCTACAGGAGCAGCATCTTATTCGCTACACCCCCTTCAGCCCTAAACCTGCTTCAGAAACCCCTGCCTCGCTTAGGCTCGGATCGCGTGCAGGCACGCTCCCACAGCGGCGCTGCAGAAAAGCTGAAAAATCCGGGAAACCTTTCGGGTTCTTACAATCCTCGCGTAGTCTGTAGTTGATAACTACTGGCTAAAGTTCACCCGGCAGAACCAGCTCTTCAGGTACGAGGTTTCCGGGATAGCCGGGTGCACCGGATGGTCTGGCCCCTGGCCTTCATAACCAATCACCTGCACATTGCGGTCGATATGACGTGCGCTGGACTGGATCACCTCCAGCAGCTTGTCCGCGGGCATGTGCATGGAGCAGGAGGCAGAGATCAGATAGCCGCCCGGCTTCACCAGCCGCATGGCCAGCTCGTTAATGGCGTGATAACCCGCCAGGCCATTCTTGAAATCCTTTTTGCGCTTCACAAATGCCGGCGGGTCCAGCACCACCAGATCATACTTTTCGCCATCGGCGATCAGCTGCTTCATGGCGGCAAAGGCATCCCCCTGAATGGAACCCACCGTGTCACCCACCCCATTCAGTTCGGCATTACGATGCACATAGCCGATCGCTGTTTCCGACGCATCCACACAGGTAACCGATTCCGCGCCCGCCAACGCGGCCTGCACCCCCCAGCCACCGCAGTAGGAAAACACATCCAACACCCGCGCACCTTTCGCCAGCGCAGACATTTTCTGACGCGCGGCCCGGTGGTCGTAGAACCAGCCGGTCTTCTGGCCTTCGGCCAGAGGCGCAGTAAAATTGGCACCATTTTCAGTCAGGGAAATTTCTTCCAGCATCTCACCCTTGAGTGCACGGGTATAACGCTCCATGCCTTCAATTTCGCGAGCCGCGGCTTCGTTCTTGGCAATGATATGGGAAGGGCTCAGCACCGCATCCAGCGCACTGACGATCACATCCAGATGCGCTTCCATGGCACCGGAACCCGTCTGCACCACCAGCACGTCATTGAAGCGATCCACCACCAGCCCCGGCAGCCCATCGGCCTCGCCAAAGATCAATCGGTAACAGGGCACGTCGAACAGGGTGTCGCGCAGGGACAGTGCCTGCTCGATACGCTTCTTGAAAAAACTCCGTGACAGTTCCTGCTTCACATCGCGGCTGTACAGGCGGGCCGCAATGAGTGAGTGAGGGCTCAGCAAGGCGCGTCCCAGCGGCTTGCCCCGGCTATCCTCTACCACGCAGGCAGCCCCGACGGGCAGGTCTTTCAGCGGCGTCTCACGCGTATCAATTTCATTGGCATAGACCCACAGGTGTCCTGCCTTGAGTCGTCGCTCTTCGTTCTTGCGAAGTCGGATCACGGTCTGCTCTGTCATTGCTACTGCCACTCGCCTGATAAAAGGCGAATGGTAGCACGGCGCCCACCCGGGCAGTGAGCGCCAACCTGGTCAGAATGGCCAGGCCATGTCGCTGGCCACCGGCACCTTCTGTACCAAAGACCAATCATTGCTGTCAGGGCCGACCCAGATCACCGCGTCCTGGGCTGGCAGAGCCAGTGCATCCAACTGTGCCTCCACGTCGGAGCCGTAATCCAGCCCCCATTGATCCCATAATGGGCGCAGGTCCCTGCCACTCAGAAAGCTATTGAGAATCAGCAGGAATTCATTCCCGCTCAGGTCCGGACGGGTTGCGAACGTTCCCATTCCAAAATCATCCTTGCGGGCGGCCCAATCGCTATCATTCAGGCGACTGAACTGACGCTCTGCAAGATAGAGCAAGGTGATGATGTCCCAAGCCTGGGCATCATCACCCACCACCTCGGCCCACAGGTGAGGCAGCTGAATGTAGAATGCCATCCGCAAACCGTTATTGGCCGCGTAACTGTCATCAGCCCAGATACCGTCATACGCCGCCTGGAACGCATCCCCGCTACCGGCGCCATTCTTGAGAATGTTGAATGCCTGCTGATACTGAAGCCGGGTGCTGCTCATATCGGCACTACGTTCCTGGAGAAGACGCCAGTTCTTGTGTAGCGGGAAAAGGTTGTTGGATACCTCACCACTACGCCCGCCATAAACATTCAGCAGGGCGCGCTGCAGGTTATGGCCCAACTCATGGCTCTCGCCCCAACCGTAAGGGTCCAGCGCCCACGACTGATCGTAGGGGTTACCACTGCACCCGGCACCGCAATGGGCATACCAGTCAACGTTGATGTGTTGAACACTGGGCAGTGAATGAATGGAGGCACTACTGCAATCCCAGCCCAGATTTTGACAACGTGCAGCCACCGTCGCCGGAAGCGCAATGCCCTCGCCCTGGAACCCGGCCAGCGTATAGGCATCGCGCAGCACATATTCAAACAGGTCATCCAGGAATGTCTGGCTGTCCCCCGCATAGCGGGATTCATTGATGGACTGGTTCATGCGATCACGTCGCGAGTGCACTTCCGCAAACGGCGTGCGAATTTCTGCCCAGGTTAGCTCACTGTTTTGCAGCCCCCCCGCAAACGCGACCTGATCCATGCCCGGCCCGTATTGCAGGAACGGCTGGCGTGCCACCCCTTCCATACGCACCGTCACCGTTACCGGATCCGGTGTCTCACTATGCACCAGCTGCAGGGTTCCACCGTATGGGGAAGTAATGCGCACCGTTTCGCCAGCAGCCAAAGGCATGGCCGGGGAGGCAAGAAAACGCGGCCGGTTATACTCCGACCACAACCGGGTGGAACCGGTGCGCTGGGTATTGATACGCACCGCAATGGTGGCATTGCTGCTGTCCTGGCGGGTTACCCGCACCGTTTGACCGGGCAGAGCATAGGCACCAAGGGCAGTAAAATGACTTCCGGAAACGTCACGTTGGCGGGTCAAGGCAAGGGTGGCGGGCACCGTGCTCATGGGAGCACTGAAGCTTCCCAGATCGGGCTGGGCAGGCTGAATATTGCGCAGATAGTGGACACTGTAATCGGCATACAACGCCCTGAGGAAATCCTCCACCGGTGCTGTTTCCTTCTTCATCGGATAGGTGATCTCCTTGCGCCAGACATCACCCAGCAACACCAGCAGTTTAAGTAGCTTGCGTCCTTCCAGATCAAACAATGGGGTGCCGGCACGATCCAGCGTCCCGAGCTGGCTGCGCAATTCGCCGACACCATCCAGCAAAGCACTTTTCAGCACCGCATCATTATCGCAATTGCCCTTTGCCGGCCCGGACACACAGCCGGCAAAACTCACCGGGAAATCATGATGATAAAAATGCTGAAGCGCTATCTTGAGGGAATCCTGCGACTGCATGGCCGCCAGCATATCGGCCATACTCCCCCATGCCAGGGTGTCCTGCACCCAATAGTTGCCAGCATAGCCACCCAGCGATAATCCCAAAGGGGCCAACAACTCATGGCCCAATGTGGTATCACCCCACCCCCGGGTATGCACATAAAGCACGCCCACTCCTCGCTGGGACGCAAGGGTTGCCAATGCCTTTAGCGCCTCATCATCCCCGGCCTCCGGGCGGTCGCTGATGATCAGCACCTGCGCGCCATCCAGACAGCTGGAGGGCAAGCCAGCCGGACATGCCTGCACCGGAGACTGCGGAAACGATTCAGTCAGCCACGCCGTCAGGGCACCACTCTGAATACCTGCTGTCGTGATACCCACTGGCACATCACCACCCGCCAGCCATTCCAGCAAGCCCTGCCCGAACGCATCAATACCAAGCTGCCCGGAACGATCCTGATAGAATTCAAATCCCACCCCGGCAGCACGCTTGCGATTGAACGCCACCGCGCTGGCCAGTGACTGTCCATCGTCACTGCCACGCAAGATGGTGAACCCGTTGCCATAAGCGGCATGCACAAAGTGACTGCTCTGGGGCACTGAGTAATTCAACGCCCCGGTACCCAAACCACTGACCAGGGTTTGCTGAGCCAGGCTCAGGCGATCCATTTCTGCCAGCGCTTTTTCCAGCAAGGTCCGGTCATCCAGCCCCGCACTGTTTCCCGTTTGCAGAGCACGGCTCAACGGATCCACAACCGCCTCCGACGGAGAATTGCTTCCGCCACCACCGCCACCCCCGCAGGCCCCCAACACCAGGCTCAACCCCAGCCCCAGACATACAGGACGCCACTTCAAAGCCATTGCTCACACCTAAGATTTTATTATTAGCCGCAATCATAATTATTTCGGCAAATCCTGGGTGGATCTCGCGCACAAAAAAGGGCACCCGAAGGTGCCCTTTCTTTTTCGAAGTGTACCGTGAGGTGAATTAACCCTTCACGAACTCCGGGTAGGCTTCCATACCGCAGTCTGCGATATCCATACCCTCGTACTCTTCTTCTTCGCTAACGCGGATACCCATTACCGCTTTCAGGATGCCCCAGACTACCAGGCTGGCAACGAACACCCATACGAAGATGGTAACAGCACCGATCAGCTGGCCAGTGAAGCTGGCACCACCGTCGTCAGTCAGCGGGTTGGTGATCGGCACCAGCATCAGACCCAGGAAACCAACCACACCGTGGACAGAGATAGCACCCACCGGATCGTCGATTTTCAGCTTGTCCAGGGTCAGGATGCTGAATACCACCAGCACACCACCCAGCGCACCGAACAGAGTTGCCTGCAGGGCAGTCGGCGTAGACGGTTCGGCAGTGATAGCCACCAGGCCAGCCAGCGCACCGTTCAGCAGCATGGTCAGATCCGCCTTGCCGAACAGGATGCGGCCAACGATCAGGGCAGCAATGGCACCACCGGCAGCAGCAGCATTGGTGTTCATGAACACAACCGCTACGGCATTGGAGTCAGCCACAGAGGACGTGGCCAGTACGGAACCACCGTTGAAGCCGAACCAGCCCAGCCACAGGATGAAGGTACCCAGCGCGGCCAGAGGCAGGTTGGAACCCGGGATAGCGTGTACTTCACCGTTGGGACCGTACTTGCCTTTACGGGCACCCAGCAGCAGAACACCTGCCAGTGCAGCAGCAGCACCTGCCATGTGTACGATGCCGGAACCGGCGAAGTCAGAGAAGCCCAGGTCACCCAGGTTGTACATGCCGAACACATCAGCACCGTTCCAGGTCCAGGAACCTTCCAGCGGATAGATAACGCCTGTCATGAAGACTGCGAAGATCAGGAACGCCCACAGCTTCATACGCTCGGCAACGGCACCAGATACGATGGACATGGCAGTGGCCACGAACACAACCTGGAAGAAGAAGTCAGCGGAAGGCGCATACGTCGCCGCTTCTTCTGCACCGGCAACCCCGTCAGCAACAATGCCGGAGAGGAAGAGTGAACCGTCATACATGATGGCGTAACCGCAAACCATGTACATGATGCAGGCAATGGCGAACAACGCCACGTTCTTGGTAAGAATTTCAGTGGTGTTTTTGGCGCGGACAAGGCCCGCTTCCAGCATGGCGAAGCCAGCTGCCATCCACATTACTAGCGCGCCACTTACGAGGAAATAAAACGTATCCAGCGCATACTTCAGTTCAAAAATTTGGTTTTCCACAATGCAACCCTCCGGAAATGGAAGCGTGTCTTTTCAAAACCCTGGCATGGGTCGATTTCAAAACACGGTAAAACTTAAATCGCGTCCTCGCCGGTCTCACCGGTACGGATACGAATGGCCTGCTCAAGGGAGGTAACGAAGATCTTGCCGTCACCAATCTTGCCGGTGTTAGCGGCTTTCGCGATGGCTTCAATCACCTGGTCCAGAGAGGACTCGGCAATGGCCACCTCGATTTTTACCTTCGGCAGGAAATCCACCACGTACTCGGCACCCCGGTACAGCTCGGTGTGACCTTTCTGGCGTCCAAAGCCTTTCACCTCGGTAACGGTGATGCCTTGCACGCCGATCTCGGAGAGTGCTTCACGCACGTCATCCAGTTTGAACGGCTTAATTACGGCAGTAACCAATTTCATTTCATTCTCCTCAGCTTTCACCGCGTCCGGTGACGTCCGTTTCACTTCGAGCCCCGTTATGGTTCCCGATCCACAGCTTGCTCGAACGCTCTGACCCAATAAGTGCACGACCCATGCCAGTTTTTTAAAATCATGCAATTTCAAGGGGTTACAACTTCCATCGATAACTTCTACCGACGGCTGCGCGCCATTATAGCGCACTGATTTGGGGCAGGTTCCAGTTTGGTGCAGCACGCTGATGCCAGCTTGGCACCGTGCCCCAAAGTCACACACCGTGCTACCATTCATCGCGGATTACAAGGAAGCCGTACTCCCCCTAACCCATATCTGATCATTGCGGAGCCACCATGCCTGACCAGCCTTTTATCGACCGCCTGATGGCCGACATCAGCCGCCGTTTGCCCACCGATCTGGGCAGCCTGCGCAGTGAAGTGGAACGCAACGTACGCAGCGTGCTGGCAGAAACCGTCAGCCGCATGGATCTGATCACCCGGGAAGAATTCGATATCCAGCAACAAGTGCTGATGCGCACCCGCGAAAAGCTGGAGGCGCTGGAGAAGCAGGTGGCAGAGCTGGAGAAGGGCGGCGACGCCTGAATGTGGTAAAGATGCGAGTGACGTGTCACGAGTTGCGAAAGGCAAAACCGTCAAGATGAACCTGGGTGTGTCTTGATTTTCGCAACTCGTAGCCCGTAGCCCGTAGCCCGTAGCCCGTAGCCCGTAGCTAACAAAGTCAATCTCCTACACCCAACACCGCCAACTTCTCACACGCGTTGCTTTCCCTCCCCCTTACACTCCCCTGCTGTGGCTTTGATCAAGCGAGGGACCGTGACACACGCTCTACTGTACAGCCGCGCACCGTTGGGCATTGAGGCCAGAGAAGTGCGAGTGGAAACCCATCTGGCGCCGGGCCTGCCGGCTTTTACCATTGTTGGCATGGGCGACACTGCCGTGCGGGAAAGCCGTGATCGGGTTCGCTCGGCGCTGGTCAACAGCGGTTTCGAATTCCCCCAGCGGCGCATCACCGTCAGCCTCGCCCCGGCTGATCTGCCCAAGGACGGCGGGCGTTTTGATCTGGCCATCGCCTTGGGCATCCTCATAGCCAGCAACCAGCTGGGCAAGGTCAACACGGATCATCTCGAGTTCGCCGGTGAACTCTCCCTTAATGGTCTTCTCAACCCTGTCTCCGGAATCCTGCCCTGTGCCCTGGCCTGTCAGGCCAGCAAACGCAGCCTGATGGTTGCGCGGGATAACGCCGACGAGGCCAGCCTCACCGGGGCCGAAACCCTGGCCGCCAGCCAGCTGTGCGACGTCGCCGCACACCTCACCGGTCAGACGCCTCTCACCGCCCACCCCAGCGACCCGCCACGCAATCTACCATTTCAGGGGGGCTGCCTCTCCGAAATTCGTGGCCAGGCCACGGCCAAACGGATTCTGGAAATCGCCGCCGCCGGCGGACACTCGCTGCTGCTATGCGGCCCGCCCGGTGCAGGCAAAAGCATGCTGGCCTCACGGCTGCCGGGGCTGCTTCCTTCGTTGCGCACCCAACAGGCACTGGAAGTGGCCGCCATTCATTCCCTGAAACAGCCCCGGGACAGCCAGGTGTTCTACCAGCGTCCCTATCGGGCGCCGCACCATACCTCCTCCGCCACCGCTCTGGTGGGTGGAGGCAGCTACCCGAAGCCAGGTGAAATATCTCTCGCTCACCACGGCATACTGTTTCTTGATGAGCTGCCGGAGTTTGATCGTCGCGTGCTGGAAGTGTTGCGCGAGCCACTGGAAACCGGCGAGGTGAGCATCGCCCGTGCGGCCCAGCAGCTCACCTTCCCGGCTCGTTTCCAGCTGGTCGCCGCCATGAACCCCTGCCCCTGCGGTTTCCTTGGCGATCCTGAAAAAAGCTGCGGCTACCGCTGCGAAAAAGCCAAACGCTATCAGGCAAAGTTATCCGGCCCCTTACTGGATCGCATCGACCTGCATCTTGATGTCCCCGCCGTGGACGCCCACGAACTGCTGGGAGACAGAGAGGGAGAAAGTAGCGCGCAGGTGCGCCAGCGTGTACTGCAGGCCTGGCAACAGCAGTGGCAACGGCAACGATCGCTAAACCGGGACCTTTCTCCGGATGATCTGGAACCGCTCCTGCGCCCCCACCGCGATTGGCTGGCCGGGGTCATGAACCGTCTTGGGTTATCCGCCCGCGCCTTGCACCGCAGTATCCGTGTCGCACGTACCATCGCCGACCTGGCACAGAGTGAAGAAGTAGAAAGAGATCATCTGCGCGAAGCATTAAGTTATCGGCAGAATATTCAGCAGGGGTGATGTATCCATGTTTTCAGGTGATCCGGGGCTGGGCGAGAAAACAAAACCGTTTCGAGTTGCGAGAAGCGAGTTGCGAAAGGCAAAACCCGTGAAGCTTGTGCGTTGGCGTTCGCAACTCGAAACTCGAACCTCGCGTCTATACCTTAACCTTGCTGTCGCGAGGATCGTTGGCAGGCATACCCTGAAGGACGCAGATAGCCCACACAACAACATTAAGATGCCGTGATAGCGAAGCGGGCCACTCGTTACGGATCAGAAACTTCGGTCACTCTCAGCGTCACCCGCCGGTCCTGCTGATGGCATTGTTTGAGCGCCTCGCCACGCAGGGACGCACAAGCACTACCCGTCACGGAGTGGTCTGGCCCGTGGCCCTTAACGCTAAGGTCGGCGACACTCTCCCCCTGTTGCTGCCACCATTGCGCAACCGCATCCGCACGCTGCTGTGCCAGGGTACGGTTATATCTCGCATTCCCCAGCGGGTCGCTGTAACCGTTTACCTCCACCGTGGCACCGTCCAGTTGAGCCACCTGCTGATACCAGGTTTCAAGATGCCTCTGCCGCGCCTCGCTGATAGAAGCTGAATCAAAGGCAAACTCGATGGTCAGCGGCGCGGGCAACACCACCGTTTCCTCGGCAGCTTCTTCAGCACTTTCTTCCGCGAGCTGCGGTGCATCTTCGGGCTCGGGTTCCGCCACCCCGGTGATCGCCACATCGCACTCCTTCACCGCCATGGCCGGGGTCCAGTTTGGAGTTCGCCAGCAACGACCCTCTGCGGTTTTGAGCAGATTGCCGTCGCTGTCGGTACGATAGCCCGGCCAGTTGTCCGCGTCCGTGTTGGTGCTCTGCGTGGCGCAGCCTGCCAGGACAAGCAGACTGGCAACCGCCGTACGTTTGATCATCGTCGTGATTGTCATCATCGGTCCTTACCAGGTCAGGTTGGCGCTGAGCAGCCCACCGTGGCTTTCGGTATCCCCACCAAAGCGCCCGCGGTATCCAAGCCAAAGAGAAAAGTCAGGGCTCATGAACCACTCCACACCGGCATTGGCTGCCAGTTGCGTGTCATCCTGATCCGCGCCGTAGACGGTGAAGCCCTGGGCGGCGCCGTCGAAACGCGCGCTCTGCTCGGCCTGGGTATCCCCGAACGGCTGCACCACCGCCAGGCCGCCTTCGGCCACCAGCCAGTCGTTACCCACCACCAGGGCGCGGGACAGATCCGCCCCCAGCCAGGCTTCGCCACTGTTCAGTTCACTGTCGTCCACGGTCAGGGCGGCGATGCCGCCGCCGGATTCACTGAAGCCATCCCGCTCGATGCGGGTCATGGCGACCATGGCGTAGGGATGCAGCCCGGTTTCGCCCCAGGCCAGATCCCAACCGGATTCCAGTGCCACCCGCAGGGCATCCACGCTGCTGTCCGATTCCGCTGGCGCGCCCATGACAATGCGCTGCTGGGACACATCGCTGCTGCCGTAACTCACATCACCGCGCAGGAACCAGGCCCCCATGCTGCTCCAGCGGCCATACAGCCCGGCAAACCAGGACGACACCTCGCCGTTGGCGTCACGGTTGTCGTAGTCCAGCTCGCCGTCGGCGCTGCCTGCGGCCATGCCCAGCAACCACTGCTCACCCTGACGATCCATACCCAGTGCCAGCTGATCACCCCGGAAGGTAAAGGCCGCATTGCCCACATCATCCTGGGAATCTTCCTCGAAGCGGGAAGACTGCGCCTGCACCCACACGCCGTTGCGTTTGCCATCACCACGCTCGCCTGCCGCCCGGGACACCGGTGTGTCTGCCGCTGCCTGCGCGTAAGGATCCGACGGTGCCGCCAGCGCCTGCAATTCCCGGGACAAACGCGCATCCATACCGCCACCGGAATGACCACCGGCATTACGACCTCGCTGGCGCATGCCAATGGCAAAGCGTTGCTGCAACTGCTGCCCTGCGCTCAAGCCTGCCAACAAGCTGTCACCACTGTAGGTTCGGAATGCCTCGGCGGCTTCGGCTTCGCTCATCTTCACCACCCGCTGGTAAAGCTGATGCGCACTGGGCATGCCGTCCACATTGTTGGCCACCGCTCGCTGGTTGTCGGTGAGCACCACACTGGAAAAAGACTGGTCGTTACGCAGCAACTCCAGGGTCACAGCATCGGTGGTGTAGGTCAGCGCCGGATCGAGGAAGGCATAGTTGGAGGACACGTCATCGAACTGGCCATTGATGCCACCGGCCGCGCTGAGGAAGGTATAAGTACTGAACGGCTGATAGTCACCATCGTTGCCCACATGCAGTACTGAACCCGCCAGGTTGGCCTGGCCCGTCACGGTGATCAGATCACTGCTGGTGCTGGTCGGGTCCACTTCCAGTTCCAGCAGGCTGCCGCTGTTGAACGTCAGGTTGCCATTGATGGTCAGGGCACCAATGGAGTTCCCCGCGGCCAGGGTGCCACCAGACAGCACCGTGGTATCGCCCAGCGAACCACTACCGCCCAGCAAGCCGCCATCGTTCACGGTAAAGGCCACCCCATTCATGGCCCCGTTCACAACCATGCCGCCGGCATTCACCGAGGCATTGCCCGTCATGGAGTGATCAGCAGAGAGAATATAATTGCCGGCGCCGTTCTTGATCAGATTGCCGGCGCCGGAGATCACGCCGTCGTAGAGGTAGTCGTTGGCGCGGTTGATTTCCAGGGTGCTGGAAGTGTCAGAAAACAGCACATCCCCCACGATGGAGCCTGTGTTGCCCCCCATGCCCAGCGTAAGGTGCGCGCCATTATTAAGTAACGTTAACCCAGTAAAACCAGTATGGTCCCCCGTCCAGACCACATTCGCACCGGATATGTCATAAATCCCATCTCCCGAAATTGTCCCGTCATATTGAACCGGCGCCACCCCTCCAGTGGCAACGATTTGCCCCCCGGATTCAATCAAGATGTCCCCGGCAAAAGTGTCCGCCCCCCCATAAAGTTCACCATTCAGAACATGGGTCAGCCCGGTGTAGGTTTGCTTGTTGATCAAATTCGTAGGGCCGCCTAAATCCCAGGTAACGCTGCCGCTACCGCTGATTGTCCCCTTATAAGTAGGAGAACCAGAGTAACCGGCAATCAACACATGAGCGTCGTTAAGAATATTGCCACCCAGCTTATAGAGGTTTCCCTGCAGCGTGCCTTCCCGCACCCACCAGTCCTGCGGCTGAGGCAAAACGCCCGCCAGCACCAGCGTCCCCTCACCGGTTTTAACCAATCCATTCGTCGCGGTGATGTCATTCTCAATCGTCGCCACATAACCGCTGCTGGCAGCGCTACCATCGCCCACGCGGATTTCCCCTTCCGTGCCGGTCAGGTTCAGAGCATCGCCGCTGAGCACATAGCCATCGCTGGCGAACTGGATGCCTTGCGCTTCCACTGCGCCATCCGCATCGGACACCGTTACCGTACCGGCATCGCCGGCGAAGATGGCAAAACCGGGGTTGGGAATCATGGGGCCGGTGATGGAGCCAGTGGCATCGGTCCAGACGTGATTCGTCGCCGTCCAGGTGCCGTCGCCACCGCCCTGGGTGGTGCCGCTGGCCAGACCATTGGCGTTCCAGAAATTGAGCGTGGTGCCGGTGGTATTAATCAAGTTGATCTGCTTGTCGCCGGCCAGGTATTGCAGATCGTAGGACGGATCCGGGTTGGCCAGTTGCAGGCCACCGTTGCTTTCGGAAAGGGTGCCGGTGTAATCAAACAGACGGTACAAGCCCGGGCCGAAGCTGCCGGTATCGTTGATCGTCAGCGTCGAGCCATTGATGGCCAGATCGCCGTTGACGGAAACGCTATCGCTGGAACCCGGCGTCACGAAATCACCACTGGGCGCACCGAACTGGAAATCCAGCAGGCTGCCCTGCTCCAGGGTCAGGTTGCCATTGATGGTCAATGCGCCCAGGCCATCCCCCGGCGCCAAAGTGCCGCCGGACTGAACGACAGTGTTGCCCAGCGAACCACTACCCCCCAGCAGGCCGCCGTTACGAACAAACATCGCCAGGCCGTTCATGGCACCGTTTACGAACATCCCGCCTTCATAGACACGACCCTCGCCGTTAATGGCATGGTCTGCCGATAGATAGTAATTGCCGTCACCGAATTTAAAGAGATTACCGTTGCCGGAGATCACGCCATCATAGTCATAGTCGTTACCCCGGTTGATAATGAGGTTACTGGCTGCTGAACCATTGAAGACCACGTCCCCAATAATAGATCCGGTATTACCCCCGTTTCCCAGTGTCAGCTGAAACAACTTGTCAGTGCTTCCAGAGATATAGGTCGTCCCCGTAAAGTCATGATCCGCCGTCCAGATGATGCGGCTGTCGAGCAGGCGGACCTCTCCGCCACCCGAAATCCTGCCGTCATACCGGCCCGTACTGTTGTAGAAGTAGGTTAATGCTGAGCCAGCATCCAGAAGGATGTCACCGGCAATGGTATTGGCCGAAAACACGTTCACCATGCCATTCTGGATATGAGTCAGCCCGGTGTAAGTCTGCGGGTTGCGGACGAAGATCGGCCCTCCCTGCCAGGACACATCGCCACTGCCACTGATCTGGCCGAAGTAATCTGATACTCCCAGGGTATCCATCACTCGCACATGGGCATCGTTGCGGATATCCCCGCCAAGAGTCCTCAGCTCACCACCCAGTGTTCCTTCCCGCACCCACCAGTCCTGCGCGCTTGCGCCCGTCAACGTCCAGGTGCTGGCACCGGTTTTCTCAAAACCTTCAAAACCCTGAAAGGTGCTTCCCACAGCGCTCGTAAAAAAGCTACCGTCAACATCCCCGCCCAACGCCAACACATCATTGCTGCCATTGGCCAGCACATTGCCGCCCAGGCTGTAGCCACTTTCCAGAGTCAGGCTGTTGTCGCCACCGGCAAAGTGAATGGCGGTGGACTGGTTGGCCCCGGGGTTCACCGTGCCTGCCAGGGTCACATCCAGATCGGACCCGGTGATACCGTAGCCGCCGATACCATCGGTGCCCGCCGTGCCACCGGTTCCGCCCTGGCCCCCATCCCCGCCTGCAACCAGCGCACCGGCACTGATGGTGATTTCGGCACTCGCGTCGGCCTGAATGCCTGCGCCACCATCACCGCCATCGCCGCCAATACCCTCTGCACCGCCCGCGCCGCCGTCGCCACCGTTCCCGCCAAGAAATTCCGCACCGTTAAAAAGGGTGAAGCGATCCCCCGGGGAGGTGATACGCAATCCGGCACCACCGTTGCCGCCGTTACCGCCGTTACCGTAGAAGTAATCCGAGAAACCGCCCGCCCCGCCATTGCCACCCGAGGTATCAAAAGTGAAGTAGTAATCCCCCGGACTGAGGATAGAACCAGCGCCGCCATCACCGCCGTCACCACCATGACTGAAGGGGCGGGCGGCATCCCCCAGTGTTCCCGGCAGGTTGTCAAACCTGATCCCTGCCGACGAAAACGGGGCCCCCAGGACATTGCGAATCTCTAATTCCAGAAAATTGTCGCCACCACTAATCACCAGCTGACCACCATCACCCGGTAAGTTGAAAGCGCCGGCGGCCATCCCGTAGGGGCGGATTATCTGGTGAATATCGTCTGCCAAATCCTGCAGGGTATCGCCGGTGTTGATGGTGACAATGGTGGTATTACCATCCACGGTAACGCTGAGCTGATCGCCATTGTTTATGCCTGCCAGGGCAGTCAGGTCAGTGATAAAAGCGTCAATCCCGGGAGTGTTGGAAATTTCCGTAAACTCACCATCGGGATAGTCCAGGCTGACGCCATTGCCACCATTACCCCCATCATCAAACGGCCCGCCGTCACCTCCATCCTCACCGCGCCCGCCGGTTACACCGTCATGGCCCGTGCCATCGGCGCCATCCGGGGCTGCCAAGGCCTGCCCGGACAACAACAGTAGAAAGGCCAGCACCGGGCCGAACGCGGATAACGTCTCCCCACGGACAGAATAACGCCCCCCAATACGGCGCCGATGGAACAAGGACATGACACACCCCGACATAATTTTTTTGTGACTGCGCTGTAGGGTAGATAGCCATCATCCAGTGAACCAGTTCTCACTTGTGTCATTTTCCCGGTTTTTATCATTTTTCTGTCCACCCCGGTTTGAACGATCACAAGTCAGCCGCGCACAGCGCCGGTTGCAACAATTCAACAACACAACATGGCACTAGCGCATGGGGACTAAAGACACCGTTTCCTCACAGGGTAGCATCCATACCCTCAACATGGCGGGCGGGGAAAAGTTTGAGATCCCCGGCGTGCGCGGCCGCATGGAACGCTTGACGTTTCCCTCAGGCATTGTTCTTTTTCGTCTGGAATACGAAACACTGGATGATTGTTTTCTGCAGATGCAGGGTGCCTTCGAGGAACCCTGGGTAGGCAGCGCCCTGCATATTCAGGGGCGATCGGAACTAATCTGTCCCAACGGGGACTGCTATAGCCTCAACCCGGAAACTGCCATGCTCATGCGAATTGATCAGCACGGTTCCCGTTTTCGCCTGTATAAAGGGCAAATTGTTCGCCATATCGGTGCGGCGTCTACCCTGAGCGCGCTTCGTCAGCGCTTTGGCGGCAACCTGCCAGCAATACTGCAGGAATTTGAAGGCCCCTATGGTGACAGCTGCCACCTTCGCGGCCAGGCGCCCAGTTCCCGTTTACGCCAACAGGCCTCCGGGCTGTTTTCCCAACAAGCCAACGGCATTTGCCGTGAATTAAAACTGGAAGCCATTGCCAATTTGTTTCTGGCAGAGATGATCGAAGGACAGGAAGGGCTTGAAGGACAGAGGGAAACGCCCCACACCGAAACGCTGCCACTCTGGGAAGAGCAGGCTTACCATGATGTGCTGGAGCAGGTACGTAACCACCTCGACACCCCCCTTTCCATTCCCACTCTGGCAGACCAGGCCGGGATCACCGAAAACCGGCTGGACCAGATTTTCAAACTCAAGCACGACCAGACCTGCGCAGATTTCATTCGCCATGAGCGGATGACATTGGCGCAGCGATTGCTGGAAACCGGCGAGCATCCGGTAAAGGTCGTGGCGGACCGGGTCGGCTATGGTCACGTCAGCAATTTTTCCCGCGCCTACCGTGCCCGCTTTGGCGAAACGCCAGCCAGAAACCTGCGCCGTGCCAGCACGTCGGATGCTTGATGCCCTCCACTGCATACCCCATACCGGAGATTCCCTCTGGCATCTCCGACCTGCGAAACTAACACCCCAGTTGCGTAGGAGCGTCGCTAGCGGCGCGATTCCATAACGGCGCGTCTGGTTATCGCGCCGCCAGCGACGCTCCTACAGAAACAAAAAAGCCCCGCGAATGCGGGGCTTTTTGCATGGCGCGTGTTGCCGCAGTGGCGAAGCTATACGCCCCACTTGAAGAAGCCACGCTTCTCTTTCAGGTAGAAGCGAGACAGCACCATCTTGTGCACTTCGCTGGCGCCGTCTACCAGACGGGCCTGACGGGCATAACGGTAGATCCATTCCAGCAGAGTATCCTTGGAGTAACCGCGGGCACCGCACAACTGAATGGCGGTATCCGCTGCCTTGTGCAGGGTGTCGGCCACGTGGATCTTGGCCATGGAGATTTCCTTCTTGGCGAAGTCGCCCTGGTCCAGCATCCACGCTGCCTGCATGGTCAGCAGACGCCCCACTTCGATGTCCTTGGCCACATCGCCCAGCATCCACTGCACGCCTTCGTGCTCGGCCAGGGTGGTGCCGAAGCTCATGCGGTTTTCCACGTAGCCGGCGGCTTCTTCCATGCAACGCTTGGCCAACCCCAGCCAGCGCATGCAGTGGGTAAGACGCGCAGTGCCGAGACGAATCTGGGTAACCTTCAAACCGTCGCCTACTTCCAGCAGACGGTTCTCGTCCGGAATCACCAGACCATCAAACTTCAGCTCACAGTGACCACCGTGCTCTTCCGGGCCCATGATCGGGATACGGCGAACGACTTCCCAGCCGGGCTGGTCGGCATCAAAAAGAAAAGCGGTAAGGCCCTTGCGCGGGTCATCGCTGGTCTTGGCGATCAGGATAAAAGTTTGCGCCCCTTCCGCACCGGTGATGAACCACTTGCGCCCCTTGATAATCCAGTTGTCACCGTCCTTGGTGGCGGTGGTGTAAGTCAGGGACGGATCGGAACCACAGCCACCCTCGGGCTCAGTCATGGCGAAGGCCGAACGCACCTTGCCGTCGATGAGCGGTTGCAGCCAGCGCGCTTTCTGTTCGTCGTTGAGAATCTTGTTAAGCAGGATCATGGTGCCGTCATCCGGCGGCGCACAGTTGAACACCACCGGGCCGAACGGACTGCGGGCGGCTTCTTCGTAAAGCACCGCCATGCCAGCCACACCCACGTCCAGACCACCACGTTCTTTCGGCAGCTGGAACCCCCACAACCCTTGCGCACGCGCTTTTTCACGCAGTGCATCGACCACGCTTTCCTTGAAGTTTTCGTGCTCGTCGTAGTTGGCCTTGTCGCCTTCCAGCGGCATGATTTCGGCTTCAACAAACGCGGCCACACGTTGACGCAGGTCTTCCAGTTCCGGGCTCAGGGAAAAATCCATGATCTGTCCTCGGTGAATTCAGTTAGCAGGCAATTAAAGCGTGTTGCACAGGTGACCGCCGTCAACGGCGATGATGGCCCCGCTCATGTAGGACGAGGCATCCGAGGCCAGCAGAAGCAGCGGCCCCACCAGTTCGTCAATCTGTCCCAGGCGACGGTAGGGGATGCGCTTGAGCATCTTCTCGGCCTGCGGGCTGCTGAAGAAATCGCGATTGATGTCGGTTTCCACATAGCCAGGGCAGATGGCGTTGCAACGAATGTTGTAACGGGCGCAGTCCAGCGCCAGGGATTTGGTGAGCTGTACCACCGCCGCCTTGGACGCGGTGTACGGGGCCACCCGGCCACCCACTCGCAGGCCGAGGATGGAGGCAATATTGACGATGCTGCCGGGGCGACCATCGCGCTTCCATTGCTGGATAGCGAATTTGGAGACGGCCCAAACGCCTTTCAGATTGGTGTCCACCACCCGGTCCCATTCGTCTTCCGGGATGTTCTCGGTGGGACCTTCCTGGGAAATGCCGGCGTTGTTCACCACCACGTCCAGCGGCGGCATGTCAGCAAAGGCGGCTTCCACGCTGGCGTGATCGCTCACGTCCATGGGCACCACCGTGGCTTCACGGCCCAGGGCACGCACGGCGGCGGCTGTATCTTCCAGTTTTTCCACACGGCGGGCGGCCAGCACCACATCCGCGCCTTCTTCGGCCAGGGCGGTGGCGAAGTGGGCACCAAAACCGCTGGAGGCACCGGTGATCAGAATACGCTTACCGGCAACACTGAATCGCTGAGTCATAAGGCTCTCCTTCTTGATGCAGAGAACCTACCCAGCAGAAGCCTGGTGAACAAGGACGAAAACGCTCAGCGCGCTGATGCCAGCAGTAAGGAGAGGGCATGGCGAGTGTCCGGCGTGGCCCCGGGCAGGGCCTGCGCCTGCTGTGCCGGCAGCCAGTCAATGGCCACCACCTCGTCGCTCAGGGATACCGCCTGTGGGCACACCCGCACCGACGCCAATGCACCCCAGACCCGGTGATGGGGGTTGGCAAACCAGAACCACTGCCAGCGACTGAACTGACGACGCAGACCCAGTTCCTCAAACAACTCTCGGCCCAGGCTCTGCGCCACCGACTCGTCCGGTCGCATCACTCCGCCGGCGGCCAGGTCCCAGCCCCCCGGATAGAAATGCTTGTCCGCCGCCCGCTGCTGCACGCACACACGACCGGCCAGATCCTGCACCACCACATAGGAGGCACGGTGGATCAACCGCTGGCGCTGCATACGCCCACGCTGGCAACTGCCGCGGGGATGATTATGCCGGGACACCAGCAGGACGGGTTCGTGGTTGCTCATGGGGTGCTGTTTTTACCAAGTCGAGCGGGCAACACTAGCGTTATAAGGCGGCGAATGCCAGATGGGGAGAGCGGCAAGCTACAAGCTGCAAGCTGCAACACGGGGTATGACCTCATCATTTGGAACGCCGTGCCCGCGCACCGCCTCACTCACGATTCGCGGGCAGGGCATTGCAGATAGTCAAGGCCTTGCACGCGTTGCAGCTTGTAGCTTGTGTTATTACGGCTGGAAATGACTGGGCGGGTGCCCGGTCCATTTGCGGAAGGCCCGGGCGAAGTTGCTGGGGTCGGCATAGCCCAGGCGGTTGGCCACCTGCTGGACGGTGATATTGGCCTGAAGATAACCCATGGCCTTGGTCATGCGCACCTCTTCCAGCAGTGAGCGGTAACTCACGCCCAGCGCATTGAGATAGCGACGCAGGGTGCGGGAGGTCACGTGGAAATTACTGGCCAGCTGTTCCAGGCTGGGCAACATCCCTTCCGCCTGCATCAGACGGGCACGCACCCGGCTGGCCCAGTCCTGGTCCGCTTCCAGGCGCTGCAATTCTTCCTCGCATTTCTGCGCGGCCATTTGCCGGGACGCCGGGTCGGACAGTGTGAAGGGCTCGTTGAGCAAGCGGGTCGGCAAACGTAACGCCGCCACTTCAGCGCCGAACTCCACGGGCATGCCCAGCAGCTCGCCATAAAGGTGTGCATGTTCCGGGGCTGCGTAAGGGAGCTCCAGCACGGCGCCCTGGAAACGGTCGCCCAGCAGGTAACGAATACCCCCCACCACGGCCGCCACCACCACTTCCAGGTAGGTCTCACGAATATCGCCCAGCGGCATGCTTTCGATCAGACAGAAACGCACCCCGGTGCTCACCGGTTCGATACGCGGCACACACAGACGAGTACGGGTACGGAAGTAGCGTTCCAGCAGACGCAGGGCGTCGCCCAGGTCAGGGCTGCTGATGGCAGCATAGCCCAGCAGGCCATGGGCGGTCAGCGTCAGTTGCTGGCCCAGCTTCAGGCCCAGGGCCGGATTACCGGTCATGTCGCGCGCGCCCACCATTACCCTGCGGAACTGCTCGAAGCGCAGTGCCGGTTCGGGGTTATAGACTTCGTCCTTGCTCAGGCCCACACGATTGAGCAAGCGCCGGGTATCAATACCAAGCTCGCCAATCAGCTCAACCAGGTTCCGCACGTAATTGACGGGTACCGGGGAGCGGCCTGTGCCGGGGTCCAACTGGATGAAACGTTCACGACTCATGGGACCATTATACGCCACATTGCATGCTTGTCCGAAAATGACCGATAACTGTCCAGCCCTGCACTTCGACTGGACACAACTGTTCACCAGAATGCCTGCCATCAGAAGATTTCGGCCGATCCGCCAAGGACAGAGCATGAGCACAGAAACACCGACCTACAGCCGCCAGTTTGGCGCGGATGACGCCCGCGCCATCCGCGATGCCGTCAAGAAAGATCTGGGCCCCGCGGCCTTCAAGGCCCGCCCACAACGTGCCCTGTGGTTTATCCCCATGACCGCCATCATCGTCGGCAGCATTGCCAGCATTCTCGCCTTTGACCTGCCCTGGTGGGGCAACCTGCTGCTCAGCCTGCTGGCCGGCCATACCCTGGCCTGCCAGGCCCTGCTGGCCCACGAGGTGCTGCACGGCGCCCTGGGTATGAGCCGGCGCATGCAGGATACCCTGGGCTGGATGGGCTTTGGCCCGGCCATGGTGCCACCGGAGTTCTGGCGCCGCTGGCACAACGTGGCCCATCATGCCCACACCAACCTGGGCGACAAGGACCCGGATTCCTTCGGCACCATGGTGCGCTATGAGAAGTATCCGAAGATGGCCAGTTTCACCAAACCGGCCCCGGGCAGCGGCACCTGGTACAGCTTCCTGTTCCTGTTTTATTCCTTCATGTTCCACGCCCAGCTGGTGTTGTGGATGCAGACCCGCCGCCGTGACGAGTTCAAGGGCTTCAACCGTCGCAAGGCCATCACCCAGTCCCTGCTGTGCGGTGCCGCCTGGATCGCCCTGGCCATCGCCTCCGGGCCACTGGCCGTCTTCACCGTGCTGATCCCGCTGATGATTCTGAACTTCATCGGCCAGAGCTACATCCTCACTAACCACATGCTGCGCCCGCAGATGGACAACAACCATCCGGTGGACAATTCCATGAGTGTGCGCGCCTGGCGCTGGATCGACCCGCTGCATTTCCACTTCAGCCATCACGTGGAACATCACCTGTTCCCGAAAATGGGCTCCGACCAGGCCCCCAAGGTCCGCGCCTGGCTGCAACGGGAAATGCCAGATCGCTACGTGTGCCCCAGCCATGTGAAAGCCGTGGCGATGCTCTACAAGACGCCGCGAGTCTACAAGGATGCCAAAACCCTGATCGACCCACTGAATCCGGAACGCACCGTGGACGTGATGGAACTGCAGGGGCAGTTGGGCTGAGAAATTTTTACCACAGAGAGCACTGAGTTCACTGAGGAAAACCTTCATTACCCCAAAACCGTAGGGCGGAAATTTCCGAAAGGAAATCTCCGCCTTTTTTATGGCTCATCGCGTATTTGCGGGAAAGGGCCGATTTAATCCTCTCACCTTCCCGCAGGAGGTTGCCTGCAAGCTCCTGCAGCAGCCCCGTAGAAACCGCCTCAGATACTGGCGATCTCTTCTTCCGTCAGCACCCGAAACTCCCCCGGCGCCAGACCCGCATCCAGCGCGATCTCACCGATCTGTTCCCGGTGCAGCCCCACCACCTTGTTGCCCCGGGCAGCCAACATGCGTTTGACCTGGTGATAGCGCCCTTCGCTAATCGTAAGCAGCAATTCGCACTCACTCACCCGCTCCGCCTGTGCCGGCAGGGTGGGCTTGTCCTCACCACGTAGCAGAATGCCCTCTCGCAGCGCCTGCAGATCCTCATCACTGACCGGTTCTGCGCATTGCACCCGGTAGCGTTTGCCACAGACATGGTTAGGCGAGGTCAGCCGGTGGGACCAATCACCATCACTGGTGAGCAGCACCAGCCCGGTAGTATCCCGATCCAGCCGCCCGGCAGGGTGCAAATCCCGGCGCAGCTCGGCGGGTATCAGATCCAGCACCGTGCGATGCTCGCCGTCCTCCGTGGCGCTCACCACTCCGTCCGGCTTGTGCAGCATCAGGTAGCGATGGCCCGGCAATTGCACCGGTTCGTCATGGAGCCACACCGCCTGGCCCTCGGCCAGCCGGGTATTGGCCTTGGGCCGGGCCTCACCCTCCACCCGGACCGCACCCTTGCCGATCAATATTTTTACCTGCTTGCGGCTCAGGCCCGTACTGTGGGCCAGAAAGAAATCAAGGCGCATGACCATGGTGACACTGACAACCTGTTCAGGCCTGACCCGGCCCCACTGGGGCGCCGCCGGTGCAGGCAAAATCCTTCGATCAACTGACACCCGGTATCTGGAGTGCAGCCACTACGCTGGTATCATACCCGCCTTTGGCACACATGCCCGAACACCCCAAACCCGGATACACGCCCAATGAGTAAACTCAATCCCCGTCAGCAGGAAGCCGTGGACTACGCCGATGGTCCCCTGCTGGTACTCGCTGGCGCGGGCTCCGGGAAAACCAGCGTGATCACCCGCAAGATCGCCTGGCTGATCCAGGAACGGGGCATGTCAGCGCGCCATATTGCCGCGGTGACCTTCACCAACAAGGCGGCCCGGGAAATGAAGGAGCGGGTGCAGTCACTGGTCAGCCGTGATCTGACCCGCGGCCTGATCGTCTCCACCTTCCACAACCTGGGCCTGCGCATCCTCAAGTCCGAACTCAAGGCCTGCGGTCTGCGCAATGGTTTTTCCATTCTCGATGGCGCCGACAGCAAGGAAATCCTCAAGGAAATTCTCCGCCAGGGCGATTCGGAAAAAGATCTGGATGCGGTGGACGCCATCCACAAACGTATCTCTGATTGGAAGAACGCCCTGGTGCTGCCTGAGCAGGCCGTCAGCACTGCGGATTCTGACGAAGCCCTGCGCGCCGCCATGGCCTATGGCGGCTACGACCGCATGCTGCGGGTGTGCAACGCGGTGGACTTCGACGACCTGATCCTGATGCCCGCGCGCATGTTCAAGGAGCAGCCGCGCATTCTGGAAAAGTGGCGCAACCGCATCCAGTACCTGCTGGTGGATGAATACCAGGACACCAACGGCGCCCAGTATGAGCTGGTAAAAATGCTCACCCTTCCGGAAGGCAAGTTCACCGTGGTAGGCGACGACGACCAGTCCATTTATGCCTGGCGCGGTGCCCGCCCGGAAAACCTGGAGCAGCTACAGGAAGATTGGCCGACGCTAAAGGTCGTAAAACTGGAACAGAACTACCGCTCCACCGGACGCATCCTGAAAGCGGCCAACACCGTTATCGCCAACAACCCCCACGTGTTCGACAAGAGCCTGTGGTCCGATTATGGCTACGGCGAACCGCTGCGCTTTTCTGCCCTGCGTGACGAAGATGCCGAAACCGAATGGATTGCCAGCGACATCTTCCATCGCCGCCTGCAGCAAGGCCTCAAGTGGAAAGACTTTGCTATTCTCTATCGCGGCAACTTCCAGTCACGGATTCTGGAAATGAAGCTGCAAAGCCTGTCGATCCCCTACAAGGTGTCCGGCGGCACCAGCTTTTTCTCGCGCAGCGAAATCAAGGATCTGATGTGCTACCTGCGCCTGCTGGTGAACCCGGATGACGACAACGCCTTCCTGCGTATCATCAACACGCCGCGCCGGGAGATCGGCCCTACCACCCTGGAAAAACTGGCCACCTGGGCACTCAAACGCGAGCAGGGGCTTTACCATGTGTGCGATGACTTTGCTCTCGGCGAAGTCATGGCCCCCAAGTCCGCGGAGAAACTGCAAAAGTTCAAGGCGTGGCTGGATGCCAAACGGGAATTCTGTTTTGGCCAGAACAGCCTGCAAGCCGTCAACGAACTGATCAGTGACATCGATTACGAAGGCTGGCTGATGCAGAACGCCTCCAGCCCGCGGATCGGTGAAAAACGCATCGAGAATGTCTGGCAACTGGTGCGCAGCATCGAACGCATGCTGGAAAAACAGGAAGAAGAAGAGGACGGCGCCAGCGACCTGGAAACCGTCATCAAGAAACTGGTGCTGCTGGACATGCTCGAACAGCAGGAAGAGGAAGACGATTCTGATCGGGTCCAGCTGATGACCCTGCATGCGTCAAAGGGTCTCGAGTTCCCCCACGTCTACATGATGGGCGTGGAAGAAGAACTGCTGCCCCACCGCACCAGCATCGAAGAAGACAATATTGTGGAAGAGCGACGACTGATGTACGTGGGCATCACCCGCGCCCGCGAAACGCTCGCCATGACCCAGGCACTGACCCGCAAGCAATACGGCGAACGCATCGATACCTCTGCCAGCCGCTTCATCGACGAAATTCCCCAGGACGATATCGACTATCTGGGCATTGGCGTCATCAAGGATGAAGCCCAGGAAGACGCTGTTGCCGAAGCCAGCATCGCCAACCTGCGCGCCCTGCTGGATTAAACCCCAGCCGATTTCTGCAGGCGTTTCCTTCAAGGGGACGAACCTCGCACAGCGAGGAAATCAGTTTCGAAAAGCAAGTTTCGAGTTGCGAAAATCAAATGCACAAACACCCGCTATTTGCAGGGCACGATTTTGCTTTTCGCTACTCGCTTCTCGTAGCTCGTAGCTGAAAGCTAGTCTCTACCCCGCCATCCACGCCACCACCACATAGCGCAGAAACTTCCCCACCGTCACCAACAACACAAACCACAACAGCCGCACCCTCAGCACGCCCGCCACCACCGTCAATGGATCACCAATAATTGGCGCCCAGGCAAGACACAGCGACCACACCCCGTACTTCCTGAAACGCGTCTCTGCCGATAAAAACTCCGCCTCCGACATTCTTAACCAACGCCGGATCACGGCCACCCCGGCCCAATAGCCCAATGCAAAATTCACCAGCGCACCCAGCACATTGCCCAGCGTGGCCACGGCCACCAGGGATGCCGGCGACATGCCATTGAGCAACAAGGCCACCAACACCACCTCGGAACTCAACGGCAACACCGTTGCCGCCAGAAACGCCGACAAGAACAGTCCGATGTGCCCCAACTCGGTGAAATATTCCATCAATGTGATAGCAACCTTTTGTTCCTACTGAGGGAGAGCCCGCAGGCACCCAGCAAACGCGCACCGACAGCTGTAAGAGTTCCCTTCCAGGGGACGAATCGAGCGCATCGAGGCGACCAAAGGGAGTATTTCTTCAAAGCCCGCCAAGCCCTGCAACGCCGGATCGCCCTACGATCGATGCCGTACTGCGTACGGTTCGTCCCTCAAGAGAAACTCCTACATTGGCTCCGTAGTAATGCAGCCGCGTTTCTGGCGCCATCATCATGCACCACCACCAGAAAACGCCCCGCCAACACCCACAACAACACCCGCAATCCCTGCAACCTTTCCGTCATCGCCAACCCGATACAACGTAGATACCCATTTTTTTGTAACCACCGCCATCCCGCGCTGCACCTGCCTTTAAGGCGTCATCAAAAACACGGCCCACAGACAGAAAACACCCTCCCGGCACAGATTATGCAGTACTACTCTCAGGAAACAGATTGCCAGTTAGCACCCCGGTGCCGGCACATGTTCCTTTCGATGCGGAATCACCTCCAGCATCCGGCTGCTAATTTGGCAATGCGTACTGACTCTGAATGGCTTGTTTTGAGTCAGCGCTATTGTGAACTCGCAATACTGGTAACTGGCCGCTACGCGAGGTAATTATGCTTTTAGCAACGGATCTTGACGGTACTTTTCTGGGTGGTGATGAGGAAAGCCGGAACAGACTTTATCAACTGATCACCGCCCATCCGGATATTGACCTGGTTTTTGTCACCGGACGCGGCCTCGAGTCCGTGCTGCCTCTGCTCTCAGACCCCACCATTCCCGCGCCGCAATACATTATCTGCGATGTGGGTTGCACCATTGTGGATGGCAACACCCTGCAACCCGTACAACCCATTCAGGGGCATATTGATAACCTCTGGCCCGGCGAGCACATCGTTGGCAGCGCCGTCGAACAAGTGGCCGCCTCACTGCAACGCCAGGATGTTCCCCAGGAACGCCGCTGCTCCTATTTCTGTGATGCCGATGAAGTCGACATCACCCTGAAAACCCTGGTGGACGATCTGGGCTGCGACCTGCTCTATTCTGCTGACCGTTATCTGGACGTGCTCCCCAAAGGCATCAACAAGGGCAAAACCCTGCTCAACCTGGTGAAGCATCTCGGCATCTCCACCGAAAAAGTGCTGGTGGCCGGTGACACCCTGAACGACCTGTCCATGTACGAGCATGGCTTCAAGGGTGTCTGTGTTGGCGAATCTGAAACAGCGCTGCTGGACGCCACCGAAAACTGCACCCGCGTCATGCACGCCACCTCACCCGGTTGTGGCGGCATCCTGGAAGCCCTTGGCTATTTCGGTTTCATGGGCCCGGCCGGTATTGATACCGAGATCCGCGACATTACCAAGTCCGGCAAGGCCGATCTGGTAATCGTTTACCATCGCCTGCCTTATGAGGAATCCCTCATTGACGGGAAAGTGGTCCGCCATCGCCCCAAATCACCCAACGGCATCATCCCCACCCTGTTAAGCTTCTTTGATGACGACAAGGCCGGCTCCTGGGTGGCCTGGTCTGCTCACGATGGTGATCCCGCCCACTTCCAGACCCACACCGACGTGGATAGCGATCGTTATCCCAACCTGGTGGCGGCCCGTGTGCCGCTGAACAAGGACGATATCGACATCTTCTACAAGCGCTTCTCCAAGGAAGCCTTCTGGCCCACCCTGCACACCTTCTGGGAAAGAGCCAGCTTCAAGGAAGAACACTGGGAAGTGTTTCTCAGAGTGAACAAGCTGTTCGCCGAGCGGACCGCCGCCGAGGCTGCAGAAAACGCCACCGTCTGGATTCACGATTACAACCTGTGGATGGTGCCGGCCTACCTGCGCGAACTGCGCCCGGACGTGACCATTGCCTTCTTCCACCACACTTACTTCCCGTCGGCGGATGTCTTCAATGTGCTTCCGTGGCGGCGCGAGATTGTCGGCAGCTTGCTGCAGTGCGATTACATCGGTTTCCACATTCCCCGTCAGGCCGAAAACTTTGTCGATGTGGCCCGGGGCGTGACACCACTGGAGGTGGTCGAAAAGGTCGGCTGTGCGCCACGCTTCCTGACCTACGGCTGCGCGGTTGGCCTGGATGAAATGAGCAAGACCATCAAGGTGAATGATCGCTATATCGGGCTGGGTGCCCACCCGGTAGGTATCGACCTGAACCGCATTAAAACCGTGTTGGATGATCCCAAGTCGCAGCAACGCATGGCCGAACTGCGCGAACAGCTCAAGGACACGCGGCTTATTCTGTCTGTAGAACGTCTGGACTTTACCAAGGGCATTCTGGAGAAACTGGTGGCCTATGAGCGCCTGCTTACTGACAACCCGGAACTGATCGGCAAAGTCACCCTGCTGACGGTCTGCGTACCTGCCGCCAAGGAGATGCGCATCTACGATGAACTGCAACATCAGATTGAACAGACTGTCGGACGCATCAATGGTCAGTTCGCCAACGTCGGCTGGACCCCTGTGCAATTCTTTTTCCGTGCCTTTCCGTTTGAAGAACTGGTGAGCTACTACGCCATGGCCGATGTCATGTGGATTACCCCATTGCGCGATGGACTCAACCTGGTCTCCAAGGAATACGTGGCCACCCAGGGGCTCACCAAAGGCTGCGGTGTGCTGGTGCTGTCAGAATTCACCGGTGCCGCCGCCGAACTGCGCGGCGCCATCCTCACCAACCCCCACAATCCACTAGAGCTGGCCGAAACCTGCTACCTGGCACTTTCCATGAGCAGCACCGACGCCCGCGCGAGACTGGACGAGGCCTTTAGCGCGGTGCAGCACTATGACATCGACTACTGGGCCAACGATTTTCTCGAAAACGTGGAAAAGTTCAGTCGCTCGCCGAGTCCCCGAGTGAAGCTGGTCGATGCGTCAAACCAGGTTGCCTGAGGCGAGGAGGATGGCACTGAAAGCCCGGCTTTGCCGGGCTTTGTATCTCATCGAGGATCGACTACAGAGCAAGAAGTAAGGTGTCTACTTTTCTTGGGTAACTCGGGCACTTAACGCCCGCAGCACACGCGGGTTTGTAGTGAAGGCGTAGCCGTAACGGAAAACCCGTCGCTATGCCTTCGATTATTAAGTTTTCTCCAGCTCAAACCGAGTGTTCGGAATTAATTCTTTCTTTGCCATGATCTGGATGCGACCCAAATACTCCAAGGACGCCAAAAATTCTTCTAAGTCCATATTCGATTGATCAAAAAAATATTTCTGGTAGTCCGCACCAACAGAATATTCTGAGGCCTCCATACTTCCATTATTGATGGAGACCTTTCTTTCTGTGCCATCTGGGCCGACTAAAACTCCGCTGGCGGCAACCCCATTCTGGAAAGTGATGTGACCACACTCACATAATGTGTCGGAAACAATATGAGCCGTCGCATTATTAAAACGTGAGCTTAGCTGTCTGGCCGTGGCCACTGCAACAATTCGACTAATGTAAGCAGATAGATCTTGCTCTGCCGGTGACCCACCGAATTTTGAGAAAAGGTTAGACAAGAATCCAGTCTTCTGAGCTTTAGACGAAAAGGACGAGCGCAAAACGGGGTCCGGCCGATCCAAATAAAAGGCATCTTTATTTTGGAAAGCCACCATCGTAACGATAGTTTCGCCTTCACGCGGATCTCGATAGAAGACGCATGAGAAATTTATTGGATTCGAGAAGTTTATGATAACCCGCTGCATGGTTTCAGCGATATCTTCGAGCTTTGCTTCGCTTGTTATTCTCACTGCCCGAAATTTAGCGCCCAAATCCAACTCTCCTAAAACTTAACGCCAGCCGTAACCGGCATATATGTAGTGAGCAGCGCGAACGAAATATACGTCCGCGTTGACGGCCTTGTTAGCCATAAATGCTCTTGCGATGAAGGTGCGATAGCAGCAAGACCTCTCCTTCTTCACGCGAATCGGCAAGATTTTGTGACAACTCATCATCAAGATTATCGGATGGGTAAAGCTGTCGCTGTGCCTCGATGATCTGCGGCGAATCTGGAAAGTACGTATTGGAGAAGTCTTGAAGCAGGTCTAAATAAGCGTTGACGCGCTCTATCGATTCGGTAAGAGACCGACCAAAAGGCAAAAAACCCTCGTAAATTTTTGATCCTACTAAGATGCGAAGGTCAAGCATAGCTGACTCATATCGTTTTAATTCCTCTGCGAACTTTTCGATTTTTGCTTTATAACCTTCTGCCTCGGATAGACGCCACCTTTCATTTTCTGTGGTGTGCTCGATTTCTTCATCTGTGAATTGACGCTTGTCGTAAGGCCAAAGGGGTTGCCGGAGTGTACGGGCTGCCTTACAGACTAGATGACTTTCTTTCACGAGCTTTCTTGCCGCTGTGTAGAGTTCCTTTCCAACCAAATCCCTCTTCCAAGCCCTCACCCCGTAAACGCCAACAAAGATCGTCACGATTGCAGCCAACCCCAACAGGGCATCTTTGAGCAATGCAATCCATTCCTTGATTTCTGGATCCGGCAAGATTTGTTCCTCTTTTGGCTAACAGTTTATTCAGTTGCAGATGCGATATAACACTTTGCTGTATATCCCCGATCTTCTCGCCCGCAAAAAAGTACATCAAATTGCCTGCCAATCAGTGACTTACCCCTCAACCAGGAATCACCCTCAACCGACTTTTCTTGCACTTGCGTGTTGAACGGGAATGTTTACTCGGACTTTTCTTGCATCCGCTTTTTTGAAAAACCAATTTAGCTCAATCACTTACAAATTTATGTAAGCCATATCCTACAAATTCAACTTGCGCGCTGTTGAAAAACGGGAATTGAGAATGGTTTAGAAAGCCAGCAACAAGTGCTCACGCCAAAACGCGGGCACAGCATTACAGTCAGCACGACACCAAACCGCGCCTTGTAGCTTGCAGCTTGAAGCTGTGTTTACTTCGCCGCGCTCAACTGCAGCATATAGATAACGGCGTTGCGGATTTCCTGATCGGAACAGTCGTAGCAGTTGCCGCGGGGAGGCATGGCATTGATGCCATGGATGGCTTCCTGAACGAGGGTCTCGAAGCCCTCTTCTTCCACTTCGTGGGACCAGTACAGGCGATTGTGTTTGCCCACCTGGGGGGCGCCGGCGGCGCCACTGCCGTGGCAGTTGACGCAGTACTGGCGATACAACAACACCCCGCTGCGTCGTTCCGCCTGATCGGCGGTGGCAGTCGGGGCGCTGTTGGTGGATTCGCTATCCGAGCAGGCGGTGAGGATCAGGGCCGCCGCCGCGAACAGGATCCGGGTCAAACTTACTTGCTCTCGCCAACCATGTACTCGACGGCAGCCTTGATTTCGTCGTCAGAGCAAGTCATGCACATGCCTTTCGGGGGCATGGCGTTCAGGCCATTAATGGCGTGCTTGACCAAAGTGGCTTCGCCTTGGGCGATACGGGGTGCCCAGGCAGCCGCGTCGCCAGTCTTGGGAGCGCCAGCGGCGCCAGTGGCATGACAGGCTGCGCAGGCAGAGTTGTAGACGGCATCGCCGGAACGCGGGCCGCTGGCCACTTCAGCCTCAGCCGGGGCGGCGGTGCCACACTCTTCACCTTCCACACACACAGAACCGACCGGCTTGATACGCTCTTCGATGGCGCGGTCGCTGAACACGGAACGTTCACCCAGCGGGTAGGGGGAAATTTCCTTGGTGCTCTTGGCAGCCACATTGCCGGCGGCAAACAGGGCGGCAATCAGGACCAGGCTGGCTGTCAGCATCTTTTTCACAATTACACCTCTACTGTTCTGTGAGTCGCCTCGGGGGCGTGCGGTTGGCGATTATACCCGCTCAGGCCGTGGGGACAAAATGGCATCTTTTTGCGGCTTACGCCCAGGTAACAGGCAGGGTAGCGGAAATCCCTTATCGGGCGCCCCAAGTAGCCAAACTGCCTCAACCCATGTCAATGCGAGGTAAAACCAGGGTGAAGCGGCTGCCTTCGTTGACCACGCTGTGCACCCGGATTTCACCGCCATGGCGCTCGGTGACTACCTTGACGAATCGCAGCCCCATCCCCGCGCCGCGGACGCTGGCGCCGCCACTGGTACTGGCCCGGCTGAAGCGCTGGAACAGGCGCGCCTGGAATTCCGGAGGAATACCCACACCGCGGTCACGCACGTCGCAGCACACCTGATCATTCTCGGCATACAGGCGCACGTCCACAGAGCTGCCTTCATGACTGTATTTGATGGCGTTGGTGAGCAGATTGACGATCAGACGCTCCAGCAATTCATTGTTGCCCTGTACCCAGACATCCTGCTCGGGATCGTAATCAAAGCGCAGCCCGATGCCGCGTTGCTGGGCCTGAATCTGCACCTGGTCGATGGCGCTTTCCACCACGTCGAGCATGTCCTGCTCGTTCATTTCCACGGTTTCCACCGCTTCCACCCGGGCCAGCTGCAGGAATTGCTCGGCAATGTTCAGGTTCTTCTGGGCGTAGTGCTGAACGTTGTCCAGAAACTGGGGCAGCTCTTCCAGGGTGCTGCCCTGGCGCATTTTTTCAGTGAGGGCCAGCACCGAGACCATGGGTGAGCGCAGGTCGTGGGACAGGAAGTCGAGCATTTCCGAGCGCGTGCGCAGGGCCAGTTTGACCTCAGAGATATCCTTGAAGGACAGGATCATCATCCGCCCGGGGTTATCGCCGGCATGCACCAGCAGCATGTCCAGGTAGAGATCGGCACCCTGGCGATTGCGGCATTCCAGCTGGCTGCGGCCCTCTGCCAGGGTTTGCCGAAGCAGCACATCCCAGCTGTGTTCACGCAGTTCCAGCTCGCGCCCCATGTCGGTGACGGGAAAATCACCACTGTTCAGCCGCACGGCATCCACGCCCAGCAACAGGGCCGCCTGAGGATTGGCAAAGATGATGCCGCCACAGGCGTCGGCAATCACGACGCCTTCGCGGATCTGC
Source organism: Alcanivorax sp. DP30 (assembly GCF_009882945.1). Lineage (GTDB taxonomy): Bacteria > Pseudomonadota > Gammaproteobacteria > Pseudomonadales > Alcanivoracaceae > Alcanivorax. Next base: position 349,510 of record NZ_WTUY01000004.1, read on the forward strand.
GCCAGGGTCACCTGGAAGAACCGGGTCAGGGCTTCCTGACGCTCTTCTTCGCGGCGCAATCGTTCAATGTGGTTTTCCAGCACTTCGTAACGCGGGCCTGCGCTGGGCACCCCGGAGCGAATCCGCACCAGCATGGCATGGACCCAGTAATCATAGGTGTCCGCATCCAGCCCCTGATGCCACACCACTTGCAACTCGAAACGCCGCCCCTCATAGCGGAAGCGATACTGGCGCGCCAGAGACCCCTTCCATTGCGATGCGGCAAGGGCCTCGCCGCCGGATAGCTGCACATCCGGGCCATTGAGTTGCCAGGCCCGGACCGGCAGCACCTGGTCGAGCATCACGCCGAGCTGCTCCAGGGATGCCGAACGGGTAAGACGGCGATTCAGTTCGCTGTATTCCGCCAGCCTTTCCAGCGCCTTGCGCATATAGGACAGGGAGTATTCCAGACGACGCCAGGTCCACAGCGGGTAGGCCATCAGCGCCGCGGTCATGGCTGCAGCAGGTGGCAACCAGAGCCGCAGGGTAATCAGCATGATCATGCTCGCCAGCATGCAGGACAGCATGATGGCGGCCACCAGCGGAATGCTCCAGCGTGGCAGCACATAGGGCAGCAACAGCGGCGCCAGTAGAGCCAGCAGTGCGCTGAGGATCAGCACACTGGGCATGTTCAACTCGCGGATCAGACGATCATCACGCAGGGCGTCCAGCAGGTTGGCGTTGATTTCCACTCCCGCCATGAGCTCGCCGCTATTGGCCACCGGGGTGGGCAGCATATCGCCCAGCCCCGCCGCGGTGGCCCCCACCAACACAATGCGGTCACGAATCAGCTGTTCGGGGATCAGGTTTTCCAGCAGCTCCACCGCGGACACCTGGGGGTAACTGTTGGGGCCGCTAACAAAGGGGATGTAACGGTGATAGCGGCGCACGTTGGCGAGCCCGGAAAACTCCTCACCCTGATTCGATGGAAAGCGATTTTCTGCCAGCTCACCTTCGTGCACCAGCAGGGTCTGGGTGATATGTGGCCACCAGGCCTGGCCAATCCCGGAGCGCATGTATACCGAGCGGGCCACGCCATCCGCATCCAGCTCCAGGTCCACATGCCCCAGACCCGCAGCCGCGCGGGCAAAGGGCGAATAGGGCAACACCTCGATAAGCTGGCCTCCGGCACGCAATTGCTCCACATGCACGGGCAGATAGACATGGCCATTGGCCGTCATGGCCTGCACCAGGGCCTCATCGGATTCAGGGTTGTTGCGGTCCGGCTCGGAGAGAATCAGATCCATCAGCACCGCACGGGCGCCCATTTCAGTGAGGCGGTCGATCAGCTGCGCATGCACCTTGCGGTCCCAGGGCCAGCGACCAATTTCGCGCAGGCTGTATTCATCAATGCCGACAATCACCACATCACTGGCGGGCTCGTCTGGCAGGGTCTGCATGAGGTTGTCGTAGATGTAGCGATCAATGAACGACAGGGCACCACTAACGCTGAGCAATACACTCAGTGCAGCCACCAGCAGCAATACCGAGACGTGTTCGGCCAGATAGCGGCGCTGATCCAGCGTCAGGCGGCGGCGCATGTCTTACAGCGCCAGCATCAGGGCGACCCCGCCAATGAAAACCCAGAGATCCCAGGGCTTTTTCTTTTCCGGCTCGGGTTCGGGCAACGGCTCGGGTTGAACCACCGGTGGCGGTTCGGCGGGGGGCGGGGTAATGCGGATCGGCTGCCAGGCTTCTTCGCCCCGCAGACCATTGGCATCCACTGCACGCACCAACAGGCGGTATTGGCCCACCGGCAAATCCTGCTGCCAGCGGGTATCGGTGAGGAACTGCTGCCCCAGCAGGGCGCCATCGGGTTGCTGGTACCATTCCACCGCATACTGTTCGGCTTCGGCCTGGGCCGGCCAGACTGCCTCTGCACCGGTGTGAGATTCGGTGATTACCACGGCGGGGGCCGGAAGCAAGGCCACGGGCTCCATGGGCGGCTCATCCACGGCCGCCAGGGTGGCATAGCCGTCGGTCACTTCCCGGGTGGTTTCCCGGCCGGTGACATCCACCTGCCCTTCCAGCACTTCGTTACGGGTGGTCTCGGCACCATCCACCGAGAGATAGTATTCGGTACCGCGCACCGCCGCGACCACACCGGGGGTATAGACCTCAAACGTCGCTTCGTCCTGATCCTGGGGGGAAACAGTATTGCGGATGTTGCCACGCTGCAGCCGCAACTCGGTGCGCTCGCCTTTCTGGCCAAGAAAGCGCCGATACTGGTTAACCACCAGCAGGCTGGAAGGCTTGATCAGCACCACAGACTGGTCGGCGAAGTGCACCCGCACACTGCCATTCATGCCGGTTTCCAGGGCATCACCGAAAGCAATGGATTGCCCTTCCTGGACCAACAGCGGTTCACCACCTGATACGGGATAAAGCAGCACTTCTCCTTTCACCGCGTGAGCGGTGGCCGGGATGGGTTTTTCCTTGAGCCAGTCGATGGGCACCCGCAGGGTATTGCCGGGGCTAAGGCTATGGGGGTTATCGAGGCCGTTATAAGAGGCAAGTTCGCGCCAGCAGGCATCTGGCTGCTGGGCGAAGCGGTCACAGATCTTCCACAGGGAATCACCGGGCCGGAGGGTATACTGCCAATCCTCTTGCGCGCTGGCTGCCGAGGACAACAGTCCCAACAGCAACGCCATCCACAACCAACCCTTCATCTCACCCCTTCCTGAAACAGTTTTGCCTGTTCAGCTTATTCTTCGATCGGCTCCAGCCGATAGCCATGCTGATAGACAGTCTTGATACGGTAACCACGTTCCGGGCGGATCTGCAGGCTGCGGCGAATGCGGCTGATATGTACGTCCACCGTGCGCGATTCAATCGGCGTCATGATGCCCCATACCTTTTCCAGCAGGTGCGCACGACTCATCAGCTTGCCCACATTCTGGAACAGGTAACAGGCCAGTTCGAAATCCTTGTCGGTGAGTTTCACCGCTTCATCGTCCAGCAGGATCTGACGGCGGGCGCGATCCACTGTCCAGGGCCCCACCGAAAGCGAAGTTTCTTCATCCATTTCCGCTACCCCTGCCCGGCGCCCAAGGGCTGTGATCCGGGCCAGCAATTCCGCTTGCTTGGTCGGTTTTACCATGTAGTCATCCGCTCCGAGCGACAGTGCGCCGACAATCGAGGATTCATCATCACGCTGGGTGGCGAACAGTACCGGGGTTCGGTTGCCACTGGCTCGCACCTCTTCCAGCACGGCATAGCCATTCATGTCAGGCACTTCCCAATCCAGCAGGAGAATGTCGAAAGTATCGCGCCGCAACAGCGACATGAATTCTCGACCGCTGGAATGATGAATACAGTTGTGTCCCGCCTCCTTCAGCCAGTGGGTCACCAGCTCGGCCTGGGCCATATCATCTTCCAGATAAGCAATCCGCACGGTTTTCTCCATCTGTCTGCAGTCTGCAAGTGCCTGCAGAGACTAACGGTTCATCGAGGTATTAGCGGGAAAAAATTGTAAAATGCCAGCTACAGGCATTCGACACCAAAAGCCCGACAACGTCCAATACAACCCGCAATCTGCCCGACAATCACCCCACCTTCGCCGTCAACTTCAGGCCCACCACCCCGACAATAATCAGGGCCATGAAGGCCACCCGCGAGGCACTTAGCGGGTCGCTGAACCAGAGAATACCAATTACCGTGATACCCACTGCTCCCAATCCGGTCCATACCGCATAGGCCGTACCCACCGGAATGCCACGCATGGCATAGGACAACATCAGCATGTTGAGACCCGTCAGCACCAGAGACGTTCCAATGGACCACACTCCCGGCTGGGTCTGGATCCATTTCAGGCTCAGGGCCCAGGCGATTTCCACGATCACCGCCAGTAACAACACCACCCAATAGACGTTCATGCAGACGCTCCGTCATTCATCGGGCTCGAACAAAGACAGGATGCCGGAAACCCGCAAGAGACAACCTGCCAGAGAATACCCCGCACCAGAACAGTGCGGCGCGCAGATTATAGCCAACTGAAATCATTTCTGAAGATTCGCCGGTCAGGCCGTTGCTCGATCCATGGACGCCACCGCCACAAACGGCTATCATTCGCCGCCGTTGGATCCCCCAAGTTCCAGCCTTGCACAGCCAGGGTGTCAGAGCGACACCCCACCGCTGTGCAACATGTTCTGCGCCCGTAGCTCAGCTGGATAGAGCGTTGCCCTCCGGAGGCAAAGGTCAGAGGTTCGAATCCTCTCGGGCGTGCCATATGAAAAGGCCTCTCAATCGAGAGGCCTTTTTTATGTCTGTCACCAGGGCGACCAGGGTCATGTCAGCGTTGCAGGCTGCTCACGGCGCCCCCTCACTGCGGTATTCGCTCGGCGAGCAGCCCTGCCAGCGACGAAAGGCCCGCACAAATCCGCCCGCATCGGTATAGCCAAGATGGGCGGCAACTTCCTCGATTTTCATGCTGGTGCTGCTTAACAACTGCAGACCAAGCTGTTTGCGCTCATCGTCAACCAGATCCCGGTAACTGGTGCCCTCCTGTTCCAGCCTGCGCCGCAGACTGCGGGATGAGAGCGCCAGCGCGCTGGCCATGTCATTCAGGGATGCACCCAGGCCAAGGTCACCCAGCAGTTTCTGCCGTACCCGGCCAGCCACCCCGCTATTTTCCACGGTTTCCATGCGCTGCCGGCATTGCTGCTCCAACATCCCGGTCAGAGCAGCATCGAAACCGGGAAATGCCTGGCTGGCACCGGCCCGGTTAACCAGGATGCGATTGGCCGACGCATGAAACCGGGGAGCCACCCCGCACAGTGACGCCACGGTGTCGGCTGTCACGTCGGTGTCGCCGGTGAACTCCACCGCCTTGAACTCCACGCCCTGAAAGGTAATTTCGCGGATCAGGTTCAGGGCGGTGGCCATGTCCCGTTCCAGCAGGAACTGGCGCAGGTGCGCGGGAATCGGATCAGGATCGAACACCACCCCGAAGGCGTCATCTTCGTCACACATGGTGATCTGGCAGTAGGCGGTGCTCAGCGGCAGATAACGCAGCCCCAGGGAGGCCGCATCGCGCAGGGTGCGACAGGTGCGCAGGGCAAACCCCCAGACCCCGAAAGTGGCGAGATTGTATTGCAGCCCCAGATCAAAACCCGACGCCCCCACCTCAGGCAGCGCCAGCATCAGATTCTCTATCAGACGCATTTCCTGAGTACGGGAGACCAGACCCTCACCCTTGCTCAGGGCATCTTCCGTAATGCCGGTCCCCAGCAAACAGGTCTGCCGGTCTATACCGTTGCGCTGGGCAAAGTTGACCATGACCTGGGTGATGGCCACGGGATGCAGCTTGTCATCAGTTGTTTGCATTGGCCGTTACCGCCGCCACCGTTGCGAAACACTGTGGCCACTTTTTCAGGGTGAATGGCCACGGAGGCTATTCTGGTTATTGTCTTGCCGCCGTAATCTGGGATCTGATAACACTGAAAAAGGCCACCAGCATGGATTCGGCAACACTGAACAAACAGGCGATCACCTGCGCCAAACACTATATGGGGAAAACCGCCTGGCCAACAGTTGCGCTTACGTTGGCAGTGGTGGCTGCATTTGTTTTGACGCTATCCCTGTTTGCCAGCGGCACCTTGCCCGCCTGGGGCGCCTTTTGGGCGGTGGCCGCCCTGACCTACATGTCCTATACCCCGTTGCACGAAGCCGCCCATGGCAATATTCATGGTCAGCACGACGGCCGCAAATGGATCAATGATCTGTGCGGCTATCTGGTCGCGCCGATCATTGCGATTCCGTATGCCTCACATCGCATTGAGCACTTTACCCACCACCGCTATACCAACCAGCCCGACAAGGATCCGGATTTTGTCGTCAGCGGCATGCAAAAAAGTCCGCTGGCATTGATCACCGCCGGGCTGCGTTTTCAGTGGACTCAGAATACGTTTTTTGTGACGCACAGCTGGCGAAGCGCATCGCGAATGGAGCGCCTTGTTTACTGTGCGGAAATCGCCGTCTCTCTGGGCTGGCGCATTGCCTTCCTGATGCTGGTGAGCCAGCCCGGTACCGCGCTGGTCATTCTGCTGGCCTACTACGTCGGCGGGCTGTTCACAGCCTACTGGTTTGCCTATCGCCCCCATCTGCCCTACAAGGTCAGCGAGCGCTACCGCAATACCAACAGCCTGATCATGCCGGCCTGGATGAAACCGGTTGAGTGGTTCTGGCTGGGACAGAATCTGCACTCCATCCATCACCTTTTCCCACGGGTCCCTTTCTACCAGTACCATGCACTGCATCAGGAGATCGAACCGATCCTGCGCGCCCAGGGCACGCCGATCATCGGCATTTTTTCACGTAAACCCGTGGGCAATGGCATGGAAGACTCATCGCCGAGGCCGGTGAGCCGCCGGCAATGAACAAAAAAGCCCGCCTCGCCTGCTGGCAGCAGGACGGGCGGGCTGTTGTCAGCCACGGTCGCTATCCGGCCACCAGGGCCTGTTCTGTTTTCGCCGTGACCTCGCCGCCTTTCAGCCAGTCAAACAGGGCATGGCGAATCTCCGGGAAAAAGCGGCCACCCACGGTCCAGTGATCACAGCCGGGAATTTCCACTAACTGACAACGATCCCCGTAACGCTTTGCAATACGACGCTGAACACCGATGGGGGTAATGCGATCATCCACCCCGCCGATAATCAACACCGGGCAACGAATACTCTCTGGCTCCACGTTGGCAAAGGTCTTCCTGCTGAACGCCGCCAGGGTCATCTGAAACGTCACCATGCCGGATTCGTAACTGCAACTTTCGAACACCTCACGTTGCACCGCCTCACTCTGGGTGTTGGCCACGCCGTATCTCACATTGGCCAGTTTAAGGTGGGTAGCGCTACGCCATAGCGGAAAGCGGAACAGATTGCTGCCCAGCGTGCGGAATACTGAAAAGCCCAGCCCGTTAATGCCTGCCGGTGCAGCAGAAGACAGCAGCACAAGGCGCTCACACTGCACCCGTGCCGCGGTGAGCTGCGCCAGCAAGCCCCCCATGGAATGCCCCACGACAATGGGCGCTGACGGCATTTTTTTCACATGCTCCACCAGAAATCCCACATAATCCTGCAGCGTGGCACGCGCCAGACTGGCCAGGCTGGCGGACGTATGCTCCGCGCGGGGACGGTGGTAAGGCAGCGTCACTGAATCGACCGCGTAGCCTTGCCCGATAAAGGCATCACGCACTTCATGTAACGTCTCTCCGTCGCTCCACATGCCGTGGATCAGCAATACCGGCGGCTTGTTATCCTGTTTCATAGTCTCTCCCAAGGCCTGCCTGAACCGCTCTCCCGAATCCGGTTAATCAGGCAGGCAAATTTCATCATGCACTCAGGCGGATGCCCGCAGCGATGAGACATTGCCGACTTTGTCGGCCGCCGTTTTTTCAAATTCCAGGATACCGTCATCCACCGGATCCTCGGTGAGAATTTTCTTGTCCTGGCCATAGTGCATTGTCACTTTCCATGGCCCACCGCGACCCTGTCGGGGCATGCGATCCTTGGCCCGATTGATGTAGCCCGGAGCAAACCCGTCAAGCATGCCCACGTCGGTGAGATTATTGTCATGGTCAACCGGGGTCGCCACTGCGGCACCTTTCTTTTCCATCTGCGCGAACAGGCGACACAGGTACTGGCCGCCGATATCACTTTTCAGGGTCCAGGGCGCATTGGTATAGCCGAAGATCCAGCCATAGTTGGGGACATCCTGAATCAGGATTCCCTTGTAGGTCATCTTGCCGGGCAGATCCACAGGCTGGCTGTCCAGTGACAACTGCAAGCCGCCCATCAGCTGAACATCCAGCCCGGTCGCCGCAACAATAATATCCGCATCCAGATGCTCGCCGGATTTCAGGACGATACCGGTTTCGTCAAAGCGGTCGATATGATCGGTGGCGATATCCGCCTTGCCGGCACGCAGGGCCGCAAAGAAATCACCGTCCGGCGCGGCACACAGGCGCTGGTCCCAGGGCATGTAAGACGGGGTAAAGTGCTTGGGATCAATGTTCGGGGCGCGCTTGCTCATGTGCGAGACAAGCAACTTTCGCGCTTTTTCCGGCCAGCGCTGACACGCCAGGTACAGGCCTCGCTGGAACAGGATGTTGCGCTTGCGGGTCATGTTGAAGACCCACTTCTTTGGCAGCACCTTGTTCATGGCCATGGCAATTTTGTCGGTATCCGGCATGGCCATGATGTAACTGGGTGAACGTTGCAGCATGGTCACTTTGGCCGCCTTCTCTGCCATGGCCGGCACCACGGTGATGGCCGTGGCGCCACTACCAATCACCACCACTTTCTTGCCGCTGTAGTCCAGATCTTCAGGCCATTGCTGGGGGTGAATAATCTGACCCTTGAAGTGTTCCTCGCCCTCAAAATGCGGACGGTAACCCTGATCAAAATTGTAGTAACCGGCACAGTTGACGATAAAGCTGCAGGTGTAAGTGCGGATTTCACCGCTGGACTCATGCCGGGCCGGGATGGTCCAGCGCTGCTCACTGCTGGACCAGTCAGCCTGTTCCAGCTTGAGCCCGTACTTCACCTTGTCGTACAGCCCAAATTCCCTCGCCGTCTCCGCCACGTACTCGCGTATATCGCCCCCCTTCGCCAACACCTTGTCGGAGTACCAGGGTTTGAAATTGAAGCCGAAGCTGGCCATGTCGGAATCGGAACGAATACCGGGATAACGGAACAGATCCCAGGTGCCGCCCACCTTCTCGCGGCGCTCAAGGATGGCCATGGTCTTGTCCGGGTACTCGCGCGCGATATGACACGCGGTGCCAATGCCGGACAGGCCGGCACCAATAACGATGATGTCGTAGTGCTGAGCTTCCATCATGTTCTCCTTGTTATGACTCTCTCGGTCTCCCCCCAGACTATTCCAAATGGGTAGCTTGACAATATTGACGAATGCGGACATCTTTTTGACATATTGCGACATTCTTCAGCCAGCCAATTCAATACCTTGCAGTGCATACTGCCAAAGCAAGATCTTTTGGGAGGTTGCGTGTCCAGCCTTATCCGGGCCACCAATCTATGGGGCTATGACGAACAGGTCAGGCGCAAGGGCGGAGATCCGCTGCCGTTGCTGGCCCTGCATCACATTGCGCCAGAGGAACAACGGGATGACCGCAGTTTTCTGGTGTTCAAACACCTTACCGGCCTGCTGGAAGATACCGCCGACGCCCTGAATGAGCCGGCTTTCGGCATGAGCCTGGCGGAATACCAGGGCATGGATATTCTCGGGCCGATCTCGGTGATCGCCCGCAGCTCGCTGACCGTGGGCGACGCCATCAACAACATTGCCCGCTACCTGCACCTGCACTGTCCCGCCCTTGGCCTCACCACCACCCTTGCCACCGCAAAGGGCCAATCCGTTATCCAGTTTGTCTTCCTGATCGATGACGAGGGCGCCGGCTACCGGATCCAGTCCCACGAACTGAGCCTGGCCAACGCCATGCAAGTGATGAAGCTGCTGTGCGGCGACGACTTCCAGCCGCTGTCCGTGCATTTCAAACACAAGCGCAGTGCCGACATGGCCACCTACAACCAGATCTTCCGCTGCGAGGCCTTCTTCGAGCAGGACTGGACCGGGTTTTACCTGCCTCTGTCCGCCTTTGCCATGCCGCTATCCAGTGCCGATCACCAGACCTGGCAGCTCGCCGAGCAATATCTGGATTCCCAGCAGGCCCCCAACGCCAACACCCTGTCCGAGGATGTGGTGCAGCTGATCAACACCCTGCTGCCCACTGGGCATTGCTCCAGCGACACCATCGCGTCCCACCTGTCCATGCACAAGCGCACCCTGCAACGCCGCCTGGCCAAAGAAGGCACCACTTACGAGCAGCTGCTCAGCGAAGAGCGCATGAAAATGGCCCGCCAGTATCTGCTGGAGCCCAACCTGAAGCTGAGCCAGATCGCCGGTTTGCTGGGTTATTCGGAGCAATCCGCCTTCAACCGGGCCTGCCGGGACTGGTTCGACGTGACACCGCGGGCCTACCGTCAGCAGCTTCTAGAGCAACCGCCGGCACCGGTCTAAGCCCTGACACCCTCCCTCCGCATGCCCCGGCAGCCCTGCCCCCCCCGACCCCTCGCCACCCCGGGCTGAGTTTCAACCACTTAGGCATGCATTTTTTAACCAAAGGCGACATCAGGCAATGTAACAATGAAACATGTTCAGCGAATTAAACAGCGTGTTTAGCGCCTTTTGTCGCAAATTTAACGACAAATGGCACATTTTTCCGAGAACCCCCATGGCCATACCCTCCAGTACGGTGATACCGTGCGCGCGCTACAAAACTCATAACTCGGGAAAGCTATGATGAAGCAGTCAAACAAGATGATTTTGGCGGCCGCTATTGCTGCCACATCGGGTCAGGTATTGGCCAACGGTCTGTCACTTAACGAACAAAGCGCCAGCAGCGCGGGCTCCGCCTACGCCGGTCGTGCCTCCACCGCCAGCAACGCCAGTGTCCTGTTCGGCAACCCTGCCGGCATGAGCCGCCTGCAGCGCGCCGAAGTCTCCGGTGGTCTGGCCTTTATTGATGCCAGCACCGATATCAGCAATGCCAGCGGCCCATTCCCCGGCACCAATGAGGGCGACATGGTGCCGTTCTCTGCCGTGCCGTTCGGTTACTACGTCACCCCGGTGAGCGACAAGCTGCATGCCGGTATCGGCCTGTACGTCCCGTTTGGTGTGGAGAGCGATTACGAAGATACCTTCCAGGGTCGCTACCATGGCCTCAACAGCGTGGTAAAGGTCGTCACCATCCAGCCGACCATCAGCTACGCCTTCAACGACAAGGTCTCCATTGGCTTCGGTCCGACCATCAATCACATTGAAGGCAAGCTGACCAGCGCGGTTGCCAACGGCTCAATCGCGCCGCTGGGCGTCAATGGCGAAGGCGATGCCAACGTGAAAATCGAAGGCGACGACATTGCTTATGGCTACAACCTGGGTGTATTGGTGGCCGTTTCGGATCGTCTCGACTGGGGCCTGACCTACCACTCCAAGGTGGATTACAGCCTTGAAGGCAACACCACGGTTCGCGGCGGCAACGGCACACTGGGTCCAATCGCGCCCAACCCGATAATTCCAACCGGTCTCCCCGGCCTGAACGGCAAGTATGATGCCGAGCTGGACATCACCATGCCGGAATCCGTGGACACTTCGTTCAGCTATCAGGCCACCGATGAGGTCACCCTGTACGCGGGCGCCACCTGGACTCGCTGGAGCCGCCTGGAAGGCATTGACGTTGAGAACAGTGGCATCAATGCTGCCTATGTCAGCGACTTCGGTACGGTTTCCGAAGAGCTGAACTGGGAAGACACCTGGGCTGTAGCCATTGGCGGCGCCTACCAGCTGAACCCGGACTGGGTACTGCGCGCCGGTTACGCCAAGGACCGCACCCCCACCAGCGACATGGACCGCACCGTGCGTATCCCGGTAAGCGATCGTGACATCGTTACCCTGGGCGCCGGCTGGAATTTGTCCGATGACCTGACCCTCGATGCGGCCTACGCCTACATTGACGAGAAGAAAGGCCGTGTTTCTCAGGCGTCCTACAGCGGCGACTTCGATAACACTGCTCACGGCTTGAGCTTCCAGGCCACCTACCGCTTCTGATCATCAGCCAGCGGAACACAAAAAAGCCGGGCGATCTGCCCGGCTTTTTTGTGGGTTCAGAAAATGATGACGGGTCACGACTTGCGTGCTGTGAGTGTCGAAACTCGCAAAACGGTACCTCTACGACTCCGCATCCGCCGCTTTAAGCGGGTGCGTCTCACTGACTCGCCCCACCCAGAGCGGGTGCGGCTCTGCCAGGCGCACACGGCGGCGAAAATGTATTCGCACCAGCCACAATAACCCAGCCAGCGACAGCATCAGCAGATTGACCAGCAACACATCACCCTCGCGCCAGGCTCGACTGCCTTCCAGCAACACTGACAGCACCGGAATCGCCAGGTACAGCCAGGGCATGATGCGCATTCCCAACCCGCAATACCGCAGTGGCGAGGCGCGCAGACTCCAGAGCACCAGCGGCAGCAGCACCAGCACAAACGCCAGCCGCTCCAGCAGCTGCACCTGATCTGCCCAGGGGGAGTGCAAGCCCAGCTTGCTGACCCAGAAACTCACCGCAACACCACTCACCACACCCACGCAAACGCCCAGCGTAAGGCGCAACAAAAACGCCGACGCCCTGGATGGACCGGTACGATCACTACGACGTTCGCACCAGAGAATATTGCCAGAGACAAACAGCAGACACCCCAGCAGCCCCAGCAGGAAGTACATCAGCTTGACCGGCAGCCCGCCGTAATCGCCAAAGTGCAGCGAATACACCGGCGACAGTGAGGCATAATTCAGGTTGCGCTGCTGCGGACTGATCACCCGCAATGGCTTGAGTTCAGGATCCAGCACCACATGGGCATGATGCCCCAGATTCCCCGGTACGGACCCTGCCACACCCAGCCAGCCCTGGCTGTCGCCATAACCCCGCACCTCTACCCAGGCCACCTGCAAACCTGGCACAGCATGTTCAGCGGCGGACAGATAATCCGCCATCAGCGCCATGGCGACCGGCTCCCCGGCACGTTCCATGGGCGGCCAGACATCGGTTTCCTGAGCGATCACATCCTGTAACTGGGGCCCAAACACCAGCGCCCCCAGCAGCACGGCCATCACCGTAAACAACCCCATGGCCGCCCCGGTTACCGCCATGATCAGATGGAACGGCAGACTGATGACGCCGATCAAATTGTGCAGGTTTTTCCAGTAGCGACGCAGGTTGCCCTGATGCCGCAAGGCAAGCAGCTCCTTGCCCAGCTTGGGCCAGTGAATCAGCAGACCACTGAACAGGGCCACGCCGTACAGCACCGCCACCAACCCCATCAGGGTCATGCCGATATTAAGCAGGCCCGCGCCGCCAGGTATGGCCAGTTGGTAGTGCAACTCATTGATAAAGTCTGCCAGCCCGGACTCGGGCAGCACGGAGAAGGTGCCCTCCCCGGTGAAGCTGGAAGCATGGGCTGTGCGCCACTCACCATCCTGCTTCCACATGGCCCCCGGGTCCTCACCGGGCAGAAAATAGAACCGTTCTGCCGCCTGCGGGAAATGGCCTGTCAGCCGCTCGAGAAAGCGGTCCGCATCATGGGGGGCAGAGGAGGAGGACGGCAGGGCCTGCCAGTGATGAAGCTCATGGTGGAAGACGTTGATGGCACCGGCAAAGAACGCCACAAACAGCAGTAGCCCGCTGACCATCCCGACCGAAGCATGCAGATCGATAAACCGGCGCAGTCGCTCGGCCTTCATGTGCCACCCCCATACAGCGCCGTTGCCTGCAACAACAGTGCCGCCACACCATTCGCCACCAACAACCCCGCCAACCCTGGCAGGACCCGCCGGGGCATGGCCGCCAACACCACCAACCCCATCCACAGGATGACCACCAGCAACAGCATCAACACCAGCCAGGAAGACCAGGGCACCGGCAAGGCAGCCGCCAATAGCCCTACTAGCATGACACTCAGTGGCAAGGACAACAGCGCAGCGCCCCACAGCCTCATGGGCGCCCCCCCGATTTCTGGAAAGTATCGCGATGGTGACCCGCCAGCAGGGCCAGCACTATCAGAGACAGCACCAGTACCCACAGCCACGCCATCAACCCCACGGACAGCCCCAGCGACAGGGACCACAACCCGGCAGCAGCAAGCAGCATCAACAGGCTGATGAGCCGCTGCCAGGATGAAAGCGGTTTCATTAGCCAGCGTTGTTCACGGTCGGTCAGATAAAAAAGCGTCGCCGCAACCAGCGTCAGCAATGACGCGGCTATCCCCATCATCAAGATTGCCCCTTTCTATTTTTTTGATAATGGTTCTCATTTAATAGCAGCAGGGGAACAGCGTCAATAACAGAAGGAAGGGCGAGGGGAAATCAGTGTGCAGGACGGAGCGGCAACAACGCCTCCGTGGCACTACAAAGGCGAGCCGTGGAAAGCCGGGCCCAGTCGATGCCATCGCGGTCCGGCATCCAGACATCTCGAAAGGCGGCCGCATCCGCCACCGCCATCTCCGGACTGAGCATGGTTGCCCCATGACGCCCCTCGGCAGACAAGCCGCCCACCTGACGCATCACCGACCACCAGCCCGCAGGGCGAGAGTGCAGCCCCACCTGATTCAGATTGCAGTCCGTCACCGGTTCGGCCACCGCACATTCGAGAGTGCTGTCCTGCTGCGTGCTTACTCCCTGACGCCACAGCGCTGAACCGCCCACGATCACCACCGAGGGGAAGGTGCGCATCAGGGCTTGCAGCACTTCCGCCTCACTGAGCGGCTGACCAAGAATCACCCGATAGAAAACCGGGCGCTCAGGGGCCACCTGGCGAATCACGCCAGCCTCCAGCCAGCGCAGAGTCACATCCAGGGCATGCTCGCCGTCGCCAGGCAAACGCTGCTTCAAATCTGACAGAGAAAAGATCTTGGGCAGGCTGTCCAGGGACGGGAACATCACATCCTGTTGCATCATGGCTCCATGACCCTGGCCATCGGCAGCGGCAGCCCAAGCCCCTGGCGCAACACCATCACTGCCCGCAGCAGCTGACAACACACACTCACATGACGCGGCTCCGGAAGATGGTGGCGGCGCAGCATTGAGGCCTGCTCGAGACGGCATTCCAGCTGGCGCAGCTGGGCATCCGTAACCCGGGCAGGAAACTGTTTGGCGGTAAGCCGACGAGTCAGCAACTGGCCCTGCACATCTTCCTCGAGAGTCACATAGGCACGCAGCACCAGGCTATAGCTACCCAGGCGGCGCATGGTGCGCGCCGGATGCCGGCGACGGGGCTTGTCTTTTTTCAGTGGCATCATCGGGATCAATAACGCGCTCAGCTTGTCCAGCCAACGCACCCAGCCAGCATTGCGCTGCTGACTGTTCAGATACCACCACCAGGCCTGAAGGCGGGCGATGTCACTGCGTAACACCCGGACCTGGCGCCATTGCCAGCCACCCACACCGGAGGCCAGACCGGCACGATACACTGCCAGATACTCGGACAAGGCCTGCAGGCGATGCTCCACGGCTTCGAGGGCAACACCATTGAGGCTGTCATTGCTCGACGAGCGAGTGGACGTCATAGAAAGGCTCCTGGTACTTCGGTTGAGACTGCGGCGAACGCACAATCAAACCCCCAGCGTAAACTCCGGTCCGGGGAGCATAGGTAGCCTAGCGCTGGCGGAACCATCCCCCCAGCACGAAAATGTGGCTTTTCGTAGTACCGCGTTGCGGTTTGTTTCACCGCCGTAAATTGCCGGAACCAGTTCACATTTCTTGTCATTTAGGTCATCGCCCACACCCCTTACGGCTGATGCTTTACGCATTTATTCTTAGCCTGATGAGTGACCTCTCTCGCGCCCTCCTAGCCCTTTTTCCTGTCGCTTTTCCCATTCTCTGCGCCCATCCCGGAGGGCTAGATAACCAGGCGGTCATATCACCGCCACCGTAGCCAATGCACAAAAGACACGTATGAAAAACCGTTGATGGTCAGGATACCCGCGTCGACATTCTCATCCAGCCCATACCTCTTGCCCAAATCCGAAAGAACCACAAAAAAGGCCGCGCCCGAATCCGGGCGCGGCCTGGGCGCATCAACCCGGGAGCACCTCTCCCGCGTTGTTGCGTGTTACCTGCAGCGTATGACGCTTACTGCTCCGCCGCATCCTTCATGCTGTCCACGGACTCTTCAGCACTGTCCATGGCATCATCCAGGTCTTCCCCCATCTCTTCCATGGGACCCTGGGGGTTCATGCTTTCAACAGCCTCATCCACTTTCTCGCCGGCTTTTTCAACCGGTCCGTCATTGCTGTCACAGGCTGCCAGCAGCGCCGTGGAGGCAAAAATGGCGGCCAATGCCGCTTTACCGAAAATACGCATAGACTCACTCCTTGGATGTCTGTGATTCGAACAACACCCACCCTACCGGGGAAACCACTGGGCTGGCTATGGAAAAACCCACAGAACAGACGCATTTTACGAAGCGTTACGAATGCGCTAGTGACAGGAAAGCCTCCTGGAGGCACCTCAATCCGTCACCTCATCAGGAACACGCGCCATGAAAAAAGTCGGACATCAAGTAGGAGGACTGGCGCAGCTGGTCACGCGGTTTGGCAATGAGATCACTCAGGTGGTGCAGGATATGCACGGCACCATCGCCAATCCCTTTGGGGTGCGCGGCCATGATTACACCCCAGCCCCCATGGTCTATAACCTGATCCGCTACGGATTTCGTCAGGCCGGGAATGTGGCAGGAATGGCCGATCTGCTTGCGGATCCCAACCGGGAACTGCGCGAAAGCCTGGACCTAAGAAGCATCCTCAACGGCATCTTCGGGCAGCTGATGGTGGAACAAAACAGCAGCTACGCACTGCCAATGACCCTGCTGCCGAAAAAAGAACCCGCACCGCAAACCGACACCCTGGTGATCTTTATTCACGGCCTGTGCATGAACGATGCCTGCTGGAACAGCCCAGCCGTGGACGGCTTCAGTCACTGGGCCCGCCGCCACCTGAATGCCGAGACACGCTACCTGCGATACAACACCGGGCTGCACATCTCGGATAACGGCCGCAAGCTGGCCGGCCTGCTGGCACACAGCACTCTGCCGAAGCAGGTGATTCTGATTGGCCACTCCATGGGCGGCCTGGTAGCACGTAGCGCCCTGCATCAGGGGCGGCAACGCAAGGACGGCTGGGTAGACAAGATCACCCATCTGGCCTGTCTGGGTGCCCCGCATCAGGGTGCCCTGCTGGAGCGCATCGGCAACAACGCCAACCGGCTTCTGGCCGCCACCCCCTGGTCAAAACCGCTGATGCGACTGGGCAATCTTCGTTCCGACGGCATTCGCGATCTACGCTTTGGCTATGTACTGGAAGACCAGTGGAAGCACCGTCCCATTGATGACGTGATGCCCAGCAGCAAGGTGCCGCTGGACCCCGCCGTCAAACAATTGTTCATCGCCGGCAGTGTCAGCGAGCCAAATCACCCCCAACCCCAGGGAGACTGGCTGGTGTCGGTGGACAGCGCCCTCGCAAACAGGCTGTACCCTGATGCGCCTCTGCTCACCCGGGAGCTGTTCTGGCAGATGGGGCACATGACCATGATCGAGGAAAGCCGTACCTTTGCACGGGTACAGCAATGGCTGGAACAGGATTGATGGATTGCACGCTTTGTCGGACCCCAGCGCAGCGATTCACTCAGGTGGACAACCGCGAATACTTTCGCTGTCCCTGCTGCCAACTCACGTTTGAGCACCCGGACAAACTCCCGTCTCCCGAGCAGGAAAAAGGACAGTACGATCTGCATGAAAACCAGCCGGATGACCCCGGCTACCGACGTTTTTTATCCCAACTGGCCGATCCGCTCATGGCGCTCCTGCCCGATGACGCCCAAGGGCTGGACTTTGGTTGCGGGCCCGGCCCGGCACTGGCCACCATGCTGCAAGAGCAGGGATTTGATTGCGAAACCTTCGACCCCCTTTATGCCCCCGACACTTCAGTGCTGGATCGCCACTATGATTTTGTCACCTGCACGGAAGTGATTGAGCACCTGCATCAACCCGCCCGTGAGTGGGACTGGTTCGCCGCACATGTGAAACCCGGGGGCTGGCTGGGCATCATGACCCGCTGGCTGATCGACGACACCGCCTTTGCCAACTGGCATTACCGTCGCGATCCAACCCATGTGTGCTTCTGGCAACCCGCCACGTTCGAGTGGCTGGCCCGGCAACAGGGCTGGTCACTGCACCTGACCGGCAACCCGGTCGTCCTGATGCAGAAACGCTGACTTCAGCCAGCCACAATCACCGCCACCCCGGCAGCCAGCAGCGCTATTGGTATGATGATGAGCGCCTGTCTCAGCATGCGCTCTGCGAACAGGGAAAGCCTGTATTGAGGTTCCATTTTTTTCATATTCCTGTATCCCTCCCGCGATAGTAAGGGAGACAGGGTCACCCGCAATCCCCCAGATGGGGGATTGCGATGATTTTTAGTCAATTTTTTGTTTACAGGCTATGCATCCAGAATTGCATATTCTTGTGGGACGGGGCGGTATCTCCCACATCTGTCCAGTCAAAGTCCGCCACCAGCTGGGCCTGGGGAAAATATCCGCGGCTTCGCCAGAAAGCATCCAGCGCACGGTAGCCTGCAGGCCTTGCCGGGTGATCCTCGGGGCGCTGCACCGCACAGAACGCGGTATTCTGAAAACCGAAATCCTCGGCATACTGCTCGCGCAAATCAAAGAACCGGTGGCCGATGCCCTGACCACGCCAGGCCTTTTTCAGCACTGACTCACCAAAATAGAACACCGTGCACAGATCGGCCCCCAGCTGCCGGAACGGCGCCTGGAAGGCATCATCCGCCTCCTTCAACGGCAAACCGGTTGCTGCTCCTACCAGCTTGTTGAACTCCAGCGCCAGCACAAAGACGCTGCGGTCAGACTGGGCATAGCGGTCCAGATAGCGGCGCTCGTACTCCAGATCGCCCTCATACAGGTAAGGGAAATCGCGAAACACCTCAATGCGCAACTGCGCCAGCTCATCCAGCCAGGGATCAACAGCGATACCGGTCACCGGGCGGATCTCCACAGACGACATTAGCACTCCCCAGAAGATATAACGTCAGGAAAGAATGAATAGCACGATGTCAGGGGGAAGGAAAAGGCAGGGAAGATGAGCTGCAAGCTTCACGCTACAAGTTGCAACGCGAAAGAGGGTGTTAGATGGATCCGACGCCGTGCCCGCGCACCCATTCTACCCTGGTTCGCGGGCACAGCGTGTCCTGTTATTCGGCATTGTCCCCGTTGTAGCTAGAAGCTTGCAGCTCTACGGCCGCATCAGAATCAACCCTGTAATCCACAACACCACAAACACCGCCTGGCGAAAACGTTCTTCGTTAACCCGGTGATGCAGCCACTCCCCCAGCACCATGGCGGCGATCACCACGGGCACCAGCATGCCGATCTTCGGCGCGGCAGGCAGCAGCGAACCATCGATCAGAAACACCACCGTGAGCAGGCTGTTCAGGGACAACCACACCAGGATCAGGGTGGCGCGAAAACGTTGCTTGTCCAGCTGCAGGCCACTGAGGGCATACACCAGCAAGGGGCCGCCGGAAGCAAACAGGCCGTGGGTAATTCCCGCCAGAAACATCCAGCAGCGAGACCACCAGGCCGCATGAGCATGCACCTCCAGCCCCTTGAACATGCGCCACAGCTCACGGCTGCTGAACCACAGCACAAGTACACCAAAGCCCTGACGCAGGTAATCGTCCCCCAACCAGGGGCGCAAGCCATAACCGGCTAGGGTGCCCAGCACCATCAACGGCAGGATCAGCTTCCACAAAGTAGGCCAGTGAATGTTGTGGCGATGCCGCCAGCTCAGAGTACTGCTCATGACGATATTGAGCGGCACCAGCACCGGCAGGATCTCCGGGATAGGCAACACCAGCGCCCCCAGTGACAGGGCGATGACGATGCTGCCAAAACCCGTCATGGCTTCGGTGGTAAAGGCAAAAAAGATGAAAAGCCCCAGCAACAACCAGGGCCATATGACAGCGATATCCAAGGGTTACTGCTCCAGCTCGACGGCGAATTTACGCATCATCAGGCGCTGATACAGATCCGGCGCGATACGCCACAGCACACTGGCAAACCAGGTAAAACGGTCAGGAAAAAGGCGCTTCTGCTTTCTGTGATATGACGCAAACACTTTCTCGGCCAGTTGCTCCGGGCTTCGCATGCGCCCCACCATGGAACGGGCATGGCTGGCCGGCTTGCCATCATGGCCCAGGGCATTGGTCTCGATGGGGGTATCCAGAAAGCTGGGGTAGACCATGAGTATGTGCACGCCATAGCGGGACACTTCCCCGCGCATCACTTCAAAGAACTGCCCCAGGGCACTCTTGGCACTACAGTAACCGGCCCGGCCCAACACCGGCATCCACCCTGCCATGGAGCCGATATTGATGATGCCTCCACGGCTTTTTTTCAGCTGCGGCAGCAGCGTAATGGACAGTTCCACCGGTGCTGCCCAGTCCACCTGCATCACTTTGCGGAACACCGGTACCGCGGTTTTTTCTGCCAGAGAGCGGTGGGTAATGCCGGCATTGTTGATCAGCAGGTCCAGATCGAACGGCTGCTCCTGCAACCACACGCTGAGCGTGGAGATCGCATCGCCATCGGTCACATCCAGCGCCCGGCAGATAACGCGCCCATCTTCCGCATCACCCAACTGCTCCGCCCGAGCCTCAAGCAGCACGGTGTTCATGTCGGTCAGGATCACCCGGTAACCACAGGCAAACGCCTGCCGCGACAGCTCCCAGCCCAGCCCGGAGGCCGCACCGGTTATCAGTACGGTTTTCATGATGCCTGCCTCTGTCTGGTGCCAGCCAAATAAAAACGAAATACCTCTTCCGAGCTCTTTTTCGGCTGGTAACCGAACTCGGATTTGAGGCGCTGATTACTCAGCACCGGTCGGTAGCGCAGGAAGTTGATCTGCGCCGGCGTGTAACCGGTAAGCCCCAGCTTGTTGCCCAGCCACAAACCGACACGCAGCACACCAGCAGGTATGGCCACCACCGGCTTGTGGAGGATGCGGCCGAGTTCATGAATGCTGAGCGCGCCGTCACCCGCCAGATTGAAACAACCGCGAGCTTCTTCGTTCACGCCCTTCTCAATGATCTCCAGCACATCCTGGTCCCAGATAAACACAAACGGAGACGGCGAGCCGGCCACCGCCAGCAAACGCTTGCCCTCGAACAATTTGGTAATCAGGTTTCTGGTGCCCGCCCCCAGTACTGTGCCCGGGCGCAACACCAGCTGTGCCAGTTGCGGGTACTGCTGGCGATAAGAGGCGAGCAGCTCTTCCACCTGACGCTTGTGATCCGAATAGGCAAACTCCGGGTTACCCCGCAGCGGATCCTGCTCGTCCAGCCAGGGGGGATTGTCCGCGTGATACCCGTAGGCTGCACCGGAGCTGGTCACCACCAGCTGGCGGACCCCATTGGCTACACACGCCTCCAGCACATTGCGTGTACCGTTTACGTCGATATCGTAATCCCGCTGGCGATCCCCCGAGTCTTCCAGCACCGCTGCCAGATGCACCACCTGTTCAATGCGATGCTCGCGAATCAGTTCTCCCAACGCGGGATCGCGCACATCCATCACCCGGAAAGGAAAGACCGCAGACGGATCCTCACGAATGTCCACGCCCACCACAAAGTGGCGCTCTGCCAGACGGCGGGCCAGCAGGCTGCCAATGTAGCCCCCGGCACCGGTAATCAGGATACGTCTTTGCACGGCGCATCCTCCTTTTTTGCATCATCGGCGCCGGATTGACGCCCCCACCAACCTGCCAGCACCAGACCGGTGATCAGATGCCACACACCCCAGAAACCGGCAATCAGTATCATCTCGCTGGCGTCAGGGAAGAAGGTGAACAGAATGGCCAGGCCCAGTCCGGAATTCTGGATACCCACTTCAATGGTTATGGCCCTGCGATCATTACGGGGCAAGCCGGTGAGACCGGCGGCAAAGGCTCCCAGCCCCAGCGCCAACAGATTCTGCAGCACCACCAGGCCAACGATGCGATCGGCATTGGCCAGAAACACATCCATGTTGTTACCGAAGGCCACGCCGACGAACAGAAGCAGCACCAACAGGGTGATGACACGCATGGGCTTCTGGGCCGCTTCGGCGAACGCCGGAAACGCCTTGCCCACCAGCATGCCAATCACCAGTGGCAGGCCCAGCACCAGCGCCACCAACGCAAGTATCTCCATGCTGTCGAGCTGGATCTCCGTGAGGATGCTGCGGGTATGGGGGTTGATGTAGCCGTACAGGGCAAAGTTGAACGGCGTCAGGAACATGGCCGCCAGACTGGACACTGCGGTCATGCTGACCGATACCGCCACGTTGGCTTTCGCCAGCCAGGTCATGATGTTGGAAAAAGACCCGCCCGGACAGGACGCCACCAGAATCATGCCCAGCGCCAGCTCGGGATCCACATCGAAATACCAGGTGGTGAGACAGGTGGCCGCTGGCAGCAACACAAACTGGGCGATCAGGCCGACAATGGGGGCATCCGGTCGCTTCAGCACACGGCGAAAGTCATCGCCGGTGAGCGACAGGGACACGCCGAACATCATGAAGGCGAGGATGACATTGAGGATCAGCAGATTATTACTGCCAAAATGCACTTCCATCTCACACCCCCTGCTTCAGTTCGGCGATGTGCTTGCCCACCGCCTTGCGGTAGGTATCCTTGTGAACATAGTAGGCCATGCGAGCCAGCTTCAGGTATTCCAGCCCCCCGTCCAGGGTCTGGCCAGCTTGCGAGGAAGCCTTCTGCTCCAGCGCTGAAGCCAGCGGTGAACCTTTCGCTTTCGCCTTCAGGTAAAGGGCCACCATCTCTGCCTGCTCGTTGCGCCCTTCCCAGCCAAGGCCCGCCGCTTCCACCATGCCCATGATGAACAGATTGCGGTGTTGCGGGTGGAACACATTGAGATACAACTGCGGCGCAGCCTGGCCCTGCCAGTTCAACTCATTGCCATCAATGAACGGATAATCCAGCTTGTAGCCGGTGCCCATCAGGATCAGGTCGTACACCCGGGACTGGCCATCGGCAAAGGTCACGGTCTTGCCGGACACTGCCGCAATATCCCCATGGGCATTGATATCACCATGCCCCAGATGGTGCAGGATCAGGGAATTGATCACCGGGTGGGATTCATACAACCGGTAATCGGGATCCGGCAATCCATAATCGCTGGGCTTGCCGATCAGCAACTGGATCAGCGCCGCATCCACTTTCTGCTTTACCATCCGCGGCAAGGTGAACTTGCCACCAAAGGTATCGGTGGGCTTGCCCGCGATGAACTTGGGCAGGAAGTAGTAGCCGCGCCGCACAGACAGATCCACGCTGGCCGCCCGGTGCACCGCATCCACGGCGATATCACAGGCGGAGTTGCCACAACCCACCACCAGCACCCGCTTGCCGGCAAACACCTCAGCATTGCGATATTCGCTGGAATGCATCAGCTCGCCGTCAAACTGGCCAGGCAGGCTGGGCATGTTCGGCTTGTGCAGGGTGCCATTGGCAATCAGGACACCGTCAAACCGGCGGGTCTGCTGCTCACCATTCTTGCTGGTGGTCACCTGCCAGCCATCACCATCGCGCACCACATTTTCCACCCGGGTGGAAAACTCGTAGTTCTCATAAAGACCGAACTGGCGGGCGTAGCTCTGGAAGTAGCGCTTCATCTCACTGTGATGAGGATAGGTGGCCACACCGTCCGCCATGGGGAATTCCTTGAATTCCGTCATGGTCCTGGAGGAAATCAGGTGGGCGGACTCGTACATGGTGCTGTGGGGGTTGTCGATATCCCACAGGCCACCCACATCGGAATTCAGGTCGAATCCAATGAACGGGATGTCATACTTTTTCAGGTTGCGGGCGGTCGCGAGCCCCATGGGGCCGGCCCCTATCACTGCGTACATGCCAATACCACTCTTGTTGTTGTAGTAGGAGCCCGTGCAGCACTCCTTTGCTGAGCCAAACTCAGAATTTGTTATGATGTTTACTTTACGGTCCCCGGGCAGCCCCCTCACGGCCAATTCAGGACCACCCTGCGGTTAATTCGAGACAGGCAATGCCACAAACTCCCACCGTTACCGTGCGCTATACCCAGGCCATCAGCCAGGCCGCCGCCAAACTGGGGTTTTCCCTGCCGGACGACCTGCAGCAGGCGTTTGCCGAGCAGGACCGGGTTTCTCTGGAGTTGCAGGGACAGATCTGGGAAAACTTCTGTTCGCAGGCGGAAGATGCCCTGGTAGGGGTGCGTTTCGGGCTGGCGTTGGAAGTGGGTCATCTGGACACCGCCGGCATGGTGCTGATGAGCTGTGACACTGTGGCCGACGCCATGGAAAGCCTGATCGACTACTACCCGATTGTCGGCGAAGGCGGCACTTTCGAATTCGAGATTCAGGGTGACGAGTGCATCGTCAGCTACCAGCCCCAGTATCAGGAGCGCCAACAGGAACGGGTGGAAGCTGCGCTGGCCTCATTGCTGCAACTGTCGCGCTGGTCCACGGGCGGCAAACTCAAGGCTCTGCGCCTGGAGTTCGCCCACGCAGCCCTGGACGACAACCGACGTTACGAAACCCTGCTGAATGTACCGGTGCGTTTTCTGTCCAGCCGCAACAGCCTGGTCATTCCAGCCAGCTCACTGGATCTTCCCTTGATCTATGCCAACCCGGCCCTGTGTCAGCACTTGCGCACCCTGGCCGATCAGGTACTGGATTCCCTGGGGGAACAGTCGTTGAGTGCCCAGGTCACCGATCTGCTTCGCCAGCAACCCCACTGGGGCAAGGAAAAGGTCGCCGACAGCCTGGCCATGAGTGGCCGCCATCTGGTCCGCAAACTGGGCGAGGAAGGCAGCAGTTTCAAACTGCTGCGAGATGGCCTTTTGCAGAGCATGGCCGAAAGAAAATTACAGCAAGGGGTACGTCTGACTGATATCGCCGAGGCGTTGGGGTTTTCCGATGAGAGCGCCTTTTCCAAGGCATTCAAACGCTGGACCGGCATGACGCCGGCCCAGTTTCGGGAACAGACCTGATCAGACCTTGTCGAGCGCCTGGGTGATATCCGCCAGGATGTCATCAATATGCTCAATGCCCACCGACAATCGAACCAGATCGGCACTGACACCCGCGCTTTTCAGCTCTTCGTCATTCAGCTGACGGTGCGTCGTGGTGGCCGGGTGACAGGCCAGCGACTTTGCATCACCAATATTGACCAAACGCTTGATCAGACCCAGCGCATCAATAAAGCGCGCCCCCGCATCACGCCCCCCTTCAATGCCAAAGCTGAGAATGGAAGACGGCACCCCGCCATCCATATACGTCTGTGCAGCCTGATAGTCCTGATCCGTTTCCAGCCCGGCAAAGTTAACCCAGCTGACCTTGTCATGGTCGCGCAGGAAGGCAGCCACCTTCATGGCATTCTCACAATGGCGCTCCATACGAAGACTCAGGGTTTCGATGCCCTGCAGAATCAGGAACGCATTCATGGGAGACAATGCCGCGCCCATATTGCGTAGCGGCACCACTCGCGCGCGACCGATAAACGCCGCTTCTCCCATGGCTTCCACATACACCACACCGTGATAACTGGGATCAGGCTCATTAAATTGCGGAAACCGTGGATTGCCTTTCCAGGGGAATTTTCCAGAGTCCACAATCGCACCGGCAATCGTCGTCCCGTGCCCACCCATATACTTGGTCAGCGAGTGCACCACGATATCGGCACCATGTTCAAAAGGCCGACACAGCGCAGGAGTGGCAACCGTGTTATCCACCACCAACGGGACACCGGCATCATGGGCAACCTTGGCCAGCGCAGCCATGTCCACCACATTACCCGCCGGGTTGCCGATGGATTCACAGAAAACCATTTTGGTTTTGTTATCAATGGCAGCGGCAATGGATTCAGGCTTGCGGCCATCGGCCATGCGTACGTCGATGCCCTGATTTGGCAGGGTATGGGCAAACAGGTTGTAGGTGCCACCATAAAGCTGGCTCACCGATACAATGTTGTCGCCGGCACGAGCCAGGGTCTGCACGGTGGCAGTAATGGCTGCCATACCCGATGCCATGGCCAGGGCACCAATCCCGCCTTCCAGCATGGCTACCCGTTCTTCCAGCACCGCATTGGTGGGGTTCATGATGCGGCTATAGATATTGCCCGGCACTTTCAGATCAAACAGATCCGCACCGTGCTGGGTGTCATCAAAATAATAGCTGGTGGTCTGATACATGGGCACCGCCACCGCATGGGTCTGCGGGTCGCCCTCAAAGCCACCATGAATGGATACGGTTTCTTTCTTCATTTCTCTCTCCCTGCCAACAATAAAAAAAGGCCGCCGAAAGGCGGCCTGATCAAGCTACTTATTCAAGCGGAGGTTCAGGCCAGAAATCAAATTGCCTGGGCACTTCTGACAACGACATTTCAAATCGCGGCGCGCGCTTTTCCAGAAAGGCATCAAACCCGTCACGACCATCCCAGAACGTGTGGGACCAGTAAATCATTTTCGATTCCACCACATGGGCCTGCATCGGATGATCGAACTCCGGGTTGCGCCACAGCATGTGGCGAGCCAGCGCCACTGCCACCGGGGAACTCTTGGCGATCAGTTTTTTCGCCATGCAGCGGGCCACGTCCAGGACTTCGCCCTTGTCGTGGGCGCTATGAAACAAGCCGGCCTCCACCCCTTCTTCGGCCATGAAGATATCCCCACTGAGCACCCACTCCAGCGCCTTCTGACGTCCCACCACGCGAGGCAGGAACCAGGAGGAACAGGCTTCAGGGGTAATGCCGCGCTGGGTGAACACGAAGCCGATCTTGCTGTTCTCGGCGACCAGACGAATATCCATGGGCAGGGTCATGGTGATGCCCACGCCCACGGCGGCCCCATTGATGGCACCGATCACCGGCTTGCGGCAGTTGTAGATGGCCATGGACAATTCACCGCCGGAATCACGGATGGTTTCCAGCGGCGGCTCCATACCTTCTGCGTCATCGTACCCAAACAGGTTGCCGCCACCCTCCGGCTCCATTTCCATACCGGCACAAAACGCCCTGCCCGCACCGGTAATAATAATGGCACGTACTTCATCGTTGCTGTCCGATGCCTCCAGCGCATGCACCAGTTCATCCTTCATGCGCAGGGTAAACGCGTTCATTCGCTCAGGACGGTTGAGGGTTATGGTGAGAATATTCTCTGACAGATCGGTCTTGATGTCCTGGTATTGCATGGCTACTCCATGGAAGTTGTTCTTGTGTTGGCAGACAGATCCACCACCTGCACTGACTGCCCCCGAGCATAGCGCGACGGCAAGGCGTCGAACATGGCGCGAAGTGTCCGGTTCAGGTGGGGTTGGTCGTAGAAGCCGGCGGCGACAGCCAGTTCCGTGAGTGTCATGCCGCTTTCCCACAGGGACAGGGCTCGCTGACACTTGAGATGCAAGACATAACGCTTGAAGGTGACGCCCAGCTGCTCGCTGAACAGACGCCGGAAACGGGATGCCGACAGGTTGGCCCCCGCCGCCAGTGCGTCCAGATCCAGGCTGTTGTCGGCCCGCAATTGCTGGCAGGCGCGAACCACCCGGGCATCCGGCGGATTCAGCGGTGCAGATGCTCGCAGTTGCTGGATAAAAGCGCCGGCAAGATCCGCATGGGGCTGCCCGTCCGCCAGCACCTGCAAGCCCTGACGCAGCTGGGGTAACGGTAACTGTGCGTCAGCATCGGCCTCGCGCAGCGACCACCAGGCAGGCTCGTCCGGATCCAGGTGCATGACGGCCACGGGCCCGTCACTGTGCAACGACTGGCGGGCTTCCGGCGGCACCCTCACCAGCGGCTGCTGCAGGCAACGGTCATCCACATTGACCCGCAATAAACCGTCGAGAGACACCAGCAGGGACGCCGCCACGTGCTGGTGGGGGCGGTTGTCCATGGCGGACAGCAGCACCAGCCAGCCTCCCGGCCAGATATACAGGGGCGACAGTAAACGGGTCAGGGGTGCCGGCGGGGAAACAGTCATGCCGGCATAATGCCCGGCGAACGCCGGGCGGACAATCTGCCGATCAGGCCGAAACGCTGTCGCGTCGCAACCCAAGTTTGTGCGCCAGCTCCAGAGACACAAACATGGGGCCCACCAGCAGGAAAACCAGGTCATCCACGAAGGACGGCTTTTTGCCTTCCACTTTATGGCCCCACACCTGCACAGCCCAGGCAATCAACCACACGGCAGCACTGGTCCAGCCCAGAGACATGCCACTGCGATCCACGGCTACAACGGCCACCAACGACAGTGCCAGCCAGGCACTCATCAGGACGGTCATGGCGGCAGACATGCGCAGATAGAAAGGCATGCAGATGGCAGCCAGCAGGGTGCCACCATTCACCCAGTAAGCCATCGCACCTTCCAGCCCCAGCCAGCTACCCAGCGGGAGCAACCAGAACAGGCCGATGGTGGACACAAAAATGGCAGGCACACAAAGAATGTGTACCCACTGATTGACCGGATTGCGATGGCTGTCGCCATAATCCGCCAGAAAGGTCTGCAAATCACGCATGGGAACGCTCCGGAGTTGTTGTTTTCAATCCGCAGACTACCGGGAGGGCAAGCAGGAAAATTGTACGCAGGGGCCAACCGGAAAGCGGAGGCCCTGACGCGGACGTCCGCAACTGACAGACCCAGGCATCAGACGTCCGGCGTTCAAATCACACGTCGCAGGCGCGCCGGGTATCTTTCAGGGCGCCCAGCACCTGGTGGCGGCTCAGCATCCCCACCAGTCGTTTCTGCGCATCCACCACCGGGTAGATCTTGGGCTTCTGATTCACCATCAGCTCCGCCACATTGACCACCGAATCGCTCTCCGCCACGGTGAGGGGCTGGTCATGCATGAACTCATCCACGATCAACGAGCCTTCACAGTGGTAACTGGAGACCAGCAGTTTGCGCAGACAATCCTGCTCCGACACAAAACCCACCACCCGATGATTTTCATCCACCACCGGCAGGCCGGAGGCCTTGTGTTTCAGCAACTGGTCCACCACCTCGGTCAATTCCGTGCCCAACGCAATGGCCGTGGGATGTTTGCCCATCAGGGCACCGACTGTCAGATCACTCATTGTCACATCCTCTGCAATGGCTCTTCTTTGACTATAGCACTCTGACTCTCCCCGTTCTGCGCTATTCCTCAATCTCCTGCATGACCGTTTCTTATACAGTAGGTGACGCCATCCGCTACCCTTCCTACAATGGTTGCCGCAGCCACCCCGAACTCCGGGCCGAATCAAGGACACAGGAAATGCGAATGGGATCGCACCGCAGACAATTGCCCGGCTTTGTGATGGCTTGCTTGTTGCTGTTGCTGCCGCTGGCCAGGGCTGCCACACCGGCCTGCGAAGAAGCCGAACAACTGCTGATCAGCCTGGAACGCGAATACCAGCAGTTGCAGAATGACCGCCAGCAACTGCAACGCGTTATTGATGGCCAGATTCCCAGCCATGAACAGCTGGAAACCCTGATCGGCCACTCTCTGGATAGCCCCCTGATCACCCTGCCGTCCACGGCCCCCTCACGGTCACTGGAATTACCCGAATGCCCGTCACTGAATAGTGACCTGGAAGCCATCAAACGCCAGCTGGAAAAGCAGGACCAGGCCCTGCTTGTGCTGCGCCATCAGATTACCGACCGCAACCTGACGCAGCGGCGCGCCATGGTCAGCCTCACCGAGCTTAACCAGCAGCTGGAGAGCCTGCTCAGTGCCGACACGCTGGACCCGGGCATTCGTCAGGGCGCCCTGTTGCTACAAGACAACCTGGCAAGCACCTGGGCGCTGATTCCCAGGCTGGATGAAGAACGCTCACAGCAGGCGCGGGCGCAGCTGGATCAACTCTGGTATGACAGCCCGACGCTGAACGCGCCAGTGCCCGTCACCGAGGCATATCGCACCCTGATCAAGATCCGCCTGGATATCCAGCGACAGATTCGGGTACTGCGTGGAGATATCTGGCAACGGCGTCAACTGGCCCGGCAGATTGCCGATTTCGGTGGCCTGAGCGCATCCCCCGCCCTGGTCGCCAGAGAAGCCCAACGGATCGGACAGCGGGCAATCGACACAATGGTACTGGTGCGCTACGACCTGAACGCGCCGATCCGTGGTAGCGGTTATCTGCCTTTAGTACAGAATGTCCTTGCTCTGGTGCTGGGCATCGCCGGGTTCGTGCTGCTGGTCAAACTGGCGCGACGCACACGCCACTGGGCCCTGAGTCTGCACGAGAAAGTGATCAGCATGAGTGGCGATAAACGCTGGGTACGCAATGCCAGTCGCCTGATCAGCGGCCTTGCCCCCATGCTGCCCTGGTTCCTGCTATGGATGATTCTCGACCAGCTTGACATGCGACTGAACACACCCTCCACCAAGGTGCTGTTCTGGTTACTGCCCTTTGCTCACCTGTACGTAATCTATGGCCTGCTTTGCCTGATGGGCGAATGGCTGCTGGGCCGTGTGGCCCAGAGTGCTGGCACCTATCTCAGCGGCGACCCGGCACAACAGGTCATAGAGCATTCCCGCGGCGTGGCTCGATGGCTGATGCTGCCCTGGCTTCCCCTGCTGGTGATCTGGGAAAGCCTCGGTCCATCCCTGCTCTACTACCTGATGCAGACGGTCCTTGGCGTTTGCCTGTACATTGCACTCAGCCGCCTGTTGACCCTGCGCAGCAAGGATTATCTGGTCTGTCTGCAAGCCATTCTGCCGTCACGACTGGATCCCATTGCCGAACGATTGCTCGGAGAGCGCTATTTCCCGCTGTTTGCCCCCCTGCTGTTACCGGTGGCGCTGATCAGCTTCCTGGTGGGCTTTATTGATCGGGTGCTGACCGACTTCGATTGGTACGTGAGCTTCAAGGCCCGCTGGTTCAGGCTGCGCACCCGTATCGCCAGCGACGAGGGGAATGACCAGGCGACAGACCAGGATGACGAGGTGGAGATCCACTACGAACGCTGGTTTGCCCAGGATGTCCCGGAAGGCTCCAAATTGCCGTTCATCGATACCGGCCTGGTTGCTGCCATCGAAAAAAGCATCCAGCGCTGGCATGAAGACAAGACCGACGAGAACGCACTGGTAGTGGCCGGTGAAAAAGGCAGCGGCAAGAGCATCAGCATCAGCAAGCTGAAAAGCGCTCTGGAGAGCAGCTGTGAAAGCCTGAAGGTCATCGACATCAAGGTGCCCGCCCGCACCACCATGCCAGCGGATATCCTCGCCTTGGTCGGCGATACGCTCGATGTGGAACTGGGTGAAAACGGCGCCGCCGCGCTGGTAAAAAGTGATGAGGACAGAACACCCACCCTGGTGGTGCTGGATGAAGCGCAGAATTTCTTCCTCGCCCAGCAAGGCGGACTGGAAGGCTGGCGACAGGTGCTCAGTCTGGTGAACGCGCGACTGGATAACGTGTTCTGGCTGCTGTTGATCAATAACCAGAGCTGGGCCTACCTGTGCAACGTGTTCGGCCGAGACTACCAGTTCCGCAATGTGATCAAGGTGAAGCGTTGGGCCCAATCCGACATCCGCTCCCTGATTCTTTCTCGCAACCATCTCAGCGGCTACAAGGTACGCTACGACGAAGTGTTACTGTCTTCCCGTGGACCGGAGGCAGGCAATGTCCGTAACGCCGAACAACGATACTTCAGCCTTTTATGGGATGCCTGCCGGGGCAACCCCCTGGTCGCACTGAGACTGTGGCTCACGTCTATCAAGGTACAGGGGCGCGATGTGCTGGTGGGTCTGCCTACCCCGCCTTCCGCCAGTCTCCTTGACAACATGGGCGAGAACGCCTTGTTTGTTTATGCCGCCATTGCCACCCACGGCACCCTCACCAGCAATGAAATCAGTGGCGTCACCTGCCTCCCCGAGAACGTGGTGGGGTACGCCCTGAAAGGTGGTTTCGATGCCGGCTTTCTGCAAAAAGCGGAAGACGGTCGCTACCGGCTGGTGCCATTGTGGTACCAGCCGGTGATCAGTTACCTGACAAGGAAGAACCTGCTCAATGAATGATGGAAATATCGTCAACGACCTGGCGGTAGTGGTTGAGCTGTTCAACATCTACGCCATTCTGCTGCTGTTCATCGGTGGCTTTGTGTTGTGGGCACTCAACTGGGGCATCCACAAGGCCGGCCAGAAAGTCACCGAAAAGCTGCCTACCCGGCGCTTTCTGATTTTGCAGATCACCACCCTGATCGGCTTCGTGCTCTACACCGTGGGCGCCATTGCTCTGGTGGTGGGCGTATTGCAGCCTCCCAAGGAATTCATGCTCGCCGCTGGCGGTTCCGTCGCCGTGGCGCTGGGTTTTGCCCTCAAGGATATTGCCGCCTCGCTGGTGGCCGGCCTGCTGCTGCTGTTCGATCGCCCGTTCCGGGTGGGAGACCGGGTCAGCTTCGACAGTGTCTATGGCGAGATTGTTTCTATCGGCCTGCGCACGGTGCGACTGCAAACCCTGGATGACAATCTGGTCACTATCCCCAACTCCCGATTCATTACTGACGTGGTCGCGTCCGGCAACGCCGGGGAACTGGACATGATGGTGGTGACGGATTTTCATGTGGGACTGGACGCAGATCTGGAAGAAGCAAGAGCCATCATTGAAGAAGTGATCTTTACCAGCCGCTTCGCTTATCTGAAAAAACCCGTGAGCTTCGCTATCGAGGAAATCGAGATCGGT
The DNA here is from genome assembly GCF_009882945.1 of Alcanivorax sp. DP30. Classification (GTDB taxonomy): domain Bacteria; phylum Pseudomonadota; class Gammaproteobacteria; order Pseudomonadales; family Alcanivoracaceae; genus Alcanivorax. The sequence continues at coordinate 381,875 of NZ_WTUY01000004.1, forward strand.
TACAAGCTGGCCATTCGCTTACGGGCCAAAGCCTATGTACTGGATGTGCATTACGAGAAAGCGTTTCAGAGCGATATTGTGGTTCGGGTATCCAAACGATTTTCCGAGGCAGGGGTCATTCGACCTGCCTGAACGTTTTGCGAAGCGCATGCCTGCATGCGAAAAGCGGGACTATCCGCGTGCAGGTGCTCAAGAACAGAAACCTGACAATAAACCGACCATCATTGCCGGTCTTTTTTTTGCTTTTCCAGGATGGCCTCAACCTCTTCCCGTGGCAGGTAATCCAGATCCCAGTGATTGGTAAAGGTTTCCTTGATTCGGTGCCGACCGCGGTGCAGATCATCCGGCGTCTCACCTTCATGGGCGGGATGATAGACACGGTGCTCAACGGGCTCCTCACATTCATCCTGCGAGGGAGACGCTGAAAAAAAACGTTGCTTCAGAGCTGTGAGCCAACCCATGGTCACCTCCTCATGACACTATCAGTTCACGCTATCACAGGAGGCGACAAGGTTTCATGAAGCCGTTAGGCAACATATCCCTGGGCCGCTTTTTACGCTACCAGATCCGGCCTCCCCATCATGTCGGCAAGACGAATCAATGCGCGCCTGCGCAGGTGGGCACTGTCACGTTTTGACGGATGGAAGTCACGCTTGTAGTAGGCCAGGTAAGACTTGCCCAGCTTGCGCAACCATCCGGGTTTACCCAGCAGCCAGTTGAAGCCATTACGCACCGATTTCCAGTCCGTGGGATCGTCCATTTCCTGGCGCAACTGGATATAGTGAAAAATGGTAAAGCCAATGAACTCCACCGTGGTGAAGGCCATCTCGGAACTGCGCACCCAGTAGCTATCCACCTGGTCCTTGAAGACATCGAAGGCCACCGCCTTGTGTTCACTTTCTTCAATCGCGTGCCACAGCCACAGCGGCACCATGCGCTCATCCATGCCCTCAATGAATTCCGGGTTTTCCAGAATCATTTCCGCCAGCATGGCGGTGAAGTGCTCCAGCGCACAGGTCTTGGCCAGCTGTCGTTCTGGTGACAGCACCTTGGCCATAAACTTGAGGCCGTCTTTCACAAAGGCATCCACTTTTTTGGCCGGTACGCCCTTGGTCTCCATAAATTCATTAAACGCATCATGCTCGTTTCCATGATGCGCTTCCTGACCAATAAAACCCTTCACCTGCTCGCGCAGCATTGGGTCCTGAATATTTTTCTGGAAGTGACGGACCGAACGCACAAAAAAACGTTCGCCTTCGGGAAAAGTACAGGACAAGGAGGTAAGCAAAATGGATTTGAACTGATCATTATCAAACCAGTAACGGGGCATGGACGGGTCAAACTCAAAGTCCATCCGGCGCGGCTGAATATCGCTCTGGTTTATTTTTTTCTTGGCAGCAAGTTGCCCAATCACTTGATCAGTCATGGTAGCCCTCCTGTGATTCATTCAATATGGGACAGGAGAACATGGGACGCTAGTGCAGTTTGTGCCATTTTTGCGTCCCGTGCTGTCAATCGGCGCCTCTCAACTGGACCACCTGATCACGCCCCTGCTCTTTCGCCAGATAGAGCGCTTCGTCGGCCGCACGCATCAGGGTCGGGACAGAGAGGGTGCTACCGGGAGCCCAACTCGAGGCGCCCACAGACAAAGTCACCGGCTGCCAGTCTGGACCACTCTTCACCTCCTGATTGGCACGCCGCATGGCTTTGACCAGACGCCAGGCCACATCGTGCGCACCGGATGCGTCCGTATTTGGCAATAGCACCGCAAACTCTTCACCGCCGATCCTGGCCACACGATCCCCTTTGCGTACCAGAGCGTTAGATAACAGGGACGCCACGGCGCACAACACCTTGTCACCGGTTTCATGGCCATGGTTGTCATTGATGCGTTTGAAAAAATCCAGATCGATCAGTAGCAGAGAGAGAGGGAGCGACCCTTTCACTGCCTCCTGACACAGTTGCTGAAACCACTGCTCGAAGGCCCGGCGGTTGCCAATGCCGGTAAGTGGGTCCTGGTAGGCCTGGGAAAGTGCTGTCCGTTCCGATTCCCTGGCCCGCACATAGTTTCGCTGCAGAGACGCCTCCCGGCGACGTATCTCAGAAAGTCGATTGATGGCTCCCACTGCCAGATCCCTGGGCATCAGTTCGATCAGATAACAGTCCTGCCACTCGCCCGCGCGGCAGACACGGGAGCTGGCCGGGTAGTAGTGCTGCAAAGGCTCGATGAAACGAGTAGCAAGGTGGGCACATTGACGGTTTCGACGCACCATTTTCAGGAAGGCCTCACCATCGGTACGGAGAAGCGCGGCAATGTGGGTGGGCTCACTCCCGCCAAGCAACCGTCGAGCGTGGGCATTCAGCACCTTGATGCCCCCCTCTCCATCCATCAGCACCACCGGCAGGGAGATCGCGTCGAGAATGGCGAGGCAATCGACAGTGACCATGGTCAGTCATCCGCTGAAAAGTATTCCCGTCCCGCAGCGCCTTCTTCCGGCTGCAGATTCACGGCGACCCGGCATTCCGCGTGGCCACTGGCAATGGCTTCTCGAATCTCTACCCTGGCATAGCCGTGATTTTCCGCGGCAATCACGCCAAAGACATTGGACGTCATCATGCACAGCGCAGGACGACCTTCCACGTAACGACCAAAGGGACAGCGACGATTGCCCAGGATGATCTGTTGTTCATCCTGTTGAATGATGTAGAAGTCACCGCGGATTCGCCGTTTGAGATCGACCAGCACAGCCGCCATGCGAGCCTTGTCCAGCCTGGCCACGCCCAGGGCACTTCGATACTCGGCGTTTATCTCATCACCAATTTTCTGGCCGACTATGGATACCAGGCCCTCCGCATGCTCAAGGCCCGCCACATCCTGAATCGCCTCGGCCAGATAACCCAGCAACTGGCGGAGAAACCGGTCCTGATTCAGCGGTATTCTGGCACTGCTGATCTCATCCATGCAGTCCTCCAAAGGCAATCCCTAGCCGGAACAATGACGCACTACACGCAGTAAAGCGTGATACATATCACATTATTGCATTTCCATAGGAACCCGGAGCGGATTTCGCCCAGTTAACCCGGATTCTGGACGAATGGCTGTCATGAATACGTTAAGGGCACGCTGGAGCATGCCGCCGGAACAGCCGGGCATGAATTTCGCCGGCCTGTTTTTCCCGATGGAGTGACCAGTTTGCCGGCACCGCAGGCACCGCACCCTGACGGCGGGATTCCAGGTAAATCCAGGCGCCGTCCGCCAGCCAGCCCCGCTTTTCCAGGTCCGCGCAGGCGGGCTCTGCCAGCCCCAGATCATAGGGAGGATCCACGAACACCAGGTCAAAGGGCTCGGCAGGCTGATGCAACCACACCAGCGCATCGTGGCAGAGCACGCTGACTCGACCATCAAACAGGGGCTGCAGCTGGCGCTGCAGGTCTGCTACCCGGTCCCGCTGTTTCTCTATCAGCACCGCTTCGCGGGCACCACGACTGAGCGCTTCCGCGCCCAGTACCCCGGAGCCGGCAAACAGGTCCAGCACACGCATGCCCGGCAATTCGAACTGTAGCCAGTTGAACAGGGTTTCCCGCAACCGGTCCGAGGACGGGCGCAAGTCGCCACCGTGATCCACAAACTGCAATCGCAAGCCACGCTTCTCGCCACCGATAATACGCACCTGGCCCTTGCTGGCCGTAGCGGCACGGCCCTTATTCTTCGCCACTGTCCGCCTCTTCCACCACGGCAGCCACATCACTGCCGGCACCCTCATCCACCGGGACAATCTCCGGCGCCTTTGGGCCAATGCTGACGATGGCCAGGTCATCGGCATCCAGCGCGCGAGCAAACGCCTGACGAATATCTTCGGCTGTCACATCCCGGACCTGCTGGCTGAACTGCTGCAGGTAATCCAGCGGCAGATCATAGAAGCCAATGGCTCCCAGCTGGCCAATGATGTCGCCGTTGTCCGCCGTGCCCAACGCAAAGCTGCCAAGAATGCTGGTACGGGCTTCTTCCAGCTGGGTGTCGGTAGGCCCTTGCTGGATGAAGTCATCAATCAGCTGCAGGGTCAGGCTAAGGGCCTGATCGGCATTGTCGTTGCCTGTCTTGAACGACACCTTAAAGGGACCTCCCGCCGCCATGGCCGAGAACCCACTGCCGATGCCATACACATACCCGCGCTTCTGACGTACCTCATCGGTAAGGATGGAGGCGAAGCCGCCACCGCCCAGCACCATGTTGCCCACGTACAGGGCAACGTGGTCCGGGTTGCCCCGCCAGGTGCTTTGATTACCCAGCAGGATGCTGGTCTGGGCAGAGGGGAAGGTGATGTGCTCGCGCTTGCGACTTTCCAGCGGTCTGGCCCGCTCCAGCTTCGGCGCGGCATCACCCGCTGGCAGCGCCGCACTGATACGGCTGGCGATAGCCTCCGCCTGCTCGCGGTTCACCGCACCCACCATGGCAATCACGGCATTTCCGGCAGCGTAATAGGTGTCATAAAACTGCTGCAGCTGTTCGCGCTGAATCGCCGGCAAACTGTCCAGAGTACCGCCGCTGGCAGAACCGTAGGGGTGCCCCTGGTAAAGGGCCGCCATGAACGCCTTGCTCACCTGCGGCCCCGGCACCTGCTGCTCCATGCGCAGGCCCTGCATCATTTGCGTACGAATGCGCGCAAGCGCATCCTCCGGGAACGTCGGCGTGCCGATGACCCTGCCGAACAAGTCCAGTACCGGCTCGCGGAATTCCGGGTCAGACAGGGTACGCAGGCTGATAACGCCCATATCCCGATAGCTGCCGGATGAAAACTCCGCGCCGCGATCCTCGAAGCCGCGGGCGATATCATCCACGTCCAGGTCCGCAGCGCCTTGGCCAAGCAGCGAACTGGTCAGGGACGCCAGGCCTTCCTGCCCGCCGTCGCGGGCACTGCCGGCATCCATCACCAGACGGATATCCAGCATCGGCAGCGCATCACTGGGGACAAACAACACTTTCGCGCCTTCCGTTGTCTGCCAGGACTGAATCGCCAGCTCCGGCGCCCTCGGCTCACTGGCCGCCACCTGCGCTTCAGTGGTGGGGAAATTATCAGAGGAATTCATCGAAGCGCAGGCGCTCAGGAATATCGCTGCTGCCACTGTCAGGAAGCGCAAGCTGCAAGCTGCAAGCTGCAACACGCGCAGATCTCTCAGCCAACCGAACAACGCCAGCGCCGCGCCGCCAGCAGCGCGGAACTCTGCCCCTCCTCGCTGGCGACGACCTTTTCTCGCGCCTTGCAGCTTGTAGCTTGTAGCTTGTAGCTGATTCTTCATCATTCTTCCCCCTGCTCCGGCTCAACATGCCCGACCGCCAGGCGCTCCGGCACCAGCCATTGTTTCGCCACCCGCTGCACATCCTCGGCGGTCACCTTCGCCAGTTCATCAGCAAACTTCGCAGAAAGATCCAGGTCCAGCCCAAGGGTGCTGAGCGTACCCAGCTCCATGGCCTGCCCCATCACCGAATCCTTTTCGTAAACCTGCCCCGCCAGCACCCCGGCGCGCACCCGTGCCATCTCTTCCTCGCTGGGCAGGGTGGTCTGCAATGTCTCAATCTGTTCGCGCAGGGCCTCTTCCACCTGGTCCAGAGTGACACCGGGGTTCGGCGCCGCCTGAATCGTGAAAGTGCCATTGCCGCGCTGAATGCCGGAATAGGAAGCCCCTGCTCCCGCCACCAGTTTCTGTCCGCGCACCAGATCGGTCTCGATGCGCGCGCTCATGCCGCCATCCAGCACCCCGGCCAGCATGGTCAGGGCGTAGAAATCCAGCTTGTCCTGCGCCGTAACCAGGGACGGCACGTTGTACATCATGAACAGGGTGGGCACCTTCACCGGCAGGGCTAACGTCAGCCGGCGCTCCCCAGCTGGCGGATTGATGGTCTGTTTCGGGCGGGGCGGCGTGCTGCCAGCGGGCAGGTCACTGAAGAACTTCTCCACCAGCGGTTCTACCTGATCCCGGGTCACATCCCCGGCAATGACCAGGGTGGCATTGCCCGGCACATAAAAGCGCTGGAACCAGCTGCGCGCCTGTTCCGGCTGCAGCTGGGAGAGCAACGAACGCCAGCCAATAATGGGGTGCGCATAACCGGTCCCCGGCCGCGCCACTGCCTGGAACTTCTCCCAGGCCAGGGCATTGGGATTGTCATCGGTGCGCATGCGGCGCTCTTCCATGACCACCTGCAGTTCACGGTAGAACTCCTCATCGTCGATCTTCAGGTTGGCCAGCCGCTCTGCCTCCAGCTCAAGGGCCAGGGGCAGCCGGGACACTTCATACTGCTGGTAGTAACCCGTGTAGTCATAACTGGTGAAGGCGTTATCGCTGCCACCGTAGCGTGCCACCAGCCTGGAAAAATCACCGGGACCCAGCTTTTCCGTACCTTTGAACATCATGTGTTCCAACACATGGGCCAGCCCGGTCTCAAACGGTGCCTCGTCAATGCTGCCGGCCTTGAACCACACCATCACCGTGACCACTGGCGCACGATGGTCTTCACGCACCAGCACCTTGAGCCCGTTATCCAGAGTAAAACTGTGAGTGGGCAACGCGGCCCCGGCCAGACCGGCCCAGCAGGCCAGTGACAGGCCCAATATCCATTTCTTCATTATGTATCCCATTGTCATGCGCCTTGGCACCGCTCTGGTCGACGCTGCGGACAGCCCGGATCGTCCTCGGTAAAGTGCGGCGAAAGCTGCTCACCTCAATGCTTAATGGTAGGATAGCCACCCGCTCGCGTGTCGAGCGGCCAACCTGCAGGCAGGCGCCTTTTTCTTTTGCCGGCATAGCATACCGGTTTATTGCCCTGCACTTGCAGCCCGATTGCAGAGGAAGGGGGAACTTCTTTTCCCTTCACAAGTGGATACGACTGATCATGAGCGACGAAGTTTCCCGCGACGACGACAATGGCAAGCAGGAACCCAAAAAAACCGGTTTCTGGAAGCGTATGTTTGTGGGGGTAGAGGAAGACGCCTCGCCGGAGAGCACACAGCCGCCGGCCTCTGAGCAACCTGCCCAGGCCGAAACCCCGGACACCGCCGAGCCGCAACCCGCGCCTCAGCCTGCTGCTGAACCTGCTCCTGCCGCCGAGCCTGCACCGGCGACCACACAGCCTGCCGCAACAGCGCCAGGCGACGAGGACAGCGAGAGTTTCTGGGCCCGCATGAAGCAGGGCATGAGCAAGACCCGCAAAGGCCTTGGCAAAGGCCTGGCCGACCTGCTGGTGGGCGCCAAGGAGATCGACGACGAGATCTTCGAGGAAATCGAAACCCAATTGCTGGTGGCCGATGTGGGTGTGGAAGCCACCGACGTGATTATTCAGGCCCTCACCGACCAGGTAACCCGCGAAGAGCTGGTAGATGCAGATGCCCTCTACGAGTCCCTGCAGAACGAACTGCGCAAGCTGCTGGAGCCGGTGGATCAGCCAATGGTTATCGACGGCAGCAAGAAACCTTATGTGATCCTGATGGTGGGCGTGAACGGGGTCGGCAAGACCACCACCATCGGCAAGCTCGCCTGCCGCTTCAAGGCCGAAGGCCAGAACGTGATGCTGGCCGCCGGCGATACCTTTCGTGCCGCTGCCGTGGAACAGCTGCAGGTATGGGGCGAACGCAACGACATCCCGGTTGTGGCCCAGCACACCGGCGCCGATTCCGCTTCAGTCGTGTATGACGCCGTGCAAGCCGCCCAGTCCCGCAACGCCGACGTGCTCATCGCCGACACCGCCGGGCGTCTGCACACCCGCGGCAACCTGATGGACGAACTCACCAAGGTTACCCGGGTCATGAAGAAGCTGATCCCGGATGCTCCCCACGAAGTGCTGCTGGTACTGGACGCCGGCACCGGCCAGAATGCCATCCAGCAGGCCGAACAATTCCGCGATGCGGCCGGTGTGACCGGGTTGGCACTGACCAAGCTCGACGGCACCGCCAAAGGCGGTATTCTGTTTGCCTTGGCCAAACGGACCGGGCTGCCGATTCGCTTTATCGGCGTTGGGGAACGACTGGAAGACCTGCGTCCTTTCCACGCAGAAGAATTCGTCCAGGCGCTGTTTGAAGATGTAACGGGGTAAAACCAGCTACAAGCCACAAGCTGCAAGCTACAACGCGGGCAAGGCCTTGCTAACAGCACCGCCCTCTCCGCGCCCACTTGTTTTCCTTGTAGCTTGCAGCTTGAAGCTTGTAGCTGCTTAGGGACTTCCATGATTCAGTTCGACCGGGTCAGCAAACGCTACCCGAATGGCAAAGACGCGCTCAGCAAGGTGAGTTTCACGCTCCCCGCCGGGCAGCTCACCTTTCTTACCGGGCATTCCGGGGCGGGCAAGTCGACGCTGTTGAAACTGATCATGATGATAGAACGCCCCACCCAGGGTCAGGTGTTCGTGGAAGGCCAGAACCTGAACGGGTTTGGCAACCGTCACATTCCCTTGCTGCGCCGCAAGATCGGCATGGTTCACCAGAACCACCAACTCCTTTTCGACCGCACCGTGTTTGATAACGTGGCCCTGCCCCTGATCATCGCCGGCTATTCCCGCGCCGATATCGGCAAGCGGGTACGCGCAGCCCTGGACAAGGTAGGCCTGCTGGAGAAAGAAAACCTCAGTCCGATCATGCTCTCCGGCGGTGAACAACAGCGCGTCGGCATCGCCCGCGCAGTGGTCAACAAACCCCCACTGCTTCTGGCCGACGAGCCCACCGGGAATCTGGATCCGGCCCTTTCCGAAGAAATCATGGACCTGTTCCAGGACTTCGCCCGCGTGGGCGTGGCGGTGCTGATCGCCACCCACGACCTGAGCCTGATTGCCCGCTACAATCACCGCCTGCTAACCCTGCGCGAGGGGCGTCTGATTCACGATGGCGACGAGGGAGAAGACCACCATGGCGTCTAACCGTCCTCCCCGTAATGCCACACCGATCAAGCCAGCGCGGCAGAAGGCCGACAAGCCACGTCGAGTGGTGGGCGCCCAAAGCGCCAACACTTCCCTGAAGGATCGTTTCACCAGCTGGCGCCAGCACCACCGCGACTCCTTCCGCGACGCGTTGCAACGCATCAATAGCAGCCGTGCCAGCAGCGCCATGACTATCCTGGTCATCGCCATTGCCCTGTCCCTGCCTGCCGGGCTCGCCGTACTGCTGGATAACGCCCGCGCCATTACCAGCGGCTGGGACGGAAACGCCCATCTGTCCGTGTTTCTGGACATGGACGTAGACGAAAACCGCCAGCGGGAAATGGCCAGGCAATGGCGGGAAATAGACCACATCGAAAGCACCCGGGTAATCACCCGCCAGCAGGCTCTGGAAGAATTTCAGGCCCTGTCCGGCTTTGGTGATGTGCTTCAGGCCCTGCCGGACAACCCATTGCCCCCGTTGATCGTGGTGTTCCCGGACAGCACCGACCCGGTCACCCTGCGCGCCCTGGAAAATCGCCTGGCCGAACAGGACCACGTGGACCTGGTACAGCTGGATGTGGAATGGGTGCGCCGCCTGCATGCCCTGATAGAACTGGGCGAGCGACTGATCTCCGCCCTCACCCTGGCCCTGGCCGCCGCCGTGGTGCTGGTGGTGGTGAACACCATCCGGCTGGGCATCGAAAGTCGCCGGGATGAAATCATGGTGGTCAAAATCGTCGGCGGCACCGACGGCTTCGTCCGGCGCCCCTTCCTCTACACCGGTTTCAGCTACGGCTTTGCCGGCGGACTGGTGGCGGTCATTCTGGTGCAAACCGCCCTCTGGTGGCTGGGCGGCCCCATCGACGAATTGCTCAATCTATACAACAGTGAGCAATCACTCACCTCCTTGGCCGCATCCAGCCTACTCATCATGCCACTCTTCAGCGGCACCCTGGGCCTGCTCGGTGCCTGGCTGGCGGTGGGACGGCATCTGAGCGACATTGAGCCGAACTTCTGAAGGCAGCTACAAGCCTCAAGCTACACGCTGCAAGGCGCGGGTCAGGCCCTGCCAATCGGCAAAGCCCTGCCCGCGAACCACAAGGATACCAGCGCGAAATCCGGAACTTTCCCGGCCCTCCACTCTCTAATCGCGTTGTAGCTCGTAGCTGATTCTGCGCCCCGGTTCACAGCCTGTTCACCAAAACCCGTTATGCTCCGAAAACCATCAAATTTGTTGATGGAACGGAACTTTCTGGCCGATTAGCACTCTACTAATTCGAGTGCTAATATCGAGCACTGATGGATTTCAGAAAATCCTCAACGGAATTTAACAAGGTCTTCACAAGGAGACATTGCGCATGACCAAGCCTTCAATCCCCGCACAGGCGCTCACTCTGGCAGTACCAGGCAATGACTTGGACGCCTACATGCGAGCCGTTAATGCCGTGCCGGTGCTCAGCGCAGACGACGAACACCAACTGGCTGAACGCCTTTATTACCAGCAGGATCTGGATGCCGCCCGCAACCTGGTGCTGGCCCACCTGCGCTTTGTGGTCCATATCGCCCGCAGCTATACCGGCTACGGCCTGCCCCTGGGTGACCTGGTGCAGGAAGGCAACGTGGGCCTGATGAAAGCCGTCAAACGCTTCGACCCCACCAAAGGTGTGCGCCTGGTGAGCTTTGCCGTGCACTGGATCAAGGCCGAAATCCACGAGTATGTGATCAAGAACTGGCGCATCGTGAAAGTGGCCACCACCAAGGCTCAGCGCAAGCTGTTCTTTAACCTGCGCGGCCAGAAGAAACGCCTCGGCCGCCTGACCCTGGAAGAAGCCCAGCGCGTGGCTGACGACCTGGGCGTCACGGCCGAGCAGGTAAAAGAAATGGAAGGCCGCCTGGGTGCCTATGACGCCAGCTTCGACGGCCCCGCCAACGACGATGAAGACAGCACCGTGGTCTCCCCGGCGACCTATCTGCACAGCGACAACAGTGACCCTGCAGATATCATCGCTGAGCAGGACCAGCAGAACCGCGAAACCCGCCAGCTAAGCTCTGCGCTGATGGCCCTGGATGATCGCAGCCGTGACATTCTGGAACGCCGCTGGCTGGCTGACCAGAAATCCACCCTGCAAGATCTGGCCGATGAATACGGTGTCTCTGCCGAACGCATCCGTCAGCTGGAAAACAACGCCATCAAGAAGCTGCGCAACGCCATGGCGGCGTAACGCAACAGGCTTCGCGCAACAGGCACCCATAAAGCCCCTCGCAGAGGGGCTTTTTTATGCCGCTGTGGGAGCTTGCCTGCAAGCGATCCGAACCCCAGGCGAGGCAACCCGTTTCGAGTTGCGAGAAGCAAGTTTCAACAGGAAAAAGTCTTGCGCACTATCAGGTTTAGACCTTCGAAACTCGCCCCTCAACCCCACCATCTGTACTCCGCGCCATCGCCACAACAGGCACGAATTTCCCCGACGCGAAAAGTTTTCCGGTACACTGTGCAACCCGAGGCGGCACCCGTTTTGACCGCCCATGCGGAGCCCAGAATGAAAGTCCTGCTTATCCTTGGCGCCATTAACGGCGCGCTGGCTGTGGCCCTTGGCGCCTTTGGTGCCCATGGTCTCAAGAGCCGGGTAGACGAGTCCCTGCTGGCCACTTGGTCCACCGCCAGCGAATACCACTTTTACCATGCCCTTGCCCTGCTGCTCACCGGCCTGCTGGCCAAAGCCTTCGGTGCTTCCGGCATGGTCACTGCCGGCTGGGTACTGTTTGCCGGCATGCTGGTATTCAGTGGTAGCCTGTATGTACTGGTGCTGAGCGGACAAAAATGGCTCGGCGCCATTACGCCACTGGGCGGCACCGCCCTGATCATCGGCTGGCTGATGCTGGCCTTGTCTCTTTTCAAACACGCTTGATCAAGATCATGAAGCTCACTGTAAATGGCGATACGCTCACTTTGAATGGCAACACCATTGCTGATCTGGTGACGCAACTGGAACTGAACGGCCGCCGACTGGCCGTGGAAGTGAACCGGGAAATCATCCCCAAGAGCCAGCATGGCGACCACACCCTTAACGACGGTGACGTGGTGGAAATCGTCCATGCCATCGGCGGTGGCTGACCCCGCATCCGAACAGCGCTGACAGCTATCCACCCACTGAATTATCGAGGCCAGAATGTCCGATCTGCTTACCATTGCCGGAAACACCTACTCCTCCCGCCTGCTGATCGGCACCGGCAAGTACAAGGATTTTGACGAGACCCGCGAGGCCATTGAAACCAGCGGCGCGCAAATCGTCACCGTAGCCATCCGCCGCACCAATATCGGCCAGAACGCCGACGAGCCCAACCTGCTCGACTACATCACCCCGGACAAGTACACCATCCTGCCCAACACCGCCGGCTGCTACACCGCCGAGGAAGCGGTACGCTGCTGCAAGCTGGCCCGGGAACTGCTGGATGGTCATGACCTGGTCAAGCTGGAAGTCCTGGGCGACCAGAAAACGCTTTACCCCCATATCCCGCATACCCTGACCGCCGCCCGCGAGCTGATCGACGACGGCTTCAAGGTAATGGTCTACACCAACGATGACCCCATCGTTGCCAGGGAACTGGAAGACATGGGCTGTGTGGCGGTGATGCCGCTGGGCTCGCTGATCGGCTCCGGCCTGGGCATCCTCAACCCGCATAACATTCGCCTCATCATGGAAGAAGCCAACGTGCCCATCATCGTGGACGCAGGTGTTGGTACCGCGTCCGATGCGGCTATCGCCATGGAAATGGGGTGTGACGGGGTGCTGCTCAACTCGGCCGTTGCCCACGCCCGGAAACCGGTACTGATGGCCTCTGCCATGAAGAAGGCCATCGAAGCCGGCCGCGAATCCTTCCTGGCCGGACGCATGCCCCGCAAGGCCTATGCGTCTGCGTCATCACCGCTGGACGGCATCAGTCAATAAGAAACGCGGCACGCTTCAGGCAACACAAAAAGCCCCTCGAAGAGGGGCTTTTTGTTGGGCTCTCTGCGGCTGCTGACGCCTGGCACCATGGATAGACTCTGCAGAAGCCATGCTTGCAGGCAAGCACCCGCAGCAACAACCTGAACCGGCCTCCCGAGAAACGGGCAAAAAAAAGGCACTGTCCGGGGGAGGAGTCAGTGCCAGGGGTAAGTATTGGGGAAGAATAATCTTCAAGAGCGATCATCCCCCAGCGTCCATGAACAGCACGTGAACACGCCTCCTCGCCGCTTTCTGCTACAATCACGCCCCAATTCCATGACAGCTCCCATTGCCATGCTCGATTTCATCAAACAGGACAAAGACCCGGAAACCGGCAAGGTCATGCGCAAGGTGCGCAGCTTTGTGCTCCGCGAAGGCCGACTGACCACCGGGCAGCGCAATGCCCTGGATAACCTCTGGCCCACCTTTGGCCTGGAGCGGGATCAGGGCATGCTGGATCCCATGGCAGTATTCGGCCGCGATGCGGACCGGGTGCTGGAAATCGGCTACGGCATGGGGCAATCCCTGGCCGCCATGGCGGCAGCGGACCCGGACAAGGACTTCATCGGCATCGAAGTGCACCGCCCGGGAGTCGGCGCCCTGCTGATGGAAATCGAGCAACTGGGTCTCAGCAACCTGCGCAGTTACTGTGATGATGCGGTGGAGATTCTCGAGCTATGCATCCCGGACAACAGCCTCTCCCGCGTGCAGCTGTATTTTCCTGACCCCTGGCACAAGAAAAAGCATCACAAGCGCCGTATCGTCCAACCGGCCTGGGTACAGCGGGTACACCAGAAGCTCAAATCCGGCGGCGTGCTGCATATGGCCACCGACTGGGAAAACTATGCCGAACACATGATGGAAGTGATGAACCCGGAGGAAGGCTTCATCAATCTGGCGGGCCCCGGCCAGTTCTCACCGCGCCCCGACTGGCGTCCGGAAACCAAATTTGAACGCCGCGGCGAAAAACTCGGGCACGGGGTCTGGGATTTGTTGTTCGAGAAAGACTGAGCGGCAAGCTTCAAGTTAAAAGGCGCGGGCGAAGCTTCCCTGGACTAAAACGCATCTCCCGCGCTTTCAACTGACTTACTGAACGAAAGCCCCTGCACTTTCGCAACAACGATAGAGCAAGAGGCAGATCAATTAACGAAAATACCCTTCCAGGCCAAGGCTGAAACTGTTGTACTCCAGCTCCTCGCCCTCTTCATCTTCGAAGCTGTACAACGAATACCCCACAACAAAAGCAGCTTTGTCCTCGTTGAACTTTGCCTTGCCCCGAAGCCCATAAAAGAAATCACGGCCATTGCTTGAATCACTATAGCTGCCGTAGGTGTTTTTAATGCTGATATCTCCATCCCAGCTCTGCAGACCCAGCGTTCCACCCAGTGAAAAGGTCTTGTTAATCGGGTACATAAGGTCAACAGCCAGGTAGGCGCCATCCGCATCAACCTTGTACTCGCTTGCTTTTACACCGCTGAAAAATACTTCTCCATCCTGATTGCCAAAAGTTCGGTAACCCAGACGGACACTTGATGCAGCACCAAAGGCATAACCCAAATAGAAACCTGTACCAGTACCTGCACCCTCATCGTCCACTGAGAAGCCGGGCCCTGAACGATTCAGGAGAGCATCCTCCAGCTCATCGCCATAGTTACTTTTATCTTTTACAAACTCCGCCCCAACCATAAATGCGCCTTTGCGCTGTTCTTCAGCAGAAAAAACATTTCCCGCCGCCAGCATGGCCACGCCCATCACCAGAATTCGTTTCATTGATTCCCCCCAGCCGTTGGTAAAACCAGGCGGACTACTACTTAAGACCAGCAAGTAAATCTCGAATGTCAGTTTTGAGACATAGCCTACAGAGATGTCAGAGATCTCTTACAGGGAGCACTCAGTAATGCGACTGCTTCTCGCACTTTTTCGCATTGTTGATAAGCAGGCACCAGAATGATGCCTGCCAGGATTCTTCCAGCACTTAAAGAAAAAACTCTACACCAACAGAAATCGGCGTGTATTCCAGGTCAGAACCATCCAGCTCGAAGCTGTAACGATTGATGGACATGGTCAGTGCGCCGGTCTGATCCTGGAACAGCATCTTGCCGATGACACCAAAGAAAAGATCATTACCGTCTTCGCTGTCGCCATAGCCCTCAACGTCCAGATCAATTTCCCAGTCCTGCAACCCCAGAGTTCCCCCCAGATAGAAGGTATCGCTGACCGGAAACAGCAAATCCAGGGCAGCGTAGATACCATCTGCATCCAGCTCCGCCGTCGCAGTACCCGGAAGACCGACTACGCCCACCTCTGCGGATTGCTGACCGAACTTCCGATAGCCCACCCGAAAGCTGGAAGCCTCCATGAAGCCCAGACCCGCATGAATATCCAGCCCCACCGCCAAACCGGTATCATCGTCCACATCAAAACCCAGACCAGCAAGATCATCATCAAGCTCATCCGCAAAGTTGCTGGTATCAACGGACAATGCACCACCCAGAATAAAATGCGGCGCCCCCTCTTCCGCCTGGGCCAACCCAACTGACATCAGCAATGCTCCTGCAATCGCGATTTTTTTCATCTTTTTCCTTCCCTGTTTTGGTTTCGAAACAGCATCAATATTATCGTCGGTCAGTATAGAAACACAGACCGGTGTCCATGCCTGGACAATTGAACGGCTACCTGCCGCTCACTCACACATCCCTCAATGACACCGCGCTGAGCACCCCGACCGCCCCCATGACGCCCAACACAAGTAACGCCCAGTCATTACCCAGGGTCGCCACCCCCGCACTCATGGCACCTACTGCCAACAGCAGCACACCAATCACCGTATTACTGACGGAGGTGTAATCCGTGCGTTTGGTGCCACCGGCCATGTCCACCAGATAGGTTTTGCGTCCGATACGGATTCCCGCATGGGCGATCGCCAATACGAAATAGGCGATGGGGAACAACCAGTGCAGCCAGGACACGGTCGGCCCCCAAAGGGCAAATGCACCGGCCAGCACACAGATCACGGCAGCCAGGCCGCCCCCGAGAATCATCACGTTGCGGCTGGAGGTATCGGCCATATAGCCCCAGACCGTGGCACTGACCGTGCTGGCCAGACTGGAAGCCAGCACAAAACTGCCCAGCAGCAGGGGCAGGGAGGATTGGTCTTGCGCCAGCAGCACCAGAAACGGGGACGCCAGGGACGAGGACATCAACAACGCCCGGGTAATAACGAAACGGCGAAACGGCGCATCCGTTTTCAACAATCGCAGACTGCCGATCGCTTCTCGGAAGGCATTATGGCCACCCTCGCTGGCACCGGGGTATTCATCCACGGTGAAAAACACCCAGGCCGCCGCCAGCCAGGCGCCCCCGGCCCCGGCCAGCAAGGCGGTGTAAAATCCCCGGCTCGGGTCATCGTCACCCTGAAAGATCACCAGGGACAACGTGAAGGTAATCGCTCCGGACAAGGTCGCCGACAAACCAGTAAGCCGACCGCGGCGGGACTTGGGAATACACTTCCCCTGCACATCTTTCATGGCCACAGAACAGAATCCGCGGCTGATGCTGAACAGGATTAACAGGCCAATGATAGCCAGGCCCGCCTGCATGCCGTCCAGCCACCACACCGCCACGGCCATGCCCAGCACCGCCAGCCCCTGCAAGGCAGAGCCCAGCACCCAAAAGCCCTTGCGCACCGGATAGCGGCGAACCAGGGCACCGATCATCAATTGCGGAATCAGTGATCCAGACTCCCGAATGGGCACCAGAAACCCGGCCAGCCAGGCCGGCGCGCCCACTGCGGTGATCAACCAGGCCAATACGGTTTTGGGGTTGATCAGCAGATCGCCGATCTTGGTCAGGGCATTGGCAGTGATGATTCGGAAAAAATTCCCCGGCACTTCCCGGCAGGCGTCCTCGCTGATGTCCGTGCAGGTTCGGGCATCCTCATCATTGGCCACCTGGGCGTACAGCTTGTCCAGTAATTCCCGATTTGCCATTCTTCACCTGTTTCTGATCATCTTTTGATCACTTCTTCACTTGCCCACGCCTAGCGTGGGAGGCATCTATTACGAAGGAGGGAAACGCGTATGTACAGGATCTACTATCTCGTCCCCAACCTGCAGCAGGTTCGTAATGCCCTGAACCGTCTGGATGATGCCGGCTTTGGCGGCGACCGGGTGCATGTGATGGCCCGCGACAATGGCGAACTGGAACGCCTCGGCATCAACAGCACCACCCCCTGGAAAGATACCGACCTGATGGCCGATGGCTACAGTGGCGCCACCCGTGGCTTTATCGCCGGTCTGCTCGCAGGTTATGCCGTGGCCTTCGCCGACCCCTGGGGAATTGACGCCCACCTGGGCATCTGGGCGCTGACAGCGTTGTTTTTCACCTGCTTTGGCGCTTGGGTGGGCGGCCTGCGAGGCATCTCCCATGCCAACCACCACATTGAACCCTACGTTCAATCAGTCAAGAACGGCAATTACCTGCTCCTCGTGGATGTGGATCGCAAGTTCCAGCGCAACAAGGTCCATCAGGCACTGGATGACTATATTGATGTCCGCCAGCATCACGAAGAGGCCGACTTTAGCCCACTGACCTGAGATAACTCTGCGCTTCTCGCCGGTGGCCGATTGCACGGCCACCGGGCGGGCTTTAGACTTTGCGGCTACAGACGCAAGCGAGTCATCATGCCGCAACAGATTCCTGCCGATTCCGTCGGACTGGTCGAGCCGAAAACCCACCGCTTCGATACGCCTCTCGAACTGGAGTGCGGTCGGACGCTGCCTGCCTATGAGCTGGTCTACGAGACCTATGGCACCCTCAACAGCGCCGCCTCCAATGCAGTGCTGATTTGTCATGCCCTGTCCGGCCATCACCATGCTGCGGGCTATCACAGCATGACGGACAAACGCCCGGGATGGTGGGATACCTGCATCGGACCCGGCAAGGTGATCGACACCAACCGCTTCTTTGTGGTCTGCCTGAACAACCTGGGTGGCTGCCATGGTTCCTCCGGCCCGTCCTCCATCAACCCGGAGACCGGTCAGCCCTGGGGGCCCGACTTCCCCATGATGACCATCAAGGACTGGGTCAACAGCCAGGTACGGCTGGCCGACGTGCTCGGCATTGCACGCTGGGCTGCCGTCATTGGTGGCAGCATGGGAGGCATGCAGGCCCTGCAATGGTCCATCGATTATCCGGAGCGGCTCAGCCACGCCGTGGTCATCGCCGCCGCGCCCAAGCTGTCTGCCCAGAATATTGCCTTCAACGAAGTGGCCCGTCAGTCGATCCTCACGGATCCGAATTTCCATGGTGGCCGCTACTATCTGCACGACACCTATCCCCGCCAGGGCCTGATCCTGGCGCGCATGGTCGGGCATATCACCTATCTCAGTGATGACGCCATGCGCATGAAGTTTGGTCGCGATCTGCAGGCAGGGCGTTTTCATTTCGGCTTCGACGTGGAATTCCAGGTGGAATCCTACCTGCGCCATCAGGGCGAGGTGTTCTCCCGTAACTTCGATGCCAACACCTACCTGCTGATGACCAAGGCGCTGGATTACTTCGACCCCGCAAGGGAATTCGAGGATTCCCTGGAAACCGCTCTGGCCCAGCCCAGCTGCAAGTTCCTGATCATGTCCTTCACCTCGGACTGGCGTTTTGCCCCGGAACGAAGCCGCGAAATCGTGGATGGTCTGGTGCATGCCGGCCGCGACGTGAGCTATGCGGAGATCGATACCCCCAAGGGGCACGATGCCTTCCTGCTGGACATCCCCGAATACATCAAGCTGTTCGGGGCCTATATGCACAGGGTCGCCAACGAGACCGTGAACGACACCAGCGAAGCGGCAAACCAGGAGGCGGGCAATGCGTGATGACCTGCAGCTGATCAGCGACTGGATTCCCCAGGGCGCCACCCTGCTTGATCTGGGCTGTGGCGACGGCACCCTGCTCGCCTGGCTGGGCAAGCACAAGCAGACAAAAGGCTACGGCCTGGAAATCAACCAGGACAACCTGGCAGCCTGCTTCGAAAAGGGCGTCAACGTGCTGGAGCAGGATCTGGATGGTGGCCTGGGCAACTTCCAGGATCTGCGCTTCGATTATGTGGTCATGACCCAGGCCCTGCAGGCCGTCTTGCGGCCCGACCAGATCCTCAATGAAATGGTTCGTGTGGGCCGCGAAGCCATCATCACCTTCCCGAACTTCGGCCATTGGTGGGTACGCAGCTACCTGGCACTGAAGGGCCGCATGCCAGTTTCTTCGGCACTGCCCTATGAGTGGTACAACACGCCCAATATCCACCTGTGCACGGTGCAGGATTTCGAAACCCATTGCCGCAAACACAACATCCGCATTCTTGAACGGCAGGTAATCAACCGCCATCACCGCAGCGGCTTTCTGGCCAAACTGTGGCCAAACCTGTTCGGTGAGATTGCGATTTATCGGGTTAAAGCATAGAGACAGCTACGAGCTACGAGCTACGAGCTACGAGCTAAACAATTAGACAACGAGGAACCAGCATTAGAGTTCCCGGTTTGTTCTTTTCCTCGAAGCTAGTCGCTAGAAGCTCGTAGCTAACCACGTCAGGAGTTCCCCATGGAAAAAATCGTTCTCGCCTCCGGCAACAAGAAGAAACTCGCCGAACTGCAGAACCTGCTCACTCCGCTCAACATTGAAGTGGTGGCACAGCGCGAGTTTGATGTACCCGAGGCGGACGAGACGGGCACCACCTTCGTGGAAAATGCCATCATCAAGGCGCGCAATGCCTGCAAATATACCGGCCTGCCCGCCATTGCCGACGACTCTGGCATTCAGGTCGCCGCCCTGCGCGGTGCACCGGGGGTCTTTTCTGCCCGGTTTGCCGGCGTCGGCGCCAGCGACGACAAGAACAACAAGCTGCTGGTGGAACTGCTGTCCGACCTGCCAGACGTGAACCGCGATGCCCGCTATGTGGCAGTGCTGGTACTGATGCAACACGAAGACGACCCCACCCCGATCATCTGTCAGGGCACCTGGGATGGTGAAATTGTCCTTGAACCCCAGGGCGATCAGGGCTTTGGCTACGACCCTCATTTCTTCGTCCCGGAGAAAGGCTGCACCGCGGCCCAGCTTCCGCCGGAAGAAAAGAATGCCATCAGCCATCGGGGCAAAGCGATGGAATTGTTACTGGCTCAGCTCAACAGTTAACAACCCGCCGTCCTGTAAAAATAAACGTATTTTCAAGCACACAAGGCCGCACCCGTAGCATGGGCGGGGCTTTGCCTGTCTCGCCTGACCATCCCCGCTTTGCGCACACTATTACCAACATTCACCCTCCCTTACCATTGACGCTGCTACAGTGCCTGAACTCCCACCACACAAGGATGCGTGCGTGTTCCAACGACCGGTAATGATCCTGCTGCTGATTCTCCCCCTTCCCACCCTGGCGTCGGGTGTACAAGGCAGTCTGAATACACAGTGGCAAAGCCGATATATCTCCGAAGGGCGCGACAACCTGGATGGCTCGGGTTTTTACACGGCCAGCATGGATTTGTCGGTATCGGACTTTGCCGCAGGGGTCTGGCAGGGGACTGGAATCCCTACCTAAACCTTACTTATCTGCAGTTCCACCCGGATGACCCCGATGATCTGGAGGCCGGCTTCGGCGTCTCGCGAAAACTGACAAAGATTCTGCACGTGGCGCTGGATGGCACCTGGAGCAAACAGGCTGAGGGGAGCTTCTATTCTCTCTCGCTGTTCGCAGAGAAAGACCTGGCAGACTCACTCCACGCCACCCTGCACCTGACACAGGCCTACGATCACGGCTATGCCAGCGAAGCCTATAATGGACTGAACAATACCGAAGCGGGCATCCAGCTCAGCTGGACAGCCCTCAAGCCCCTCACCCTTTACACCGGCTGGCAATATAGCTGGGCCGGCGAAGATGTACGGCGGGACGGAGGGAACGATGAAAGCTGGGGCCAGATCGGACTGACAGCCTACTTCTGACGGGCCAGCCAGCGATCGATGGCGTTGGCAAAGCGACCCTTGTCCTGGGGGGAAAAGCTTTTCGGGCCACCGGTTTCCATACCGGCGGAGCGCATCTCTTCCATGAAATCGCGCATGTTAAGGCGCTCACGCACGGTGTCCTTATCGAGCCAGTGCCCCCGTGGCGTAACCGCCTCACAGCCCTTGGCCACCACCTCCGCGGCCAACGGGATGTCCTGGGTCACCACCAGATCACCCGCCGCACAACGCTGCACGATCTCGTTATCGGCCACATCAAAGCCCTGCCCCACCTGAATGGAACGAATCAGTGCCGAACGCGGCACCGCAATGGGCTGATTCGCCACAAAAGTACAAGGCACCTGCACTCGCTGCGCCGCCTTGACCAACACTTCCTTCACCGGACGCGGACAGGCGTCGGCATCAACCCAGATATGCATAAAAAGCAATTAATAATGAATAATTAATAGTGAATAGTTAAACAACCAGCAGGCCTTGGCGTATGGTAGCAGACCTCAATGTGCTGAAGAGCCTGTCATTTGCCTTTAGCTATTAATTATTAACTATTAATTATTCATTGCCCCATGTCCCTGCCCCCCCTCTCCCTCTACATCCACACCCCCTGGTGCGTGCGCAAGTGCCCGTACTGCGATTTCAATTCTCATGAACGCGGAGAGTTGCCGGAGCAGGCGTATCTGGACGCGCTGCTGCTGGATCTGGAACAGGATGTGGCGATCACCGGTGAGCGCCCGGTGGAGACCGTGTTTATCGGTGGGGGCACACCCAGCCTGATGTCAGCGGACTTTTACCGGCAACTGTTTGACGGCATCCGTGCCCGGCTGCCACTGGCCGACGACGTCGAGATCACCCTGGAGGCCAACCCGGGCACCACCGAAGCCACTCGCTTTGAAGGATTCCGGGC
This sequence comes from Alcanivorax sp. DP30, assembly GCF_009882945.1. Lineage (GTDB taxonomy): Bacteria > Pseudomonadota > Gammaproteobacteria > Pseudomonadales > Alcanivoracaceae > Alcanivorax. The sequence continues at coordinate 403,665 of NZ_WTUY01000004.1, forward strand.
AGCCGGCATCAACCGGTTGTCCATTGGTGTGCAAAGTTTCAATGATGGCCACCTGAAGACACTGGGCCGCATTCATGATGCCCGGGCGGCAATCACTGCTGCCGGCCAGGCCCGGGACGCAGGTTTCGACAACCTGAACCTGGACATCATGCACGCCCTGCCGGGCCAGAGCCTGGAACAGGCCATGGCGGATCTCGAGCAGGCCATCGCCCTCAAGCCCACTCACCTGAGCTGGTATGAGCTGACTATCGAGCCCAATACCGTGTTCTATCGCTCACCCCCCACTCAGCCGGACAGCGACAGCATGGCCGACACCGAACTGGCCGGCTTTGCCCTGCTGGCGGCTGCCGGCTTCCAGCGTTACGAGATTTCTGCCTTCTCTCAACCTGGCAAGGCCTGTCGCCATAATCTCAACTACTGGCAATTCGGTGACTATCTGGGCATTGGGGCAGGAGCCCATAGCAAACTCTCCACCCTGGACGAGCATGGCGCTCTGGTCATCACCCGCTACCAGAAAACCCGCAAGCCCGAGGATTATCTGGCTGCCCCGGCCAGCGCCCGGCGCAATCCGCAGCCTGTTGAGGGTACTGACAGAATCTTCGAAGCACTGCTGAACGGGCTAAGGCTGATCGATGGCATATCGTTACAAACCGTCGAACGAACCATGGGCCTGAATCCGGCACAATGGGTCCCATTGTTAATCCCCTTGCAGCGCCAAGGCTTGTTGACCATCAACGATGAACGGCTCGGCTGCACGCCGAATGGCCTCCGTCACCTTAACGGTGTGCTGGAAACGCTGGCAGAGACATTGTAAAACGTTCATATAAAGCTCACGCTTGCATCAAGACGAATCAGGGACAGAAAAAACACAATGATCAAAACACGTAGTGGCCGGGAACAGGCCCTCGCTGAGCGGGAAAAGCTCTTTATCGAAGCCACCCGCCAGCAGCTCTGCAATGAAGGGCTTCTCGGCATCCAGATGGCGGCCATTGCCCGCAGCTGTAATTTTGCCACCGGCACCCTGTACCACCATTTCGCCTCCAAGGAAGATCTGCTGATTGCGGTGTGCACCGAACTCACCGCCACCCGCCAGGAATACTTTCGGCGCGTAGCCGAATCGAATCTCTCTACCCGCGACAAGATGCTCGGTTTCGCCGTGGCTTATACGCTCTTTGCCCAGCACCATCCGGAACATTTCCGCCTGGAGCAGTACGTGATGACCGAAGTGGTCTGGCTGGCCTCCTCCACCCACCGTCGGGAACAGTTGATGGCCGCCACCATGCCCATCGGCCGTATGGTGGAAAGCGTGGTCGCGGAAGCGATCACCAACAGCGAACTGGAAAGCCACGGCAAGGCGCCCCTCACGTTCAGCTCGGGCCAATGGGCCATGAGCATGGGCATGCACACCCTGATCCACGCGGAAGGCGTGCTGGACATGTACGCGCTCAACGACCCCTACCGCATGCTGTTACGACATATTCAACTGCAACTTAACGCCATGAACTGGCAGCCCATGGTCAGCGACCCCTTTGACGATGCCGCCCTCGACGCCAAAATCCAGTCACTGTGCGAAACACTGTTCGGCGACCTTTGCAGCGAACGCAGCTGCCTGAAACTGGACAAGCCGGCCTCGAACGCCTGACGCCTGACGCAATAAAGCCCGTCCGGGATCCCCGGGCAGGCTTTATTGCGTTTGTTACCCTGCCAATCAGTTGTGTCCTGCATTCCACAAAAAAGGGCATCCCGCCAAGCGGGATGCCCTTTTTTCAGACAACGCTGTGCAGCCGGAAATTACTCCGCGGCAGCCACCGTCTCTTCCTGTGATTCTCTGGTGGCCTTCTCGGCTTTCAGGCTTTCATGCTGGGCCGGCGTACAACCCAGACAGCGAATAAAAGTACTCTTGCCCGGATTCAATACCAGCACCTGCCCTGCCTCACCGATATTGCCCCCCAGCAGGCTGAACGGCGATGTGACCAGCCACAGACCCGCACCGACCACGGTGGACGCAAACAGCACCGGCCGCGCGATCAGCGAATCGGCGATCATCGCGATTTCCCCCGGACGATCCTGAGACGTGGAGCCTGCAATCGCCGGCAACGGCGCCATTGCACTCAGCATCAGGGTGGAGGCGAGAACAGATGCCACTACCGGGCGCTTTGCTCGCTTCATGGTCAGTCCCTCTTGAAGTTCTTATAGTTAAAGTATCGCTGACATTGTTTCAGCTAAGTCGTTAATATTCCGACAATTGCATCACAATCTACACCTTTGCAGGGACCCCGGCAATACGCAAATCGCTCATTCCCTGATCAACGCTGGCACTGCGGGCAGTAACTGGTGCTGCGTTGCCCGTGACGGTCTGCCTTAAGCAAGGCCTTGCACCTCAGGCAGGGCTGCCCCGCCCGCCCGTAGACATTCAGGGACTGGGCAAAGTAACCCGGCTGGCCATCCGCGCGGGTGAAGTCTTTCAGCGTGGTCCCACCCGCTTCGATGGCTCTGGCCAGCACCGTTTTAATGGCTTCGGCGAATCGCTCATAGCGCGCTTTTGAGATTTTCCCCGCCGCCCGGGAAGGGTGAATGCCGGCAAGAAACAGGCTCTCCTGGGCATAGATATTCCCCACCCCCACCACGGTGGCGTTGTCCATGATGAAGCTCTTTACCGCCACCTTGCGGCCTCGGGAGCGGTCAAACAGCCAGTCGCCACTGAAAGCCTCACTGAGCGGCTCCGGCCCCAGCTTTGCCAGCAGAGGATGGGGCTCTCCCCCCGCCTGGAACAACACCGTGCCAAAGCGACGCGGGTCGTTAAACCGCAGCACCTTGCCGCTATCCAGCTGCAGATCCACATGGTCATGCTTGCGCAGGGGCACACTCTGATCCACCACCCGCAAGGTGCCGGACATGCCCAGATGAATCAGCAACTCCCCGCAATCCAGCTCGATCAACAGGTACTTGGCGCGCCGCCGCAAGGCCAGCACCTGACTATTACGCAGCGTCAGCAGCTCCTCACTTACCGGCCACCGCAAACGCCGTTCACGCACCACCACCTCGCTCAGCACCTGACCTTCAAGATGAGGGCGAATGCCACGCAGGGTGGTTTCTACTTCGGGTAATTCGGGCATAAAAAGGCAATTAATAGTTAACAATGAATAATTAATAGCGAAAACCGGCACATCGTCCAAATCCCGGCAAGTCTTGCGCTACACTACGTTAGCATCTTGTCCTTTCAGCTATTCATTATTAACTATTAATTATTAATTTACTGTCATGCCTCTCTCTTTCTGGCTCGGCGTCGATACCGGCGGCACCTTTACGGATTTTGTTCTGCTGGGACGCGGTGAGCCGCGCATTCACAAGGTATTGTCCACTCCCGCCTCCCCGGAGCAGGCGATCCTGCAGGGGATCCGGGAACTGCAGCTGGACGCGGCCATGGCGGCAGGCGAGCTGGCTATCGTCCATGGCACCACCGTGGCCACCAATGCGGCACTGGAAGAGAAGGGAGCACGCACCGTCTTTGTCACCAACCATGGTGTTGAGGACATACTGCGCATCGGTCGACAAAACCGCAGCGAGCTCTACAACCTGACGCCCTCGTCCCGGGCCGGAGTGCTGGCGACACTGCCCTGCGAAGGCGCCCACTGCCGCCTGGATGCCACCGGCAAGGAAATCCAGCCCCTCTCTGATGACCACCTGAGCGATCTGGTGGCGCGCGTTATCAGCCATGGTCCGGAATCCGTGGCCGTCTGCCTGCTGTTTGCCTATCTGGATGGAAGCCAGGAACAGCGAATCGCCGACGCTCTTCAACAGGCAGGGCTGGCCGTGAGCACCTCCCATAACATCATTCCCACCCGCGGCGAGTACGAGCGCGGCATGGCCACCTGGCTGAACGCCTGGCTCTCTCCCAAAGTGGCAGCCTACCTGGAACGCCTTCAGCGGGCCACCGCACCGGCACCACTTGCAATCATGCAATCCCATGGCGGCACCATGGCCGCCCACCAGGCGCAGGAACTGGCCGTGAATCTGCTGCTGTCCGGCCCGGCCGGTGGCCTCGCTGCCGCCCAGCGGCTGGGGGAACAACTGAATCAGCCACAGCTGATGACCTTCGACATGGGCGGCACCTCCACCGACGTTGCCCTGCTGGATGGGGAAATCCGGCTCACCCAGCAAGGCCACATTGGTCCCTATCCGGTGGCCGTACCCATGGTGGACATGCACACCATCGGCGCCGGTGGCGGCTCCCTGGCTTATGTTGATGAGGCCGGACTGCTCCATGTGGGCCCGCAATCTGCCGGCGCCGATCCCGGCCCTGCCTGTTATGGCCGCGGCGGCCAGCAGGTCACCGTTACCGACGCCAATGTGGTGCTGGGCCGCCTGCAGCCGGACTTTGCCCTGGGCGGCTCCCTGAATCTGGACGTGGCTGCCGCCGAGCAAGCCATGGCCAAACTCGGTGATCAACTGGGTATAGACACCCTGCAAGCCGCCGAGGGAGTGCTGGCACTGGCCAACGAGCACATGACCCAGGCCCTGCGGGTGATTTCCATCCAGAAGGGGCATGACCCGGAAGACTTTGCCCTGATGAGCTTTGGCGGCGCAGGCGGCCTGCATGTCTGCGAACTGGCGGATAACCTGGGCATGCGCCGGGCCATTGTGCCGCAACGGGCCGGCGTGCTCTCCGCGGAAGGGCTCGTCTACGCGCCCCGTAAACGGGAGTTGCTCAAGGCCCTCCCGGATGGATTGCCAGATCACGCCTGCGGAGAAGAGATTCAGGCACTGAAGCAGCAGGGGCTGCACGAATTACAGGCCGAAGGCGTTGCCGCCGACCAGGTCCGCTATCACGTCTTCCTGGACATGTGCTACCGGGGGCAGTCGTCGGTACTGCAGATTCCCTGGCTGGATGACGCCAATCAGCGTGAGCAGGCATTTCATCTGGCCCACGAACAGCGTTTCGGGCACCGCCTGGGCTTGCCGGTGCAACAGGTTAACCTGCGAGTGCAATGTCTCGCCGAACAGCGCCCGCCAACCCCTCCGGCCCTGCCTGATCAGGTTGGCCACCCCCTGCGGACCGCTCATCTGCCAGGCACCAAAGAGCAAGTGGGCATTTATCGACGCGAACATCTGGGCAATGGCCAACACCTCAAAGGCCCGGCTCTGATCGCCGAATCCGTGGGCACCACCTGGCTGGCTCCAGGCTGGGGGGCCCGCGTAACACCACAGGGGCATCTGCTGTTGGAAAAGACCGGATAAACACCTGACGGCTGCGGCGACTGCCCTTCATCCCGGCAATCCCGCCGTCCGGTCGATGCAGTGGCCGAAAGTCCGAATTTGACCCATTCAGCGTCTTCTTACCGTCACCGGGACTGGGCACAATACATACTCCGTATTCTTAGTGTATGAACCTGATGCTTGATTTCATTGAACACGGCCTGTTGGCCCCGAGTCTGGGCGCGCTGGTGCTGATTACCCTGGCGATGACCCACGCCACTATCGTGAGCGTGACAGTCTATTTGCACCGCTATTCCGCGCACCGGGCGCTGGAACTGAGCCCAATCCTGAAACATTTTTTCCGTCTCTGGCTGTGGCTCAGCACCGGTCAGAACACCCGTGAGTGGACCGCCATTCACCGCAAACACCACGCCAAGTGCGAGACTGAAGATGATCCGCACAGCCCGCAGGTAAAAGGCATCAAGAAGGTACTGCGCGAAGGCGCAGAACTGTACCGAGAGGAAGCCGAGAACGAAGAAACCCTGCAGAAGTACGGCGCCGGCTGTCCGGACGACTGGCTGGAGCGTAACGTCTACTCCCGCTTCCCCATGGGCGGTGTGGCACTGATGGCCGTCATCAACCTGATGCTGTTCGGTGTGTACGGCATTACCATCTGGGCAGTGCAGATGATGTGGATCCCGGTCTTCGCTGCCGGCGTCATCAATGGCATTGGCCACTACTGGGGCTACCGCAACTTCGAGTGCGCCGATGCCAGCCGCAACATCTCCCCATGGGGCATCCTGATTGGCGGCGAAGAGCTGCACAACAATCACCACACCTACCCCAACTCCGCCAAGCTGTCCGTGCGCCGTTTCGAGTTTGATGCGGGCTGGGCCTGGATCCGGCTTTTCGAGATGCTGGGGCTGGCTAACGTCAAGAAAGTGGCGCCCAAGCCAGTCATCGACAAGGAAGCCAAAGGCATCGACCTGGACGCCCTCCGTGGCGTCATGCAACACCGTTTCCAGGTCATGGCCAACTACCGCAAGACCGTTATTGTCCCGGTTTTCAAGCAGGAACAGGAACGAGCCTGCGAGGCCACCCGTGACCTGTATGCCCGGGCCAAAGCCCTGTTCCACAAGGACCTGTCTCTCATCAAGCCCACTCAACAGGAGCGTCTGGTCAGCCTCACCCAGAGCAACGAGACCCTGGACGCCATCTACCAGTTCCGCCTGCGCCTGCAGGACATCTGGTCGCAGACCAGCCGCAATTCCTCGGAAATGGTGGAAGCCCTGGAGCAGTGGTACCACGATGCCCGCGAATCCGGCATCGCCGCCCTGCAGGACTTCGCCGATCAGCTTGCCCGCTACCGGCACGCTGCTGCGTAATCAGAAACGGCCGCTTTTGCGGCCGTTTTTTTTGAGCGCATCAAGGATGGCTGAGGCGTAACGGTTTTGCCGCTTTAGAGGAATATCACAAGCGCAATGCGCAGGGGCTCGGCTTTCATCAAACAGCCGGAAGGCTATCTCTCAGTAAAAAACCACCGTGGACAGTGTTCAGCGCCAGAAGGGATTCAGTATGCTGAGCGCATAAAGGGATTTTCTCGAACGGAGGCAACGCGGCGCATTGGCGTTGCAGGCTCACGCTTAAAGCTTGCCACCAATCAGTTATCCTCTACCACTGTCACATTCTCGATCACCTGACTTCCACCCTGATCTGCATTGGTTACGGTGACGGTAACACCGCCAAGCCCAATGCCCAGAGACTCAAGCAAAGGATTGATGAGCGCACCCGCCAGCGCTTCCACCACATCCGATAGCAGCCCCTCCAGCAGGTTCAGCAGCGAGGAAAGGTCCAGAGGCAGGCCCAGCAACGCAACGTTGCGCAAATCCAGATCCAGATCCAGCCCGCCAACGCCATCGCCGGTATCCTGATAGGTGTCTTCACTGCAACCCAGATCGCTGCAATAGAGCGGGTAATCATCGGAAATGATGACATTGTTCTCCTGGATGCCTGGCACCTCGCCGGCAATAAACACATCCGCCGTCAGCAATTGCAAACCCAAGATCCCCAGCAGATCCAGATCGCCATTTTCGGGGATAATATCCCCCGTATCCGTGTCTACGGTCCCCGTCCCCAACCGCGCCACACTGCGGTTCAGATTGATACCAATCTCTACCTGATTGACACCGCCCACCGCGCAACGAGCTGAGACAAACTCTCCTTCTGCCCCGCCCACATTGACGGCCAGCGGCAGATAGACGTTCGCACCGGAGAGCAAGCCACCCAGCGATAACAACTGCACGTTCGCCAACACCTGCAAACGGATATCCGGTGCATAAAAGCGGGTAACCCAGTTTCCATCCGCATCCTGCCGGGCCGGGCCAATCACAATCCGTGGCGCCTCGCCCACATTCAATCGAACGCTGGCATTCACATTGGCAACCGCGCCAAGATCCAGATCCACATCCAGTGGGACCGTGAGAAATCCGCCCAGTGCATCCTGCTGGGTTTCTGCCACATTCAGCACCAGACTGATCAACATATCGTACAGCGGAAACTCACTGCTGGCTGGCACCTGCGTGCCTTCCACCACCTCCAGCACATCACTGACCTGTACCGTTTCCAGACCGGCAGCACCCAGCAAGTCATCCAGGGTCCGTCCTACCGGACTGGAAATGCCTCCGATATCACGCAATGCCGCAGCCAGAGTCTGCCCATCCAGACCCAGTAACGCAGTAACGTCAGCCACACCCACTTCCGTCAGCAAGTCACCCAGCCGCACCGTGGTATTGCGCAGGCTGTCCAGGCTTGTGGGGTCCAATACATAAAATGGGTCACCCAGCACAGAGCCCAGAAGCCCTCCTACAATGCCGGAGTCCACGGTGGCAGTGCTGCCCGCAGCACTGAGGGTGGCAACAACTTCCTTACGGGCAGCAGCGTTGACAGTAATATTCAGGGTGCCGAACACGGATTCAGGCAACAGCAGAGAAATGGGTTCATTGCGGGTATAGGAGACCAGCACCGCATTGCTTTCGATAAAGCTGACCGGACGAAACGCCAACACATTGTCGGCACCCCGCTCCACGACACCGCTTCTCACTGTGAGGGCGTCTGCCTCACCAGAGAACCCCTGGGCTTGAGCGGCAGCCAATGCACGCTGACGAATCAGGAATGTGGACGCAGCCAGCCCGCCACAACTCTGGGTGGCCGACGCACCCGCCTGGGCCGCCACGTTCACCTGCGCCTGCATCTCGCCGCGCAGCTTATAGAGTCTCGCCCCGTCCAGTACCATCACGGAAAGGGTAATGATGACCAGCAGCAGCAAGGGGGTGATGATGGTCAGCGCCCCCCGCTGGCGGCGAGGATCAGTTATCGTCCCGGGTCTGCTCACCGAAGGACTCCGGAATCGGGGTGCGGAAGGAGTCAGCCAGACGACGCTGACTGTCAACATACAAGGAAGCAGACAGCTCACTGTCCTGTTTCGGGGGAGCGGTACGCTGCTGTTTCAGCAACCACTCTGTTTCTGTCGCCGGAGGCTTGCTCACCACCTGATCAGAAATGCCGAAGGCATATTGCCCGGGCGGCTCCGCAGCCAGCGCTGCCACAGGCAGGTAGAGACCAATCAATAACCATGGAGCTTTCATCTTCTTGCCCTCCTGTTTCCCAGTGCGTGTCATTGTTCAGACTTGCCAAACTGCTGCCGCAGCGCCCTGGCGTAGTCCAACTCATCCTCCGAGAAACCATAATCCGATTTCAACGCGTCCAACCCCTGCTCGTCACCCCTTAACAGATAGGCTACCGCCACATTCTGACGAACCGGCCCCTGACCATTGGCCAGCTCCAGCGCCGTGCGAAGTTCGAAAGCCGCCTGTTGGTAACGCCCTGCCAGCAACAATGCATAACCATAATCGTTGCGTACCTGGGCAGAGGCCGGTGACAGGTTGCGGGCAATCTCCAGATGCAGCAGCGCCGCATTCACATGATTGCGCTTGAGCTGCACCATCCCCAGACCATGTCGGCTACGGCCATCGACACACTGGAGCACCAGCTCACGGAACACCTGCTCGGCATCATCCAGCTTGCCGGTAGACGCCAGCAGCTGACCGTAACGCAACCAGTAGTCAATGCCGTCCATGGGCTTGCTTTCCAGACGCGCCAGTGCAGCATGATTACGCCCTTTACCCATCAGGGTATCGATCATTTCCAGATCCACGCGCTGCTCCGGTTGTACCGCCTCCTGACAGGTAATATCACTGGTATCCACGGTTCCCTCGGGCGTTGTCTGTGACGGCTGACTGGCACAACCCGCCAGAATCACTGCCACCCAAACCCAACCTCGCATCGGCATCTCTCTCGTCCCTTCCTGTGCTTTTCTGTTAACTATCGTGCCAGCGCATCAGCAATGGAAATCACCGCCGGGCCGCCGATCAGAATAAAGAGCGCTGGCAGCATGAATGCCATCATTACCACCGTCATCTTGGCCCCGATCCGGTTGGTTTCCTCCCGAATGCGGTTGCGCTCCACGTTTTGCGCTTCCTCAATAATCTGGTCCAGGCTGGCAGACACTCCGGAACCCAGCAAACTGCTCTGTTTCATCAGTACCACATAGCTGCGCAACACCGGAATCCGTTTGTTCTCGCCCAGTTCATCCAGCGCCAGGCTTCGCTCGGCACCGGACTGCATCAACCGGTTGAACCGGTCAATGCGCAGGATCAGCACGGGCAACAGTGGGCGCCCCTGTACACCGATGATCCGCATCACCCGCTCCAGTGACAGGCCCGCCTCCATCAGCATGCGGGTCATGTGGCACAACTCCACCGCTTCCAGGTTCTGGCGCATTTCCGCATGCGCCCCCATCCCCCGAAGAGTGCGCCGGGGCAAAATAAAACCGGCCACCGACAGCATCACACCACCAATGACTCCAAAAAACACAAAACCCACCACGACAACCAGCGCGGGCAAGACCCAGCAGCTCAACAGATAAATCACCTGTGACTGCTCACGACTCTTGCCCATGACGGCCATGGCCTGACGAATTTCCTGATAGTCACCGGCCGCCAGAGCGGATTCCGTCAGCGCCGCGGACAGTCTCCACAACCAGAAGCGGGCGTTGTCGCCCTCGCCATTGCGCGAGCCGGTCTCGTTGAGACGCTGGCTGACTTTGCCCTGTATTTCCCAATACCGGGCACGAAACAGCAGCCACAGGGACAATCCAGCCAAAACCAGCGAAAGGATCAGCAAGACATCATTCACGGCCCACCCCCTGCACCATGCGCCAGATAACCACCACGCCCAACCCTTGCAGGATGCCGGCAATGATCAGCATGGTATGACCGGTATCGGTGTTAAGCAGCACCTCGGCATACTTCTCGTTGATCAGCATCATGTAGGCGGCCATGGCCAGCGGCAGCAGCGTGAAGGCGCCAGCGGTAAACCGGGTTTCCGCAGTGGACGCCAGAAACTCACGGCGCAACTCCTGCTGGGAACGCAGCGAATTCGCCACTTGCTGTAACACCGGCCGCACGGAGGAACCAAAACGGGATGACGTACGCAGGGCGATGGACACCATCACCAACGAGGGAACCTGATAAAGCCGGGAAAAATCATCAAACAGCCCGGTGTAATCCCGGCCCGCCTCAATGGCGCTGCGCAGCCGGAAGGTCAGCGGCGTAAACACGGGAGGTGCATCATTGAACGACTCCAGCAGCGAGGCTTCCAGAGAGCGACCCGCCTCCATGTACCGCAGGGTGGAATCCATGATTCCTGGCAGAGATTCGAAAATTGTGCTGCGCTGCTGCTGAAACCGGAACCGCCAATACAGCCAGGCACTGGCCACAATCAACGCCAGCACTACCACCGCGGCCACTGGGCCACTGCTGGCCAGCACCAGCGCCACCAGAATAAACGTCAGTACAGCCAACAACGCCAATTGCGTGCGGGAAAGACGAATATCCGCCCGCAGCAGCACTCGCTCCAGTGGGCTGCTGGCCACCCGTGCCAGAGCCGGCTCTACGGGAATATCGGTTCGCTGCTGCAGCCGCTGGCGCACCCGGTCATTGAACAACACCTTCTCGCGACGCCGAAACCACAGCACCTGTACCAGCACGGTCATCACCGCAATGATGCCCAGAGTCTGGGCCATGCCAAGCAGCGCCACGGCGCTCATGGATCACTCCGGTAGAGATAGTCCAGGTTGTACTGTTCATCATCGGTGGGCGACAGCGCCACCACTTCACTGACCCGGCGACGCCCATCAGGCAGACGTTCCAGCTGGATAATCACATCCAGCGCCGAGCCGATCAGGCGCCCGATGGCCTTCTCACTGGCTTCATAGCCACTGACAGCCAGCAGGGTCTCGATACGAACCAGCGCATCCCGGGTACTGTTGGCATGGATGGTACTCATGGAGCCCTCGTGGCCAGTGTTCATGGCCTGCAACAACTCAATGATCTCATTGGAGCGCACCTCCCCCAGAATCACCCGGTCAGGGCGCATACGCAGGGAATTGACCACCAGTTCCCGAGCGGTCACCTTGCCCTTGCCTTCGGTATTGGCCGGGCGAGTTTCCAGCGACACCACATGGGGGTGGTTGAGCACCAGCTCGGCAGAATCCTCGATGGTCAGGATACGTTCCTCACGGGGAATGTACTGGCTGATCAGATTCAGCATGGTGGTCTTGCCAGTCCCGGTACCGCCGCTGATGATGATATTCCGCCGGGTTTCCACTGCCGTAATCAGGGTATCCAGGCAGGCCTGGGTCAACGAGCCGCTCTGGATCATTTCTTCGGCACTGAGATGATTGCGGGTAAATTTACGGATACTGATGCTGGGACCGTTCAGGGCCAGCGGCGGAATAATGGCGTTCACCCGCGAACCATCCGGCAGCCGCGCATCCACCATGGGGCTGGACTCATCCAGACGCCGCCCCAGCGGAGCCAGCATGCGACGAATTACCCGGGTCACATGGTCGTCATTGATAAAGCGGACCTGGGCTTTCTGCAGCACCCCGGCCACTTCGATAAACACATTGTCCGGGCCATTCACCAGAATATCGTTGATGCGTGGATCGTCCAGCAGCGGCTCCAGCGGACCGAAACCCAACACCTCGTCCAGGGTGTCTTTCACCAGCTGATTGAGGTCCTGGGTGGAGAGCGGCACCCGGTTCAGGGCGATTTGCTGCCCCACCGCATTGCGGACAAATTCAGACAGCAGATCGCGGTTGGCATTGCTGACCTCAATGCCTTCTTCATCCAGCCGCTCCACTACCCAGCGATGGGCGCGGTCTTTTAGCTGCTGGTATTCCGCGTCAATGCGTCCTGCCACTCTAAACTCCTTTCATGACAGCAGGGCCCTAGCCCTGGCTGCGAATCCGTTGCCACCAGCTTTCGCTGCTCTGGGCATTGTCCGGCTGCATCTCCAACTTGCTCACCAAACCCTGCAAAGCGCGGCTGTAATGGCTGCGGGGGCTTTGTTCCTGTATCGGTAAACCGGCATTCATGGCCATCAGGCGATGCTGCCAGTCCATGGGCAACTGCCCGATGACATCGGCGCCGGCGGTCTCTGCCAGTTCATCGGCGGCAGGCGGCACCCGGTTATCAGCGCCATCCACCACCAGTCGCACCTGGCTGTCGCGCCCAAGATGGGCACGCCATTCATTACCCAGGGTGCGCACCGCATGGGCCTGATCCACCAGCGGATGCATGGCGATCAACAGATGCCGGGCATGGATACCCAGCGCCCGCACCCAGTGACGACGCTGCATGGTGCCCACATTGATGATGATGCGATCAAACATCTGCATCAGATGATTGAGCGCGATGAAAAGATCCGCGCTGCGGTCTCCTTCCATGTCCTCCCGATTGACCCCGCCCGCCAGAAGACGCAGGCCCGGGCGATATTCCTCAAGGGCAGTACCGATCAGGGTATCGTCCAGGGTTTCCGGGCTGGCCAGCAGGTTTTCCAGGCTGTACTCGTTATGCACATCCAGATAAAAGATTCCCCGCTCGGACGGCTGGGTATCAATGGCCAGGGTTCGCTCATTGGGGAACAGCTGGTTCACACTCAGAGCAATGTTCTGGGTCAGAAAGCGAGTGTCCACGGTGGGACTGGCTGAAGCCACCAGCACCAGATTGTTGGTGGCAGACTGGATACGGTCATCATAATGCCCCACCCGCATCAATTGATGCCTACGCAACCGCTCACGGACATCGCCGGCATCACTGCCGGCCACAAAACAGTCGCGGGCACCGGCGCGCATGGACTGCAACAGCAGCTCCTGATTGGCACGGGCGCATACTGTAATCACCGTGACCCATGGGCGAGCACTGGTCAGGGCGGTAATGATGGCGAGCGACTGGTCCAGATCCGCATCGGAAATTTCCACCATCACCACATGGGCGGTGGTGGCCTCCAGCAAACGCAGCACCCGGGTCAGGTCGGTCCGGCTCACCTGCTCCAGGCGGAAGGGTTCTTCGACTACCCGCTCCAGCCAGGCCTCCAGGCCCGCATCGTCGACAACGGAAAGAACAATGTCATGATCACTCATGGGGTCACCAGCTCAGGCCGTGGCGGATGGGTTGGGAACCTCGACGCACCTGTGTGGCCATGTCCAGCCAGCCCATGCTGCTGTTTTGATACCCGGCACCGGGCAGGGTCGCCGGCATTTCCTGCTGCTTCTGGGGCGTCACCAGGTGCGGCGTCACCACCATCACCAGCTCCTTGTCATTCTTTTCAATCCGGGAAGAGCGGAAAAAGGCGCCAAGAATGGGCAGGTTACCGATGCCCGGTAACCGGTCACTGTTACTCACCGTATTGCGACTCACCAGGCCACTGATAATGAAAGTCTCACCGGGGGCCAGGGAAACCGTAGTTTCCGCACGACGCACCCGCAGCCCGGGCACGGCCACACCACCGGTTTCCACCCCGGCAGAGAAATCCAGCTCGGAGACTTCCGGGGCAACCTTGAGAATGATCTGGTTTTCATCGATAACCGTGGGGGTCAGGCTCAAGCCAATACCGAATTCCTTGAACTCGATCTGCACGCCTTCCGTGGTACTGCGGGTAGGAATGGGAAATTCCCCACCAGACAGGAAGCTGGCACTTTGTCCAGACAAACTGGTCAGCGAAGGTTCGGCCAGGGTGTAGGCAAACCCCCCGGCTTCCAGGGCATTAATGGCCAGCACGGAATTGGAACCGAAGCGGAACAGATTGAAGCCTTCGCTGCTGATTGGTGTCGGTATGCTGCCCGGCACCTGGAAACCACTGCCCGGTACAGCCACTCCTGCCGCTGTATTGCCACCGTCCCACACATTGCTGTAGCTCATGCCTAACTGATTCAACTCGGCACGACTCACTTCCAGCACCCGGATGTCGGTCTGCACTTGCGTGCCGAACGGCAGGGAAGATCCCAGGGTCGTCGCAACCACCACCGTACTGCGCAACGGCTTGCTCTCGCCGCGCAACCAGATTGAGAGCACCGCGGAGCCTTCCGCCTTGGCAGTCAGCAGAAGCTCCTGACCGCCCGTCACCGTCAGCGCTGCCACCGCAGGATCTGAAGTCGCCACCTTGGCCACCGCCGATGGAAAGGTCAGCACCTTCTGGTCTCCCGGCGCCACGCGCATGGACCCGGCGAGACCTTCCGCCTGGGCCGGCATCAGCCATACCGACACCAGCACCATCATGGCCAATCTGAACAGCCTGCTAACGCACATAGGTGCTCCTCGAATCCGATCCTTCGTAAACTTCCACCCGTTGCCCCGGTGCCGCACGACGCACAGGGGGCGCCTTGCTGGGGAACAGGTCGCGGTAATACACCGGCTTGCTACGGCCTCCGGCTGCCACACTCTTGTCCTCACTGGCCACCACGGCCAGCCGCAGCGCCCCTTGCTCCTCCGCCAGCAACACCGCCGGCATCTTGTCACTGGGCACCGCCAGCACAACGGTATTGTTGCGCCGTTGCCGCTCTTGATCCTGGTTAGACTGGGCTTCCGCCATGGCTCCCTTCACCGCCAGCACCTGCACATTGCTGAGCAGCACCATGGCTGCCGGGTTATCCCGCTCGCCATCGCCCTTGCGGAAGGCCACCACCACATCCACCAGATCACCCGGCGTCACCAACCCACCTGCCATGACCACGTCATCCACGGCCACCGCCAACGCACGGTACCCTGCCGGCAAGGTGCCAGGCAGGGTACCGCCGGGTTCCAGATGATTTCGGGAAAGCAGCTCGCCCGGACGGGCAAACTGGCGTAATTCTTTACCGACCACCTCTTCATCCGCGGTCAGCACATTGGCGATCGGAGCAGGGGAAGACACCACCGCCAGGGATTCTTCATCCAGCACATCGCCAATGGCAAGGTTCTCCGTCACCACCCAATAGCGAAATGTCGGCGCCTGTTGCTCCTGTGTGACACGATCCTTGTCTTCCGGCGCCACCTTCAGGGAAGGGGACGGGTCACGACTCAACCCCACCACCGCCAGTATCAGGGCAACCAATGCCACCACCAGGGCGGGCAGCATGTACAACAGTCTCGATCCCATGTTCTCTCCGGAACATCCTTGTCGGTTTTATTTGTTATCCCGCGCCAGAAACTCCGCAATGCTGACCGCTCAGAATGCGGCTCTTGCATCCACATCCAGTTGCGCAGGTAATGGCGGGAACTCCCCCAGCATGCCGAAATTCAACGCCGGCGCAATGGGATTCGCCGCATAATTGCTATAAACCAGCTCGCAGCGAAGCATTTCGATACCGCCCACTGTCTCCAGAGCGCAGGCGGAATCCGTATCAAGATTCCGCAGACTCTGAGGCAGCTGTGCCACCAGCCCGGCCAACGCATTATTGGCACGCTGGGTCACGGCGGCGGACAGTGCTTCGCTTTCGTAGGCAGAACGATCCAGATACAGGGCGGTGGCCACTGCCGCGTCCACCGCATTCTGCATCCTGTATTGGGCAAAAAAGGTAAGGCCGTACACCGCCGCGCCATACAACATGGCCACCACGAACGGAAACAGCATGATGAATTCGAGTGCTACCGCACCGAATTGCCGGCGACGAATGTTCACAACAGAACGTCCAGCCTGGTCAGGCGTCAACCGCCACCACCGCCACCGCCACCCGCAGCGGCATCGTCAAAGAGATCGGTGAAGGCCGTTTCTATGGCATCGCTACCCACTGTAGTCAGTGCAACACCAATGATGATGATAAGAGCTGCGGCCAGCACGATATATTCCAGCGCACTGGCGCCACGCTGACCATGGGCACGACCCGGCATACGGGTAAATAAGCGCGCCAGAAGGGAATAATAAATTCGGGACAAACTACTCATGATTAATCTCCATTGACATCCTTGTATACCTGTCTTGTCTGCATATGAAGCCGTTTTGATATGCTAGGCATCCACGGAAACAGGCTCAACCATTGCTGCGTAGGCATTCTGTTATCCATGTTTCCGTCACGTAAACGCTAACACCACCGTTCCAGAATTACGCAGCACCAGCTTCCCACCGGTTTTATAAGAACGACAAGCGGTTAAGAATGCATTTTTGTGATAACGATCACAGCGACAAAGCAATGCAAATATGTTAAGGGCAGATAATTGAGTCGGTCTTCGAAAGCAAAAAAGCGGGAAGGAACCCCGCCTTCTGACCACTTTCCTGCAGACACAAAAAAACCCGGCCAGGCCGGGTTTTTTCTGTCCGTATTGCCAGGCAGCAATGATCAATATTACTTGATCTTCGCTTCCTTGTAGGCAACGTGCTTGCGCACAACCGGATCGTACTTCTTGGTTTCCATCTTTTCAGGATGGAGACGCTTGTTTTTGGTCGTGGTGTAGAAGTGACCAGTGCCAGCAGAGGACACCAGACGGATCTTTTCACGAATCGGACCAGCCATGGGTTAGCTCCTTAAATTCAGTCTTAAACGCGTTCGCCGCGGGAACGAATATCGGCCAGAACGGTATCAATACCTTTCTTGTCGATAATGCGCATGCCCTTGGAGCTGACGCGCAGGCGAACAAAACGCTTCTCGGACTCAACCCAGAAACGGTGGTGGTGCAGATTCGGCTCAAAACGACGCTTCGTCTTGATGTGCGAATGCGAAATATTGTTGCCCGTTACAGGGCGCTTACCGGTCACCTGGCAAACTTTGGACATTGTCTTGCTCCGTAAATCTTCCTGCGGGGACGGTAGAGCCCCGGAAAAGGCGCGATTTATACCAGTGGACCGCTCAAGATTCAAGCACAATCTTGGAATCCGATCCCGATTCACCAACATTCAAGGGCTTAGCGGCGAGCAACCTTCCAAACGGTAGAGATCGACCCTCGCCGCATTCCAACTGTCTACACCGCCCCACGGGCCGCCAGGGACACCCAGCCCCCATCGCCAATTACCAGATGATCCAGCACCCGGATGTCCACCAGCGCCAAAGCTTCTACCAGGCGCCGGGTAATCGCGTGGTCCGACTGGCTGGGTTCGGCCACCCCGGAAGGATGATTATGGGCCAGGATCACCGCAGCGGCATTATGCTCCATGGCCCGGCGCAGCACTTCCCGGGGATACACCGCCGCCGCATCTATGGTGCCCTGGAACAGCTGCTCATAGGCAATCAGCCGGTGCTTGTTATCCAGGAACAGACAGGCAAACACTTCATAGGGCAGCCCGCGCAACCGGGCCGTAAGCAATTGCCCGGCCTTGTCCGGATTATCCAGCGGCAGGCCGCGCTCCAGAGGCTCGGCCAGATAGCGCCGTCCCAGCTCCAGCGCTGCCAGCAACAGGGCCCGGCGCGCCGTCCCCATGCCCGGCAGCCGCGCCATGGCCTCAGGACTGCTGTCCAGCATGGCGCGCAATCCGCCACCGGCGGACAGTTGCCGCCGCGCCAGATCCACCGCTGTTATCCCCTGCTGCCCGGTTCGCAGAAAAATGGCCAGCAACTCCGCATCACTGAGCGCCTCTGCGCCACGCGCCAGTAACTTCTCCCTCGGCCGCTCATCCGTCGGCCAATCTGTAATCGCCATGACTTTCCCTAGTCCTGTTAACGGCCAGCCTGAAAAACTCGCCCTTCCCCCCACGAAACTGGCAGGCATACACACCACAGCTCTCCACACCTGCTGATCAACCCACAGCCACCGCAGGCTGGAAACCCCGGATCTTCTCGTATGTCCCCAGGCATCCAGCAATCAGCGTCAATGCGTGATGCGCATCATATTGAGTGCTACCCTATGCGGCTGAAATTAGTAGCACTTTCGGGGCAGCGCTGGCAGGGGAGATTTGCCATGATTGCCGTCAGCCATTTAAGGGTTTTCGCATGCAACGACTGGTCAACAAACGCATCCTGCTGGGGGTAACCGGCGGTATCGCAGCTTACAAGGCCGCCGATCTGGTGCGCCGCCTGCAGGACGCCGGCGCCCAGGTCCGGGTGGTCATGACCCAGGGTGCCTGTGAATTCATCACCCCGCTGACCATGCAGGCCCTGTCCGGCAACCCGGTGCACACCACCCTGCTGGACCCGGCCGCCGAAGCCGCCATGGGGCATATCGAGCTGGCCCGCTGGGCGGATCTGGTGCTGATCGCCCCGGCGTCCGCCAACTTCATGGCGCGACTGGCCCACGGCCACGGCAACGACCTGCTCAACACCCTGTGTCTGGCCACCGGCGCCCCCATCGCCATCGCCCCGGCCATGAACCAGCAGATGTGGGCCGATAAAAGCACCCAGCAAAACCTGCTGATGCTCCAGGAAAAGGGCGTACACGTCTTCGGCCCCGGTTCCGGCAGCCAGGCCTGCGGCGATGTGGGTGCCGGGCGCATGCTCGAGCCCATGGAAATCATTGAGCAGGCCGCTGACGTGTTCGATTACGAACTGCTCACTGGCAAGCACGTGGTGATCACCGCCGGCCCCACCCGGGAAGCCATCGACCCGGTGCGCTACATCACCAACAAGAGCTCCGGGAAAATGGGCTTTGCCCTGGCGGAAGCCGCCGCCGAGGCCGGTGCCCGTGTCACCCTGATCGCCGGGCCGGTGAACCTGCCCACGCCCAACCGGGTGACCCGCATTGACGTGAACCGCGCCGTGGACATGTTTGATGCCTGCATGCAGGTGGTCAGCGACGGCTGCGATGTGTTCATC
This sequence comes from Alcanivorax sp. DP30, assembly GCF_009882945.1. Lineage (GTDB taxonomy): Bacteria > Pseudomonadota > Gammaproteobacteria > Pseudomonadales > Alcanivoracaceae > Alcanivorax. Next base: position 422,980 of record NZ_WTUY01000004.1, read on the forward strand.
GCCACCGCCGCCGTGGCGGACTACCGCCCCACCGTCACCGCCGATCACAAGATCAAGAAATCCACCGAGGAAATTCACCTCACCCTGGTGAAAAACCCGGACATCGTTGCCTCCGTGGCCGAACACGAAAAGCGTCCCTTCACCGTGGGCTTCGCCGCGGAAACCCAGGACGTGATGGCCTACGCCCAGGGCAAACTGGTCAACAAGAAACTGGACATGATCGCCACCAACGACGTGTCCGGCAGCAACGTGGGTTTCAACAGCGACAACAACGCCCTCACCGTGATCTGGCCCGGCGGCCACAAGGTGTTGCCGCTGGCTTCCAAGGCCCAGATTGCCAAACAGCTTATTGAACTGATTGCGATCAGGTATAAGGATTGATGACGCCACAAGCCTGACGGCTGCATCGTCAGACTTTCGGCATCCAGTATTACGAACATAATAACGGGTTGGCATTCACGGGTGACCACCCCCCATTAACGGTCCGGCGGCGACGGGCTTTTTGCGTCAGGCATCAAGCATCAGGCTTCCGGCAAGCAGGAACTGATCCATGAAACTGCAGTACCGCGTTCTCGATCCGCGTCTTGGCGACAACATTCCGCTGCCCCACTACGCCACCGAAGGCTCCGCCGGCCTCGACCTGCGTGCCATGGTCAAGGAGCCCCTGACCCTGGCCCCCGGTGACACCCAGTTGCTGCCCACCGGCATGTCTATCTATATCAGCGACCCGGGCTACGCCGGCATGATCCTGCCGCGCTCCGGGCTGGGCCACAAACACGGCATCGTACTGGGCAACCTGGTGGGGCTGATCGATTCCGACTACCAGGGTGAACTGATGGTGTCCTGCTGGAATCGTGGCCAGCAGCCCTTCACCGTCGAGCCCGGGGAACGAATCGCACAGCTGGTGATCGTGCCAGTCATGCAGGTTCAACTGGAACAGGTAGACACTTTCACCAGCACGGAACGCGGCAGTGGCGGCTTCGGACACAGCGGCCGACAATAATTACGCTTTTCAGCCATAACGGCTTTGGGAGGGGGATATGGAAAACAACAATAACAAGGGCGCCACCGACAAACACACCACCAGCGCCATGAAACAGCTGCTGCCACTGATGCTCACCGGCATGCTGGCCGTCGCCGGCAGCATTGCGGCGCTTTACACCTGGCTAAACAGCAGTGCACTGCAACAGCAACAGCAGTCCCAGGCCACCATGGTGGCCGGCGCACTGGCCCAGCAGGTCAATGGCTATCTCACCGACACCCAGCAGCAGCTGACCCTGATCAGCCAACGCCCGGATGTAAACCAGGCCCTGAGCGAGGGCAATGCCGCCAGTCTCAACGCCACCCCCCACCTGTGGTTATCAGATGCCACCCTGACCCTGCTTCCCCGCCGTGACAGCAACGTGGATAACCTCAGCTATACCGCCCAGGAAATGATCAAACAGATTCGTCTGGGCAAACAGCCGGCCCCGGCCATGATTTCCGGCAAGCCGCCGGAACTGGTGATCGCCCGGGCCGCGGCAAACGACAACGGCATCCTCCTGCTGACCCGCTCACTGGCATCACTCAGCACCCTGATCCAGGCCGGCGTCCCCGAAGGCACCCAGGTGAACATCAAATACCGCGGCACCGACATCTTCAACAGCGCCCAGCAAGCCAATGGCGCCATGGCCACCGCCAATGCCGGCCCGGTATCCGTGAGCTTCACCCTGCCCACGCCCGGCAGCAACCTGTTCCTGCTCGCCGCCACCGCTCTCGGGCTGTCCCTGATTGCGCTGCTGGCCGTTACCCTGGTAGTCAACCGCCTGCTGGTGCGCGCCCTGCGCCAGGACGCCGCCGAACTCATTCGCTACAACGACGAGCTGGGTCGCCAACCCGGCGTCACCGCCCGCAACCGCTTCCATTTCAGTCTGTTTCGATCGGTCACCGAGGCTCAGGCCAAAACCGCCAACAAGCTGCGCAGCCGTCACACCCAACCCGCGACCAACAAGGCCACGCAGCCCAGCGAGCCCATGGTGGTGGAAGAAAGTGACGACGACAGCATCCTGCTGGTGGACGACAGCAAGGGCGAAACCCTGCCGGATGAAATCTTCCGCGCCTATGACATACGCGGCGTGGCAGGGGTCACACTCACCGCCCAGGCCGCCTACCTGCTCGGCCGCGCCATTGGCACCGAAGCCAGCGAAGCTGGCCAGCAAACCGTGGTGGTGGCCCGCGATGGCCGTCTATCCAGCCCGGAACTGACTCGCTCGCTGATCAAGGGCCTGATCGAATCCGGACGTGACGTAATCAATCTCGGACTGGTGCCCAGCCCGGTGCTTTACTACGCCACGGAAGTGCTGGAAACCCGCAGCGGAGTCATGGTTACCGGCAGCCACAACCCGCCCAGCCACAACGGCATGAAAATCGTTATTAACGGCGACACCCTTTATGGCGACCGCATTCAGGGCATCCAGGCACGCATTGCCAAGGGCGACTTCAACGAAGGCCAGGGGAAAGAGCAGGAACTGGACATCACAGACCGCTACCTCACCGACGTGACCAACGACATCGTGCTGGCCCGCCCGTTGAAGATCGGCATCGACTGCGGCAATGGCGCAGCCGGTGAACTGGCACCGAAACTGTTCACCCAGCTGGGCTGCGAAGTGTCCGCCCTGTACACCGAGATCGACGGCAACTTCCCCAACCATGCCCCGGATCCAGGCAACCCTGACAACCTGGCCGACCTGATCCGCCTGGTGGATAGCGAACAGCTGGACCTGGGCCTGGCCTTTGATGGCGATGGCGACCGGGTAGCAGTGGTCACCAACCGCGGCGAAATCATCTGGCCGGACCGGCTGATGATGCTGTTCGCCCGCGACGTACTCAGCCGTTCCCCGGGTGCAGACATCCTCTTTGACGTGAAATGCACCCGTGCCCTGCCTGCAGTGATCCGCAAGAGTGGTGGCCGTCCACTGATGTACAAGACCGGCCACTCCCTGATCAAGGCCAAGATGAAAGAAACCGGCGCACCGCTGGCCGGAGAAATCAGCGGCCACCTGTTCTTTGCGGATCGCTGGTTCGGTTGTGACGATGGCATGTACGCCGGTGCGCGCCTGCTGGAAATCCTGTCATTGCTGGACGATCCGGCCAGCCAGGTATTCAGCGAACTGAAAACCGGCATTACCACCCCGGCCCTGTACATCGACGTGGACGAAGAGCGTAAATTTGATCTGGTGGAAGCACTCAGCGCCCGTGCCGAAAGATTTCCCGGTGGCCGACCTACCACCATTGATGGCCTGCGGGTGGACTTCCCCGATGGCTGGGGCCTGGTGCGCGCTTCCAACACCACCGCCTCACTGGTCACTCGTTTTGAAGGCCGCGATGAAGAATCCCTGCAACGTGTGAAAACCATGTTCCGTAACCAGCTCAAGGCGGTAGACGAGAGCCTTGAGATCCCGTTTTGAGGTAGAATCGTGCGGCTGAGGAGTTGAAAGTTTAAACTTCCCCGGCTACCGCCAATCCCCCGAGGAGAAGTAATGGACACCACCAGCGCGCATGACATCGCCCGCGTTCTGATCGAAGCGCTGCCTTATATTCAGCGCTTTGCCGGCACCACCGTCGTGATCAAGTACGGCGGCAACGCCATGGAAAACGAGGAGCTGAAAAACAGCTTCGCCCGTGACGTGGTGATGATGAAACAGGTGGGCATCAACCCGGTGATTGTCCATGGTGGCGGTCCCCAGATCGGCAGCTTGCTGGAGCGCCTCGGGAAAGAATCCAAATTCATCCAGGGCATGCGCGTCACCGACCGCGAGACCATGGACGTGGTACAGATGGTGCTCGGCGGCCTGGTCAACAAGGACATCGTCAACCTGATCCAGCATAACGGTGGCCAGGCCATTGGCCTCACCGGCAAGGACGGGCGACTGATCAGGGCCCGCAAAATGCTGCTCAAGGCCCAGGACGAAGACAACCCGGCCCTGAAGACCTCCGAGATCATCGACATCGGTCATGTGGGTGAAGTGCAGGGCATCGACACCCGGGTTATCGACCTGTTTGCCGGCAGCGATTTCATTCCCGTCATCGCCCCCATCGGAGTCGACGACGAAGGCGTCAGCTACAACATCAATGCCGACCTGGTGGCCGGCAAGGTAGCTGAAGTGCTGCGCGCCGAAAAGCTGATCCTGCTCACCAATGTGGCTGGCCTGAAAGACAAGCAGGGCCAGGTGCTCACCGGCCTGACCACCGACCGGGTCAACGCCCTGATCAAGGATGGCACCATCCACGGCGGCATGCTGCCCAAGATCGGCTGCGCCCTGGAAGCGGTACAGAACGGCGTGCACACTTCGCACATCATCGATGGCCGGGTGTCTCACGCGGTCTTGCTGGAAATTCTCACCGACAAGGGTATCGGTACGCTGATCAGCAAGGACTAAACAAGCTACAAGCTTCAAGCTACAACGCGGAAAAGGACCTCGGGTTTAATTCACTCACTGCCCGCGAAAAAGATTCGGACGCGGGCAAGGGCGGCGGAACAACAAAACACCCGCCCCGCGCCTTGTAGCTTGAGGCTTGTTTGTAGCTTGCAGCTTTTTCTACGGCAAAGGGGATTGCCGCACAAAGAAGACGAAGCGCCGCTACAACACGCAAAAACAAACCGCAGTAACAAGCCCGGGATCGTTGGGCGCGGGCATGGCATGTGATATACCTCTAGCCACACTCGCGTTGCAGCTTGAAGCTTGTCGCTTGTAGCTAAAAAAACGGGAACGACATTTCATGACTGAAAAAAAACCGTCGCGCAAAGAGCAGATTCTGCAGTCGCTCGCCCACATGCTCGAAGCCGGTCCAGGAGGACGGATCACCACCGCCGGGCTGGCACGGGAAGTGGGGGTATCCGAAGCGGCGCTGTACCGGCATTTTCCCAGCAAGGCGAAAATGTTCGAAGGCCTGATCAGCTTTATCGAAGATGCCATTTTTTCGCGCATCAACCGCATCACCGAAGAAGGCAATGCCACCGCCCAGGTGGAACAGATCCTTACCCTGATGCTGGCCTTCACCGAACGCAATCCGGGCATCACCCGGCTGCTCACCGGCGATGCCCTCACCGGGGAAAACGAACGCCTGCACCAGCGCATCCAGCAGTTTTATGACCGGGTGGAAAACCAGGTCAAGCAAGTACTGCGCGATGCCGAATTCAAGGAAGGCCTGCGCACCATCGCCACCCCCACCATCACCGCCAACCTGTTGCTGGCCGTGGTGGAAGGTCGCATTGCCCAGTTTGTTCGCTCCGGCTTCAAACAAAAGCCCAGCCAGGACTGGCCGGCACAGTGGGAACTGCTGGTGCCCACGCTGTTCCGGTAAGGCGGCACGAACACCCCACCCGCAGGAGCCTGCCTGCAGGCTCCTGCGGCGATATCCAGCTGCGTTTCCCCTGGGGATCGGCAACCCGAAACGCCCAATATGCTCCCCCAAAACAAAAGAGGCCGCACCCAAACTCCGGGTGCGGCCTCTTTTCGTTGCGCTGCATCCCCTTCACCGCGAGCCTGCCGCGTGAAGCCTGTTGGATACCGCCGTGACTACTTGCCGTTCTCGATCGCGGTCAGCCGTTCGATAATGGGGGTGTATTCCTTGTTCACATCCTCGATCTCATGATCAAAGCCCTTCAGCTTGGCCTCCGAATTGCTGATCTGGCGCTTGAGGCGATCAATCGCATTCTGAACACCATCAGGAACCTCTCGCCCAGCGCGCTCGCTACGTGCCGCAGTAGCAATCTCGTCATCCAGCTTCATCTGCAGCTGGGCCAGATTGTTTTCCTCGTAACTGATGCTCAGTTCCAGGGCATCAATCTTGCGATCACGGGCACGGACCGCATCTTCCGGGCCGGCATAAAGCCGCAGAAGCTCCTTGTCCTCACGGGCCTGCCGCGCTTGCTGCATACGCAACTCACGGGCCTCTTCGTCATTCAGCTCAACCCCTTCCACTTCTTCCAGCACCCGGCCGTGGGCATCCAGCAGTTGATAGCCATTCTGGATAGCTTCGGTTCTCAGGGTACGGTTGAGATGTACCACCCCATCCGGGCTGACATGACGGAAATAGGCGCCTTGCGGCATCACTTCACTTGCCAGCTTCCCTGACCGGGCCCACAGCGGGGCTGACAGGGCCAGCGCCAGCACCAGGACAAGTTGTTTCATTGTTATTCCACTCCGTAGCGCTCCCGGTAGTTGCGCATCTGCGCCACTCTCGCCTCGCTATCAGGTTGCTGCTCAAGCCAGTCGATAATATCGCCCATGCTGACGATACTGCCCACCGGCACCCCCAACGTCTTTTCGACCTCCTGAATCGCGGAAAGCTCCCCATTACCTTTTTCCTGACGATCCAGCGCCACCATGACCCCCGCCATGGTGGCCTCGGTCTTCTCGAACAGGGCCGCCACTTCACGGATGGCCGTCCCTGCGGTAATCACATCATCAATCACCAGCACCCGACCCTGCAAGGGCGAACCCACCAGCCAGCCGCCCTCACCGTGATCCTTGGCTTCCTTGCGGTTGAAGGCCCAGGGCATGTCGATGCCATGGTGCTCAGCCAGCGCCACGGATACCGCCGCCACCAGCGGGATGCCTTTATAGGCCGGGCCGAACAGCATGTCATACTGCTGCCCGGACGCCACGATGGCATCCGCATAATAGCGGCCCAGCCGCGCCAGTGCCTCGCCGGTATTGAAGGTGCCCGCATTGAAGAAGTAGGGACTGACCCGGCCGGATTTGAGGGTAAACTCACCGAACTTCAGCGCCTCACGCTCCTGGGCGAAACGCAGGAAATGCTTCTTGTAGTTCTTCATGCTCATGCCTTACCAACCCAGCGTGTCTTGTTGTGCCTTGATGATCTCGTTGATGCCTTTCTCGGCCAGACCCAGCAGCGAATCGGACTGCTCACGGGTAAAGGGCGCCCCTTCTGCAGAGCCCTGGATCTCGATAAAGCCGCCTTGCTGGGTCATGACCACATTCATGTCGGTGCCCGCATTGGAGTCCTCAGCGTAGTCCAGATCCAGCACCGGGGTGTCCTTGTAAACACCCACAGACACCGCGCCGACCAGACCATTGAGCGGGTCTTCCTTGATCTTCTTGGTTTCCAGCAAATGGGTCAGGGCATCCACCAGCGCTACGCAGGCTCCTGAAATAGACGCCGTACGGGTACCACCGTCTGCCTGAAGCACATCACAATCCAGATAAATGGTGCGCTCACCCAGCTTGCTCAGATCCACCGCTGCCCGCAGGGAGCGGCCGATCAAACGCTGAATTTCCAGGGTACGGCCACCCTGCTTGCCGCGGGACGCTTCCCGGCCGGACCGGGTGTGGGTGGAACGCGGCAGCATGCCGTATTCGGCGGTCAGCCAGCCCTGCCCCTTGCCTTTGAGAAAGCGCGGCACGCCCTCTTCCACGGAGGCAGTACACAGCACCTTGGTATTCCCGAACGCCACCAGCACACTTCCCTCAGCATGAACGGTGTAATTGCGGGTAAAGCTCAGTTCACGCAGCTCATCAGTAGCTCGACCGGAAGGACGCATGGGATCTCCTGAAACATTGAAAACGAAAGGCCGGCCATTGTAGCAAACACCGGCGACAATGCCTTCCTTGCACCGTCCCCCGTTACGACTAGACTAGAGACCCCGGCACCGCCCACGGTTTTTCATGCCGTAGGAGCCTGCCTGCAGGCTCCTGCAGCCCAGACACCGGGCCGCGCCCATTCCATGGCCAACAACGAGGTTCACCCATGATCTGCAGCATGACCGCCTTTGCCCGCGCCGACCGTCACCTGGAAGGCTTCAGCCTGGCCTGGGAGATCAAATCCGTGAATCACCGCTACCTGGAAATCAGCCCGCGCCTGCCGGACACCCTGCGCGCGGTGGAAAACGGCGCCCGGGAGAAATGCCGTCAGGCCCTGGCCCGCGGCAAGGTGGAAATCACCCTGCGCTACCAACAGATCGACAGCGACGTGGAGCTGGAACTCAACGAAGAGCTGGTAAAAAAACTCTCCGACGTGTCCCGTCGGGTGGGCGATCTGGTCCAGCACTCCGGGCAAGTCAACCCCATGGAAGTTCTCCGCTACCCCGGCGTACTCAGCACTCAGGAGCTGGACGTGGAACTGCTGCAGAAAGAAGCCCTGAGCCTGCTGGATGACGCCCTCAAGGCCCTCATCGACACCCGTGCCCGGGAAGGCGAACAGCTCGGCAAAATGATCACGGAGCGTCTGGACGGCATCGAAAAGCAGGTGGAGATCGTCAAGGCGGCCATCCCGCGCATCAAAGAGGCCCAGCGTGAGCGCCTGCGCAAACGCATTCAGGACGTGGTGGAATCCCCGGACCCGGACCGCCTGGAGCAGGAACTGGTCATGCTGGCCCAGAAAATGGACGTGGACGAAGAACTGGACCGTCTCGTCACCCACGTCAGCGAAGTGCGCCGCATCGTCAAGAAAGGCGGCCACATCGGTCGGCGCCTGGATTTCCTCATGCAGGAACTCAACCGCGAAGCCAACACCCTGGGCAGCAAGTCCGTGGACAGCGAAACCACCGCCGCCGCCGTGGAACTCAAGGTGCTCATCGAACAGATGCGCGAGCAGATCCAGAACATCGAATAACGGCCACAAGCCCCTTGGAGCCCCTGCCCCAACCTGATTAAATGGCCCATTACCCCAACGGGCCATTACCCCATAAAAGCGAGCCATGTTCTTCAGCGACGAGCGCGCCCAGTTCTTCAAGCCCCTCACCGGCAAATACCGCGAACAGGTAGTCGAGTGCCTGCGTCTGTTGCACGAGAGGCTCTACAGCGCCCAGGCGGACTACGGCGAATCCCTCAAGCGTGACCAGGTGCTGGATGTGTTCAGCGAAGCCCTGGAACGGGCGCCACTGCTGGACGGCGACGAAGACAACACCCGCTTTCGCAACAACCGCGAACAGGCCGGCTGGATTCTCAACCTGCTGGTGGAACACGGCTGGCTGAAGCGGGACAAGGACGACGCCTCCTTCCAGTCCACCTACCCGTTCAGCCGCACCGGTCGCCTGTTCACCCAGACCCTGGCCGAAGTGGATGGGCGCAGCGTGCGCACCCGGCATCGCAACACCCGCAACACCCTCAACGCCCTGGCCGCCTTCGTGGACCGCGGCGAGGTCTATGACCTGCTCGATGCCCATGAACATTCCGAGCGCATCATCGCCGACTTCACCGACATCATCGCCGAGCTGGAAGAGCGCAAACGGGAACTGGTGAAGGAAGTGGAAGCCCAGCAACTGGTGCAGCAGGCCAGCGACCAGTTCTTCGACTTCATGGAAAAGCGCTTCCAGCCCGATGTGGCCATCCGCATGTCCGCGGACAGCGTGGAAAAGCACCGCGACCGCATCCGCACCACCATCGAACAGATCAAGCGCAAGCCCAAGACCTGGAAAGCCAACGCCGAAAACGAACTGCGACGGCTGGCCCCGGATCTGATCGTCAGCCAGGATGCCTCCGTGCTGTTCCAGCTGCTGGACAGCATCGACACGCGCATGCGCAACGCCTCGGAAATCATGCTGCCGGCCCTGCGCCGCACCCTGCAGGGTTTTACCCGCCGCGCCGACATCATCATCCGCCAGCTCAGCTACCTGCACAGCCAGAAGCACAACGACATCGTCGGGGTGTGCAAGGCACTCACCGAGCTGGACGAAGAGACTTACAACGCCCGCCTGCAACAGGCCGGCGACACTCTGGCCAGCCTGCACCTGGGGTTGATCGACCCGGCCCAGGTACGCCTGCGCGAACAACGCAGCCAGCGCGTGGTGCACAGCCGCATGGTGGAACTGGACGAGCCGGACGCGGCCACCCTGCGCGATCTGGCCACCCAGCAACTGCTGGAAAAAGCCTTCAATATCAACGGTGGCGCACTACGGGATTACCTGCGCGATGCCCTCGGCGCCAGCCGCCGCATCGACAACCGCGACCTGCCCATCAACAACGCCCGCGACCTGCTGGCCCTGAGCCACGTGATCGAACTGGGCAGCGCCGACCACGGTGCCGCCGGCTTCCGCCTGCGCATCACCGAGACCGATCCCATCACCGACGAACACTACTTTGTGCGTCGCGATGGCTTCCTGCTGGAACTGGAACACGATGACCCAAGCACCCTCACAACAACCTCTGCAACACGCCCTGAATGAGGCCCTGGAGGCACGGGGCGTGACCCCCGCGCAATTCTCCGAGCTGATGATCCGCCTGCTGGATCACGGCGTGCTGTGCCGTGACGAAAGCAAAAAGGAAGCGGAACTCTACGACCGCTACCTGCAGATCCCCGAGCTGGTGGAAGACTACCTCAGCGTGCTGCACATTCGCCTGCACCACGAACGCCGCTTCACCGCCCTGCGGCTGTTCCCGCCCGGCGCCGAGATTCCCGGCGAAAGCGATCTGGACGACGGCTTCAACAGCGGCCTGCGCAACCGCCTGAGCCAGCAGGAAGTGGCCCTGATCCTGGTGCTGCGCGCCGAGTACGACAAATCCCTGCGCGACGGCCAGATCGACGAACACGGCCAGGCCACCCTGCCCTTGGAAGCCATCAACCTGGCCAGCAAAAACCTGCTCGGCCGCCCGCTCCCGGAAGGCCGCACCGAGCGCGACGCCCTGTTCCGCCGCCTACGCCAACTGCGCCTGATCCGCAGCGCCGGCGACGGCAACCTGGAAGACAGCGAAAGCTGGCTCATCATCCGCCCCGACATCACCAGCCTGGTCACCGACACCGTCCTCGCCCAACTCCTCGGCGACGACAACAAACCCGCAAGCAACGACGACGCCGAAGACGAAACCGACGCGGAGGAAAAAGAATGAACACGACCAACCCCTCCCGTAGGAGCCTGCCTGCAGGCGATTTCCCCAACCATTCTTTCCGTAGGAGCGTCGCTCGCGGCGCGATTCCCAACGTCCAATATCGCGCCGCCAGCGACGCTCCTACAGCAACCGTTTACCGCACACAGGCCGCCCCATGTATTTAAAACGCTCCATCACCGTCAACTGGGGCAACCTGCCCCCCGGCGAACTGGAATACGGCCCGGTGAACCTGTTCTCCGGCGGCAACGGCTCCGGCAAGACCACCGCCGCCGACGCCCTGCAAACCCTGATGACCGCCGCCCACGACAACCTGTTCAACTACAACCCGGGGCAGGACGAAACCACCCAGCGCGGCCGCGGCGGAAAACAGGTGCGCACCCTGGCCTCCTACGTGCTCGGCTGTGACGACGGCGCCTACGCCCGCCCCTACGACAGCGACGGCTACATCGCCGGGGTGTTCCACCCCACCAAGGGCGAAAGCGCCGAACCCTTCACCGCCGTCATCGGCGTGCGCGCCCATCTGGACAAGGCCGGCAGCAGCGCCCAGGCCCGCCAGAACGACCTGCTGTTGATGATCGTCCCCGGCGAAATGCTCAACCTGTCCCACTTCGTGCGCGAATACGGCGGCGAAAAAGCCACCGTGCCGATCACCGACATTGCGAACCAGCTACGCCAGCAGTTCGGCAAAAAGAACGTGGAAACCTACGAAAAGAAAGGCCAGTACCTGGCCCGCCTGTACGGTGCCCTGCGCGGCAAACGCGATGCGGTCTCGCAACAGGAAGCCAAAAACGCGGCGCGCACCTTCGCCCGCTTCATGGCCTACAAACCGGTGGAGTCCATCAACCAGTTTGTCGCCAGCGAAGTGCTCGAGCCCCACGACATGGGCGACACCCTGCGCCGCATCCGCGACCTCATGCGCACCGTCCACGGCATGGCCGAAGAAGCGGAACAACTGCAGCAGAACGTCACGCTGCTGGCCCAGGCCCAAAGCCACACCAGCACCTACCTGGACACCTGGCTGGAACGCACCACCCAGGCCTACGGCGCCGCCGCGCAACAATTCCAGCGCAACCAGAAACAGTATCTGGAAAAGAAGGAAGAACAGAACCAACTCCGCCAGCAACACGAAGGCAACCGCGAAGAAGCGGAGCAGGTGCAACAGCGCCTGGACCAGGCCCACAACGAACGGGTGGAACTGGAAGCGCGCATCCTCGGCATCCCCGCCCTGCGCGACAAACAGCAACTGGAACAGCAGCGCGACCAGCTCACAAAACAATTACAGGAAGGCGCCCGCCCGCTGCTGGAACAGGACCAGCAACGCAACGCCAACCTGGAAGCCCTGCGCAACATCCAGAACCTGCTGGCCCGCCACAGCATCGAACTGGAACTGCCCAGCTTCGCCAGCAAACACTGGCGCAGCACCAGCAAGGCGCTACTGGCCGAACAGAGCAACGCCCTGCCGGATCTCAATCAGATGCTGGCGCGGGACTGGATCGACCTGTCACCGCTGGAAGACGGCCTCACCCGGGTGCGCAGCGAACAACAGCTGCACAATCAACTGGCCGAGCAACTGCACAGCGAACGCGCGGACAAGCCCGGCCAGGAAGCCAGCTCCGTGGCCGAACGGCTGGATCGATTGGTCAGCAAACGCGGCCAGAACCTGGACACCCTGGACCAGCAACAAAAGAAAATCGAACAACAGATCCGCAACCTGGAATCCAAACGGGTGAACTACCCCCAGGATGTGGAGATCGCCATCCACGCCATCAAACAGGAATGCCCGCAGGCCGAACCGCGGGTGCTGTGTGATCACGTGGAAGTGCAAGACCCGGACTGGCAGATGGCCATCGAAGGCTACATCGGCGGCGCCCGCTTCGGCATTCTGGTGGAACCGAGCTACGAAGCGGAAGCCATCCGCATCGTCCGCCGCCTCAGCGGCAAACAACGCAACCGCGCCCGCGTCATTCAAGGCGAACAGGCCCGCCGCGATGCAGAAAAAATGCATCTGCCGGACGACTCCCTGTTCCACGCCCTGCGCTTCAGCCACCGCACCGCCGAGCACTACCTGAAAGCCTCCTACGGCAGCGTGGTGTGTGTGGAAGACGCCGAAGCACTCCGCAGCACCCGCCGTGGCATCACCGCCGATGGTCTGGGCTCCGGCGGTTACGCCATGTTCCGCTGCGATCTCGACGACAGCCAGCTGGTATTCGGCGAAGCCGCCCGCGAACGCAACCTGCACGCCCAGCGCAACGCGCTCATGGAACTGCAGGAAAACTACCAGCGCGCCGCCGACAGCTATCAGGCCGTGAAGCAACTGCACACCCAGGTGAAAACCTTCAAGCCGCTCAACTGGGTCAGCACCGCCACCCAGTTGCTGGACGCCCAACGCCAGCTACAGGAAACCGAGAAAGCCCTCGACACCTTGGACCTGAGCGACCACGAAGAACTGCAGGAAAAACAGCAGCAGGCCAAGGCCCTGCATCAGGAACTGGAAGCCCGGCAGAAAACCCTCACCGAAGAGAACGGCAAGCTCAGCGAAAAACTCGACGCCTGCAGCAAACTCATCAGCAAGCTGGCCGACCAGAGCGAACACTTCCAGGACGAACAGGACCAGGCCGAAGCCAACCTGCACGGCTGCACAAAATACTGGCCGGGCCTGGATGTGGAACCGCGCATCGCCGCCATGGATGAACGCCTGCAACAGGCCCACGGCGACATCGACTTCATTGCCGAAGAAGCGGCGCTCACCGAGCAGCTCACCAAAACCGCCGTGGCCCTGGAGAAAACCCTCAACCAGTACAACCAGCAGGCCCAGCCCGCCGATCAGATTCTGGCCGACAGCGCCGACACCCTTCACAGCGCGCCGTTCTTCGGCCACATCCAGAGCCTCCACCAGCAACTGGACAACCTGCACAACCGGCTGCGCAACAACGTGCTGCTGGAAAAACAGGAAAAACTGAACAGCCTGCGCGACACCTTCAACACCACCTTCGTCAGCGACCTGTGCAGCCAGATCCACCAGGCCATTCAGGATGGCGAGCGTGTCCTCAAGAGTCTTAACAGCGAACTGGAACACCACCAGTTCGGCGCCGACCGGGAACGGTTCTCCTTCGAATGGCAGTGGATTCCCGAGTACCGGGAGTACTGGCACTTCTTCAAGGAAGTCATCGACATCCCCAACCTGGGCGACGGCACCAGCCTGTTCGACACGCCCCTGTCAGCAAAAGCCGAAGCCGTGCGCGACCGCCTGCTCAACCTGCTGCTGGATGGCGACGAACAGCAGGCCCTGCGCGAACTGGAACGCATCAGCGACTACCGCCGCTACCGCCAGTACGACATCCTCAAGCACCCGCAGGGCAAACAGCCCATCAGCCTCAGCCAGTACGGCACCGGCTCCGGCGGGCAACTGGAAACCCCGGCCTACATCATCCGCGCCGCCGCCATCACCAGCGCCTTCCGCTTCAACGAAGGCGACAGCCACCTGCGCATGGTCATCGTCGACGAAGCCTTCATGCACATGGACGAAAGCCGCTCCAAGAGCGTCATCAACTACCTCACCAACACCCTGGGGCTACAACTGATCTTCATCATGCCCACCAGCAAAGCCGGCCCCTTCCTGGACCTGATCAGCAACCAGTTCGTGTTCAGCAAAGTGCCCAGCCCCATGGCCGTCGGCGAACTCAACACCCGGGTACTGGTGGACCGACAACAACTCAACCAGGAACGCATCAGCGAACTGTGGGAACAACATCGAAGAGTGATTCGCCAGCAGGGGGCGCTGGACTTCATGGAGGAAGTAAACGGATGAGAGGCTTAAGGAAAAGCACTATTCACGAAGGATATTAAACTGCTAGACAGAAAGAGCAGGCCATGCCTGCTCTTCTCCCATACTACTTACACGCCTCTGGTGTGCGGCATGCACACTCAGTCGGCACATGACAGGCGTGGCCCGCGCAACGCATGGCTTGGAACTGCGACTTGTCTGGATAATGACCAAAGTGGCGCTCATACAGCGCACAGGTCTTGTCAAACGCCGTCACAAGCTGTTGATAGTCCTCTTTGCCATAAATACCGAAGTAGGGGAAATGGTGCATAAAGTAGCCGAACACCGTCTCACAATCCTTGGCATAGGCCATGGTATCGAGGATATGCGCATGCCATACCTTGTCCACCAGCTTGTTCGGCACTAATTCAACAGAGGGGTACCATGCTTTCAGAGAAAGGAAGCGGCGGTATTCCTGCTCACCGAAGTCCCATTCTGCCTCAGCCATTTCAGGCTCCTCACCTGTCGTGTACTTATGCTTGAGACGCGAAAAATCCAGCCCGACAACCACTGGGTGAAGCTGATTAAGGACAGGCAATGCCAGTTTGGGGTCAAACATTGCAATTGCAGTCATGATGTTTCTCCTTTGGAAATGGGATTCATCTTCGTGCAATCGCGCTTTCAAGCGCTTGACGTGTCACCAGCTCGAATTGCCGTTGGCCATCATCTTCTTCCCAGCAGAGAAGACGGTACTTCCGGCCAATCCTGAAACGCCATACGCCCTTTAAGGCACGGACTTTGCGTGCCCCCAGCTCATAGGGATTCCGGCCTTGCTCAAACGCCTCCAGCAAACTCATAACAGCCTGACGGTAGCAGTCAGGAACCCCCATCAAACAGGGCAACTCATTAGTTTCACTGAACTTTGAAGTGTTCATTATCTGTCTCCATGTGATCAATGGAGACAGATTCGGTTTGTGCGCCGCACAAACAACACCCTTTTCAGATTTTCCCCAAAATCGTCCTTAACTCTTCATGCTCGGCACGTCTGGAGCGAGCCTGATCAAGCAAACGCTCAGCCACAGGGATCCGGACGATACTTTCTTTTATTAATTGCTCCAGCGAAGAGATACAGCGAAGCAAGTCCCCAGCGTGGAATAAATCTTCGGCCTGATCGTAGACTTCTCGATACTCAGACCACGGAATGCTCTGGTCATAATGTGCAGCAATGACGGAAAGGCCTTCCCCTTCGAACGGAGAGGGAAGATGATCCCTCAAAATATCAAAATCGTCATAAAGCAAATGCTCGATGATTTTCTCATGCTTTTCCGGAACCACACCAAGAACCGCGAACTCAAAGCCTCTCGCCTTTGATGATTCCCGTATGGCACTAACCGACTCATCAATCAGATTGGAAAAAATTCTTGATGAAAACCTGGATAATGCATGCTTGGCGGTAATGAACTGTCGTGACTTAACCCCGCTACCTAACAGGTAAATCAATACCAAGGCGTTGGAAACCGAAGCCTCGTAGCCAGCCTGAACATCCTTTCTGTTCGAGCCAACTCGTTCTCTCAGAACAAGACCCAGCCATTTCTTGAGCTCAGGATCGGACTTCTTTTCTTTCCTTGCTCTGAAAACACTATTGATCTCATTCCTGAGCGTTTCAGGGATATCTCGGCCAAGTTTATCCCTGGCAACAGAAGCCAATGATCGGTTCATGGCTCCCACCAACAAAGAAGCTTCAAGGCTTCGTTTACTGTTTCAACTTTCCTGTTCACCACGACATTTGCCGCTTTCAATGTGTCAAATATCTCACAGCGATAATCAGTATAGGCGCTCATTGCATAAAGGGTTTTCAGCGCACCAGAGCAGGACCCGGCATAGGCCGACTCCTTCAAGGATGTGGTAAACATGCCGCCCACATTGTTATCCAGTTCTACCAATTCGTAGCAACGCTCCCAGAGAGGCACGTCACCGCCGCCAATTTCTGCCGACTCACAAGGCAGAGAGGCCAACAGCAAGAAAAAAGCAGTTAGTTTATTCATTCCCCGCTCTCCTTCCCGAAAACCCCATATAAAGAACAAGCCAGAAGACCATGGAGGATACGAAATCCATATCATCAAACCAGTACCCGCCTACTTCCATATCAACAGAGCCATGAATTGACCCTACCAGCAAAGGATCACGAGCAACCCCCACCCACATAGCAGTAAGAAATAGAACAGTGGAAACCCAAAGTGCCTTCAGAACGCAAGCACTTACGTAGGAAAAATAGAAACCAAACTTCCTCGCACCAGAAAGCCTCTTGTCTCTTGAGGCCGACATCAACATAAAAATAATCACATAGAGAGAAAAACCCCACATCATAATCTCGGCAATACTGATCCCCATGACGCCTGATTCAAAAGCAAAATAGATTGTGGCCACGATGATGACCAAGAAAAGCAGCCAGACCAGGCAATGGATGGGGTAAGACCACCATGACACACCAAGCTGATAGTTCCTTGCTCGTTTGGCCGGGCTAAAAATTGCGCTGATCGACTTCCCTGACGCCAATTTTATTTCTTCGGCTACTGCCTCCTCCGACATGGCTCCCCCATCAACACTCACAACATTCCCCTTTCATTTTTTCTTGTTTTTCTATAATCCCGAATAAATAGAGCCTTAAATCGCCACCACATGCCCATGCCGCTTCAACCATTCCCGGCATTCCTCATAATCCGGCAGCACCCGGCCCACCTCTGCCCAAAACTGTGGCGAGTGATCATGGCGAATCAAATGACACAACTCATGAACCACCACGTAATCCACCATCCGGTTCTGTGCCATCATTATCTGCCAGTTGAATTGCAGCTCGCCTTTGGCGGTGCAACTTCCCCAGCGGGATTTGAAGGTTTTGATAGACACATCCGGCACAGCAACACCTACCTGCGGTGCCCAGCGGGCGACTTTTTCTTTTAGCTTCTTTTCGGCCTGACGCTTGTACCAGCGGATCAGGGCGTTGCGGATCATGTGGGGTTGTTCCGCGCCCTGGGGCACGGACACGACCAGGCGGCCCTGCACCAACTTCACCGGGGCGAAGGGGCCTTTTTTCACTTTCAGGCGGTAGTTGCGACCGAGGTAAGAGAAGGATTCGCCGGAAACGTAGCGCTTGTTGCCGGGCGGGGTCATGTCCTGGTGGAGGGTGATCTTTTCCTTGATCCAGCGGCGCTTGGACGCCAGAAGCTCGTCGATGCGCTCCAGTGAAGTGTCTACCGGCACCACCACCGACACTGCCCCTTCCTCCACACGAATATCGGCAGACTTACGGCGACGTGTGCGGATCACTTCCGCGATGAAGCCATTGCCGTCGATAAATTCAGGGCGCGTCAAGTTATAGCTCTCTGATCCATTCCAGCGTTTCCGGGTGGCGCTGAATCAGGCGCATCAGGGTAGCTGAGCCCTGGTCCGGCTTGCCACGGTCCTGCTCCCAGCGCTCCAGAGTGCGCACACTCATGCGCAGCATGTTGGCGAAGATCGGACGGGAGACTTTCAGGCTTTCCCGTAGCGAACGGATTTCGGCAGCGGTGATCTCCACCGGGTCTTTCAATTCCAGCTCGGTGGTTTGCAGGGTTTGCTTGCCCTGCCGTGCGTCCTGCAACGCCTCAAAGCCTTCGGTCAGTTCACCGAAGATATCGCGTTTGTTGTCAGCCTTCTTTGCCATGGCGTCTCGCCTCCACCTCACGCGCCAGCAGCGCCTTGAGGGCTTTCTTCTGGTCGGCGGTTAAATCGGTTGCCTCATCCTTGCCATACAGGGTGAACAACCAGAACTGGGCGCCACCGGCGTACCAGTAATAGATGATCCGCACCCCGCCACGTTTGCCCTTGTTGCGCTTCTTGTCTACCCAGCGCACCTTGCGCAGCCCGCCGGTGCCCTGAATTACATCGCCCATATTGGGCGATTCCAGCAACATGGCCTGGAGCAGCCGGTATTCCTCGTCTTTCAGGTAGTCCGCCCGGTGGCGGCTGAAGGGCGGCAGCTCGACAAACAGCGCCTTCATGAGGTGCTCGAACCCAAGTATACGCGATTCGCGTATAGCGGCAAGTCATCGACTGTCAGCAACAGTCCATCAGCATACAAAGCCATCCTTGGCTCCTTGTATTTCAATTAGTTATATCCGAATTCTCTCCGTAGGAGCGTCGCTGGCGGCGCGATTCCAGTGTTGCTGATCGCGCCGCCAGCGACGCTCCTACGGCAGAGGCTTGGCCATCACCGAAACTTCGTCTTCGCCAGATCCATAAACCGCTCCTGCACCACATTTACTATCGCCTTGTCACCAAAACTGCAGTCCAGGATCGCCCGCTTGATGGCTTTCTTCATGCGTTTGATCTCTTCGCCTTTCTTGAAGAAATCCACGATCTGGGTGGCTTCGTCGAACATCTCCACCAGCGCCTGGGTGGTGGTCTTGATCTCATCCTCGACGCTTTCGCTCACCACCTCGTCTCCACTGTGCCGAGCCACTTCGGCCATGAGGATGTTATAGAAGGCCAACTCAGTCTCGGTCAGCCCCAAGTCTTCGGCGGCCTGTTTGTGGTCGCTTTCCAGGGAGCCAACCATATCCAGCAACAGCTCCAGCTGCTGCTCCCACTTGCCGTTGGTCTTCTCGATGATGTCACGCAGGCGCAGGCTCAGGGACTTGTAGTATTCCGGGTCATCATCCAGCTTCACGGTGATGTGATGCTTGATGGCGCTCTCGATCTCGGAAGCACGGGATTCCGGGGATTTGATCTGCTCAACGGATTCGCGGAAGTTGGCGGCCATCAAGTCCACCGGCGGGATCTTCGGATCAACGCCGGTGCTGATGATGTGCTCATCCACCAGTTGCCGTACCTTCTCGCCGGCATCGGCGATATTCAGGCCCGGGTCGCGGTAGCGGTTGCGGGCGGCGTTCTGCACCTTGCCCCACAGCTTCAGGTCAGGAATAAACGGCTTGGCCGCCGGGTCGGGCAGCACCACGTCCATCTGCCGGGCGAAGCGCTTGTAAGCCAGCTCGAACTGTTGGCGGATGTCTTCGTCCTTGAGGAACAGGACATAGTCATCAACATCCGAGCCTTTCAAACCACTGAACACCTGCGCCACCCGCGTATGGGTCGCCTTCAGCTTGGGGATCTCGTCCTTGAGGGTGACATAGGTGCCTTCCACGTCATCACTGCTGAACTGCTCCAGCGCCTCGGTGAGGCAATCAGAGAGGCCGTAGTAATCCACCACAAAGCCCGCCTGCTTCCCCTTGTAGGTTCTGTTCACCCGCGCAATGGCCTGCATCAGGGTGTGATCCTTCAGGCTGCGGTCAATGTACATCACCTGGGCAATGGGGGCATCGAAGCCGGTGAGCAGCATGTCCTTCACGATCAGGAAGGCCAGCGGGTTCTCGTTCAGGGGCTTCTTGAAGGCCTCAATGGCCTGCTTCTGTTGGGTCTTGTCGGTGTACTGGGCGATATAGCCCGGATCATTGTGGCTGCCACTGATAATCACCTCAGACAGTGGCGCGCCCAGCTCATCCAGGGTCTTCTTGTACACCGTAGCCGCATGGCGACTGCCCACCACGATCATGGCCTTGAAGCCGTTGGGTTGGATATGCTCCCGGTAGTGCTTGAGCAGATCCAGGCACACCCAGCGAATCCGCGCCGGGGCTTCGCGCACCGCCCGCTCTACCCCGTACTTCTTCTTGATCTCGCGCTTCTCGTCGTCGCTCTTGTCCTTGAAGTACTCGTCGAACAACTTGTCCAGGGATTCGCCCACCACCTGAGTCTGGGCCTGTCGGCCTTCGTAGATGATGCGCACCGTGGCGCCGTCTTCCACCGCCTCATTGATCTTGTACTGGTCAATGTAGCCGCCAAAAGCCTGATCCATCTTCTGGGTCTTCAGCAGCGGGGTGCCGGTGAAGCCGATCTTGGGGGCATTGGGCAGGGCCGCGTTGATGGTGGCGGCCAGGCCGCCGAACTGGGTGCGATGGGCCTCGTCAGCCAGCACGATGATCTTGTCGCTGGGGTTCAGGTCAGTAAAGTCGCCTTCCGCCTCCGCATCCTGAAACTTTTGCACCATGGCAGTGACAATGTCAGAGGCATCCTTGGTCAAAAGCTCCTTCAGCTTGGCCACCGAACTGGCGTTGTAGATGGTTTCGTTCTGGGCATCGCGGAAGGTGGCGGAGAGCTGGCTGTCCAGCTGGGTACGGTCGGTGACAAACACCAGCTTGTACTTCTGCAGTTCCGGGTCGCGGCGCATCTTCACCGCCAGCATGACCATGGTCAGCGACTTGCCCGAGCCCTGGGTGTGCCACACCACCCCGGATTTTTCCTTGCGGGTGGTGCCGTGCTTGAGGCGCTCAATCACCTTGTTCACCGCCCGGTACTGCTGGTAACGGGCCACCTTCTTGATCAGGCGACCTTCCACTGGTTCGAACAGGATGAAATTGCGAATCAGATCCAGGAAGGTGTCGTGGCTGAACATGCCCATGAGCAGGCGCTGCTGGGCGGTGATATCGCCCTGACTGGCTTCGCCTGCGCCGTTCCCTGCCGCCATGGCTTTCGCCTGTTCCAGATACGCCGTGGACGGCACATCTTCAACCTTGCTGGCGGCATTCCCGTCCGTCGCTACGCTCCCTGCCTCCAGCTTCGCCAGCAACCCACGGATATCCGCATCGGTATAGGGGTAAGCATCCTTCCAGTCACCGTAATGCTGGGCCATGGAACTGATGGTGCCGACCCGGGCCTGATCCCGGCAGGTGGACACCATCAACTGGTTATACCAGAACAGCTTCTGCGCCCCTTCGTCATCTTCCGGGCGGCGCAGGTTGGCGTAGCGGCGTAGCTGGTTGATGCCCTCGCCAATGGCATCGGCCACATAGGGGGATTTGCACTCGATCACCGCCAGCGGCAGGCCATTCACGAAACAGACAATGTCGGGAATGATGTTCTGGGTCGCGCCTTCTACCTTGAACTGGCTGGTGCAGAGAAAGTCGTTATTGGCCGGGTTGTCGAAATCCACCACGGTGACGGTCTGGCCCTTGCGGCCCGCGCCCAGATCCTGCTCCACCGAAAGCGCGTGATCGCCAGTGCAGCAGAGCATTTCCCACAGGGCCTGATTGTATTCAATCAGGCCAGCGAAATTGGGGTGGGTAAACTCCCGTAGCACCTTGCGCAGGTTTTCCTCGCTGATCCACGGGTTCAAGCGGCGCAGGGCGGCTTCCAGCCGTTTTACCAGCACCACATCGCGGTAATAGCTGCGCTCATCCCCCGACTGCCCCGGTGCCAACTCGGCACCGGGCACAAAGGCCCAGCCTTGCTGCTTTAGCTGCGCAATAGCAGGAATTTCGACTTTTTCGGCTTCGTCCTGAAACATAACGGGCAGTCACGCCGATCAGGCGACTGCGTTCTCCTTGTTATCGACGTTGACTCTGACCTTGCCGGTGAGCAGGTCTTGCATTAGGGCCTTCTTAAGTGCCTCACGGCCTGAAAGCTGAGCATTTTTCTTGGCAATATCATCATCTATAGCTCTTAAAATACTCGCGATACGCCGCTGCTCCTCTACAGGAGGAATTGCAAAACCAATGAACTTAAAATGCTCGAAATATAGTCTGAGCCTGTCACTGGTAAGTCCTTGTGAATACCGTCTAAGCATCTGTATTGCTGAAGGCATTTTCAGCATGTAACCAAGAAAATCAGAATCAATATCCTTAGAGGGGTAGCAAACCACATAGGCTGGACTGACCAGACAATCCGTGGGCGCAATACCTGAAGCACCTTGCCACATCCGCATCATGTTATAGGCTAGATCACCTTTTCGAACCAAACGGTTGTCACTAGACTCCAGCTCAGAAGCAACACGCCTTTCCACTGTACTTCTAGGAACCATTCCCCCATCCATAAGAACGGAATAGATTGGCAGACCATCCTCACCCTTCTGCTTTCGCTCCGATAAAAGCTCACCTATTCGGAGCACCCTCCACCCCTCCGGAATCCGCCCCACCGGCGAATCCTTGAACGCGGCATGCCCAATGCCTTTGGCCAACAGCTCCTGCATCATGCCGGTTTTCAGGTCTTTCAGCTTGTCGATCTGTGCGCGTGTTTTTTCGATCACGTCATCGACGGAGGACAGGATGGCTGCGATTTTTTGTTGTTCGGGGAAAGGGGGAACCAGCGCAGGAATATCTTTCATTTGCGACTGATTAACAGATGGCAGTGCGCCACCTTGAACAATTTCCCCTAAGTCAACATCCTGAAGAACGTAATACAGAAAGTTATCGTCATCAGAATTCGGAATGGCTGCCATCATATTGTTATCAATAGCTGTTTGCCGCGTGAGTATTCTCCTCCGATTAAGCAGTAGGGCCGCTCCAACTTTGGCAAAAACCACTGACTTCGATGGAAAAAGTTTAACCTTGGCTTCTGAGCGAATTTCTTCATTTATCCAGTTTGATGCCTTGATTATAAAACGCTCATTCCCTTCCAAATTCATGTCACTTACTTTTATGAAAGGATATTGCCCGCTCCTAACTCCTTGATACTTATCTTTAAAGGCGTTCCCACCAGAAAACGTACATAAATCACCCAAACTAACGGCACTCCAACCTTCCGGAACTGTACTACTCATACCCCAGCTCCTGCAGATAGCCCTTCATCACGCTTTCCGCTTCCGCCACCTGGGCATCGAGCTCACTGAGAGACACCCGATACTTGTCCCACCAGCGCTCCAGCTGGCTAATGACCTTGGCATCAACCTCACCCACGGTATCCCGGATGGCTTCTTTGCTGTCGATCTCCGGCTTGAAGTCGTAATAGTCTCCATTCGCTGAGGGCTCTCCTTCGTCCCGCTTCACAAACACCGCAGACACATCGAAGTCTTCCAGAATCTCTTCGCGGATATACTCGCTTTCCACTTCCCGCACCGGGATGCCGCCGTGGAGAATGGCGCGCACGTCGAAGATTTCCGGGGGCGGGCTGGTGTCGGCGTAGCGGCGGATGTTGAGGTTGAAATCGTTTTCCTCGATCTCCGCCAGCGCTACCACTTTGGAATAGCGCTTGATCTCCTCGAAGTGCTCGAAGGTGTGGACGATCTTGTCGATATCCTGCTGGCGCAGCTTGTTCTGGTTCTTGCCCTCTTCGTATTCCAGCTCGCTGTTGATAAACAGCACCTTGCCCTTCCGCTCTGCGGGCTTGGCCTTGTTGATGATCAGCAGGCAGGCGGGGATGCCGGTGCCATAGAACAGGGCGGCGGGCAGGCCGATGACGGCTTCCAGCAGGTCGTCGTTGAGGATGCCCTGGCGGATCGCCTTTTCACTGGAGCCCCGGAACAGCACGCCGTGGGGCATGACCACGCCCATCATGCCTTCGGCATTGAGGCTGGCGATCATGTGCTGGACGAAGGCCAGGTCGCCGGCGTCCTTGGGTGGAGTGCCGTAGGGGAAGCGGCCATAGGCATCGCTGTCGGCCTCTTCCTTGCCCCACTTCTTCAGGCTGAAGGGGGGATTGGCGATCACCCGGTCGAAGGTCATCAGCGCGCCGGCTTCGGTGTGCTGCGGCTCGCGCAGGGTGTCGCCCTTCTTGATGTCGGCGCTGTAGACCCCGTGCAGGAACATGTTCATCTTGCAGATGGCCCAGGTGTTCAGGTTCATCTCCTGCCCGTAGAGCGACAGGTTGGACGGGTTTTCGCCGTGGGTGGCCAGGTAGTTGCGGGTTTGCACCAGCATACCGCCGGAACCGGCGGTGGGATCGTAGATGCGCATGCCGGCGTGGGGCTTGAGCAGGGACACCAGCAACTGCACCACTTCCGAAGGGGTATAGAACTCGCCGCCCTTCTTGCCGGCGCTGTCGGCAAACTTCTTTATCAGGTATTCGTAGGCGGTGCCGAGCAAATCGGTGCGCTCGAAGTCTTCGTTTCTAAGCCGATACCGACCGAAGTGACTGAGCAGATCCTGCAGCTTTTTATCAGTTATCTTGTTTTTGATGTTGAAATCGATAGCAACCAACACGCCTTCAAGCGTGGGATTATATTCTTCAATGGCCTCGGTGGCCTTGTTGAGCTCTGCACCGATGTCGTGTTTCAGGTCTTTGATAGATCCCCAACGTGCCTGCGGAGGAATGTAGAATGTCTTGTCGTACTCATCCTCGTCGTCGGCCAATGCTTCGGCCTGCAACTGGGTCTTGCCCTTGCCCAGGTAATACTCGACAACCTTCTCCTGGGCCTCTTCAAACGCATCGGACAGGCGCTTGAGGAACAACATACCAAAGATGTAGGTCTTGTATTCGTTTGAATCCACTGTGCCGTGAAGGATATCGCAGCTTTCCCAGAGGAAGGATTCGAGTTGTTGCAGGGTGAGCTTTTGGGTCATTAAGGCTTCTCGGTATGATCAGGTTCGCCCGCTGGGCAGTTTGGTGGCCAGCGTGGCCGGTTATTCTTCGTTGAAGTAGTCGCTGTCGATCTGCTTCACGGCGTAGGTTTCCTTGATCCCCACACCCAGGTTGTACTGTATCATCAGTTTGGCCAGTTCCTGGCCGTCGATGAGTACGATCTTCTTTTCGATCAGGCCCACATACTCGCGGGCATCAGCGCTGAATTTGGAGGTGGTGATAAACACCCCCTTGCGGGCCCGCTGCATGTCCAGCGCCCCGGCAAAAGCCTGTACCTCCGGACGACCCACGCCTTTTTCGGTATAGCGCTTGGCCTGCAGGTAGATCACGTCCAGACCCAGCGGGTCTTCCTTGATGATGCCGTCGATACCGCCATCGCTGGTGTAGCGGGTGGCTTGCCCGGCATCTTCCCGGGAGCCCCCGTAGCCCATGGCCAGCATCAGATCCACCACCAGTTTCTCGAAGAAGCCTGGGGTGGCGGCGGTAATGGTGTCCAGCAGCTCATCGGCCAGGGAATCCATGAGCGAGGCATGGGCCTGCTGCAGCTGTTCATCCGGTGTCTCGTTACTGGTCTCGGCCTCGGGCTGCTCGGTCTTGTCTTCGCTGGGGGTATGGGTGTGGAAATCCACGAACTCCTGATACTTCTTCAGGTAGCGCACGGTAATCCGCTCCGGGCACTCCTCCATGGCCTGCCGGCCCCGCTCGGTGATCTGAATCAGCCCCTTGCCCGGACTGGTGAGCAACCCGGCCTTCTTCATGTACGTGCGCGCCCAACCCACCCGGTTCTTTATATAGGTCTGCTTGCCGGAGGGAAGGCGCTGAGCGCGCTCATCCTCGGAGAGCTGAAAGTGCTGACACACGTCTTCCAGCACATCGGCCATGAGCTTCGGGCTGCCATCGTTGATGGAGACAAGCATGGGGCGCATGACGGATTGGAAATCGGGTACTGGCACGAGCTGTTCCTCTTGATTTATTTATTTCCAGAAATCGTTTCGGCTCAAATACTTTTTGGCCTGATTGATCAGCTGGGTAATGGCGGCCTGTTCATCCGGGGTGAGGCTGAACCAGTCTTCGGCGTGGCGGCGGGGGATGATCAGGAGGTGACCGGGTATTTCTCTTCGCGGACATAGGCCAGGGCGTTATGCAGCTCGATACCCCCGCCAGTGCGGCAGGCTCTGCACAAAATGGACAATCCGGCATCCCCATCCCCTTTTTCTGCCTTGGCATTCCGTGCCTGAAGGCTGTTCATTATTGTGTGTGAACCTTATCACAAGCCCCCCGGCCTGCCAGCCATATCTGACTTGATCTTCTTATATGGCTTACAGCCATTGTCTACGCACTCGCATGACAATCAGTTTTAGCCCTCCCCCCAAACTGTGACCGCCTCGTTAGCGAGTCTTTACTCACCGCTTTACGGTGGCGGAAGGCAATACCGCATGCCAAGGAAACCCACGGGGGCAACATGAAACGATCTCAACGCAAACGCGCCGGTTTGGCCGGTGCTCTGTGTGCCTGTCTGTTGTTATTGAGTGGCTGCGGCGGTTCATCCGGCTCGGATTCGCCGCCGCCAGCCAGCGCACCCACACCCGACAACAGCACCGGTGCGGAATGGAACACCAGCAACTGGAATGAGGGGGAATGGCAATGAAACGGTTACCAATGATACAGGCAGTGAATGGCGTGCTGGCGTTAGCGCTGGCGGGCTCGGCCGGGGCGACGGAGGTCACCGGGCTGACCACCTTTGTGCCTAACACACCGGCCAAGGCGGAAGAAGTGAACGGCAACTTCACTGCGGTGAAGTCGGCGGTGGACGATAACGATCAGCGCATTACCGATCTGGAAGCGAAGCTGCCGGATGGCGCGGTGTCGTTGTCGGCGTATGCTTTTTCGGAGTGGCGGGCCAATACCAACCCCAGCTCGGATTGTCAGATGAACCGCCTTGGGACCTACGCGTATTTTGATCTTTTCTGGGCGAAGTCGGTTGGCTGCCAGATGTCCGCGCCGCTTCATTTACCTCAAGGGGCAACCGTCAGTGGTCTGTCCTGCCTGGTAAATGACAACATCTACGGCACCACCGAGGACACCTTCTTTTCCAATGTATCCTTGCGACGCCTGGACCTGAGCACGGCGAATCTGGATGTGATTTACCGTATTTCTCAGAACTCTATTAACGTAGGCCTGCAGACCATCACAGGCGCGCCAAACACACCGGAGCCGAATGATCTGATCATCGACAATACCCAGTTTGCCTATACGTTGATGGTCAGTTCCGATTATGCGTCTGACGTGGATGCGGGTGATGTTCTGAAACTGCATGGCTGCAAGGTGGAGTACAGCTTGCCGTAACTGTTTCAGTGCAGGGGACTGAGTTTGCACCTTTTACCGAAAGATATTCCCCTCGCTGAGGCTCGGGTTCGCAGCTCACCAAGCGAAGCGCAGGAACGTCGAAGACGGCCCCGAAGGGGGTGAGCGCAGCGAATAACCGGTGCCTACAGCCATCGGTAAGGTCTATGTTTGATTCTTGGGTCTGGTGTTTAATGGGGGCTCTTTGACTGGGTCTGAAGAGTGCGATGCGAACTCCTGTGTGGACGGATGAGAATCAGGCGGTGCTGAATCGGCGGCGCGCGCTGTTTGGTGGACTGGGCATTGATGTGCGGCTGAACAAGCGCACCCAGGTGGTGAGAGTGCCCTGCCCCTGTTGCGGTTATCCGACGCTGGAGCGGCGGGATGCCTATGAGATCTGTCATTTGTGTATCTGGGAAGATGATGGTGAAGACGATGCCACTACCCATGACTGGGGTGGCGGGCCGAACGGGGTGTATTCTTTGACCGATGCACAGGCGAATTATTTGGCGTTCGGGACCATGTATCACCCTGACAACAACACCACCGTGACCGGCAATGATTCGGCGAAAATTACGGCGCTGAAACAGGAATTGATGGCGCTGTATGAGGCGTTGCCGGGTTTGGCAGAGGGCGAGATGGTGGCGCACTGGAAGGCGATTCTGGATCAGGAGCGGGGGTTAAGGAAGGCGGAGGAGAAGCGCTGGAAGGATTTGAATCGGTAAAAAAATAGTCGCGAGTGGCGAGTTTCGAAAATCAAAGATCGCCTGCAGGCATACCCTAAAGGGCACAGAGGGCTCCTACGGTTCCATCTGCTGTAGGAGTTCCTCTTGAGGGACGAAGGTTTTTTAATTTCGAGCCGGAAGGTTCGCCCCTCGAGAGGGGCTCCTACGGGAGACGGCGGATCAGAATTTTCTGTGGGAGCTTGCCTGCACGCGATAGAGCATTGCCAACCGCACCATCGTCTGCAGGCAGACTTCCCACAGGGGCAACACCAACCCTTGGCGCTAGCGCTTCACCGCCAGCACCGCGAAGGTGTCGCCCACATTGATCAGCGCCGGGTGGCGGCGGCCGATGAGCATGGCGTCGTAGGGGGCGCGGTATTCTTTTGGCGGTGCGCCGGTGCGATGCAGGTCGTAGATGCGGGCGATGACGTCGCCTTCCTTGATCCAGTCACCCAACGCCACAATAAATTCCAGAATCCCTTCATGTTCACTGACCCGGTAGGCATCGCCATCGGGAATTTCCAGCGCCTGTAATGGCAGCGTCTCCACATCACCAGGCAACACCCCTGAGTAACGCAGCACGTTGTCGATACCGCGCTCGGCGATGGCGATAGTCTCCGGGGTGGTGGTGCCACCGCCGCGCAGTTCAGTGCTGATGAATACCTTGCCCTGCCCCTCCACCGCGCTGTCGAACAGCACATCCCCTTCCAGCTCGGCCATGTACAGGGTGTACGGTGCGCCGAAGGCGGCGGCACCGGCCAGGCAGCGCGCTTCGAAATCCTTGTCGGCCATGCGGTGGGTGGCGGCAAAGGGCAGCAGGTCCAGAGTCTTGCCGCCGGAGTGGATATCCAGCACCACGTCGCTAAGGGGCACCAGATAACGGGTCAGATAGTCCGCCAGCTTTTCAGTGAGTGTGCCCGCCGGGTTACCGGGGAAGCTGCGGTTCAGGTTGCCGCCATCCAAAGGCGAAGTACGCGAGCCATTAAGCACCGCCGGGTGATTGAGCATGGGAATGATGATCACCCGGCCGCTGATCTGTTCCGGCGTTAGCCGGTTGGCCAGTTTCAATAATGCGGTAATGCCTTCGTATTCATCACCATGGTTGCCGCCGGTGAGCAGCACCGTCGGCCCCTCGCCATTGCGCACCACCGTGATCGGGGTCATCACATGACCCCAGGCGGAGCCATCATGGGAGTGGGGCAATTTGAGAAACCCGTGCTGAAGACCGTCTTCATTGAAATCCACGGTGGCGGAAACAGGACTGTGACGCATACAGGGAGCACCAACCGAATGAATGTGATTTGCGCCATATTGCGCCTTTCACTGTCTACTTTCACCGGCTTTCACGGTCACCAACCGCGCGGAAAATGTTTCCATACAGCAGATTGAGACAATAAATTTGATCTGTATCAAAACAAGGCAGAGCTGCGCCTCTACGCTGCACCCAATACATGGAGGAGAACGCATGCAAACCCAGACCAGGAACAACGCTTATACCAACAACAAGGCGCTTCACCAGACCGTCACCAAGGAGTCTCTCCAGAAACAGTTGGAGGTAATGACCCAGCGTGTGCTGGACCCGGAAATTGGGCTGTATGGCCCGGACTCCATGGCATGGAAGATCCACGGCAATATCTCGGTGATGTTTGGTGCCGGCGCCGCCAACCTGCTGCAGCTGGCCCACCCGTGGGTGGCCCAGGCCATTGATCAACATTCCCAGACCCAGACCGATCCCATGGGCCGGCTGCAACGCACCTTCCTGAATGTGCACTCCATGGTGTTTGGCAACCTGGACCAGGTGCTGGAATCTGCGGTGCGGGTGCACAACATCCACGCCAGGATTACCGGCCAGGTCTCCGAGTCCACCGGCCGCACCAGGAAGAAGTCCGAGTACTTCGCCAATCAGGTGGAAGCGCTGCTGTGGGTACATGCCACCCTGTGGATCATCGCCCTGCGTGTGCACGAGTTGTTTTATGGGGCACTGAGCCAGGCCGAGCGCGAGCAGTATTACGAGGAATCCAGGCTGTTCGCTTATCTGTTCGGCATCCCCGAAGACGCCATGCCGGAAAACTGGGACGCCTACGTGGCCTGGTTCAATGACGTGGTGGATTCCGATCTGTTGGCGGTGGGCAAGGTGGGTCGCGAGCTGGTGGATTATCTGTTCACCATGCGCAGCTGGCTGATTCCGTTCCTCAATCGCCACCGTATTCATACCTCTGTGCTGCTGCCGGAATCCCTGCGCGAGCCCTTTGGCATGCCGGCGATCACTCCGAGCGTGCAGAAGAAATTCGACTTCGATGTGCGCCTGATCCGCACCGCCATGAAGTTTGTCCCTGTGCATCTGCGCTGGATCCCGTCCCAGATAGAGGCCCGCCGTCGCATCAAGGGCAAGAAGGCTGATCTGATTACCCGCATGACCAACAAGGTGGTCTACGGCCGACCCCTGCCGGTGTCCTGATCTGACGAAGCGTTGCCGCCTGAAATGTTGTTATCTCGCCATCTTGAGCCCGCCTTTGGCGGGCTTTTTTAGGCACGCCCAGCAGGCAAAATCCGCTACCCACACAGTGGCCGCGGCGCCTGCTCGCCAAGAGGTCGGCAAAATCGCCTGCAGGCCGACGCCCACCGCGCCGCGTAAAGCCTGCGACATCTCCCGAAATGACTGTCCGCCAGCTTCCCCCTATAATGCGCCCTTTACCCGGGATCACAGGACTCTGCGCGTATGGCCGACAAAGGCACTCTTTATATCGTTTCCGCCCCGTCTGGCGCCGGCAAGACCAGCCTGGTAGCCGCGCTGGTGGACAAGCTGGCCCAGCTGCGTCCGTCCGTGTCCCACACCACCCGCCCGATTCGCCCCGGCGAAGAGGATGGGGTGAACTACCACTTCACCGACCGGGACACCTTTGTACGTCAGGTGGAGCAGGGCCGCTTCCTGGAGCATGCCGAGGTGTTCGGCAACCTGTATGGCACCAGTTCTGACTGGGTGAAGCAGACGCTCCACGGCGGCGAAGATGTGATTCTGGAAATTGACTGGCAGGGTGCCGCCCAGATCCGCAAGCAGATGCCGGAGTCCGTGAGCATTTTTATCCTGCCGCCCTCCATTGAAGTGCTGGCCGAGCGCCTGCGCGGCCGGGATACGGATGACGAAGACGTGATCCAGCGACGCCTGGACGGCGCCCAGGACGAGATGAGCCACTATGGCGAGTTCGATTTCCTGATCGTTAACGATGACTTCAACCGTGCCCTGTATGAGCTGGAGGCTATCGTCGAAGCCCGCCGGCTGGATACTCGCCGCCAAAGCGTGCGCCTGGAGCCGGTGCTGGAGAATCTGCTGGCAACACGCTAGGGGGGAACGGCTTGTCCGTGAGAATCCCCTTCCTTCTGTAGGAGTTCCTCTCGAGGGACGAAGGCTCATGTGGCTTAGAACCGAGAGGTTCGCCCCTCGAGAGGAGCTCCTACAGAATGGTGGTCAAAATATGCTGTGGGAGCCTGCCTGCAGGCAGGCTCCCACAGCCTCGCTGTCGCCCGGATCGCCATGCGAGCATGGGCTGCTACGGGGCTGCCTTCTCCGGGACGCCCCCACCCCAGGACACAAGCACCGCCCGCCGGCACTGGACTGATCAGCTTTTCGCCATTAAAATCCCCGCCTTGCGAATTATTGTGGTGTTGCCCGCTGGCAGCACCCACCTGTAGGAGAACAGCATGGCACGTGTAACCGTAGAAGATTGCCTGGAACAACTGGATAACCGCTTCGAGCTGGTACTGGTAGCTGGCAAGCGCGCCCGTCAATTGCAGACTGGCGGCAAGGAGCCGCGCGTGGCCTGGGAAAATGACAAGCCCACCGTGGTTGCCCTGCGTGAAATCGCAGAAGGTCACGTGACTGCCGAATCCGTGGATAACCCCATGGCTGACCGCAGTGCCGATGTGGACGAACTGGCGCTGCTGACCCAGTCTTTCGGCGAGTAACATCCGGTTTGGCGCAAATCCCCCACGGGGGTTTGCGTCTCACTGCCCAAGCCCCTCCCCGCTTTACCGATTGGCCCCCTCTCTCTGTACGACAACCTGCCTCCTTGTCATAGACAAAGCTCGTCCTCAAATCTAAGCTAAGAGTGAATCTCACTAGCTAACCCGCCAAGGGCGTGACGAGGACTTTTGCCCACCATCCATAATCTGGAAAAACGGCTACGCAGTTACCTGGACGACGACCAGATCGGCCAGGTCGTACGCGCTTATCATTTTGCCGAGAAGGCACATGAAGGCCAGTACCGTCGCACCGGCGATCCTTACATCACCCATCCCCTGGCGGTCGCCAATATCCTCACCGACATGCACATGGACCATGCCTCGCTCATGGCCGCCATGCTGCACGACGTGATTGAAGACACCGCGTACAGCAAGGAACAGCTGGCGGAAGAGTTCAGCGAGGAAGTGGCCGAGCTGGTGGACGGCGTGTCCAAGATTGCGCAGATCAAGTTCGAGTCCAAGGCCGAGCAACAGGCGGAAAACCTGCGCAAGATGATGCTGGCCATGACCCGGGATATCCGCGTCATCCTCATCAAGCTGGCCGACCGCCTGCACAACATGCGTACCTTGCATGTAATGCGCGCCGAAAAACGCCGCCGCATTGCCACCGAAACCCTGGAACTGTACGCGCCCATCGCCTTCCGGCTGGGCATGTACAACATGCGGGTGGAATACGAAGACCTGGCCTTCCACGCCATCTACCCCATGCGCGCCAAGCTGATTGGTCAGGCCGTGAAAAAGGCCCGCGGCAACCGCAAGGAAATCCTCACCACCATCAAGACCAGCCTGGAACATTGCCTGGAAGAAGAAGGTATTGAGGCGCGGGTACTGGGCCGTGAAAAACACCTGTTCAGCATCTATTCCAAGATGAAGGAACAGCACAAGCCGTTCGCGGACATCATGGATGTGTTCGGCTTCCGCATCATTGTCGACCGGGTGGACACCTGCTACCGGGTGCTGGGCGCCGTACACAATTACTTCACCCCGATTCCCGGTCGCTTCAAGGATTACATCGCCATTCCCAAGGCCAATGGCTACCAGAGCCTGCACACCACCCTCAAGGCGCGCTCCGGGATCCCTCTGGAAATGCAGATCCGCACCGAGGAAATGGAGGCCATGGCCAACAATGGCATCGCCGCCCACTGGCTGTACAAGGCAGACGGCGAACCGGGCACCCCCACCCACAGCCGCACCCAGAGCTGGATGCAGCGTCTGCTGGAACTGCAGCAGAAGACCGGTAACTCCATGGAGTTTATCGAGAACGTGAAGGTGGACCTGTTCCCGGACGAGGCCTATATCTTCACCCCCAAGGGCGACATCAAGGAACTGCCCGGCGGCGCCACCGCCGTGGATTTTGCCTACGCGGTGCATACCAAGGTGGGTAACAAGTGTGTGGCCGCGCGTATCGACGGCAAGCTGGCCGCCCTGTCCACGCCACTGGAGTCCGGGCAGACGGTGAAGATCATCACCGCGCCCAACGCGACGCCGAACCCGGCCTGGCTCAACTTTGTGGTCACCGGCAAGGCGCGCACCAATATCCGCCACTTCCTCAAGCACCAGCAACGGGAAGACGCGGTGGAGCTGGGGCAGCGTTTGCTGGAAAAAGCCCTGCACAGTTACGACATGGGGCTGGATGACCTGCCCATCGAGCGGGTCGTCAGCGAACTGGCCGGCAATGGCTATTTCGAACTGGATGATCTGCTGGAAGATATCGGCATCGGTAACCGTCTCGCGCCACTGGTGGCCAGAAAACTGGCCGGCGCCCGCGACGACGATGAACGCCAGCATGAAGACGATCGCAAGCCACTGGCTATCCGTGGCAGTGAAGGGCTGATGGTGAGCTACGCCAAGTGCTGTTATGCACTGCCCGGCGACA
Organism: Alcanivorax sp. DP30; assembly: GCF_009882945.1. Classification (GTDB taxonomy): domain Bacteria; phylum Pseudomonadota; class Gammaproteobacteria; order Pseudomonadales; family Alcanivoracaceae; genus Alcanivorax. Next base: position 456,922 of record NZ_WTUY01000004.1, read on the forward strand.
CTATCATTGGCCACCTCAGTGCCGGCCGCGGCATCGTGGTACACCGTGACAATTGCAAGAACCTGTTGGCGGAAATGCGCAACGCCCCGGAAAAATGCATTGCGCTGAGCTGGGACAAGGACGTGGAGCAGGAATACACCGCGGCCCTGCGCCTGGAGCTGATCAACAAGCGCGGCGTGCTCGCCACCCTGGCCAACAGCGTGTCGGAACTGGGCTCCAACATCGACACCATCGACATGGCCGAGAAAGATCCCACCCTGACCATCCTGAACGTGACCATGACAGTGAAGGACCGCATCCACCTGGCGCGCATCATCAAGAAACTGCGCACCATGGACAGCATCGTGCGGATTCACCGGCTATAAGAGACGCGCTGTAGCCCCCTGTGGGTTGGCCACCACGTATCGGGCCAAACGCTTCACATCTTCTTCTTGTCTTACCGCATGATCATGAAAGCTCTGCTGCCACACGCAGGCATACCCCTCTGACCTCAGCGTTCTTGTGGTGCACGACTTCACTCGCTGAACCACAGAGGACAGCGATTCACGTTCACCCAGCTGCATCAGCCAATGAAAGTGGTCCGGCATCACTACGAAGGCCTGAGTCTTTGCATACCCTGCCTGCTCACAATCCATGAACTGCCGAATCAGAATTCTGGCCGGCAGCAAGGAGGCAAAATAAGGCTGTCGGTCATCAGTGACGGAGGTCACCAAGTAAACCCTCTGAGATTCACTGTGACGGCCCTTTCTCAAACTTTTGCTATCCGGTGATTGGCGCATCCATAAAGTTTATTCACCACCGGCCAATCCAAAAGTACGCCTGGAGCCCTTTTTGACGTGGGAGTTTGCCTGCAAACGATGTCCTACTTTTCCGGTAATGAATCGCTTGCAGGCAAGCTCCAACAGGGAAATGCCACCCCTCAGAAAGGGCGTCCAGCGCTATTGCGTGCGGGCGGGCAGCGTGCCAGCATAGCCGGTTCCTGTTTCCGCCTGCCGGCTGTCGCCGGGGGGCATAACCAATGAAGAACGTATCATGTCCAACCATTCCGTAATCAGCACCGACAAGGCCCCCCAGGCCATTGGCACTTATTCCCAGGCCATCAAGGCCGGTACCACCGTGTATCTGTCCGGCCAGATCCCGCTGGTTCCGGAGACCATGGAGCTGGTGGACGGCGATATGGAAGCGCAGATCGAGCAGGTATTCAGCAACCTGACCGCCGTGTGCGAAGCCGCCGGCGGCACCCTGCAGGACATCGTCAAACTGAACATCTTTCTTACCGACCTGAGCCACTTCGCGCTGGTCAACGAAGTGATGGCGCGCCACTTCACGCAACCCTACCCCGCCCGGGCCGCCATCGGCGTGGCCGCCCTGCCAAAAGGTGCGCAGGTGGAAATGGACGGCATCATGGATATTGCCTAACGCCGCTTCACGCAGCATGCAACACGCCCGCTTTAGCGGGCGTTTTTGTTTGTACCAGATCCATGCCTGACCCTGAGGCAACCAACACAAGTCCAACCTGCCTCGTTCCAGCTGTTGGAGATCGGCCCACGGTCTTCGTTTTCAAGATCGAATGTTCCACTGCTCATTCAGATCACCTCCCGGGCTGATCCCCTGTGCCCCCTTTCGCACTCAAACCGCCACACAAACCCACCCATAAGGAGGGGAGACAGAGGGGTTGAAAAGGCGCAGGATCGAAGGCAGGTAAATAGAAACACCCATCTTTAACCTGCAAGAACAGGGAGAGCGATATGGATACCGCGACCCACGATCTCAATAGCCTGTTTGCCCAGCTTGGTCTGGATAACAGCGATGACGATATCGAAGACTTCATCCACCAGCATGCCGGCAAACTCAGCGACAGCATGCATCTGCATCAGGCTCCGTTCTGGTCGGAATCCCAATCGAAATTTCTGGCGGAATCCGTGCGTGAGGATGCGGACTGGGCGGAGGTGGTAGATTCGTTGAGTGCCTTGCTGCGGCACTGAAAAAGCAGCGTTGAGCGTCTAGAAGTCTAAAGCCTTTTACTGTGGGAGCTCTCTGTGCTCTTCAGGGCATGCCTGCAAGCGATCCGAGCGACAGCGAGGTGAACATTTCGAATTGCGAGAAGCGAGTGACGAGTTTCGAAAATCTAAAACCTGCGACCAGACCCTGGGTTGAGGGTTTGCCCTTCGAAACTCGTGACTTGTAACCCGAGCCTTTTTCCTCGCCAAGGCTCGGATCGCTTGCAGGCAAGCTCCCACAGGAATAGACCCGAGGGTTTGGGCGCTTTCGGATGGCACGGCCTTAATCCGCGTTGCAGCTTGGAGCTTGTATCTACCCGATCGGCAACAGCAACAGAATCCGGTCGAAGAACAGACAGTAAAGCGTGATCGGAAACGGCAGGCCGAGCAGGGTGCCGATCACATAGGGGCGCAGTGGAACGCCGCTGAGCGCCAGGGTGTAGTTGAGTGCCGGCATGGTCTGAAAGAGCATGCGCATCACGGTCACACTTCGCACCGGGTGGGTATCCAGTCGGGCGAGAATTTTCTGTGCCAGGGGGCTTTTGATTTCTCTCAGTGCGTTCCCGCCCAATCCGCGCACCAGGGCAAAGGTCACCAGGCACGAGGTCACTGCGGCTATATAAGTCACCACCCCACCCATGACGGTGCCCAATGCCAGAATCGCCGCCACCAGGAAGATCCAGCCAGGCAACTGGATTAGATTGCCCACCACAAACACCAGCACGAAAATCACCATTCCGGTGACCGGGTTGGCCTCCAGATTCTCGCGCAGGAATGACACGGACAATTGCTCCCGCAGGCCGGTCATCTCCACGGCGATCAACACCAGGGCAATGATCATGACCAGCATGATCAGACGACGGTAACGGGTTAGCGATAGCGCAAGCGACACGATGGCAAATCCTGAAAATGGGTGATGGGGATAGTTTAGACCATTCGCCCCGGTAATTACCGTGAAGAGAAGGCAGTGGCACGTTTCAAATTGAAACGTGCGCCGGGCACGGTCACCAGACCTGCGGCTGAACCAACTTGCCGAGGACATCGTGCATGGCCGGGTTCTCAGACTGAGACCACAGCTTGACGCTCTCACCGCTGCCACTTCGTCCGGAGTCGCCGACACACTTTGGCGCCGCTACCTGCCGGCCAGCGCCTCGCGCCTTGAAAGTGGTTTCCGGCAATTCGACACTAAGCTCCATAACAACAACCTGAGACTCCCATGCCCGTCACTCTGACCAACCAGATACTGATCGCCGCGCCCTGCCAAACGGTTTTTGAATATGTCACTCAGCCCTGGCGATGGCATGAATGGCACCCCAATTCCCGCTCCGCAAAAGCGGAGGTGGAACGCCTGCAAGCGGGCGACGTTTTTGATGAAGTCATCGAAGTACAGCCCCTGGCACCGCTACCACCACGGATGAAACGGCAGACTCACTATGTGGTGGAAGCCAGTGAACCCCACCGGCATTGGCAAGTACGCGGTGATACGGGGGATGGTTGGCTGGTGATTCGCTATGAGCTGACAGCGGAGGGCAAGCAGGCCCGTTTCCAACGAACGCTGACCTTTGACGTGCGCTGGCCCACCCGGCTGCTATTGCCCGCACTGAAACGGCAGATGCGCGCCACATCCGCAGTGGCGCTGGGGAATTTGAAAAGGAAAATTGAGGGGTAGGGACGGGTTGAGAAAACCCTGGCGCCGCAACCGGTCCAGGCCTTGGCGCCACCTTTCCTCGCCCACCAAACCAGGCCGGTTTTCGCCTGCAGCGGCTTTGCCCAGCGGCGGTTCAGCCGAGTTTCAGTTCGGAGTCGAGCAAGTCCTGATAACCTGCGGGCAGAACGTCGGCCCAGGCATCCAGCCCCTTGCGCAGGCCGGCCAGAGTATCTGCAACCAGGTTGGCGTGGCCCACCTTGCGGCCCGGGCGTACGCTCTTGCCATACCAGTGCACCACACCGGGGTGTTGCAGCCAGGCGTTTTCGAAGGGGGTGCCAATCAGGTTGACCATGGCGGAGGGGCCGTGGACGTTGAGGGCATGCAGCGGCACGCCGGCCAGGGCGTGGACGTGCAGGTCGAACTGGGACCAGTCCGCGCCTTCGTGGGTCCAGTGGCCGGAGTTGTGTACCCGCGGGGCGATCTCGTTGACCATCAGCTGACCATCCACCTCGAAGAACTCCACCGCCATGACGCCGGCATAGTCCAGTTCTTCCATGATGCCCTTGAGCATCTGCTCCGCCGGTTTCTGCAAGTCAGCACAGGCGTTGGCCGGGGCCAGGCTCAGGCGCAGGATGCCGTCCACGTGCCAGTTGCGGGTGAGTGGGTAAAACAGGGTTTCGCCACTGATGCTACGCGCGCCAACGATGGACAGCTCGCGACGGAAGGGAATCTTCTTCTCCACGATGGCCTTGCCGGCCAACTCGGCAGTGGGCACGGCGGACAAATCGCCTCCCTCGCCCACAATCCAGGTGCCGCGGCCGTCGTAACCGCCACTGCGGGCCTTCACCACCACGCCACCAAATTGCTCCACGGCGCCCTGCAGGTCTTCGACCTTGTCCAGGGTCACCCAGGGGGCAGTAGGGATACCCAGCTTGTCGAGCATGGACTTCTGGGTGAAACGGTCCGGGATCACTGACAGGGCACCGCGGGCCACGCAGCGATCGCTTTTCGCCAGATCCGCAGACAGCCCCTCTTCCGGGAAGGCTTCGCGTTCCACGGTGATCACCGGGTAGCGTTCCTGACACTCTTCCCAGCTGATCGGCACCGCCAGGTCCGAGGTGCCCGGCAGCAGCAGGGCGCGCTCCGGGTCGTAACGATCCACCACCAGGCCCAACCGGGCTGCGGCTTCCGCCATCATCAGGCCAAGCTGGCCACCACCGAGAACGAGTACGCGATTCATAGCAGGTCCGTTAACAGATCAGGGGCAGGCGCTGCACCAGGGGTTAACCCTGGCCCAGCTCCGCGTTGGCCAGCACCTCATCGGCGCGGGACGCTTTCCAGTCGGCGATCTTCTGGAGCAGCTCGGGATTGTCGGACGCCAGCATCTGCGAAGCGAGCAGACCGGCGTTCCAGGCGCCGGCGGCGCCGATGGCCAGGGTGCCCACGGCCACGCCCTTGGGCATCTGCACAATGGACAGCAGGCTGTCCCAGCCGGAGAGAGTGCGGCTTTTCACCGGCACGCCGAGCACCGGCAGCGGGGTCAGGGAGGCAATCATGCCCGGCAGGTGCGCAGCACCGCCAGCACCGGCAATAATCACCTTGTAGCCGTTTTCGTGGGCACTTTTGGCGAAGTCGTACATGCGCTGGGGGGTCCGGTGGGCAGAGACCACCTCGGCCTTCCAGCCAATACCAAACTGGGTCAGGGCGTCACAGGCTTCTTTCATGGTTTCCCAATCGGACTGGGATCCCATTACCACGGCAACCGGTGTGCTCATTCACTTCACTCCATTGCGCCCACCACGGGCATTTGCAGCGCATCGGGGTAACCCGGCACCGCCACAGACAGAATTTGAGGCGCACACTTTACTAATGCCTGCGCCGGAGGCAAGTCTATCGGCGAAAAAACCACCAATTCTCCGGCCATTCTCCGACCGGAGGAGGATTTTAGCGTGAAAATGCCGGAAATGCGCTTTAAGAGCAGCGGCAAGCTGCAAGCGACAAGGCGCGGGTGAGGCCAAAGTGGATTCAGCACCGTGCCCGCGCCCCATGCTTTAGTTCGACGGCCGTTCAAAAGCGATTTTTTACCACAGAGGGTGCAGAGGTCACTGAGTGAAGCGACTTTCTGCTATCCCCACCGTAGGAACCGGAGTTCACGTAGGTAACAGCCGAAGGCTGGCCCGAAGGGTGAGCGCAGCGAATAATCAGCCTGCTGGCGAATCAGGACGGGAAAGGTGCGTAATCGCTTGCAGGCAAGCTCCCACGGCGGACAACACGCCACCCGAGCTGGTGCGCGGGCACAACATATCAGCGCACAGCCACCCCAACCCGCGCCTTGTCGCTTGCAGCTTGAAGCTTGTAGCTCACCGCTCCGCCAGCACCTGCGCATAGCCGTCCTGATACCCCGGATACTGAAGGGTGTAATGCCCCTGGGAAATGTAGAGGCTTTTGACCTGCTTGCCGGCAGGGGCGTCGTCAGGGACATCCAGCGTCAGCCCCTGCTGCTCGGCCAGCCACTGCAGCACATCCAGATTGCGACCGCCCACGTTGTCGGTGCCCACCACCAATGGCGGCATCTCGCGGCCTTGCAGCCAGCCGTTGACCACGCTGTGCAGCAGGCCAACGCAATCATCGCGGTGAATACGGTTGGTCCACTGGGCCTCTGGCAGGGGTTCCTCACTCCGTGCCAGCCGTGCGGCCTTGTCGATCTGCCGATGACGACCCGGCCCATAGATGCCCGTGAAGCGCACCACCGTGCTCATGGCGCGGACGCTGATTTCCTCTTCCGCCGCCAGCAACACCTTGCCGTTGTAACGCGCCGGATTGGGGGGGGTTGCTTCATCCACCTGGCCACTGAGCTCTCCGAACACGGCACTGCTGGAAACAAACACCACCGGTGGCAAAGGCTGCTGTTGCGCCAGCGCGTCCAGCAAGGTCAGCGGCGCGCGCACGAAGGCCTTCAGGTAGCCCTCTTCGCTGTATTCAGACGGCGTCATGATGATCACCAGCACATCCACCTGATCCGGCGGCAGCATGGCCGCCCCTGCGGTGAGATCCTGGCTATACAGTTCCACCCCGGCCGGGCAGGTATCGCCACGACGAATGGCGCTGACGCGATGACCATCCGCCAGCAGCTTTTCCGCCAGCCCTGTACCCAGGTCACCCAGACCGGCAATCAAGATGTGAGACATTTGAAAACCAATTAATAGTTAATAATGAATAATTAATAACGAAAAGCCGCCAACACCTTCACAATGAAAGCGCGGCCTTTGGAGGTGAAGCTTCCGCCCACCTTGCCCGCGAGTTATTCACTATTAACTATTCATTATTAATCATTTGCGCCTCTGGCATCACACCTTGCGGAGGTGCACAATGCAGAGATCATCGGTTTAACGTATCGACGCTATGACACTAACAGAACTTCGCTATCTAGTCGCCCTGGCCCGCGAGCGCCATTTCGGCCACGCCGCCCAGGCCTGCAACGTGAGTCAGCCAACGTTGAGCGCGGCCATCAAGAAGCTGGAAGAACAGCTGGGCATGCCGCTGTTCGAGCGGCGCCCTCGCGAAGTGGTGGTGACGCCCCAGGCAGAGCCCATTATTACCCAGGCGCAGCGAGTGCTGGAGCAGGCAGATCTGTTGTCGCAGATGGCCATGAGCCAACGGGATCAGCTTGGCTCGCCACTGCGGGTGGGCGCCATCTTTACCGTGGCGCCGTATCTGTTTCCCACCATGGTCCCGCGGGTGCGCAAGGCCGCCCCGGACATGCCGCTGTTCATCGAGGAAAACTACACCCATGTGCTGCGCCGCAAGCTGGAGCACGGTGAGCTCGATGCCATTATTGTCGCCCTGCCCTTCTCCGGTGGTGGCCTGGTGCGCGCGCGCATGTACGAGGAATCGTTTTCGGTACTGCTGCCTGGAGACCACCCCTGGAGCAAACAAAAAAAGATCGCGCCGGAACAACTGCTCAACGAAACCCTGTTGCTGCTTGGCGAGGGCCACTGCTTCCGCGATCAGGTCATGGAACTGTGCCCGGCCATCGATTCCCAGAGCCAGCGCAACCTGGTGCAGATTGAAGGCGGCTCCCTGGAAACCCTTCGCCACATGGTCGCGGGCGGTCTGGGCGTCACGGTGTTGCCGAACTCCGCACTCCACCAGCATGGCTATGACAAGGACACCTTTACCGTGCGTCCATTCGAAGACCCGGTGCCCTCGCGAACCATCGCCCTGGTATGGCGCGACAGTTTCCCGCGCCCCAAGGCCATCGAAGTGCTGCGCCAGGCCGTGCCCAAGGAAGGGCTGGCAGGATAACCATGGGCAGGAACGTTTCTCCCTGTAGGAGCACCTCTCGAGGTGCGAACCCTACCCAGGCAAGACGCTGGAACCAGATTCGCACCTCGAGAGGTGCTCCTACAGCGGTGTTGCCCAACCATGGCCACTGACTCTCTCTCCAGCCTCCCTCTTCATCGCCTCAAGGGCGTAGGGCCGGCTGCGGCTGAGCGGCTGGCCAAGCTGGGGCTGCATAATCTGGAAGACCTGCTCTTCCATCTGCCGTTTCGCTACGAGGACCGTACCCGCATTACCCCCATCGGCAGTCTGCGTCCGGAAACCGGTGTGGTAATCGAAGGGGAAGTGATGGCCGCGGATGTGGTGTTTGGCCGGCGGCGTTCCCTGCTGTGCAAGGTGGCGGATGGCACAGGCATGGTCACCCTGCGCTTTTTTCACTTTACCGCCGCGCAGAAAAACAATCTGGAACGGGGCCGTCCCATTCGGGTCTACGGCGAACCGCGGCCCGGCGCCGCCGGGCTGGAGTTCTACCACCCGGAATACCAGATCGCCCACGGCAGCCAGCCACTGCCGCCCCTGGAAAAAGCGCTTACACCGGTGTACCCCACCACCGATGGCGTCAGCCAGAAAACCCTGCGCAATCTCACCAGCCAGGCGCTGCAGTATCTGCAGGCCCACCCGCCCCAGGAACTGATACCCCACGCCCTGCTGGACCAGAGCGGCCTGCCCTCACTGACCGACGCACTGCACAAGCTGCACAATCCCCGCCCGGACGACCCGGTGGATCTGCTACTGGACGGCAAGCACCCGGCGGTGAAGCGGCTGGTCATGGAAGAGATGGTGGCCCACCAACTGGGCATGCTGCAGAAGCGGGCCGGCCAGAAGGCATTCCATGCTCCGCGTCTGGCTGGCAACCAGCTGTTCGAAAAACTCCAGGCCAGCCTGCCCTTTGCCCTCACCGGCGCCCAGCAGCGAGTGATCGGCGAACTGATGAGCGACATGGGCAAACCTCATCCCATGCTGCGACTGGTGCAAGGCGATGTGGGCTCGGGCAAGACCCTGGTCGCCGCCGCTGCCGCGCTGGCCGCTATCGAGGCCGGTTATCAGGTGGCGCTGATGGCCCCCACGGAACTGCTGGCCGAACAGCACCGCGACAACTTCCGTCACTGGCTGGCCCCCTTGGGCATCGAGGTGCACTGGCTGGCCGGCAGTCTGGGCGTCAAGGCCCGCCGGGAAACCAATGCGGCGCTGGCCGAGGGTTCGGCACAGATTGTGGTGGGCACCCATGCCCTGTTTCAGGAGGCAGTGCACTTCCATCGCCTCGGCCTGACCATCATTGATGAACAGCATCGCTTCGGGGTACAGCAACGTCTGGCACTGCGCGAGAAGGGCCGCTTCGACACCCCCCATGGTGTGCAGGTGCCCCATCAACTGGTGCTCACCGCCACCCCCATTCCCCGCACCCTGGCCATGAGCGTCTACGGCGATCTGGATACCTCAGTGATCGACGAGATGCCCCCGGGACGCAAGCCCATCGATACCCTGGTGCTGCCGGAAGGCCGTCGCCCGCAGGTGATCGAGCGCATCAATGATGCCTGCCGGGCCGGCACCCAAGCCTACTGGGTGTGCACCCTGATCGAAGAATCCGAAGAACTGCAGGCCCAGGCCGCGGAAGCCACTTTTGAAGAACTGCAGGCCGCTCTACCGGATCTGAACGTAGAGCTGGTCCATGGCCGCATGAAGGCAAAGGAAAAAGCCGAACGGATGGCACGGTTCTCCAGTGGCGAAGCGCACCTGCTGATTGCCACCACCGTGATCGAGGTGGGCGTGGATGTGCCCAATGCCACCTTGATGGTGATGGAGAATGCCGAACGACTGGGTCTGGCCCAGCTACATCAGTTACGCGGCCGGGTGGGTCGCGGCGGCGAACAGAGTTACTGCCTGCTGCTCTACAAGAGCCCGCTGTCACTCACCGGCAAGAAACGGCTGGCGGTGATGCGTGACACCACCGATGGCTTCGTGATTGCGGAAGAAGACCTGAAACTGCGCGGGCCCGGCGAATGGCTGGGCACGCGCCAGACCGGCGACCTGGCTTTCCGGATTGCGGATCTGGTCCGTGACGAGGCGTTGATGGAACCGGCCCGCGAGGTGGCGGACCGGTTAATGGAGCAGTGCCCGGACCTTGTGGACCCGCTGCTGCGCCGCTGGCTCAAGGGCGGCCAGGATTACGCGGATATTTGATACCCCAGACGCTGGATCCCTGAAGCCTCACGCTACAACTTCACAGAGCGGCCCTCTACTGTAAGCGCTTGCCTGCAAGCGATGCAGCCTTACCCGATGCCCTATCGCTTGCAGGCAAGCTCCCACCGCTGACTTTAAGCGCCAGGCATCTGGCGTTCATTCCCCCGCCAGAATCTTCACCGGGATCCACTTGTGTTTGAGGCGCATCAGTTCCCCATTGTTCATCCATGCTTTCAGCGACGCATCCACCTGCTCCTTCAACAGTCGGTTTTCCGGGGCCATGACCCAGGCCAGCTGCTCGGAGGTAAGGGGTTTGTAGAGGCCCAGAAGCCCGGAGCGATATTTCGGATTGTTGGCCAGGTTCCAAACCGTGGGCGCATCATGCACAAAGGCATCCACCTGCCCGCCGATCAGGGCGGTCATGGCCTCGGCATTACTGGCAAAGCCCACCCCGTTATCCGTCTTCTCCATCACCAGTGCCTCACCGGTGGTGCCGGTCTTGTACCCCACACGGAAATCACTGCGCAGCAACACGCCGGGGGCAGACAGTTTTGCGGCGTCCTCCAGTCTCACCACGGCCATCTGGCCGATGGTGGTGTAAGGCAGGCTGAACAGGTAATGCTGCTGGCGCTGGGGGGTGATGGAAATGCCCGACATGATGATGTCGATCTCGCCCTGCTCCAGTGCCGCAAACAACCCTGCAAGGGAATATTCCCTGAAGCTCACCGGACGATTCAGGTCCTCACCCAGTTGATGGGCAAAATCCACTTCCAGTCCTGCCAGCTCTCCGCTGTCGTCACGGAAAATGATCGGCGGATAGTCTGCCATCACCCCAACCCGCAATGGCTCACCCCTGGGCTCCGCCTGGGTGACACAGCCTGCCAGCAGCACCAATACCGACATCATCAGGACACCGGCTTGCCCCCATCGTACCCATCCGCTTTTCTTCATTGCTCTGCATCCTTTATAGAGTGAGCCAAGACTACCAGCTTGCTATTCACGTCACAGCACTCCAGTGGCGTCAGCAAAAGGGATTGTGCAGGATAATGACAACATTCGTTATCAGGGAACGATCATGATCCATTTGCGACAGGCTTTTTCATTGCTTTTGTTTTCCGCTCTGGGGACTCAGTCCGCCCTTGCCCAGGAGCGGGCCATGGAGGAAACCTTTTCCGTTTCCGCCGGTGGGTACCATGTGTTTCGTGCCGACACCACGCTATCACTGGTTAGCCGCAACGCAGGCGCCGGTGCCGCCATACGCCCTGCCGATACCCTCGGGCTGGATCTGGAAAATACCGTACTCAAGGTCAACGGCCGCTACCGGTTCAGTCCCACGTCCCAGGTCGTGGTGTCCTGGTACAGCGTGGGCTCGAACGCCACTCGCACACTGGAATCGGATGTGGACTGGGTCTCCCCCGACGGCAACGAAACCATCATCGCAGAAGGCAGCCGCGTCTCCAGCTCGCTGGACTACGACATCACCAAGGCCAGTTATTACTGGTCCTTCTATCACAACAACAAGGTAGAGCTGATGGCCGGCGCCGGGCTGCATGTCTCCCGCTTTGGCGTAGACCTGGATGTGCTCAACGCCCCCGGAGGAGCGGCATCCAGTCAGCGCACGGAGAATGCAGAAACCACAGTGCCTCTGCCAACGCTGGGCTTTGGGCTTAACTACCGGGTCAACCCCAGGCTGCACTGGTATCTGCGTGGTGAGGGCTTCTATATGGAGTTCGATGACTGGCGTGGTCTGTTCACGGATCTGGAGGTGGGCATGGAGTACCGCATCTGGAAAGGACTCGGTGCCGGCGTGGGTCTGGCCAGCGACAGCCTCAACGTTACCGAAACCAACTCCGACTATAAATTCCGCTATGACAACCGTCTCAGCGGGGCGCATTTTTATCTGTCCTGGACTCATTAAGCGGCGTATGATCGCGCGCCCGCACCGGCCCCTGCCAGTGCGGGCAACATCATCACAGGAGAACTACAGAATGGCAGCAGCCCCTAAACCCATGCGTAACTGGGCAGCAATGGACCCACTGATGCGCAAGGGCGGTGCCCACCAACCACCGAAAAAACAGACCCGCCCGAAACTGGACTGGCGCAATGCGCTGGATGATTTCGACGACTGGCGAGACAGCGACGCAGATGACAATGCAGAGGCAGACAACGAGGGGGCGAAAGTCCCCTCTTTTTTTGTCCGCATGCGGCTGCTGCAGGCGCCACACACCACATGTAAAACCATTAAAATCGAGGCGCAGCCGCTCTCTGTTTCAGGATCAGCCTGACCCAATACACTCAAGCCTTTGCCCCCTCCTTCGTTCAGCAAGCTGAAACTCCAACTATCCTCATCACCCCTCTTGCTGTGCCTTTCGAAACTCGCTTCTCGTCACTCGCAACGGAACCCCTCACGCAGTTAACGCCACCATATCCTCCATTCCCCTGACGGATTTCGTCATTGTTGGCGCCCATGACAACGGGCATGCTGCGCAGAACCAGTGAGTTCTGAAGCGGATAGATCATGACCGACAAACGCATTCTCGTGACCGGTGCCACCGGTGCCCAGGGCGGCGCCCTGATTCCCCTGCTGCTTGAGAAGGGCTTTACCGTTCGCGCCCTGACCCGCAACCCGGACAAACCTGGCGCCCAGGCTCTCCTGCGCAATGGGGTAGAGGTCGTGGCCGGGGATCTGGATGACAGCGTATCCCTGCAGCTGGCCTGCCAGGACTGCTACGGGGTCTTCGCCCTGCAGAACTTCTGGGAAAAGGGCGTCGGCTATCAGCGTGAGATTGAACAGGGCATTCGCCTGGCCGATGCGGCCGCGGCCGCCGGCGTCCAGCATTTCCTGCAGACCTCGGTAGCCGGCTGCGAGGAAGCGGGCAACGTACTGCACTTCGCCAGCAAGTGGAAAATCGAACAGCACATCGAAAAGCTGGGCCTGCCTTTTACCATGTTGCGTGAAGTGTTCTTCATGGAAAATTTTTTCGAACCGGTGATGGGCAACAAAGGCAAGAAAGCCATCAACCCGGCCCTGGTGCTGGCTACGCTGGACGGCTGCCTGAAAAAAGACGTGCCGTTTCACATGGTCACCGTGGATGACATTGCCCGGGCCAGCGCGGAAATCTTTGCCAACCCGGACAAGTTCATTGGCCGTAAACCGGATCTGGCCAGTGATGTACTTACCGTGCCGCAGATGAAAGCCCTCTACCGGGAAGTGACGGGCAAGCGACCACTGCCGTTCCGTATTCCACTATGGGCGCTGCGCATGACCAATGCGGAAGCGGCTCGCCAGTATGTCTGGAACAACAACGTTCGCTGGCGTTTCGATCTGGCAGCCGTACGCGAGGACTTCCCGTTCCTCACCTCATTCGAGACTTTCCTGCGGCAACGGCTTGCCGCTCAACACGGGTAAACAAGGAGCAGATCATGGCGGCCATTTTCGTCGAACACACTTTCACCCGGAATGCGGACACCGTATGGCAACGGATTCGGGATTTCTCCGATTTGAGCTGGCTGCCCGGGGTAACCGGTTGCCGCGTGGATGGCGAAGGGGTGGGGGCCGTGCGAACAGTCTCAACGGTGGACGGCGGCCAGGTGATCGAAGCGCTCACCGCACTGGATGATCAGGCTCGCACCTTTGCTTATCGCATCGTCCAGGCTCCCGGCGTTCGGGAAGAAACCGATTACCGGGCGAGCGTCACGGTGACGCCTTCTGCGTCGGGCTGCACTGTCACCTGGCAGGCCACTTTCAATGGCGGCAACGCGCCGCAGGACAAGGTGGAGAAGGCACGGCAGGGGGCGGAGCAAATGTACCGTGTTTGCCTGGCGAATCTGGCCACGGTGCTGGAGTAAGTGCAGGTACGAGTTTCGAAGAGCAAAATCTGTCGCGCCCTTGAGGGGCTTGCTTTTTACCTGTTGCCTTTCGCAACTCGAAACTCGTCACTCGCACTGAATACATCGAAAGCATCAGGGCTCGCAGATCCAGACCTTTGCCTGGTATATCTGGTCTCTTTCGAACACCTGCACCTGAATATTGCTGAACAGTCTGGATGACAGGCTGCCTAAACGGCGGACCCAATCAGCGTCGGACACAACCACCTTACGCTCCACGTCGTTCCAGTGACGAATGCCGAATTTCAGATCTTCCAGCAGCGTATCCATGGCCACGCCACCGAAGCTCTCAAGCTCCACATAAACACGCACCTTGTCATGCTTCGCCAGCACCGCCTCCAGCTTCTCCACCATGCTGTCGAACTCCGGGCGGGTGATCTTGCCGGAAATGCGCACGCCAATGACGCGGGTGTCATCAAACGGAATCAAGGTCAGCATGACATCCTCCCTTCACTTACCCGTTAACAGGACCAGAGTCCCGGCTCTTACGCAGAAAAAGCCACCTCAGCATTGTGCAGTTACTGTCCGCTTTCACCCAGACCGCTCGTCGCGTGGCTCTGCCGCTCTCTCTCGCTGGTACTCGCCTCCTGCTTCACTTCCACCTTGTCCGGGACAGAGGTACTGAGGCGGGTAACGCCCTCTGCAGACTCCGCCCAGGCCGATGCCGTTGTCACCAGCATCAGTGTGGCGGCCGCCAGTAGTTTGTTTGTCATGTTCGCTCCTGAACTGTGAACGTCAGGAATAGGACAACAGAAACCGGTATTTCGCTCCCACCGGGGATGCAAAAACCGTAAAAGAACAGCAATGGGGACAGGGAAGGCACACAGGAGGAGGGCAAGTGCCCCGGTACGGGGCACCCGTAAGGTCTGGCTTATGCCTTGAGGATATAGGTCAGCATCTCCACGACCTGCTCGGGAGTGCGGGCCACGGCATCCGCCGCTGCATCCACTTCCTTGAGCGGGTGGTCATGTTCTGCATCGTGAAGAATGATCATCGGTGTGCCCAGCGCAGCGGTATAGCCCGCGTCAAACGCCGCATTCCACTGCTTGTACTGGGGGCCGAAACGAACCACCACCAGATCTGCTTCGTCGATCAGCTTGCGGGTACGGATACCGTTGATACCGGCGCCCAGACGGTCTTCCCAGAAGCGCTTGTCTTCTGCGCCCAGAATATTCACTCCCACCTTGTCGCTGGCTTCATGATCCGTGACCGGACTGGAAAATTCGATATCCAGTTCTTTTTCGGCACAACCCTGAATGATCCGTTCGCGCCAATCGGTGTGGATCTCACCGGACAGATAAACAGTCCAAAAACTCATTTCGCTTCTCCCAATGACAGCAATCGCGACCCCCGAAGGGCCGGTGCAGGATAGTGCTTGCTGTTCACGGTTGCAAAAGGCAACTTGAACACGCAAAAACGCTGGCATTAAATGCCTTTACTCGTGTTCACCACCTTATAGAAGGGTACGTCATGCGCATGACAATGGCGCTTCTGCTTGGCCTTTTGCTGCTGAGTGGTTGCGACAATACCGAAGCGCCCGACACAAACCGGGCCGACAGCCATACCAGCAACCCATCCGCTCAAACAAACGGAAAACTGACCCGCATCCGCATTGAGCTGAACAAAAGCGCACCACAGTGTGAAGGGGATGGCTGCCCCCGGGTACATATTGCCTGGGTCAACTATGAAGACCAGCCCGAACTCAACGCGGCCATCGAAACCCGCCTCGCCTCCATGCTGGTGCGGATGGATGGTGACGCCACTCATGATGGCAGCATCGAAGGCCTGGCCGATGCCTTCCTGGCCGACGCCGCCGACATGGCCATGGCCGCTGAGCAAGGTTGGGAACTCAGCGCTACCGTGAAACAGCAACGCAGCGAAAATGGTCTGCTGACCCTGAGTATGGAAAGCTACGAATACACTGGCGGGGCCCACGGCCAACCCAATGTGGGCTACTTCCACTGGGACGTGGAAAACCAGCAATGGCTTCAACTCAATGATCTGCTGGTGCCAGGCCAACAGGAGGCGTTCTGGAACCGGGCACGACAAGCCCACAAGGATTGGCTGGACACTCAGGACCTGGATGACAACTTCCGGGACAGCTGGCCCTTCGAGCAAACCGACGACGTGTTTTTCAACGGCAAGGGGCTGGTGCTGCAATACAATGTCTACCACATTGCCCCCTACGCAATGGGCCAGCCCCGGTTGACATTACCCTATGAAAAACTGACCGGGATTGTGCGGGAGAAATATTTGCCGGCGGAATAAACGCGTTTCGAGGCGCGGGTTGCCAAGTTCAAAACCTTTCGAAACTCGCGCCTCGAAACTCAAAACCCTTTACCTCTACGCTGCCGCAAGCAACATCAAAAACACCAGCTCCGACAACACCACACTGGCCCCCAGTGCATCGCCCGTATAGCCACCCAGGCTACGTTTCAGCATGGCGCCCCATAGCGCGGCCACAAGGACTACCGCGATCAGCGCTGGCAACAGCACATCAAACAACACTGCCATAATCACAACCCCGACAGCCGCCACCAGCAAACGCTGACCACTGAATCCTTCTGCCACCGGCTTACTCTTGCTGGTATCCGGGTCGGACACATAAGGCAGCCAACGCATCAGGCACAGGGGCGCAAGGCGGCTCACCGCCGGGGCGAGCAGCAAGCCCAGCCACACCGGTGTCACCTCGGTCAGCAGCGCCACTTTCAGCAACAACACCAGCATCAAGGCCGCCGCCCCATAGGTGCCAATGCGACTGTCCTTCATGATCTCCAGGCGCCGCGCCACTGTATAACCGCCGCCCAGACCATCCGCGCTATCGGCCATGCCATCCTCATGGAAGGCGCCGGTAATCCACAGATGAAAGGCCAGCACCAGCAACACACAGACCAGCGGTGACCACCAACCGGACAATACGGTATAAAGGCCGGCGTAAATGGCGCCCAGCAACAAACCCACCAGTGGAAAGTAGACACTGCACTGGTTCATCAATCGCTGGGAATAGTCAACTTTCACCAACATGGGAAGCCGGGTCAGAAAACCCAGCGCCAACCAGAAGGCCTGCCATTCACGTTGCAGGCCGGTTGCCGGTCGCGTCATTCACCCACTCCCCGAAAATGTGCCAGCGGATCCAGATAGAACATCTTCTTCCAGCCCTGGGGTTCTGCATCCGCCTTCCAGAACAACGGCAACAGACTCACCAGCGAATAGTGCAGGTGCGGCGGCTTGCCCGCCGCATTGCCGCTGTCGCCCACAGTACCCAGCTGCTCTCCCGCTGCTAGCCACAGCGCATCACCGACGGTCTGATCAAGATGGGCGTAATACTGCAGCCGCCATTTCGGACCCAGCAGCAACACTACCTTGCCTCCGCGGGCCAGCTCACCGCGGAACAGCACCAGCCCGCCACTGCTGGCGAGCACCGGCGTGCCTTTCAGCGCAAAAATATCCACGCCCTTGTGAACCCCGGAACGGCCCCACGGGTAATACCAGAAGGTATCCGGGTGCCAGTCGCCAGTCTCGGCGCCCACCACGGGCATCTGGCCACGCTCCGGCAGGAACAGGCCTGCTACCAGTACGATACCCATAACCCATAAAGAACGACGCACTACAGTGCGGATGCGCGACATAGTTCCAACCACCTCTCAATGCCCGGGCTGCGATATTTCTGCCGATGCAGCACAAAATAAAAATCCCGACTGAAATCCCGCTGCGGCACCGCAAGCTCTACCAGGGACCCACGTTTAAATGCCTCACGCAGGCACACCCGCGACAGGCAGCTGATACCAAGCCCTGCTTCCACCGCCCGCTTGATGGCCTCGGTATGCTCCAGCTCCAGGGCCAGATTCAACTCTGGCACCAGTCCATGCAGGGCTCGCTCAAAGGTCTGGCGGGTACCCGAGCCGGATTCGCGAACAATCCATTGCGCCTCTCGCAGGTCATCATCCGTGAGGGACGACTTGCCCGCCAACGGGTGATCCGGACTACAAAACACCACCAGCTCATCTTCCCGCCAGGGCAGCAGCTCCAGATCCGGATGATTCAACTCCCCCTCAATCAGCCCCAGGTCCAGCTCGAAGGCCAGCACCCGATCCACGATGGAACGGGTGTTGGCCACTTCCAGATGCACCCGGGCACCGGGCTGCTGGGCCATATAATCGGCCATGATGCCCACTGCCAGATAGTTGCCGATGGTCAGGGTGGCGCCCACATTCAGCTGACCCAGATCCCGGTGGCTCTGCAGATCTGCCTCCAGCTCCCTGGCCTGGGCCAGCAGCGCCTCCGCCCGGGGCCAGAACTGACGGCCCAGCTCGTTGAGCTTGAGACGTTTGCCGGCTCGCTCAAAGAACTTCACGTCATACAGGCTCTCCAGCTCCTTGAGCGCCCCGGACGCCGCAGACTGGCTCATGCTCAGGCTTGCCGCCGCCTTGCTGATGTTCTCGTGGTGCGCCGTGGCCAGGAACACCTGGAGCTGGCGCAAGGTAAATTTCATGACTCCCTCCGGTCGAGCCTGACGCCTATATCGTCATTGCCGATATACAATATCGTAATTACCCATTTTACCGATAACAAGGATTGGATTAAATTTCCACCAACTGGAATTTTGGAATAAGCGCAGAGCTGACTATGTCTAATTTGAATACCGAAACCGTCACCAGCGTTCGCCACTGGAACGATACCCTGTTCAGCTTCACCACCAGCCGGGACTCTGGCTTCCGTTTCAAGAATGGCCACTTCACCATGATCGGCCTGGAACAGGACAATGGCCGTCCGCTGCTGCGCGCCTATTCCATTGCCAGCGCCAACTATGAGGAAGAGCTGGAGTTCTTCAGCATCAAGGTGCCGGATGGCCCGCTCACCTCCCAGCTGCAGAACATCAAGCCGGGCGACAAGATCTATGTGAGCCGCAAGCCCACCGGCACCCTGGTGGCGGACCATCTGCTGCCGGGCAAGAACCTGTGGCTGCTGTCCACCGGCACCGGTCTGGCGCCGTTCATGAGCATCATCAAGGATCCGGAAGTCTACGATCAGTACGACCGCGTCATCCTTACCCATGGGGTGCGCCATGTCTCCGAGCTGGCCTACCAGGACACCATCCAGAACGAACTGCCCAACAATGAGTTCTTCGGCGAGTTCGTGAAGGGCAAGCTGCTCTACTATCCGACGGTAACCCGGGAGCCGTTCCGCAATCAGGGCCGCCTCACCGACCTGATGACCAGCGGCAAGATTTTCGACGATCTGGGCCTGCCCAAGCCGAGCCTGGAGAACGATCGCTTCATGCTCTGCGGCAGCCCTGCCATGCTCAAGGATACCACCGACATTCTGGATAACTGGGGCTTCAAGGAAACCCGCGGCGGGGTGCTGGGTGAGTACGTCATCGAACGGGCGTTTGTGGAGAAATAAACGCTGCAAGCCAACAAAAAAGGGCCGTCGCTGCGGCCCTTTTTTTGTTGGCTACCCGACTCTGAAGATCGCTTGCTAAAACGCGGCTACAGCTTTTGGAAAGCCTGGCGTTTTTGCATTCCAGAATCCTGGCGCCAGCTTGTCGCTACTTCTTCGGCGGTTGCAGGCTCACCGGCTGGGCAAGCGCATCAATGGCTTCTGCCGGTTTTTCGTCGAGATTCTTGGTTGCACCGCAGGACACGCATTCCATCCACTGGCGATCGCCGTCGATAACACGCTGTATCTTGTCCATCTGCCCACATTCCGGACAGGTGGCACCGGCAATAAACTGGCGTTTCATGGTTAGTCCTTTTTTCACCACAGAGGGCACAGAGTTCACGGAGAAAAATATCAAAGGAATCTGTACCGCCCCTGGACTGAAAATCTATGTCGGTTAACGGGCACCCACTGCAACAAAACAGGACACCAACAAGGCACGGAGTCCTGTATTTCTCAGTGAACTCTGTGGCAAAAAATCACCCGTTGATGCCACAGTGACGCAGCAGCGGTTCCACGCTGGGTTCGCGGCCGCGGAAGGCCTTGAACAGGTCCATGGGTTCGCGGCTGCCGCCCATGGCCAGGATGGCGCTACGGAATTCCCGGCCGGTAGCCTCGTTGAACTCACCCTCTTCCTCAAACCGTGAGAACGCATCGGAGGACAACACTTCCGCCCACTTGTAGCTGTAGTACCCCGCCGCATAACCACCGGCAAAGATATGCCCGAAGCTGTTGGGAAAACGGTTAAACGCTGGCGGTTGAATCACTGACACCTGTTCGCGCACTTCATCGAGCACTTCCTGAATGCTCAATCCATCCTGATACTCGGCGTGGATACGCATATCGAACAGGGAGAACTCGATCTGTCGCACCATCTGCATGGCACTCTGGAAATTCTTTGCGGCCAGCATTTTGTCCAGCTTGTCTTTGGGCAACGGCTCGCCAGTTTCATAGTGGCTGGAAATCAGGGCAATGCCTTCCTCGGTCCAACACCAGTTTTCCAAAAACTGGCTGGGCAGCTCCACCGCATCCCAGGCCACACCGTTGATACCGGAAATACCGGACACATCCTGCTCGGTGAGCATGTGATGCAGGCCATGGCCAAACTCGTGGAACAACGTCACCACTTCATCATGGGTGAGCAAGCCCGGCTTGCCACCGGCAGGCGGCGCAAAGTTACAGGTCAGGTAGGCTACCGGGGTCTGCAGACTGCCATCCGGACGACGGCGACGAATGCGGGCGTCGTCCATCCAGGCACCACCACGCTTGCCGGTGCGGGCATACATGTCCAGGTAAAAAGCCGCCCGTACGGAGCCATCATCGTCCACCAGTTCATAGAAACGTACGTCGTCGTGCCAGGTATCCACGTCTTCGCGTTTTTCGAATTTGATGCCGAACAACTTGCCGACGATACCGAACATGCCGTTGATCACGGTGTCCGCCGGGAACCAGGGACGCAGCTCTTCCTCGGAAATGCTGTAGCGCGCCTCTCGCAGGCGCTCGCTCCAGAAACCGATGTCCCAGGGCTGCAGATCCTCGGCACCCTGCTCGGCAGCGAACGCTTTCAGCTCCGCCAGCTCCTGCTCTGCCTGGGGCTTGGCCCGCTTGGCCAGGTCCTCCAGAAACACCGTCACTTCCTGAACATCCCGCGCCATCTTGGTGGCCAGTGACTTCTCACCATAGTTGGCAAACCCCAGCAGGCCGGCCTGCTTGTGACGCAAAGCAAGGATTTCATCCATCAGCGCCGCATTATCGAACTCGCCGGCATTAGGTCCCTGGTCGGAGGCCTTGGTGGTCCAGGCGGTGTACATTTCCTTGCGCAGATCCGCATTCTTGCAGTGGCTCATGACGGCGATAAACACCGGCGCATCCAGTGTCAGCACCCAGCCATCCTTGCCATCGGCGGCAGCACGATCCGCGGCGCCGGCCTTGGCGCTTTCCGGCAGCCCATCCAGCTCGGCCTCATCGGTCACCTGTTTGGTCCAGGCCTGAGTGGCGTCCAGCACGTTGTCAGAGAACTTGCTGGTCAGTTCGGATAAACGCTTGGAGTTGGCCATGTACTCGGCTTTCTTGTCGTCCGGCAAATCCACCCCGGAAAGGCGGAAATCACGCAAGGTGTTTTCCAAGTCTTTCTGCTGGGCTTCGCTGAGTGACCCCCACTCATCACTGTCACGCAGGGACTGGAAGGCCGCACACAGCGCCGCGTTCTGACCGACTTCGGTGCCATACTCGCTGAGCAAGGGCAGGCAACTGTTGTAGGCGTTTCGCAGCGCGTCATCCTGAGCTACCGCATTCAGGTGCCCGGCCGGACCAAAGGCCTTGCCGAGACGATCATCTTCCTCATCCAGAGCCTGAACCAGATGGGCATAGTCGAAATTGCCTGCTGCCAATACCGCCTGAATGCGCGCACGGCCATCGGCCACCAGCTGCTCCACTGCCGGCAATACATGCTCGGGCTTGATGGCAGAGAATGGGGGAAGATCGGGATAATCAATCAGCGGATTGTTGTTGCTCATTCGGTATCGGTCCTGCTTCTGTGGGCGCCACGGGCAAACGATGACGGGCAGTGTCATCCGGTTGCAGCAGCGTCTGGAAAATCAGCCACTTGCTCAGCAGAAAAACGCCAAGCAAGATCATCACTATTAACAGTATACGGGTGGGTGGCTTGTTCATGCGCCTCCCTGACCATGAATTTGAACTATCGAGTGTATCAGTGATGGGGATTCGCCGCTTTGAAGACAAGACCCCGCAGTTGGGGGAACGGGTATTCGTTGACCAGGACGCCACCGTGCTGGGTGACGTGACTCTGGGTGATGACTGTTCGGTGTGGCCGAAGGCCGTCATTCGCGGCGACATGCACCAGATTCGCATCGGCGCCCGGGTGAGCATCCAGGACAATGCGGTGCTGCACATCACCCACGACTCCACCTTCAATCCGGGCGGCTATGGCCTGCAGATCGGCGATGACGTGACCATTGCCCATCAGGCCATGCTCCATGGCTGCACCCTGGGTAACCGGGTGATGGTGGGCATGCAGGCCATCATCATGGACGGCGCCGTGGTGGAAGACGAAGTGATCGTCGCCGCCGGCTCCCTGGTGGGGCCGGGCAAGCGTCTGGAAAGCGGATACCTTTACCGCGGCCAGCCGGCGAAGCAGGCGCGCCCGTTGACCGATGAGGAGCGGCAGTTTCTCACTTATGTGGCGGGGAATTATGTACGCCTGAAGGATCGCTATATGGCGGATGGGGAGCACATTTAGGCCCCCTTGTTCGCAAGAGCTTCATGCAGGCTCTACAGCGGCGACATAGAGGTCTCTGGGCTCATCGCTGTTATCAAATCTTCCACATGAACGACATGTTGCCGAAGCTGAGCAAATCGTCGCTGTTGCGCAGCGGCGACTGTGAGCCTTGCAGAGTCAGAGTGAAGGAAAAATTGTCCAGGTGCAGGCCACTACCGACAACCACGCCCAGGGTGCCGTCACGGGTCTCCAGATCGTACAGATCTGATTCTTCTTCCAGATAGAAGTAGCCAATGTATTCGGCAGAGGCACCAAGGAAGACTTCCCACCCCATGCCATTGTGCTCGAACAATCCCACCAACGAACTGGATGTGCCAACACCGGCATAATCGGGAGTAAAGTTTTTCGGCAGGTTTTCACCCAGACGCAAAAAGGCACTCACCCCCGCCGTGCCGAGAAAGTTATTCGCATCGAGCATGGCCGCATAGCCCATGTCGGTCTGTAAACCATTGTCGTGATCATGACGGAAAAGGCGATTGGCAAACACGGCAATGACACCGCCGATCACATCCGGACCCAGTTGATTATCCCAGCCGCGGGGCTGTTCGGAACCGGTAATCTTGTGAATCACTTTCTGGCTTTGTTCCGCACCGGAATCCGGCCCCGTAACGCCAAGACGAATGCCGTAACCCACCAGGTAGTCGTCGTTCCAGTTAAACATGCCCAATTCCAGATTGCTGTAACCCACATAGGGCACATCGTCATAATCTGGCTCTTCACGGGTAATGTCGGAGGGCGTCACCATGGTCTGTTCCAGCCCCACGGCAAGTGCATGCTTCTGATCCTTCAATCGGACGCCGGGAAGTGGCGCCATGAATCTGGCGAGGCCACAAGTCAGACCGTTATCGGTATTGCCATCACACTGATCGTGGGCATTGCCCACCCAGCTAACACGCACTCCATTGGTGTAACGACCATCTTCGCCAACGAACAGGTCATTGTCCCAGGAAAACCCTATTGTGGAAGCATGAGAGAAACTCGGTGCGCAAGCGAACAGCAAAACGGCAAAGGACACGCGAAACACAATCAGCATTGGACAATCCTTTAATAGACATGGTTGTCCCCGGAAAGCAGTTGAATGTTTAAAGTTCAAATGCGAATCAGGCAGAACCGTTTGCCATGCCCTGCCCACGTTCCTTGGTAACGGCGCGGGCACGATGCACAAAATACGAAAACGTATCTCGCGCCTCTTCAACTTTAAACTTTCAACTAAAACCGCCAGCGCCTCTGCATCACCAAAAACGCGAACGACGCCGACCAGGTAATCAATATCAATCCGTTGAGTGCTTCCACCCCGGCGATCAATCGCAAGGTGCCCATGGGGAACAGGTCGCCCAGCCCCAATGAGGTATAACAGGCTGCAGAAAAATACAGGTGGTCAAGGAAGCTGCCATCCACGGCACCACCAATGCTCATGGCGGTATCGTTGTTGTCGAGCAGCAGATACACCCAGCCATAGAGGGTGATTTCGACCATGTGCGCGGCAAACATGGCGATCACCACAAACAGGATTTCGCCACGAAAACGCTGCTTCCAGCGCTTGAGAAATGCTGACAGGCCATACAGGGTCCAGTAGTGCAGGGTCACCGTGACCAGCACCATGCCAAGGCTCACCAAGGAGGCATAAAGGACTTCGTAGAGGACCGTATCGTTTTCCACTTTTTATCTCAGCATAGCCATCACTGGTGCCGTATCCGGCCGCCAGCCGCGCCAGATTTCAAAGGCTTCTGCCGCCTGCTCCACCAGCATGCCCAGGCCATCGGAAACGGCAGCAGCACCCTGTGCCTCTGCCCAGCGCATAAAGGGAGTGGGCTCCTTGCCGTAGACCATGTCATAGGCGACGGCACCATCTGCCAGTAGACCATCGGGCAAGGCCGGCATCTCGCCATGCAACCCCGCAGAGATGGCATTGATGACCACATCGAACTGTCCGGACAATCCCTCCAGCCCACTGCCCAGCACCGGTGAATTACTGCCATCCATAAACTGGCGCGCGAGGATTTCGGCTTTTTCGGCTGTGCGATTGGCGATACGTACCAGCGTCGGTTTTTCCGCCAGCAACGGCCCCATGACCCCACGCACAGCGCCGCCGGCGCCCAGTACCAGCACCCGCTTGCCCTGGATCTGCCAAGCCAGGTTGTCGCAAATATCCTTCACCAAGCCGGCTCCGTCCGTGTTGTCTCCGTTGAGCTGGTCACCATCCCACCACAGGGTATTCACTGCTCCCGCCTGGTTGGCACGCTCCGTGACCGCATCGCACTGGCCAAACGCCTGTTCCTTGAACGGCACCGTCACATTGGCACCGAGACCACCGTCTGCGCGGAAGGCCTGCAAGGCACCGACAAAATCCGCCAGCGGCGCTTCACGCTTTTCATAACACAGATCTTCCTCTTTCTGTTTTGCAAAAGCGTGATGAATATCCGGTGATCGGGAGTGGGCAACCGGGTTACCGAAGACACAATACAACGCGCTCATAGCCACTCCCGCTTGATCAGAAATTTCTCGTACAGCTCGCTTTCCGGACTGCCCGGCTCGGGCTGCCAGTCATAATCCCAACGCACCAGCGGCGGCAGGGACATGAGGATGGATTCGGTGCGGCCACCGGATTGCAGCCCGAAGATAGTGCCGCGGTCGTAAACCAGATTGAATTCCACATAGCGGCCACGGCGATAGAGCTGAAAGTTTCGCTCGCGCTCGCCGTATTCGTGATCCTTGCGACGGGCGATGATTGGCCGGTAGGCCTCGATGAAGGCATCGCCAACGCTGCGCATCAGCGCAAAGCTGGTATCAAAATCGAAACGGTTCAGGTCATCAAAGAACAGACCACCGACCCCCCGCGGCTCATCACGATGCTTGAGATGAAAGTAGTCATCACACCAGTTCTTGAACTCGGGGTAGATGTCCTCGCCAAACGGTTGGCAGGCGGCCCTGGCGGTACCATGCCAGCTCACCACATCTTCTTCGAAACCGTAGTAGGGAGTCAGGTCGAAGCCACCGCCAAACCACCATACCGGTTCCTCGCCTTCTTTCTCCGCCACGAAGAAACGCACATTCGCGTGGCTGGTGGGCACGTAGGGGTTCTTCGGGTGAATCACCAGAGACACACCCATGGCCTGAAAACTGCGGCCGGCCAGCTCAGGTCGGGCCGCCGTGGCAGAAGGAGGCAACTGCTCCCCGAACACATGGGAAAAGTTCACCCCGCCCTTTTCGATTACCGCGCCATTTTCCAGTACCCGGCTACGGCCACCGCCACCCTGTTCACGTTCCCAGCTATCTTCCCGGAAACCGGTGCCGCCGTCTTCAGCAGCCAGTTGTTCACAGATGCGGTCCTGCAGACCCAGCAGGTAATCTTTTACGGCCTGCAGCGAAACCTCTGACATGATTCTCTCCCCGGGAAATACTTTATGCCGGACGCCAGGCCTCCGGCCGCTTTGCCCTCTCCGCCAGGGAGAGGGAAGCCATTCGTCAGGCGCGCAAGGTGCGCCCGCTTTCAAGATCAATAATGGTAGAGGGTTTGTTTGCCCGGTCACAGGCTCCGGACACGATAAAGTCCAGCTGGTCGCCCAGTTGACGGGCTACCTGAAAGCGATTGCGTGCGGATGGCCGACCTGACAGGTTGGCACTGGTGGAAATGATCGGATGGCCCACAAGCCGGCAAAGCTCCCGTGCCAGCGGATGGTCCGGCACCCGGATGGCCACCTTGGGATGTTCGCCCCGTACCCAGGCGGGCACTGCGTCGGTAACCGGCACCAGCCAGGTCAGTGGTGCCGGCCAACCGGCAGCCAACTGCTGCTGCTCCTCAGCGGTGAGCTCCACATAGGGGGCCAGCTGCTGCAGATCGGCACCGATCAGAATCAGCCCCTTGTCCACCGGGCGCAGTTTGATGGCCAGCAGGCGCATCACCGCTTCTTCATTGAAGGGATCACAGCCCAGCCCATAGACAGACTCGGTGGGATAGGCCACCACACCACCGGCCTGGATAATTTCTGCTGCAGATTGAAGATGCTGATTCATGAAGGGACCCGGCACCAAAACGCGCAACATACCCT
The DNA here is from genome assembly GCF_009882945.1 of Alcanivorax sp. DP30. GTDB lineage: Bacteria > Pseudomonadota > Gammaproteobacteria > Pseudomonadales > Alcanivoracaceae > Alcanivorax. The sequence goes on from NZ_WTUY01000004.1 coordinate 483,766, forward strand.
GCCTGCTGGTGGCTCACAAGAGTGGGGGATGTTGGTAAGTGGACGGGGCTGTTACCAGGGCGCCGCGACACGGCGGGCGAGCAGGCGCAGATGGCCCTGCTCGTCGGTCTGCTGCTCACACTCTATCCTGTCGCCGGCGCCAAAACGCAGGGCTGGCGCGCCCTCCGGCACGGAGGTTATGCGGTACAGGTCGCCGCCCAGAGAGACCGCATCCACCGCAAACCACTGAGACGGGTCATCCCGGTATGGCACCAGAATTTCAAACATGCTGACAGCCCTCCCCGGCATGGCCGGTTGGCAGGTCACACCGTCATGGTAGGCGCTTGGCACACCGGGGGAAACCGTCCTCAGCCTGACGTGATTTCAGCGCCAGCGGCAGAGCATCAAGCCCCCAGCGTCCTTTTCACGACGCCCTCGAGGTGTCACTACGCTTGAGGTAACCACCCGCCACGCGCTCCACCCAGCCCTCCATTTCCAGATCAGCGAGCTGACCGGCCAGTTCATTCATGGGCATACCGGTGCGCGTCTGCAGCATGTCGAGAGAATTGATGCCGCTGGTGAGATGTTGAAGCAGTGGCGGCTGACTGCCTGCCTCGCCCAGACCACAGCTATCCACGGCACGGCGAAAATCACCGAAGGCATCGAAGATATCCTCCATGGATTCCAGCCAGGTGGCGCCATCACGCAGCAAATGGTGACAGCCCTTGCTGAGCGGATTATGGATGCTGCCAGGGATGGCAAACACTTCCCGGCCCTGAGCCAACGCAGTTCGAGCCGTGATCAGTGAACCGCTGCGAATGGCCGCTTCCACCACGATGGTGCCCAAACTCAGGCCACTGATGATGCGATTGCGTTGCGGAAACTGTGAAGGCAGCGGCGGCGAACCGGGTGCGAACTCGGATATCACCGCCCCACCCTGATCGGCAATCTGGTTCGCCAGGGAAGCATTGCGCGGTGGGTAAAGCCGGTCCGGGCCACTGCCCAACACCGCCACGGTCCGGCCAGTTGCGAGGGCACCCCGGTGAGCGGCGGCATCCACGCCCAGCGCCAGGCCGCTGGTCACCACAAAGCCGGCAGCAGCCAGCTGACGGGCAAACCTGCGGCTGTTATCCAGCCCATCCGCCGAGGCATTTCTTGCCCCCACCATGGCCAGAGACGGCGCACTCAGCGCCGCCACCTCCCCGCGCACCGCCAGTACCCCGGGCGGATCACTGATGCTGGCCAGCAGCGGCGGGTAATCCTTGTCGCCAAGAGCGATCCAGCGCCATCCCCGCTCACGTAACTGCTCGTAATGGGCAGAGAGGTTGCCGGTATTGTCCAGCAACCGGGCACGGTCCTTGAGGCCCGCCGGCAACAGTGGCAGAAAATGAGAAACCGGCGAGGTATTGATCTGATGCTGTTGCAGAGCACGGCCCAGGGCCGCTGAAGAAGGAGAAAACAACGCCTGCAACAGCAGGCGTTTGAATTGTCCGTCCATCGCCCACCTCCTTGTGTGCGTTGACGGTTAATGGGTGGCCAGGAGGCCTGGCGGTGAGCGCTACTGCGTTTTCCTGTGGAGCAAAATCAGTAGCTGCCCGCCGGGCTCTTGGCAATGTCATTCATATAAATAGGCCGGGTGGACTCCATAATCAAGCCGTAGCTGACTTTATCGAAGACCCGGAAGACCACCAGGGAACCTGTCTTCTCGGCAGGCAGGGCCACATTGTCGCCCACCTGGCGATCCCGGACCACTTCACCCTTACCGAAAATATCCAGTACGTTGCCTTCCTTCAGGCCATCACGAATACCCTTGTTCAGTACCACCACATCGTTGCGAGCCACGCTATTGAGGCGGTCAAAGAAACGAATAACCTGGGCTTCGATTTTGGTGTCCGGCGCACTGGGGTACAGCACTGCACGCACGCGACGATCTTCGGTGGAGAAAATACGGTCATCGATGCGCACGTCTTCAGTGGAATCGGTCAGACGCAGGGTGACAATCTCGCCCTCGTGGTTGGACACCCGGCCCAGACCCACCTGGCGGGCTTCATAACCCAGCACTTCGTTGGTCTGCGGATCCACATACTGCTCGCCGGTGCGGTAAACGCCGTAACCCTGATCCAGCTCTTCCCACTGGGTGCGGGTATCACGGGCATAGACAGTATCGCCTTCACCGAACACCACGCGGCGATCACGGCCGCCGACGATATAAGGCGCTTCCTGAATTTCCTGACGGGTCACCACCAGGCCTTCTTTCAGGTAGGCCGCGATGGCGCTGGCGGGAATCACCGGAATGGCTTCGTCATTGGCAATTTCGCGCACACTCGGGGTGAGCTTGACGACGCCGTTGGACATGACGGTTTCTTCCACGCCACGCTTCACGGACAGACGCGGTTCGCCGTTCACATAGGACAGGCGAATCTCGTCACCCGGATAGATCAGGTGCGGATTGCCGATTTCTTCATTGATTTGCCAGATTTCCGGCCATTGCCACGGCTCTTGCAGAAAACGGGAGCTGATATCCCACAGAGTGTCGCCATTCTTGACATAATACTTGCCGGGATGCCCATCTTTGAGCATCACTGCAGCGGAGGCCAGGCCTGTCACTGACAGCAGCAGCCCGACGGTAAAGGCGCGCTGGACCGATTTCATCATCATCGGATTCCTTTTATCATTATTGGACTCATCCCCTAAGAGGCCGTGCGACGCCGAGGCAGACACGGTTTCTTTTGGATATTAGCAATGCGATCATATATTTAGCAACCGAATTTCGAGTGCTATCGCAACTTCTGAGAAGGTACATGGCCAAACTGGAAATACTGGAATTCCCTGACCCCCGGCTGAGAACCGTAGCAAAGCCGGTGGAAAAGGTGGATGACGAGCTTCGCAAACTCATCGATGACATGTTCGAAACCATGTACGACGCCCCCGGCATCGGCCTGGCCGCCACCCAGGTCAATGTGCATAAACGGGTGATCGTCATGGACCTGTCCGATGACAAGAACGAGCCACGGGTATTCATCAACCCGGAGATCACGCCCCTGACCCAGGATCTCGCTCCCTACGAGGAAGGCTGCCTGTCAGTGCCCGGCTTCTATGAAAAGGTGAAGCGCCCGGCGCGAGTCAAGATCAAGGCCCTGGACCGAGACGGTAACGTGTTCGAGGAAGAGGCCGACGAACTCCTCGCCACCTGCATCCAGCACGAGATCGATCACCTGGAAGGCAAGCTGTTCGTGGATTACGTATCCCGCCTGAAGCGCGACCGGATCAAGAAGAAGCTGGAGAAGGTGCACCGGCTGCAGGGGTAAAGACAGCTGCAAGCTACAAGCCTCAAGCTGCAAGGCGCGCCCACCATCTTCATCTTTTTCATGTATGGTGCCCGCGCCCAGGCCTTGTGCGCGGCCATCACCGTTTCAGAACCCACATACCTTTTTCGCGTTGCAGCTTGTAGCTTGAAGCTTGCCGCTCACAACCCAGAGGCTGTTCATTGAAACCCTTACGTCTCGCCTTCGCCGGCACCCCGGATTTTGCCGCCGCCAGCCTGCAGGCGGTGCTCGACAGTGACCATGACGTGGTGGCGGTGCTGACCCAGCCGGACCGGGCTGCCGGTCGCGGCAAGAAAGTGCAGAAAAGCCCGGTCAAGCAGCTGGCTGAAGCCCATGACATTGCCGTACTGCAGCCGGAAAACCTCAAGGGTGAAGAGATCCGCCAGAAGCTGCGTGATCTGCAGCTGGATGCCCTGGTGGTGGTGGCCTACGGGCTGATCATCCCCCAGGCGGTGCTGGATATCCCGCGCCTGGGCTGCCTCAACGTGCATGGCTCACTGCTGCCGCGCTGGCGCGGTGCCGCGCCAATCCAGCGCGCCATCACCGTGGGCGATACCGAAACCGGCAACACCATCATGCAGATGGAAGCCGGGCTGGATACCGGCCCCATGCTGCTCAGTGAAGCCCTGCCCATCGGCGACAATGAAACCGGCGGCGAACTGCATGACCGGCTCGCCGCCCAGGGCGCGCGCCTGCTGGTCACCGTGCTGAACGATCTGGAGCAGTACCTGGCCAATGCCACCGTACAGCCCGACGAAGGCGTCACCTACGCTCACAAGCTGAGCAAGGCAGAGGCCCGACTGGACTTTCGCCTGCCCACCCGCGCGCTTTATAACCGCATTCGTGCCTTCAACCCTTTCCCGGTGACCTGGGTGCCACTCAAAGGCCAACCCATGCGCATCTGGCAGGCCAGTGTAAGTCCGCTGCCCGGCAAAGATGACGATGAGCCCGGCCACATCCTCAAGGTCGGCGAAGACGGCATTCAGGTGGCCACCGGCGATGGCATTCTGATACTTGAAGAACTGCAGCTGCCCGGCAAACGGCGCATGGCGGTGGCCGATCTGTTGCGCGGCAATCCGGATCTGTTCAGGGAAGGCGACATGCTGGGTGATTCCATTGACGACGCCTGATCCGCGCCTCAGCGCCGTCCGCGCCCTCGATCGCGTCATCCCCGGCAAGGGCGACGGGCAAAGCCTGCGCGAAGTGCTACGCGATTTCCCCCTGCAAGGCAGTGACGGCGGCCTGATGCGCGACATCTGTTTCGGTGTCTGTCGTCACCTTCGCCCCCTCAATCACTGGCTCAACCAACAGCTCGCCAAACCGCTCAAGCCCAGCGCGCAACCGGTGCGCCTGGCCCTGCTGGCCGGGCTGTACGAGCTGTGGTTCAGCGACCGGCCGGCCCACGCCATCGTCAATGCCTACCCGCAACTGTGTCGCAAAATGAAAGCCCCCTGGGCCGCCGGCCTCAGCAATGCAGTACTGCGCAAGGCCAGCAAGCTCACCATTGAAGAGGCCCTGGAAGGCGCGCCAGCCAACATCCAGTTGAGCCTGCCGGACTGGCTGCACAAGTGCTGGGTCCAGGACTGGCCTGACCAGGCCGAGGCCATTGCCCAGGCCAACCTGTATTCACCGCCGTTCACGCTGCGCGTAAACCGCCAGCAGCAACAACGCCCCGACGCCATCGCCACCCTGGGCGAAGGTGTCCGCCCTGGCGAACTGTCACCATGGAGCCTCTATGTGAGCCCGGCTCGGCCGGTATCTCAGCTCCCCGGTTTCGACCAGGGCGCCCTGTCCGTTCAGGATGAGGCCGCGCAACTGCCCGCAGAATTATTGCAGGCGCCACCCCGGGGCCGGATTCTCGACGCCTGCGCCGCTCCCGGCGGCAAGACGGGCCAACTGTGGGAAAAATTCCCCCACGCCGACCTGGTGGCCCTGGAGCTGGACCCCCGCAGACTCACCCGCGTTGAAGAGAATCTGGCCCGCCTCGGCGCCACTGCCACCCTGTTACAGGGTGACGCCAGCCAGCCTGACCAGTGGTGGGACGGCACCCCTTTCGATGCCATCCTGCTGGATGCTCCCTGCTCCGCCACCGGCATCCTGCGCCGGCAACCGGATGCAAAATGGCACCGCAAGGCGTCGGACATTCCTGCGCTGGTTGATTTACAAGCGCGAATGCTGGATGCACTATGGCCGCTGCTTCAACCCGGCGGCATGCTGGTATATGCCACCTGTTCGGTACTGCGCGACGAGAACGATCGCCAGATCAGCGCGTTTCTGCAGCGCCAGCCACAGGCACGGGATGTGACGCCGCGCCCGGAACAGGCCACAATGGTCGATGCAGGGTGGCAGCTGTTCCCGCAGCAGGACGGATCAGACGGCTTTTATCTGGCTTGCCTGCGGAAAAATTTGTGATCGACCCAAAGGCGGATTCCAAGGAATCGGGGGCTCAGCACAACGCATGAAAATCATTATTCTCGGTGCCGGTCAGGTCGGCGGCACCCTGGCGGAAAACCTGGCCAACGAGCGCAACGACATCACCGTGATCGACACTGATGCGGAACGTCTGCGCGAACTGGGCGACCGCCTGGATATCGGCACCGTGCGCGGCATGGGCTGTTACCCCAACGTGCTCAAGGAAGCTGGCGCCGAAGACGCCGACATGCTGATCGCCGTCACCAACTCTGACGAGGTCAACATGGTGGCCTGTCAGGTGGCCTACTCCCTGTTCCGCACCCCGTCCAAGATTGCCCGTATCCGTACCGCGCACTACACCAGCCGATCAGACAAGCTGTTCAATGAAAACGCCCTGCCCATTGATGTGATCATCAGCCCCGAGCAGGTGGTCACGGACTACATCCGCCGCCTGATCGAACACCCCGGCGCCCTGCAGGTGGTGAACTTTGCCGGCGGCCGGGTACAGCTGGTGGCAGTGCGCGCCTATTACGGCGGCCCGCTGGTGGGCAACGAGCTGCGTGAACTGCGCAAACACATGCCCAACGTGGACACCCGCGTGGCAGCCATCTTCCGTCGTGGCCGGCCCATCATTCCAGAAGGCAACACCGTCATCGAAGCCGACGACGAAGTGTTCTTCATTGCTGCCAAGAACGACATTCGTGCCGTGATGAGCGAACTGCGCCGCCTGGAACACAACTACAAGCGCATCCTCATCGCCGGCGGCGGCAACATCGGCTACCGCCTGGCCAAGACCATTCAGCACCGCTACAACGTGAAGGTGCTGGAGCGGAACCCGGGGCGGGCAGACTGGCTGGGCGAAAAACTGGCCCAGACCGTCGTCCTGCAGGGCATGGCCACGGACCGCGACGAACTGCTGCGCGCCAATATCGAGAACACCGACGTATTCTGCGCCCTCACCAACGATGACGAAGCCAACATCATGGCGTCATTGCTGGCCAAACGGCTTGGCGCACGCAAGGTGATGACGCTGATTTCCAACCCGGCCTATGTGGATCTGGTGCAGGGTCACGACATCGACATTGCCATCTCGCCCCAGCAGTCCACCATCGGCAGTCTGCTCAGCCATGTGCGCCGTGGCGATGTGGTCAACGTCTACTCACTGCGCCGGGGCGCAGCGGAAGCCATTGAGGCCATCGCCCATGGGGATGCACGTTCCTCCAAGGTAGTGGGCCGCGCCATCGAAGACATTGATCTGCCAGAGGGCACCACCATCGGTGCCGTTGTGCGTGGCGAAAAAGTACTGATCGCCCATGACCATGTGATCATCGAACCGGACGACCATGTCATCCTCTTCCTGATCGACAAGCGCCGCACACGGGACGTGGAAAAACTGTTCCAGGTGGGGTTTACGTTCTTTTAGGGGATTCTGTGGTGGCTGGAGTGGCGGCAATGTGGGCAGTTTCTTTAGACCGATCGGATGTCGGACGTCGGACGACAGACGCCTGGAAACTCAGCCAGCAGCATAATTTTTTCGCGTCAGACATCCCACGTCCGACGTCCGGCCGGGCCTCTTAACCATGCACTTCGCGCTAATTTCGAAAATCCTGGGCCTTCTGCTGGTGGTGTTCAGCTTCACCATGATGCCCCCGGTAGCTGTGTCCTACTGGTATCAGGAGGGCAGCGAAGCGCCGTTTCTTATTTCCTTCGTGATCACCCTGGCCCTGGGACTCAGCCTCTGGCTTCCGTTTTTCCGCAACAAGGCCGAACTGCAGACCCGCGACGGCTTTCTGGTGGTCACCCTGTTCTGGTCCGTACTGGGGGTCATCGGGGCCCTGCCGTTGATGATCAGCGATGATGTACCCGTGGGCTTCACCGATGCGGTATTTGAATCCGTCTCCGGGCTGACCACCACCGGCGCCACCATTCTTTCCGGCATCGATTTTCTGCCCAAATCCATCCTGTTCTATCGCCAGCAACTGCAGTGGCTGGGCGGCATGGGCGTGGTGGTACTGGCGGTAGCCATTCTGCCCATGCTGGGCATCGGTGGCATGCAGCTTTACAAGGCCGAAATCCCAGGCCCCATGAAGGATGCGAAACTGACCCCGCGCATCGCCGAGACAGCCAAGGCTCTGTGGTTTATTTATCTGTTCATCACCATTGCCTGCGCCACCCTGTTCTGGGCGGCGGGCATGACCGTATTCGATGCCATCTGCCACAGCTTCAGCACGGTATCCACCGGCGGCTTCTCCACCCACGACGCCTCCATGGCCTACTGGGACAATCCCTGGATTGACTGGACCGCCACGCTGTTCATTCTTATTGGCGGGATCAACTTTGCCCTGCACTTCGCCATGTGGCGTGGTCGCTCGTTGCTGGTGTTCCTGCGCGATCCGGAATTCCGGTTCTTTATTTCCCTGTTCCTGATTTACACCAGCATCATCACTGCTGGCCTGCTGTTCTTTCACTACGATTTCAATTTTGCGGATGCCCTGCGCCATTCTGCGTTCCAGGTCGCCTCTTTCAGCACCGGCACCGGTCTCACCAGTACCAATGCAGCCAACTTCCCGGGCTTTATCCCCTTTCTGCTGGTGTTTACCAGTTTTATCGGCGGTTGCGCCGGCTCCACCGGCGGCGGCATGAAAGCCGTCCGTGCTGCCCTGGTGTTTCATCACAGCGTGCGCGAACTCCGCCGCCTGATTTATCCCAACGGAATCTTTGCCCTGCGCTTCGGGCGGCAATCCATCCCGGATCGCGTACTGCAGGCGGTATGGGGCTTTGTGGGCGTGTACATCACCATCTCGGTGATCTTCACCCTGCTGTTCACCATGACCGGCATGGATATGGCCACCGCCGTCAGCGCAGTTGCCGCCAGCCTGAACAACCTGGGTGTGGGCATTGCCGATGTAGGCTCCGGCTTCGCCGATATTACCGACAGCGCCAAATGGATGATGACCATCTTGATGGTGGCTGGCCGACTCGAGATTTTCACCCTGCTGGTACTGTTCACACCGATGTTCTGGCGACAGTAAACGCGCAGTTAATCGTTAACAGTAAAAAATGAATAGTTGCGCGGGTGAGGCAGTGCTGCCAAAAGCGCCGTGCCCGCGCCAACAAAAACCTCCCCCATTCTCCAAAACGACAAGGAACAGTCATGTCGGTACTTTCTCAATTACTGATGCAGCTGCCAGCCTTTCTGATTGCGTTAGCCGGTTTTGTGCTCGCGGGCATTTTCATGGGCAAGGCGCGAACGCCTGCCATTCTGGTTATCATCGCCAGCATTCTCACCCTGTTGCAGAGTGGCTTTTCCGTCTTCAATCAGCTGGTGCTGCTTGAATGGATGATCAATGGAGAGATCAGCAACGACACCTACAGCATCATCGCCAGCGCTGGCTTCACGATTTTCTATATGGCCATTAGCGCGCTGTTGCTTGCGGCTGTCTTTACCGGCCGCGACAACCCAACCACCGCCCATGGCGACGCGACGTCGCCGGACACAGCCACCGGCGATCAGGCCGCCCTGGCCCCTCACCGCGGCGGCCTGATTCTGACACTCGGCTTGTTGGGCCTGTTGATGTTTGCACCACTGGGCATTGCCGCCTGGATCATGGCCAGCAGTGACCTCAATACCATCCGTGAAGGGCGCATGGACAAGCGCGGTGAAGGCATGACCCTGGCCGGCAAGATCCTTGGCATCCTGGCAACTGTATTGATGGTTGTCGGCATTGTGACCTTCCTCGGGGTCATGGCCATTCTGGCCAGCAGCTACCGCGGCTTCTGACAGGTTTTGAACTGCGAAAAAGAAAAACTCGCAACCACCAATTCCATGCTGACACTTGTTGTGGGAGCGTGCCTGCACGCAAATGACTTCTCGCCACTGACAACCGGTTCACTGCAGGAACGCGGATTGGAGGGAAAAGCCCGATTTAATTCTCCCAGCCCCTTTCCGTAGGAGCGTCGCTCGCGGCGCGATTCGAGGCCAGGGTCAAAAGCGTTTTCACCACAGAGAGCACAAAGAAAACNTGGTAAATCGGCCTTTAAAGACGTTGGCAATCGCGCCGCGAGCGACGCTCCTACGGGAAGGTCTTTGCTGCAAGCCATTCCCTCAAATCCGCGAAGAACAAAAAAAGCCCCGGCAATGCCGGGGCTTTTTTGATTTGGCAGTCGACGTTCAACTATCCAGTGTCAATTGCCTTCAGGCGATATTGTTCACCCGCTTGCCATCACGGAAAAGCTGATCCATCTCACCCTCGTAGTAGGCTTCCACCCGTGGGTTCATGATCTTCTTCCACAGCGGCGGGATCATAGCCAGCACATACATGGTGGCGTAACCGGCCGGCAGCTGCGGGCTTTCTTCATAGTGACGCAGCACCTGGTAACGACGCTTGGCGTAGGCATGGTGGTCACTGTGACGCTGCAGCTGGAACAGGGCCAGGTTGGTCAGCAGGAAATTGGAGTTCCAGCTGTGAGCCGGGGTCACCCGCTCAAAACGGCCTTTCTCATTCACACGACGGTGCAGACCGTAGTGCTCAATGTAGTTAATGATTTCCAGCGCCAGGGCCGCAAAGAAACTCTGCCCCAGGAAGAACAGCACGCCTTCCCAGCCCCAGATCAGGCCAAAGGTCACCGCGAAAAGCGCAGAAATGCTGTACCACCAGATCAGCTCGTTGTAGATGCTGATGTTCTTCTTGCCCTTGCGCTCCAGATACTGCTTTTCCAGCGCCCAGGCATTCTTGAAGTTGCGCACAAACGCCTTCGGCAGGAAGTCATAAAGGCTCTGGTTATAGCGGCTGGAAGACGCATCATCCGGTGTGGAGACATGCACGTGGTGACCACGAACGTGCTCGACCTTGAAACCGGCATAGGTAACGGTAGACAGCAGCAACCCACCCATCCAGTTTTCCAGCTTGGGATCCTTGTGGATCAACTCATGGCCCAGGTTGATGGCGATGATGCCACCCACAGTACCGATGGAAACGATCCAGCCGATCTTGCCCAGCAAACCGTAATCATTGCTGACAAACACGTGACCGGCATAGAACAGCACCGCGATCCACACAAAGCCCATGGCAATCGCAGAAACCCGATAGAAGATTTCTTCACTCATGGTGGGGACCTGAACGGCTTCATCCGGGTTGCTGGGGTCTTTTCCTACCAGGAAATCCAGCACGGGAATAATCCCGAAGATGAAGACATACATGAACCACGCCCAATAATCCTGGGTGCCACTCTCTACACCCACGTAGGCAGAAAACGGCACCAGCGGAACCATCAATGCCCAGAAGGTCAGGTAGCCGTATTTTTTCATTTTTAGCATTAGATCAGCATTCATGTTCTCGAACATGGCCTTGTCCTCGCTTTGCTCAAGCTCAAAGTAACAGTCAACGATGACAAGATTATGCCTCATTTCTTGAATTGTCAAACAACTCAAGAAATGAAATACTAGACCCATGACGTCATAATGGCGTTGCCGATCCACAGGAAGTCACCATGTCGTTGCAAGCCGTCAGTCTGAGCGAACAGATCGCCCGCCATCTGAGCGAGCGCATCATTACCGGGGAGCTGCCGCCCGGGGCCAAACTGCCTGAAAGTGAACTGGCAAAAGATCTTGATGTGAGTACTAACTCACTGCGAGAGGCTTTCAGGCTGCTGGAGAAGCAACATCTGATTGAATTGCAGCCACGGCGTGGTGCACGGGTCTGTGACGTCTCTGAGGTCCAGGTGAAGGACCTTTACGAGTTCCTGTTTCTGTTACTGTCGCAGCTGGCAGAGCGCGCTGCCGCGAGCTGGCAACCGGGGCAAATCGAAGATCTGGTGGCCATGCTGCCGCAGCTGGAACAGCATTTTCACAACAACGACATGCCCGCCGCTCATCAGCTGGCCTTCCGTTTCGTGGAAATCGCCACCACCCGTTTCGCCGCCAACCGTTACCTGGAAACGGACATCCAGAACCTGATTCCCCTGCTCAAGCGCTACTCCTTTATTGCCTTGCAGGAAGACACCACTGAGTTCGATGTTTCATTGCAGATCTTCAAGCGCTTGCTGGTCAACATCGTCGGCCGTAAACAGCAGGACGCCGGGGCGGATATTCGCGAATATGGTGAGAACCAGTGCCAGATCGTGTTGCGCGCCATCGCCAAGCGAAACGCGGCGTAACAGCAGCTAACACTTAACAATGAATAGTTGCGCGGGGGAGACCCTGCCGGCGGACAACGTGTCCCCGCGCCAACGGGAAAGGCAGTTCTTGCAAGGCTGAACCGAATCTGGATTTTCCGCCTCGCGCAAGAGTCGGTACGAGCGGTAGGAGCGTCGCTCGCGGCGCGATCGAGACCCAAAGTAGATACGCCGCAACAGCAAGGATTGAACCCGGAAACGACCCCCGACTCCCTCAGTGAACGCCACGCGCTCTGTGGCAAAAAACTGCCTTTAAAGCAGCCTTGAACGCTGCCGATCCCCTTCATGAAAAGCCGCCAACAACGACCAGCCGAGAAACGCTGTGCAGGTGGTCAGGTAATCCCGAATCAGAAATTGCACCAGTTCCACGTCGACACTCTTGTCCATGTCCGCAAAGCGACACTGCACTACATCGGCAGCATCCGACGTCTTGTCATCATCGCTCACCACAATCATCAGCGTGGCCTCATCCGCCTTCCACTCACACAGCAGATAACGGGAGTCATCGCTCACATTGCTGTCCAGCAGGCTGACCGCTTTTTCCAGCGCGGCTTCCAGGCCGGTTTTTACCGCCTCTTCACTGTCACCGTTACAGGCAGCAGCATGCACCGTGTGCTGGGTGTCGCCCATCGTTTGCGTTTTTTGCGTCCAATCCAGAGTCATGCGATTTCCGTGTTCCTGAATGTATCGATACCAGCCCGCGCTCAAAGCCCTGCCAGACGCGCCCGTGCAGCATGCAGCCTCTTGTAGCTGTCGATCAGGCGCAGGTGCTTGTCCAGCCCTTCCAGCTGCATGTTGGTGGGAGTCAGGCCCGGGAAGCGCACCGTGCCTTTCACCGCGCCCACCACCTCTTCCAGGGTCTGCTCGCCAAACATACGCCTGAAGTTGTAGAGGTAATCCTCCAGCTCCAGCTCCTCATCCAGCGCAATTTCCAGCACCGCATGCATGGCCCGGTAAAACAGGCCCCGCTCCACGGTGTTGTCATTGAACTGCAGGAACATCTCCACCCGCTCTGCCGCCTCCTCCAGACGTCCCAACGCCAGATAGGCGAGCAGCTTCAGTTCCAGCACGGTGAGCTGTCCCCACACCGTGTTCTCATCGAATTCAACGCCGATCAGGGTGATGATGTCGGTATAGTTGTCGATCTGGCTGTCTTCAAGACGCTCCACCATGGCCGTGAGCTGATCATCATCCAGACGATGCAGGTTGAGAATATCCTCGCGGTAATCCAGTGCCTTGTTGGTATTGTCCCAGATCAGGTCTTCCACCGGGTACACCTCGGAAAAGTCCGGCACCAGAATCCGGCAGGCCGGCGCACCCAGCTGATCGTGCACCGCCACGTACACTTCCTTGCCCTGCTCCTCCAGAATACCGAACAGCGTTTCCGCTTCCTCGGCGGTGGTGCCGGCAAAATCCCAGTCCACAAATTCATAATCCGCTGCGGCGCTAAAGAAGCGCCAGGAAATCACCCCCGTGGAATCAATAAAGTGCTCCACAAAGTTATTCGGTTCTGACACTTCCATGCTGTTGAAGGTCGGCGGCGGCACATCGTTGAGTCCTTCAAAACTGCGCCCCTGCAACAGCTCGGTGAGACTGCGCTCCAGCGCCACATGAAAACTGGGGTGGGCACCGAATGAGGCAAAGACCCCACCCGTGCGCGGGTTCATCAGGGTCACACACATGACCGGGAATTCCCCACCCAAGGAGGCATCTTTCACCAGCACCGGGAAACCCTGGGCTTCCAGTGCCTTGATCCCTTCCACGATCTCCGGGTAGCGGGCCAGCACCTCCTCAGGCACATCCGGCAGCACGATTTCCTGCTCAATGATGTATTTCTTCACCGCCCGCTCGAAGATCTCCGACAGGCACTGCACCTCGGCTTCCGCCAGGGTATTACCCGCGCTCATGCCATTACTGAGGAACAGGTTCTCAATCAGGTTGGAAGGGAAGTACACCGTCTCGCCATCCGAGCGGCGCACAAACGGTAGTGAGCAAATGCCGCGATCCACACGGCCAGAGTTGGTATCGATCAGGTTGGAGGCACCCAGTTCGCCATCCGGGTTGTAGATGGCCCGGGTATGCTCGTCCAGAATCTCCGCCGGCAACGCATCATTGGGGCCAGGCTTGAACCACTTTTCATTGGGGTAATGTACAAACTCGCTATTGGCGATCTCTTCCCCGAAGAACTGGTCGTTATAGAAGAAGTTGCAACTGAGGCGCTCGATAAACTCCCCCAGCGCCGAGCACAGGGCACTCTCCTTGGTGGCACCCTTGCCGTTGGTAAAGCACATGGGCGACGCCGCATCACGAATATGCAACGACCACACATGGGGGACAATATTGCGCCAGGACGACACCTCGATCTTCATACCAAGATCCTCAAGAATCCCGGTCATGGTAGCGATGGTCTCTTCCAGCGGCCGGTCCTTGCCTTCGATCAGGGTGCGGTTGCTGTCATCCGGATTCACCGTCAGCAACGCCTGGGCATCTTCATCCAGGCTCTCTACCGCATTGATCTGGAACTCCGGCCCGGTCTGCACCACCTTCTTCACCGTGCAGCGGTCCACCGCACGCAGGATGCCGGTGCGGTCCTTGTCGGAAAGCCCCTCCGGCAGCTCCACATTGATGCGGAAGATCTGGTTATAGCGGTTTTCCGGGTCAACGATATTGTTCTGGGACAGGCGGATATTGTCGGTGGGAATATCCCGGGCGTTGCAGTACACCTTCACGAAATAGGCCGCACACATGGCCGAAGATGCCAGAAAATAGTCGAACGGCCCCGGCGCCGAGCCATCGCCCTTGTAGCGAATAGGCTGGTCCGAGATCACCGTAAAGTCGTCGAATTTGGCTTCCAGACGCAGGTTGTCGAGAAAATTGACCTTGATTTCCATGGGGGCACTGCCGGGTTGGGAATGAATGAACCGGTGCCATTATCCCGGTTTTGCCCGGCCCCGTCTTGTCCACGCTAAACGCCCCTTTTCAGACCAGCCCAGACGCAGCACACGCTTCCCCGATCAGAAAATGATCAGCACAGAAAACTCAGCCCTCGATATGGCAGACACCCTGCCCAAAGGCCTGTAGGGAATCACAGAAATCCGCCACATCTGCATTGGCAAACTCACTGGATATGAACTCTCCCGGAATCATCCCCTCATCCCAGCGGGTTGCGATCAACAGATAGCGATCACTGCCGCCGCTATCACCCTCCGGAAATACCTCCACCACGGCATGGGTCTGGTGAATATAGAGATCCCGGATATCCTTACGACAACGAAGCCGCGAATCCGCTTCCGGCGAGCATGCGTAACCCGCTTCGGTAAAGAAATCCACGGCGGTTCGCATCAAAGCTTCAGCGGGCAACGTACCGCCTTCAGGTGCAGTAACCGTCCGAATTTTATCCCCTGCCACATTGGTGCACCCAGCCAGCATTACCCAAAAGGAAAATAGCACAACCCGATAAACATGCATTCCGGAACATTCCATTATCTTGATTATTGAAAATAATCAGACCGGGTTAGTCGTAACCAGCCTGTTGGTACAGCTTTTCACGATACTCCTGTATAGCGACCTCCACATCAGGTCGCACCATCAAGTTTCCATTCACATCCACCACCGGCAGATTGTAGCGGCGAGTAGAAATACCGGATGCGTTCATCCGTGAATGGAGCAGATCCGCAACACGAGGCTCATCAACAACGAAGTAGCGATAGTTCACCCCGTTTCGCGCCAGCTCCTTGAGAGTGCGCTGCGTCCAACCACAGCTATCCCTGCCATATACCGCGATGTAGGAACGCGGTTCTAAAGGTGCCACCGCAGCTCGAGGAGAAAACCGCTCCCATGCCTGGTAACCAGCGGCAAGAAGCAAGGCGATAAAAATGAGGTATTTTACGTTATGCCACCCTCGGGTTTTCACAAATCGCTGCAGATGAAGAAAACGCTTTACCACGCGCGTGGGTCAGGCATGGCTTTGTTAATGAGGCTTCTTACCCTTCTTTTGCACGAGCAATTGCGGCCTGAATAGCCGCTTTGGCTTGTGGGCTATTTTTCCAGCATGTTGTCCGCTGCATTGAAGCAACCATTTCTGCAATATCTTCAGCCTGATATTTAGCCAAATCAGCCAGTGTATCTATTCCTATTTCTTCAAACCTTTTCACGACAGTCGGACCTACCCCCTTTACGGATAATAGAGCCTCTCTTTCTTTGTCAGGAAATCCCATGTCTATTCCCTACAGGCATACAGCATCCAAAAATTGGTCGAGGGCAATTCTTTCTTCGTAACGCCCACGTTCAGGTGCGTTTGAGGCGATGACCGCTTTTGCGGCAGCAAAAGTGGGCAGCGTCTGCAACGTGTTGTTAGGGCTCACTTCTCGCCCTCCTCCGGTGGAAGAGGAACCCCGAACTCTTCACGCAAACGCTTGTGTCGAGCTTTCATGAGAACCTGCACGATGTTCATGAAGAGAACCACTACACCAAAGATCATCATCATTGGGAACACAGAATCGAGAAGCTTCGAGAACAGCCCCGATGGCGCAGTTGAGCGAAGTAGGACAAACATTGTTGAGAACGCAGCAATCATGCCTAAGGTGATGCTGAACACCATAATGAGGCGCTCACGATATTCAACGCTAGCAACAAACTTTTCATTTTCTTTCTGGATTTTCCGGTCTAGTTCCGTCTCCTGACTCGCCTTTAAGCTCGCCAATGCCTGGCAATACTCAGCTTTCTGCTTCGACGAAATGAAGCTCGAATCCATGACCTCTTTGATCAATTCTTCAGAAAGTTGCTGAGGCTTCAGAAGCAGCCGTGTTTCCAGTTTGTATTTTCTCGCGGTGGCGTTTATCAAGGCATGCACAACCTCTAGGGCTGGAATATTCGACTCGGAGACCTCAGCTCGTATTGCGAATAACACTTCACGATTGGCACTCTCAATTGCTCGAGCCAGCTCTTTGTCATCTTTGCTTGAAAAGGCCGCACGAGTGAGAAGCGCAACAAGAAGACCGCTGATAACACCGGTTCCAATGTTGACTACCCATGAATTTTGCAGGATTTCTAACATAGCTATTTGTGAGCTCTAACGCTGCGTTTTGCGGCTGCTTTGGAGCGCCAGCGGAAAAGCAGTCCGACAACAGCGCCTTGTTACATGCTGAGCTATACACATGCGCATAATCCATGAATTACTTCTCGGTCTGGCTCAGACCAAGGTTTGGCACAGTATTTGGCCGCCTCTTCTTTAGTAATAGATAAAGCCTCTTTATTTTTTGATAAGACTGCAGCAGCCAGCCTTATTTTAAATTGGCAAACTTTGTCCGATGTAACCCACACTTTGTAATCTTTGTCAGTGAGATTAAGAATTATGTTTTGCTCTGTTTCATATCTGGAGAAGAAGCCTAATCCTTCCTCTGAGATCAGCCGATTTAGAATGCCTTTTAGACTTTCCTTGCTATAAGTTTCGATGGCAATGCTTTCACTCGCGAGTAGCTTATTAATGGTATAAGTTTCTTGAGAATCAAAGATGCCTTCAATGTGGTCGTAGCGTAGAAAAACTCGTATTGATATAGAAAAGGATTTACTGTCCTTTACACAATCTAGAAGTATGGCTTGCTTACCCACTTCGTTTGACCTGATACATTCACCAAGTAAGCCTTTCTCGTCAAATCCAAGGCCAAATAATATTGGCCTGGATATTCCATCAATGTCCTTTTTTACTTGAGTGATTCTCATATCTTCGTTTCTGGTGGCATGTAACGCCTCAATAACCGGAGCAGCTTTGCTGCGTCCGGCGCCGTAGGCGCGCAGTTGATTGACTTGTTATGATGCATAGCCTAGAGGCACCGAGAAAAACAACGCCAAGAAACCAACGGTATAGGTAGCAAAGAATACCAGCATAGATTTACTCAAGGTTGCCAAGCCAGAGTCATCCAAGTCTCGCCACTCCCGCTTAAAGAGAAATTTCATGAACATGATATTGCTAGATAAAGAATTGTTCATGATGAGGCTAGGCTTGCCCATAGATTCGTATTTTTCGGGATGCCTGGTCTCTAATATTTTGAATAGTCGATAGCAGAGAAAGAACCATACAAATACCGAACAAAACAAAACCCCAAACATGATTGGAAACACTTCCTTCACTTCATACCCCTTGCACCATAACGCCCGGCACAGCAGGAAAATTGGAGCGACCAAGGAGCGGAAATTTGATCCGCCTGGCGCCGCTTGTTATGCATTACTTGTCGCCGACACTTTTTTGGACCCTATTGTTTAGTTCAATAAAGTCTCTTACGAGCTGGTCACAAACGTCTTTTGCAGCACCGCAACGAGCACTAGTTTCAATAAAAATAGAACCTTCCTTCTGTACTACTTCACGTTTTACATACGAAGGGTAGGCCGGATGCGTTTCTGGCGTAAATGAATACAGAGCCCTTTCTGACTTAACTTCTGCGATTTGCCAACCACGCTCAACTCTCACTTGCACATCAGGATTCGATTTTAATTGCTCCAAAAGCTCTGAGACAGCCAACCCATCCGAATTGTGACCTTCATACCCGAGCTCCTCCTTAACGGTGGGGGAAACTCCGCAGCCAAAAAGCGAAGCGGCAAATACCAGAACAAATATTTTCTTCATCGATCCCCTCCTATGCATAACGCCTGGCGCAGCAGGATGATCTGCTACCACTTTCGTGGACACTTTCAGGCAAATTGGAGCGAGGAACGAGCGGAAATTTGGTCCGCCTGCCGCCACTTGTTAAGTGTTTGGTTCAGCATAGACCCGAACCCCTTCGCCAGAAAATACCCAGCCGCTTGAATCGCCTTTCCGGATTTTAATTGCCATAAAGTCCTTACCGTAACGAATGCGCCGAACGTCATATTTTTCACCTACGTATGCCTCGAATTCGACACTACAGTCAGGTTGATCGGGGTAGCCACATTCCCAGTTAGTATATGCTGGAACCCGAGCCGTAATCTCCACGGCACTCTCTCGGTCTGAAGCGATATCTATAAGCCACACCCCCATGGCTGCCAGGGCAAACGCGATTACTAAACCTATAATCAATTTCATAGCGACACTTAACGCCGCCAGCAGAGGCGCGAGCTTGCGAGCGTCCTGCTGACTGGCTTTGTTAAATGCGTTTCCATCAGCCTAAAATCCACAGGCTAGG
>NZ_WTUY01000004.1:502833-965086 GCF_009882945.1 Alcanivorax sp. DP30
AGCGTATTATGCATTACAAGCCCTGCCAGTCCATATAAGCCACAATTGCACCATCTTGTTTAGGCTTTTTTATTGCTGCTTGATTCCATTTTCGAATTAACTCCAAGTCGTAAGCCGCTTTGGCGATTGCTATTGCATAGTTTGAACAATATTCCGAAAACACTGGGTCATTATTTTTTAAAAGAGCTAAGGCTTCATCATCTCGGTGAAGATCTAGTAGAACCGCTGCATAGTTGTTTATGAACAGTGGAGAGTTTTCACCATTCTCATATGCAGCCTGACATATTGATACTGCCTTTTCTAAAGAGTCCGTAAAGTAGTCATAATTACTCCATGCTTTTCGATGAAGTTCTTTCGTATCTTCAATAACGCTCATAATTCGAATCTATTTAGTGCATAACGCCCGGCTCACCGGGTGAATTTTTGATGGCGGCCTTTGTGCGGCCTTATGCACAAAGGATGACAGCGGAAATTTATCCGGTGCAGCCGATTGTTATAGCTTTGCGACGCGGCCACCACCAACTTCCTTTTGGCCCTCTTTAATAACAAAGGTCGCGCCGACTTTAAGCGGAGAATAATCAACCCCCTCATAGGGCAAGCGGACTGTAACGGGAACCTCCACGCCAAATTCCGGCGTAACACTGCAACCAATGAACTGCACGCCCAGATACTCATCCCTGGGGCGACCATCAACAACAACATGGGGCCGATACAGCCCATTCCCCAAGTCGGGAAGATGCTCCCTGCCTCCGTCGTTCGGAGAGGTAAATGTAACCACCAGATCCATGGCACCTACTCTTTCTTAGCTATAACAGCGTATTAAGTCGAACGAATCGACTTAACTCAATTCGACATAATTATTTTCGGCTTTTCGGATTCAGCCACAAAAACTTCCCCAGCAACAATCACTTAACCCGAAGTTGAGAACTTATCCCATCCGACAAAACTCGAAGCGTTCGACATAATACCGGTACAACCGTACTGTTTCGCCGATTTTGGCTTCGAATAAAATCACTCTATATCAATTAGTTAGCATTTTCTGTAAGCCATCTCTTACAAAAATAAGGGTGGGTCTGTTGAGCACGGCAGATGCCATCAATATGGCATTGCTCTATCGTGCCGATTTTGGTTTTGGTGTTTCCTTCCTGTGATCAGGTTTCGCCTGCAGGCAGGCTCCCACAGAGTGCTTCTAAAAACGGGGCAAACCCTGTTTTTGACTTTCCTCGAAGCTCATAGCTCAAAGCTCGCAGCTATTTTTTCCCAGGCATAAAAAAACGCGGCCAAAGCCGCGTTTCTTTATTCGCCAACCCGAAGGGGTTATCGGCCCAGGATATCCCGGGAGATGATTTCCTTCATGATTTCGCTGGTACCACCATAGATCCGCTGGATCCGCGCATCCACATAGTCGCGGGAGATGGGGTATTCCTGCATGTAGCCATAACCGCCGAACAGTTGCAGACACTTGTCTGCCACTACGCCCTGCAGTTCGGTAGTGGTGAGTTTGGCAATGGAGGCGTTGGTGGTGCTCAGTTCGCCCTTGTCGTACTCGGTGGTGCACTGGCTGCAGAACGCCTTGTTGACCGCAGTCTGGGCATGCAAGTCTGCCAGTACGTAGCGAGTGTTCTGGAATTTGCTGATGGGCTGACCGAAGGCCATGCGCTCCTGGGTGTATTCGATGGTGCGTTCGATCATGCCTTCACAGGCAGCGACAGCACCCAGGGCCAGGATCAGACGTTCGCGGGGCAGTTCGTTCATCAGGTTGGCGAAACCCTTGCCTTCACCGCCAAGGATCTGATCGGCACCCAGTTTCACATCCTGGAAGAACAGCTCGGAGGTATCCGCCGCGTGGTGCCCCATCTTTTCCAGGTTACGGCCACGGGAGAAGCCCGGTAGGGAACAGTCCACGGTGAACAGGGTCATGCCCTTGGAGCCGGCGTTGGGGTCGGTTTTGGTGGCAAGTACGATCACATCGCAATGCTGACCATTGGTAATGAAGGTTTTCTGGCCGTTGATGGTGTAGCTGTCACCATCCTTGTCGGCGCGGGTTTTCATGCCCTGCAGGTCGGAACCGGCACCCGGTTCGGTCATGCCGATGGCACCGACAGCCTCACCGGACACCATTTTCGGCAACCAGGTCTGCTTCTGCTCTTCGCTGCCCAGGTGCAGGATATAGGGGGCTACGATGTCAGAGTGCACGGAAATATTGGAGGCCAGGGCGCCGTAGCCCGCGCGGGAGGCTTCTTCCACGATGACTGCGGACAGGGTAAAGGTGGCGCCGAAACCGCCGTACTCTTCCGGCACGTCCACACACAGCAGGCCGTTCCCGCCCATCTTGTTCCACAGCTCGCGGGGGAACTTCTCGTCTTTTTCCCACTGGTCGTAGTGGGGGGCCACTTCGTTCTCGAGGAATTTCTTGACGTTGTCGCGGAACAGTTCGATTTCGTTTTGATCAAGCATACTGGCTCATCCTGTTGGTCATTAACGTGCAAGACAGGGCTTCAGCACAAAGGCGAGCGAAGCCATGCCGGCAAATAATGGCCAACATTCTAGCGACAAGCCGTGAGGGTCACATCAACCCGGAGTGACCATCCAGTCCGCTGTATACTCCGGCAGACCGGTAATTGGGCGCAGGCAGCCCACAAAAGCTGCCTGCAAGCGGGATCAGGCCGGCTCGATGGTGATCTCGGAGGTAAGGGAATTGGCCACAAAGCAGTTGCGGTGGGCACTGTCGTGGAGCTTCTGCAGGGCCGGGCCATCCAGATCGGCGTCTTCAAAGACCACCTTGGGGCGCAGAGTTATGCGGGTAATGGCAACCCGGCCCTCACTGTTCTTCTCCACCGCGCCGGAGGGGCGATCGATATAGCTCAATACCTTGAGGCCACGTTTTGCTGCGATGGCAAGAAAGGTGAGCATGTGGCAACTGGAGGTGGCGGCCACCACCGCTTCATCCGGATTAACCTTGCTACTGCTGCCAAAGAAATCCGGCGAGGCCGAGGCCTGCACCACCTCGCCGCCGCTGAGGGTCCATTCATGGTCCCGGTTGAAGGTTTCATAGTCGAAAGGGGTGTTGGGCTTGAGATGCCAGGCAACTGTGGCTCCGTACTCACTCATTGCGCGCTTCCTTATTTCAACAATGGCTGATACTTCAACCATGATCCGTAATGGCTGCAAAGGCAACTCGACTTGAATCGATCTTGATGGTCGTCAAGATTTGGCGGATGGGAGGAAAACTGCGAGTTTTGAGTGACCAGTTACGAAGATCAAAAGCCCCCTTGAAATAGTGAGAGTTTTGCCTTTCGAAACGCGCGACTCGTGACTCGCATTCGATGCTGCTAACGCACCAATGCCATCCGCACGGCATCTTCCCCGTTAGAGTGAATCGAGGAACGGAGCCCTGTGACGGCGAAGAGCAAAAAACCTGTCTGAGCGGAGCGAGTCTTTTTTGCGTCCGTCACAGGGCGAGTACCGAAGTGTGCCTGCGAAGCAGGCCGAACGGAGTCGGGGCAAGGGGGCGGAAGCGGGGGTTTGCAAAACATGTTTTGCCCGCTGTAGCGCCATTCCCATACCGGGGAATGGCCGGAATGCCAGAGGGGGAGCCAGTTCCCCCTTTGGGCCCGTCCGGCGAGGACACGCACCTTTATTGGTGCGACGAAACTGCAGGCCAGCATTAGCCAGCCAGGCAAGTGCCACTTTCACCGCAGGTTCGCACCTCGAGAGGTGCTCCTACAGGGCGATTAGCCTCACTCGCCGGTCTGCTTCGGCTTGAGCAGGCAGCGTTCCACCTGATCCAGCACGCGATTACTGTACAACAGCGCACAATGCCCAAGATAAGGCACATTAATATTCTCTTCGGCACCGTGCAGCACGGCCGTGGACACCGGTAGTACGAAGTTGTCCATGTTCGAGTAAATGGAAAAATAACGGGCGCTACCAGGGCAGGTTTCACCGGTTGCCAACTCGCGAACAAAGGGACTTTGATAGCGCATCTGCGCGGCCGCGCCCAGGGCCGGGAACAAGGCCGCCACGCGGGAGCCGTAATGGGGGCTTCCCAGGGTAATCACACGATCCACCTTGCCATCCAGGCCAAGGTTCTTCATCGCATAACGGGTCAACGGCCCGCCCATGGAGTGGCATACCAGATGCGCCTTCTGTGCACCGGTTGCCTTGAGAATCCTGTCTACGTGATCCACAACCTGTTGGGAAAGTTTGCGCGCATTGATGTGTGGCGGGGTATAACTCACCGAGTACACATTGGACCAGCCTCGCCACTTCAATCGCCACTGCATAAACAGAAAGTTGGCGCTGTTGCCGCCATAGCCGTGCACCAGAATCACCGGCTGCTCACCCAGGTGACGAGTGCGGGCCGGGGACGCATCGTGAATCAGACGCAGGGGGTAGCTGGCCACCAGGGTGGTAAGGGCGGCACTTTCCTTGATGATGCCAATGAGGATCGACAATGGCCGCATGATCTCCTCATCCGGTAGTTTCGCCTGCTCCGGGAAACTGCGGCGGTCGTAGAACCAGCACAGATATAAAGCCAGAGTGGTCAAAACCGTGACCAATACCAGCAGTACTGGCAATAGCAGGATCACGCTCATAGCAGAAGCCTCATTGGTATTATTCTCGAAACACGCCCAGCAAGCCGACGATATGCTGGCCTGACAGTACGCGTGCCGGACAGGATAGCGTGGCGTGACAAATTCGCCATGACGAAATCACACCAGGCCCTGCTTCTGCAGCCACTCGACGCAGTAACCCACGGCTTCGTCCATTTTTTCCTGCTGGCCGAAGTAATAGTGGTTGGCCCCTTTCACTTCGTGCAATTCGGCCTGGCCATCGGCAAAGGCCTCGAAGAGACGTCGGGTGTGGCTGGGGGTGCACGCGTTGTCCGCGGTGTTGCCAATCACCAGCGCGGGAATCTTGATACGGCCTGCGCAGGCAGGACCATTGGCACGGGAATCATCAAAGCTCCACTGGCTGAGCCAGCCACGCAGGGTGTTGAAGCGGGCCAGGGCCACCGGACCATTGTTGACGGTTTCCGGGTCGCCCAGATAACAGGTACCCGGGGCCCGCTCGTTGGGATCCTGGTTTGGGTCCAGCCAGCGCACGTCACACATGGTGCGATGCACCACAAAGCCGAACTCCTCGCTATTCATCCCCCTGCTGCGGAAATCTTCCAGCTTGGTCTTTACCCAACCGGTAATACGCCGGTTCCGGTCGATCTGGGCCTGCCGAAAACGGGCCACGAAATCATCACTGTAGGGAGGCTGGTTGGGGCAATCCGGATGGTAGATATCCAGGTCCAGATCCCGGTCGTCCGGGTTGTTCTCGTCCTTCACGGACGGGTCCAGCCACTCGGTCATGGTGATGGCGCGGGAGACGTGGGCCGCCAGCAACATGATGCCATCCGCGGGTATCAGCTTCTGGGCCACCAGGTCATAGGGGTCGCCGGCCGGGGTCTCGGTGATCTGCGGGTCTTCCGCTTCCGCCTGGTACATCAGGCTCAGGGAGCCACCACCGGACCAGCCACCCAGTACCACCTTCTCGTAGCCGAGTTTTTCCTTGGCATAGCGCACGCAAGCGCCAAGATCGGCCACCACCTTTTCCATCAACAGGGCGCTGTCGGCACCCCGGTAGCGGCTGTTGCAGTAGATGACGGACAGCCCCGCCTTGGCCAGGGCCGAGACCATGGGCAGGTAGGCACCGCCCCCCACCGGGTGCATGAAGATCACCACGGTCTTGCCTGGCCCGCTCTTCGGGGTCAGCAGATGCGCCTCCAGCGCCACCAGGTCCATGGGGCCGGCGTAGGTGTCCTTGAAGCTGGACTGCTCAGTGAAAGCAATAAGATGGGGCGTGCGCTCGTAGTGCTTGCTCATTCTGCCTGTTCCTTGTTGTTTTTCTCTTTATCCATGGCCGCTTTTACCCTGGAGAAATCGGTCTTGCTGGTGTCGATGCCACGCATGTCCAGGGCGGCGCCAAACAACGCCTCTTTTTGCGCACGGGTCTTTTCGGTCCAGGCCTTGAGGGCGTCATGGGCTCTGGCCGCATCCTCTTCCACCACCTTGTCGTAGCTCGGGTCACGGACTGTGATTTCCAGCGGAATACCGTTGGGGTCCACAAAATAGATGGAGTGGATGAAGTCATGGTCCACCGGACCAAAACAGGGCCTGCCTGCCTTGTTGATGCGGCGGCGCCAGTCCTTGAGCTCTTCCATGGTGCCCACTTCGAAGGCCAGGTGCAGGTCAAAGGCGTGGCGGGGCCGGAACATCATTTCGTCGGCACTGTCCGGGGCATCGAAAAAGGCAATGAAGTTGTCGTCGCCCATCTGGAAGAACAGGTGCATGTAATCCACCTTGCGGCCGGTGCCCGGTTCTTCATCGAACTCCATGGCCAGGGTCAGCGGCAGGCCCAGCACATCTTCATAAAACCAGCGGGTCTGTTCCGCATCGCGGCAGCGGTAGGCGCCGTGGTGCACATGTTTGAGCATGGCGAGGGGAGTCGGGCTGCTCATGGTTGGCTCCTGATTATTGTCGGTATTCGCAGGGCACATTGTTGTCACAGGAACAGGGCGAATTGAAAACCGAAACCACCAAGAACTTGTCAGTTCTGGCCACTCGCGAAGTCGCCGCCACAATGGCAAACTGAGCGCCCTATCAAACGGCTAAGGCAAACGTATGAGCGACCAGGCCATCATCAACGAAGTGGGGCTGCGCGACGGACTGCAGAACCAGCCCATTACCGTGGATACGGACACCAAGGCACGGCTGGCGGAGCTGCTGGTGGAGGCCGGCATGCGCTACCTGGAGCCGGTGAGCTTTGTGAGCCCCAAGGCAATTCCGCAGATGGCCGATGCTGCTGCCCTGACCCCGCTGTTACCCCAGGGCAAAGGCCTGCACTACACCGCCCTGGTGCCCAACCTGAAGGGCTATCAGCTGGCCCGGGACGCGGGCTACCCCACCGTGGCGCTGGTGCTGTCCACCACGGATTCTTTCAATGAACGCAATCTGCGCATGAGTCTGGAGCAGGCGGCGCAAAGTTGTGAGGCCATCATTGCGGCAGCAAAGGAAGACGGTGTAGCCACCCGGACGTATATCTCCGGCGCCTTTGCCTGCCCCTACGATGGCACGGTACCGGTCAGCCTGCCCCAGCAGCTCACCGAGCGTATGTTTGCCGCCGGCTCCGACGAAGTGGCCATTGCCGACACCATCGGCGCCGGCAACCCGCAGCAGATGAAGGACATCATGGCGCCGCTGATTCGCGAGTTCGGGGCCGACCGATTCTACGTGCATCTGCATGACACCCGCGGGCTGGCCGCAGCCATGGCCTGGGCCGCCGCGGATCTGGGAGTGCGCCGATTTGATGCATCGATTGGCGGCCTGGGCGGCTGCCCGTTTGCCCCCGGGGCCACCGGCAACATGGCCACGGAAGACCTGGTCTACTTGCTGGAAAGTGCCGGTCTGGACACCGGTATCGATGTGGAAAAACTGCGCGCCGCCGTGGCCCTGGCGCAGCAAGCCACCCAGCGCCCATTGGGCGGGCGCATCCTCAGCTGGATGGAATCCCAGGAAAAACAGGGCAAGACACCCTGCCTGTGGTAATCGACCCCTTGCGCACCAAACCCCGTTGTAAAAAACGCCGGGCAGTAAAACTGCCCGGCGTTTTTTAGTCGTTACTTTCCTGCTATCAGGGGGTATACGGATAGCGGAACTCACCTGACAACGAAATCGAATTATCATTGTCCGGCAGGACAGGCCCCATATTCCTCGCTACCAGCGTGGCAATATAAGTCCCTTCTACCAGACCATCGCTGACACTGGTGACATTGATGGTGCAAGACGCCCCTTCAGACAGGTTTTGAATGCCTGACTGGGTATAAGTGGCACCGTATGGAATATCCGCCGGGGTAGAGATCGTCATGGTCGGTTTCAGACCGCCGACTTCCGTGTTGCAGGTAAAGCTTCCGACCTGCATGGGAATGTTGGACCACACCATCCGCATCTGATTGTTCGGGAATCCCTGATCATCAAACTGGCGGAAGAAGTAGCCATTGCTGCCATTGGACGACACCTCCGATGCCAGCAGGAACCGCTCTCCGGCCACAAAATGGGTGCTACCATCGTCGATGGTCATGCTGACCCCCTCGGCTTCACTGCCCAGCACACCATCATCACCATTGTTGCCAGCATGGAAAGTCTGGGTGGTGAAGTTGCGGAACTTGCCGTGCACCACCAGGGTCCGCTCGGCAGCTGGCAGTTCAATATCGCCGGTAGCCAACCCGGAACCAAATGCCGCACCACCACCGTTACTGGGGCCCAACAGGGTAGCCGTATAAGAACCCAGATACTTTCGCCCGGCGTTCTGCTCGATGGTTACGGTGCAGTTACCGCCGTTGGCACTCTGGAATTTGAACAGCGGATCGCTAATAGTTATCCAGCCCATCTTCAGGGTCACTTCTGTGTCGCCATCATCGCAACTGTACTCACCTGCGCTGGGGCTGATGCTGCTGCCAGCCTGAATTCTAAGCTTTAGCGCGTGATCGGGATGCGAACCATCCAGCAACGGACGGCCACCCAGAAAATGTCCGGAACGCATCTCACGGGTGCCATTATCGATAGTGATATCCCAAAAGACCTCGTCTGCCAGGGCCGGTGCTTCGCCTTCCGTGCCGGTATGAATAAAGATACGGAACTGGCCACCGCTCAGGGTGACCTGGTCGTCATCCTTGTTGTTGACCAGCGTGGCACTGATGATGTGCCCTTCCGTGGCACCGTTGCTGAAGTGATAATCCACATCCAGTTCGCATTCGGTCGCAGTCCAGGTTTTCTGAACGGGCGGTGCAGAAGCATAATCAACCGTCAGCAACGATACTCCCGTGCTGGTACCACACAACTGGGTGCCTAGCATCCCATGTGCCACGTTCACCTGGGCCCATATCAGATCATCACCATTAAACGGCTTGGTATCGATGGTGTTGAAATCACTGTCATAGTTATGCGCCCGGATCTGACGCTTGGCCGTGGTCGCCATGAACGATTCAATAAAAGGTTGTTCCATCGCCCACACCTTACCGTCATGCACAATGGCAACCCCATTGCGCATGTCGAGCAACTCAGCGCCAGGCTCCGGCTCCGGATCAGTGCTCTCTTCCTGAATTAAGGCGCGAGTGGTTGCACCGGCACCGTCGTCATGAATGATTTCCATGACTTCCAGATCGGTATTGAGATATAGACGAACCCGCTCATCGCTATCTGACTGACCATAGTTCACAGCCACCCGACGATCCGCGTCAACGGTCTTGCGATCGTAAATTTCAACAATATCGTCAACGGTAAAGCTGATGCCGGTATCGAAATCAATATCGCCCTGCGGAGAAATTGTGACGGTACCACGCTCATGATCGCGCGTGGCGGTGCCACAGCTTGCGCAGTAACCGGGGTCTCCCTCGCCGCTGCCAATGACCGTATAGGTACCGGCATAATCGGTCAGCACATCCAGGTTCGCTGGCAATTCAGGGTCAACCGGTTCTTCATCTTCCGGCGCGTCAGGGAACTGGTTCAGGTTGCCGTCCTTGACCAGATTCAGCAGGGCGCTGTAATCGGCGATGGACGGGTCATCATCAATGGCTTCCTGGATCGCATCCAACACCTGATCCCAGGCATCACCAATCACCAGGGCTGTGCTGAACGGATCTCCCCCAGGCAAGGTAAAGCCAGCATTGGTCATGGCGGCGAGCAGCTCGGTTTTCTTGCTTGCAATGGTGCTGGCATCTGGCCAGTTGGCCGGTGTGGCAATCCAGCTACCGTCCGCCAGGCCGGTGGTGAGCGCCAGCACCATGTCGGTGATCGGGGTAATGTTGATCGTCCCCGGCTGGCTGGCATAGCTGCGCAAGGTAACCGGGGGGGTGCCTCCGGTCACCGTGAGCACACAGGGGAGTGAAGCATTCCCTACATTGCCACTCCAGGTGCCATCGGCATTGGTAGTCACGGTGGAGGTGAACCCGCTGCCATCGGCACATTCTGCGGTTACGGTACCGGTCTGGATGGCAGCGCCTACTGCCGCAGTACCGGAAAGACTGGATGACGATGGTGCGGCGGGACCACCACCGTTTGCTGCGCTGCCGTTACCGCTGCTTCCTCCCCCGCCACAACCTGCTATCGTCAGGATGACGCCCAACAGTCCAGCACCAAAAATCAACTTCCCTTTGATTGGCTGCATACCCGATCCCCACACTGCCTGTTTGAAATAGATACCTCAGCATAGGATTGAACGGGCAACAGCAGCACCCCCCAAACATGGGGGTACCACAAATAAGCACATCACTATTTAATCAGGAGGCATGTTCAGAAAGAGGCAGGCTCGCTACCGACCGGAATAACGACAAGGTGACTGACGAAACGCACCTGTCGGCGCTGTCGTATTCTGGTTTTCCGCGGCTGGGAGGGTATCGGCACGACTATTTTTTGCTGGCCTCGTGTCCGGCTTGCTCACCGGCAAACGTCTGCCGCTGGCTGCACAACGCTGGAAATCGCCCCACTGAACAGGCCGTCAGGACGGATTAACCAATCCCATGTGAATGGCTTTGAGTGTCGCCTCGGCCCGGGTATTCACCTGCAGCTTGGCATACACATCCTTCATGTATCCTGCTGCGGTGTAATGGGAAATACCCAGTTTTTCTGCCGCATGCTTCACGCTTAACCCTTTGGCAATCAGTGTCAGCATGTCCTGCTCCCGACGCGTCAGGGCCACATCCTTCTCACCGGCAAGCGGATGGAAGTGCTCGAGCAAACGTCGGGCAATGGAGGCGGACAGCGGTGGCCGCCCTTGCAGGATACCGGAGAGGTGGCCAGCAAACGCCTCTTCGGTGTCGTCCTTGAGCAGGTAGCCATCAGCACCGGCTCGCAGTGAGCCGAACAGATGCTCGGCATCATCAAAGATGGTGGTAATGATGCATTGCGCGCCGGGATTGGCTTTCTTGAATGGACGCACCAGGGACATGCCACTGCCATCTGGCAATCCAAGGTCGATCAGTGCCAGATCATATTGGTGCTGCTCCATGCAGCGGGAAGCATCGGCAAGATTGGTGGCGCGGTGCACCTGATCTGGATCAAGCATGATCACTACCTGCTGGTGCAACCAGTCAGCCACATCAGGGAGGTCTTCCACGATCAACACCTGTTTGACTGACAGCATGCTTACACTCCATGTGATAAGACTGGGCGTCCTACTAGAACCAGATTATATTTTCAGGCAGGCAATATAGCTCAATCAGGAAAAGTGGATGACACTGATTAGTCATTCATTGAAGACAGTTATAATAAGTACCAGCCCATGGGAGCAACCCCCAAAACAAGGGGGCGAGGGCGCCACATCAGACAAGGGATTTTCATGTTTTCACTCAAGACCCGGATTGCGATGGGCTTTCTGCTGGTGGTCGCTTACGGGCTGATGACCATCATTGTCGCACTGTCCCTGCCTGCCAGTGAAATTCACTTTCGGACCGATAAAGATACCATTGTTGCCACCCTTGAGGATGGCCGAGAAATTTCGGTGACACAGTTCAGTAACGACCGGCAGCGCATTCCCGCCGACCCGATATTGCTGCTGGAAGAACCGGATGTGCTGCCCGGTTATGCGGCAATGAATGATTTCTTCCGTGCCCACCAGTTCCTGGAAAGTGCCCTGACATCAGGAAGCTTGTCGCTGCAGGATGAAAACGGCAATGCAGTGGCGATTTCATCATCGTCACGTTCTCTGGTGTCATTGCCCGGACTGTTCTGGCTACAGTTGATCTGCGGTCTGTCCGGCATGGTGGTCTGTTTGCTGGTGTGGGTGCCTGCACGCAGCGACATTGCCATTAACTCCTTTGCCCTCACCGGGCTCAGCTACGTACTGTTCTCCTCTGCCGCCGCCATCTACAGCACCCGTGAACTGTTCATGCCCGGACAACTTTTTGCACTGCTCTCTGGTATCAACCATTTCGGTGCCTTGCTGTTCTCCGCTTCACTAGGCGCTTTTCTGTGGAACTACCCGCGCCAGGCACCCTCGATCTGGTTTAGCGGCATGTTCTATCTGTTATTTGCCGTTGCCATTGTGGTCGATCAGGCTCAACTGGTGACCACCCCCGCCGCCGGCTTCCATTCATGGGTGATGGGAATTTTCCTGCTCGGCCTGGCAGGGGCATTCTGGCAGGCCTGGAAAACACGCGGGCATCGGCAGGATCGCATCGCCCTGCGCTGGACAGTGCTGTCCATTGTTCTGGGTACCGTTTTCTTTGCAGGCGGCATGATTGTTCCTGCCATGCTGACCATGCCAACCCCGGCGTCCCAGGGACTGCTGTTTACCACCTTCCTGCTGATGTACCTGGGCATGGCCATGGGCGTTGTGCGCCATCGTCTTTTCAACCTGGAACCCTGGTGGTTTTCTCTCTGGTCCTGGCTGCTGGGCGGCCTGGTCATCATGCTCACCGACCTGCTGCTCGCCACCCTGCTCACCCTCTCCGGTCCTGCCACGCTTGCCCTCTCCGTGGCACTGATTGGCTGGCTGTATTTCCCGGTTCGGCAGTACCTTTGGGGCAAACTAATCCGCAATCAGCGGCAGGGTCTGGACAGTTGGCTGTCCCAGGCGTTGCCTGCCATGTTGCAGGAGCAACAGAACGCCCCGGAACAGTCCGGCATTGCAGCCGCTCTGCAAGCGGTATTCTCACCCTTGTCCCTAAAACGCGCAGAGGGGCCTGTGGCAAACGTTAGCATTGAGGACAACGGCAACCGTTTGCTGGTGCCTGATTCCAAAGAACCCCACCATTTCGAATTACTTCACCCCCACGACGGGCAACGGGTTTTCAGTCGGCACGACGTGGAAACCAGCAAACTGGTATTGGCTCTACACACGCTGGTCAATCAGACACGTACAGCTCGCGAAGAGGGTGCCAGCGAGGAACGCAATCGCATTCGCAGGGACATGCATGATGATCTCGGCGCCAAACTCCTGCACCTGCTGCATAAGTCTCCTGCTGATAGCAAGCCGCTGGTTCGCGAAGCCATCGCTGATCTGCGCGATCTGCTCAAGGCCATGGAAGGGCACGCCCTGTCACTGGATGCCGCAGCCTCGCAATGGCGCGAAGAAACCTCCCGGCGCTGCAGGGATCACGACGTTACCCTGCAGTGGAACGAAAACATCATCCCCGCCACGCTACACGCGATGCAATTCAGCGAAACCACACGCATTATTCGTGAAGCAGTGAGCAATGCTCTCAAGCATTCCGAGACGCCCCTCCTGTCTGTCACCCTGCATGGCGATACTGACAAACTGAATATCATCATCGCCAACAGTGGACTCGACCCGTCAGCCACGCCCGGGCCACAACGAGGACTGAATATCATGCAGTCCCGCGCGAGCAAGATCGGTGGCGGCTTCGAATTTGGTATTGCGGATCAACACTGGCAGGTTTTGCTATCCGTTCCTGTTAACAGATAAATAAAAAATGGCGGGGAAGTGCCCGCCATTTTTTCTCTCGCTAACATGCCGTTTCAGTGCGGGACGTTCTTCGCATTTTTTGCTGACGATAAACGAAAAAACGGGCCGAAATACGGCCCGTTTTCTGCCCTGATTAGCGAGATGACGCTGCCTTGCTAGCCGCCATCTCAAGCAATCCACTTGCCAGCTCCTTGCTCTCTGCATCATAGGACGCAGGAATCAGGTTAACCTGATAACGGGTAATATCCCTGGCCGTGGAACTGGAGGTACCGCTCATGGCACTCAAAAAACCCAGGCTTTTAGTGAATCCGGAAGTCAGCTTGTCACTTGTGGTCGTGACATCCTCAATGCTGCTGTAGAAGGTGTTGGCCGTAGCCAAGGCGTTGGTGGTGCTGAAAACCGGCATGTGATTGGGCTTGATCATGCACTCTTCCTTGCCGAAACGGCTCCAGCATTTTTGCTTCGAGAGCGGCTGGAAGCGCACATCACCGCTCGCGGCCAACTGAATGGTGGCATCTACCTTTGCGGAATCCTTGCTGGCAAAACCGCCAAAGCTGCTGTGCCCGTCTGATTCCAGCTGTGCAAAGTCAATCAGGATATTAACGTTGACGCCGGTCAGACTCAGATCCTTCATGAGGCGACCTTCGTGCTGCTGCGCGGAACTGCCTCCGGCTGCCTTAAAAGCCTGACCCAAACCGCTGGCGGTGCCGATGTAACGCGGATCAGAGATGCTCTCTCCTTCTCGCCCCAATACCAGATACCGGGTACCGGCATTGCCTTTGTATTCAAAGGGGCTTTCACGGCCTTCTGCATGCATTGCCTGGTAGTGAGGATTTGCCTTGATGGTGGCGTGTGGCACTACCTGAAAACCCGCGTTTGCCAGTTGCTTCTCGGCGTTATCACAGGCTTCGTTGGCAATGCGCTGCATTTCCGCTTCATCCACACCTTTGGCAGCATAGGTAACTGAAACCGTCACATCGGAGCGCCGGGTCGTGCCTGTAGCGCGGGTGGCATCAGACCGGAAACCTCCGCTGGTAGAAGCCGATGCAGAACTGTTCACCCCGAACATGACATTGCAGGACAAAACACCGACCTTGTCGACACCCGACATGTACTTTTCGTTTTCTGCTGCAATGAAGCTGTCTGCCTGGCTGGCCGCACTGCCATTGGCATCGTAGCTGGGCGCCTTACTGACAGTGGTCGCACAACCGGATACCAATGTGGCCAACGCCACCGCCGAAATCGTCTTGTTCCCTGACATCATTTTCATGTGTTTACCCCATGGATGTAATTGGATTTTTTAGTCGCCCAACGCTTCCCACTGGCGATTTAATCCGCGCCGCAGTTGCCGGTTTTTGGAACGGGTCATACACGGCGTATCCGCATTTCAGCCAGAAGAAAATGAACGGCCTTCATCCAAGGGGAGAGGAAAGGGAAAGGAGCCGCCAGATAGCTTAATAGGCATCCCTGCCGGCCAAGTCTGAGACCAACAGCTCCATTGCCATGACCACTTCCCTGGAGGAGAAGTCTGTCACATGCTACTTGGCTATTTGTGGAACGTGACCCCCCTGAACAGGGGGGGCAATTCGGGGAAGGGGAGATCATTCCCGTCGTTGCGACGGATATGAACGGGACCATCCATCACTGGGGGCGCTACGATTTCAGTTCGTCAACCCTGCGCGCTCAACCCGTACCGCCCGCACCCCATCACCTCCGGTTTCCCGGGCCGCGTAAAGAGCCTGGTCGGCAGTACGCAACAGGTCATCGGTATCCGGCAGACTCGCTCCCTCTTCCGGCATCAGGGCTGCTACGCCAATACTGAGAGTGACCGGCCAGGGCAGCTCGCTCAAACTGGCCACCGCTTGCCGGCAGCCCTCAGCCAGCTGCAACGCCTGGTTAATGCCGTGCTCCGGCAACAAGGCCATGAAGACATCGGCGCTGTAGCGGCCCACCGTGCCCTTACCTCCTACTACGTCGCGCAGGCAGACCGCCAGGGTGGACAACAGGGCATCCCCCTCGCTGTGACCACAGGCCTCGTTGATCCCCCTGAACCCGTCCACTTCCATGAACAGGCAGGCCAGGGGTTCACCACTGCGGGTGCAGCTACCGTGAGCCTGTCGCAGCAATTCCATCATCACCGCACGATTGCTGAGGCCGGTCAGGCCATCGGTGCGCGCCAGCTCGGCCAGCTCCACGTTCAGCTGTTCCAGCTCATCACGGTTTGCCTGCAGGGCCGCTTCGGCCTCACGCTGAGCAGAGACATCCTTGATCTGGGACAGGAAACAGCGTGGAGAGCCATCGGCATTACGCACGATGGACACCGCCAGCAGTGCCCACACCAGTTCACCGTTTCGGTGAAAATACCGCTTCTGCATCCAGTACTGGTTCTTGTCCCCGCATAGCAGGGATTGCACGTGGGCGAGATCCTTGTCCAGGTCTTCCGGGTGGGTAATGCTCTGGAAGTCCATGCCCAGCAGTTCAACGCTGGAGTAACCCAGCAGGTCACAGACGGCATCGTTGACCCGCAACCATCGGCCATTCGGAGCCACAATGGCCATGGGAATGGCTGCATGCTGGAAGGCCGCTTCGAACAGGGCTTCACTGGCTTCCCGGGCAGGATAGTTCTGGCCCTGTTGGCAACGCAGCTGATCCTGTGCCAGGGCATGGCTGAGGCTCTCGGCCATCAGCTCGACAAATTCCAGCTCCTCCATGGTAAAGGGCTCAGGGCGAATTTGGGTATCACTGAAATTGAGTGTGCCGACAATCTCGTCGCCATCGCGCAACGGCGCGGCGATGTAGGATTCCAGCTGCATTCCCAGATAAACCGGGTGGCTGCGCATTTTCTCCAGCGCGCCCACGTGATGCAGGGCAACCGTACCGCGTTTGCTGACCACCGATTCGCAGTAGGTCTCACCCAGTGCGAACACCTCTCCCCTGCGGATCGCAGCCCCGCCGCCTTCCACTGCCGACACGGTATAACGGCTATCACGGATCTCACTGACGATGCCGATGGAAAGCCCCAGCAGCTCACAGCCGCGTTTAATGTAAGCCTGAAAAAGGGCGGACAGGTCTGTCCGATCCTGTAACGATAATTGATGCAGCGCGCGCATGCTGGTCACGCTGAAATCCCGCAGATCATCCACTGTGCGGTCCTGACAAGTCCGTTGATAGAAAGATCACTCTACTGGCTGTCGGGCAGCCGGAAAATGAAAACCTGGGCGTAACTGCATATCGGCCATCGCCTGATCCCTGCCGTTCAACCATTCCACAGCAGAGATCTGGCAGCCATCAATGCAGCTGAAACAGGATCTGCAGCAGTTGAATGCCCAACAACACAAACAGCGGGCTGAGATCAAACCCACCCATGGGTGGCAGCAACTTTCGCACCGGCGCCATGATTGGCTCGGTGATTTGCACAATGATGCGTACCACCGGGCTGTAGGGGTCCGGCGCGACCCAGCTCAGGATTACCCGGATCAGTACTGTCCAGAATACAAAATCAAGCAACACCGAAGCCAGTTCACGCAGCGTGTAAAGCAACAGCTGCGCGCCGATTCCTGAGGGGAATCCACCCACCTTGATCCCCAGAATAACCAGCGCCTTGAGGATGATCAGGAACACCACCAGCACCAGGGACGCCACGTCCAGCCCACCGTATCCCGGAATAATCCGGCGCAGCGGCATCAGCAACGGGTTGGTGGCCTTGAGTACAAACTGGGAAATCGGGTTATAGAAATCCGCCCGCGCCAGCTGCAGTACAAACCGGGTCAGCACGATAAAGATGTAGGCAGTGAACGCCAGATCGAGCAGGTAAATCAGGGCACCCTGGGGGTTCATGGATCACTCCGTTGTTCGCAACAGGGGAAGAGTTTGGGGCAAAACAGTGGAAAATCAAGCGGCGAGGGGCAAGCGACAAGCGACAAGCTGCAACACGCCAAACGCCTTCTTTTCGACAAGGCCGTGCCCGCGCTTAGACGCAACAACGCGGGCACTGCACTCAAACCCTAATCACCTTCATACGCGCCTTGTAGCTTGCAGCTTGAAGCTTGTCGCTGCCGTTACCCGGCCAGCTCTTCCGAGCGCTCCCGCGCCGCAGCCACCGCCGCCTGCACCTGTTCGCGGAAACCGGCTTCCTCGAAGACATTGAGTGCCGCAGCGGTGGTGCCACCGGGGCTGGTGACCTGCTGGCGCAGCACATCCGGGCCCACTTCGCTGGTGATCGCCAGCTGGGCAGCACCCCAGGCGGTCTGCAGCACCATCTGCCGGGCGGTGGCAGCATCCAGGCCCTGGGCCTTGGCGGCTTCGATGAGGGATTCCATCAGCAGGAAGAAGTAGGCCGGGCCGGAGCCAGACACCGCCGTCACCGCATCCAGCTCTTTTTCTTCATCAAACCAGAAGGTCAGGCCCACTGAGCCAAGAATCTCTTTGGCCATGGTTTTCTGCTCGCCGCTGACACCGTCTGCGGCGTAGAGCCCCGTGGCACCGGCCTGAACCAATGACGGGGTGTTGGGCATGCAGCGCACCACCGGGGTATCCCCCAGCCAGCTTTTCAGGTTGGCCACGGTGATGCCGGCGGCAATGGAAATCACCAGCGGCTGGCGGTCGGCGATCAGGTCGCGCAGGTCTTCACAGACCTGCTGCATCATCTGCGGTTTCACCGCCAGCACCAGCACGTCGACCCGGCTGAGCACATCACGGTTGTCACTGCTGACGTGCACGCGGTGCAGCTGTGCCACATCTTCCAGGCGATCCCGGGACGGATCGCTCATCCAGATACGGGCCGGGCGAATTCCTTTCGCCACCATGCCGCCGGCCAGGCTGGTTGCCATGTTGCCGGCACCGATAAATCCGATCAGTTGCTGTGCCATAACTGCTGTGTCCTTTAGTTGCGCGTCACACCACACGCAAGGCTAGCGGGTCGGACGGGGGCCAAACAGGGCGGTACCCAGCCGCACCACGGTGGCCCCTTCTTCAATGGCCACCGGGTAGTCCGCGCTCATGCCCATGGAGAGCGTGTCGAGGGCGGGCATTGTATTGCGCAATTGTGACAGTGTCATGGCGAGCTGTCGGAAAGCGTGACGGCTGCCATCCTTGCTGTCTGCCCGGGGTATGGCCATCAGCCCGCGCAGGGCCAGATTGGACAGTTCGGACGCCGCCGTGGCCAGCGCCTCCACTTCGGCCAGCGCCACCCCGCTCTTGCTGTCCTCGTCATCCACATTCACCTGAATGCAGATATTCAGAGGCGGCAGCCCCGCCGGGCGCTGCTCGCTGAGGCGGCGGGCTATCTTGAGGCGATCCACCGAATGCACCCAGTCAAAACGCGCAGCGATATCGCGGGTCTTGTTGGACTGAATCGGGCCGATGAAGTGCCAGACCAGGTCCCGTTCCGCCAGCGCATCCATCTTGTCCAGCGCTTCCTGCAGGTAGTTTTCGCCGAAATCCCGCTGCCCCTGGTCTGCCAGGGCCGCCAGCTCCGGGGCGCTACGGGTCTTGCTCACCGCCAGCAAGGTGACTGCGGCAGGGTCACGCCCGGCCTGCTGGCAGGCCTCGGCAATCTCCTGGCGAAGGGTAATCAATGGCGTTTTGGGCTCGTGCATGGGGGACCTTGTCGTGTGATTTGTTGCCGTGGCCGTCCGGCGGTACTTTCCTACCGAAGACGAATTCCCACTGCAGTTCCTTGAACGCCCGAAAAGGTCGGGTTACTTTAAGGCGCATTAGGACGATTTTCTGAGGCCGTCGGGTTGCCGTCGGTCTGCATAATAACCCTACATAATAACGGAAGGGGACGCTCACCATACCCTTTCCACAACGCACAATAACGCCAGAAGACACCATGGATATTACCGAGCTGCTCGCCTTCAGCGCCAAGAACGGCGCGTCTGACCTTCACCTCTCTGCAGGACTGCCCCCCATGATCCGGGTCGACGGTGATGTTCGCCGCATCAACTTGCCCGCCATGGAGCACAAGGAAGTTCACGCGCTGATCTACGACATCATGAACGACAAGCAGCGCAAGGACTTTGAGGAATTCTTCGAGACTGACTTCTCCTTCGAAGTACCCGGTGTGGCCCGTTTCCGGGTCAACGCCTTTAACCACAACCGCGGCGCCGGTGCGGTGTTCCGGACCATTCCTTCCAAGGTACTGACCATGGAAGACCTGGGCATGGGCAAGGTATTCCAGAAGGTATCCGAATTTCCCCGTGGCATCGTGCTGGTGACCGGCCCCACCGGTTCGGGCAAGTCCACCACCCTGGCGGCCATGCTCGATTACATCAACAACACCCGTTACGAGCACATCCTCACCATCGAGGATCCCATCGAATTCGTGCATGAATCCAAAAAGTGCCTGGTGAACCAGCGGGAAGTCCACCGGGACACCCTGGGCTTCTCCGAAGCGCTGCGCTCCGCCCTGCGGGAAGATCCCGACATCATTCTGGTGGGTGAGATGCGGGATCTGGAAACCATCCGCCTGGCACTGACCGCGGCGGAAACCGGCCACCTGGTGTTCGGCACCCTGCATACCACCTCCGCCGCCAAGACCATTGACCGGGTGGTGGACGTCTTCCCCGCCGAAGAAAAATCCATGGTGCGCTCCATGCTGTCGGAATCCCTGCAGGCGGTAATTTCCCAGACCCTGATGAAAAAGAATGGCGGCGGCCGGGTGGCGGCCCACGAAATCATGATCGGTACCCCGGCGATCCGGAACCTGATCCGGGAAGACAAGGTGGCGCAGATGTACTCGGCCATCCAGACCGGCGGTGCGCTGGGCATGCAGACGCTGGACCAGTGTCTGCAAGGGCTGGTACAGAAAGGTGTGGTTGCCCGTGATGTGGCCCGCGAGAAAGCCAAGGCCCCGGATTCCATCTAAACCCGCCCGGCGTTAACGGATATGAACAACAACCGCTTCGGGCGATTGCCCGGGCATGCAGGCAAGCGACATGGAATTTGAAGAGCTACTCAAACTGATGGTGCAGAAGGGCGGGTCCGACCTGTTTATTACCGCAGGTGTTCCCCCCAGCATGAAGGTCCACGGCAAGATCCTGCCGGTGACCAAGAATGCCCTTACCCCGGACATGACCCGGGACATCGTGTTCGGTGTGATGACAGAAAAACAGCGCAAGCAGTTCGTCGATGAGCACGAGTGCAACTTCGCCATTTCTGCCCGTGGCATTGGCCGTTTCCGGGTGTCTGCCTTCTACCAGCGCAACCTGGTGGCCATGGTGCTGCGTCGCATCGAAACCAAGATCCCCAACGTGGACGAACTGCGTCTGCCGCCGGTCATTAAAGAACTGGCCATGACCAAGCGGGGCCTGGTGATTTTCGTGGGCGCCACCGGTACCGGTAAATCCACCTCGCTGGCGTCCATGATCGGCCACCGCAACAAGAACTCCAAGGGTCACATCATCACCATCGAGGACCCCATCGAATTCATCCACCAGCACCAGGGCTGTATCGTCACCCAACGGGAAGTGGGCATCGATACCGACAGCTTCGACGTGGCACTGAAAAACACCCTGCGTCAGGCACCGGACGTGATCCTGATCGGTGAGATCCGGACCCGGGAAACCATGGACAAGGCCATCGCCTTCGCCGAAACCGGTCACCTGTGTCTGGCTACCCTGCACGCCAATAACGCCAACCAGGCGCTGGACCGGATCATTCACTTCTTCCCGGCCGACATGCACGACCAGCTGTGGATGGACCTGTCCCTGAACATGAAGGGCATCGTCGCCCAGCAGCTGATCCCGACCCCGGATGGCAAGGGCCGTCGTGCCGCCATTGAGGTTCTGCTCGGCACC
This sequence comes from Alcanivorax sp. DP30, assembly GCF_009882945.1. GTDB lineage: Bacteria > Pseudomonadota > Gammaproteobacteria > Pseudomonadales > Alcanivoracaceae > Alcanivorax. Next base: position 524,106 of record NZ_WTUY01000004.1, read on the forward strand.
CCGCTGGTTCAGGATCATATCCGCAAGGGCGAAGTGCACATGCTCAAGGAGCTGATGCGCAAGTCCCGGGAACAGGGCATGCAGACTTTCGATCAGGCCCTCTACGACCTCTACACCGCCGGTGAAATCACCTACGAAGACGCCATGCTCCACGCGGACTCCCCCAACGACCTGCGCCTGATGATCAAACTCGGCAACGAAACCGATGCCTCCAGCCTGGACGTGGCAACACGGGGATTGAGTATCGAGGACACGGAGTAAGGCAGTTAATAATTAACACCGAATAATTAATAGCTGCGCGGCGAACCTGGTCGCCAGTCTTGCAACGGCAGAGGCCGCGCTCAAGTGATTGGGCGCGGCCTCTTGCGTGGTCAGCATGGGTTTCCCCGGCAGCTGGTGCGGTTATTGGCTGCGCTCACTCCTTCGGGGCCGCCGCTTCGCTTGGCGGGGGACGAACCCGGGCGCCCGGCAAGCGCGTCCACCACCAATCACCGCTCCCCCGCAATGATCTCTGTAGCCTCTGTGGTAAAACCGCGTTTGATCCAGACCGCTACCTGCGCCAGGGCACCCTCAAGACTGCGGGTTCCATGCTTCGAAAGGGATCGTTTTCCGTCGAACTGAATTCGTCCACTGTGACAGCCCCACGGAATATTGCAGAATGATGGCATGAATCAGCCTGCTACCCTTTTTGAAACCCGCACCGCCGATGCCGGGCACTTTGTCTCCGGCGTGGGGCTTGCCCAGTTGTATTACGGGGCCGAACGGCTTGGCCTGCCGGCAGCGGAAATTCTGGCGCGCAGCGGGCTGGATCCTTCCGCCGCCCTGCAGCCCATGGCACGAGTCCCCACCGGGCAACTGGAAGCCTTCCTGCAGGAACTGGTACTGGCCAGTCAGGACGAACTGCTCGGTATGCACATTGGCCAGCAGATGATGCCCGCCATTTTCAATACCCTCACCTCACTGGCGTTCAGTGCCACCAGCCTGCGCGAGGCGCTGCTGTTCACCACCAAGTACCAGGCTCTGGTGGGCGGTAATTCCGGCGGCTTCCATGTGGAGCAGCTGGATAATGGCAACATGGTGCTCACCGCCTCCATGGTCACGCAGCAACCCGTACTGCGCCGCCATCTGATGACCAACCTGATCCTTTTGGGTACCGCCATGGTGCGCTTTATCACCGGGCAGCCAAATCTGGCACCACTGACGATAAAACTGGAGCACCAGGCCGTCAGCGAAGAAGAACGTTGCGCCTTTGAAACGCTTGCCCAATGCCCGGTGCAATTTGGGGCCAGCAGCAATCAGGTGGAGCTGGACAGCGCCACCCTCAGCCTGCCCATCAATGTCTTCAACGACCAGCGCCTGGTGCAGGCCGAAGCCGCCGCCCAGGAACAACTGGCCGCGGTTCAACAGCAAGAAGACCTGATTGGACAGATTCGCTGGCTGGCCCGGGACCTGATGCTGAGCGGCCTGCCCCGTCGCAAGACCGTCGCGGACCGGCTCAATATCGGCCTGCGCACCCTGGACCGGCGCATGGCGGAACACGGCCTGTCCTGGCAGGAACTGCTGGATGAAACCCGCGAGCAACTGGCCTGTGATTACCTCAAGGTCACCAGCATGACCGTGGCAGAAATCAGCCAGCGGCTGGGCTTCTCCAACACCCGCTCCTTCCAGCGCCGCTTCCAGCAATGGGTCGGCATGACGCCCTCGCAGTATCGAGAGCAACAGCAAACTGCCTGACGCCCCCGCATTGTACTGGGATACCAAGTTGCAGGACCGTGCTTGCACGCGAACCTGCTGGTGCGCTTACCTCTGATTCTGCGCTACCCGCCTGACCAGCGACGCCTGCGCGTCGTGATTTGTCACCTCCCTGACGACTTTTACCTCTGACCTTCCCCTCCCCTGGAAAGCAACAATGACGGTTCGCTCTGAGACCTTTCCCTCAGACGGAGCCATCGATGACAAAAACAATAATCATGGCCCTGTTGCTGTCCCTTGCCAGCCACAGCCAGGCCCGACTACAAGCCCTCAATGACGCCGAGCTGTCCAATGCTCACGGTGCAGGTATTGCCGTGGCGCTGGATAATTTTCGCTATCTGATGGCGCCCACCAGTTATTTCGAACAGGTGGGCATCAGCCCGGCTGGCGCCTGCTCCGCTGATGGCAACACCAGCGGTAACGCGTCCTGCTGGCGACGTGGGGACCTGCGCTGGTACGGCATCAATCTTTCCGGTGCCGGCAGCGGCGGCAGTCATTGGGATGAAAGTCTCTGTGATGCGTCTTCCCTGTCTTGCCCGCGCGGCGGACAAATCAACTGGTTTTCGCCGTTTGATAACCCCTATGTGATGCGTGCCTGGTCCCCTCGGGGCATGGCCTGGGACGGCGGCATGATCAATCAGGATGCCTCCAGCCCGGACAAAACCATCTATGAATTTCTGGCTCCTTCCAGCCAGCCGGACTACACCCTCTCCTTCTGGGGTGAGATTGAAGCGGGCGCAACCCGCAACAGTGCCACCCAGATGCTGACGGCTGGACAGGGCATCAACAATCCCAGCGGCGGCGGTCTGTTGAAAAGCCAGACCATTATCCGTGGCAATGCGGCGGGCAGTGCTTTTCGTCTTTTCCAGCACACCGAACCGGGTAACGAAACCTTTGGCATGCTGTACCACAGCTACCTGCGAGGGGACTTCCGGTTTAGCGTCGCACAGGCCAGTGGCGCCAGCACCGATGCAATCGGCCAGGCCCCGGTCTTCGAAGGAGAGGAAGGGATGATCTTTCGTAACGTGGAGGCCTTCCTGCCTTTTGGCCAGCTCTATTACCAATCGCTGGTGCTGGGGCCGGTGGGCAACAGCGGAGACTTTTATCTTGAGCTGACCCCCATCCCCAACAACCCCACTGTTTATAACCGCTTTTACGGGCTGGATGCTGGCGATGTGCGTGGCTTTGAAACCGCCCGCACCGCTACCCGTGACTGGCAGACTCCCTGCGCCAGCGGTGATGCCGCCTGCCAGAATTATCGCCTCTCCCATGGCTATGTCCGCTATGGCGACTGGTATCCGGCCATGGCCGGCTGGTCCGCCCAGGGCACCCGGGAAACCCTTAACGCCAGCAATGACGGCATCATCTTTCAGGCCCGCAGTGGCAGTACGTTCAATGCCTTTGCCAAGCGTCCGATACGCATCGATAAACGTGGCGAAACATCCAGCATGCATCAAACCCAGAATTACAACTGCGACCCGAACAACCCCGGCGTCTGTTTTGGTCCAGCAGAAGGACCCATCACCAATGGCCCCGGCAACAACAATCGTTACTACACCACCGACCGGGTAAACCTGGGCTCGGCAAGAATTGAAGGCCTGCTGATCAACCAGTTCCACATGGAAAGCTGTCGCCCGGGGGTGTGCTGATGCGCGCGATTTTTTTCTTGCTGGTACTTCCGGTACTGGGCGTAAAAGCCGACAACCTGCGACCGCTGGATGATCAGGAGATGGCCGGGATCGCCGGACAGGCGGGCCAGGGGGTTCAGCTGACGCTGATGCTGCGCAATAACGTGGACGACTCAGGCAATCCTATAGGTTGCACGTCTGGCGGATTGAATCCCTGCCGCATGGGTTTCGAGTTTTCCGCCCGCGACGGGATCTGGTTGATGCTGAAAGATTACTACGGCGAGCTGCAGATCAATGACCTGCGCATCGACAACGCCACCCTCCCTGGCGCTAACACCTCTCACTTTGATGCCGACCGTTTTCGTTCTGTGGAAGGCAACTGCCTGATTGCCGGCTGCAACCCGGCCGGCTTGCTGTCACTACGTACCTACTACCCCTTCCACAAGGGGGTGGGCATCTACAACGACGTGAATCTGTTCACCAACATCGGCCGAGTGGCGCTGGAATACGACGACACGCTCAACAACATTCCCGGTTATATGCGCGATGCCGCCAGCGGCAGCGTACTGGGCTTCCGTTCCACGGACAGCCAGGCACTTAACGCACCGGCCAACATGCGATTTGAAGGTGAGGCTTATGTGTTTGGCTTCTAAAAAACTGTCAGTGTCGCTGACACTTCTGCTAACCGCGCTGCTGGCATTCAGTAGCACCGCACAGGCTCGCCTGGAGCCCATGGCAGATGCCGCTTTGTCAGACGTGATTGCCCAGGACGGCAGCCTGTTTCTGTCTGACCATATCTCGCCAAATTCCCTGGCCAACGCACCAGGTGACGGCTCAGCGAATTTTGATTTTTACCGCATGGGGCTGGACGTCAAACTTGATCTAAACGCCAACATGGCCAAATTTCAGCTTGGCTGCGGTGGCGTCAACGATCTGCTTTCCAGCTCTGCCGCCTGCGATATCGATATTGATTATCTGAGTTTCATGGGCGTGAACAACGAGGGGGATTTCCCGTCTCTGGATGGCCCGGAAAGCGCCTTCGAACTGATTCGTCCCTATGTGGAGCTGGCGATCAAGAATGATGGCGCTTCCACTTTGCGGGAAGTGGTCGGCCTCAAGGTGGGCGGCCAACGTATCAATGGCGCACTCAGCATCGGCAGAGACTATACCGGCTCCAGCAAAGCGTCCGAAGGCTTCGTGGGGCCAGGTCTGGAAAGCAACCTGATCAACCAGGAACATGGCGGCACCTGCAACCCTTCTGCCACAACGGGCCAGGGGGTAGTGAATTGTCACTCAGGTATCAACAGCGTATCCGGTTTTTTGTCACTGGAACTGTCAGCCGCGATCCGGGCCAGGGCCAATTTGCTCGGTTTTGTAAATGCAGACCTGAATACCTGCTTTGGCCGTATGTCTCCGTCCCAGTACGGTTGCAACGCCGGTTCAACACCTTTCTTTGTAGATGCCGGCGGCACCCGCCTGCAGACCCTTCATGTCGCGGCAGCCAAACTCACCGTCGACAATATTGATTTGAACTGCAACATCTTCAATGCGCTGGTTTGCTACCCGGCTCAAGGTGTCGCCAACCTGATCATCAATGAAGGTTATGGCCAGCTGCGCATTGACATGCGCCAGGTACACTACCTTTTGACGCCAGACACCGAAAACTTTTTCCTCTCCGTGCAAAGAGAAAAAGTCTCATGGCCGAACTACAGCAAGGCTCCGCCACCCAGCAACATTCCCTATGACGCCTGCAATCCTTCTTATGGCCAAATACCCGGGAATGGACGTTGTTCCAGTGGTTATTCACCAACGGCCAACACAGGCTGGTGGCTCAATGCCCCTGGCGCCAAGATACTCAACATCAACCCACCTGATCGTATCAATGTGGGTTATGTAGACCTGGGCACTGCAGTCAGCCTGCTCGGGCCGGAAGGCCGCCTGCTGATCGACAACCCGAAAATTGACCTGCCCCGCGTATCCAACTGCTACGGCAGCGCGGTGTTTTGTTGAGGGGGCGGTCATGAAATCGCAGATCTCTCTGTTGCTGTTCACCAGTTGCCTGCCTGTCACATCACTGGCCTTGCAGGCCATGGACGATAGCGCCCTGTCCGGGGTCACCGGGGCCGACGGCGTGTCCGTTTCCTTCAATAGCACCACAGGGATCAGCGCAGAGCGTCTTGAATGGATCACCGATGATGACGGCCTCAATGATGGCTCCTGCACCGGCGGAATCAGTCACCAGCATGCCTGTACCCAGCTTCAGAACATCGCATTGCAAGGCGTGGGCGGCGCACTGAATCAACAATGGCATGTGGATGTGGGCAGTGATGGAAGCGGCAATCCCTATCTGGGGCTGTCCGGCAGCTGGGACCCACAGCAACTGGAAATCGGCGGGCTCACGTTTGAAACCGCCGCGGATGATGCGTCAACCCGCTCACTGGGTTCACTGGCATTGATCTCATCCGGACAGTTCGCACTCTCTAACCGCGGTGGCCCTTTCAATGCCGCCGATAACTTTGCGGCTCTGAATTTTTCCATGAATGGCGACCTGTTCTACCGTCAGGGTGGACCCGGTAGCGCCGAATTGAGTTTTGCCAATCTGTTCATGGACACACGGTTCACAAACGGCGCCGCGGCGGGACAGACCGATGCCACCGGACGTATCGGCATTGATGGCCAGGGCCTTGTCATCGACGCGCCCTTTGCCGAACTGAATCTGGGATTTGATCTGGCCTTCAAGGCGGCAGCCACAGATTATGACCAGGCCGGAAGAAGCAACCTGCTGCGCTTTGGCTGGCAGGGTGGTCTGGTCAATCCCGTATGGCGCCTGACACCCGGTGGCTTTGGTTACAACACTTACCTGAATGGTGCGGATACCTACCAGGACTTTGATGGTAGCCAAACCGGCCAACGCTCCCAGGGCATCAGCCTCTATACCGCCTGGGACTTTGACAGCGATTTCTCACTCTCCCTTGGCGAGGCCGGAGGCAATGGCACCGTCGCGCGGTTCAGCAACTGGCAACGGTTGGGCACTGCGCCCGGACCCATGTTCGCATTACCCATCATCTTCGATGTCTTTCAGGGAGGCGTTGGCCCCGCAGGGCTGTGCGCGGGCAGCGCCACCTCCGGTGTCATAGACCAGACCTCCTGCACCGCAGCAGGGGGAGAGTGGTATGCCAACGCACTGCCGGGTGCCGATGAAGCGGCTTTCGGCATTCTCATGCGTGACGGCCGCCTGCTGGCCTACAACACACTCATCGAAGTGGAAGATCCTCTTGCCGGAGGAACGGTCACGCCAGTGGATTGGGGGGCGGCCTTTACCTTTGGCAAGCTGGATGCCGATATCTTCCTCTACCCCTACGGTCGTGCGGATGGCGCAACGGTTACCACCACCGATACAGGTATTCGTGCTGACATCAATCTTGTTGCGCAATCACCGGATGCCTGGCGCCGGGCCAACAGCAGTAGCGCGGCGGTACGTGCCACCTCCGGCAACGGGTGGCAGACCAACACGCACTTCATGATGGTGGACACCCAGGCCAACACCGGGGTCGGCTTCATCAATGGCGATATCATTTATCAGGCACGGGATCTGTTCTTGCGCGTCACCCACGGCGACAGCCGCTATCCCGATCTGCCCGGGGGCTTGTGGCTGCAAACCGACAACCTGGCACAGTATCGTTTTCGTGCCCTGTTTGGCGGTGGCAGCATGGATGACTTGAGCTACGACGCGCTCACCAAAGTCTCTCTCATTGACGTCAACCTGGAGACTGACCAATTCCTGTTTGCACTGAACCCCCTGCCCGTGGATGGCGCCACAGGCGCTGCGCCCATCGGCTTTAATGGGCTGCTGGACCTGGACGGCAGTTACCTGCGGGTGGGTGAAATCTCCAGCCCGCAGTCACAGTTTTTCGTGAACGACGTATCCGGCCGTGTGGCATGGCGCGATGGCAGCATCGCCATGGTGTCCGGCCAGCACACGGCAGACGGCCTTCCTCAGCTCGCAATCAGTAACGATCTGGATATTGGCGAGTCCGCCCATTTTGGTGGCGCCCCGGGAGATCCCCTGATCGGCACTATCGGTTTCGGCTCTGAAGCCTTCGGGCGCATGGTCATTCCAGCAGGAAGCTGGCACAGCGACGTGATTCTGAAAATCCCCTGACGGCAGAACGACAACGGATAACAATAATGAAAACAATCTATCGGTTTTTGTGCGTTTCTCTTTTCTTGCTTGGCATCATTGCCTTGCAAGGCTGCGCCATGTTTGCGCTTCATCCGGAGCGCAACCCGCTTCCTGAACAGTACGTGGCGGCAGAAGGCGCCACCAGCGTGGTACTGGAAAGCCAGGACCAGCTCACCCTTTTTGGCCAATGGTGGCTTCCCGAGGGCCAAAATAAACCCCGGGCGGTGGTGCTGCTGCTACACGGCACCATCGCACACTCTGGGCTTTATTCCCCCATGGCCAATTTTTTTTCCCGGCAAGGCTTCGCGGTTTTCGGCATTGATCTGCGAGGCTGGGGCCAGTCACAGGGTTTCGGTCGCAACGGCGTGATCGGCAACTATGATGAATACCTGCTTGATCTTGATAGTGCATTCGCGGAAGTAAAGGCACGCTATCCCGATCTTCCCCTGTATCTGCAAGGCGAATCCATGGGCGGCGCCATTGCGCTGCTGTCCCAGATCGAAAAAACCATAGAGGTGGACGGGCTGATTCTCAATGCGCCGGCGGTGAGACCAGGACTCAGCGTCGGCCCGCTCAGCTCTCCCCACTGGCTATCCAACTTTGGGTTATGGACGCTATCCCAGCCTGGCAAGGTATTCCCCAACATGCCCGCGTTTTACCACGGCAAACTGGTTGAGCATGTTGGAATCGGATTGCTTCTCAAGGAAGAGGAAAACCAGCAGGCTTTCCATGATGATCCCTTTGCGACACACAAGGCGCTCCCGCTCAGCTATTTCACTGGCCTGCAGGATGCCACCACCCGTGTTGAGGAAGGCCTGTCAGATGTGCATGTGCCTGTGCTGATACAACAGGGTACCCGTGACGTGCTGGTGCCGGTGGCATCCAGCGAATTCACCCTGGAAAACCTGGCCAGCGACGACAAGACCCTGAAAATGTACGAGAAAATTACCCACGCCACGCTGCATGACCGACGCCGTGAAGAAATCTGGGCGGACATCGTCAGCTGGATGGAAGCGCGCCTGCCTGCCGATAATGCCACACCTTCAGCACTGACCATGCAGAACGACACCTCACCACGCCCCAATGTCCCGTAGGAGCCTGCCTGCAGGCGAAAGGGCAAATTGAGTTAAACGTTGAACTTTAAACTCAATAATTCGACCGCAGGGAGATCATTCTTTCTACAACTCGAAATACGTTTCTGGAATCCTTACCTCGCTTGGGCTCGGATCGCGTGCAGGCACGCTCCTACAGCGGCTTCGTGGAAACTCCGAAAATCCGGGAACTTTTCCGCCTTTCTCAATCCAATCAGCGTAGCTTGTAGCTTGTAGCTTGTAGCTTGTAGCTTGTAGCTTGTAGCTTGTAGCTNCCTGCTATCAATAATGGGGCGGCGGGGCATCTTCGATCTGGGCAGACTCGAACGCCTCGGACAGATCCACCAGGCGATCGACCATCTTGCGGCAAGCCTTCTCCAGCTCATCAATTTTCTGCTGCTGGTCACTGACCACCTTGTTGAGGGCTTCGATCAGGTCTTCCTGATAAGCCAGCTTGGTTTCGATATCAATCAGACGCTCGTCACTCATGGGAACTCTCTCTATTGCTCTCCCGCAGGAGCGTCGCTGGCGGCGCGATGCAAACCCAGGATCAAAAGCATTTTCATCACAGAGGGCACAGAACTCACAGAGTAAAACCCTCTTTTCTCGGTGAGCTCTGTGCCCTCTGGTAAATCTGCCTTTAATGATGTTGGTTTATCGCGCCGCCAGCGACGCGCCTACAGAAACGGCTGGTGCACGCAGCAAGACGCCCGCGTCTTGTAGCTCGTGCCTTGTGGCTGCTCTTCCCCATTGTACTGGCCTGAACGCCAGATTTCCGCTATGGTTTCACCCGTCTTGGGGGAGTAGTCGCTCGAACCGCTTTCCTCGCTGAACAGCCTCAAGGTGGCCGTCAACATAGTTGCGCCTCATGCGCATGGCGTCCACGCCCGCAGTCTCCGTACCGTGGGCTGACGAGACCTGAGACACGACTTGCATTCCGCTGGGGCGGGATTGGCAGGTGGTGTCTCTGTGTCGTCGCAATCCCGCCCCTCTGGAAATGATTCATGGAAGCCACCCTCAGCTCCTTCTTACTGGTCGCTCTCGGTGAAATCGGTGACAAGACCCAGCTGCTGTCACTGGCCTTGATCCTCAAATTCCGCAAACCCTGGCCGATTCTCGCTGGCGTGGTGATTGCCACCCTGCTCAATCATGGCGTGTCCGTCTGGTTTGGTGACTGGCTGGCCGATGCTGTGCCCATGGAATGGATGCGCTGGATTCTGGGCATCAGTTTTATCGCCCTGGGCCTGTGGATGCTGATTCCCGATGGCGACGAAGACATCAGTAAAGAACCCAAATATGGGCCCTTCCTCACGGCGCTGGTGCTGTTTTTCATCGCCGAGATCGGCGACAAGACCCAACTGGCCACTGTGGCCCTGGCGGTCCAGTTCAAGGACCAGTTCTGGCCCGTCTTGTCTGGCTCCACCCTCGGCATGATCGCCGCCAACCTGCCAGTGATCTGGCTGGGGCACCAGTTCGGCAGTGCCAGACTGGAAACCTGGGCCCACCGCATCAGCGCCGTGCTGTTTGTGGGCTTTGGCATCTGGGCGCTGGTTTGAGTAACCGCGTCACGCAGCAGGCATCACTCGGCACACTGAAAGCCTGATACAATCAGGCTAATTTTTTATGTGCATGCCTGTTGCGTGCTGCCTGCTTGCGAGTCTTGTTATGGCCCTTACTGCCACTATCTTCAAAGCCGAGCTCACCGTTTCAGACCTGGACCGGGACTACTACGCCACCCATAACCTGACCGTAGCGTTGCATCCCTCTGAAACCGAGTCCCGGATGATGTTACGGCTGCTCGCGTTTGCCCTGAACGCCCACGAGGATCTTGCCTTCTCCAAGGGGCTATCCAATCCGGAAGAACCGGATCTCTGGCTGCACAACCCCAACGGCACCGTCGACCACTGGATCGAACTGGGCATGCCTGATGAGAAACGGCTACGCAAAGCCTGTGGCATGGCAGAGAAAGTCACCATCTACTGTTACGGCCCCCGCGCGCCCCAGGTCTGGTGGGACGGCATCAAAAACAAAGTGCAGCGTTTTGACAATCTGTCCGTCTTATATATTGAACACGACAGCGAAGTTGCGCTGGAAGCGTGCGTAAACCGCACCATGCAACTCCAGGCCATGATTCAGGATGGCCAGGTGTGGTTTGGCACCACCGACAATAATATCGAAATAGGACTTGAGGCCTGGTACCCCGCAGAAAAATAACGGCCAGCCTCTCAGCCGGACAGGGGGAAACATGCGGAACGCGGCATTACTGATTGGCTTTACCTCACTGGTTTTTTTTATGGGCTGGTGGATCAGCGATGACAAAGTGGCGCCGCCGGCACAACGCTGGCTGGAAACAGACAACACGCCCAATGAGGCGTATCAGTATCTGGTCAACCTTGTCGGCGTAAATGAACCCTTTAACCGTGAAATCATTCAGCAGCGTCTCAGCCAATCCCGCTCACCCATCGCCGCCAGTGTCGATCACCTGGCCGAGCTTGAGGATGAGAGCCTGCTCTGTGAGGCATACTCGGCATCCTGCCTGCAGAATCAGCAACAAAAACGTGACGAAGCCCATGCACTGCTGACGCGCTATGCCTTGCAGCTAGAACACTATCAGCACTTCCTCGCATTTGAGCATTTTTCCGATAGAACCCCAGCCGGTCCCGACAGCGCATTTCCCCGTTATCACCAACTGCTGTCGCTGGCACGACTGCAATCTCTCCAGTGGGCACTGAATGACAATGGCGGCGAGGGGCTAGCTGATGAAATCGTGCGACTGCGCAAACTGTTAAGCCAGGATCACAGCCTGCTGAGCAAGTTGACGGTTAGCCAAATGCTATCCGAAAAGCTTCAATTAGCTGCCTTGCTGATGCAACAGGGGCAACAGATACCCCTCAGTCAATATGGCCTGTCATACGATGAAAGAAGCCTTCGCTCTGCTCTGACTTTTGAGTTCCGCCTGGCCACGGCGGTGCTGGAGAGCGATTGGGAAACAGAGGATCTGGGTATTGCAGGGTGGCTTGAACACCTCATGCTTGTGGCAGGTCTGCGCAAGAACATGACCACCAATCGGGCTTTTCTCTACTTTGAACATTATGCCGATCTTTCAGAAAATCCCAGCGCGGTCATCGCCAGCGACGTCTACAAAATGCCCTCGCCAACCTGGCCTCAACGGGTTCGCAACCCGGTGGGCAATCATCTGCTCGATAGTGCCTTTCCCGACATGCCGGAATATCTTTACCGGCTGGCCCATCTCGATGCACAGCTACGGCTATTAAGCTGGTTTCGGCACCCTGACCAGACGCTACCCAATCCCTGGTCACCCGATGGCGATGGCAACCTGCAGAAGACAGGAAAGGAAATGTGTTTCCCGACCAGTTTCAATACCGATAAGGCGCGTTCCTGTCTGCCATTACTGACGGGTGGATCTTGAAAACAGAAGGCATAACCCCACTTCTTCAGAACACCTTCAACGGGACGCCTGACCATGGCCATTGAACTGACCTGCTCCCACTGCGGAACCATCAATCGCGTGCCTGAAGAACGCCTGCGCAACAACCCGGTCTGTGGAAAGTGCCGCCACGCGATCCTGGATGGCCAACCGCTCTCGGCCAGCGATGCGGGCTTTCAACGGCTGGTCGACCGGAATGGTTTGCCCCTGGTCCTGGACTTCTGGGCCAGCTGGTGCGGACCCTGTCAGCAGTTTGCCCCTACCTTTCAGGCCACCGCCGGGCAATTCGCCACCCAGGCCCGCTTTGTAAAAGTCGATACGGAACGCTGCCCGCAAACCGCAGCACGGTTCCAGATTCGCTCTATTCCGACCCTGATGATCATCAAGAACGGCAAGGAAATTGCCCGGCTAGCCGGCGCCTTGCCAAAAGCCCAATTCACACAATGGGTTAATCAGCAGCTTGGCGTATCCGCGTAATCTTTTGGCCGTGGCGCCCCTGGCTCGGCATCGCTGGTCTTGTCATCTCACCTGACCTTGCGGAAGATACCTGTCACGCAGATTTAACGGGCGCCTTCCCATGTCAGAACTGATTCTTCATCATTACCCGCTCTCCCCCTTTTCCGAGAAAATCCGTGCCATGCTCGGTTATGCCGACTTGGGCTGGCAATCCGTTCAGGTTCTCGAACGGCCACCTCGGCCACTGCTTGCCCCCCTGGCTGGAGGCTACCGAAAAATCCCCGTGGCACAGATCGGTGCGGATGTATTTTGCGATACACGAACCATCAGCCGCGAGATTGCACGGTTAAGCAACAAACCCGAACTGGTGCTGGAAAACTGCTCTGATCAGGTCCAGGCCTTTGTCCGTGAAGTGGATCTGGATATTTTTCTCGCCTGTATTATTTCCGCCGGGAACCTGACACTTCTGCGCAAAGTGTTGAAAACGGCCAGCTGGACCGAGCTGGTGAAGCTGCTCTGGGATCGGGTGCGCATGGGTAGCAAGGCCAGGGTCAAGACCCATAGTCCGAGACAAATGAAGCGCATGGTCCGTGATCATCTGGACAGGCTGGAAGCCATGCTCGACGGACAGCCTTTCCTGTTTGGCGAACACCCCAATGCCGGTGACTTTTCGGCCTACCACAGCCTCTGGTTTCAGAGAGACCTGGCAGAGCAAAAGCATTTTAGCCGCTATCCCGGAGTCAACGCATGGATGGATCGGATTCAGGCATTTGGGCAAGGCGAGCCCAGGGAGATCAGCGGGCAAGATGCGCTTAACATCGCGAGTGCAGGCGCACCAAGAACACTGCCCGCCTCCAATCACGACTCGGATCTGCTCAATCGTGTGGTCACCATTGCACCTGACGATTACGGCAGAGACCCGGTGACCGGCACATTGGTGGCCAGCGATGACAGGGAATGGATTGTTGTGCGCCAGGAACCCTCACTGGGGAACGTGGCCGTTCATTTTCCCAAACAAGGTTTTATCATCAAGGCCGCATAGCATCGCGCGGACGTATTCACGTCCGCCCGATTTTTTCTCCACCCTCACAGTTCGCGCTGATTCACTCTTTGCATGAGTTGTTCAGCGCTTTCCTTGCGCTCGGAGTAACGATTCACCAGGTAATCGCTGCGATCACGGGTCAGGTAGGTAAACTTCACCAACTCTTCCATCACGTCCACGATGCGGTCATAAAACCCCGAGGGTTTCATGCGGTCGTTTTCATCGAACTCCAGAAACGCCTTCGGTACCGAGGACTGATTGGGGATAGTGACCATCCGCATCCAGCGCCCCAGCACACGCAGCTGGTTCACCGCATTGAAGGACTGGGACCCGCCACAGACCTGCATCACCGCCAGGGTCTTGCCCTGGGTCGGGCGAACGGCGCCCAGGGACAGGGGAATCCAGTCAATCTGCGCCTTCATGATGCCGGTCATGGCACCGTGCCGCTCTGGCGAGCACCACACCATGCCTTCACTCCAGGTCACCAGATCGCGCAGTTCCTGCACCTTGGGATGATCGGCGTCTTCGCTGTCCGGCAACGGCAACCCATCAGCATGAAAAATTCTCGTTTCCGCCCCCATGGCCTCCAGCAGCCGCGCCGCCTCCATCACCACCAGACGGCTGAACGAACGCTTGCGCAGGGAACCATAGAGAAGAAGAATTTTCGGTTTGTGAGACGACAGCTGATCACGGAACACTACATCCGGCGTCGGGATTTGAAAGCAGTCTTTTTCCAGGTTGGGGATATCATTCATTGGTACTGAATTCTCCACACAATGGTGGAGATTGCCGAGACAATTTCCACCCTGCGAAAACGCAGAGCTGAAATGGGTGCAACCCCATCTCAGCCTTTTCGATTTTCGCTATTAATTATTCACTATTAACTATTAATTGCCTTTTTCGAACCAGTGGGTTGTGCGATTCACAATCGCCACCAGTGACAGCATCACCGGCACCTCCACCAACACGCCCACCACCGTGGCCAGCGCCGCGCCGGAATTCAGTCCGAACAGGCTGATTGCCACGGCCACGGCCAGTTCAAAAAAGTTACTGGTGCCAATCAGGCAGGCAGGGCCAGCTACGTTATGTTTCAGCCGCAGTCGTCTTGCCGCCCAGTAGGCAATGGCGAAAATGCCGTAGGTCTGAATCAGTAGAGGAATGGCGATCAATACAATCGCCATTGGCTTGGCGATGATGGTTTCCGCCTGGAAGCCGAACAGCAGCACCACTGTTGCCAGCAGCCCCATCACGCTGACCGGCTTGAGATGATGCACAAAACCGGCAACCCGCTCTTCAGAGCCCAACAGTTGCCGGGTAAAGAAACCAGCAATCAACGGCAGCACCACGTACAACACGACCGACAGCATCAGGGTATCCCAGGGCACAGTGATATTGCTGACACCGAGCAGCAGCGCCGCAATGGGCGCGAAGGCAAACACCATGATGATGTCATTCACCGAGACCTGCACCAGGGTGTAGTTGGCATCGCCCTTGGTGAGCTGGCTCCACACAAACACCATGGCGGTGCACGGTGCCACGCCAAGCAGGATCATGCCGGCGATGTACTCGGTGGCGGTTTCCGGCTCCACCCAGCCGGCAAAGAATACCTTGAAGAACAGCCAGCCCAGTGCCGCCATAGTGAACGGCTTGATCAACCAGTTGATCACCAGTGTCAGAAACAGCCCACGCGGATTGCTGCCCACTTTCTTGATGGCATGGAAATCGATCTGGATCATCATCGGATAGACCATGACCCAGATGAACACCGCCACTGCCAGATTCACATGGGCGTATTCGAACGCCGCCACCGCTTCAAACAACGGCGGCAGCCACAGCCCAAGGCCAACACCCGAGGCAATGGCGAAGCCAACCCAGACACTCAGATAACGTTCAAAAAACGGCATCAGAGATCTCCAATTCCCCGGTGAATTTCTTCACCACAGGTCACCAGTCCTTTTTCGTTCAGATCATCCAGCGACACCGCGAACAGGGCACGCAAACGCTTTTCCAGTTGCTGATAAGTGGCCTCAAACGCCGCGGCGATTTCTTCATCCGTGCCGGTGGCGTGGGCAGGGTCCGGTAGGCCCCAATGCAGTTTCGGGGTCTCACCCAACCAGATTGGGCAGGCTTCCCCAGCAGCGCTATCGCAGACCGTGATGATCAGGTCGATGTCTTCACCTTGCAGGTCATCCATGGATTTGGATCCAGGGTTTGCCGGCACGATATCGTGCCGAGCAAGCACGGCCAGGGCACCCGGATTTACCTGACCGGTAGGGTGACTCCCGGCGCTCAGGCCGCGAAAGCGGCCTTCGCCAAGATGGTTGATCAGCGCTTCGCCAATGATTGAGCGGCAAGAATTGCCGGTGCACAGCACCAGAATGGTCAGGGGTTGCAGTTGCATGTCAGTTCTCGCAGCAGGTCGCGACAGATTCACTTAGCGCCAGCGCTTCTCGAGCTGCTGGCACCAGCTGTTCAAGTGTGTGTTTGGCCCAGGCCGGAAGAGCCGGGTTAATCCGGTAATGCATCCAGGTGCCCTGCCGACGTGCGACGACCAGCTCGCATTGGCGCAGCTGGGCAAGGTGCCGGGAAACGGTGGACTGCGGCGCATGGATGGCATCCACCAGATCGCAGACACACACCTCTTCCTGGCCCTGCAACAGACAGATAAGACTGAGGCGAGTGTCATCGCCGAGGCATTTGCACAGTTGCGCAGGAGTAAGCATGAGCATCATTGATCCGTATATTCGGAAATACGAATATTAATGACTCAAGTGACAAGCTTCAAGCTGCAACGCGGGAAGGTTTTGTGACAGCGAAAAATAGGTGGCCGCGCCAAGAGCCCGATATTGCCGTAGGAGCGTCGCTGGCGGCGCGATACAGACCCGTGATCAAAAGCATTTTCACCACAGAGGGCAGAGCTCACAGAGTAAAACCCTCTTTTCTCGGTGAGCTCTGTGGTAAATGTGCCTTTAACGACGTCAGGTTATCGCGCCGCCACCGAGCGTAGCGAAGGAACGCCTGACAAGGCGGCCCCGCAGGGGTGAGCGAAGCGAATAACCGACGCTCCTACGGAAACCCAAACAAAAAACCCGGCCTTTGTCGGGCCGGGTTTCCTTGAAGCTCGCAGCTTGAAGCTGCTTTTATTTCTTCAGCTTGGCTTCGATCTCATCCACGGTGATGTGGCGGACGTCCTTGCCTTCCACCAGATAGATAACCTGCTCGCCAATATTGCGGGCGTGGTCGCCGATACGCTCCAGAGCGCGCAGGGACCAGATGATGTTCAACACCCGGGAAATGGCCCGCGGGTCTTCCATCATGAAGGTCACCAGCGAGCGCATGGCGCTGCGGTATTCCAGGTCCACCTCGTTGTCTTCCGCCGCTACTTCCAGGGCTTTCTTGGCATCGAAACGGGCGAAGGCATCCAGGGTGTCGCGCAGCATGTTGCGAACATGGTTACCAATATGACGCACTTCCACATAACCCCGCGGTGACTCGCCTTCTTCTGCCAGTTGCAGACCCATGCGGGCAATCTTGGCAGATTCATCACCGATACGTTCCAGATCGGACACGGCCTTGGTCACGGCAATGATCAGACGCAGGTCGGAAGCGGCCGGCTGACGCAACGCCAACACCTTGGTGCACTCTTCGTCGATGAGCATTTCCAGCTTGTCGACCTTGTCTTCGGTTTCCAGCACTTTTTCTGCCAGCGCGGAATCCGCCTGCAGCAGAGACTGCAGCGCATCCACCACCTGCTTTTCCACCAAACCACCCATTTCCATCAGGTTGTTACGGATGGATTCCAGCGCTTCGTTAAACTGGGATGAGCTGTGCTCACCAAAATGCATGCGATCCATGTTGCTTTCTCCTCTCCCGCGCTTAACCGAAGCGACCAGTGATATAGGCTTCTGTCAGATCGTGTTCCGGCTTGGTGAACACGGTCTCGGTATCATTCATTTCCACCAGACGCCCCAGATGGAAGTAGGCGGTGCGGTTGGATACCCGCGCGGCCTGCTGCATGGAGTGGGTCACGATAGCAATGGTGTAGGACTCGCTCAGCTCGGCGATCAGTTCTTCGATCTTGGCCGTGGCGATGGGATCCAGTGCCGAACAGGGCTCATCCATCAGCACCACTTCCGGGCTCACGGCAATGGTGCGGGCGATACACAGGCGTTGCTGCTGACCACCGGAGAGACCGGTACCGGGCGAATGCAGACGATCCTTCACTTCATCCCACAGGCCAGCCTTGCGCAGGCTGGTTTCCACGATTTCATCCAGGTCGTATTTCTTGTTGGCCAGACCGTGAATGCGCGGGCCATAGGCCACATTGTCGTAGATGGATTTGGGAAACGGGT
The DNA here is from genome assembly GCF_009882945.1 of Alcanivorax sp. DP30. Classification (GTDB taxonomy): domain Bacteria; phylum Pseudomonadota; class Gammaproteobacteria; order Pseudomonadales; family Alcanivoracaceae; genus Alcanivorax. The sequence goes on from NZ_WTUY01000004.1 coordinate 542,058, forward strand.
TTGGCTTCTGGAACACCATGCCAACACGGGCCCGCAGTTCCACCACATCCAGCTTGGGATCGTAGAGATCCTGGTCTTCCAGATGAAGATTGCCCTTCACCTGACAGATATCAATGGTGTCGTTCATGCGATTCAGGCAACGCAGGAAAGTGGATTTACCACAACCTGACGGACCGATCAGGGCCACCACTTCGTTCTTGCCGATATCCAGACTGACACCATGGATGGCCTGCTTGTCACCGTAGAACACATCCACGTCACGCATGCGCATCTTGGGGGAATCCACGAAGGGAGTCCCGATTGTCTGGTCCGGGTAGCGGGTTGTGTTATCCATTGCCTGTTCACCTTCAATCTGGCCTGCCAGCTTGTCACTGCCCGGCGTCTTTTCGTCAAATTTTTCTGCAGTATCCATGTTTAGAGCCCCTTTAGCACTCATTGTTACCAGCGCCGCTCAAGTCGTTTGCGCAGGAACACCGCCAGCGTATTCATGGCGATCAGGAAGGAAAGCAGCACCATGATGGCCGCCGAAGTCAGCGCCACAAACGACTGCTCCGGACTGTCTGCCCACAGGTAGATCTGTACCGGCAGGACCGTAGAAGGATCCAGCGGCCCACCAGGCACATCCACAATAAAGGCCACCATGCCGATCATCAGCAGCGGCGCGGTTTCACCCAGTGCCTGGGCCATACCGATGATGGCACCGGTAAGCATGCCCGGCAGCGCCAGCGGCAGCACATGGTGCAGCACCACTTGCATGTTGGATGCGCCAAGCCCCATGGCGGCCTGGCGAATGCTCGGCGGCACCGCCTTGATGGCCGCACGGCTGGAAATGATGATGGTCGGCAACGTCATCAGGGTCAGTACGATACCGCCCACCAGGGGGACGGAACGAGGCATACCGAACAGCCCAATGATCACCGCCAGACCCAGCAAACCGAAGATAATGGACGGCACCGCCGCCAGGTTGTTGATGTTCACCTCGATGAAGTCGGTGAATTTGTTTTTCGGTGCAAATTCTTCCAGATAAATTGCCGCCGCCACACCAATCGGGAAGCTGAGCAACAAGGTCACAATCATGGTGAAGAAGGAACCCGTTACTGCACCCCAGATACCCGCCTGTTCCGGCTCACGGGAATCCCCGTGGGTGAACAGGGAACGGTTCCATTGCAGCTCCAGTTTGTCTTCGGCTTCAAAGGTTTCGATCCACTTTCTCTGGTTATCACTGAGGCGCGATTCCAGGCGGTCGTTGTCGCCGGCTTTGACATAGACATCCACATCATCGTCGGCCAGCAACCAGAGTGTACGTGTCTGCCCGATCAAGTCACGATCCTCGCGCAGCATGTCGCGCAGCATGTAACCGGCGCCGGTACTGATCAGCCCATAAAGTTCACGCTTTTCCTGGCGACCCTCTACACCCGGAAATTTTTCCATGAGTGCATCGCGAATCAGGCCATCATAGTTGGCGAAATTCAGCTCTTCCTCATCGCGCAAATCCATGATGTCCAGCGTGTCCTGGTCAAAGGTCACATCCATCTGCACATAACTTTCGAAAAACGCGCTGTGGCCTTTGCCGATGATATCGGTGAACAGCAGCACCAGCGCCATCAGACCAAAGCCGATAGCAGCAATACCATAGGCCTTGAAACGTTTTTCTGCACGGTAACGCTTGCCCAGCGACTTGCGAACCTGTTCGGTAGTCTTGCTCATCTCGAATGCCTCCAGGCGCTAGTCATACTGCTCGCGGTATTTCTTCACGATGTGAAGAGCAACCACGTTGAGCAGCAGGGTGGTAATAAACAGCATCAGACCCAGGGCGAAGGCAGCCAGTGTCTTGGCACTGTCAAATTCCTGGTCACCGGTGAGCAGGGTGACGATCTGCACGGTAACGGTGGTCACTGCTTCCAGGGGGTTGACCGTCATGTTGGCCGCCAGGCCAGCGGCCATTACCACGATCATGGTTTCACCAATGGCCCGAGACGCTGCCAACAAAATGCCACCCATGATCCCCGGCAACGCGGCCGGGAAAATCACTTTCTTGATCGTTTCGGAGCGGGTCGCGCCCAGTCCAAGGGACGCGTCGCGCAGGGCCTGTGGCACGGCGGTAATCACATCATCGGCCAGTGAAGATACGAACGGAATAATCATCACGCCCATGACCAGGCCCGCTGCCAGAGCAGATTCGGACGCCACATTCAGGCCGATGGATTCACCCAGCTGACGAATCACCGGGGCGACGGTCAGTGCCGCGAAAAAGCCGTAGACCACCGTGGGCACACCCGCCAGGACCTCCAGTGCCGGCTTGGCAAACGAGCGCACTCTTGCCGGCGCATATTCGGCCAGATAAATGGCCGACATCAGCCCCACCGGTACCGCCACCAACAAGGCGATGGCAGAAATCAGCAACGTACCCATAAACAGCGGAATGGCGCCGAAGGCCCCTTCCGATGCGACCTGATCAGCGCGCAATGCCGTTTGCGGACTCCACTGCAACCCAAACAGGAAATCCGTGGCCGGCACCTTGCCGAAGAAACGAATGGACTCGAACATCACCGACATCAGGATGCCGACGGTGGTCAGAATGGCGATGGTGGCGCTGAGCATGAACAAGGTCTGCAGCACTTTTTCCACCTGCTGGCGGGCACGCATCTGCGGGGAAATTTTCACCCACCCCCAGGCGGTACCCAGCATCGCTACCACGATCACCACCACGGCCACGGCCATGCTGTTTAGCTCGCGAAGGTTGTTGAGTTTTTCTGCCGCCGCTGCCACTGCCGGAGACACTTCACTGGATGCGATGGCACCGCTGGCCACGTTGCCGATCTGATTCAGCAGCAGATTGGCAGAGGAGGCGTCCGCTGGAAAACTCGCAGCCGGCAGGCTGTCCATCACCATCACCCGGATCAGGGTGTCATCGAAAGCCAGCCATGCACCCAGAATGGCCAACGCCGGGATGGCACACCAGATAGCGGTACGCATGGCATAGTAGAACGGCAACGAATGCAGGTGGCGGATGCCACCCAGCGGCCGTGCCAGGGCAAAGGATCGACGGTGGCCCAGGTAATAGGCCCCGGCGATCATCACCACCAGCAGCAACAGCAGATTCCCGGTTTGCATGGTGTTCTCCGTTTAGGTTTTTTCTCCAGTAAGCGGAGCAATCTTAATGCGTCGCTTACTGCAAAAAAAATGTCACAATCTTGACCGTTGGTTAAAAAGCCCGGCGATGTCACCATCGCCAGGCTGAAAGCATCCCTGCTTTTTCTTCTTCCTGACTTCAGCGCTTAATGAAGATCTTCTTCACCAGTCATGGACTTCAGGCCGCGGGCCTGCTTGGCCATATCCTTGCGCAGATCGTCACCCAGCGGAATCATGCCTTTCTCTGCCAGGTAGCCTTCCGGGCCCCAGGCTTTCTCGCTGGAGAATTCTTTCACGTAGCCCTTGATGCCCGGCACCACGCCTACGTGTGCTTTCTTCACGTAGAAGTACAGGGAGCGGGATACCGGGTAGTCGCCAGAGGCAATGCTGTCGAAGGTCGGCTCAACACCGCCCACGTTAGCGCCCTGTACCTTGCCACGGTTCTGATCCAGGAAGGAGAAACCGAATACACCGAAGGCATCAGGGTTCTTTTCCAGCTTCTGAACGATCAGGTTGTCGTTCTCGCCGGCTTCTACATAAGCACCGTCTTCACGGATGCTGCGGCAGATCGCCTTGTACTTGGACTTGTCCTGCTTCTTCATGTCTTTCAGCCAGGAGAAAGTCTTGCAACCGCCTTCGATGGCCAGCTCGTTGAAGGCATCACGGGTACCGGAAGTGGGCGGTGGACCGAGTACTTCGATCTTGATATTCGGCAGCGCCGGGTTCACTTCTTTCCAGGTCTTGTAGGGGTTGGCGACCAGCTTCTCGCCGCCCTTCGGATCCGGTACTTCCTTGGCCAGGGCCAGGAACAGATCACGCAGGGTAACGTCCATGTGCTTGCCTTTGGCAGAGTTGGCAAACACGATACCGTCATAGCCCACAACCACTTCGGTGATGTCCTTGACGCCATTTTCCTGACACTGAACGAACTCGGACTTCTTCATGCGGCGGGACGCATTGGTGATGTCCGGGTGCTGGGTGCCAACACCGGCGCAGAACAGCTTCATGCCGCCGCCGGAACCGGTGGATTCGATTTTCGGGGTCGGGTTGGAAGAGCTGCGACCGAAACGCTCAGCGACGGTAGTCGCGAACGGATACACCGTGGAAGAGCCCACGATGGAGATGTAATCACGGGTGTCAGCAGTGGCCGGAGCGCTGGCAAAAGCCAGGGCAGCAGCGACGCCTGCAAGGGTTGCTTTAATTTTGACGTTCACAATAAGCCTCCAGGTTACACATGGCACCGGCGATGTTGGTATTTGAATCCACCCCGGTTGGTTCTAACTGTTGCAAGCCAGTTCATGTTTCAGCACGACGCATGCTAGAGAGGGTTTGTGACAGCCACATTACAGGGCCGCTGCAATTCAGCTTTTTTCTTTACCGTCCGCCCAGGACAGCGTTATTTCAGCGATTCAACCCCGGAATAGGCTGTAATAGGGGTGTAGCCCCCGTATAATGCGGCCCACACGGGATCAGACAACAATAACAAGGTGTCATGAAACAAGCCCTCCAACGCTGGCAGCAACGGCTGACCGGCTTCACCCAGGCCATTGGCCGCACCACCGCCTGGCTGGCCCTGCTGCTGGTATTGGGCATGGTATTGGTTGTGCTGCTGCGCTACGGTCTCGGCATCGGCAACATCGCCCTGCAGGAGTCACTCACCTACTTGCACGGCGCCCTGTTTATGCTTGCTATTGCCTATACCCTGGCAGAAGACGAGCACGTCCGGGTGGATGTGCTCTACCAGCGCTTCTCGCCCCGCCAACGGGCCTGGGTCAATCTGCTTGGCACCCTGTTTCTATTGTTACCGGTCTGTGCCGCCCTGTTCTGGCTGTCGCTGGACTATGTGCTAAGCAGCTGGAAAGAGCAGGAAGGCTCTGCCAATGGTGGGCTGCCCTTTGTCTATTTGCTCAAGTCTCTGCTGCTGGTGCTGCCAGCACTGCTTGCGATTCAGGGCCTGGCTGAACTGCTGCGCCACGCGCTGACACTGATGGGCGCGCCCTTACCGGCTCCGCAACAGCACCCGGAGGATGCCCTGTGACGGAGTGGATTCCGCTGTTGATGTTCGTGGTGGTGTGTCTGGTGCTACTCACCGGCTATCCGGTGGCCTTCGCGCTGGGAGGCACCTCCCTGCTGTTTGCCCTGGGCGGCATGCTCACCGGCACCTTCAATCCCGCTGACCTGACCTTCGTGCCTAACCGTCTGTTCGGGATCATCGAAAACACCACCCTGATGGCCGTGCCATTGTTCGTGTTCATGGGCGTGATGCTGGAAAAGTCACGGGTGGCGGAGAACCTGCTGACCAGCATGGGCCGGTTGTTTGGTCCGCTGCCCGGCGGCATGGGCCTTGCCATTATTCTGGTCGGCGCGCTGCTGGCCGCCAGCACCGGCATCGTCGGCGCCACCGTGGTGACCATGGGCTTGCTGTCGCTACCCAGCATGCTGCGTCAGGGTTATCAGCCGCAGCTGGCCACCGGGCTGATCTGCGCCACCGGCACCCTGGGGCAGATCATCCCCCCCTCCATTGCTCTGGTGCTGCTGGGTGATGTGCTCTCCAATGCCTATCAGGAAGCCCAGCTCAAGCAGGGCCTGTGGTCCCTGGATACGGTCTCCGTGGGCGATCTGTTTGTGGGCGCCCTGATCCCCGGCCTGATACTGGTAGGGCTTTATTTATTGTATGTATTGGCCATCAGCCTGTGGAAACCCCATCTGGCTCCCACCATGGGCGGCGGCGATGACACCCCCTTGTCCTGGGCCCACGTGCTGCGCGGACTAGTACCGCCATTACTACTGATTCTTGCGGTGCTCGGCTCCATTCTTGCCGGCAAGGCCACCCCCACCGAAGCGGCCGGGGTGGGTGCTTTTGGTGCCCTGCTGCTCGCCGCCTTTAACCGGCGCCTGAGCGTGGGCATTGTCGGCGAGGTAGTACGCAGCACCAGCCGGGTCACCGCCATGGTGTTCATGATCCTGATTGGTGCCAGCCTGTTTTCGCTGGTGTTTCGGGGCTTTGGTGGCGAGGAAGCGGTACACGGCCTGTTCGAGGCCATGCCCGGCGGCGTGATTGGCGCCACCCTGATGGTCATGCTGCTGATTTTTCTGCTTGGCTTTATTCTCGACTTTATCGAGATTACTTTCGTGGTGGTGCCGATTGTTGGACCAGTATTGCTGGCCATGGGCCTGGACCCGGTATGGTTGGGCGTGATGCTGGCCCTGAACTTGCAAACTTCGTTTCTGACCCCACCCTTCGGGTTCGCGCTGTTTTATCTACGAGGCGTGGCCCCGGCGGAGGTTGAGACGGCCCAGATCTACCAGGGCGTGGTGCCCTTTATCGTTATACAGCTTCTCATGCTGGCTATACTGGCCCTGTTCCCGGCACTGGCCACCTGGCTACCAGACCTGCTGTACAGCTAAAAACAATCGCTGAAGTCAGCCTGACAATGACGGATAACAAGACATGACTGATCATACCGACGACACACCGCAGCCCATTGGCAGCCTGGCCATTCAAACCATTGCCATGCCCCAGAGCGCCAACTGGAATGGCGACATTTTTGGTGGCTGGCTGGTATCCCAGATGGACCTGGCCGGTGCTGTCACGGCGCGGAAAAAAGCCCGTGGCCGCGTCGCCACTGTAGCCATCGATTCCATGGCGTTTCTGCGCCCGGTGCCAATCGGTGCGGTAGTGAGTTGCTACACCCGGCTGCAGGACATCGGTCGCACGTCCATGCAGATTCTGGTGGAAGTGTGGATTCGTGAAGACACCGGCACCCTGTCGAAAGTGACCGAAGGGCACTTTACCTTTGTGGCCATCGACGAGACCGGTCGTACCCGGGCAGTGCCAAGGGATTAGCCAGGCCTGACGCAGGCGCACCGCTGGCGGCGCGCCTACGGCCGGGATTCGGTTTTCTGCAGGAGCACCGTTTGAGGTGCGAACCGAGCGTAGCGAGGCGACGAAGCTTCTACTTTTGCCGCCGTTTCTGGAATCCTTACCTCGCTTGAGCTCGGATCGCGTGCAGGCACGCTCCTACAGCGGCTTCGTAGAAACCACGAAATTCCGGGAACTTTTCCGCCTTTCTCAATCCAATCAGCGTAGCTTGTAGCTTGTAGCTTGTAGCTTGTAGCTTGTAGCTTGTAGCTTNTGTAGCTTGTAGCTNCACTGCGCACATTCAGGTACGGCTGCTCTGCCACACCCATGTACTGCACAGACTCATCGCGGAATTGGCGGTAGGAATCGTAAACCTTGCGGGCGTCCTTGTTGTCTGCCACCAGCGCTTCGATCACCTCGTCACTGGCGTCCTTGAGGGCCTTGAGCACATCATCCGGGAGACGGCGCAGTTTGGTACCGTGCTTGTTGACCAGCTCATTGAGCGCCGCGTTGTTGCGGGCGGTGTATTCGTCGAGCATGTCCTGGTTTTCAGACTGGGCTGCATAGCGGATGATCGCCTGCAGGTCCGCCGGCAGACTGTCCCATACCTGCTTGTTGATGGTCAGTTCCAGGGTAGGGCCCGGCTCCTGCCAGCCCGGGTAGTAGTAGTACTCAGCCACACGGTGCAAACCAAACGTCAGGTCGTTGTAGGGCCCCACCCAGTCCGCGGCATCAATGGCACCGGTTTGCAGCGAGGTGAACACTTCCGCGCCGGGCAGCTGCACCGGGGTAGCGCCCACCTTGGCCAGCACTTCCCCGGCCAGACCAGGCATGCGCATCTTGAGCCCTTTCAGGTCCTCGACACTGTTGATTTCCTTGTTGAACCAACCCGCCATCTGGGTGCCAGTGTTGCCACAGGCAAAGGGCTTCAGGTTGAACTGGGCGTACAGTTCATCCCACAACTCCTGGCCACCACCATGATGTAACCAGCCATTCATTTCCTGGGCGGTCAAACCGAAAGGCACGGCGGTAAAGAACGGGGTCGCCGGGTGCTTGCCCTTCCAGTAATACGCGGCACCATGGCCCATCTCCGCACTGCCCTGACGTACCGCATCGAACACTTCAAAGGCTGGCACCAGTTCCTTGGCGCCGTACACCTTGATCTTGATGCGGCCGGCGGACATTTCTTCCACCCGCTTGGCGAAGCGGTTGGCACCGGCACCCAGACCGGGGTAATTCTTCGGCCAGGTAGTCACCATCTTCCATTCGTAGGTCTGCGGTACCGGTTTCTTCTTTTCCGGCTCCCCGGCGGCAACCTGGCCATCGGCCGGCGGGCAGTCTTTCTGTTCGCAGCCGGCCAGAGCCATGCCACCCAACCCCAATCCCAGGGCAGAAACAAATTTACGACGGTCCAAGAGCTATCCTCCGTGGTTGGGCAGCAGTGCTCGGCCACCCTGTAGTTCTTTTCTGGCGGGTCGGACGTCAAACCCGCAGCTACGCATGTTGTTGTGTCAGCGTCAGACATTCGTCGTCCGACGTCAGACTTTCTTCAAATCACCTCAAGACGCGCGTACTGGCTGACCAGCCATTTGGTGCCGGCGCCATCGAAATTGATCTGCAGCCGCGCATTGGGGCCCTGGCCCTCGAAGTGCAGCACGGTGCCTTCCCCGAATTTGGGATGCAGCACCCGGGCACCCAGCACGATGCCATTGGATTCGGTCTCACGGATTGGCGTGCTGCCGCCACCCATGGGGCGGCTGAAGCCGGCCCGGGCACGGATCTCTTCCATGGCGTCGGCGGGAATCTCGCGCAGAAAACGACTGGGCGGATTGTAGTTCTCGTTGCCATAAAGGCGACGACTTTCCGCATGGGTCAGGTACAGCTCGCGCATGGCGCGGGTCAGCCCCACGTAGCAGAGGCGACGCTCCTCGGCGAGACCACTGGGGTCCTCACTGGATCGTTGATGCGGGAACAGTCCCTCTTCCATGCCACAGATGAATACCACCGGGAACTCCAACCCCTTGGCGGAGTGCAGGGTCATCATCTGTACAGCATCTTCATGGGCCTCAGCCTGTCCCTCACCGGATTCCAGCGCTGCGTGGTCAAGGAAGGCCGTAAGGGAATCCATTTCCGAGTCTTCGTCTTCCTCACCAAATTCCCGGGTGGCGGATACCAGTTCGCGCAGGTTTTCCAGCCGCTGCTGGCCCTTCTCACCTTTTTCCTTGCCGTGGAAAGCGACCAGGCCGCTGGCCTCAATCACATGCTCGGCGGTCTCACCCAGGTTCAGGCCATCGCATTGCTGTGCCAGCTGCTCCACCAGATTGACGAACACCGCCAGGGCATTGGTGGCTCGTGAGGTCAGTAATTGCTCACCGATGATGGCCTGGGCGGCATCCCACAATGAAACACCACGGTGGCGTGCCACCTCGCGCAGGGTTTCCAGGGTCTTGTTGCCGATGCCACGGGTCGGAGTGTTCACTACCCGCTCAAACGCGGCATCCGAATGGCGGCTGCTGATCAGGCGCAGGTAGGCCAGGGCATTCTTGATTTCCAGTCGCTCGAAAAAGCGCTGCCCCCCATAGATACGGTAGGGAATAGCCGCCTGCAGGAAGGCTTCTTCCAGCACCCGGGACTGGGCGTTGGAACGGTACAGCACCGCCATTTCCCGGCGCGCGGTGCCTTCCTGAAACAGCTTGTCCACCCGCCCGGCAATAAAGCGGGCTTCATCCACCTCGTTGAAGCCGGCGTACAGACGAATCGGGTCGCCGTCGCCGCCCTCGGTCCACAACTCCTTGCCGAGGCGATCGCTATTGTTGTCGATCACCGCATTGGCGGCCTTGAGGATTGTGCCGGTGGAGCGGTAGTTCTGCTCCAGGCGAATGGTGCGGGTATCCGGGAAATCGCGGCTGAACTTGTGGATGTTCTCGATCTTGGCGCCGCGCCAGCCATAGATGGACTGGTCGTCATCGCCGACGATGGTCACGGCGTTGTCATCACAGGCCAGCAAGCGCAGCCAGGCATACTGGATGCTGTTGGTGTCCTGGAACTCGTCCACCAGGATATGGCGGAAGCGGCGCTGGTAATGGCCACGCAGACTGTCATTGTCGCGAAACAGTTCCAGCACCCGCAGCAGCATCTCGTTGAAGTCCACCAGGCCGCCGCGCTCGCAGGCTTCTTCGTAGCCTGCGTAGATCTTCTGCATGGTCTGGGCGAACAGGTCACCATTGGCGTCCATGTGTTTGGCGCGCAGCCCTTCGTCTTTCTGGCTGTTGATAAACCAGGTGGCCTGGCGAGCCGGCCAGCGCTGGTCATCCAGCCCCAGCTCCTTGATCACCCGCTTGATCAGCCGCAGCTGGTCGTCGGAATCGATAATCTCGAATCCCTGCGGCAGCCCGGCCTCCTGCCAGTGAGAGCGGAGCAAACGGTGGGCAATACTGTGGAAAGTCCCCACCCACATGCCTTCTGAAGACATATCCAGCAGCTGCTCGATACGGCCACGCATTTCAGCGGCGGCCTTGTTGGTAAAGGTCACCGCCAGAATGCCAAAGGGCGAGGCCTGCTCGGTGGCAATTTGCCAGGCAATGCGGTGCACCAGCACCCGGGTCTTGCCCGATCCGGCGCCGGCCAGTACCAGCAAATGGCGGTCATCGGCCGCCACCGCATCGCGCTGGGCCGGGTTCAAACCATCAATAAGGGAAGTCACGTCATCCATGGCGCGGGAGTTTACCAGAATGTGGGCCCGGGGAGACGATCGATGCGCTCGACCCATACGCTTCATCCATTGTGTTCGATAAAGGCTGTTCCCCTCCCCCGTCCCGGTGGGTACACTGAGAAACAAAAACACTCGGCCACAAGGCCAGAGGATAAAAACAAGGTGTCTTTGCAGTCTCCGAACAACCGTACCTCTGCCCCCTTCAAGGGCATATTGACTGAACAGTGCCAACTGCTGTTTAGCGGCATCCTTGTGCTATTTATTCTCGAAACCGCCAGTGCGGTAGTGCTGGCATCCTTTTACTGGAACAGCCCGGTACCCCAGTCCCTGATGGTTGGATGGCTGGCATTGTTCAGCCTGGTTCAAGTGATCAGGGTTCCGCTGCTACTGATGGCCCGCCAGAAACTGATCCGGGATGAAATCAACGCCAGCTGCCGAACGGCACTGTCTGCGCTGGCCCTGAGCACCCCGCTACTGATCGGCATGGCCGGTTACCTGTTCAACCCGGCGGAGCTGCTGTTCCGCCCGGATATGCTCAGCATTCAGCTGCTTTGCGCAAGCATGGGGCTGGGCCTTGCCACTCTGGCCCTGGCGGCCTACAGCAGCCATTTTCCCACGGTATTTCTCTATCTCATCATGTTGCTGGGGCCCATTATGGTCCGGCTTTCGCAAACCCAGGCCGAGAGCGAACTGTCACTGCTGGTCATGATGATGGTGCTCGGGCTGTTTTTCCTGCTGGCCGCCCGCCGCATTCATAACACCGGCCACCAGGCCATGATGCTGCAAGCCAGCAACCGTTCCCTGATTGATTACCTGAACCGGGCGCGCAGCGATGCCGAATCCCTGAACGAGAAGCTGGCCCAGGAAATCTACGAACGAAAAGAAGCCCGTCAGCGCTTGCAGGAAACCAACGAACGGCTGGAAACCATGGTGGCCGAACGTACCAAGGCCCTGGAGGAATCCAACCAGGCCCTGGGCGCCACCGGCGAACGTCTGGAGCTGGCACTGGAAGCCAGCAACATCGGCCTGTGGGACTGGATGCTGGATACCGGCCGCAACTATCACACCAATTTTGACCGTCTTCTGGGTTACGACAGTGCCTACTTCAAGAACTTCTTCGGCGACCTGGAAACCCTGGTTCATCCCGACGACCTGACCCGGGTACGCCGGGCCATGGTGTCCCACTTCAAGGGCGAGAGCGACCGCTACCATGCGGTCTACCGGCTGCGCCATGCTGACGGTAACTGGCGCTGGATCGAGGACGATGGCCGCGTGGTGCGCTGGTCAGAAAAGGGCCGCGCCACCCGCATGATTGGCACCCGCCGGGATATCACGGAAGACCGCCAGGCCCAGGAGCAGCAGCGGCTGGCCGCCACCGTGTTTGAAAATGCCCCGGAAGGCATCTTCATTCTTGATCACCGCTTCCGTTTCCTGGCCGTCAACGCCCGTTTCGAGCAGATCACCGGCTATTCCGAGTCCATGGTGCTGGCCAAGCAGGTGCTGGAACATGAAGAAACCCACCCCAACCGCGAAACCTACGTCGAAATCACCAACGCCCTGAAAGAAAGCGGTTTCTGGGAAGGGGAAATCAATGAAAAGCGCCGTAATGGTGAGTCGTTCCCCGAATGGCTTCAGATCAGTGCGGTACGCGATGAGCAAAAGCGGGTGATTCGTTACGTGGGCATGATCTCGGATCTGACCACCCGCAAGGAAACCGAACAGCAACTGCAGTTCCTGTCCAACTACGATCGACTCACCGGCCTGGCCAACCGCTCCCAGTTCCGCGAGCACCTGCACAAGTCGCTCACCCTGGCGCGTCTGAACCGGGAAAAAGTGGCGTTGCTGATGATCGATCTGGACCGCTTCAAGCCCATCAACGAATCCCTGGGCCACGAAATTGGCGACCGCCTGCTCAAGGCCGCCGCCGAACGGCTCAGCCACTTTGCCGGTGAGGAAGAACACCTGGCCCGGGTGGGTGGCGACGAGTTCACCCTGCTGGTGGAGAAGTACACCAACGAAGGCGCCATCAGCCAGCTGTGCCAGAAACTGGTCAACGCCATGAAAAAGCCGTTCCATATCGACGGCCACGAGCTGCTGCTGGGGGCCAGTATCGGTATCAGCGTGTTCCCGGACAGCGCCAAGGAAGCGCAGAGCATGATCAACCAGTCCGACATGGCGGTGTATCAGGCCAAGCGCAGCGGCGGCAATAATTTCCAGTTCTACCGCAGTAACATGCGCGTGGCTTCGGTGGAACAGTTGGCACTGGAAACCAGCCTGCGAAAGGCCATCTTCAAGAACGAGTTTGTGGTCTATTACCAGCCCAAGATGGAGCTGGCCAACAACCGCATTACCTCGGTGGAAGCCCTGGTACGCTGGCAGCACCCCACCATGGGCCTGATCCCACCGTCCGAATTTATTCCGCTGGCCGAGGAAACCGGCCTGATCTCCGCCATTGGCGAGCTGGTGCTGGAGCGCTCCTGTCGCCACGCTCACAAGTGGTACAAGCAAGGGCTGGGAGACATCACCGTGTCCGTCAACCTGTCTGCCCACCAGTTCCGCAAGGGCAATGTGGCAGAGATCGTCGACCGGGTACTGTCCAGCACCGAGCTGCCGCCGCAACTACTGGAACTGGAGCTCACCGAAAGCCTGATCATGGAAGACATGGAGCAGAACATCGAAATGCTTCAGCAACTGCGCAAGCGCGGTATCGAGCTGGCACTGGATGACTTCGGCACCGGTTATTCCTCGCTGAGCTATCTCAAACGCTTCCCGGTGGACACCCTGAAGATCGACCGCTCCTTCATCATGGACCTGGACAAGAGCCCCGACGATGCCGCCATCACCCGCGCCATCATCGACATGGCCCACAGCCTGCAGATGAACGTGGTGGCCGAGGGTGTCGAAACCGAAGAGCACCTCGCCATCCTCCGCGACATGTCCTGCGACACCATCCAGGGCTTCCTGATCAGCAAACCGGTCCCGGAAGAAGAGCTGGTCGAGTTGCTGCATACGCAGGCGTACAGAAGGGCAATTGATAGTTAATAATGAATAATTAATAACTCACGGGGCCGCCTTGGCTGGCCCTCCAATGCAAGAGGCCGCGCCCACAGTTCAGGCGCAGCCTCTTGCATTGGAAAATCAAACAACACGCATTCGCGCCGTTATTAATTATTCACTATTAATTATTAATTATTAATTAAGCAGTTCCAGCGTCTCCTCCGCCTCAAAGAACCCCGAAAGGTGCCTGCGCAGCCACTCTTCCAGCAGTCCTTCCTGACGCAGTTTTTCGATGATCGGGGGGCCGAAGCGACGGGCATCGTCCAGCATCAGGGCGCGGGTCACGCCCAGCTCCTGCAGCAGGTCCACCAGGCTGGTGTCGCCGTACTTCTCGAAAAAGGCATTCACCCCGGATTCCAGCAGGCTGTTGAAGTAGTCCGTATGACGCAGCTCGCGCCAGTACTCGAAGCCGATTACGAACAATTCCTGGATATCCTCGCTGCTGAGCAAGTCGCGCAGCTCTGCCACCGGGCGCTGGGCAAAATCCTGCCACCCCACCAGAACCAGCTCCCGCAATTCATCCAGGTTCTCGTCCCGGTACAACCAGGGATCACTGAGCAGCTGTTCGGTGCGGCGCAGCAGCCATTCCTGCATGCGGGTATCCAGGCTGTTCACCCAGCGCTCCGGCAAACGGCGACTGAACTGCTCCCGCAGTGCCACGGGCATACCCTGATGCAACAGGGTCTTGAGACCCATCTGCGCGCCCCCAGCCAGCAGCGCCAGCAGCACCGGATTCCGACCCAACCAGGCCATGCCCTGACGGGAAAGGGGAATTTCCAGCACCTTGTCCAGCAACGCCATGATCACATCTTCGTCGACCACATCGGCAATCAGGCGCTCACTGTCCACCGCCTGCTCATAGAACTCCTCGACCATGTCGCCCACCAGTTCAGGGATGGCCCCGCTGATATCCATCTCACTGGCATATTTGTGCGCGGTTTCCTGAATCTGCTGTGCAGAGACCCAGTCGTTCAAGGTGTACCCCGATGCCTTCTCCAACAGGAAGTCCAGTTCTGCCTCAAGAAAACCATCCAGCTGGGCTGGCGCCAAGCGCGCCAGCAGGTAGTCCACCAGGCCATCCAGCAGGCGGTTCGCTGTATCGCGGGGAGTTGTCGTCATTTGTGTCAGTCCTGAGTGAAAAAGTCCTTGATGCGGGCCTTTGCCATTGTATCATTGGTTGATGTAACAGTTATGGAGGTACGCAATTATGGCGGTCTCAATTCTGCCCATTCGTCGCAATCTGAAGTTCAACCTGAACCCGGCCAAGGCGCTTACCTGGCATCAGGACGGGCTCAATGTCAGCCAGTTCCTGAACACCATGAGCCTGTTTTTCCCGGTGGGTGAACGCTTCTTTATCGACAGCGTACGCAAATACCGTGACCAGATCACGGATCCTGAACTGCAAAAGGCAGTGACCGCCTTTATTGGACAGGAAGCCATGCACGGTCGTGAGCACGACGAATATAACAACTTCGTCGCCGACGCGGGCGTCCCGTTGCATGCCCAGGAAGCGGTGGTCGAAAAACTGCTCAAGACCGTCCAGGACTATACCCCGGATGCCTTCCAGCTGGCTGCTACGGTAGCACTGGAACACCTGACCGCCATCCTCGGCGGCGGCCTGCTGGACCTGCCCGAAATCATGGAAGGCTCCGACGAAGGCTACAAGGCTATCTGGAACTGGCACGCTCTGGAAGAAACCGAACACAAGGCGGTGGCCTTTGACGTCTACACCACCGTCATCGGCGACGACAGCAATGTGGGCGCCTATGCCCTGCGCACCACCTCACTGGTGGCGGCCACCGGCATCTTCTTCGCCCTTATGATTCCGTTCTATGTTCACAACGTGCGCATCCGCGGCGGCCTGTTTGACCTGAAAGGCTGGCGAGCCGTGGCCAAACACACCTGGGGCAGGAAAGGCATCTTCCGAAACATCACCAAGCCCTGGTTCGACTGGTTCAAACCCGGCTTCCACCCCTGGGACCATGACAACCGCGAACAGCTGGAGAACTTTGAAGCCCTGCTTGGCGACCTCCTCCGCGACGCGGCATAAGCGTTCAACATCACCTAGCTCTCCCTTTTCTATGGTGATTCTGGGCCGGCACTTTGTGCCGGCCCTTTTTTTGTTGAACGTTTTACGTTCAACATTGAAAAGGGGCCTGAAGACAGGCGGTTTGTGTTACGGGCCGCGTGTCAGCCACCATCCTGGCTGGCCACCACGCGATCGTCCGTGAGACGGATATTCCCCGCCGGTGCCTGCCCTTCCCGGTCTTCGCCGAAGTACAACGTGGTATGCGGGAACGGAATCTCGATGCCGGCCTTGTCAAAGTAGATTTTCACCAGCCGGTTGAAGGCGCGGCCCACTGCCCACTGATTACCCGGGGTGGTCTTGATCACCACCCGGATATTCACCGAGCTGTCGGCCAGAGCCGTTACCCCGGCCACGGTCATGGGCGCCAGGATGTTGTCCCTGTGATCGCCTTCCTTGAGGGCCTCGAAGGCCGCTTCCAGCTGAACGATGGCATCGTCGATGTTCTCCCGGTAGGCGATACCGTATTCACCCACGTGGTTGCCGTAATCACGGGTGAAGTTGGACACCGCGTCAACGGAAGAGAAAGGCACAATATGGTAGGTGCCATACAGGTCCCGCAACGCCACCGAACGAATCCCGACCCGTTCCACGGTGCCGGAGTTGCCGCCGACGGACACGAAGTCCCCGGTATTCATGGCATTCTCCACCTGGATGAAGACCCCGGTAATCACATCCTGGACCAGCTTCTGGGCCCCAAAACCAATGGCCAGACCCAATACACCTGCCCCGGCAATCAACGGCCCGATATCCACGCCCACCTCGGACAGCACGATCATCACCGTCATGATGATGATGGCAATGGCGAGCGTGGTATGGAACAGCCCCAGCAGGGTTTCCCCCCGTGCCGCCTGGGCCGCCGTGCTGTTTTCGTCCGGACTGAACTTGTGCTCCACCAGGCTGGCCAGCCCCACCCACACCGCAGCAGACACGGCCAGAATAATGAGAATATCCAGCAAGGCAGAAACCGTCTGGCTACCGGCCGGCGTGGCGTACCAGGAAGACAAGTCATAGAGCCTCCAGGCATCCAGCGAGACCACTGCCACCAGCACCAATATCAGGGTACGGATCACTTTCAGGGCCGTGGGGACGTAAGTATTCAACCGTGCCTGTAACCGCGGCATGCTGGCATTCAGTCGCTCGGGCAGCTGGATTTGCTGGCCAATAAGCTGGCCCAGAGCCACCGACACCAGCAGACCCGTCCCCACGTAAATCAGCGTTTCCAGGGTAGCCACTGCCACATAAGGTAAAGCGGTTTCCGGGTTCAAGACGGTGACCGCAAACACCACCACCGCATAGCCCAGGGCCAGCCAGTGCCAGGTGCGCGACAACAGAAGCAGCAGCAGCCGGATGGGTCCGTAAGCCTGGTTGGCTCGGGTTTCAAGAGCCGTTCGCAAGCTGGCTCGACTGCGCATTATCACCCCCGCTGCATAGAGCAACGCCACAATCATGATTAGCGTACCGGCACCACTGCCAAGGGCTGGCGACATGTTGTAGTTCAGCACGGGAACCAGCACCAACATACCGTAGCCGATCAGGCCCGCCTCCCGGGCCAGGAAACGGTTACAGTAACGGGCCTGCTGGGCCGACACCGGCAAGAGTCTCAAGCCTTCGAACCGTGAGGAAAAGAACATCCGCATGGCCGCCTTTGCCAGCTCGACGATCAGGAAAGCATTAAGGAAAAGCGCAAGGCGTGTGGCATCCGCGCCCAGTTGCTCAGTGAGCAGGGGGGCCAGAAAAGTACCCGCCAAATAGGCGACCACCACCACGGCCACATCGAGCAAGGCGGCGGCTGCCACTGCCACAGCGGTTCGCAGGATAGCCAGCTTCCGAGATCCGGCCAGCGCCCAGCGACTGAGCCCCCCGAATGCAGACCCGACAAGCGCCCGCAGGCTCCAGAAGACCGCAAAGGTCACAACAATCAGGATGGCGATGTTAATCAGGGCTGCCGTGACAGCCTTGATATCGAAGGGAGTGGTTGTCATGGCTTGGTCTGGCGCTCCACCGTCTTCGCCAAACCATCCGGAGACCAGGCCAGCCACGGCCGCGAATTGCCGGCCCAGATCCCCCGCAAGGTTACCCGTGGCCGACGCCATACGACGCGCCAGAGAAACCTGTTGCGCAGTCTGACCGCTGGGCGCCCCCTCGGCGATTTCCGCCGCAGGGACCTCACCGGCAACACCCAGCGGCTCCGGCCCTGCAGCCCCCTCAAGTCCACGCAATTGATCGATAAGAATCTGACGGCGGGCATCATCTTCAAGCGAGTCCGCAAGATCACCGTATTGGGCTGCAGAGGGTGAGGTCGGTTCTGCATAAACCGAACCGGTCCACAGGACGGACAATATCAATGGAAACAGCACAATCAGTGTGCGGAGAAAAACGGGCAAAACGCGCACAAACAACTCCTTACCCCAGTTGGCGCCCGGGAAATGATTTATGAAAGTCATTCAGGTGCCACCGTAACAATCCCCCAACGTCCCGTTGTGAAAATCACGCGAAACCTCTGTGGCCGCTTTGTAAACGTCACTTGGCCGAAAAGGAGGCCAGGCATGTTTTCAGGGGCAGTGTCGGATATTGACTGTTACATTGCTCAATGTAATTATCAGGCTCATTCCAAAAACAACCCGGAGGCGTCATGACCGCATTCTGGACCCCGGACCAGCAGGCGCTGGCTCCGTACCTGGAGGCCAAAGGCCTCGCCGAGAAATGCCTGCAGATCATCGCCGCAGCCCTGCAGCCGGGCATGACGGAGGCGGATTGCCAGCTTTTGATTCGCGACTGGCTGCGCGCCCACCGTGTGTTTGATCCGGCCCGTCCGCCCCGGGTGCGTTTCTCCGGTCGGCCCAGCCGTCGTCGCTTTGGCCTGAACAGACCCGGGAAGCACCGTTTTCGCCCCGGCATGAGCTATATACTCCAGTGCGATGCGGTACTGAACGGCTATGCCGCCAAGGCGTCCCTGTGTGGCCCCGAGGATCACTCGCAGCTGGCAGCCCTGGTGCAGCAGCTGGACGCCTGGCGTCAGGCACTGCCCGCCGCGCTGGCCCGCGGCGAGACGCCCCAGCAAATGGCAGAGCAGTATCCGGCCATTCGCCAGCACTACCGCCTTGCCCCGCTTACCGGCAACCTGCCCGAGGGCAATCGCATTGGCGAAGGGCCACTGATTCCCGGTCTGTGGCAATGGCAGTTCAGCCTCAGCGAAGCAGGTCATGGCGTGGCCGGCTGTGAATTTCTGGTTGTGGACGATCTGGGCCCCCGCTGGCTCAGCGACGGCGCCGAGGCGCTGGTCGTTGATACCCCAACCCTCACCCAATAACAGAGAACAACGAGGCCCGGCATGGTGCAATGGCGTGACAGCAAGGTAACCCGCAACGGCGTGGATCTGGCAGTACGGACTTGGAGCGAAGACAAGAGCCCCACCGTGGTGCTGGTGCATGGCTACCCGGATGCCAACCATGTCTGGGAAAAAGTGGCCGAGCGGCTCAGCCAGCATTTCAAGGTCGTGGCTTACGATGTCCGGGGTGCCGGCCTGTCTTCCGTGCCCAAAGGCCGTTCCGCGTACAAGCTGCGGGAATTGCGCGATGACCTGCACGCCGTCATGGATGCCGTCTGCCCCGACGAGAAAGTCCACCTGGTGGCCCATGACTGGGGTTCCATCCAGACCTGGGAATCGGTGACCGACCCCGGCGCCGAACAGCGTATTGCCTCTTACACCACCCTGTCCGGCCCCTGCCTGGATCATGTGGGCCAGTGGATGAAGGCCAATCTCAAGAGCAACCCGGCCGCCGTGCTCAACCAGCTATCCCACTCCTGGTACATCATGGCCTTCCAGCTGCCGGTTCTGGCCCCCACCCTGTGGAAAGCCGGGCTGGCCAAGGCGTGGCCCAACGTCCTCAAACGCACCGAGAAGCTGGAGAGTGAATCCAGCCCCACTCAACTTAAGGATGGCGTCCACGGCATCGAGTTGTACCGGGCCAACATGCTGCCCTGCCTGCTCAAGCCCCGTGAACGCCATACCCGGGTTCCCGTGCAGCTGATCGTGGCCCGCGACGACAACTACGTGCGCCCGACCATGCTTGAAGACCTGCCCAAGTGGACCGACCGCCTGTGGCGCCGGGAGCTGGATTGTGGCCACTGGGGGCCCTTGCTGCAGCACCCGGATGTCACCGCCCGCTGGGTGCGTGAATTCATCCAGCACATTGAAGGCGCCCCCGCCAGCGGCCCGCTGAAGCGCAGCGAAGTAACTGCTAACTCACCGTCTGGCCCCGATGCAGGCAAGGTCGTGCTGGTCACCGGGGCAGGCTCCGGCATTGGCCGGGAAACCGCCCTGGCGTTTGGCCGCCGTGGTGCTCTGGTAGTGTGTACCGACATCAACACCGATGCCGCTGCCCGTACCGCCAGCACCATTGTGGCAGAAGGCGGCGACGCCCTGAGCCGCAAATGCGACGTGAGCAATACCCGCTCCATGGAAACCCTCGCCGCCTGGGTAGAGAAAGAGCTGGGCGCTCCGGACATCGTTATCAATAACGCCGGCATCGGTCTGTCCGGCTCCCTGCTGGATACCAGCGTCAAGGACTGGCAGCAGGTGCTGGGTGTGAACCTGTGGGGCGTCATTCATGGCTCGCGGCTGTTCGCCCGGCAAATGGTGGATCAGGCAAAAGCCGGCCATATCGTTAATGTGGCCTCTGCCGCCGCCTTCCTGCCATCGCGCATGCTGCCGGCCTATGCCACCAGCAAAAGCGCCGTGCTGATGTTCAGTGAATGTCTGCGCGCCGAACTGGCGGATCAAGGTATCGGCGTCAGCGCCATCTGCCCCGGCATCATCAACACCGGCATTACCGGCAGCACCCGTTTTGTCGGCGTGGACAACGAAGAACAGCAACGTCGCCGCGAGCATGCCAGCCATCTCTATCAGCGCCGTGCCTTCACCCCGGACCGGGTGGCCGCAGCCATTGTCGATGCAGTAGAAAGCAACCGCGCCGTGGTTCCGGTCAGTCCAGAAGCCTGGGGCATGCAGTGGCTCGGCCGCCTGACCCCCAGCCTGGCGCGCAATCTGGCCCAGGTGGAAATCACGCCCTAGCAGAGACGCAACACGCAGCACGCGCTGAAACCCTGCAGCCGCCCGGGCTGTGGGAGCGTGCCTGCACGCGATAGAGACTTGATCAGGCCCCCATCGCTTGCAGGCAAGCTCCCACAGCGGGGGTTAACAGATGCCATGTTTTTGACCTTCACACCTCGCACCTGGAAACTCGCCTCCCCCCACACATCCACGAAGTAACTGAAGAAAAGTGGAATATCGCGGTCGCACCCACAGGCCCGCAGCGCGGACATCCGGGGTGAGCCCCGACCTTCCCCGCGTTGTTGCGTGATGCATGTTGCGTGTTGCCTCTCACGTTCTAGCGCCTGTGCAAAAACCGGGCTATCATCGCAACCATGAAATCCAGTGACCGTAACCCTGCAGCCATCCTGCGCAGCCTGAAGAAATATACCCAGCCTGACGCAGAGGAAGCCCCGGCCGAAGCCGGCAATCACAAGGAATACACCATTGACGAACTGGCCCGCGAGGGGAGTTCGACAGTGCGTAACGTGCGCGCCTATCAGGACCGCGGCATTTTGCCGTCGCCGGAAAAGCGCGGCCGCACCGGTATCTATACCGACGTGCATCTGGCGCGCCTGAAGATCATCGGCGCCCTGCTGGAAAGGGGGTATACCCTCAATAATATCCGCGATCTGCTCAGCGCCTGGGAACAGGGCCGGGAACTCAACGATATTCTCGGCCTGGAAGTGGCCGTCACCAGCTGGCAAACCCCCAGCGTTCCGTCTTACCTGGACTACCAGGATCTGCTCAACGACTTTGGCGAAGACATCACCCCGGATGTAATGACCAAGGCCGTGAAACTGGGCTATATCATTCCCGAAGGCATGCGCCTGCGCATCCCTTATCCGCGTATCTACAACGCCGGAAAAGAGCTCAGCGAAGCTGGCGTGCCGCTGGATGCGGTCCTCACCCACGTGACCCTGGTCCGTGAAGAAGTGGACAAGCTGGCCGAGCGTTTCATCGGCATGATCATTCACCACCTGGTGGACGAGAAATACGGTGACGAAGCCTTGCCAGAAGGGGAAGACGTGCCCAAGCTGGCCGATTTCATCACCCGCATCCGCCCTCTGGCCGATGCCGTGGTCAGCGACGAGCTGGGCCGGGTGCTGGAAAAGAGCATCAACAAGATCCTCGTTGACCGCCTGGCCAACGTGCTGGCGCATATCGAGAAGAACGGCTGAGAAGACAGCTACGAGCCTTGAGCTTCGAGCTACGAGTCGCGGGCCAGGTTTTCCTGTCCTGCACCTCTCTGCCCACACCATTACCGGGGCGCGCCGGGCACGGCGTTTCAAAACCCACCGTCCTGATCCGCGTTGCAGCTTGAAGCTTGTAGCTTGCCGCACATTCCCATAATCGCGGGCACATCACACTTCCCCACCTGACGCCCTCCCTCGCGACTCATAGCTCGCAGCTCATGGCTCATGGCTCATGGCTCATGGCTCATCACTATTTTGCGGTTGGTAGTCTTTTCTTGCTGTTTTGTTGCCCGCTCTCCACAAACCCTATCCAGCGCGCCACTCTTGGGACGATCGTGCTTTTTTGCATCACAACAACAAGATCCCGAGGAGAGAGCACCATGATACCTGCTCGCATTATCTGTGCCCTGCTTGCCGCCAGCTGTCTGGCTGCTTGTGGCGGTGGAAGTTCAAGCAACAATCCCGCCCCGGTCGCCAACACCCCCACCCCCAACCAGCCCGAGACGCCTGTCACGCCGACAGGGCCGGAAGAACGCCCATCCGGGCTGACAACGCCCTTTGCCGACTACGGCACCGTGCTCAATATCCTGCCCCCCGGTCAGGATGACATTGGCGGGATCAGCAGTCTGACCACAGATATCCCCGGTCTCGGCGATCTGGTCAGCACCCTGTTCGATGATCTGGTGGCCGAGACCGGGCTGGTGCCGGCACTGAGCAAGGAACCCCATTTCGATGACCAGCTGGGGCTTTATGATGCCCTGGTACGCAGCGAACCCGGCCTGACCGACGACCAGTTGCTGGACTATTTCAAGGCCGCGCCGCTGGTCAGCGCCGAGGCCGGCAACTGGCAGAGCGAACAGACCATCGAAGCCGCCAGCTACCAGGTGGATATCAAGCGCGACAGCTTCGGCGTGCCGCATATCTTCGGCGACACTCGTCGGGATGCGCTGTTCGGGGCAGGCTATGTGACCGCGGCTGACCGGCTCTTCCTGCTGGATGTGCTGCGCCGTGCCGGGCGTGGTGAACTGTCCCGTTTCCTTGGCCCCGCCGATTTTTCCTTTGATGAAGACATCGCCGTGAACGCTCCCTACCGTGAGGCCGACCGCACCGCCATGATTGGCAAGACCATCGCCCGCTTCGGTGACGATGGCGCCCAGGTCTTCGATGACGCCACCGACTATGTGGCCGGGCTGAATCAGTACGTGGCGGACGCCCGCAGCGGTCTGCTGGAAGTGCCCGTGGAATACGTGGCGCTTGGCGTTCAACTGGAGCCCTTCGTGATTGAGGATGTGGTGGCCATCGCCACCCTGATCCAGGGTATCTTCGCCGGCGGCGGCGGCGATGAGCACAAGAACGTGCTGCTGCTTCAGGCCCTGCAGGATCAGACCGGCAGCGCCGAAGCCGCCTGCGCCCTGTGGCAGGATCTGCGCCACGGCAATGATCCGGAATCCTCCGTCACCACCACCGATTCCTTTGCCACCCAGTCGCCGCCCACCCTGCCGGATCTGTGTCCACTCAGCGGCCAGCTGGCCGGCCAGTTTCCCGGTGCCGTAATGTTCGATGCCGGCTCCTTCCAGAGCTACCAGCCGCTCAGCCACGAACCCTGTGGCCGCCCCGGCCAGCCGGAGTGCCCGGAACCACTGGGCAACATACCGGCCCTGCCCGGCACCGGTGTGGTTGGTGGCCTGCTGGACACCGTGGGCGATCTGCTTGGCGGGATCCTGTCCCTGTCCTTTCTGGACGGCGGGGGCGCCGATCTGAACCAGCAATGGGCGCATCTGGGCCGGCAACTGGAAACCCTGTTCGGCGACGAGGCAGCACTCAGCGACGAGCAACGGCAGGCCACCCTGCAACGGGTAGCCGCCATCCAGACCGGCATCACCGGGCTGCGCGAGGGCTTTCCCTCCACCATGTCCAACGCCCTGCTGCTCAACGCCGAACATTCTGCCAGCGGCCAGCCGCTGGCCGTGTTCGGCCCGCAAACCAGCTACTTCGTCCCGCAATTGCTGTTGGAAATGGCCATTCATGGTGGTGATATTCATACCCGTGGCATGACCTTTACCGGCCTGCCCTATGTGGTCATCGGCCGCGGCCCGGACTTCGCCTGGAGCGCCACGTCCGGCAGTTCCGACCTTACCGACGTGCGCGTGGTGCAGCGCTGCCAGCCGGCAGACGCACCTGACCATGGCGAAGGCGGCTACCAGGTCAATGGCCAGTGCCAGCCCTTCGACGTGATCGATGAACAGTGGGTTGCTCGCTGGAACCTGGCGTCGTCCACCGATCCGCAGGCCATCGGCCAGAATGAGGCTGTCACCCGCCGGGTGATTCGCACCGCGGAATACGGCCCGGTGATCGGTTTTGCCACCGTGGGCGGCATGCCGGTGGCGGTAACCCGCCAGCGCAGTACTTACAACGCCGAGCTGGATACCGCCCTGCCGTTCCTGCAGGCCACCCGTAACGATGTGCACGATGTGCAGAGCTTCTACGACACCTTCTACAACACCACCGGCAGCTTTAACTGGTTCTACATCGACGACCGCGACATCGCCTATTTCCACTCCGGCGACTATCCCCAGCGCGCCGCCGGCATACACCCGGAATTGCCCAGCTGGGGCAATGGCCAATACGACTGGAACGGCTTCCTGCCGCAACAGGCCCATCCCCAGGCCAGCAACCCCGAGCGTGGCTACCTGGCCAGCTGGAACAACCGGCCGGCCCGTGACTGGTGGGCTGCCGACGCCCACGCCCCCTATGGTTCCGCCCATCGCAACGACATTCTTGATGTGCGTCTGCAACAGCTGGTGGAAGAGGGCAGCGTCACTCGGGCACGCATGGTGGAAGCCATGGGCGATGCCGCCACCGTGGATCTTCGCGGGCAGGAAATCCTTCCCCCTGCGCTGGCCCTGCTGGAAACGGCGCCCGTCACCGGCGACCAGGACAGCGCTATCCGCCTGATGCACGACTGGGTGGCCAACGGTGCCATGCGCCGTGACCGGGACGGCAACGGTAATTACGATGAGGAAGCAGCAGTCGCCCTGATGGATGCCTGGTATCCGCTGATGATCGATACCCTGCTGCCACAGATCACCGCTGTGGAAGACGTGGATGGCCAGAACCTGTCGTTGATGGGCCGCGACAACAAACCCGGTGCCGGTGGCTCCGCCTACAACAATGGCTACTACGGCTATCTGGAGCGGGTGCTGGAACAGGCCCTGGGCACCAGCGCCAGCCCCTACCAGGCATTGCGCTGTGCGGACACCGATAACAGCAGCGCCTGCCGGGATGCTCTGGCAGACAGCCTCAACCAGGCCATCGAGCAACTGGGCGGCATCGCCGCCATGGACAGCTGGAACGTGGACGAAAGCCAGGACCAGATCCAGCATCGCGCCATCGGCCTGGCCACCGTCCCCGCCATCCACTGGCAGAACCGCCCCACCTTCCAGCAGGTGGTGGAGTTCACCGGGCATCGGTAAAGGGGCAGCTGCAAGCCACAAGCTTCAAGCTGCAAGGCGCGGGACAGGGTTCAGATGTTTTAACCTATGTGCCCGCGCCTTACCGCCAAGCGCGGGCACAGCATTGGAAACACTTACAACTTCAACCGCGTTGTAGCTTGAGGCTTGAAGCTTGTATCTCATTACCCCCATTTATCCCCCTCAATGCGTCACATGCATTTGTCTAATCCCCCCATCAGCGTTAGCGTTCCCCTTCTATAAAAACGATTTCCGGGAGAGCAACGCATGCGCGCGATTTTGTGCAAGGAACTGGGCACCGCCGACAAACTGGTGATTGAGGACATCGCCTCCCCCGAGCCGGGCAAGGGGCAGGTAAAGGTGAAAGTGAAGGCCGCAGGCCTGAACTTCCCGGACACCCTGATCATTGAGGGCAAATACCAGATCAAGCCGGAGCTGCCATTTTCCCCAGGCGGAGAAATGGCCGGGGAAGTCATCGCCGTAGGCGAAGGCGTGAAGCGCTACCAGCCTGGCCAGCGGGTCATGGGTCTGACCGGTTACGGCGCCTTTGCCGAGGAAGTGCTGGTACCGGAAAACCAGCTGATCCCGGTACCGGATGGCATGGATGACAACACCGCTGCGGCCTTCACCATGGTCTACGGCACCAGCTATCACGCTCTTAAACAACGCGCCAACATTCAACCCGGAGAAACCCTGCTGGTGCTGGGCGCCAGTGGCGGCGTGGGTCTGGCGGCCGTGGAACTGGGCAAGGCCATGGGTGCCACCGTGATCGCCTGCGCCAGCAGCGCCGAGAAACTGGCCGTGGCCAAGGAAGCCGGTGCCGACGACCTGATCAACTACGCCGAAGAAGACCTCAAGGACGCGCTCAAGCAACGCTACCCGAAAGGCGTGGACGTGATCTACGACCCGGTGGGCGACAAGTTCACCGAAGCAGCCCTGCGCAACATGGCCTGGAACGGCCGCCTGCTGATCGTCGGCTTCGCCGCCGGCGACATCCCCAAAATTCCGGCCAACCTGGCGCTGCTCAAGGGCTGTTCCATCGTCGGCGTATTCTGGGGCGCCTTCACCCAGCAGGAACCCATGGTGAACATGCAGAACATCATGGAACTGTTCCAGCTGTTCGGTCAGGGCAAGATCAAGCCGCGCATCAGCCAGGTGTTCAAGTTCGAGGACTACGAACAGGCTTTGGCCGCGCTGACCTCCCGCACCGCGAAAGGCAAGGTGGTGCTGGAAGTGTCTGGCAATTAAGGCACCAGCCTCGAAAACCGATACTGTAGGAGCCTGCCTGCAGGCGATCATTCGCTTGCTGGCAAGCTCCTACAGCTAACCAATACCACGCCCCTGTGGGAGCGGCCTGCACGCGAAAGGCGCGCAAGGAAAACTCCATTCACCACAGAGTCTTCGTATGCTCGACGGAAAACCTGCTCTCCCCAGGCAGACCTAACACGCCGCCAGTGTGCCTAGCGAGCACATCCGCTCTGGTCGATGATCGTCCCCGGCGCACCGGTCTGAAATTTTTCACGAAGGTCGTCGGGCACCGGCGTTTTCTCAAACGGCTCGGCGGTCATCATCACATACACCGCTTCCGATGTAGCGATTGATCGCCCCTCATCCGCATGATGAATATCCGCTTGCAGGGTGAACGAGGTATTGCCCAGTTTCTTCACTGAAACAAATACATTCAACACATCATCGAAGCGCGCGGAAGATTGCCACTCTATGGTCAGCTTTACGGCCTGATTATCCAGCTCTCTCGCCTGAAGTTGTTTATAGTCGCATCCCAGGGCTCGCATGAATTCCTTAATGGCGATGTCAATGTAATCCGCGTAACGGGCATTGAACACCACTTGCTGGCCATCGCATTCGTTATAGCGAACCCGAAACCGGAAGCAGAACGGTTGGGGCATAACATTCTCCAAAACATTTGTACGAAGCCACCTGAAAAATGCGCAAATCGAATAACGATGCTCGCAAGGGAAGAGGCAGGTTGTCGCGGGTGGCGGACCATCGGGAACCGGGAACCGTCATGGTTATCACCGTCCCTCTTCAATAAAGGGCAACCACTGCCCGCGATTTCAGACGCCGCATAGTAGCCCATTTTGGTATTCAGATGTAGCGAACGCAGATCGATATTGAAGTCCTCAAGACACGCGCAGCGATGCAGGACGGAACAGCAAGAGGTCCGGGTCTTACGTTACCGGCGCCCACTCTGATCAATCACCTCTGCCGGCGCACCGGTCTGCAACTTTTGCCGCAACCAGTCTGGCACCGGGGTTTTCGCAAAGGGTTCCGTGGTCATCATCACGTACACCGCTTCAGACTTTGCAATTGCTCTGTTTTCATCTGCATGTCGAATATCGGCCTGCAGCGTGAAGGAGGTGTTTCCGATATGAATGGCTGAGACAAACACGTCCAGCACATCATCAAACCGCGCTGACGATTGCCATTCCGTGGTCAGCTTGACCACCTGATTATCCAGCCCCTGCGCAAGAATGCTGTTGTAGTCACAGCCCAGCGCACGAAAAAATTCCGTCATGGCGATATCCACGTAATCGCCATAGCGTGCATTGAACACCACTTGCTGGGCATCACATTCGTTATAGCGAACCCGAAATCGAAAACAGAATGCTGCTGTCATTAGAAGTTTATCCTTGTCCGCAGGCGCTCATAATTCATGAGCAAAAAGAAAGTTCAGGATTCGAGTTGCGAAATATTTTAATGGTCAGCCGTCGGATTTTGACTTTCGAAACTCGCGTCACAAAACTCGAAACCGTTTCTTTTCTAAAAAAATCGAGCAATGGGAAGACGAGAAAGAAACGCGGCCAGCAAGCGACGGAGCATGCTCGCACGGGGTTCGTTCTTGAGCAGTACGGGCACTCCCTCCTCGTCCACGCCACCCCAGCGCAGCCAGTTTTTTTCCAGTTCCAGTCGATAACTGTTTACCGGTGACAATCCTTCTTCAATAAATTCCGCCACCTGTTTTCCCAGTGATTCTGATACCACGTAATACCCCATCTCCGTATTGAGATGCAGCGAGCGCGGATCCATATTGAACGAACCAATAAAGATTT
Organism: Alcanivorax sp. DP30; assembly: GCF_009882945.1. Taxonomy (GTDB): domain Bacteria; phylum Pseudomonadota; class Gammaproteobacteria; order Pseudomonadales; family Alcanivoracaceae; genus Alcanivorax. The sequence goes on from NZ_WTUY01000004.1 coordinate 570,739, forward strand.
CCCGCCGATCCAGCACCATGGCCTTGGTGTGCAGGCTGGCCAGTGACCGGCCGCGCAGAAGGCGAAACTGGCGCTTCATGGTGCGGGCATGGGGCTGCAGTTCATGCAGCTCCACGCCCCCTTTAATCAAAGCCTGTCGATACGGTGCATAGCCTGCATGTGCTGCAATGATATCGTTAGTCGCCAAACTGTTGGTCAGCACTGCGGCACGGCCGCCGCGTTGTTTCAGCCGGGAAAGTGCCGCAACAAAATCATCACCGGGGATAAAATAGCTGGCTTCAAGCAGTAACTCACGATGGTCCTCCCGATCAAGGAGCTGCGCCAACTGATCCCCCATCATCGACAGTTTTTCGCCTGCGGCTTTTTCCGGACTATCGAACAACAATACTGCAGGGGCCTGTTCACACAAGGCCTCCTGCTTCGCCAGATAATTCAGAAAAAAATTTTCATCCTGAGGAAATATATACGGATAGTTTTTTAATGTTCGCCGCCATTGCGATAGCCATCGCCAGGCACGCTCCGCTCGCTCGGGTCGATAGCGACGCAGGGTTTTCAGCGGCATGGCAAGATCACTGTGCCAATAGACATCAAACGCATCGCGGGTATCTGCCGCAATTGGCCCACTGGCAAACCAGTCCAGGTCCCGAAAGTTGCTGGCCGGATTCACCCCAAAATAGTGATCGGAAATATTCCTCCCACCTACCAGACAACGCTCGCCATCAGCAATCCAGGCCTTGTTGTGCATGCGGTGATTGAGCAGCGGCGCGTGATAAAGCCATTGATGGAAATGCTTGAATCGGCCATGGAAAGGATTGAAAAGGCGTACGTCGATATTGGGATGGGCATCCAGGGCCGCCCACTTTACGTCTCGCCCCAGCTGGTTGGCATGATCCAGCAACATGCGCACCTTCACGCCGCGTCGCGCCGCTTCCAGCACCCGATAGATCAGCAGCTTGCCGGTGGTATCGTCATCCCAGATGTAATACTGCACATCGAGAGTACGGGTGGCGAGTCGTGCCAGGGTGACCCGAAGGGTAAACGCCTGATCGCTGTCCGCCACCAGGGACAGGGAAGAAAGCGGCGCAGTCAGGGGTTCCACAGCCCCTCCGGAACACGATACATGGCAGACAATTAACCTTGGCAGACTTTAACATCCCACCATGCAGTAAAGCGGGGTCCGGCTCAAGGGATCTAAAGGTCAATCCATGGCGACGGTGTTGTTGTCCGCAAACCCGGGCCTGATTCGCAGAAAGCTGGCAAAGCGCGGCAGACCGTTGGTGGTCAGCCCATAGTATTTGTAGGTAACCCGACTGCCCACCGGCGGTGGATTGGCGCGCTCTTCATCACTGAAACCGCTGCCCAGTTTGAAGCGGCGGCCATCCGGGGTTTTCACCACCAGCGCCCCCAGCATACCCTGATATTTTCCCTTGCCTTCCCGGTGCGCCACCACCCAGGCTTCGGCATCTTCCCAGGTCTTCACCTTGAGCAGGGCCTGACTACGGCCATCATGATACAGACTCTCGCCATGGTGCAGCATCAGCCCTTCACCGCCCCGGGCGGTCACTTTGTCAAGCTGGTGCATCAGTGCCACATGACTGGTGGCAGGCTGTTGCTCGATCATGGAAAGCGTATAGGAAGAACTGTCTTGCACCAGTTGCTTCATGGCGTCAATGCGCTCACTGAAAGGCGCCTGGCTGGCGGGCAAATCAAAGATCATGAAGCGGATCTTGCGCCATTCCGCCATGTCCGGTTCAAGCCGCCGCACCGCCGCAGACACTGCGGAAAACGTGCCTCTTCCCATCCACAGTTCGCCGTCCAGTGGCTGCGGGGGAAACCCGCGGGTGAACCAGTCCGGCGCCGCGATGCGGTAGCCGCCTCGACTGTACAGAGCGTGGCCATCCCAGCGGGCACGCACCCCGTCCAGTTTTTCACTAACCCAGTAACCCTCCAGCGACATGCCCTGACGGTAGTTGTCCGCCAGTTGAAGATCCGCCGGGCCGGCCACTGTGGTAGCTGCCAGCGAAACCATCACCAGCAACATCAGCAGGCGATAGCTGAAACGATAGAGTAAAGACACGGCGCACCTCCCTGGCGCTGTCAGCAAAGCACGGACTCTGACAGAACCAGAAGCGATCGCCTGTAGGCAGGCTGGGGCGTTTTTTGTAGGAAAATGGCCCCGTCACGCCGACGCTTTCAGCCTGGGGCGATTAAGGACAATGGCCACCATGCCTGCGATAGCCAGCAACCAGCAGTAGTGAATGCTGCCGATCAACGCCAGCGGTGAGATTTTGGCGATGGAACACGCCAGCAGCACCTGGGCACCGTAGGGGATCAGCCCCTGCACCACACAGGAAAAGATATCCAGCACACTGGCAGAACGGCGCAGATCCACGCCATGATCGTTGGCAATATCCCGGGCCATTTCACCGGTGAGCACAATGGCCACGGTGTTATTGGCCACAAAGATATTGGCGAACACCACCAGCAGTGCAATGCCCACTTCCCCGGCCCGTTGCAACGGCAACTTGAGCCAGCGGGTCAAGCCATGAATCCGTTCGATCACCCAGCGAGTCCCGCCCTGGTCGGTCATCAACTGGGACAACCCACCGATCAACATGGACAACAGCATGATTTCGAACATGCCCTCGAAGCCCGTGTAGATGGCCCCGTTCATACTGGCAAGTGTGTATTCCGGCATCATCACCATGCCGGTAACCCCGGCGGTAACAATGCCCACGATCAGTACCGCCAGCACGTTCAGGCCACAGAGCGCCAACCCGAACACCAGCAGGTAGGGCACCACCAGCGCAAACCGGAAGGGCTCCGCTTCCACTTGGTGCTCACCGCCGCCCAGCACGATCAGCAACAGCACCGTCAGCGCCGCCGCCGGCACGGCAATCCAGATGTTGACGCGGAACTTGTCCTTCAACGACACGCCCTGGCTGCGAGTGGACGCAATGGTGGTATCGGAAATCATCGACAGGTTGTCGCCAAACATGGCGCCGCCCACCACGGCACCCAGTGCCAGCGGCATGGACAGTTCCGTTGCCCCGGCAAAACCGGCGGCAATGGGAGCCGTGGCCGCAATGGTGCCCATGGAAGTGCCCATGGCCGTGGCGATAAAGGCAGAAATCAGGAACAGGGCGGGCAATACCCATTCGGCAGGGATGATGGTCAGCCCCAGCTGCACGGTGGCGTCCACACTGCCGATACTGTCACTGACACTGGCAAAGGCCCCGGCGAGCAGGAACACCAGACACATGAGCAGCAGATTGGGGTGACCAATACCCGTCAGCAGCCGGTCCACACTGGCGTTGATCCGCTGGCCGGCCACCCGCGCCATCAGCATGGACAACACAATGGCCACCATGGCCACCACCGGCGCCTTGATCTGGTAGAACGCGAAGTCGGTACCGGTGGAGGTGTAGTAAAGCCCGCTACCGAGAAACACCACCAGAAAAAACAGCAGCGGAATCAGTGGCCAGGCCCGTGGAGAAGGCGCCGCTGGCGTCATGGGTTCTGTCATGGAAGGCCCCGATCAATCAATGATCGGCCCAGTGTAGAGATTTCGTCAGCACGTCGGTAGCAGCGTCTCTCTTCCTGTAGGAGTTCCCTTCCAGGGGACGAACAGCGATAGATCGGCGCCAATCCACCGTAGGCGCTATGGATTTCGCTTGCAGGCAAGCTCCCACATCTCAATCACAAGGCGTCCGCAAGAAAGGAAGGTTTTCTGTGGGAGCGTGCCTGCACGCGAAAGCACTGAGGCGCGCCGCTTGAGGCGCGAACCGCGGGCAAACGCGGGATCGAGCAGGGCGATCAGGGACGGCAAAGCCCGACAGGTTTCAAAAAGATGGCTGCCGTGACTCTCTGTCGCCTCGCTGCGCTCGGTTCGTCCCCTGGAAGGGAACTCCTACAGCGACTTCGGCCTGGGTGTTCGCAGCTCGAAGCGCGTTGCTCGCCTTTTCAGAACGTATCCACAAACGGTCGACCACCGTGCCGACCGGTCTTGAACCCTGACGCATTCAACCCGCGCAGCAACCACTGGCGGCTTTCCCCGGGATCAATCACCGCATCGATCTCCAGGAAGCTGGCCATGTTCAGGGCCTTGCCCTGCTGGTAGGCCTTGGCCACCAGCTTGTCGAACAGGCGCTGCTGTTTCTCCGGGGTCGGCTGGGCCGCCAACTCCTTGGCAAACCCCAATCGCACCGCCCCTTCCAGCCCCATGGCGCCGAACTCGGCGCTGGGCCAGGCGGCGGTGAACAACGGCGAATGAAAGCTGCCCGCCGCCATGGCCTGGGCGCCCAGCCCATAGCCCTTGCGAAGCACCAGAGTAAAGAACGGCACGGTAAGGCTGGCGGCGGTGACGAACATGCGCGACACATGGCGCACCGTGCCCTGCTTTTCTGCTTCCGGCCCGACCATGAAACCGGGGGTGTCGCACAGGGATACCATGGGTAACCCGAAGGCTTCGCACAGCTGCATAAAGCGCGCCGCCTTGTCGCCGCCCACTGCGTCAATGGCACCCCCCAGGTGCTGGGGATCGTTGGCGATCAGGCCGAACGGCTTGCCTTCGATGCGAACCAGCGCGGTGATCATGCCGGGGGAAAACGCCCGCCGCAGTTCCAGCACCGAACCGGTATCGGCCAGCGTCTCGATGACCCGACGCATGTCATACACGCGGGTGCGTTTTTCCGGAATGCGGTGACGCAGCTCGCGCTGGTCCGCCGCCTGCCAGTCCGCCACCGAGCCCTGGAAATAGGACAGGTACTGTTTGGCCACGGTCACCGCCTCGGCTTCATCGCGGACTCGCACATCCACCACCCCGTTGGCCGCCTGCACACTGACCGGCCCCACCTCTTCCGGGGTAAAGCGCCCCAGGCCACCGCCTTCGATCATGGCCGGCCCGGCCATACCAATGGAGGCATCTTCGGTGGCGATGATCACATCGCAGCAGCCCAACAGGGCGGCGTTACCGGCAAAGCAGCGACCCGAACCGATACCCACCAGTGGCACCTGACCAGACAGCGCCGCCATGGCTGCAAAGGTATGGCAATCCAGTCCGGCCACGCCGACAAAATCCGTATCCCCCGGGCGCCCGCCGCCGCCCTCGGCAAACAGCACCAGTGGCATCTTCCACTGACCGGCCAGCTGCAACAGGCGATCGGTCTTCTTGTGATTCATCATTCCCTGGGTACCGGCAAACACGGTGTAGTCGTAACTCATGGCCATCACCCGCGCGGCCTGCTCGCCCACCTGATCCGCGTTGACCGTGCCGGTGCCGCCAATCAACCCGTCCGCCGGACTCATGGCCTGCAGTTCCTCGGCACTGCGACGGCGGCGCTGGGCCGCCAGGGCCATGGCGCCATATTCCTGGAAGCTGCCCGCATCGAGCAGATGGTCGAGATTTTCCCGGGCAGTTCGCTTGCCCTTGCGGTGGCGCTTTGCCACCGCCTGGGGACGGCCTTCATCGCTGATGGCCTGATGGCGATCCAGCACCTCCGCCAGATCCTTGCGGATATGATCCAGATCCACGCTTTCTTCCGTGGCGATGGCATCGCCTTCCACTTCACCGGGTTCCACAAACAGCAGCGGCGTAGCGTCGTTCAGGGCATCCCCCTCTGCGGCGGCCAGGCTATGCACCCGACCGGACGTGGCAGCGCGCACCTCGAATTCCATCTTCATGGCTTCCAGCACCGCCACCACCTGACCCACCTGCACGGTGTCACCCTGTTGCACCAGCAGGGACACCAACACTCCGGTGGTGGGGCTGAGCAAGGCATCGCAGCCTGTCGGCGTCGCCACGGTTTCCATGGCTAGAGCCGAGGCAACCGCAGGCAATGCCGCAGAGGCCTCGGGCAGGGCCGCCAGCAACTCGGCAAGATGGCTTTCCACATAGCGCGTGGTTATCGCATTGGCCTGCACCGCGTCACTGGCCAGCAAGGCCTGCAGCAGCGGCAGATTGTTTTGCACACCGTCAATGCGGGTTTGTTTCAGCGCCCGGCGGGCCCGCTGCAATACTGACCCGTAATCCGAACCGGTGACGATCAGCTTGGCCAGCAGGGAATCGTAGGCCGGGCTCACCGGGTACCCGGCGTAGCCATAACCGTCCACGCGGATGCCCGGGCCACTGGCCGGCTCATAGGCGGTGAGGGTGCCTGCCGCCGGCGCGGTACTACCATCGGCCGTGAGGGTTTCCAGGTTGAGGCGCAGCTGAACTGCCATGCCCTCACAGGCCGGGGCGGTTTCCAGATTCAGGTCCGTCAGGCTGGCCCCCGCCGCCAGATGAATCTGCGTCTGCACCAGATCCACCCCGGTGACCTGCTCGGTGACGGTATGCTCCACCTGCACCCGCGGGTTGGCCTCCATGAAATAGAAGCGGTCCTGGTCTGGCTCCACCAGAAATTCGAAGGTGCCAATGCCGAGATACTTCACCTCGGCGGCCAGGGTCAGGGCACTGTGGATGATGCGATCACGCAGGGACGCATCCAGGCCCGGGGCCGGGGCAAACTCCACCAGCTTCTGGTGGCGGCGCTGCAGGGTGCAGTCCCGCTCCCACAAATGGCTCACCGCCCCGCTGCCGTCGCCCAATACCTGCACTTCAATATGTCGGGCAGACTCGACCAGTTGCTCCACGTAAACGGCATCGTTACCAAAGGCAGCCCTGGCTTCCGACTGACAACGGGCATAGGCCGCCTCAAGCGTTGCCGGGTCAGTCACCGCTCGCATACCACGCCCGCCGCCACCACTGAGCGCCTTGATCATCACCCCGCTGCCCTGCAGCGACGCCATGAACGCTTTCGCCGCTTCCAGCGACACCGCCTGCGCCGTGCCCTGCACCAGCGGCACCTGGCAGCGGGCGGCCAGTGCCCGGGCCGCCACCTTGTCGCCAAACAGGCGCAATGTCTCTGCCCCCGGCCCGATCAGGGTAATGCCCGCCTCAGCACACTGCTCAGCAAAGTCCGCATTCTCGGCCAGAAAGCCATAACCGGGATGAATCGCCTCGCAACCCTGCTCCCTGGCAATGGCAATCAACTGCACCCCATCCAGGTAGGCCGGCACACCCCGCCCCGGCAACGCCACCGCTTCATCCACCTGACGGGCGTGCAGTGAGGCCGCATCGTCCTGGGCATACACACCCACGGAACGCACCCCCAGATCCGCGCAGGCAGAGGCAATACGAATGGCAATCTCGCCACGGTTGGCGATGAGGATGGCAGTAAACGAAACAGACACGGCGAACTCCAGGCGGTGAAACGCGAAGACCACAGTGTAGCCAGCTGGCAGGGGGGATGACATTGATTGGCATGCATGGGCCGCCATGCATCCGGTTAATCGGGCTTCGTGACCTTACTGCCCTGCACCGCCGGCAGCCGCAAGAAAGGAAGGATTTCTGTGGGAGCGTGCCTGCACGGGAAACCGGCGGTGGGAAATTCGCGTGCAGGCAAGCTCCCACAACCCTTGTCTATTCTCGCGGCAGGCCTCTGCCATCACCCGCCTAGCCCACAAACGACTCCGGGCTGTAACCACAATGAAAACCAAACGGCACATGGTTCTTCAGCGGCACCACGGCCACTTCTTCCAGATTGCGGGCATCGAAGATCACCACTTCGCTGCTGTGGTCGCGGGCATCATAGACCATGCTCACCAGCCAGCCTTCCTGATTTTCATCTTGCTCACGGGGCGGCACATGCATGGCTTCAGAGGTATAACGGCCTTCACCCAGTGCGTGCGCTTTCACCTTGCCGGTTTGCAGATCAATCCGTTCCACGCCATCGAAGAAAGTAGAATTGCCACTCATCATGCAGGCGGCATACATCACCGAGGTGGGCTGGGTAGTGTAGCGTTGATCCCACTGGGGAAACTCGCCGCCCAGGGCCTCCTTGTATTCGTTGGCCTCCATCGTGCCACTGTGGAGATCCAGGCGGTAACGCATGAATCGCCCGGCAGCGGTATCGCCATTGCTGTGGAGCACATTGCGCAACTGCTCATTCACCGAAAAATCCTCGTAGCGGGTCAGATCCACTTCGATCTTTCCGTCGTCGGTTTCCCAGGCATTGGAGAAGTGAATCGCCACAAAGGGATCGTCAACGGTGAACACCTTTTCCACCTGAAAATCTGCTGTGCGCACCACATAGATTTTCATGCCCAGCTCCGGGCGCCAGGCAATGGCCTGATCGAACGGAATCAGTCCCGCCAGCCAGGGGACCGGTGACGTCATGGCAATGGGGGACTGGAAGAAGATCATGTAGTTTTCGGTAAGCGCGAAGTCGTGGCAGAAGCTGAGGAAATCCACCTCAAAAAAACCCTTCTCCACCAGTTGCCCGGACGGGGCGATCTTGTAGAGATCAATGGCGCCCTTGCCAGTGAGCATGCCCTTTGGATTGAACGACGGGCGAATACCGAAGTTGTAGCAGACACCGGTGCGCGGATTGACCTTGCCATGGGCACTGAAGGCATTGAACTTGCCCAGCTTGCCCTCGTAGTCGTACTCGCCAATAGTCTCCAGGGTGGCCGGGTCGAGCTGCCACGGGCGACCGCCTTCCCACAACGCCAGCAGCTTGCCGCCGTGATAGATCAGGTTGGTGTTGGCACAGTTGGCCGGCAGGCGGCCGATGTTCTTGCGGATGCCACCGGGGGCGTTGTGGCCAAAGCTGCGTTTGACGATTTTGTTGGCTTTGGTTTCCGCCAGATACTTGGGCGTGCGCACATAACGATTGCGGTATACCACCCCGTCACCCCTGAACGACACAGCGTGCAGCATGCCGTCGCCATCAAACCAGTGACCAAACTCCTGACCACCGATCTTGTTACGCCCCGGACCAATCCGGAAAAAGGTTCCGCTAACGGCATCCGGGATAGTGCCCTTCACTGCGTTGAGAGGAACAACGTAATCCAGCTCCTCATTCAGCGCGTCAAAACCACCGTGATGCGTCACCGGCTCACCGGGAGACGTCCGCAGCGTACTCTCTTCTGCCGCCATGGGATAACCCCTGCATTGTTCTTGTCAGAGCTTCCTTTCTAAGCCTTGACGGGATGGTGTGCAAGGAGGGTTAAACAGCTAACTGTTTGCTGTTTCATGCTGTGCAGGCATGGCTAAAGTGGCCAGCTGGACGCAGCAATCGCCCCTCAGGAAGTTACGCTGTCAGCACGCCCAAAATCACCGCTTGCGCCTTTACCCCTCACCCACCTTCAGGTCCATGAAGCGGTACGCGCTCTGCCATTGCATATTCAGGCCACAGGTTGAGCCGCCGCACCGATCAGCACGACCCCGAAAATCACCCAGTCGTTGATGATGTGCGCGCCGGTGGAGACCCACAGGTTTTTGGTTTTTATGTACGCCAGCGACAACACCAGGCGGGCGCTGCCGATGACCACCAGACACTGCAGCAGGTTCCAGTTGTAGGACGGCAGGTGAACCAGACCAAACAGCAGGGAAGACAACAGCCACGCCATGATCACCGCCTTGATACGGGACAGGCCAAGGCGATCATGGGCCAGATGCAGCACGGCGAGGAAAGGCAGCACGGTCAATACTTCCTCACCAAACAACTGCGGAAGGGTGTGCAGGAAAAACCATTTCCGGCCGCTGGCATCCATGTCTGCCAGACCATGTACGGCGGCGTTGACCTCGGCACCAAACACCGTCATCACCAGCGCACCCAGCGCCACCGTGATCACCAGATTCAGGATCGCAAAGCCCAGCATCCAGCCCACATCGGCCCCGCGCACCCGGCGAAACAGACAGCGCCAGTGACGGCCCGCTACCAGACGCAGGGCCAGCAGGGGCAGCACCGGAAACAACAGGGCGCGAATCAGCACGCCAGCATCGCTGGTCAACACCGGCACATTGACGGTGAGGCAGGCAAAGCCCAGCGCCACGGCCGCCAGCACCACCAGCCATTGCCCGCCAGACAGGGTCACCGGCTGGCCGTCATAAAACGGGAAATCGTCATTCGGCCTTTCCAGCCAGTCTATGCGGCCTTGTTCACTCATTGCCTGTTATCCATGACGGTGATTCGTTCCCGCACACATGCGTGTTTGGCACGGGTATCGTCGAGCTGCCAGCGTTCAGCCATCGTCGCGCTTACCACGTGGTAATCCGTTCTTCCTTTGGCAGATACAGCGCCGCCTCCGGCCCTACCTCAAAGGCGTCATACCAGGCATCCATGTTTCTCACCGTGCCATTGGCGCGGTAGCGGCTGGGGCTGTGCGGGTCTCGCAGCAACAGTTCACGGGCATAATCATCGGTACGCTTGCCGCGCCACATCTGTGCCCAGGCCAGGAAGAAACGCTGCTCGGCGGTGAAACCATCGATCTCCGGCGCACCGTCCGGATAGTGATCGCTGATGTATTTCTGCACGGCATGGTAGGCCACCGACACGCCACCCAGGTCGGCGATGTTTTCGCCCAGCGTCAGCCTGCCGTTCACATGCGCCCCGGGCAGCGGTTCGTAGCGGTCATATTGGGCGGCCAGCCGGTCGGCCCGTTGTGTGAATTCCTTGCGTGATGCCTCGGTCCACCAGTCGCGCAGGCGGCCAGTGCCATCATACTGGCTGCCCTGATCATCAAAGCCGTGGCTGGTTTCGTGGCCGATCACGCCAAGAATGGCGCCGAAGTTCACGGCGAAGTCTGCGGCCGGATCAAAGAACGGCGGTTGCAGGATCGCCGCCAGGAACACAATTTTGTTTTCTGCCGGGCTGTAGTAGGCATTGATCTCCTGCGGGTTATTTCCCCATTCCCAGTCACGCACGGGCTCGTCCAGCTTGGCGAGGGCGTCATGCATTGCCCAGCGTTGCACCTGTTCGATGTTCCCCAGCAGATCATCCGCTTTCAGATCCAGCGCGCTGTAATCGTGCCAGCGGGACGGATAACCGATTTCTGCATTGAGCATGGACAGCTTCTTCAGCGCCTCACTGCGGGTGGCCTCATCCATCCAGCCCAGGCTCTCGATACGTTCACCGAACGCCTCTCTGAGATAACCGATATAGGTCATCAGGGTCTGGCGATATTCCGGCGGAAAATGGCGAGCCACATACTCCTGGCCAACCACCTCGCCCAACACGCCATTGAGCAAGGTGATGGCATTCTCGTCCCGGGAACGTTGCGCCTTCAGCCCCTGAAGGCGAGCACCATGGAAGGCAAAGTGACGATCCTGCCACTCGCGCCCCATCATTTCCGCAGCGCCATCCAGCAGGTGGAATGCCATGTAGGCCTGCAACACGGCAACCGGTGTCTGTTCGAACAACACGGCGGTTTCTTTCAGGGCGGTGTCGGTATTGGCAACGATGGTGGTATCGCTTGAGAGGCCCGCCCCCATGCTGTTCAGCATGCCCAGCCAATCCAGACCGGGAGCATAATCGGCCAGCGCCGAGAGGGTCATGTAGTGAGCCATACGCACCGGATCACGGGTGTCGGCGTTGCTCCAGTGGGCCTTGGCCAGCGTCGTCTCCAGCTCGAGAATGGCCGGGGCCTGGCTCACCAGATCATCCCGCCCGGCCAGGGTGAACAAGTCGGCCATGTAGGCGGCATAGGCCGCACGGTGATCAGGATAAGGCGCCTCTTCCATCAGGTAATACTCTCGGGATGGCAGCCCCAATCCGCCCTGATGCAGTATCAGAATGTAGCGGGACGGGTCACGGGTATCGATATTGACACCCAGGTCCACCAGCCCGGTATAGCCTGGCTGCTGCATTAACCCAGTCAGCGCCTGGTGATTGTCGGCAGCAAAAATCGCTGCCAACTTTGTTTCGATCGGCTGAATGCCCAAGGCATCCAGTTTGTCCACGTCCATATAACTGGCATACAGGGCCGCGATCATTGCCTGGTTGTGGCTCTGCGGATTCGCCGTGGCATCGGCGATGATCTCGCGGATATCCGCTTCCGCTTTCAGGCTCAGTTCGATAAAGGAATCAATCCGCGGCACCCCCGGCGGGAAGTCGGCCGTGTTCAGCCAGCCTTCATTCACATAGGCAAAGAAGTCATCGCCGGGCTTCACCGTGGTGGACAGATATTGTGTTTCTACGCCCCAGTCGCCCAGCGCAGCTTGCTGGGCTGTCAGCGGCACAGTGGACGTGGTGCCAGACTCCTCGCCCTCCTGCTTGTCACAACCACTCAGTGACAAGACCGCCAGGGCCAGTAATGTCGTTCCAAACTTTTTTATGCTGTTGTACCGGTATGCCGTCATGCCCCTCTCCCTGTGAGCCATAAGCTTGCCATGCTTCCCTTTGATTTGCATATTCGAAAGGGATTTAACAGGGCGCAGCCCAACCCCGACCCTCAGAGACGCCGAACATGGATCTGCAACTCAACAACAAAACCGCCCTGGTCAGCGGTGCCCATCGCGGCACCGGTAACGTCATCGCCACCACTCTGGCAAAAGAAGGCGCCACGGTGGCCCTGCATGCCTTCACCCCGGAGCAAGCCGATGCGGCCATGGCCGCCATCACCGATCCGAACCTGAACATCATCCCGGTGGTCGGCAACATTCTCACCGATGACGGCGCGCAGCAGGTCATGGATCAGCTGGCACAGCATGGTCTCGGTATCGATATCCTGGTGAACAATTATGGCACCGCCATGATGGGCAAATGGGACACCCTCACCACCGAGCAATGGATCGAGGCCAGCAACGTGAACCTGCTCACCGCCGTGCGACTGATCCAGCACTGCACCCCGCACATGAAGGACCAACAATGGGGCCGCATCATCAACCTCAGCACCATGGGCGATCACCAGCCCAACGCCATCATGCCGCATTACTATGCCGCCAAGGGTGCGCTCGCCAATGCCGCCGTCAGTCTCGCCAAAGCATTGAGCCATACCGGCATTACCGTCAACACGGTTTCCCCGGGCCTGATCAAGACCGCTGAAATAGAGCAGGCCTATCTGCGCCGGGCAGAGAAAAAAGGCTGGCCAACGGACTGGGCGTCTCTGGAAAAGCGCATTGTGGAGCATGACTTCCCCAACCCGGCCGGCAGGCTTGCGACGCGTGAGGAAGTGGCAGATCTGGTGGTTTTTCTGGCTAGCCCGAAAGCCGGGTTTATCAATGGGCAGAATATTCGGGTGGATGGAGGGGCGGTCAGGTATGTGTAAGGCGATGAGTAATAATGAAAGGGTTGGCGAATCACCCGTTTCCCGCTGAAACGAGCGCCGCTTTGCATCGATCACAATATAAGCCAATATAAAGCGTGGCCCTGATTGCCCACTCAGGCATAACACACTGAATTGATGAGCAGAACTTTGCTCCTCTTGTTACTGCAATAGCCCGGCACAGGCGAAGTAGCGTTAATATCGCCGGGCCATAAGCCATTCCCTGTTGGCATCTGGTGAGGGAAACGCAAGCAAGACACCGATAGACACGTAAAAGGATTGCTCGCCTATCTCATTGGAGGGACTCTTGAGATTGCAGAACAGGCTTCAGGGGGTGCAGTGGTTTCTGTTTAGCGCAACGGTCACTGCTTTGGCGCTGGCAGCAGCGGCTTATTTTGTCGAGCGGCAGACCCTGCTTGCGCACCAGATCAATGCCGAGACCCACGTTCACGAGCGTCTGTCCATTGTTCAGGCACGCCTCGAAGGCTTGCTCAACGAAAGTATCCAGCTCACCTACGGACTGGTGTCCGTCATCTCCGCCAATCCAGACCTGACCCAGGCCGAGTTCGAACGGGCCGCCCACCCGCTATTCCAGGGCCGCTCTCTTCTACGCAATATTGGCGCGGCCCCCGACATGGTCATCCGTTATATGTATCCGGTGGAGGGAAACGAAGAGGCCATTGGGCTCGACTATAGAAAGCTGCCCCAACAACGCGATGCCGCTCTGCGCGCCAGAGACACCGGCGAAATGGTACTGGCCGGTCCCCTCAATCTGGTCCAGGGCGGGCGCGGTCTGGTGGCGCGCATTCCTGTCTTTATTGGCCAGAAAGGGTCGTCACATTTCTGGGGACTGCTATCTGTGGTGCTTGATGCTGACCGGCTATTTGAGGGAAGCGGCCTCGTCGATCCATCGCTACCTATCAGCGTCGCACTGCGGGGCAAGGACGGCACCGGCAGCAAGGGCGAAGTATTCTTTGGTGACCCGAATCTGTTCCGGGAAAAATCTGTCACGCTGCCAGTGACACTTGCCCACGGCAACTGGCAGCTGGCCGCTCAGCCCATCGGCGGCTGGGAAGCCAAAGACAATACTGTCGCGGTCATCTGGGTTGGCTTTGTGGCTGCACTACTGCTTTGCGTGGGCCCCATGCTGCTGTTGGCCTACTACGCTCACCAGCGCAAAAAATCCGAACTTCAGGTTGCCGCCTACTATAGCGAACTGGAAGCACAGGTGAAGGCGCGCACCGCCGAACTGTCTGCCGCCAAGGAAGACGCAGAAGCGGCCAACGTGGCCAAGAGTGCCTTTCTCGGCAAAATGAGTCATGAACTCAGAACGCCCCTGCAAACTATTCTCAGCGTGGAACAGCTTCTCCGTTCTGATCCACTCACTAACGAACAGCAAACCCTGCTCGATACCCAGCACATCGCCAGCGAGCATCTGTTCAGCGTCATTGCCGATCTGATCGACCTGTCCAAGATCGAAGCCGACAAGCTTGAACTTGAGCACCAACACGTGGACGTGAAGGAAATTCTTTCCGAGGTAATACGCCTTGTGGAAACCCAGGCAGGTGAAAAGGGATTAGTTGTACGCGCCGAGTCCGACAGCCTGCCCACCAACATGCTGGGTGATGCCGGACGCCTGCGTCAGATTCTGCTCAATTATGCTGGCAATGCCGTCAAGTTCACCAATGCCGGAGAAATCCACATTCGCACCTGGGTCGATTGGCAGGATGCCGACAATGTCATGCTGCGGTTCGAAGTCTCCGATACCGGGGTCGGAATACCCGAAGAGGATTTGCGACGCCTCTTTTCACCCTTTGAACAGGCAACCAATCTCACTGGCACCGCCCGCTTCGGGGCTGGCCTCGGATTGGCCATCAACAAGTCTCTCGCTCAGCTTATGGGCGGGGAAGCCGGTGCCGAGAGCGAGCCCGGCAAAGGCAGCACCTTCTGGTTCACCGCTTGCCTGCAGCTGGATGCCACAGCCAGCAAGGTGGTCAAATCAACCAAACGCGAAGAAGCGCTCAAGAATCTGCGCGCTGCCCATAAGGGGAAGCGGGTGCTGGTTGCGGAGGATACGCTGGAAATCCAGATGATCCTGCGCAAGATCCTCGGGCAAGCCGGTCTTGAGGTGACCGTAGTCAATGATGGTCGCGAAGCCATTGAACGGTTTACACAGGAATCGTTCGACCTTGTCCTCATGGACATGCAGATGCCCAACGTAGATGGCCTTACCGCTACCCGTGAAATTCGATCCATGCCAGCAGGCAAAAAGCCTCCAATCCTTGCTATCACCGGCAACGCCTTCGACGCTGACCGGTCTCGCTGTCTCGCGGCGGGCATGAATGATGTACTGGTCAAACCGGTCCGCTTGGAGAGGTTGTGTGAAGCGGTCGCGTACTGGTTGTCTGAAGCCTCAGCCTGAACGAGCACACCGTTATCCGCCAGGAACGAAGAGTTAGTGTCCGGCACAGAGACGGGGGGCACATTTATGCGCGCCCCCAATCTCCCACTTCCAACCCTACCTGCAACTTGCTTCCGCATAGCTGTATCCCTGATTAACGGTAATACTTGTTCCGGGGTCCGGAGTCAGGTCTTGTTCCGTGCGCAAGGGCACGAGACAAGACCTCATATCCCCTCAACACCTCTACAGCCTTTTAATAGGCATCAATTTCGGAAGCACCAGCGAAGCAGGGACACGCATCAACTTATCATTTCTTGTCCATCACCCAATATAACGGACGTAAAGAACTCACCTGTATCAAGGACAAACCCCATCTGCGTAAGGCATGCCCCAATTCATGGGCGTCCTCGGTTACTTCATTCGTGTTCCCGATTATCTGGATTTGAAACAAATCCGATGGTTGGGCATCCAATGCTCAGGAGGTAACACAATGCGCACACTATTCTTTCTCGCCGCTCTCACACTGAGCGCCCCCGCACTCGCCGCTGAGGCCTACTTTGCCGGTGGCTGTTTCTGGTGCACGGAATCGGATTTCGAAGCGCTGGAAGGCGTCAGCGAGGCCATCAGCGGGTTTGCCGGTGGTGACGAGAAGCACCCCAGTTACAAGGATGTGGCCCATGGCCGCACCGGCCATACGGAAACGGTAAAAGTCATCTATGACCCGGCCGTGGTGAGCTACGACAACCTGCTCACCTGGTTCTGGCAGCACGTGGACCCCACAGACCCCAATGGTCAGTTTGTGGATCGCGGCCAGCAATACCGCAGCGCGATTTTCTATCAGACCGAGGCGGAGAAAACCGCAGCACTGGCCTCGCGTAACGCGCTGGAGGAAAGCGGTCGCTTCGACAAACCGATCGTCACCGAGATTACCGAGCTAAACGCCTTCTACCCGGCGGAAGACTACCATCAGGATTACTACAAAACCCACAGCCTGAAGTACAAGTACTACCGCTACCGCTCCGGCCGTGACCAGTTTCTTGAGGAGCACTGGGAAAACCCCAGTCAACGGCCCTGGCTCACCGACAAGGTCACCCAGCGCTGGCAGGGCCCGGACCAGTTTCAGCGGCCCAGCGATGAGGTACTGAAAACATCCCTGCCCAGGGAGGTCTACCAGGTGACCCGGGAAGACGCCACCGAACGGGCCTTCCAGAACGCCTACTTCGACAACAAGGCGGAAGGCATCTATGTGGATGTGATCAGCGGTGAGCCGTTGTTCTCCTCCACCGACAAATATCCATCCGGCACCGGCTGGCCCAGCTTTACCCGCCCCATCGACAAGGACGCCGTCACCCTGCACGAAGACAACAAACTGTGGGCCACCCGCACGGAAGTGCGAAGCCGTTATGCGGACTCTCACCTGGGCCATGTCTTCAACGACGGCCCCGAGCCCACCGGCCAGCGCTGGTGCATGAACTCTGCCGCCATGCGGTTTGTGCCAAAAGCGGAGATGGAGAAACAGGGTTACGGCGCGTATTTATCACGCTTTGAGTGATGGACCTGGATCCCTTCTTCACTCGAAACCCAGCACGTTGAAAATCTTAATGGGAGATGGGAAGCCTTACCCTCACTGACCGTGAAATGTGAGGTCTGACCCCCGTGCCTCTCCGCTAGCGGCCTAATTTATATCTCTCGTTCCTTTACACGCTGGATATGCCGAGCAGCCCCAAAACTTGCCGCCCCTATTGGTGCCTTTCGCAGCTGTTCTAAGCACCATTTCTTTGCCACACCTGGCACAGATTGGATTATGCATGTTAGCTTGAATGTTCTTTATATGTTCCTTAGTCCTCGCCTTTGAGCTTAAGTTTGTAGTATTAAGCAAACTTTCGAATTTCTGTATTTCACTATCTGACAGCACGCCATCCACATGAGATCGGATAAATGATCTCAATTTCCATAATGGAATAACATTATCCGGCATTCGATTTTTAAATTTACTCTTACCTGCAAATACCACAACTGAGACTATGTAGCTCTTATCCACTTCAAGAAAACTCTCAAGGGCTTTGACATGCTTGTAGTTTTGGTGAATAGGGTTTTTAAACTTGAATTTTTTCTTGTAGAGTACCTGCGTCCATTCTTTTTGACGCACCCCCCCAAATATCCAACCAGTCATATTCTTGGTTTCAATCACAAAAATACCACGTGTAGAGAGAACCACATGATCTATCTGTGTCGTTCCATCTGGAGCAGGCAACACCAAATTGTGGAAAATCTTCTGCTCACCACCAGTTATTGATCCTACGGATAAAGAAGACCTAACCTTGATCTCACCCAAAGCCCCCTTCACTCCAGGGGATTTGAGTATAGAAATGACAACTACAACTAAGATCAGAACAATCAGCTCAAACACTGCTTTCTTCTCCAGTGATCATCAAGCATACAGCCAATAGAAGCAGAAAGTTACGGCTCAGATTCAGACGCCCTTCCGATTACCGGAACACGAGGGTCAGCGGAACACGAGGGTCAGGTCTTGCATCGTGCCTCTTAACGCACGGGGCAAGACCTGACCCCCATAGTCACGCAGCTCTTACTTAAGCAATAAGGTATTGAGAAAGAAAGAAAAAAGCTGATCCAATAGCAGGGTGTTTATCTCGCCAAAGAACCACACCACTGCCAAGGATCAGCTTGAATGCATGCTAAGCATAACCGTCTGCGCCAGCAAGCCATCAGGGAACAGGCATCAGCGGCGCTCTGCGTGTCCCCGTGACGCAGTTACGCAGTTACGCAGTGTGCTTCGTGCATTCAGGCGCACGATGCAAGACCTGACCCCGGATCCCGAGTCCCCGGATCCCTCGCGATTATTCGATTACTGATCCAGTATGGCGTCAACATCCTTCTCGGCCGCAGCCATAAAATCAGCTGCTGAGAATGGCAGCATGCTTAAAACTTCGCTTTGGCACTCAGATTTCTTCGGGCCCGCCAAAGACAGCATGTATTCCGGGGATTCAGATTGTAATAGTTTAAGCACACGGTCGAGATTACGACCTCCAGCAGCCTCTCTAAACGCCATTTTCATGCCTGGAGTAACCCGTCCGGACTCGGAAAGCCGCTCCAGAACAGACCAAGTGATAACTCTTGAGCGAAGATCTTTCTTGATTGCTATAAAATGGTGATTTGAGATTTTATCGAGATCTTTCCCGATCTTTATATCCACTTCTTGAAGCTTACTTGCTAGACCCGGATCATTCTTAATCGGATCAAACCTGAGAAGAGCCCTTGCACGAGTCGGCATATCAGGGTGCGTCGTGTAAGTAGCATCTGAATATCGTGATGTGGACTTTGAAAACTGCTGAGCAAATCGTTGGACTGAAAACTGGAGGTGACGAGATGACAGCCCTGAGGCAGTCTTGATAATGGCACGCATAGCTGAGTCCACTGACCCTGCCGCCACAAGTCCATACCTATCAGCGGATATCTCTTGATATCTACGACACTCAAAGAACTCAGGACTTCTCTGTATGGCTTCCGAATACTGCTTAGTGTGGTTCAGGATAAAATGCCCAACCTCATGGCCCAGCACAAAAGCAAGTTCATCGGCTTCCAGAGACTCCACTGCCCCGGAAGAAACACAAATAGCAGCGGAGTCCGAGCCGCTACCCAAGCACGCAGCTTGTATTACTGGATCTGAAAAGACAAAGGCTTCCACATTCGCTCTTGATATTGAGAACACCGAAAGCACATGTCGAATTACATCTTCAACACCTGGAGTGACATGCTCTGAGATCAAAAGCGCATTCCGGTAATATCCCTCCTTGAAAGCGTCCAAAAGAGTACGTGGCGCTGTACCACTTACAAGATCAGGAATTCTGAGCTCGCGGGAAAAGCGATAGGATTGTACACCTTCGAAACCGTGCCCAGACATAAGGTCAACCGTATTTCCTTCTGAGTTCAGCAATACTATCCAGCATTCGCTGAGCATTATCTCTTTCTGGACCAGAATTCAACGTATTTAGACGGTTATTCCATTTTGAGAACTCTTTGCGCAAGTGCTTCTTAACCTGATCATTATCCCAGTCTGGGCTTATGCCGAGCATCGACTCAACGCTCGAATCGGTCGTCGCACTGGCATCAAGAGCAACGATCCTTTGGTCTCTCATAGCGTTTATCTTATCCATATCAAGATCAAGCTTCGTCGCGATATCCCTTATTGTCTTGATTTCAGCCTGATCTGCCACACCGTCCGCAGCCATGACATCAAAGCAAAGTTCAACCGCTTCGTATTTTGCATTTTTATCAGCTACTTCGTTGAGCTCATTCACAATTGACGCAAGGGTAAGAGTGCCGGATTTTGCGTCCTCAAAGCCACTTTTGAGGGCTTCATTAAATAGCGACTTAAGCTCAGACTTTCGCTGCTCTTCAAATGGTGCAATTTTTTTAATGATCCACTCTTTTAGCTTATTGCCCTCCGTCTCATCCAAGCTACCGTCCGCCAGCGCTACCATCACGCCAAGCTTCAGCGTAAGCGCCCCAGCCTTCTCCCTATGCTCTGCCGCTTCTTCGTAGCCTTTCTCGTCAAAATCCCAGGATAGGTTTAACCTTATTACTTTAAAAACGCCGGGAGAGTTTTCATCAATAAAACCATATTGAATTCGTTGAGCAACTCGTTTGTCCATTAGCCGAACCAGAATGGCCAGCTGCCTAGTTCCGGAATATGGAGGCGTCATTATTTCAGGAATCACAGCACCGACATTGATGTACTCTGTTATCGCAACACCAGGACCATGGTGACCTACCTCTCTCATATCCTGATAAACAACATTTTCAGGCTCCTGAAAGTTATCCAGTGAGCAAATAACAGGCTTTGCAGTATCACTAGTGACATCGAGCACTGATGTCACGAAACATATGTCGGCCTCATAAGTAAGGGGCAAGATGCCCTTTGCCTCAATAATCTTGAAAAAGCCTTCTTTCTTTTCCTTGTCGACATACGAATCGGTTAGTCTCAGATTGAGGGGCTGGGGTAGTGGATTTACTACTTCTGAGCCCTTTTTGAAAATTGCACCTATCAGGGCGGGGCCAAAAATCAACAGTAGCAGGAGAATTATAGCTTCCATGATTAATCCACCATAAATTGATCAATTGACGTCTCTTCTTCCTTGCTAGCCATTGAGATATCGACATTTGTCTTTTGTCCTGATGCAACATCTTCATAGACGCAATGCAGAATCTGGTTGTCATCATAAGAGTAGGTAATTTTGATCTCCTGGCTCTCAGGTCTATTTGGCGGAAGCTTCAAATCTCCTTCCCAAATCACCTTCACAAACTGAGGGTCAGTCTCTGGCATAGAGGACTCTGTCAGTTTGCATTGCACATTCGTTTGGCCTTCATAGACCGTGTAGAAAGACTCCGTGACCGAGCATGGGATCGTGTTTCCCTTATTGATGATGATTGAATTTGTGAGCGCCTGCTGCCCTCTTTCTTCATCGAATCCAATAGAGATCGTGCCGAAGTACTTTGAGGTCTTCTCCGAAACCTTTATACCGCCAACCGACTGCTTTTGGACTTCAGTAAGCACTGCTTGGTCACCTTTGTAGGCTGCATACAAAGCGGCGCCTAGTGCGACAACTTCATCGACATTTCCGGTTGACATCGGCTCACGGGAAAACACGCTTTTAATACTTGCTTGAATAGCGGGAATTCTCGTACTTCCACCTGCTAACAGCACTTCTTTCACTTCAGATGGATCTATCCTCGCTTCTTCAAGGGCCTCCTCGCAAAGCATCTCCGCCTGTGCTATCAGCGACGAAATGCCTTCCTCAAACTCTTTACGCGTGACCTCGACAACCTCGCGATTTACACCTATCCGCACTGATTCTTTCTTGGATAGAGATTTCTTTTTGTCCTCTGCGTCATTGAGTGAAAAGTCCTTGGGGGACAGGTTCTCCCCAGTCTGTGATTTGTACTTTTCAGCAATCAGCTTATAAAGAGATTTATCAAAATCATCACCACCAAGCCTTGAAACACCAGCTGTCCCCATAACGGTTACATCATGGCCTTCAACCTTAATTATTGAGACATCAAATGTTCCGCCACCAAGATCATATACAGCATAGATTCCATGAAGGTCGTCTCCCTGCTTGAAAGCATGGTAGAGGGCGGCTGCCGTGGGCTCATTCACGATATACTTTACAGTCAAACCAGCTCTTTTTGCGGCCTCCATTGTCGCCTCTCGCGCCTCTGTCGAGAAATTTGCAGGGATAGTTATGACAGCCTCATGAATTTCTCCTATCTCATTTCTTGAGTATTCGGCTATTTTCTTGAGAACGGCTGCACTGAGATCCGTTGGAGAAAAATCATGTTCTCCAATTGTAAATTTCTGATCTTCTCCCATAACGCGCTTAAAACGTGCCGCCGCTAGATTTTCATCAATTCCCCAAGCCTTTTTAGCCTCTTCACCAACGTCAATTTTTCCACCCTCAATAGCGACGCAGGACGGAATGATGTTATTTCCATCTTCATCACGAATAATTACAGGCCTGCCCGTCTGATCGATATAGGCCGCAGCAGAGAATGTCGTCCCCAGATCAATACCCACAAAATTAGTCATTGTTGTTCTCCTTTTTATACCGCCCTACTACCACCCTTGCCTTTAGAATAACCAATGAGCTTGAATTTCCGTCTTGACCCAAACGAAACCCAGGGCGCTCAACGCCGATTATTTTCATATCAAGAGAATGGTCGTCGACGTCTTCAACCTTTGGCCTATCCTCAACGCCCACGGCTGACTTGAAGTTGGCGCCAATTTCAGGAAAGAACTTTTCTACCCCACAGTCATCCAGCGCATCCTCAAGTAGAAGGCGAATATTCGTTATTTCCGGGGATTCATCCTCAATTCCATCAATGAATAGAGACAAGCGAGTAAATCCAACGAGGTTTCTCTTCAGAATTTTTGTGTCGTAGCCATCTTTGAATCTCGCAATTTCCTGATCCTTATCTTCCAATGACTTCTGGAAAGTCAGCAACGATCGGCCGAGCATTTTTACACCGTCGGTGATCTTTACGGTATTTCTATTAGATGCCTCTCCAAACTTCTGATTCTCTTCATAGAGTTTCCCGAAGGCTTCAGACAGCCTATTAACGGCCTTTGCTAGCTCCTCGGGCAATAGAACATCCTGGCTTGCGATCAACACCTTACGCCAGCGGTAGAGATAGAAGGAGACAAGCACAGCACTGAAAGTTGTTACGCTGAGTGAAATTATCGCAATCCATGCCCAATCAGGCAGCGATGACACTGGCTCCCCCTGCCTTTTCAGCATTGAGCCTTTTAGGCTCTCACGGGCATCGGCGTGGGGTTCAGAGGTCAATGGTGAGACATCTTGTCCTTCTGGTATACCACTATCAGCCGCCAAGGCGGCTGCTGCCTCCTTATGATTCGGTAAGGCTGGAACACCGTCAGGGGAAAGTCTCTCATCTTCGGTTGGCGGCATGTAGCCCTGCGGCGTGAGCGAGAGCACTGCGGACTGAGATTCAGAACCAACGTCTTCCGCGTTGGCGAATGTCGACAAAACGATGGTCGACGAAAGAAACAGGACCCCCGCGAAAATTCGCAGACAAGCCATAAACACTCCTTGTTTACTCAAAAAGAAGGGCACCAGTTTTGCAACCAAGCAGCCCTTGAGGGCCCACGATGCGGCGACATCTTGGCGTCTTTTTTATCAACCGCAACTATGAAACTCAAGTTTTATGCCAAACCATTAGCTCTCAGCCCGCCACCACCAACGGCGCCAAATCGACCTTGTTGATCACCCGCATCGGTGTCGCGCCTTGCATCGTGCACACCCTTCCCGAAGTATCTGATAAAAAGTGAAAGACCAGTATTTATCATTTATCTCCCCTCTTACGCCAGCGAACTCAGTTCACTCTATATCAATTAATTAGCATTTTCTGTAAGCCATATCTTACAAACCAACCCTCCCATGTCTACCGTGCCCATTGAGATCATTACGCCACCGCCCACAAAAAAGCCCGGCAACGCCGGGCTCGTTATTAACTATTCACTATTAATTATTAATTGCCGTTTACTCCACCGTCACCGACTTCGCCAGATTCCGCGGCTGATCCACATCCGTCCCCCGCAGCACCGCCACATGATAGCTAAGCAACTGCAGCGGCACGGTGTACACGATCGGCGCAATGGTTTCCGGCACGGCGGGCATGTTCAGCACGTGGATGCCCTCGCCTTCTTTCACATGGGCGTTCTTGTCGGCGAACACGTACAGCTCACCGCCCCGGGCGCGGACTTCCTGGAGGTTGGATTTGAGTTTTTCCAGCAGTTCGTCGTTGGGCGCCACGGAGACCACCGGCATGTCGCTGTCTACCAGGGCCAGGGGGCCGTGCTTGAGTTCGCCGGCGGCGTAGGCTTCGGCGTGGATGTAAGAGATTTCCTTGAGCTTGAGGGCGCCTTCCAGGGCCACCGGGAAGTGGACGCCACGGCCGAGGAACAGGGCGTGGTGTTTTTCCACGAAATGCTCGGCCAGTTTTTCGATGGGCTTGTCCAGGGAGGCCGCTTGCTCGATCAGGTTGGGCAGCTGGCGCAGTTCATCGAGGATGTTTTCGATTTCGCTGTCGGCCAGACCTTTCTGGCGGCCTAGGGCCAGCACCATCATCAGCAGGCCGGCCAGCTGGGTGGTGAAGGCCTTGGTGGAGGCGACACCGATTTCCGGGCCAGCCTTGGTGAGGAATACCAGCTCGGATTCGCGCACGAGGGAGGAGCTGTCCACATTGCAGATGGCCAGACGCCCCACGTAGTTGGGCGAATTGGTATCACGCAGGGCCGCCAGGGTGTCGGCGGTTTCGCCGCTCTGGGATATGGTCACGAACAGGGTGCCTTCCGGTACCACGTGCCTGCGGTAGCGGAACTCACTGGCCACTTCCACCTGGCAGGGGATGCCGGCGATATCTTCGAGCCAGTAACGGGCCACCATGCCGGCGTGATAGCTGGTACCGCAGGCAACGATCTGTACGGTTTTGACCTTGTCGAAGATGGCCGGGGCTTTTTCGCCGAAGGCATTGATCAATTTGGCCGGGGACTCGATACGGTCTTCCAGGGTTTTCTGGATGGCGGCTGGCTGCTCGAAGATTTCCTTCTGCATGTAGTGGCGGTATTCGCCTTTCTCGGCATCTTCGTGGGTGCCATCGAATTCATGGGCGTCGCGCGCCACCGCATGGCCGTCGGCATCGACGATGCGCACGCCTTCAATGGTGATTTCTGCCTGGTCGCCTTCTTCCAGGAAGATAAAGCGGTTGGTGACTGGCAACAGGGCCAGCTGATCGGAGGCGATGTAGTTTTCATCGATACCCAGACCAATTACCAGCGGGCTGCCGGAGCGCACGGCGATGAGCTTGTGGGGCTCGGCCTTGTGGATGACACCCAGGGCATAGGCACCATCCAGTTTCTTGACCACTTGCTGGACGGCGGTGAACAGATCCACGCCGGTTTCCAGAATCTGGTGGAGCAGGTGCACGATGACTTCGGTATCGGTCTGGGAGGTGAAGTCGTAGCCCTGGCTTTGCAGTTCGTCTTTCAGTTCCTGAAAGTTTTCGATGATGCCATTGTGCACCAGGGCCAGATCGCTGCCGGACATGTGCGGGTGGGCGTTGGCTTCGGAGGGCTTGCCGTGGGTGGCCCAGCGGGTGTGCGCCACACCGGTGTAACCGGCGGCCTGGATTTCGCTGACTGCAGCCTCAAGGCCGGCTACCTTGCCCTGTCGACGCACCCGGGTAATGCCGTTGTCGTTGAGCAGGGCCACACCGGCACTGTCATAACCGCGGTATTCCAGGCGCTTGAGGCCGGTGATGAGGATGTTGCCCACGTTACGCTGGGCAATGGCGCCGACGATTCCACACATGTCTTTTCCCTAATTTCGCTGGTTGGGCGGGCAACGCGCTGCGCTGCCGGCCCATCGCCATGTCAGCATGGCGGCTACAAAGTGGTTTTACTTTTTGCTGGGGCGTTTCCAGTTGGCCACGTTGCGCTGCTGGCCACGGGCCACGGCCAAGCCGTTGTCATCCACGTCCTTGGTGACGGTACTGCCGGCACCCACGGTGGCATTTTCGCCGATGGTGACCGGTGCCACCAGCGAAGAATTGGAGCCGATGAAGGCACCGTCTTTCATGATGGTCTGGAACTTGTTTACCCCATCATAGTTACAGGTAATGGTGCCCGCGCCCACGTTGACGCCCTTGCCGATCTGGCTGTCGCCGATATATGTCAGGTGGTTCACCTTGGAGCCCTCACCCACATAGGACTTCTTGGTTTCCACAAAGTTGCCGATCTTGGCCTTGTCGGCCAGTTCGGTGCCGGGGCGCAGGCGCGCATAGGGACCGATGGTGCAGTTGTCACCGACCACGGCGCCATCAATCAGGCTGTTGGCTTCGATAACGGTACCGGCGCCGATGTTGGCATCGCGGATGATGCAGTTGGGGCCGATGGTGACGCCTTCTTCGATGGTCACATCCCCTTCCAGGATCACGTTCACGTCGATGATCACATCGCTGGCGATCTGCACGCTACCGCGGATATCCAGCCGGGCCGGATCACGCAGGGTGACGCCATCGCGCATCAGGGACTCGGCCTGGGCCAGCTGGTAGATACGCTCCAGGCGGGACAGCTGCACGCGGTCGTTGACGCCGTCCACTTCCCAGGCAAATTGCGGCTGCAGGGTTTCCACGGTGAGGCCGGACTGCACCGCCATGGCGATAACATCAGTGAGGTAGTACTCACCCTGGGCATTGTTGCTGGACAGCTTGGGCAGGCAATCGGCGAGAAACGCGCGGGTGCAGGCGAGGATGCCGGTGTTGATTTCCTGAATGCCCAGTTCGTTGTCGGTGGCATCTTTCTGTTCAACGATGCGCTGCACGTTGTTCTGGCCATCACGGACGATACGGCCATAGCCGCTGGGGTCGTCCAGGGTCAGGGTCATCAGGGCCAGGGTCTTGTCATCCACGCATTCGACGAAGTCGCGCAGGGTCTCGGGGCGGATCAGCGGTACATCACCGTAGAGGACCAGTACGATGTCTTCCTTCACGGCAGGCATGGCCTGGGCAACGGCATGGCCGGTACCGAGCTGTTCGGCCTGCTCGGCCCACTGCAGGTTATTGGCAGAGACGGTGGCTTTGACCTGATCGCCGCCATGGCCGTATACCACCACGGTGTTATCCGCATTCAGGCTGCTGGCTGCATCAACCACATGCTGGACCATGGCCTTGCCGGCCACGGCGTGAAGTACCTTCGGCAGCGCACTTTTCATGCGCGTACCTTTACCGGCTGCAAGCACCACTACCGCTAGACTCATACCCTGTCCTTATCGTTTCACTGCGTTGCCCGGATCCTGTCCTGGTCCGTTTATGGCCCCGCCTTTGACTGTATCCCAAACACAAACAAAAAAGGGTAGCACTTGGCTACCCCCTTCTGTGTTGAAGAATTGCAAAAAGTGCTTACCGCCCTTTCTTCTTCAACTGTTGAATTGCACGCAACTGGGCAACAGCCTCGGCCAGTGTAGCGGCGGCGCGGGAGTAATCCATTTCGGAGCTCTTCCCTTCCAGCGCTTCTTTGGCGCGCTGTTTCGCCTGCTCGGCAGCGGCTTCGTCCATGTTGTCGGCACGTTCTGCCGTATCCGCCAGTACGGTGACCAGCTTCGGCTGCACTTCCAGGAAGCCGCCGGATACGTAGAACACTTCTTCTTCACCATTCTGCTTCTTCACCCGTACCGGGCCCGGCTTGAGCCGGGTCAGGAGCGGGGCGTGGCCAGGCATGATACCGAGGTCACCTTCCACACCGGAAGCTACCACGATTTCAACCAGGCCGGAGAACAGCTGGCGTTCTGCACTTACAATGTCGCAATGCACGGTCATCGCCATTTGCTTGTCTCCCGGTGGAGGTTACTTGCTACGCTTGTTGTAGGCTTCTACCACTTCGTCGATAGAACCCTTCATGTAGAAGTCCTGCTCCGGAATGTGGTCATAGTCACCGTCAAGAATACCGCGGAAACCTGCCAGAGTGTCCTTCAGGGAAACGTACTTGCCGGGGGAACCGGTAAATACTTCTGCCACGAAGAACGGCTGGGACAGGAAACGCTCGATCTTACGGGCGCGAGATACAACCTGCTTGTCTTCTTCAGACAGCTCATCCATACCCAGGATGGCGATGATGTCCTTCAGCTCCTTGAAGCGCTGAAGCACCATCTGAACGCCACGAGCAATGTCGTAGTGCTCTTGACCGATTACCAGCGGATCCAGCTGACGAGAAGTGGAATCCAGCGGGTCGATCGCCGGGTAGATACCTTTGGACGCAATGTCACGGCTCAGGGATACAGTGGAATCCAGGTGAGCAAAGGTGGTCGCCGGAGAGGGGTCAGTCAAGTCATCCGCGGGTACGTATACGGCCTGTACGGAGGTGATGGAACCCACCTTGGTAGAGGTAATACGTTCCTGCAGAACACCCATCTCTTCCGCCAGGGTCGGCTGATAACCTACCGCAGAAGGCATACGACCCAGCAGAGCAGATACTTCGGTACCGGCCAGGGTGTAACGGTAGATGTTATCCACGAAGAACAGTACGTCACGACCTTCGTCACGGAATTTCTCGGCCATGGTCAGACCGGTCAGTGCCACACGCAGACGGTTACCCGGCGGCTCGTTCATCTGACCGTAAACCAGCGATACTTTATCCAGTACGTTGGAGTCCTTCATTTCGTGGTAGAAGTCGTTACCCTCACGAGTACGCTCACCCACACCGGCAAACACGGAGAAACCGGAGTGCTCGATCGCGATGTTCCGGATCAGCTCCATCATGTTTACGGTTTTACCTACACCCGCACCACCGAACAGACCAACCTTACCGCCTTTCGCGAAGGGGCAAACCAGGTCGATTACCTTGATACCGGTTTCCAGCAGTTCGTTGGTGGCTGCCTGGTCGGCGTAAGTAGGAGCAGCACGGTGAATCGGCATGCGCTCTTCTTCACCGATAGGACCGGCTTCGTCGATCGGGCGACCCAGCACGTCCATGATACGGCCCAGGGTCTTGGTGCCTACCGGAACCTGAATCGGCTCACCGGAGTCAGTCACGCCGAGACCACGCTTCAGACCTTCGGTGGAGCCCATGGCGATGGTACGGACAACGCCGTCGCCCAGCTGCTGCTGAACTTCCAGCGTGGTTTCAGTACCGTCCACGGTGAGGGCGTCATATACCTTCGGCACGTTTTCGCGCGGAAATTCCACGTCGATCACAGCACCGATGATCTGAACAATACGACCGCTACTCATGCTTGCATCCTCTTAACTTGCGTTTTTGCCGCGTGTTTTTCACTGTCTGCTGACAGATCAGACCGCAGCAGCACCACCAACGATTTCGGAGATTTCCTGCGTAATTGCAGCCTGGCGTGCCTTGTTGTACACCAACTGCAGATCACGAATGATGTCACCGGCGTTATCGCTGGCCGCTTTCATCGCGATCATACGCGCTGCCTGCTCACAGGCATTGTTTTCAACCACACCCTGATACACCTGAGACTCAATGAACCGCACCAGCAGTTCGTCGAGGAGCTCTTTCGGGGCAGGCTCGTAAATGTAGTCCCAGTGACGCTTCATCGCTTCATCTTCTGACGCTTCAAGCGGCAGCAGCTGAATATTTGTGGGCGCCTGGGTCATGGTGTTCACGAATTCGTTGTACACGATGTACAGACGGTCGATCTCACCATTGTCATAAGCATTCAGCATTACCTTGATGGAACCGATCAGGTCGTTCAGGTGCGGGGTATCCCCCAGACCGTTGACCGTGGCTTCCACATTGCCGCCTACGCTTTTGAAGAAGGAAACACCTTTGCTGCCCACTACGCAGTACTGGGCCTTGGCGCCTTTTTCTTCCCACGCTTTCGCGCTGGTAACGACATTCTTGAGCAGGTTCACGTTGAGACCACCGCAGAGACCCCGGTCGGAGGTCACTACGATGTAGCCAACGTTCTTTACTTCCCGCTCTTGCAGGTAGCTGTGCCGGTATTCCAGATCAGCATTGGCCAGATGGGCAACCACCTGACGCATGCGGCTGGCGTACGGCTTGCTAGCCGCCATACGCTCTTGTGCCTTACGCATCTTGGAAGCTGCCACCATTTCCATCGCACGAGTAATCTTTTTCGTGCTCTGGACGCTGGCAATCTTGCCTTTGATCTCTTTACCGCTGGCCATAGGAAGTACCTTTTATCAGCGAATTACCAGGTCTGGGTGGCTTTGAACTGATCGAGAGATTCCTTGATCTCGCCCTCGATGTCGCCGTTGTAGTCACCCTTCTCGTTGATCTTGTCCATCAACGCTTTCTTTTCGCTGTTCATGTAGTCCAGCATGGCCGTTTCGAAGGGACCGATTTTCTCGATCTCGATACCTTTCAGGTAACCTTCGTTGGCGGCGTACAGAACAACACCCATGTCAGCAACGCTCATCGGGCTGTACTGCTTCTGCTTCATCAGCTCGGTCACGGCCTGACCATGCTCCAGCTGCTCGCGAGTAGAATCGTCGAGGTCTGAAGCGAACTGGGCGAATGCCGCCAGTTCACGGTACTGGGCCAGTGCCAGACGGATACCACCGCCGAGCTTCTTGATGATCTTGGTCTGGGCTGCACCACCTACACGGGATACAGACACACCGGCGTTCATGGCCGGACGGATGCCGGAGTTGAACAGGTCGGTTTCCAGGAAGATCTGACCATCGGTGATGGAGATCACGTTGGTCGGTACGAAGGCGGAAACGTCACCACCCTGGGTTTCAATGATCGGCAGTGCGGTCAGGGAACCGGTCTTGCCTTTCACTTCACCGTTGGTGAACTGCTCAACGTATTCTTCGTTGACCTTGGCGGCGCGCTCCAGCAGACGGGAGTGCAGGTAGAACACGTCACCAGGATAAGCTTCACGGCCCGGCGGACGACGCAGCAGCAGGGAAATCTGACGATATGCCCAGGCTTGCTTGGTCAGGTCATCGTATACGATCAGGGCGTCTTCACCGCGGTCGCGGAAGTACTCGCCCATGGCGCAGCCGGCAAACGGTGCCAGGAACTGCATGGAAGCCGGGTCGGATGCGGAAGCGGCAACGATGATGGTGTGATCCATTGCACCGTGCTCTTCCAGCTTGCGTACCACGTTGGCGATGGTGGACTGCTTCTGGCCAACCGCAACGTAGATACACTTAACGCCGGTACCCTTCTGGGCAATGATGGCATCGACA
Organism: Alcanivorax sp. DP30; assembly: GCF_009882945.1. Lineage (GTDB taxonomy): Bacteria > Pseudomonadota > Gammaproteobacteria > Pseudomonadales > Alcanivoracaceae > Alcanivorax. The sequence goes on from NZ_WTUY01000004.1 coordinate 601,499, forward strand.
GCAACGGCAGTCTTACCAATCTGACGGTCACCAATGATCAGCTCACGCTGACCACGGCCGATCGGCACCATGGAGTCGATCGCCTTGTAGCCAGTTTGAACCGGCTCGTTAACTTCCTTACGCCAGATAACCCCAGGCGCTACCTTTTCTACGGCGTCGGTAATGGCGGCGTTAACCGGACCTTTACCGTCGATGGGAGTACCCAGGGCGTCAACGACACGACCCAGCAGCTCCGGACCTACCGGAACTTCCAGGATGCGGCCAGTACAACGTACCTTCTGACCTTCGGCCAGACCCAGGTAGTCGCCCAGTACCACGGCGCCAACGGAATCCTGCTCAAGGTTAAGGGCCATGCCATAGATGCCGCCCTCAAACTCGATCATCTCACCGAACATTACATCGGCAAGACCGTGAATACGCACAATACCGTCAGATACGGAAACCACCGTACCTTCGTTACGTGCTTCGGTGGAGGTATCAAGTTTCGCGATGCGCGACTTGATAATCTCGCTGATTTCGGACGGGTTGAGTTGCTGCATCTCTAATCCCTCAAACTCAAGAGTTCAGTTGCTCTGCCAGACGGTTCAGTCTGCCACGCACACTGCCATCAATTACGGTATCGCCGGCTCGCACCAGCACGCCTCCAATCAGGGACTGGTCCACAGACGTGGTGACATTCACGTCGGTGCCAAGGCGTTTTTTCAAAGCGGCTACCAGCTTTTCGGTAACAGCGTCGTCCATCTCGAATGCGGAGACCAGCTCCACATCGGTGAACTGCTGTTCCGCAGCAAGAAGCTCATGGAACAGTTGCAGGATGATCGGCAACAGCGGCAGACGCTTGTTCTGCGCCAGCTGCGCAACGAAGTTGCGCCCGCTTTCGTCGAGTTCTTCACCGCAGACTTCTGCAAAGGCAGAAACCTTGGCGGCGTCATCCAGTTCCGGCTGGTCAAGGTAAGCACGCATGCTGGCATCACCTGCCACTGCTGCTGCCAGGCCCAGCATCTTTTCCCACTTGTCCAGGGCGCCTTGTTCCTTTGCAAAAACAAAGGCGGCCTTGGCGTAGGGGCGTGCGATGGTGGTCAGTTCAGCCATGGGTTACCCGTAGTCTCAGAGTTCAGCCGCCAGCTGCTCAAGCATCTGCTTGTGCGCGTCCTGGTTTACTTCGCCGCCCAGTACCTTTTCGGCACCGCTCAACGCCAGTACGGCAACTTCTTTACGCAGCTGCTCGCGAGCCCGATTAACTTCTTGGTCAATCTCAGACTGGGCCTTGGCAACCAGACGCTCACCTTCGGTGCGCGCGGCTTCTTTTGCCTCATCCACAATCTGATTAGCCCGGCGATTGGCCTGATCAATGATTTCGGCCGCCTTCTCTTTAGCTTCTTTGAGATTGGCGGTCGCCTTTTCCTGCGCCAGTTCCAGATCGCGCTCAGCGCGGTCTGCGGCACTCAGGCCCTCGGCAATTTTCTGCTTGCGCTCTTCCAGGGCCCGGGAAATGGGCGGCCAGACGAACTTCATGCAGAAGAATACGAACAATGCGAACCAGATAGCCTGGCCGATGATCGTCATGTTGATGTTCATGCCATCACCTCAATCGCGTTAGGTAATTTACCGGATCAAACGCGATCGATTACTGGAAGATCAGCAGGAACGCGATAGCGATACAGATAATCGGCACAGCATCCAGCAGACCAGCGATGATGAACATGCGGGTTTGCAGCATCGGAGCCAGTTCAGGCTGACGAGCTACTGACTCGAGAAAACGGCCACCCATCATGCCGAAGCCCAGACCTGCGCCGATGGCCGCGAGGCCAGCTACGATAGCAGCAGCAAGAAATTGAATGCCTTCCATCTTTACACTCCCGTTAAGTGCTTGGTTGGTTTAATTAAAAACCGGTTTAAAAAATCTTAGTGGTCTTCGACCGCCATGCTCAGGTACACGATAGTGAGTACCATGAAGATAAATGCCTGCAGGGTGATTACCAGAATGTGGAATACCGCCCAGGGCCAGGCACCAATGAACTGCCAGGCGCCCATCATGGCAGCCAACATAATGAATACGAACTCACCGGCGTACATGTTGCCGAACAGTCGCAGACCCAGTGAAACCGGCTTGGCCAGCAGACCAATGGTCTCCAGCAGCAGGTTCACAGGCATCAGCAGAGCCTTCAGGACCGGGTTGCTGGCCTCGAACGGATGCAATGTGAGGGTACCCACGAAACCGCCCACACCTTTTGCCTTGATGGTGAAGAAGATCACCAGCAGCATCACAGAGAAGGACATGGACAGGGTAATGTTCGGGTCGGTGCTGGGCACGATCTTGAAGTAGGCTTCCTGGGCGGTCCAGCCGAAGAAGGAAGTCATGATCCAGCTAAAGGTGCCCGGAACGAAATCAACCGGGATCAGATCCATCAGGTTCATCAGGAACACCCAGCAGAAAATCACCAGTGACAGCGGCGCCACCAGTTTGCTCTTGCCGTGGAAGGAGTCGCGAACCTGGGTATCAATAAATTCGATAATGGTTTCAACGAAGTTCAGGAAGCCGGAAGGAACGCCGGCGGTGGCCTTGCGGGCACCCATCCAGAACAACAGGCACATGATGATGCCGAGACCGCCAGACCAGGCGAGGGAATCCACGTGGAATGCCGCGAAGCCCATGTCTTTGGCTTCATTACCGTTACAGGCAAAGGTCCAGGTGCTTTCGGTCAGGGTTTGCGTATCGCGGCCGTCACACTCACGGACATAGCCTGCTGGCAGTTCGCCATAGGTCAGATTACCCAAGTGATGCTTGATGTAGTCTTGCGCGTTACTACCAGCCATAGAATGCCTACAGTCTCAGTCGTTTTGCCCGTCTTGCCCTGCTGTGCGTCCGTCGAGACGCGCCACCTGAATCCAGCCCACGACCTGGGCGATCAGGAAGCCTAACAGCAGAACCATTGCAATCTTCATTTCCCGCGCTTCAGGGACCTTGGAGAAAGTGAGCCAGAACAGCAACAACATGATTGCGATCTTGCCCATCTCCGCCCTCATTGCGGCGGTGGCCATGCGCTTTGGCGCACGGTTACCGGGGTGCATCCATATCTGGAAACCGCCCCAGGCATAAGCGATCAGGCTGATAGTGCCTCCCCAGGCCGCTACCAGGCCGGAGAAGGTGCCGGCCAGTGCCGTCACCAACAGCGCGAAAACCACAATGGCGGCTAGTTGAGCGCGCATTAACCCCCAGAACAATGTTCTGTGAGGCTGGAATTCGTTGCTGGTGGTCACCGTGAAGCCTCTGGGCTGATGCAAGTTGATGCCGCACCAGGCGCAAGGTCTTGGGCACCCTGATCGTTAGCGCGGCGAAGTATATGGAGTTGGCACGCAACTCGCAACCATAGAGCGTGGATTGTTGGTCAAAGTTAACCCTGATTGGGAGAGCCGATTACCCCAAGGCTTTTCCCCGCCTGTACCGAACCAGATTCAGGCCCGGGGAAATATATTTGTTTACCTACGCCCAATCCGTTTTCAGCCGTCAGGCGCCGGGCTTTGCTGCAAGGCGGGAACGCGCCTGTTGCACGCGAATGGCGAAAATCGCGTGCAGGCACGGTCCCACAGAAGCCAGAGGCGGATTGGGAGGTTCAGCGTCGGGCGTGACTACTTGATATGGGCCAGGATGCCATCCAGCTCATCCAGGTTGTTATAGCTGATCACCAGCTTGCCCTTGCCGCCCTGACCGGACTGCAGTTGCACCGGTGCACCCAGGCGCTCGGACAGGTCGTTGACCAGGGCCTTCACGTTGGGATCTTCCTTCACTTGGGCAGGCTTGGCAGGTTTGGCCTTTTCGAAATCCCGCACCAGCTCTTCAGTCTGGCGCACGGACAGCCCCTTCGCGACGACCGTACGGGCCGCTTCAATCTGCTTGTTGCCTTCAAGGGCGAGCAGGGCACGGGCATGGCCCATTTCCAGGTCACCATGCTCCAGCAGTTTTTTGACGTCTGATTCCAGGCTCATCAGGCGCAGCAGGTTGGTCACCATGGCACGGGATTTACCCACCGCATCCGCCACCTGCTGGTGAGTAAGACCGAATTCTTCTTTCAGGCGGCCCAGCGCGATGGCCTCTTCCATGGGGTTGAGGTTTTCCCGCTGGATGTTCTCGATCAGGGCCATGGCAATGGCCGCTTCATCCGGCACTTCGCGGATCACCGCCGGAATGGTCTCCAGCTCGGCCATCTGGGCGGCACGCCAGCGACGCTCACCGGCGATAATCTCGAAGCGCTTTTCACCCAGCGGGCGGACCACGATGGGCTGCATGACGCCCTGGGCACGGATGGATTCGGCCAGTTCTTCCAGCGCATCCGGGGACATGTCACGACGGGGCTGGTAGCGGCCGCGCTCCATGTATTCCACCGGCAGGTGGCGAAGGTCGCCATCGCGGGGTGGCTGGTTCACTGGATCCGGCTGCCCCTCGGCCTGCTGGATGCTGACTTCATCCTGCTGCCGTTGCTGGTAGGACTCGTTGCTGCTGAGCAGGGCATCCAGGCCCTTGCTGAGACCGCGCTTACGCTTTGCCGCCATGGTTAATCCTTAAAAACGTCGAGGGTCGGACGTCGGACGTCGGACGCTGCGGGCAAAGGCTGCCCGCTGAATAATACGGTACCGGCTGCGGCGATCACGATGCCGCCGCAGGCTGATTCTTGAGGGCCTGTTCGCGGCGCAGGATCTCGCCGGCCAGGGCCAGGTAGCTTACCGCACCACGGGACTTGGGATCATAGGTGATCACCGGCGCGCCGTGGCTGGGCGCTTCCGCCAACCGCACGTTGCGCGGAATGATGGTGCGGTAGACCTTGTCGCCAAAGTGGCTGATCAGCTGGTTGGAGACATCGTTGGACAGGCTGTTGCGCGGGTCGTACATGGTGCGCAGCAGGCCGCCGATGTGCAGCTTGGGGTTGAGCACCGTGCGGATCTTCTCGATGGTGTTCATCAGCGCGGTGAGGCCTTCCAGGGCGTAGTACTCGCACTGGATCGGCACAATCACCGAATCCGCCGCCGTCAATGCATTGACGGTGAGCATGTTCAGGGATGGCGGGCAGTCGATGAGGATGTAGTCGTAGTTGTCGCGAATGCGGGCCAGCGCATTGCGCAGACGGAATTCCCGGGACTTCATCTCCAGCAGCTGCACTTCGGCGGCGGTGAGATCACCATTGGCGGTAATCAGGTCAAAGCCGCTGTCTTCCGGCGTGGCCACAATGGCCTGCTCGGTGGGGACCTCGTCACAGAGGACATCGTAGATGGTGTAGTCGGTGTCGAACTTGTCCACCCCGGAGCCGGTGGTCGCATTGCCCTGGGGGTCAATGTCTACCAGCAGCACCTTCTTGCGGGTGGCGGCCAGTGACGCGGCCAGATTCACACTGCTGGTTGTCTTCCCCACGCCGCCCTTCTGGTTCGCTACGGCAAATACGGTGGTCACGGTGTTCTCCTTGATAGTACGCCGGACGCCAGAGGCTGGACGCCGGACGCGATTTGCCCTTGCTCAACGGAAATTCCTTGCAGGCAAGCTCCCACAATCAATCCGGTGATGCCCGGAACACAGGCATCAGGCCTTGTTCACCACCACCAGGGTTCTCGGCTCATCCAGCCCGGGAACCGTCAGGGTGTGGTGGTGCCCCTGCCACTGTGCGGGCAAGGTGGCCAGCTCCTCTTCCGTGCTGGCCGCTTTCATGGCCAGCAAACGAGTATTGTCGGTCATTATGGGCGTCATGAGCGCCAGCATGTCCGACAAGGAGGCAAAGGCACGGCAAATAATTTGTGATGGTGCTTTACGGTACTGTTCCACGCGACCGTGTACAACCTCCACGTTATCCAGCCCCAGTTCCCGGCGCGCCTGACGCACAAAACGGGTCTTCTTGCCGTTGGAATCGAGCAGGGTGAAGGATTGCTGCGGGCGGGACACGGCCAGAATGATGCCGGGAATGCCCGCCCCCGTGCCCACATCCAGGGTGTCGCCATCGTCAACGAAGGGCAGTACCGCCAGGGAGTCGAGCAGGTGGCGGGTAACCATTTCCAGCGGGTCCCGGATGGCGGTGAGGTTGTAGGCCTGGTTCCACTTCACCAGCAGCTCGACGTAGTTGAGCAGCAGACGCTGCTGGTCTTCGTTCAGGGAAACGCCCAGGGCGTCAATGCCCCGGGACAGGGTGTCAGCCAGAATTGTCGGTGAGGTCATGCCTGTTTCGCGGCCTTTTTCTGATGCTGGTGCTTTTTCAGGTAGATCATCAGCAGGGAGATGGCCGCCGGGGTAACCCCCGGGATGCGGCCCGCCTGGCCGAGGGTTTCCGGGCGCACGGTACCCAGCTTCTGCTTCACTTCGTTGGACAGGCCTTTCACCTGTTCATAGTCGAAGTCTGCCGGCAGCGGGGTGGTTTCCGCGGCGCGCAGTTTTTCGATCTCGTCGGTCTGACGATCAATATAGCCGGCATACTTGGCGAGAATTTCCATCTGCTCGACCACGTCGGCAGCCGGCGTGTCACCCAGCTGTACCGCTTCTGCCAGGCTGGCGTAATCCATTTCCGGGCGCTTGAGCAGATCCAGCAGGCTGTATTCCCGGGTCAGGGGTTTTTCGATCAGCGCATTCACGGCTTCCGCTTCCGGGGTCTGCGGGCGGACCCAGGTGCTTTTCAAACGCTGCTCTTCCTTTACCATGCCTTCGCGCTTGGCATTGAAGGCAGCCCAGCGCTCGTCATCCACCAGCCCCAGCTCGCGGCCTTTTTCGGTGAGGCGCAGATCGGCATTGTCCTCGCGCAGCAGCAGCCGGTATTCGGCGCGGCTGGTGAACATGCGGTAAGGCTCCTGGGTGCCCATGGTGATCAGGTCATCCACCAGCACACCGATGTAGGCCTCGTCCCGACGCGGGGTCCAGGCGTCCTGTTCCATGCTCAGGCGCGCCGCATTCAGGCCCGCCAGCAACCCCTGGGCACCAGCTTCTTCATAGCCGGTGGTGCCATTGATCTGGCCGGCAAAGAACAGCCCCGGCATGTGCTTGGTCTCCAGGCTGTGCTTGAGATCCTGGGGATTGAAGAAGTCGTACTCGATAGCATAGCCCGGACGCGTAATGTGCGCGTTCTCGAAGCCCCGGATGGAACGCACCGCCTGCAGCTGCACATCAAAGGGCAGGCTGGTGGAGATGCCGTTGGGGTACAGCTCGTGGGTGTCCAGGCCTTCCGGTTCCACAAAGATCTGGTGGGTATCCTTGTCCGGATAGCGATTCACCTTGTCCTCGATGGACGGGCAATAACGCGGGCCGGTGCCTTCAATGACGCCGGTGAACATGGGGCTGCGATCAAAGCCACTGCGAATGATGTCGTGGGTCTGCGCATTGGTGTGGGTGATATAGCAGCAGATCTGGCGCGGGTGCTCTTCCACCTTGCCCAGATAGCTCATCACCGGCAGCGGGGTATCGCCCCACTGCTCTTCCATCACCGAAAAATCCACACTCTTGCCGTCGATGCGCGGCGGGGTGCCGGTCTTGAGGCGGTCCACCCGGAACGGCAGCTCGCGAAGACGACGCGCCAGGGCATTGGACGGCTGGTCGCCGGCACGGCCACCCTGATGGTTGTCCATGCCGATATGGATGACGCCGCCCAGGAAGGTGCCGGTACACAGCACCACCGCATCGGCATGGAAACGCAGGCCCATGTTGGTCACCGCGCCGACACAGCGGCCATTGTCCACGATCAGGTCATCAACCGGCTGCTGGAAGATAGTCAGGTTTTGCTGATTTTCCAGGGTTTCGCGGATGGCGGCCTTGTAGCGGATGCGATCGGCCTGGGCACGGGTGGCGCGCACCGCCGGCCCCTTGCGGGCGTTGAGCACGCGAAACTGGATGCCGCCTTTATCGGTGGCGCGGGCCATGGCGCCGCCCAGGGCATCAATTTCGCGTACCAGATGACTCTTGCCGATACCACCGATGGCCGGGTTACAGCTCATCTGGCCCAGGGTTTCGATATTGTGGGTGAGCAGCAGGGTGGACACGCCCATGCGCGCAGACGCCAGGGCGGCTTCGGTACCGGCATGACCGCCACCGATCACGATCACGCCAAAACGCTGGGAATAGTCCATGGTCAAACACCTTGCAGGCTGGCCTGCTGCTCAAAATATGATCAAAAGGGCGCGCTAGTATAAAGACAACGCGGCACGCTGCAAGCATTGCGCGACACGCAACACAACCTCTGCCGTAGGAGCGTCGCTGGCGGCGCGATAGCCAAAACCCTGAAAGGAGTATTTACCACAGAGGGCACAGAGCACACAGAGATTAAAACCTTCTTGGCTCAGTGATCTCTGTGACCTCTGTGGTGAAACTGCGTTTGATCCTGGCTGGAATCGCGCCGCCAGCGACGCTCCTACGGCAGGGCGTGTAGCATGCAGCTTGTTGCGTGTAAGCTATTCTACTATAGAACCCCAAGCTCACTTAACCGGAAACCCCCTTGGATTCTCTCAACCTCTATCTGCTGATCGGCACCGGTCTGATGTTCACCGGCCTGCTGCTGGGCTCGCTGAGCGCCCGGTTCGGGGTGCCGTCGTTGCTGATTTTTCTGGTGGTGGGGATGCTGGCCGGGGAGGACGGCATCGGTGGCATCGAGTTTGATGACTTCTCCACCGCCTATGTGATCGGCAATATCGCTCTGGCGGTGATCCTGCTGGACGGCGGTCTGCGCACCCGGCTCAGCACCTTCAAGCTGGGCCTGAAACCGGCCCTGAGCCTGGCCACCCTGGGCGTGGCCATTTCCGCCGGCCTGGTGGGCGCCTTTGCCACCTGGCTGATGGGGGTGGACTGGCGAGTGGGCCTGTTGCTGGGTGGCATTGTCGGTTCCACCGATGCGGCGGCGGTATTCAGTGTCATCAAAGGGGCCGGAGTAAAGCTCAACGAACGGGTGGCCAGCACCCTGGAGATCGAATCCGGCCTCAACGATCCCATGGCCATCTTCATTACCCTGATGCTGGTGGGCATGCTGGTGGATCCCGATGCCAAATGGGGCTTCGGCATGCTCAACACCTTGCTGCAACAGTTCGGGCTGGGCATCCTGTTCGGGCTGGTGCTGGGTGCGGTAATCAGTGAACTGTTGCTTCGGGTGCGCAGCAACGAAGGGCTCCATGCGCTGCTGTTGTGCAGTGGTGGTGCCATGGTATTTGCGGTGACCAATCTGGCCGGTGGCTCCGGTTTTCTGGCCATCTATCTTACCGGGCTGGTGGCCGGGAATCGCCGTGGCGGCACCGGTGACAACGTGCTCAAGTCCATGGACTCCATGGCCTGGCTGGCCCAGTCCGGTATGTTCCTGATCCTCGGCTTGCTGGTAACCCCGTCGCGGCTTACCGAAAACCTTCCCTGGGCGCTGGCCGTGGCTGCCTTCCTGATGTTGTTGGCCCGCCCCATGGCTGTGTGGATCAGCCTGCTGCCCTTCCGCTTCACCGGGCGCGAGGAAATATTTATCGCCTGGACCGGGCTGCGCGGTGCGGTACCCATTGTCCTGGCCGTGTTCCCGCTATTGGCCGGGGTGGAACAGACCTATCTGCTGTTTGATATCACCCTGGTGGTGGTGCTGATTTCCCTGATCGGCCAAGGTGCCAGTCTGCGGTTCATGGCGCGACGCCTGAAGGTATCCGTCCCGCCGTCCACGGAACCCCGGCAAACCGTCGCCCTGGCGGCCCCGCAGGATCGTTATCTGCTGCAGTTCCAGGTCGAGGACGGCGCCAAGGCCGTGGGCAAGCCCCTGGCCGATCTCGCCGACAAGGACCTTACCCCGCTCATGCTGTATCGCAACCACTCCGTGCACAGCCTGCGGGATGAGCCGGTGATCGAGGCCAGGGATTTGATTTCCTGGCTGGCGCCGCTGTCCCAAAAGTCGGCCCTGTCTGATCTTTGTCATCAATTAAGTCCGGATGAAAAGCGCTATTATGGTGACTTCTCGGTACTGGGGCAGACTCCGGTGGCACAGCTGATCGCCGTCTACGGCGTCGAGTCTCCGCCACCTCTCTGGCAAGGTCTGACCGTGGCAGAACTGTTTACCAAACAGGTGGGCAAACAGGCCGTGGTCGGTGATACGGTACGCGTCAGCGGCCTGCGTCTGCGCGCCAGGTCCGTGGAAGACGGCAAGGTAACCCTAGCCGGTCTGAAACTGCCGGGGTAAAAAGCCGCGGCAAGCGACAAGCTTCAAGCTGCAAGGCGCGGTAAAAGCTCTTTGATTCGGAACCTCTGTGCCCGCGCCCTGAGGTGAATCGCGGCGAAAATGTCCAAACACCCTACAAGCTGCCCTCGCGTTGTAGCTTGTAGCTTTAGCTAAGGAATTCACATGGCCCGTTTCGATAATCACCGCATTCTGATCACCGGCGCCGGCGCCGGCATTGGCGCACTGATGGCGGAGGAGTTTGCCAAGCAGGGGGCAGAGGTGATCGTGACTGCCCGCCGCATCACCGCGGCCCGCGAAGTGGCCGACCGGATCAAGGCCTCCGGCGGCAAGGCCCATGCCTATGTACTGGATGTGAGCAAGATTGCCTCCATTGCCAAATTTCGCGACAAGCTCCATGACGAGGTCGGCCCGATCACGGCGCTGATCAATAATGCCGGGGTGGTGTTCGGTGGCGAGTTCGAACAAGTGGAGCTGGAACAGCACCTCAATACCTTTCGCATCAACAGCGAAGGACTGATGGCCACCACCCATGCCTTCCTCAATGATCTGATCAAGGCGAAACAGGGCTATCTGGTCAACATCGCCAGCGCTTCTGCCTTTGTGGGCCTGCCCTATGGCAGCACCTATGCCGCCAGCAAATGGGCGGTGGTGGGTTTCTCCGAATCCATCCGCCTGGAGCTGGATGTGCGCAAAATCAAGAACGTGGATGTGACCACGGTCTGCCCCAGCTATATCTCCACCGGCATGTTCGACGGCGTGAAGACGCCGCTGCTAACCCCCATGCTCACTCCGGAGAAGGTGGTGAACAGCATCATCAAGGGCATGCTGAAAAAAGACAGCTTCGTGATCGAACCCCCCATCGCCAAATCCACCGAACTGCTCAAGGCCGCCCTGCCCCGCAAGATCTGGGACGAAGTGGCCTACCGGATCGGGGTGTCCACGTCCATGTACAGCTGGAAGGGGAAGAAATAGCGGCGAGCAAACCCTTTCTATGAAGCCGCTGTAGAACGTGCCTTGAGGTGCGATCGGAGCCGCTGTAGGAGCCTGCCCGCAGGCGATCCGAGCTTCGGCGAGGTAAGGATTCCAGAAGCGAGTTTCGAGTACCGAGTTTCGAAAACCTAAAACCGGTAGCCGGTACAAGGTTTGAGGTTCTGCCTTTCGAAACCCGGTACTCGCAACTCGAACCAGTTTACCTCGCTTAGGCTCGGATCGCTTGCAGGCAAGCTCCTACAATTGCCCGATTCGCGCCTCAAGCGGCGCTCCTACAGCGGCTTCGTTGCGGTTTTTTTTGTTTTCCTCTCAGCTCGTGGCTAGCAGCTCGCAGCTCAATCCCCCGTGAATACCCATTCACCCTAACGCCGCGGCCTTTGCGCCTTGGCAGTCAATGCCTTTGCCCTTGCTTTCCCCAACAATGCGCCCCGTGATCCGCTGTCCGATAAAGACTATTCAAAGGTTCTTTATGACAGCCTGACTGATTCTGACGAGGGATTTCCCATGCCGAATTACAAGGCCCCCGTGCGCGATATGCGCTTTTTGATGAACGAAGTATTTGATTTCGAAAGCCACTACAAGTCGCTGCCCAACGGTGAAGATGCGACTCCGGACATGGTGGAAGCGATCGTTGGCGAAATGGCCAAGCTGTGTGAGAACACCATCGGCCCGCTGTACCAGAGTGGTGACGAAGAAGGCTGTACCCTCAAAGACGGCGTGGTGCATACCCCGAAAGGCTTCAAGGAAGCCTACGCAGAATTCCAGGCCGGCGGCTGGCAGGGTCTGAGCCACCCGGTGGAGTACGGCGGTCAGGGTCTGCCCATGTCCCTGGGCCTGATCAAGCAGGAAATGATGGCCACCGCCAACTGGTCGTTCTCCATGTACCCGGGTCTGTCCCTGGGTGCCATGAACACCATCCAGCTGCACGGTTCCGAAGAACAGAAGCAGGAATACCTGGTACCGCTGACCGAGGGCACCTGGGGCGGCACCATGTGTCTCACCGAGCCGCAGTGTGGTACCGACCTGGGTCAGGTAAAGACCAAGGCCGAGCCGCAGAAAGATGGTTCCTACAAGATTTCCGGCACCAAGATCTTCATCTCCTCCGGCGATCACGACATGGTGGAAAACATTGTCCACATCGTGCTGGCTCGCCTGCCTGACGCACCGAAAGGCACCAAGGGTATCTCCCTGTTCATCGTGCCCAAGTACCTGCCGGGCAAGATCGGTGAAGACAATGGCGTGAGCGTGGGTTCCCTGGAAAAGAAAATGGGCATCAAGGCTTCCGCCACCTGTGTGATGAACTTCGACGAAGCCACCGGCTTCCTGATCGGTCCGGAGAACAAGGGCCTGGAGTGCATGTTCACCTTCATGAACACCGCCCGTCTGGGTACCGCCATGCAGGGCATCGCCCACGCCGAGCTGTCTTATCAGGGCGCTCTGCCCTACGCGAAAGAGCGTAAGTCCATGCGTGCCCTGTCCGGCAAGAAAGAACCGGATGCCATCGCCGACAGCCTGATCCACCACGGCGACGTGCGCCGTATGCTGCTCAAACAGAAGGCCATCGCCGAAGGCGGCCGTGCCATGCTGTACTTCTCTGCCCAGTACGCCGACAACATGATTTCCGGCATCCTGGAAGACGATATGGAGAAGTACGAGCACTGGGACAGCGAGCTGGGCTTCTTCACGCCGATCCTGAAAGGCTTCCTTACCGAGAAGGGTCTGGAAGTGGCCAATGACGGCATGCAGGTGTTTGGTGGTCACGGCTACATCAAGGAACACGGCATGGAGCAGATCGTGCGTGATGCGCGTATCTCCACCCTGTACGAAGGCACCACCGGCATTCAGGCACTCGACCTGCTGGGCCGTAAAGTGCTGCTCACCACCAAGGGCAAGTGTGTCCGTGACTTCACCAAGAAGCTGGTGGATTTCGGCACCAAGAACCTGCGTGATCCCAAGCTGCGTCCGTTCGCCTGGAAGCTGCTGAAGATTGCCGCCGAGTGGAACTACCTGACTACCCGCATCATGCTGGTAGCCGCGAAAGATCGCGACATGGTCTCCACCGCCAGCTACGACTTCCTGATGTACAGCGGCTACGCCATGATGGCGTACTTCTGGGCCATCCAGGCGGGCGTTGCCAAGGACAAGCTGGAGAACGGTGGTAACGAGCCGGCAGAATTCTACAAGGCCAAACTGGCCACTGCGGAATTCTACTTCGAGCGCATGCTGCCCAGCGCCAAAGGGCATGCGGACGCTGCCCTGAAGCCGACCCGCAGCATCATGAAGCTGAAGGCTGAAGACTTCTCGTTCGATTACGAGTAAGGGGAATGATCGGGCGTCAGCGGTCTGACGTCGGATGCTAAAAAAAGGGCGACCTTCGGGTCGCCCTTTTTTATGGTGATTTGCGGGTGAGAGTGGCATCACTGCGTTACTCGATCACCGGCTCAGAGGTGAGCTATTCCAGTTTACCCTCAATCATTGCCAGCAACGTATACCAGTCCCCCTGCCTTGTCTCGACCGGAAACTGTCGCTGCAGGAACGTGTGCAGTTGTTTGTCCGAGTCATAACGGCGCAGGGTGTCCGGATCAAGGCAGGCGAGCAGCCTGATTTCCAGAATCACCTGACTCTGATTTCCCTGCATCATGGCCAGCATGAGTTTCTGGGTCGGCGTAACCCGGGAATTCCCGTTTTTCTCGTCGTAGTCCATGCTGTAGACCAGCAACTCCTGCGCTTCTTGGCAATTGCTTGCGCTCGAAGACAGGGACGAAAGAATATAGCCCTTGTATTTGCTGTCCGGCGTTTCCTTTACAAAGGCCCAAACTTTTTTCCGGTTTTCCCCGGTAAGCAGCGTTGGTTGGTCTCTAAGCAGGTTGGAGACAAACAATTGCGTCAAACTTACCGCGTCGGCAGACCAATTCTTCGCGTAACCATAAGAGGTAAAAAGTGCATCGAGCGCGGCCTCCGGATCCCGGTTTTCCAGAATGTCGGAGCGGGTTCGATGATAAATCGTCAATCTCTGGGTTTTGTAATCCCCATCTTCCAAACCTGACAATAGATCGAGCGCCTGGGGAAAGTAGTCCAGTGCCTGATCCTCAAAATCTCTCCGCGCCGTCTTGTCATGGATTCTTCCACGAAAAAAAGCGGCTGCGTCACTATACAGTGCTGCCCACTCCACGCTGTCTTTTGCACTGGCGGGCTTTAGCTGCTGAAAAACGGCCCACTTCAATTCGATAATCTCGTTATACGGCACCCAACCTTTCAGGCTGGTCAGAGTGAGAAATTCCGGGATCATCCAGAATTCACCGGTGAGGTGTTCCGCCGCTTTTTTTGCCTCCCCCAGCATTCCTCTTCGGCTTATATCGCCGCGATCTTCAAATCGGTTGAACATCTCCGAATACAGCCTTGCCATATACGTCGATGACAAAACGAGGTCTGCATGGCTGACGGCAGTTTTTGCTGCCTGATTGTATTTTTCACATGCTCCGAAGCGCTGCTCCTTCAGTTGTTCCAGAGGCAGGGCTTTAATCTTGAGGACATAGTTCCTGCATTGCTCATGCAGCGTTTCCATTTCTGAAGCCACTACCGGCATGAATGCCAGTGATAACAAAACCACAATCGCTAAATTTTTCAACTTCATCCACCCAACATCCCTATCAAAGTCACTCTATTTTATTCTGGAAAAATTAACTCACGTTTTTCCCATTCGACAGCAACCTATGCAACGGGCCACGGCTTGCCAAACGGCTGACACCAGAGACCGAGAAGATCATTGTAGAGGTATGCTTGTGTTTAACGCCCGGCACACACCCTGCATGATGGCTTCCCCTTCATATTCGCGAACAATAAAAAAGCGGCCCCCTTTCGGGGGCCGCCTTTTACACTAACCTTGAGCGTGTTCGAGACTTAGTGGTTCTCGAACTGACCCATGGTGTTGTGCTTACCACCAGCTTTCAGAGCAGCTTCACCAGAGAAGTACTCTTTGTGGTCATCACCGATGTTGGAACCGGCCATGTCCTGGTGCTTCACGGTAGCGATACCGCGACGGATTTCCTGACGCTGAACACCAGCGGCGTAGGCCAGCATGCCTTCTTCGCCGAAGTAACCTTCTACCAGGGTGTCGGTAGACAGCGCGGCAGTGTGGTAAGTCGGCAGAGTGATCAGGTGGTGGAATACACCAGCTTCACGGGCAGCATCACGCTGGAAGTTCTGACACCACTTGTCTGCTTCGGTAGCCAGATCAGAGTTGTCGTAGTCAGCGCTCATCAGACGGTTGCGGTCGTAACCGGATACGTCTTTGCCTTCCTTCTCCCAGGCATCGAATACCTGCTGACGGAAGTTCAGGGTCCAGTTGAAGGACGGGCTGTTGTTGTACACCAGCTTGGCAGACGGCTCTTGTTCGCGGATGCGATCAACCATGCCCTTGATGTGCTCGATGTTCGGGGTCGGAGTCTCGATCCACAGCAGGTCAGCGCCGTTCTGCAGGCTGGTTACACAGTCCAGAACAACACGGTCGATGTTGGTGTCGCGACGGAACTGGAACAGGCCGGAAGCCAGTTTGGTCGGCTTGATCAGCTTGCCAGCAGTCTTAACCAGAACGTCACCGTGAGCAACGCTGGACGGATCGGTTACTTCTTCGCCTTCCAGGAAGGAGTTGTACTGGTCAGCCAGATCACCTTCTTCAGTGGAAACAGCGATCTGCTTGGTCAGGCCAGCACCTTCGGAGTCGGTACGGGCAACGATCACACCGTCGTCAACGCCCAGCTCGAGGAAGGCGTAACGTACAGCATTGATCTTGGCCAGGAAGTCAGAGTGAGGAACGGTTACTTTACCGTCCTGGTGACCACACTGCTTCTCGTCAGAAACCTGGTTCTCGATCTGGATGCAGCAAGCACCCGCTTCGATCATCTGCTTGGCCATCAGGTAAGTGGCTTCCGGGTTACCGAAACCAGCATCGATGTCAGCAATGATCGGCACAACGTGAGTTTCGAAGTTGTCGATCTTGGCGATGATTTCGGCTTGCTTGGCAGCGTCGCCAGCGTCCTTGGCATCGTCCAGGGCACGGTACAGGTGGTTCAGTTCCCAGGCGTCAGCCTGCTTCAGGAAGGTGTACAGCTCACGGATCAGGTCAGCAACAGAAGTCTTCTCGTGCATGGACTGATCAGGCAGCGGACCGAACTGGGAGCGCAGTGCAGCAACCATCCAGCCGGACAGGTACAGGTAACGACGCTTGGTGCCACCGAAGTGCTTCTTGATGGAGATCATCTTCTGCTGACCGATGAAACCGTGCCAGCAACCCAGGGACTGGGTGTACAGGCTGTTGTCAGCATCATAGGCAGCCATGTCTTCACGCATGATCTTGGCGTTGTACTTGGCGATGTCCAGATGCGTGTTGAAACGGTTTTGCAGACGCATGCGAACAGCAGATTCCGGATTGATATCTTTCCAGGTGCTGTTGGCACCAATCACGGAGCTAAGTGCTTCGATATCTTTGGTGTATGACATGGTGAACCTCTGATATTAAAAATTGGTTTATCGATACCGGGGAGGGGCAACCCTGTTCATGTCATGACATGCCGGTCTACCGATGCCGCGCATTCTAGACCCGGTCGACCCATAAACATAATCAATATGATCTATTTTCGGTATTCATAAGATGAATATATAGCCAATCCCGGCCTTTAACCTTGCCTGGTGTGGCCGGGGCGAAGGCCGCTGGATGCAGGTATCCCGCCCAGACAGCTCTGCCCAGCGTTCTGACGTGACCTGTAAGTCAGCGTCAGCATCTTCGCCAAACCCCGGATTATGGGCCGCCCGAAAACCTCGTCCAGGGCGACGAAATCCACTCCCAGCTCGCTGAACTTCCTTCAAAAACATCGACCACTGAGACAGCCCCGACGCTTCTCCATAACGCCGTCATATTAGATGCCGAGACACAGTGACCCCCGCGCCCCTTTGCTACTATGATCGTCTCTGCACAGCGATTACGCCCAAGGTTGGCATGGAGAGTGCATTTCACGTCCAATAGACAGTCTGTGTACATGGAAATACCGATAAAGATAAGGAACGAGACTTTATGAAAGCGCTAAGCCCGGTGGATCAGTTGTTCTTGTGGCTCGAGAAACGCCAGCAACCCATGCATGTGGGTGGGCTGCAGTTGTTCCATTTCCCGGAAGGCGCCGGCCCCAAGTACGTCAGTGAGCTGGCGGAACAGATGCGTGAGTACAGCAGTCCCGTAGCCCCTTTTAACCAGAAGCTGACCCGCCGCCTGGGACAGTACTACTGGACCGAGGACAAGCAGTTCGATATTGATCACCATCTTCGCCATGAAGCGCTGCCCAAGCCCGGTCGTATTCGTGAGTTACTCTCGCTGGTATCTGCCGAGCATTCCAACCTGATGGATCGCGAACGCCCGCTCTGGGAAACCCATCTAATCGAAGGTATCCGCGGCCGCCAGTTTGCCCTTTACACCAAGATCCACCACTCCGTGGTTGATGGCATATCCGCCATGCGACTGGGCATGCGTGCCTTATCCAGCGACCCGGAAGAGCGTGACCTGCCACCGGTATGGGCCTATCAACCCAAAAAGCGGGGCCGCTCCCTGCCCAGCAATCCGGTGGATGTGGCTTCCAGCCTGGCTCGCCTTGGCGCAGGACTGAGCAAACAGGCCGCCACCGTCCCCGGGCTGGCCCGCGAGATCTACAAGGTCAGCCAGAAAGCCCGCAAGGACGAGAATTACGTTTCCATCTTCCAGGCACCGGACACCATTCTTAACCAGAGTATCACCGGTTCACGCCGCTTTGCGGCACAGAGCTTCAGCCTTTCGCGGCTCAAGGTCATTGCCCAGGCCTTTGGCTGTACCGTCAACACGGTAGTACTGGCCATGTGTGGCCATGCCCTGCGCGAGTACCTGATCAGCCAGCACGCGCTCCCTGATGAACCGCTGATTGCCATGGTGCCCATGAGCCTGCGTCAGGATGACAGTGCCGGCGGCAACCAGATCGGCATGATTCTGGCCAACCTGGGTACCCATATCTGTGATCCGGGTAACCGGATACGGGTGGTGCATGATTCCATTGAAGAAGCCAAGCAACGCTTCTCGCAAATGAGCCCCGAGGAAATTCTCAACTTCACCGCGCTGACCATGGCCCCCACCGGCCTCAACCTGCTCACGGGTCTTGCCCCCAAATGGCGGGCCTTTAATGTGGTCATCTCCAATGTACCGGGCCCCAAAGAACCCCTGTACTGGAATGGCGCCGAGCTCAAGGGCATGTATCCCGTCTCCATTGCGCTGGATCGCATTGCCCTCAACATCACCCTGACCAGCTACGTGGACCAGCTGGAATTCGGCCTGATTGCCTGCCGCCGCACCCTGCCCTCCATGCAGCGCCTGCTGGACTATCTGGAGCAGTCGATTCGCGAACTGGAGATTGCGGCGGGGATTAAGTGACAGGAGCGCGCTGAAAGTGAAAAGTTGAAACGCGGAACAGGGCGCCATTTTTTGCCATTGCCTGCCCGCGATTCACGGCGATGGCGCGGGCGCGGCCGTTCAAAACCGGGGACACACCACGCGCTTTTTCACTTTCAACTTTGAACTTTGAACTTTGAACTCGGACCGCAGGTAACGGATGACCTCATCAATCACGCAAATCACCCGTGGCGATCTTGCCTGTTGGCAGGTGCGTCATCGCGGCCAGACCCTGGTGATTGCCGAACAGGGTGCCCAGGTGCTGGAGTACCGACTATATAACGAGCCTCCCGTTATCTGGCTCAGTGAACAGGCCGAGTATCAACGCGGGAGCGGAGTACGCGGTGGTGTGCCGGTTTGCTGGCCCTGGTTCGGTGGGCTGGCATTCAATCCGGAACCCGTGCGCCAGCAATTTACCGTTACCGACGGGCCGGCCCATGGCTGGGTACGTACGCTGCCCTGGCAGCTGGCAGAGCAGGATCAAGACGAACAGCAAGTGACACTCATCTTCACGCCCGCTGCCGACAGCCTGCCTGAGGGAACCCCGGAGGTGGATCTGTGCCTACAACTGATCCTGGACGATGCCCTCACCCTCACCCTGATCAACCATAACCGCAGTGCTCAGCCGATCGCACTCAGCCAGGCACTGCACAGTTACTTCGCCGTCAGTGACAGCCGCAACGTGACCCTGCAAGGCTTCGATCAGAGCCCCTATGTGGACGCCATGGATCACTGGCAAAGCCACCGCCAAAGTGGCCCACTGACCTTCCGCGAAGAAACCGACAGACTCTACCTGCAACTGGGCCCAACCCTGCACATCGATGACCCTGACTGGCAGCGCCGTATCACTCTCTCCACCGTCGGCAGTCAATCTGCAGTGGTCTGGAACCCATGGGTGGAAAAGAGCCAGCGGCTCAGCCAGTTTGCCGATGATGCCTGGCAGAGAATGCTCTGTATTGAAACCGCCCGGGTGCTCGATGACATGCTTTTACTGGCTCCCGGAGAGCGTCACGAGATGTCTGTCAGATTTGTGACGAGTCCGCTATAACCGACTGATAACGGTCAATAAAAAGGGGTGGTGCTGGCCAAAAAAGGGGAGTAGAGTCGGAAGTGGCTGCGAATTATGGCCGGAGTTTGTGTTGGTAGTTGTCTTCCCTGCGTGAAGCTGAAGTTGTCTCCGAACACCCCATCATGGTTTGCAAGCAACACCCTAAGTAATAGATTTTGAGGTATAGATTCACATGGCTACTGGTACTGTGAAGTGGTTCAACGAGTCCAAGGGTTTTGGTTTCATTTCCCAGGACGATGGTGGTGCGGACGTATTCGTTCATTTCAGTGCAATCACTGGCTCGGGCTTCAAAACCCTGGCTGAGGGTCAGAAGGTTTCCTTCGAGATCCAGCAGGGTCCGAAAGGCCCTCAGGCTGCCAACGTAGTTGCTGAATAAGCGCTGCTCCGGCACACAAGAAAACCCGCTTCGGCGGGTTTTTTTGTTTTAGCACTCAACAACCCCCGCCAGCCCCCTAACTCCCCGCCTCTGCCGTAGGAGCGTCGGTTATTCGCTTCGCTCACCCCTTTCGGGGCCGCCTTGACAGACCTTCCTTCGCTGCGCTCGATGACGGCGCGATTCCAAACCAGGATCAGAACAAATAGGGTTCTAATTTCTGTGTACCCTTTGGCCTCTGTGGCCAATATCGCTTTTAAAGGGTTTTGGTGATCGCGCCGCGAGCGACGCTCCTACGGCGGGGAGGGGTTTCCCGTGTATGAGGTTATGGCTCTCTACAGCCAGACGGCATTCCAATAGGGATAAAAGCGGACGCTTGTTGTAATGCCTGCACGTAACGGGTTGGCAACGATATAGCGGGCTATCTGTACACGGTCTTCCTCTTCACGAAGAGCATGATCATGGAATCCCCGCTGCCAGATGGATTGCCCCATCGCTCTTGCTGTCTGGCTTTTCAGCATTCCGACTGTTTGTGACAGTGAATACTTGCCGGATAGAGACAACAGCCAATGAAAGTGGTCGGGCATGACCACAAAACACAGGGATTCACCCGCTCCGATATTTTCCATGGCGATGAAATTACGGCATAACAGCCTCGCAGCCTCTGTTTCATGAAACCAGGGAAGTCTGTTTCGGGTAACAGCAGTCACCAGATATTGTTGTTGCTGGATCGAGACACGTCCGCGTCGGAGCTTGTGTCCATGATGTAAGGAATCCATGAGCTCAAGGATGCTTGACGATGCTGCGCAGGGATAAGCGCCAAACGCTGAAAAAGGTGTAGGCAATACTCCAGCCTTGCCGTAGGAGCGTTCGCTTGCGGCGCGATCATCGAGCTTTTTTAGAAACGATGTTTGCACAGAGATCATCGGGCACGCAGAGAGTAGAACCTGCTTTCCTCAGTGAACTCTGTGCTCTCTGGGGTGCAATTGCTGTTGGTCTTGGTCTCGAATCGCGCCGTCACCGAGCGAAGCGAATAACCGACGATCCTACGCAAATGTATACGCCAGACGGTAACGCTACGGCTGGAACAGCGGTTGTTCGAGGATGGCCTTGCGGTGGCGCCAGTCGGGCATGCGGGCGTCCATGAGGGCGTGGAAGCCGGGACCGTGGTCCATGTGCTTGAGATGACAGAGTTCGTGCATCACCACGTAATCCAGCGCTTCAGGGGGGTAGTGCAGCAGCGCCATGTTCAGGTTGATGTAGCCGCGAGCAGAGAGTGACCCCCAGCGGGTGCGCATTTTCTTGATACGCAGGGTGGGCCGGGCAAAACCCTGTTGCTGAAACCAGTCAAACTGCCGCGCGATGCTGTGCTCAAACACCGGCTTTGCCTGCCGACGCATCCAGCCTTCCACCGCGGCGCGCACGGTGTTTTCGTCGTCCGGCTGCGCCACTCGCACCGACAAATAGCGACCACTGATCGCCACTCGCGTGCGCCCTTCACAGACATCCATCTGCAACGCCTCACCCCGCCAGGCCAGTACTTCACCATCCAGCCAGCGCTGGCGAGGACGGTCGGCCTGGCGCTGCTGCTGTTCAGCAATCCACTGGCGACGACTGTCCACAAATACCTGCACCAGCCGCAACGGCGCCCGCTGCGGTGCACGCACCTGCACACGGCCGTCTTCCAGAACACGCAGTTCCAGGCTGCGGCGTTTGCTGCGTATCAGTTCGTAGTCGGTCATGAATCAGCTACAAGCCTCAAGCTGCAAGCTAAAAGGCGCGGACAAACATTGTGGTTGCTTCCATGGCACTGCCCGCGACCAAGCCGATTGGAGCGCGGAGGAGATGACGTTCCGTATGGCCGCAACATAACCTCGCGTTGCAACTTGAAACTTGCTACTTGCAACTCAGTCCTCTCCATTAAAACGGGGTCGGGATCGCGCCGCTAGCGACGCTCCTGCTCCTGCGGTTGGCCCATCTCTTTATCCAGCTGCTGCTTTACTGCATCTGCGGGTGAGGCGTAGGGTGCCAGCCACTGGTACAGCACCGGGATAACGAACAAGGTTAACACGGTGGCGAACAACAGGCCGCCGAGGATAACCACACCAATGGTGAAGCGACTTTCTGCACCCGCACCGGTGGCCAACACCAGCGGAATGGCACCGAAGATGGTGGACACCCCTGTCATCAATACCGGCCGGAAACGCACGATGGCCCCCTGGTAAATCGCGTCTTTTACGCTACGCCCCTGATCGCGGAGCTGGTTGGCAAATTCCACAATCAGAATCCCGTTCTTGGCCATCAACCCCAGCAACATGATCATGCCGATCTGGCTGTAAATGTTCAGGCTGTCGCCGGTGACACTCATGGCCACCACGGCCCCGGCCAGGGCCAGCGGCACGGTGAGCATGATGATCAACGGATGGATCCAGCTTTCGAACTGTGCAGCCAGCACCAGGAACACAATCACCAGGGCCAGGGCAAACGTCACCAGGATCGCCGAAGACGAGCGCTGTAATTCTTCCGCCATCCCCTTGTAGCCAATCCGGGCGTCCAGCGGCAGGGTTTCATTGGCGGTTTTCTCGATGTATGCCATGGCACTGGCCATGTCATAGCCTTCGGCCAGGTTGGCTGACAAGGTGATGGCCGGCAGCCGGTCCACCCGGCGCAATTCCGGTGAATCCCCGGTGGTGCTGAGTTCCACCACACTGGAAAACGGCACCAGCTCGCCCCCCTCGCTGCGCAGGTAAATTGGCAATACATCTTGCGGGCCCTGGCTGGCACCTTCCTCGGCTTCCAGAATCACATCGTACTCGCGGCCGCGGTCCACATAGGTGGATACCGTGAGCGTGGCAAACATGGCTTGCAGGGTTTCCCCCACGTCGGTGGCATTGATTCCCAGATCCGCAGCCCGGTCCCGGTTCAGCGCCACATCCAGCTGCGGCTGGGTCTGTTCAAAATCCGTATCGATGCTGGTCAGGTTCGGGTTTTCCCGCATCCCGGCCATCAGGGTTTCGCTCCAGGCTTTCACCTGTTCGTAGTCCGGCCCGGCCACCACCACTTCCAGTGACTGGTCAAACGGACTCTGGCCCAGCCCGGGCGGGTTCACCGGGAAGGCGCGCAGGCCGGCGACCTGGGACAGCGGACCGCGAATGCTGTTAACGATTTCCTGCTGGGTGCGCTCTCGCTCGCCCCAGTCTTTCAGGCGCACAATGGTGAATGCCCGCTCGGCAACACCACGGAACCCAATGATTGCCAGTACCCGTTCGGCTTCTTCATTTTCCACCAGCGGCATGAGGATCTTTTCCAGTTGCCGGGCATGGTGCTCGCCATATTCCGTGGTGGAGCCCTGTGGGGCTGAGGCCGGAATAATGAATACTCCACGGTCTTCCGTGGGCGCCAGCTCCCGGGGAAGCTGGCGAAACAACAAAAGCGCAAAGGCACAAAGCAGCACGCAACCCAGCACCAGCGGCCACGGTGTATTCAGCGCCTTTTTTAACCCGGCCGCATAGCCTTGATTCAACCGATGCAGACCACGCTCCAGTGCATTACCCTGCCCTTGCTGTTCGCGCACGCTGTGCCGATGCAGCCAGCGCGAACTGAGCATGGGCGCCAGACTCAGCGCGACGATACTGGAGATAATCACGGCGGAGGCCAGGGTAAAACCGAACTCGCCGAACAGGCGACCCACGTTCCCGCCCATGAACGAAATGGGCACGAATACGGCCACCAGTGTCAGGGTGGTGGCCACTACCGCGAAGGCCACCTGCCTGGCGCCAAGGTAGGCAGCCACCAGACGACTCTCCCCTTCATCAATTCGGCGCTGGATGTTTTCCAGCATCACGATGGCATCATCCACCACCAGGCCGATGGCGAGAATCAGCGCCAGCAACGTCAATACATTGATGGAGAAATCCAGTGCGCCGAAGCCGATAAAGGCCCCCACAACGGAAACCGGAATCGTCACTGCCGGAATCAGGGTGGCGCGAAGATTCCCCAGAAAGGCAAAGATCACCGCGATGACCAGCGCCACGGAAATCCCCAGGGTGATCAGAACCTCGCGGATGGACGCACGGATAAACAGGGATTCGTCATAGTTGATATCCAGGCTGATGTCCGAAGGCAGGCTTTCCCGCACAGCCTCGATTTCAGCACGAACATTATCGGATACGGTTACGGTGTTGGCTTTTGACTGGCGCACCACGCCAAGACCAATGGCGGTCTGCCCGTTGGCGCGCAGTATCGAGTCATCATTTTCCACCCCCAGGGTCACGCGGGCCACATCCCCCAGGCGCAACAGGTAATCGCCGGAGCGGCGAACCACCAGGCGCTCAAAGGCAGCCACGGTATCCAGGCGATTGTCAGCCCGCACTGTGAAGGCACGGGATTCAGATTCCAGACGTCCCGCCGGCAGTTCCACATTATTACTGCGCAGGGCCTGCTCGATATCGGTGACCGTTATCTGGTTGGCAGCCATGCGTTGGCGGTCCAGCCACACGCGCATGGCGTACCGGCGCTCACCACCGATGATCACTTCGGACACGCCATCCAGCACTGCAAAACGGTCCACCAGGGAACGCTCGGCAAAGTCGGTCAATTCCTGCGGCGCCAGGGTAGTGCTGGTCAACGTTACCCAGATGATCGGACGGGCATCCGCATCGGACTTGGCAATCACCGGCGTTTCCGCTTCTTCCGGCAACCGGTTCAGTACCCGCGATACCGCATCGCGCACATCATTGGCGGCAATATCCACATCCCGATCCAGGGTAAATTCCGCGCTGGTACGCGCCGACCCCAGACGACTGCGCGATTCAATCTTGCGTACACCCTCCACCCCGGCCATGGCCCCTTCGATCACCTGCACAATCTGCGTGTCGATGACCTCAGGTGCCGCGCCGGCGTAATCCACCCGCACGGAGACTTCCGGCGGATCGATATCCGGGTACTCCCGCACCGGCAGTTTCATCAGGGCGCTGATGCCGAACACCACGATCAGCAAACTGATGACGGTGGCAAAAACCGGTCGCTTGATGGAGACATCCGACAGAATCATGCTGCCGCACCTTCTTTAGCTTCCGTTTCCTCTGCCGGATTCAGACTTGATGGATTCAACAGGGCACGCTGGCCCGGCAACAGGGCTTCCGGATCGTCGATCACATTGACTGCCTGGCCACTACCCAGCCGGCTGTGACCGTTGACGATCACATCCGGTTGCCCGCTCAGACCGCTGGTGATTTCCACCCAGCCATCCCGGCGTCCGCCCAGCGTCACCGGGTGGCGCACTGCCTGGTTTCCCTTGTCCACGGTAAACACATAGCTCTGCGCTCCCTGGGTAATGATGGCCTGTTCAGGCACCAGCAAGGCCGGTCGGCGGGCCAGCTGCACGGTAATGCGCAGGAACTGTCCGGGTAGCAGGGTGTTGCCGGGATTGTTGAGACTGGCCCGGGCAGTGAGGCTTCGGCTGTTGCTGTTTACCCGTGAATCCAGATGGGTAATCGATCCCTCGAACCGGGTATCGGGGAAGGCATCATTGCTGGCCAGTACTGCCAGGCCAACGGCCAGTTTGTCCAGAAAGCGCTCAGGCACCTGGAAATCCACTTCAATCTGCCCCTGGCTATCCAGGGTCGTAATGGGATTGCCGGTTTGCAGATAGGCACCGCCATCCACCTGGCGCAGCCCCAACACCCCGGCAAAAGGCGCACGGATGCTATGGTCATTCAGGTTGGCCTGGGCGGCCTCGCGATTGGCGCGGGCGGATTCCAGCGAGGTGCGGAAAGT
Source organism: Alcanivorax sp. DP30 (assembly GCF_009882945.1). Lineage (GTDB taxonomy): Bacteria > Pseudomonadota > Gammaproteobacteria > Pseudomonadales > Alcanivoracaceae > Alcanivorax. The sequence continues at coordinate 627,325 of NZ_WTUY01000004.1, forward strand.
ATCCACTTCGGATTCGGATATGGCGCGCTTTTCCACCAGCTGCTGGCCTCGACGAAAATCATCCAGAGCGCGCTGGTATTCGGCTTCGGCACGGGCCAGATCGGCGCGGGCATTTCGATCATCCAGCGAAACCAGTAGCTCCCCGCGCTTCACTTTCTGGCCCTGCTCAAAATGGATCCTGGCCACCCGCCCTGGCACCTCGGCCAGCAACACCACAGCCTGGGCAGAGCGCGAGGTGCCTACGGCTTCGACCTGGTCAATCAGATCCCGCTCGATGCTTGGCGCCAGATTCACGGCAGTGGGTGGTCGTTGCCCGCGGGTAACCTCCTGCGGCGCCCACACCCACCAGACAGCCGCTACCACAGCAACAAGCAGCAGCCCCGCCGTTATTACTCGCCCCATGAAATTCTCCGTTTGATGATCATTGCCCAGTGAGTCTAGACATCAATTATGCAACTAATGCGTAGAGAGCGCGTTAGTGACAGCCAAATGTGAAGATAATTCAATGAAACACAACTGGCGGATGCAAACGCTGTTTCCCCCCGGAAGCCCGGGTACCGGTATCCGCTTGCCGGCACGCCTGGCGTGGCGAAACCCCATGTCGGGCTGCCTTTCGGAACGCGTCTATCGCAAGTCAGAATGTCATGGGCAAGACCCGCCGAACCTTCCAGCCTTTCCTAATCCCTTTGGCTAATAGGCGATAACCCTATCGACTGTTAGTGTGATGGCATTACGTCAATGCAGCCCATTTGGGTTCTTCAGGGAGTGAAGTCGCATGCGCTGGCTATTCAGCCTGGCTTTTTTGCCGGGCATTGTTCTGGCTGCCCCACCTTTTGAACGTCCCGGCCTCGGCCTGAATCCAGATACCCTGCAACAACACCGAATGGTGCTGGAACAGGGGCTGCCCGATGCCACCCTGGATCAACGTGGCAGCCCGGAAATCACCACTCTGGATTTCAACACCCTGCTGCGCTTGCGGGTGGTCAGCCGCATGGAAATCCAGGTGGGCATCAACAGCTACCGATACCAGAGATTTGAATCAGCCACTGACACTGGCGACCTGGACGGCCTTGGCGACAGTTCCATCGGCGCCAAGTTTGCCCTGTACCGGGGAGAAGTCTTCCGGGCGGCCCTGCTGGGCGGCATGTTGATGGATACTTCCAGTGACGGCTTCAGCGATGATGAAGACGGCAGCTTTGTGGCACTCAGTGGCGGCTGGTGGCTGGATGACCGTCATCAGCTGCAGTTGAGTGTGCGGCTCGACGACGACGGTACCGAATCCAGGACCACCGTGGTTCCCTCCTGGCATGCCCGACTCAACGATCAGTGGGCTGTGTTCCTGGATGCGGGTTTTACTCACAATCAGGACAATGGCGATGACAACCATCGCGCCGGCGGCGGCGTTACCTGGATGCTGACACCACAAGTTCAGTTTGACCTCTACGGCAGAGGCGCGCTGGAGTCGGACAGCGTGGATAATGAGGCAGGGCTGGGAGTAGCCATTGCGTTTTAGAAACGCAGACGCCAGCTCTTGCTGCCGTGGAGGTTAAAGAGTCGCCATGGCAGCAGGGGCTTCAACACAATGATTCTCGGTAATCATTATTCCTGTGGTAACAACCCAATGGTCGTTCTGATGCTGCCATTGGGGATAACAAGCTGTCCTAACCTGTCTGAACCGAAATAAACATCGGAGCTGACTACCTGACCAAGATCTGTCGGGGCAGGTGTAAGGCCTGAGATCCCATCTCCGAGGCGGGCTGCGGCGCTTCCCCCAAACACAATCTTGTTTGAAATTTCCAACTCGGGGCTTTCGCCATTGCCACCATGATTTCGTTCATACAATTCGATTTTGCTGTCTACGATGGCAAGGTCGCCGACGATATTGGCCAACCTGAGCTCTACGCCGGGGCGACCTGGTTCACTGATAGACCAGTAGGAGCCTCCTCCACTTGCCAGGACGCTATCCACGGTATCTGACAAAGGATAAAGTCGCATGGCAGCACTATATGCCAGATAATTTTCACCCGGCGGTGGGGGAGAAAGCCGGAAATTGATCCCCCCTTCCAGATTCAAATCCACATCTGCCACATGAACCTTGTCACTACCATCAGGCAAAGCCACACCGGCGAATTCTGCAGACAACTGCATCCGTGCCCGCGGAGACAGCAGATCGATACCACCCGCATAGGCTGAGGCATAACTGTCTGCCGGGGTATTCTTCAACCACACTCGCAGATCATCTGCCGCCAGCAGAAAGTTTGCATTCAACAAACCGATACCCATATTCACCGCCGGGTCCGTATCGGCAATCATGAAATGGGTACCTTTCGCCCAGTTTTCACCCTGATAACCTGAACCATCCAGCGTCTGTGTCATCAACAACAGATCAATCATGAAACCCTGATTTTCACTGTTTGAAGCAACATGAGACAGACTGCCACCGGGGTACATGGCAATGTTGGCATCAATATTCGCAAGCGTATAAATCAGACCCCAATTATAGGTTTCCGGCGCCATGGTATTTGAACTGACGGTAACCTGGTTTGAGTAAGCCAGGAGATTCCCGTCGCGTATGGCAGCCATAAGGGCACCGCTGCCAGTGCGATTCACCGCAGCGCTATACCCCCTGATCGTACCCACATCAAAGCCCAACATCTTGGCTCCACAGCCGCTGCCATGGGTCCCTTCACCCCAGCAGAGACCACCGGGGCCATTGCCTGCTGTAACCACGTCGAAAGTAATATTGGGGAAGTCAAAACCCAGGGGCACCCGCGTTGCGCCATTATGCAGGTTTATCCAGTCACCAAACTCGAGCAATACCTGCTCTCCCCCACCTTGACCAATTTGCCAACGCAAGTCTGTCGGCTTCACTGTGTCGCCCTGGTTCTTTTTGTAATTCCAGCCTACGCCAAAATTCAAACCCTGCGTACGAGCAGAAGTATCATACGCTCCACCGACTTCCGTTCCATCCCAGATTCCACCACCACGTACAACCAATTCAGTATCGTAAAGCGTTCCTTCCCAGCCAAAGTTGAGCATTCTCTTGTCATTGGCAGTCACCGTTGCCATGTCCTGGTCAGGATGGAATTTGTAAAGCAGATCAAAATTCAGCAAATAATTCACGTCACCAAAAATTCGCAAACCTTCGTTGGTAATACCAATGGAACCTTCCGGCATGTCCCAGACGAAATCCAGATTATCGAAGGTCAGGTTTGCGTGGTAATACCAGTTCTGCCGGTAAAACCACTTTGCATCGGTCAATGCGAAATAGAGCGAGGCGGGTTTGTTTGTCGTGTCATCAAAAAACAAGCCGCGATTCACCATTCGAAAATCCATACCGCCAACCAGTGCCCACTCCCCGAACGAACGGGAGGAATCCGAGAGCGTCATGGAGTTGAATGAAAAACGACTGATATCAAGGCGGCTATCAATACTCAGGTAGGCATCACCACTCACATCACTACCCACATCCACTTTCGTAGTCAGCCAGTTGTCTGCCGTCCCCGTTTGGGTCAGATTCAATGTATTGAGATACAGACCTTCAGCCTGACCCGCTGTTGGAGTATCCACCTGAATGGAGAATTGGTCAGCAGTAACGCCGGCCCCATTGAAATTGACTGTTACACCATCCCTACCTTGGACAGACGACATCTCACTTTCCGACATGGCTTCCAGTGCATAGGCCTGGGAAAAAAGCATCAAAAGGAAAATGAAATAACTTGATACTGTGGGAAGCTTAATTCTTCGCATTACCTTCCCCCTTAACAGAAGCGAGTGCTTCCGTGACAATTTTGTGCCGGCGTGAGATTAAACTCAGGATCCGTTAGCAGCAAACCTGGCGCACCAAGCAAAGCAATAGCTTCATCAACACCGCGATTGCCAAGATCTGCATTCGGGTTGTAAACATCCAGAAGCTTCACATTCGGCGCATTCAGCCACCACCCCGTATTGGCCGGTACTGAGTAAGCACTGTTACAACGCGGTGTAGCATAACCTGTATTACAGATATCAAACTCTGAACCGGTTAACTCCGAGTTAGGTGTAACCTTGCTATAACGGGGATAAGCAATAGGCTCTCGCTGAAATGACAGGAAAAAATCCGGTGTATCTTCAAATGTCATTTTATGAACATTTCTAAGATCCGTATTCATGCTTGCAAACACGGTGTCCATTACGGTTGCAGCAATACAAGCAATAGGGTTAAAAATCCCGCACGACCCACCAAAAATTTCCAATCTGTTTGTTTTGAGTTCAGCTGCCTGCAAACCTAGTGTCTGCATCCTTGTACCAGCCAGATCCTGGAAAAGTGCATCAGACAAATTTTCACCGCATGCATCTCTTCCGTTGTCATGTGTTCTGCCTGTACATCCTGTGGCAGTAACCGTAATCAAACTGACAAGGCGCGTTCTGATATCCATCGTTAGCGACAGTTCACTACCAAGGAAACCACTGACAGTATTGATTCCCGAATGACAACCCGCCGCGTTGGTGGCTCGCCCGGGAATACAGGTTGGTTCATAGGCGATGTTTTCCTGGTTAGTCGTGTTGGTGGTATAACGACGACCTGCGCTCATAGCCCCATCAGCACTTGCTGCACCAATCTTTATACCGGCCACTTCCCTCAGCGTCGGAGTACCATCGTTCTTGACGGCAACTTCAATATACGGACGAAGCAACGTAAAGAGACTCCCGGGCGCACCAAGATTTGTTCCATTTCGTCCCATCAACGACGCATAATCAATATCAATATCACAGCCAGCAAACCCCGTAAGGTGGTCATTGATACCACCACAGCCAAGCTGCAGCTTGGAAATATTCATATTCAGTTCAAGCCTTCCATTTAACCCCATACGATAGAAATCAAATGGGGAGGAATACTCGTTCGAGCCAGCCAATTCCGTTCCTGAAATATGGTCATTGAGTATCAGCCCTTGCCCTGAGATAGCCCTCATCTCGCTTTCTTCAAGTGCCTTCATTGACGAACTCGCCAATGTTTGCAGCGGGCATATCACTGTCATGAAAACCACGGAAACGATCATCCGGATAGTGAATTTTTTATTCTTTTTCATTTTCAGTATCCATACATTTTCACGTTACCATCGAACCGGATCTTTGCGGCTCCATCGATCCCGTTGGGTCCATCCGCCATTAACAGTCCGATGGCTGAGCCCGGTGTCATGTCTCTTAGATATCCTGGTGTTCCAGTCCCTGAATCATTGAATTCTGCAGCAACCTTACCCGCATGAAGAAACAACTCAGCATCCCCATAAAACGATTCTGAAGCCCCAAGGTCACTGTGGTCATAGCTGAGTTGGATTGCCGGTTTTCCATTGGGATCAAAACCTGAGAAGCGCGACAGACAATCTGCATCACACTTCCCAGATGCTGTTGAATCCATTCTTACGCCATCAACTCTCACTTCATTAAGGCTCATTAATCCGTAGTAATCCTTTACCACCAGCCAAGCGTTATCGACGCTATTGAATTGCAAGGCAAAACGGCAATCCGGTGTGCCAGATATTCCCGTCGATGGACATATATCCGGAATAATATTTCCCGCATTGTCTTGGGTTGCATTGATTAATACTTCGAGATTCAATGCGATTCCTTCTCGTGCCATCACACCCGAGAGAGCATCATCATCCAGTTCGGTTAGCTCACCTGATTTCCCCTCGCCACTGACCAGGAAAAGCAGGAGACCGGATATCACGTAAGCTAGCCTTATTCTCTTTAGCATCATTCAATCCTAGTATTGAGCACCAAGGCTGGTGAATCTGAATTCATTAATCATCAAGCCCTCAGCTCTGGAATCCCCCAAATTCGCAACACTTGTGTTAATTACAGGGATTGCGGTCGCGGAACCGGAACCAACGCCGAAGTAATACGCAGGATTTACCTTGTTTGCCGTGGTGAAATCTGTTCCAGCATTTATGCTGTATCCGCCACCATAGCCACAGCCGTAATCTGACCCTGATGACGGAGTACAGGAGGCTTGTTGACGGTAGTAACGGCCACCACCACCACGTGGTGTGTAGGCTCCACAGTTGGAACCACCCGGGCAGGTGTATTGACTTTGGCCTGGACGAACATCTACAGACGTCAGCATGAACGCCATGGCATTAAAATCTGAACAACCGGAGCACTTGCTGAAGAAGATGCCGTCCTCTGTGGAGTTGTAGCTATTCCTTTTAGCCACAATGTCTCCCATCGCATTGGTAATCGTTCCTGAGGACGGAACAGCAGGACAGCCTACTCCCTGACAGGGAAACCAATCCCCCCAGCGTGAGTATCCATGGGTTTTGTAATAGTTGGCTGGTACGGAAACAGCAGGCGTTGCACCATAGGTACTTTCAAGGATGGCAGCACGGGCGGTGGTATAACCTGCGTTTAGTGAATCAGAAACAGCAAGACTGTAGTGTCTTCGATATACCGCTAACTCATCAGGAATCGCATCAATCTGCAGGACAAAATTACCATCCTGAATTTCATTACCTGCCCCATCTTTAGGCACATCAATGGTTAACGCTTGATAAAATAACTGGCCTAACGGGATAAAGGCATCAACATTGCGGAAATGCAGACCTTCCTGATGATCAAAGGCAACCGGAACGCCCAGTTCATCGGACGATTTCCCGACCATTTGCCCCGCACTAAATCGAAAATCACCACGAAGTTGACTGTGATACATAATGGCTAAATTTTCATTACCCGGTTCCGTAAACTGAAAGAACCGAATAATGCTGTCAGCAGCATTACCCTGAATCAGGGTCTGGGTTTTTAACAATCCCTGATTTGTGCCAGCGCCAGGATTTTTGCCAGCCTCAATTTCGCCCCAGAATGAGAAACGGTATTCATCCTGTTCTGTCGGTGCCAGTAACTCGAGAACCGTCTTGGACGTTGAGGTATCACCGGTCCAGGTAACTACACCATTTCCAATCGCAGAGGCCGCACTTCCTTCGCCAGAATAATCCATGACTCGAAGCACATAGGGATTGTCATGTGCGGCAAAATCCGAGATTGTCCCGCCACGAGGACACCCCAACCCACCAAACCCCATATTGGCGCAGGCATCCATATTCCCGCCTGTTTCGGTCCAGTGCGTACCAGCACCAGTAGCAGAAACACTCAGGCCATACCATCGAAGGTCGCCACGTAAAAAAGTCGAAAAGGGATCCGCAGCACTCCCTACCTGTTCAAAGTAACTGGTGGGCTTGGTGAGCCAGCGAAAGTCTTCCCAGACAAACGCCATGCCTGCGCCACTGACGTCCGACATTGCAGCATCATCCAGGCGCTCAAGTGCTGTCATGCCGCTGAGAGGAAGCAGGGTGAGGGCGGCCACCAAGGCGATTGGGGCTGTGTTACACACTTTCCATATGCGTCGATGAGGCAATACCATCCCGCACTCTCCCGTTTATTTTGCTTATTCTTATTTCCTATCTGTTAACATTTGTTCATAGATGGTTTCTATAGTTCTACATAAATTGGCGCTAACCCGGCCATCCCGCAATTTCCATTAGGCGTTATTTTGTATACGCATTTTTATATTGTTGTTTTAAAAGGAAGTTCACCGTTTGTCCCAAGATGAGCGGAAAGGTCAGTTTTGGTTTTTTTGGGACAATCGTATGGAGGTAAGGCTTGGAAATGGGCTGGTTTCTGCCTGTTAGATCATTTCCACAGGGTGACTTGCGTTCCCCGCAGGGTTTTGCGGAAAACGGCCCGCCTTTTGCCCTCAGGTTCACTTTGTGGCAGGTGAGGTCAGCCTTTAAGAGTTCAACGGTCGTGGTATGGAAGCGGATTATTTGCCGATACAGAAGGAGGAGAAGATGCGGCCGAGCAAGTCGTCGGCGGTGAAGGCGCCGGTGATTTCTTCCAGCGCTTTCTGCGCGGCGCGCAGGTCTTCGGCGAGGAGTTCGCCGGCGGCGTGGCTGTGGAGTTGCGCTTTGCCGCTATCCAGGGCAGCGAGGGCCTGTTCCAGTGCGGTGATATGACGGCGCCGGGCGGAAAAACGGCTCTGGCCTTCGCCCAGGTAACCGGCCACATCTTTCAGGTGGGTACGCAGTTCTGCCAACCCTTCACCGGTGGACGCTGACAATATATAGGTGCCGTTATCTGCCGCCCCCGGCGACAGACCGGAAAGATCAGCCTTGTTGAGGATTACCGTGACTGGCAGATCCAGGTTTTCCAGCTGTTGTTGACTCTGTGGTAGCAAGCTGTGGATATCCTGTGGATCGACACCCTCTTCCCGGGAGTCCACCATCACCAGCAAGCGATCCGCCTTTTTGATTTCCGCATAGGCGCGGCGAATCCCTTCCTGCTCCACCACATCCCCGCTATCGCGTAGCCCCGCTGTATCGATGAGATTGAGCGGCATGCCATCCAGCTGAATGGCTTCACGCAGCACATCCCGGGTGGTGCCGGCGATATCGGTGACAATGGCGGCATCGAAACCGGCCAGGGCATTCATCAGGGAAGACTTGCCCGCGTTGGGCTTGCCCGCGATGACCAGCGTCATCCCTTCACGCACCAGGCGGCCCTGCCGCGCCTCATCCAGCACCCGTTCTGCCTGTTGATAAACCGCACTCAGATCTGCCGCCACCTTGCCATCGGAGAGGAAATCGATTTCCTCTTCCGGGAAATCAATGGCGGCTTCCACGTAGATGCGCAAACCGATCAGGTCTTCCACCAGCCGGTTTACTTCATCTGAAAACGCACCCTGCAAGGAATGCAGTGCCGCGCGGGCGGACGCCTCGGTCCCGGCATCAATCAAGTCCGCAATGGCTTCCGCCTGGGTGAGATCCATCTTGTCGTTGAGAAAGGCGCGCTGGGAGAATTCCCCCGCCAATGCCTGACGGCCCCCCGCATCAATGCAGGCCTTCACCAGCAGATCGAGGATCACCGGGCCACCGTGGCCCTGCAATTCCACCACCTCTTCACCGGTGAAAGAGTTCGGCGCGGGGAAATAAATGGCTAGCCCCTCGTCGATGACCTCATCGGTACCATCACGGAAACGGGCAAAATGGGCCATGCGCGGGGTCAGTTCACGGCCGCCGCAGATCGTTTTGGCGATTGGCAAGGCATCCGGGCCGGACAACCGTACCACGCCAACGCCGCCCCGACCGGGAGCGGTAGCAATGGCAACGATGGTGTCCTGACGTGTACTCGGCATGGCGCGATTATAGGGACTGTTCAGTTTCAGAGCGAATGACAGGCAATAAAAAGCCGGTCGTGGACCGGCTTTTTATCTAGCGTCTGGCGATTGCCAGCCGAGCTGTCACCCTTTCTCGATATTACGGGTGATCACCCACTGCTGAGCGATGGACAGAATGTTGTTGGTCAGCCAGTACAGCACCAGACCGGCAGGGAACCACAGCATGAACACGGAGAAGGCCACCGGCATCCACTTCATGACCTGCGCCTGCATGGGGTCAGCAGGCGTCGGGTTGAGGCGGGTCTGCAGGAACATGGAGGCACCCATGAGGATTGGCAGCACGAAGTACGGGTCCATCACTGACAGATCATTGATCCACAGGAAGAACGGTGCCTGGCGCAACTCCACGGATTCCAGCAGCACGTAGTACAGGGAAATGAACACCGGCATCTGAACCAGCATGGGCAGACAGCCACCCAGCGGGTTGATCTTCTCGCGCTGGAACAACTTCATGGTTTCCATCTGCGCTTTCTGACGGTCGTTCTTGTTCTGCTCCTTGATGCGCTGCATCTCGGGGGCGACCTTGCGCATTTTGGCCATGGAGCGATAGCTGGTTGCGCTCAGCTTGAAGAAGATGGCCTTGATGATAAAGGTCAGCAGAATGATGGCGACACCCCAGTTCACCACCCCAAAGCCCAGGTCGATATCCATACCGAATACGGAAACCTGACCGCTCTGCAGGAAGATCAGCAGGGCAAAGATGGGCTGGGCGATAAACCATACCCAGCCATAATCCACGGTCATGTCCAGGCCGCCGCTGATGGCGGCGAGATTATCCTGCTGTTTGGGGCCGGCATAGAACTCAGCGTAGAGGGCCTTTTCCTCACCGGGCGCCACAGTCACTGTGGGGCTCACAAAGCGCAGCAGATACTGGTCACGTTTGGGCAGGTACACGCTGGAGTAGTGATTACGCTGCTGCTGATCAGGCACCCAGGCAGACACGAAGTAATGCTGAACCATGGCAATCCAGCCGCCTTCAACGGTCAGGTTGAGGGCTTCTTCCTGCATGTCATCGAATTTCAGCTTGTTGTACTGCTTTTCGGAATCCCAGTACGCGGCGCCCAGGTAGGTGGGCATGGGGACCAACCCCTGATGGGAAGTGCCGGGATCTTCACTGCCATCGCGCTTGATCTGGCCATAAAGCGAGCCGGACCAGTCGCTATTCCCGCGGTTACGAACGATATGGCTGACACGCACCAGGTAGCTGCCACGCTCAAAGGTATAACGCTTGATGATTTCAGCGCCATTGTCCTGAGTCAGGGTCAGATCCACGTTCAGCTCACCGTCCCCCTCATTGAGGCTGTAACGGGTCTTGGCGGCAGACCACTGCGGGCGCCCTTTGCTGGAATCGGTCCCGTTCTTGCCCACCAGCCCACTCTGGGCCACGTAGGTCATGTCGGCGCCCTGCTTCATCAATACAAAGGGCTGGTCCGGGGTATCAACATGATTAGGGTATTCAGGCAGGGAGAGACGAACAATGTCCCCGCCCTGGGGATTGATTTCGAGTCGCAGCACATCAGTGCTGACCTCGATGAGGCTGGTCGCCGGGGTCGCGGCCCGGGCTTCTTCCACCACAGGTGCCTGGGCAGTGTCCTGAGGCGCGTCCGGCACAGTGCTGTCTTCAGCCTGAGGAGCAGGCAAATCATCGCCTGGCAGGCCGTTGGACTCGGCAACCTGTTCTACCGGGGTCGGCGTGGCGGGGTTGGCATAGTCGTTCTGCCAAGCCTGAATCATCAGGTAGGAGACGACGGCAATGCCGGTGATCACAAGAGCGCGCTGGATTTCCATAAATGGCTAGTCAGTGGCGTGAAAAACGGGCCGCAGTTTCTCAAGCTTGCCGACACTTAGCAAGCAGCTTGTCGAATAGTTGACCAAGTTGGAGGGTTACCAGCGCGGGGTCGGGGTGATCAATGCGGCCTCTTACCAGCAGAATGATGTCCATTCCGGCCAGTTCATCCTGCCTGAGGCGGAACTGCTCACGGGCGCGACGCTTGACACAGGCTCGGTCTACTGCGCGCTTGGCTCGCTTGCGGCCGATAACCAGCCCCAGACGGGGCTTGGATTGCTCACAGGGCGTAGCCAATAGCAAAAACGCCGCATTGCCCACCTTCCATTTGGGGTGGTCAAACACGGTTTGATATTGGGAACCGGTGAGCAGTCGGAGTTGGCGGGTAAAGGCCTGGGAGCCGGGCACAGTTACCTCTGCCGAAGGGAAGGGTAAAACGGTTGGCTTAGGCAGCCAACCGCTTACGACCCTTGGCACGACGAGCGGCCAGAATCTTGCGACCGTTCTTGGTGGCCATGCGGGCACGGAAACCGTGGGCACGCTTGCGCTTGAGTACGCTGGGCTGGAATGTACGTTTCATGTTCGCTTACCTGTGCTAGTAACAGCATTTCAGAAGGGCGGCAAGTCTATGGAATCGCTAGCGCAGTGTCAATGGGTGAATCGCTTCTGTTGGGCAGTCCGTCTGAAGATGGATATTTGATCGTGGTTCGCAAGGTCCTACTGGACTGCCCGCTTTTTAAAACGAATTGCATCGGCACCTGGACTCGGATGGCCTCCCTGAAACGGATACTGTTAATAGAATTAAATTATTTAAGTATTTATTAATTGTATTAGTAGTTGTAAGGGGTGCCGGTTTTCGTGGATAAGTTCTTTTTTGTTTTTATTTTCAGGGACTTGCGACATGGATAACTTGCGTATCACTGTGTGTAACCCCTGGGGGCGAGACGGGGACGACCTGTCATTAAATGTGGGTATAACTCGTCCCCATACTTTTCCACCGGGTTGTCCCTGTGGCCCCTAACAGGGTTATGAGCCTAGTTATCCACAGCCAAAACAGATAAAAAAAAGGCCGCTGGCCTGTGGATAGATGAGCGATCCTGAGGGTAGAATGGCTGGCTCGATTGGGGTTCATTGCCCCATCATTCATTTCTTTTTGAGCAAGGCGGTTTTGTGTCTGAGGAGCTCTGGCAACGCTGTCTGACGCGGCTAGAAGGTGAGTTGCCGTCGCAGCAGTACAACATGTGGATTCGCCCGCTTCAGGTGGCCGCATCCGCAGATGGCGCAGAGCTGACACTGTTTGCTCCCAATCGCTTTGTGGTGGACTGGGTGCGCGACAAGTATCTGGAGCGCATTGGTGAGGTGCTGGGCGAAATGCAGACGGGCGCCCTGCCCCAGCTTCGCCTGGAAGTGGGCTCCAGCCGGTCTGCGTCAGTAACCCCTGCCCCTGCACCCCAGCCGTCCAATAACGTCTCTGTGGCCTCTACAGGACCGTTACGCACCCCGGAGCCCGCGGACTCGCGTCCGCCATCAGGTCACGGAGAAGTGGGCGGCGCTCGCAAGCATCGCAGTAACCTCAACACCGGCTTCACCTTTGCCACCTTTGTTGAAGGCAAATCCAACCGTATGGCCGCGGCGGCAGCCCAGCAGGTTGCCGAGAACCCGGCCAGCCATGGCTATAACCCGCTGCTTTTATATGGAGGTGTGGGCCTGGGTAAAACCCACCTGATGCACGCGGTGGGTAATGAACTGATTCGCCGCAACCCCAATGCCAAGGTGGTTTACCTGCACAGTGAGCGTTTCGTGGCAGATATGATCTCGGCCCTGCGAAACAAGACCATCAATGAGTTCAAGCGCTTTTATCGCAGTGTGGATGCGTTGTTGATTGATGATATTCAATTCTTTGCAGGTAAAGAGCAGTCCCAGGAAGAGTTCTTCCATACCTTCAACGCCCTGCTGGAAAACGGCCAGCAGATCATCCTGACCTGCGACAAGTTTCCCAAGGAAGTGGATGGTCTTGAGGAGCGACTAAAGAGCCGGTTTGGCTGGGGACTGTCCCAGCCCATGGAACCGCCGGAACTGGAAACCCGGGTGGCGATTCTCAAGAAGAAGGCCGAAGAGGCCAAGGTGGATCTGCCCAACGATGCAGCCTTCTTTATTGCCCAGCGCATCCGGTCTAATGTACGGGAACTGGAAGGGGCGTTGCGCCGCGTTATTGCCCATGTGCGATTCACCGGCGCACAGATCGATATCGGTCTGATCAAGGAAGCCCTCAAGGATCTGATTGCCCTGCAGGCCAGACAGATCAGCATCGACAATATCCAGCGCGTGGTGGCTGAGTACTACAAGATCAAGATCAATGATCTGTTGTCGCCGCGGCGAACGCGCTCTGTTGCGCGACCGCGCCAGGTGGCCATGGCTCTGTCCAAGGAGCTGACCAGTCACAGCTTGCCGGAGATTGGTGAGAATTTTGGTGGCCGGGATCATACGACGGTATTGCATGCCTGTCGCAAGGTATTGGAACTGCGTGAGTCCAACCCGGAAATTGAAGAAGATTACCAGAACCTGCTGCGGACATTGACGTCCTGAGCAGGGTAAAACAGTGAAAGGCCCTGACAACCAGAACGGGAAAGCGCGATGAAATTCTCAATCAATAGAGAACAGCTCCTCAAGCCCTTGCAGCAAGTGGCCGCCGTGGTGGAAAAACGGCAGACCCTGCCGGTGCTGTCCAACGTCCTGCTGGAAGTCGGCGACGGGCAGCTCTCCATGACCGGCACCGACCTGGAGCTGGAGCTGGTGGCCCGTCTGGCCCTGGAGGGTGAGCTGCAGCCGGGGGAGACCACCGTGCCTGCGCGCAAGCTGGTGGACATTGCCAAGAGCCTGCCCGCGGAAGCCGAGATCCGCTTTGAGGTAGATGGTGAGCGCATGCTGGTACGTTCCGGTCGTAGTCGTTTCACGCTCTCCACTCTGCCCGCGTCAGAATTTCCCAGCCAGGACGAGGATGCCACTGGTTCCACGCTGGACATCCAGCCGGGTGTGCTGCGTAGCTTGATTGACCGCACCGCGTTTTCCATGGCCCAGCAGGATGTTCGTTACTACCTGAACGGCATGTTGTTCGAGCTCAAGCCGGGCCGTCTGCGTGCTGTGGCCACGGATGGTCACCGTCTGGCCCTGTGTGATGCCGAGCTGGAAGCGCCGGTTGAAGAGGCCTCTGTGATCCTGCCGCGCAAAGGGGTAATGGAATTGTCCCGCATCCTTGGTGATGCCGGTGAGCTGGCTCGCCTGACGGTGGGCCGCAATCATGTTCGCATCGTGGTAGGGGCTATCACCTTTACCTCCAAGCTGGTGGACGGCAAGTTTCCGGAATACGACCGGGTCATCCCCAAGGAAGGTACCCGGCACGTGATCGCCGACCGGGAAACCCTGCGTCAGGCCCTGGCCCGGGTGGCAATCCTCTCCAACGAGAAATACCGTGGAGTGCGGGTGCAGCTGTCAGAGGGTAGCCTGCGTATCGTGGCCAACAACCCGGAGCAGGAAGAAGCGGAAGAAGAAGTGTCCGTGGACTTCAATGGCCAGCCTCTGGAAATCGGCTTTAACGTGAGCTACCTGCTGGATGTGCTCAACACCATGAACGGCACCCAGGCGGAGCTGGAAATGGGCGACAGCAACAGTAGTGCGCTGGTGTTTGATCCGGAAAGCAAGGCGGCCCTTTACGTGGTGATGCCCATGCGCCTGTGATTGCCACGGCAATCCAGCCAATCCAAGAGCCCGGCCTGTGCCGGGCTTTTTTGTGCCCGTGGGAAATTTTGAGCCACGATCTACGAGCATTGCTACCTGTGGGTAACTCTGTGGGGAAGGTGTGCGTGGCTGTGGGTATCTCCGGGTGTCGAAAGTGAGCAACTCCCCTCCCCCTGCGCTACAATCTCTGGATGATTTTCACCTGCCTGCACTGCTGTCCATAGGATCCGGGATTTATGCTGAGTCGTCTCCAGTTGGGAGATTTTCGCAATTACCGCCATGCGGACCTGAGCCTGTCCCCTTCCCTGAATGTGATCCTGGGTGACAATGGCAGTGGCAAGACCAGCCTTCTTGAGGCTGTCTACTTTATTGGTAGTGGTGGTCGTTCCTTCAGGGGTGGTCGTCTTTCCCGGCTTGTTCGTGATGGAGCGGATGCTGCCACGCTTTATGCCGAGGTTCTCCACGAGAAAGAGTTGCACCGCCTTGGTGTGCGGCGAACCCCCGGGGGGATTGATGCGATCAAGCTGGATGGTCAGACCCCCAGGGCCTTGAGCGAGGTGGCCTCCCTGCTTCCGGTTCTTGCGCTTCACCCCACGTCTGTTGAGTTGGTTTTCGGGGCTTCAGCCCTTAGACGACGTTTTATGGACTGGGGAATGTTCCACGTGGAACATCAATTTATGCCCATTTGGCGACATGCCAGTGCAGCACTGAAGCAACGTAATGCCCTGTTGCGCTCAGGGGCAATAAACCCGCGAGAATTGGGCTTTTGGGATCAGCAACTGGCTGAGAGTTCTGATAGAATCGAAGGGTTACGCAGAGGCTATCTGGCTGCGTTACAAGGCGGTCTGGATCAGGTGATGGCAGTGCTGTCTCCCGAACTCAAAATCCGCCTCCAACTGCAGACAGGATTGCAGAAAGACGAAAATACCCTGGATGCGTTACTGCGTTTACGGCAGGACGATATTCGCCGGGGGTTCAGTCAGGCTGGTTTCCACCGCAGTGATATTCGAATTGCCACTGGCGATTTGGTGGCACGGGATCGTGTGTCCCGAGGCCAGGCGAAATTGATCGCCTATGGTCTGATGCTGGCTCAGTTACCGTTGATCAGCCAGGCCGGCAAGGTCTGCACCCTGTTGGTAGATGATCTTGCCGCCGAGCTGGATGAAGAGCATCGAAACCGGCTGCTGGGCTATCTGGCTGGCACCGGGCATCAGACATTGATTACGGCCCTGGACCAACCAGCCTGGGCTGCGGTTGTGAATGACAATAACGCACTACAGACGGTGGATAGCAAAATGTTCCACGTGGAACATGGCCAGTTACGGTCGCTGAAGCCAACCGGGAGTGAATAAGGAAAGAACATGGCGGAGAAAAATTACGATTCATCCAGCATCAAGGTGCTGAAAGGGTTGGATGCTGTTCGCAAACGCCCCGGCATGTATATCGGTGACACGGATGACGGCACCGGTCTCCACCACATGGTGTTCGAAGTGGTGGATAACTCCATTGATGAAGCCCTCGCTGGCTTCTGTTCCGAGATCAAGGTGGTGATCCACCCGGACGAGTCCGTATCCGTGCAGGATGACGGCCGTGGTATTCCGGTGGATATCCATGAAGAAGAAGGTGTGTCCGCGGCTGAGGTTATCCTCACCGTTCTGCATGCCGGCGGCAAGTTCGACGACAACACCTATAAAGTGTCTGGCGGCCTCCATGGTGTGGGTGTTTCCGTAGTGAATGCCCTTTCCGAAGAGTTGAAACTGACCATTCGCCGTAATGGCCAGGTTCACGAGCAGATCTATCGCCATGGGGTACCCGACAAGCCCCTGGAAGTTGTTGGCAATACGGAAACCAGCGGCACCAGCATTCACTTCCGCCCTTCCGGCGAGACCTTCAGCAATATCAAGTTCCACTACGATATTCTGGCCAAGCGCCTGCGTGAACTGAGCTTCCTGAACTCCGGTGTGCGTATTCATCTCAAGGATGAGCGAAACGGTGAAGAGGAAGTGTTTGAGTATGAAGGTGGCTTGAGCGCGTTTGTCAGCTACCTGAACACGAACAAGACCCCGCTCAACCAGGTGTTTCACTTCCAGTTTGACCGCGAGGAAGACGGAATCGCTGTAGAAGTGGCCATGCAGTGGAACGATTCCTATCAGGAAAACATCTTCTGCTTTACCAACAATATCCCCCAGCGGGATGGTGGTACTCACCTGGCGGGCTTCCGCGGTGCCTTGACCCGTACCCTGAACAACTACATGGACAAGGAAGGGTTGCTCAAGAAAGAGAAGGCCAATCCGTCCGGGGATGACGCCCGGGAAGGCCTGACGGCTGTGATTTCCGTGAAGGTGCCGGATCCCAAGTTCTCCAGCCAGACCAAGGACAAGCTGGTCTCCTCCGAGGTGAAAGCCGCGGTAGAGCAGACCATGGGTGAACTGTTCCAGGATTACCTGCTGGAAAACCCGGGCGAAGCCAAGGCAATTACCCAGAAAATCATCGATGCGGCCCGTGCCCGTGATGCGGCCCGCAAGGCCCGTGAAATGACCCGCCGCAAGGGCGCTCTGGATATCGCCGGCTTGCCAGGCAAACTGGCGGATTGCCAGCAGAAAGACCCTGCCCTATCCGAACTCTACATTGTGGAGGGTGACTCAGCGGGGGGCTCTGCCAAGCAGGGCCGTGACCGCAAGAACCAGGCGATTCTGCCGCTGAAGGGCAAGATCCTTAACGTGGAGAAGGCGCGCTTCGACAAGATGCTTTCTTCCCAGGAAGTGGGCACGCTGATCACTGCGCTGGGCTGTGGTATTGGTCGCGATGAATACAATGTGGAAAAGCTCCGTTACCACCGCATTATCATCATGACGGATGCGGACGTGGATGGTTCCCACATCCGTACCCTGCTGCTGACCTTCTTCTTCCGCCAGATGCCGGAACTGATTGAGCGTGGTTACATCTACATCGCTCAGCCGCCTCTCTACAAGGTGAAAAAAGGCAAGCAGGAAACCTATATCAAGGATGACCCAGCCATGGAGGAGTACCTCACTACTCTGGCGCTGGACAAGACGGCCCTGTATCCCGGTGATGATGCACCGCCGATCAGTGGTGAACCGCTGGCCAACCTGATTGCAGAATACCGCAATGTTATGAAAATTGTTGATCGTCAGTCCCGCGTCTTCCCGGAGGAAGTGCTGGAGCAGATGATCTACATGCCGTCCCTGACCGACGATAGTCTCAAGGATCAGGCAGGCATGGAGAGCTGGTGTGCGACCCTGGGCAAGCGTGTGGATGCCATTACCGATGCCACCCAGACGTTCACCATCACCGCCAAGCAGGATGAAGAGCGCGGCATCTATCTGCCACGTGTGCAAGTACTTGCTCACGGTGTACCCCGCGAATACCGGGTAACCATCGACTTCCTGCAGTCTCCTGACTACCAGAAGATCAAGGCGCTGGGTGAAACCCTTGAGGGCCTGTTGGCCGCGGATGCCTATATCCAGCGTGGTGAGACACAGCGCCCGATTCGACACTTTGCCGATGCCCTGGAGTGGCTGATGGCCCAGGCCCGTCGTGGCACGGCTATTCAGCGCTATAAAGGGCTGGGTGAAATGAACGCGGACCAGCTGTGGGAGACCACCATGGATCCGGAAAGCCGTCGCATGCTGCAGGTGACCATCGAGGATGCCATTGCAGCTGACCAGATCTTCACCTGTCTGATGGGTGACGATGTGGACCCGCGCCGTCAGTTCATCGAGTCCAATGCGTTGCAGGTATCCAATCTGGATGTGTAAACGCTGGGAAGCGAGATACGAGTAACGGGTTTCGAAAACCCGCATGTTCCGTTTCGGGTTCATGCCTTTCGAAACCCGCTCATCGCAACTCGCTACAGTGATTGAAGCATAAAAAAAGCGAACCCATTGGGTTCGCTTTTTTTTCGGCGTGTTGCCGGTTGCGTGCGATGACTCTACTTACACCGCAAAGTCTTCCAGCTTGGCGCCGTTTTCCAGGGCGGCCTGCAACCACAACGGGCGCTTGCCGCGGCCGGTCCAGGTGTTGCCGCTGTTGGCGGGATCGCGGTACTTCACCTTGGCAGGCTTGCGAACGCCGGCTTTTTTCTTGGCTGCGGTTTTCTTGCGAGTTGGCTTCTTCTTGTCGCCAGCACCCTTGAGAAGATCCTGCGGATCCACGCCCAGTTCCTTGGCCATCTTTTCCAGCACTGCCTGGGCATTTTTCAGCTCAGCCTTACGCTTTTTTTCCAGAGCAGCTTCCGCTTGCTTGATCAGTTTTTCCAGTTCGTCGATGGAAAGTTCATCAAGATTGATGGTCATTATTCAGCCCTTGTGATTAGTCATTTAACTGCGCGAGTGACTGTAGTTATTTTAAGGGGGGATGGCAATAAGGGGAGCTTAAAATGCTGTCAGCTACGAGCTACGAGCTACGAGCTACGAGCTACAAGCTACAAGCTACAAGCTACAAGCTACAAGCTACAAGCTACAAGCTACAAGCTACAAGCTACGCTTGGGTTGGATAAGAAAAGCCGACAAAGTTCCCGAAATCCTCTGCTTATCTACGCAGCTGCTGTAGGAGTTCCTCTTGAGGGACGAACCGTGCGGAGCATGGAATCGACTGTAGGGAGATCAGGGATTTCCGGGCTCGACATGTTTCTAAAGAATGATCTCCCTTCGGCAGCGTCGCTGAGTTCCGTTCCTACAGAGGGGAGGATTTTCCTTGAAGCTTGCCGTTGCTCTTTATTCAGAAAGAGCCCCAGGGTAATTGTCCCGGATCCACTGCTGCACCTCGCTGGTGACTTGCTGGGCTTTTTTGCCTTCCGTTTCAATGGTCGGGCTTATGCGAAGGGTGATGGTGCCGGGGTAGCGTAACCAGGAGCCTTTGGGCCAGCAATTGCCACTATTGTGGCTAATGGCAACCACTGGCACCTGGGCCTGGCAAGCCAGCATGGTGCCGCCATGATTGAATTTTCCCAGGGTCCCGGGTTGCTGTCGGGTGCCTTCCGGGAAGATCAGTACTGGCAGACCCTGATGGAGTCGTTCCTTCCCCTGCCTGAGCAGAGACTTGAGCGCGGCGTTGCCCTTGCTGCGATCTATGCGGATGGGATTGAGTAACGCCAGTCCCCAACCGAAGAACGGGACCCACAGCAGTTCACGTTTGACCACGGTGGTTTGTGGGCAAATCAGGGTTTGCAAGTAGAAGGTTTCCCAGCTGCTTTGATGGTTGGCAAGAATCACGCAGGGTTGATCAGGCAGATTCTCTGCCCCTTCCAGTTGAACCCTGACACGGTTGAGATGCCGGTCGAGCCACATGGCGCAGCGGGTCCAGCCATTGATAAAACGGTGGCGCGGGCGAATTGGCAGGAAGGGACCGATCAATACGCAGAGAAAACTGTAGAAAATACCGGCAAGGTTATACAGCACGAAAAACAGCGCGCTACGAACCTTGATCGACAGCGACGGTGCATCGTGCTGCATACCTAATCCTTCAAGGTGTGATCAACAAAGTCAGCAAGAGAATCAAAAACGGCCACGTCACCCAGTGAATCCGGCAGGCCCTTGTCCAGGGTTTTCTGCCCCTTCCCGGTGAGTACCAGTACCGGCTGGCAGTGGCGGGCCATTCCTGCTTCCAGGTCCCTAAGGCTATCACCAATCAGCGGTGCTCCGGTGACATCGCCATACTCGGTAACAATCTGGTCGATGAGCCCCGGTAATGGCTTGCGACAGTTGCAACCGTCATCCGGAGCGTGAGGACAGTGGAAGATCTTGCCCAGTTCGCCGCCCTGCTCTGCGACCAGGTTTCTCAGCCGTTCATGCATCGCTTCCAGGGTTTGCTCATCATAGTAACCCCGGCCAATCCCGGACTGGTTGGTTGCCACCACCACGGTATAGCCTGCCTTGCTGAGCCGGGCAATGGCGTCAATGCTACCGGGAATCGGGATCCACTCGTCCACGGTTTTGATGTAGGCATCGGAGTCTTCGTTGATGACCCCGTCGCGGTCGAGGATAACCAGTTTGTTCATGGGGTTCCTTGTACTTGCCGTAGGAGCGTCGCTGGCGGCGCGATAATCAGAGCCTTTAAAGCGATGTTTACCACAGAGGAAATAGAGCACACAGAGTTTAAACCGTCTTTTCTCAGTGAACTCTGTTCCCTCTGTGGTAAAACTGCTTTTGATCCAGGTCTTTTATCGCGCCGCCAGCGACGCTCCTACGGCGGTGCAGATTTATAAACAAAGGCCGCAGTATCTGCGGCCTCGGTTTTCGCGTGTTGCATGATGCAAGCCTGCTGCGTTATTCCTGCAGCAAACTGATATCCGCCACATTGAGGAACAGATCGCGCAAGAAGGCCAACAGGGCCAGCCGGTTGTTGCGCACCGCTTCATCATCCGCCATCACCATGACAGTGTCGAAGAAGGCATCCACCGGTTCACGCAATTCGGCCAGCATTTCCAGCACGCCCTGATAGTCGCCTTTTTCCAGCAGTGGTTCAGACTGCTCGTAGCTGGCCACTACCAGATTGGTGAGGGTCTGCTCGGCCTCATCTTCCAGCAGGGCACCGTCGATTTCTTCCGGCGGTTCCCCGTCCAGCTTGGCGAGAATGTTTGACACCCGCTTGTTGGCAGCGGCCAGCGCGGCGGCTTCTTCGCGTTTCTGGAAATCGGCCACGGCTTTCACACGACGGTCAAAATCCAGCGGCTTGCGACAGGCGTCGTCGATGGCCAGCACTGACAAAATCACCGGGGTAGCAATGCCCTGCTCCTGGTACATGGCGCGGTAGCGACCCTTGATAAAGTCGAAAGCGTCTTCCACCTGGGCAGCATCAATGCGCTCACCCAGCTGTTTGGCCGCCTGGTCCAGCAGCTCGCGCAGGTCGATCACCAGTTCGTTTTCGATGATGATGCGCAGCACACCCAGGGTCGCCCGGCGCAGGGCGTAGGGATCCTTGGTGCCACTGGGCTTCTGGCCAATGCCAAAGATGCCCACCAGGGTATCGATCTTGTCCGCCAGAGAGACGGCCATGCCGGTCTTGCTCTGCGGCAGGCTGTCGCCGGCGAAGCGCGGCAGGTACTGCTCGTACAGCGCCTTGGCCACCTCTTCCGGTTGCCCTTCTCGCTGAGCCAGGTAGTACCCCATGATGCCCTGCATGGTGTCGAACTCGTACACCATCTCACTGTTGAGATCGGCCTTGCTCAGTTCACCGGCCAGTTTGGCCTGGGCGGCATCACCACCAATCTGTTCGGCTATCGCTGCGGCGAGACCGCCGATGCGCTGGCACTTGTCGGCCACCGTACCCAGCTGCTGCTGGAATACCACGTTGGCCAGGCCTTCACCGTGCTGGGCCAGGGTCTTCTTGCAATCGTTGTCGTAGAAGAAGGCAGCGTCGGCCAGACGGGGGCGGATCACCTTCTCGTTACCGTGGATCACCTGCTGCGCATCCTTGGACTGGATGTTGCTGATGGTGATAAAGGTGGGCATCAGCTTGCCGTTGTCATCAAGCACGGAGAAGTACTTCTGGTGCTCTTCCATGGCGCTGATCAGCGCTTCCTGGGGAACGCGCAGGAAGTCTTGGTCGAAGCTGCCTGCCAGGGCCTGGGGCCATTCCACCAGTGCGGTGACTTCGTCAAGCAGATCCGGGTCGATCTGGGCGGTGCCACCAGCCTGCTTGCCGGCAGCGATGGCCTGCTCTTCGATCATGGCCTTGCGCCGATTGAAGTCGGCAATCACGTGGCCGTCATTTTCCATGCGGGCGAGGTATTCCCCGGCGTTGGCCAGTTCGATGGCGCCCGGCGCATGGAAGCGGTGGCCGTAGCTGGTGCGACCGGATTGCAGATCCAGTAGCTCGAAGGGAATCACCTCGTCACCGAACAGCGCCACCAGCCAGTGAGCCGGGCGCACGAACTGCACCTTGCGTTTGCCCCAGCGCATACGCTTGGGGATCGGCAGTTTCTGGATCGCCTGGGCGAAGAATTCCGGCACCAGTTCCACGGTGGGCTTGCCCTGCTCGGTGATCTTTGCCACCAGGCGCTCGCCTTTGCCGGTGTCCTGACGCCCCAGCTGGTCCACGGTGAGTCCCAGCGACGCGGCGAAACCTTCGGCTGCCTTGGTGGGGTTGCCGTCCTTGTCGAAGGCTGCCTGCACGGCCGGGCCCTGACGTTCGATATCGCGGTCGGCCTGCTTGTCATCCAGATCACGGACAAGCACCGCCAGACGGCGCGGTGCGGCAAAGCTTTCTACCTGGCCATGGGCAAGGCCGGCTTCGTCCAGCTGACGAACAAATTCATCGGTGAGGGCCGCGCTCAGGGTTGGCAGGGCTTTGGGGGGCAGCTCTTCGGTGCCCAGTTCAATCAGTAAATCGCGGGACATTATTTCTTCCCCTTCTTGTTCGCCTGCTTGGCGGCTTTCTCATCCTGCTTTTGCAGCTCAGCCATGACTTCCTCACGAATGGTATCGTCGGCCATGGGGAAGCCCAGCTTGCGGCGTGCATCGAAGTAGGCCTGGGCCACGGCCCGAGCGAGGGTGCGCACACGCAAAATGAAACGCTGGCGTTCGGTGACAGAGATGGCCTTGCGGGCATCCAGCAGGTTGAAGGTATGGGAGGCCTTCAGCACATATTCATAGGCAGGCAGCGGCAGGCCAGCCTCGATCAGCTTGGTGGATTCGCTTTCGAACAGGTCGAACTGCTTGAACAGTTCTTCCACGTTGGCGTGTTCGAAGTTGAAGGTGGACATCTCCACTTCGTTTTGCAGGAACACATCACCGTAGGTGACCTTGCCAAAGGGGCCATCGGACCACACCAGGTCGTAGACGGAATCGACTCCCTGGATATACATGGCCAGACGTTCCAGGCCATAGGTGATTTCTCCGGTGACCGGGTAGCAGTCAATGCCGCCCACCTGCTGGAAGTAGGTGAACTGGGTGACTTCCATGCCGTTGAGCCACACTTCCCAGCCCAGACCCCAGGCGCCCAAAGTGGGTGATTCCCAGTTGTCTTCCACAAAGCGGATATCGTGAACCAGCGGATCAAAGCCGAGCATACGCAGGGAGCCCAGGTAGAGCTCCTGGATGTTATCCGGGGACGGTTTCAGGACCACCTGGAACTGGTAGTAATGCTGCAGCCGGTTGGGGTTTTCCCCGTAACGGCCGTCGGTGGGCCGACGGGAAGGCTGCACATAGGCGCTGTTCCAGTTCTCCGGGCCGATGGCTCGCAGGAAGGTGGAGGGGTGAAAGGTGCCCGCGCCCACTTCCATATCCAGAGGCTGTACAACGACACAGCCCTGCTCTGCCCAGTATTGTTGCAAGGCCAGAATCAGGCCCTGGAAAGTCATGATGTCCGTCTGCGGTTGTTCCGCCATGGTGAATCCTGTTATTCGATTACGATTTGCCGCCAAAAAGCAGGCGCCAAGTATACCGGGCTGTGAGGACCGGTGATACCGTAGGGGATCACCCAACCATGATAAGGATTGTCAGCCCATGGAGCGTTGCCCCTGGTGCGGAGAAGACCCGCTGTATCAGCACTACCACGACCATGAATGGGGTGTCCCTGACTACGATGACCGCTCGTTGTTTGAGTGTCTGAATCTGGAGGGCGCCCAGGCGGGACTCAGCTGGATCACGGTGTTGCGCAAGCGCGATCGTTATCGGGAAGTGTTTGACGGCTTCGATGCGCAAAGGATCGTTGGCTATGACGACGCCAAGGTGGCCGAACTGTTGGCTGACCCGGGTATTATCCGCAACCGGCTCAAGGTCAGAGCAACAATCGGCAATGCCCGTGCTTATCTGGAATTGCGCGAAGAAGGCCGCAATTTCAGCGATTTTCTGTGGGATTTTGTCGATGGAAGCCCGCAGATCAATCACTACGCCACCCTCAAGGACGTCCCCGCTGCCACCCCCGAGGCCGAGGCCATGAGCAAGGCGCTCAAGAAACGTGGCTTCAAATTTGTTGGCCCCACCATTGTCTATGCCTTCATGCAGGCCACCGGGATGGTCAACGACCACCTTGTCAGTTGTCCGCGGCACCGGGAATTGAGCTGAAAAAACAAGCTACAAGCTGCAACACGGGGCACCGCTTGTGTGTATCTGCGGGAAAGCGATTCCGCGCTGAAACCCGGCAGCGCGGGCTCAGCGGTTCAGATTAAAGAACAAGCATTGATTCGTGTTGTAGTTTGCAGCTGGAAGCTTGCTCCTCAAAAGTTGGTACACCCCTTGCTCTGTTCTTCATTGAGGAGAGTGGAAAAACAGACAGGACGTCTGAAGGGTGCATCGTCATGAATAACAGCAAACCTATCGCCATTATCAAAACGGGCTCTACCTACCCGCAGATCAGCAATCATTATGGTGATTTTGAAGACTGGATAACCCAGGGGCTTGGCGTGGCGGCACCCGTTTGGGTGATCAATGTCCCGGCGGGGGACGCCATGCCGGAAGCGTCAGAGCTGGCAGGCGTTGTCATCACCGGTTCCCACGCTATGGTGACGGATCAGGCCGAGTGGATGACAGGTCTGATCCACTGGCTCTATCGCGTCATTCATCATCAGCCAGCTCTGCCGGTACTGGGGTTGTGCTTCGGCCACCAGCTGCTGGCCCAGACCCTGGGTGGCGAAGTGGCCGACAACCCCATGGGGATCGAGGTGGGAACGGTGGCGTTAAGGCTGACGCCGGCTGGCCACCAGGACGCCCTGTTAAGCGCCATGGAGAATCATCCGTGGGCACAAGTGGTGCACAAGCAGTCAGTGCTTACTCCGCCGCCAGGGGCTGCGGTTCTGGCCAGTAATGTCCATGATGCCTGTCAGGCCTTTCGCTACGGTGACCGGGTCTGGGGGGTGCAATTCCATCCGGAATTCAGCGCCGATGTGATGCGTGCGTATCTCCAGGCGCTCAGTGGCGACAGCCTGACCCAACAGCAGGTGGATACCTATCTACAGGACGTTCGCGAATGTGAGGATGCCAGCAGTATCCTGGCCGGGTTTGCGCGCTTGATTCTGCCGCAGGTGGCTTGAGAGCAGGAGCAAGCTACAACGCGGCAGTTATCGTCATGATCAGACCGTCTTGCCCGCGCACCCGGACGAGGTGCGCGGCGAGAGCATTTCGGAACACGATGAACATTCCCGTGGTGCAGCCTGTAGCTTGAAGCTTGCTTCTTATTCCGCCGGCTGGGTGTTGGAGCCGAACACCGCGCCGATCAGCGCACTGCCCTGCTGCATGGGGTTCTGGCGGATCAGGGTTTCCTGCTCACCGATGCGGGTATAGAGCTGGTCCATGCTGTTGTCGATAACATAGTTTTCCAGGTCCAGATTCGGCTTGTTAGTGAGCGGTAACTTATCGTAGGCGGCAAGGAACGTCTGGTATTGATCATAAAAACCGGTCTTGCGCAGGTTCTCTTCCACGATCGGCTGGAAGCGCTGGCGCAGGCTGCTTTCGGTCTCACCCCGGAAGTAACGGGTGGCGGCGGTATCCCCGCCCTGGATGATGCCCAGGGCATCGTCCACGCTCATGGCATTGATGGCGTTCTTGAACACCGGTGCCCCGGCGGCCACTGCCTTCTCGGCGCCACGGTTCATGGCGGTTTCCACCTGATCCACATACTTGCCCAGGCCAAACTGGCGGAGGGTGTTGGTAACCGGTTCGGCGGCTTCAGGCAACTTCAGATTCATGGCCCCTTCCTGGGACAGCTGCGCAGCCGCAGCATCGGTGCCCTTGATCAGTGCTGCCTTGATCCCGTCGGCCAGCTTTTCGTCGGTGTTGTACCCGGCGCTCTTGGCCATGTCATTACTCATGCTCACCCAGGGCATGACAGCTTCCATGTTCTGACAGCCGGCCAGGGCCAGGCCCAGAGAAAGAGGGACGATAGGCAGCAGTTTCTTCACGATGATCTCCTTGTTTTGGCTGTTCATGCTACTGCATAGGAAGGGGCTGCTAAACACTTCTTTGAGGGGCAAGTTGCAAGCTTCAGGCTGCAACGCGGATCAGGCTGGTTGTAACTGATGGAAGATGCGCCGCGATTCACGGATCAGTGTTGCGTGGGCATAGCCTTTCAGGGCTCAATAAGCATTCTCGTGCCTTGCAGCTTGAAGCTTGTAGCTTGCTCTATGACCGACGACGATTACCGCGAACAGCACAAACAACGCCTGGCCTATATGCCCTGGCTGTATGGCCGGCTGAAGCCGAAGCACCGCGCCTGGGCGGCGCCGTGGCAGGCGGCGATTCAGCAGCGGTTGATGCAATTGGAGACGGTACACTTCGGCGCGGACTGCTTTGTGGCACCCCAGGCTGTGCTGCTGGCTGAGCCGGGTCGCGACATTATCGTGGCAGATGGAAGCCAGATCGCAGCAGATTGCGTCATTCATGGGCCCGTTAGCCTGGGGCGTCGCGTCAGTATCAATCACCATGTGAGCCTGGATGGCGGGGCTGCGGGTATTCATATCGGCGATGACAGTCGCATTGCCGCCTACTGTACCCTCTACGCGTTTAATCACGGCATGGCTGCAGATCGCCCGGTTCGCGAACAGCCGGTGAGCTCACAGGGCATTCATATTGGTCGCGATGTCTGGATCGGCGCCCGGGTGGGTATCGTTGATGGTGTCACCATTGGCGACCATGCCGTGGTGGGCATGGGGGCGGTGGTAACGCGGGATGTGCCGCCCTGGACCATCGTGGCCGGCAATCCGGCCCGCCCCATCGGCCGCCGACCAGGTGCTCCTGAACAGCATGTGTCATAAGCCGTAACATTCTCTTTATTGAACATTGTTTAGCAGCTATGGCTAACTGTCATCAGTTAATTGAACATCGTTAAACAAAAACCGGTAAAGAGGGATTTTCAATGGATGAAAGCGCGATTCAACGCCACTCCAGCGGCTGGCTGTTCTATGTGAAGGCTGCCTTTGCCATCAGCCTGGGGCTCATGGTGCTGGGCATTGTCTGGCTGCCCACGGATCGGTGGATCAAGGGTTACCTGGTGATGGGCATCATGTTCGTGGTGGGCTCCACCATCACCCTGGCCAAGACCCTGCGCGATGACCACGAGGCACGGCGACTGATCAACCGTATCAGCGATGCCAAGACCGAGCGGTTGTTGAAGGAATATACAGAGTGAGACAGATCGGACGTCTGACGTCGGGAGTCGGACGCCAGAAGACAATAACGTTTTAGCGTCGGAGATCAGACTTCCGACGTCAGACAAGGAGATTTTCATGGCTACTGCATGGACCAAACTGAAAACCCTGATGCGCGGACAGGCGCGGGTGAGCATGGAACAGATCGTCAATGCCAACGACATGTTGTTGCTGGATCAGCAGCTGTATGAAACCGAGCAGGCATTACGTGATGCCCGCCGTCAGCTGGCGCGGTTGATGGCTGAGGAGAAGCTGAACCAACGCCGCAACACCGAACTGGCAGCCAAGGTACGGCATTATGAAGACGGTGCCCGCCAGGCACTGGCCGGGGATGATGAAACACTGGCGCTGGATATTGGCAAGCGACTGGCTGATCTGGAACAGCAGCAGAGCCGCCTTGCCCGCCAGGGGGTGACACTGGAACACCAGAAGACCGAGTTCCAGACGTTTATCAAACAGGCGGCGGATACCCTGAAAACCCTCCGTCAGGAACAATCCCTGGCGCGCACCCAGGAAGCGTTATTTGGTGAGTCGCAACAACGGGACAACGAACACCGCGGGCTGGCCCAGAGACTGTGTGACAGCCAACAGACGCTACAGCAGATTCAGCAACGGCAGGAAGAATGTCGCCTGTTGTGGCAAAGTGAGGTGCAACTGGGGGCGGACCTGACGGTATCCACAGGAGACAGCCTGGATCAGCGCATGGCGGAAGCGGGTATTGGCGATAGCCAGAGCCGTCGGGCGCAGGAGATACTGGCGGGGCTCCGTGAAGCAAAGGCTTAGGCATCCAAACAGTTTCCAGTTGCGAGTATCGAGTCTCGAAAGGCAAAACCTCACAGGAAAAACGGTTGTGAGAGATTCAGCTTGCTGAACGAAGCTTTTCGCTTTTCGCAACTCGCTTCTGGGCTTGGCGGAAATGCCCTGGGGCATTTCCGCCCACGACAAGATTAAAGAACAAGGAAATTCGGTGGCACGTCGTAACCAACACAGCCGTGAGGAACTGCAGGCCCTGGCCATTCAGGCGGTGCGGGATCTGGTGGCTGAAAACGGGCTGGAAAAGCTCAGTGTGCGCAAAGTGGCGGACCGTATCGGCTACACCGCCGGCATGCTTTACCACGTATTCGCCAATCTGGATGATCTGATTCTGCATGCCAATGCCGATACCCTGGCGCAGTTGCTTGAGGCCATGAAAGACTGTCCGGCCAGTACGCCCCGGGAACAGCTTCACCACATGGCCCGGGTGTATGTTTCCATGGCCCGTGAGCAAACCGCGCTGTGGAAGATGGTGTTCCTCCACCAGATGCAGAACGCCGCCGAGGTACCGGAATGGTATCGGGGAAAAACCGCTACCCTGTTCGAACTGGTGGAAAGCGGCATGTCGCAACTGGCGGAACGGCAAAGCGCCGAGCAGATTCATTTGGCTGCACGGACGTTATGGGGCAGTGTCCATGGTATTGCGGTACTGGCCGCGGATGACAAGCTGGTGGTAGCCGGGGATGTGGATGAGCAGGCGATGATTGAATCGTTGCTGCAGCATTATCTGAATAGCTGGGCGGGGGAGTAGGCAAGCTACAAGCTTCAAGCTGCAACACGGGGTCAGGTCTGCCCTTGCTGAAAGGAATGCGCTCCGCGCTGTGATGCTGCGGCGCGGCGTTGGCCTTTCCGTATGGCAACAATCTTGAGTCGCGTTGCAGCTTGCAGCTTGAAGCTTGTCTCTTCTGCAAACCAAGGAAGAAAAAGGCATCACCATGAAAAAAGGGTTGTTCTCATTACTGGCGTCACGTCGTTTCGGGCCGTTCTTTTTTACCCAGTTCCTCGGGGCCTTTAACGATAACGTTTTTCGTCAGGCATTGATCCTGCTGATCGCCTCCGGCGTGGTGACGTCGGTCAGCGTCAACACCCTGAACAACATGGCGTTGGCCTTGTTCATCGTCCCGTTTTTTCTGTTTTCTGCCCTGGCGGGACAAGTGGCAGACAAGTACGACAAGGCCTTTCTGGTGCGCAAGATCAAGTTCGTGGAGATCTGCATCATGGTCGTGGCGGCCATCGGGTTCTATTTTGATGCTGTTTACTTCCTGCTTGGCGTGCTGTTCTGCATGGGTCTGCAGTCCACCTTCTTTGGCCCCATTAAATATTCCATCATCCCCCAGCATCTGGATGACCGGGAACTGGTATCGGGCAATGCCCTGGTCGAGATGGGCACCTTCCTGGCTATCCTGTTGGGTTCCATTTCCGGTGTGTTGTTGAAAATGGATGGTGTAGGTGATGGCGTGGTGTCTATCGCCGTGATTGGTCTGGCGGTACTGGGTTATCTGGCCGCACGGGGTATACCCCATGCCCCCGCTGCAGACAGTTCAGTGAAGTTGAACTGGAATCTGTTCAAGGAAACCTGGCACATCATCGGCTATGCCCGTGAAGTGAAATCCGTCTGGATGTGTGTGCTGGGGATCTCCTGGTTCTGGTTTCTGGGCGCGGCCTACACCACCCAGCTCAAGGTCTATGTGGATGACTACCTGTTTGGTACCGATGGCCTGTATGCCCTGCTGCTGGGCACCTTCTCCATCGGTATTGGCCTGGGTTCTTTCCTCTGTGAAAAGCTGTCCGGCAAACGCGTAGAGCTGGGTCTGGTGCCATTGGGTTCCATCGGCCTGAGCATGTTCGGTGTTGACCTGTTTTTCTCTTACGCGGGGCTGGCAGGCGCTGGTCAGGTCGATGTGGCGGGCTTCCTGCAGCAGGCTGGTGGCTATCGGGTGTTGATGGATCTGCTGGGTATCGGGGTGTTCGGTGGTTTTTATATTGTGCCGCTGTTTGCCTTTATCCAGCACCGCTCCAATCCGCACCACCTGGCGCGGATCATCGCCGCCAACAATATTCTTAACGCCCTGTTGATGGTGCTGTCGGCGGCGGCGGGCATTGTGTTTATCGGCATGCTGGAATTCACCGTGCCGGAATTTTTCCTGGCCTTGGCCCTGGCCAACATTGTGGTAGCCGCCTATATCTATACCGTGGTGCCGGAATTCCTCATCCGTCTGCTGGTGTGGATGCTGACGCATACCATGTACCGGGTGAAGCACGAAGGCATGGATAACATTCCCGACGATGGCCCCTGCGTGCTGGTATGCAACCATGTGAGTTATGTGGATGCCCTGCTACTGGCCGGGGCCATCCGTCGCCCGGTGCGGTTTGTCATGTTCAAACCCATCTATGACATGCCTTTGCTGAACTATATTTTCCGTACCGGCAAAACCATTCCCATCGATTCGAAAACCCGCAACCCGGAAATCTACGAGCGTGCCTTTGTGCGTATCGAGGAGGAGCTGGCCGCGGGGGAAGTGGTTTGTATCTTCCCGGAAGGAAAGCTGACCGGCGATGGCGAAGTGGATGAGTTCAAAGCGGGTATCGAAAAGATCATCGCCACCACCCCGGTACCGGTGATCCCCATGGCCTTGTCCGGTCTGTGGGGCAGCTTTTTCAGTCACAAGGATGGTCCTGCCCTGTCGCGCCTCCCCCGCCGTTTCTGGTCACGGATCAAGCTGACCGTGGGTAAGGCGGTGGCTCCGGAGGCCGTGAATGCCGTGGATCTGCGCAATCGGGTAATGGCCATGCGCGAGAGGCCCTGACACAACAGATTAACCGTTCCTTTTACCGGGTTGCGCAATCCATACGCACAGTAACTTGCAGATTGGCGAAAACCCCGCACACTCAATAATAATGATCGGGGCGTTTACCTGCCCCCCATGACAATAACAACAGGAACATGGCGTGTCGGAATCTACCCTGTCTCCCTCTGGTTTACGGACCAAGCTACAGCAGCTGCTTTTGCAGCTGCCCCCGGTGCAACGTGCCGATGAACGCTTTCATCAGGTAGAGCACGATGTGCTGCAGAACCTCAAGCTGCGGCTGGAAGCGCTGCAGACCCCTGGCGAACTGGCGGCCCCCCCGGAAACACTGGGCCAGTTGCTGGATGTCTCCATGGAGCAAAGCCAGGCCCAGGCCCAGACCATGCTGGTACGGCAGATCCTGTCTGGGTTGTCTGCAGACGAAGCGCGCATTCTCGCGGCCCTGTCTGACGGCAGCGCCTTTCCCATGTTGACGGTTTACAGCGGTGGCCGATTTTCACGGGGAGATGTGGTGTGTCGGCATTCCAATGTGGGCCGGGCCGCCGGCACGCAATGCACCGACATGATCGGGTATTACCTGCACCGTCTTTTTCAGCGGGGCTGGCTCATGTCGACGGCGTTTGAAGAAGCGAATCGTACGGATTATGAGCTGCTGGAAGGCGACAGCGATTTTCGCAAGGCGCTGGGACAGTTACAGCAACACTGGCCCAAGCTGAAACCCCAACGGGAATCGCTGCGTTTCAGTCCGTTGGGCCATCAGCTGTGGCAGCAACTGGTCGCTGACGGGGAAGAGGGGTAAACCGTGATTACTGATCTGGATCTGATTCTGGCCGATCTGCAGGCCAACTGGCTGCTTTATCTGTCCATGCCCTTTGTGGCTGCGGCCATTGGTTATGGCACCAAGGTGGTGGCCATCAAGATGATGTTCAAGCCGCTCAAGTTTGTAGGGATTCGCCCCTATCTGGGCTGGCAGGGCATTGTG
This sequence comes from Alcanivorax sp. DP30, assembly GCF_009882945.1. GTDB lineage: Bacteria > Pseudomonadota > Gammaproteobacteria > Pseudomonadales > Alcanivoracaceae > Alcanivorax. The sequence continues at coordinate 659,761 of NZ_WTUY01000004.1, forward strand.
CCGAGCAAGTCCGCCACCATGGCCAGCATTGCCTGTGACCTGATGATGGAACGGCTGCTCAAACCGGAAGATGTGTTTGATCGTCTGGACCCCAACCGCGTCGCAGAAGAAATCCGCGAACCGTTAATTCGTTCAGTGGAAGACATCACCCGCGAGGTGGCGGCGAAATACCAGCCGGGGCTGTGGGAATCGGCGCCGGAGCGGGTCAAGACCATGATCATCCAGCGCATCCAGAATGAAGCGCCGCACATGGTCGAGCTGATCATGGAGGACATCAAGACCAACATCACCCGGGTGTTCGATCTCAAGGACCTGGTGATCAATGCGCTGGTGCGGGACAAGGAACTGCTCAACCGGGTGTTCCTCGAAGCGGGCCATGTGGAATTCAAGTTCATTCGCAACTCCGGCATCTGGTTCGGCTTTGCCATCGGTATTGTTCAGGCGGTGGTGTGGGCTTTTACCCACAACATCTGGGTGATTCCCCTGTTCGGGCTGTTCACCGGCTGGTTCACGGACTGGCTGGCCCTGAAGATGATCTTCAATCCGAAGACCCCTACCCGGTATCTGGGCCTGTTCGAGTGGCAGGGGCTGTTCCTCAAGCGTCGCAAACAGGTAGCGGCCCGCTATGGCGAACTGGTGGCCAGCGAGATCGTCACCCCGGCGGCAGTGATTGAAGCCATCCTCAAGGGGCCCCTGTCGGACCGTCTGTTCGGCCTGGTGCAAAAGCAGGTGCAACGGACCATGGATGAGCAGGCCGGTCTGGCCAAGCCGCTGGTGGTGTTTGCCGTGGGCAGCACCAAGTATCAGGAAATGAAGCGCACCGTGGCTGACAAGGTGATGGAGCACTTGCCGGAAACCCTCGGTCATATGGAAGCCTATGCCGAAGAAGCCATGGACCTGAAGAACCTGCTGGTGAACAAGATGCAGGAGCTGACCGAAGAGGAATTTGAAGGCCTGCTGCGACCCGCATTCCAGCAGGACGAGTGGATCCTGATTACGGTGGGGGCCGTGTTGGGCTTCCTGGTGGGCGAGCTACAGGTCCATGTGATGCTGCACTTTGCAGTGCCGATATCGTGAAAGGACCAATGTTATTGGCGGTCGTCACGCTGCTGTCGGGTTGTACCCTGGGCGGCAGCAGCGGGAGTTTTTCCGACTGGGATGATGATGAATGCGACCGCAACATGTACGGTCACAGCGCTGGCATGGCCGCCTATAATCAGCAATCTGCCCATACGGAAGAACTGCGGGAGTTCTGGGCGGAAGACCGCCGCTTCTATGAAGAGCGGGCCGGTGACGATTGTGATGACTGAGTCGGCGGATCAGTGTCTGCCTTCCTGCTCCGTCACCCTCCCTCTTCCGTCTCCTCCCTTCTCCAGGAGTGTGCAAATTCAGCAGGCTGAACGCCTGTTCACGTAAATGTAAGACATTAGCCACTATCCATCTTGTTTTTGCGCATTAAAATGTCCCGCTTGAATAATAAGGAGTGGGGGACATTGGAATGCTGGAACAACTCAAGAAACTGATGCCATTCAAGAGTGTGGCCGGGGCGGTGGTGATCGGCCTGGTGCTGCTGATCGTCGGTAACAAATCCATTTTTTACGCTGAGCCGGGTTACGTGTATCACGTGCGGACCCTGATGGGGAACGAAGAGGTGGTCTCTGATGTGGGCTACCAGTTCTACCTGTTTGGCCGCTGGAACTCCTGGAAGCGTGCGCTCACCGTGCAGGCGGTTCGCGGGGGTAGCGAGACCCTGGATTATGTGGAAGTGGAGAGTTCGGAAACTTCTGCGGCCCTGCCTCCCCAGAACATCATGTTCCTGGATCAGGTGGACGCCAACGCCCAGGCCACGGTGCGGTTCACCATCCCCACCGACAAGGAAAGCTTCCTGCATCTGGCCCACGAATACCGCACCCCGGAAAATCTGCTGCGCACAGCCTTGATTCCGGCGTTCAAGGAAACCCTGCAGGCCAATGCTTCTTTGATGAGTGCAGAAGAGTACTACTCCGGTGGCCGTACCGAGTTCAATACTGAATTTGAAAACCAGATGATCAACGGCATCTATATTGTCCGCCGTGAGGAAGTCAGCGAAAAACGGGTGGGAGATATCAAGGGCTCCGCCAACGTGGCCATGGGCACCGAGCAGCAAGACTATGGCGATGACAGCAAGGTGGTATTCGTGGTTCGCAAGATGACCGACGAAGCAGGTATTCCGTTGCGTAAATCCCAGCGTTTCATCGATTACGGGGTGACGGTTGTTGAAGCCCGTGTTACCCAGATGGATCCCAACCAGCGTTTTGTGGAGCGTATGCAGCTCAAGCAGAAAGCGTCTGCGGATCGTGCCATAGCCCGCGAGCAACGGGTGCAGGAAGAGGAGCAGCGTCTGCTGGCCATTGCCCGCGGTGAGCGTGAAGTGGCCGAGCGTCAGGCCAAGGCCAAGGTAGACCAGATCCAGCGCACCACCGAAGCGGAAACCGAGAAGCAGCTGGCGATTACCCAGGCACAGAAACAGAAAGAGCAGTCTGAAATCGAGAAAGAAACCGCACAGATCCAGCTGGAAAAGGCGCGCATCGAGGCCGAGACCCGTCGCACCCTGGCCGATGCAGAGGCCTACCAGAAGAAAGCGGTACTGCAGGCGGATAACGCCCTGGCGCAGAAGCTGGATGCGGAAATCGAGATCCAGAAGATCTGGGCCCAGGCCTTTGCCAACCGCAAGGTGCCCCAGTACGTGTTTGGTGGTGGCGATGGCAGCACCCCCACGGGCTCTGACGGGGAAACCCGCGCCTTCATGCAGATGCTGACCCTGGATGCGGCCAAGCGTCTCAGCTACGACCGGGATGTGAAGAAATAAGCTACAAGCTGCAACGCGACTCATTGTGAGCGCCAGCCTTATAGCCCGTGCCCGCGCCGATGCTATCAGCGCGGGGTCCGGGCAAAAGAGGATCCACAGGCCTGGCTTCGTGTTGTAGCTTGCAGCTTGAGGCTTGTACCCCTTTCCCTGCAGCCGCTACAGTAGCCCCATGCTGCAAATCACCCGTAACATCATCATCCCGGAAAACGAAATCGACCTGCAGGCCATCCGTGCCCAGGGCAGCGGTGGGCAGAACGTCAACAAGGTGTCCTCTGCCATCCACCTGCGTTTCGATATCCGCGCCTCCTCCCTGCCCGATATTTACAAGGAACGCCTGCTGGCCCTCAGCGACCAGCGCATCAATAGCGATGGGGTGGTGGTGATCAAGGCGCAGCAGTTCCGTACCCAGGAAAAGAACAAGGAAAACGCCCTCGCCCGTCTGGGCCAGCTGATCAAGAGCGTTACTGTGGAGCAGAAAACGCGCAAAGCCACCCGCCCGACGCTGGGTAGCAAGAAGCGCCGCATGGACAAGAAAACCAAGCGTGGCCAGATCAAGTCCCTGCGTGGCAAGGTAGATCCGGGGTAACCAGCCGCAAGCTGCAAGCTACAACGCGACTCACTATGAGTGCCGATTGTGATACTCGGGCCCGCGCCCATACCATCAGCGCGAAGTCCGGACAAAAAAACGGCACCGTCCTTGATCCGTGTTGCAGCTTGCAGCTCGCCGCTCATTGACACAATCCCTCTCCCCCCTTGGCATTATCGGACCGTCATCTTCACGTACACCTCTGTTAGTCTTGATCCGCACCGAACAACAGGGAGTGACGCCATGAAAGCCATTACCACCACCGGTTGGGGTTCCAACACCCAGCTGATTCTCACCGAGACCGATGCGCCTAAACGACTCGGTCCGGACGATGTGCGGGTAGAGGTGCATGCGGCGTCGGTGAACCCCAAGGACTGGAAACTCAATTATCACCTGGCCATGGCCGCCACGCCGGTGGCCACCCGCCGGTTGCCGCCGATCTTCGGTGATGATCTGGCCGGAGTGGTTATCGCCAAGGGCAGCAATGTCCGTCACTTCGAAATCGGCGATGAAGTCTATGGCATGGACATGCGCCTGCGTACGGCTTCTCTCGCGGAACAGACCATCATCAGCCAGCACCGGGTAGCGAAGAAACCCTCTACCCTCAGTTTCAACGAAGCCGCTTCCCTGCCGCTGGCGGCGCTCACCGCCTTGCAGGGCTTGCGCAAGGGCGGCGCCCGGGCGGGCAAGTCGGTGTTGATCATCGGTGCGTCTGGCGGCGTGGGCACCCTCGCGGTACAAATTGCCAAACAGATGAAGATGCATGTCACCGGAGTATGCAGTACCCGCAATCTGGATTTCGTTCGCGAACTGGGCGCCGATGCCCTGATTGATTACACCCAAGGGGATTACCGCAAGACTGCGGGAGAATTCGATATTGTCTTCGACGTGACGTCCTATGAAACGCCGCTTACCTGCAAGGCCCTGCTGGGTAAACGCGGACATTTCATTTCCACCGGGGGACAGGGCGCGTCCATGTTTGCTACCCCGTTGTATCGGGTGCTGGGCAAGAAGGCCGATACCGTGGTGGTAGAGTCCTATCGACAGGATCTCGATACCCTTGCCGACATGGTGGAGCAGGGACAGCTGAAGCCGATCATCGACAGTGTTTATCCGCTGGCAGACAGCGAAGCCGCCTACGAGCGCAATCGCAGTGGCCGCTGCCGCGGCAAGGTAGTGATTGAAGTCATCAAGGATTAGGCACATTGCGGTGCCGGTTGCCACGACCTCGCAACACGTCGCGAGATGGGCGGCAGGAAGCACCAGGTTCCAGAAGGCGTCACTCATACTGACGATGAGAAGAATCAAGCGAGACCGCGAAAAAAGTCTGAACCGGATGGACGGAGTTCAGCAAGGGAAAAACATTGATCTGTGTCTATGTCATGGACGGTAGCCACTGTTAGCGTGAGAGCCTGAATTCCTCCCGGAGGTGGAACATGCGTATCGCGTGGGGCCCGGAATATGAACTGGGCATATTGGTTATTGACCAACAGCACAAACGGATTGTGGACTATATCAATGCGCTGGATCGGCTCGCTGGGGAACCGGATGCCTATCTGGGTATTGCCCGCATTCTTTACGATCTTGTCGACTACACGGAATCCCACTTCAGTTTTGAAGAGGCGCTCATGGAGCGAGCCGGCTATAAGGAACTGGATGATCATCACCATGTTCATCGTCAGTTCACCCTGCGCATCGAATCCCTGCTGCGCAGCAACGAACAGGGCGAAGATGTGGCGGAGTCATTACTGCAGTTGCTGGAGAAATGGCTGCTACATCATATCCTGGAAGAGGATCGGGCTTACACGGATCAGGTCAGGAATTTCATCAACAGCATCGGTCGTGAACGACTGGGGGGCTGGGTGAACGAAAATGTCCGCAAGCATTTCCGGGTGTCCTAGGGCAGAACGTCAGCGTTAGCGTCACTTCTGTTTGGATGCCCAGATCGCCAACTTGTGCTGGATGGCAGGTTGCGACACCTGGTCTTCCGGCAACGGCTGGATAACCCCGTCATGGACCAGTAGCCGGTAGATGTACAGCAGCTTCTCGCTGGCAGAGTCCGTGGCTTCGAATTCCACCACTCCCCTTTCCTCTGCGTAGGCCACACCAATCTGCATGGCTTTCTTCACCAGCGCTTTCTCGTTCTTGAGCTTTTTCATGCCTGCTCCATGGAGGCTGGATCATTCAGGACAGCGTGACACAAAGTGGAATCAGCGTCTTGGCAAATCCACAGCGGAATGAATTCGTGGACGCGGTGTTGAGGCTTTATGGAAGTCTGTTTGGCATAAGGATATAAGCAAACAGCCTCAGAATAACGACTAATGCGGCAATATGCCGCACTCCTTTTGCGTGGCGCTCCCCTAGAATCCCCGCCGCCTTGCGACCAAAACGTTCCAGGCCGTAGTCGGCTTGTCAGGGGGAGTTCTTCATGCTGTTTCCGTTTGTCCGTAAAACCGTTGTTACCAGTCTGTGTCTGTGTGCACCCATGGTGGCCCTGGCCGTCGAGCCTGAGACCAATGAACTGGCGCCGATCCAGGTTGAAGGGCAGTCAGCGAACAGCGCAGAAGCGACAAAAGTAGAACTGCAGCGCGAGCAGACATTGACTCCGGGGGGCGTGACCCTGATCGAGGCAGAGGAACTGAAAGGGCGCAATGTGGTTAGCCTTGGGGACATGTTGCGCTATGTCCCGGGTATGTGGACCGCTACCGGTTCCACCGGTGACGGGACCTTTATTTCCAGCCGTGGCTCCAACCTGGATGCAGTTGCCTACGATGGCAACGGCATCAAGCTGATGATCGACGGTCTGCCGGTCACTGCTGCCGACGGCAATAACCACAACACGTTCATTGACCCCCTGGCGGCGCGTTATGCGGTGATTGCCCGTGGCGCCAATGCCATGACCTATGGCGCCAGCACCCTGGGCGGCGCCATCGACTTTATCAGCCCCACGGCGCGCACTACCGATAATCAGGCTTATCTGAGCGTGGGCAGCCACGGCACCGTGCAGAACAGTGTCACCGGTGGCACCGTGGCGGGCGATCTGGATGCGCTGGTGACGGTGGAGCAGCGCAGCTATGACGGTTTCCGTGGCCATCAGGAACAGCAGCGCAGCAGCGTCTATGCCAACACCGGCTGGCAGATTTCCGATAGCGTTGAAAACCGCTTTTACCTCACCTATGTGGACAACGATCAGGAACTGGCCGGCGCTCTGACTCAGGACCAGTTTGATGAGGATCCCTACCAGGCGGGCAGCAACAACGAGCGCGGCAACTTCCTCAAGAATGTGGAGAAGTGGCGGGTGGCCAATCGCACCCAATGGGACCTCAGCGATACCAGCAGTCTGGTGGTGGGCTTTTCCTTTGAAGACCAGTCTCTCTACCACCCGATTGTGGGCGGTGTGGCCCCCGGTGGTTTCAGCTTGTTGATTGATAATGATCAGACCACCTTCGGCAGCACCGTGCGTTATAACACCCTGATCGGCAATCACGATCTGCTGTTGGGCCTCAACTATGGCGAGACCCGGGTTAAGGGGGGAAATTACAATCATCTCGCCGGTATCCGTGGAGCACAGACTATCCGTACCGATAACCAGGCCAACAACCTGGAAGTGTTCGCCATGGATCGCTGGCACCTGAGCGACCGCTGGACTCTGGTGTACGGTGCTCAGGCAGTCACCGGTAACAGGGAAGTGCGCAACGTGGCCATCCCCAGTGGCGTTGAGCGCAATCCGGAAGACGACTATGAGTCCATCAACCCGCGCGTCGGGGTGATCTATCAGGTGGCGGATCGCAGCGAACTGTTCGCCAGCGTCAGCAAACTGTTTGAAGCGCCGACCGTCTATGAGCTGGAAGACGATGTGGCGGCCAACAACAACACTCTCGATGCCATGCAGGGGCAGGTGGCAGAAGTGGGTACCCGTGGTGCTGCAGCTCTGGGCGTCGCCAGTGAATGGAACTGGGAATTCACCGTTTACTATGCGCAGATCGAAGACGAAATTCTCTCTCTTGATGATCCCAATGCCACGGGCACCAGCCTGGCTACCAATGTGGATGACACCATCCATGCCGGTGTGGAAGCCCTGTTCGGTGCCAGCATCGCACTTGGCAACAGCGATCACCGTATCGCCCCGCTGGTCAGCCTGACCTGGAACGATTTCAGCTTCGACAATGATCCGCTCTATGGCGACAACCAGCTGCCGGTGGCCCCCGAATTCTTTATCAAGGGTGAGGTGATGTACCGCCACGCCAACGGCTTCTATGCAGGCCCCACCTTCGACATTGTTGATGATCGCTACGCAGACTTTGCCAACAGCTATGAGGTGGAAGGTTACGAACTGGTGGGCCTGCGCACCGGTCTGGATCGTGATCGTTGGGAAGTGTATCTGGAAGGTCGCAACCTGACGGACGAAGCCTATGTGGCCAACGTGAGCGCACGTAATGACCTGAGCGCGCCGGCCACCGCAGCGGGTGCAGCGATTCTGCAGGCCGGCGAGCCGCGCGCATTCTACGCCGGTGTTCGCTTCGACTTCTAGCCATCCATCAGGAACGGACCACCATGAACGCCACCGCGCATTCTTCATCTCGCCCCGGCCGCTTCCATGCAGCTGTGTGGCGCTGGCATTTCCTGATCGGAATGCTGGTGATTCCGTTCCTGTTCATGCTGGCGGGCAGTGGTGCCCTGATGCTGCTGAGCAAGCCACTGGATAACGCCCTGAACAAGGAGCTGCTGGTGGTGGAAGCCGAGGGCAATCCCCTGCCCGCGTCGCTACTGCTGGAACGGGTGCGAGAGGCATTTCCCCATGCCACGGTGAAACTGTATCTGCCACCGCAACAGCCAGATCAGGCCGCACGGTTCTCGCTGCAGAGCGGTCACGGCGGTGGCCACGGTGGTCATGGAGCACCGAGCACCGTGGCATACCTGAATCCCTATACCGGGGAATTGTTGGGCAGCAATGATCCTGCTGACAGTGTTTACGCCATGGTGAAGCAGTGGCATGGCTCGCTGTATCTGGGGCGCACTGGCGAGCTGCTGATCGAAATGGCCGCCGGGCTGGCGGTGTTGATGATCGTCACCGGCCTGTATCTTGCCTGGCCGAAAAAGGGCTGGCGTGCACTCATGCCAAGCCGTTCGCTGGCCAACCGTGCCGCCTGGCGGCGCTGGCACCTGAGCCTTGGCTGGCTGATCGCCGTGCCGCTGCTGTTCTTCCTGATCTCCGGCATGGCCTGGACCAGCATCTGGGGCGGCAAACTGGTACAGCCCTGGGGGTCCCTGCCCGGCACCCGCTTTGAGCTGCCGGAAAATCCAACCGCGCCCGCCATGGATCACGCCAGCATGAATGAGCACGGTCTGCACCGGGTGCCCTGGGCTGTGGAGCAAACGTCCCTGCCGCAAGGATCACCTGGCCCCGCCCGTCTGGACGTGGATGCCGTGGTCGGGCTGGCCGGTGAGCAGGACTTTGAAAACTTCCGCGTGCACTTCCCACAGGGGGAGCGCGGCGTCTGGACGGTGTCTGCCACCACCATTGCCGGCGACATCAGTAACCCGCTGGACGAACGTATCCTGCACCTGAATCCGGCCAACGGTGAACCCCTCAAGGACATCCGCTTTGCCGATTACCCGGCCATGGGCAAGGCCATGGCGGCGTCCATTCCGTTCCATCAGGGTGATCTGGGATGGTGGAACTGGTGGCTTAACCTGCTGCTGGTGACGCTGGTCATGGCGTTGGTGATCAGCGGCGCCATTGTCTGGTGGAAGCGTCAGTCCCGGCGGGCGCCGCCGAAAGGTGAGCGGTCTTCCGGGCGCGTGGTGGCGGTGTTGATGGTGGTCGTTGGCTGTGCGTTCCCGCTATCCGCCGCGGTGCTGGTGGGCATCATTCTGCTGGATGCCTTCTGGCCGCAACGGACAACAAGGAAACAGCAACAAGCCAACTAACGGTTTTTTTCACCTTGCCGTGGCGGGAAGTGTCCCGTCACGGCCGCCACACACAGATTCTGATACCGTGTCTTGAAGCTGGCAGACAGGGCACAGGATTCTCCCGAATGATTTCACAACTGGTCACGGTTATCCGCAGTACGCTGGCGTTTGTCTTGCCACCGCTGGTCGGCATGCTGTGGTTTCTGGTGTGTTTGCCTCTGGGGCGACGTCGCGCCATCAACAGCGGCATCCGTGTGGTCACCTGGCTGGGTCTGGGGCTGGCGGGCATCCGATTGCAGGTGGAGGGGGACGTCGCCCTGCTGGAACAACGCCCTGCCATCTTCGTGATCAATCATCAGAGCGGTACCGACCCGATTATTGGTGCCCGTCTGGTGCGCCATGACATGGTCGCCATCGGCAAATACGAACTGCAGTTCCATCCCCTGTTGGGGCCCTTGATGAAAGCCTTCGGTACGGTATTCGTCAAACGGGAACAGGGCATTGGCCCGCAAGTGCTGGCTCCGCTGTTACCGGCGCTGGCAGCGGGTGATGCGGTGGTGCTCGCGCCCGAGGGCAAGCGCAGCAAAAATGGTCAGTTGCTGCCGTTCAAGCCGGGTGCGTTATGGCTGGCACAACAATCCGGTGCGCCATTGATTCCGATCGTGCTGCATAACAGCGGTGACATACTGCCCGCCAAAGGCTTGCTGATGAAACCGGGCACTGTCAGGGTCACGGTGCTACCGCCGCAGCCGGCGAACCTGACCACCGAGCAATTGCGACAGGTGTTTGCCAATGCGCTGGATCGCTAGCGTCGTTTTGATGTTGCTGTGGCTGCCCGCCCTGGTTGCTGCCGAGGGTGTGGTCCGCACGCCCCTGCCCGGTCCGGACCGCTTCGAGTTGCAAACGGCACTCCCCATCCCCCTCCGTCAGTTGCTGCCGATACTGGAAACCCCCTGCCATGTGCGCCAGTGGATGCCAGGCATCGAAACCCTCACCATTCTTGATCGCCCCTCTGCAACGCAGACCCTGGTGTATATGGCGCGCAAGGCGCCCTGGCCACTGAGTGGCCGTGATGCGGTGACGCTCTTTGAGCGCCATCCCGGCGATCCGCTGGTGCTGACCATGTCGGGCCAACCCGATGCCTGGCCTGACCAACCGGGCCATGTGCGCGTCCCTTATACTGAAGGCAGCTGGACCCTCACGGCTCAGGGGAACACCACCCATGTCATATACCGACAACAGGTAGACCCGGGCGGCGGGATTCCGCAATGGCTGGCTGACCGGCTGGCCCCGGGGCAAATGGAAGCGGCACTGACCGCACTGGAGAGTTATGTACGCGATCCACACCGCAAGGACTGCGCTGCTGCTGATGATGCTGTGGGTGCAGGCAGCACAGGCCGACACTGACTGCGAGGAAGGATACTTCGCCCTTCAACAGGTGTTGCAGCAGGCCGGCATCGAGGATGCGCAGGCAACGACGTTGCCGGACCACCCCCATCTGGGCATCAACCGTTGGCTGGCATACCAGCAACAGCAGGCAAAGACCCCGGCACAGCAGCAACAGTGGATCCGGTTGGCCACGGAAAAAGCCTGGCAGGACCAGTCCCTGATGATCCAGCGGTTGCCCAAGGGTGGCGATGGCCCGACCCCTGACACCGCTCAGGCGCTCCTCGATCGCTGCTTGCCGATTCTGGCCGCGCGTACAGACTTCAGCCGTTTGCCCCAGGCCACCGTGGCGGACAGCTATGCGACCTGGTTGCGGGCAGTGGGCATTTATCCCCTCACGGCCTGGCTGGCTACGGGGTCCATCAAAAACTATCACGAAGAGATGCGCGCCCGGTTCAGCCAACCGGCACCCGAACCGCACCGGCAATATGTGCCGCCAACGGCGGTGGGCTTTCCGGTGGCACCCTCGGCCTTGTCCGAAAATCCCCTGCAAATTCCTCTGCCCACCGCCGCGCAGCGCCAAGCCCTGCTGCTGAACTACGCGCCCGTGCTGACGGTGGCAGATGGCCAACCCTGGAACCAGCCGGGGCGCATTGAGCTGGATGAAAACGGTGAGCCAGGCGTTTATACCCGCGAGCATGTGAGCTACACCTGGATCAGCTGGACCCGCTACCGTGAACAAAACCTGCTGCAACTCAACTACCAGTTCTGGTTCAGTGAACGCCCCAAAAGCAGCTGGCTGGATGGTTACGGGGGGGAGCTGGATGGTTTGATTTGGCGAGTCACCCTGAAGCCGGATGGCAGGGTGCTGTTTTACGACAGCATTCATCCTTGTGGTTGTTACCACAAAGTCTACCCGGTGGAACCGACGCTGAAAAAAGCGGAGATCGACGGGGACAAACCGGTTTTCTACCCCCATGCCGTGGCGGATGCGTATGAACAGCGGATCAGTCTGCTGCTGACGCCCGATACCCACTATGTGGTACGCATTGGTTCAGCACAGGAGCCATTGCCAACCGACAGCTATGGGTTCGTTGATGCAGACCGCCTGCGGGCCCTTCCCCGGCGCGATGGCCAGGTGGGCAGTCTGTTCAATGACAACGGCCTGGTCTCCGTGTCAAAACGGGGCGAGCGTTTCTATCTCTGGCCCATGGGCGTGCCGTCCGCCGGTGCCATGCGCCAGCCCGGCGAACATGCCATCGCCTTCAAGGGCCGTCGGCATTTTGATGACCCTGCATTGCCCGGCATCTTGTTTGAATAACAAACCCGGCCAGCCTTCGATTTGCCGCAGGGGTAACCCTTGAGGCGCGAACGGCCTGACGGCTTACGACGACACCAGATGAATAAGGTTGGCGGGGTTGGCGATCCAGAACGCCTGCATCCCCGCGGGCAGCGGCTCGATCTCATCCCGCCGCGTGCAACCCTGGGCATCAAACTGATAGCGGCACCGCGATAAAGCACAATGCCATGATAACGATCTGGTGGTCGAGGTTGTGGTAGGTAGCGGGCATAGGGGGTAGTCCCGGGGAGCGTGATAAAACTTATACGCGAGATACGGGAGGGTGGCTAGATGAGTGCGTGTTCCTTTCCTCCCCCTCGCTGATCAGCCGTGAGGCAAATCCAGCCACCAACCCAGGGCGGCAATAAGCAGAATAAAGCCAGTGAAAAATATAGCGCCCTGCCACATCGCCCTGTGTTTTTTCTTCTCGTGGCTCACGAAAAACGCATGCCGTTGATCCAGGTCCTGCACATAGCCACAGTGGGGACATTCTTTATCTGACAGATACATGTGCATTTTGCAGGCAGGGCAGTTTTCGGTTTCGTGGGTGACAAAGATAGAGCGGAACCAAACTGGTTCGCGTGACGGAAGCTGGGGCTTTTTTCCTTTTGCCACCTGCCAGTTATCCAGGGTTTCCCCATTGGCCGCTGCTGGACAGCCACAGGAAGCACAGCGATTGTCTTCCGCGTAATTGGCGTCGCCACAGGATTGGCATGACCAACGGTATTCAGGCATGGAGGCTTCTCGTCAAAAAAAGGCAATAAAAAAGGGCACGCGCAGACTTGGCAAGAAAAATCACAGGGTTACAGATTGCGGACTCTAGAAAAGCGTACGTGCCCCGAGTATTTTTTAACGCTACGCAGGAAATCCAAATAGAGTGACTCATGCTTTCCATTATGATTTTCCTTTCCAGGCTTTGTAAGAATACCTTTCGGAGGGATGTGGCTTTTGATGCACTTCTCAGGCGTTTGACTCCAGCGAATATTTACTGCGGCAAGCTTGGGAAAGAAGTACATTGATGAGTATTCAGGAACATTGTCATGAATCCACCACGCAAGTGCCTGCCAATCACCTGTTTTCTCGTAGTATTCAACAAACGAATTCACCACGATACAAGCAGTGGCGCCAATCTCCCCATTCTTATCCGTATAATCCCAAATGTGGTGAGCATAATTCGATTCATTGCTTGAGCAATTGTATTGATTTTTGTTTTCCGCACCTTTTGCATTGACAGCTGGACAGCGATATCCAGACCTGATTGAAATGCGCCCCAAAGCATCCTGAATGGGCTCGAGAACGTTTTGACACAGGCCACGTCCCGCCTCAATTGCTATTTCAGGATATTCCGGAACGTTTGGGATGCACTCGATTTGGGAGATTTCCGAGTACAAGAAATCCCTCATGAAAAAAGAATCAGACAAACGCACTCGACCTAGATCTTCAAGCGCCTTCACGGATTGAGGTGATCGCAAACTGCCCTCCCTGAGGAAATTTGCCACCTCCTCTGGTTAAGAGGAGGTGGCCACTAAAGCTGGGGGAACCACATGTCCTGCTGACTTGACTTGATACTAAGTTTGCTACCTGGAAACTTGAAAAATGCCATCTTGATTTTTTAACTCTATAATATATTGCCTAGGTATAAAAAAAGGCTCACCTGAATAGTACCCTTGGTTATTTGCCTTTCCTTCTCTGACATCTTTTCTAACCCCGGATTTTCCATCATACGCAATCTCACTAGCCAGAACCTCTACACCATCAGACTTCACTTCCACGACTTTAAGAGTTCCATACTTAAACTTTTGATCTGTGTCAGTAAATATCTCAGTAAAATCAACAGAGTAAACATCATTAACCGCTGGAGATTCAATAAAAGCCATTTCTTTTGCGTCAGTTTTAGCAGTTTGGATTTGCATCCAGAAGAACAAAACTGGAATTATCACGGCCCAAGCCTCGACAGGAATAAAAAACAATGAATGAGCAGGTGATTTTTTCTTTTTCCCTGATTCTTCATCAATAGTTACTTGTCTTTTTTTATAATTTAAAAAGTATCCAAGCGAAGCTATGAGTAATGAGATGAAAACAATAGCAACAATTTTTGGCCATTCATTGGCCTTATAAAAGCCTTCACCATATATAGAGTTGAGAGCAATTTGGGATAACAAAAAAGCCCCAAAAACTATTACTGGTATCAGCCAGCCAAAACCCCTCCAAATAACCAACATTATTCTAGTGCTCCTTTTTGTTTTAAATGTAAAAGTTCATTCAATTGCAGATGCGATATAACACTTTGCTGTATATCCCCGATCTATTCTTACCCAATAATCAATGCAAAACTCTTGCTGATCAGTGGCTTATCCGAAACCCGGGAATCACTCTCAACAGACTTTTCTTGCATCCGCTTTTTTGAAAAACCAATTTAGCTCAATCATTTACAAAAATATGTAAGCCATATCCTACAAATTCAACGTGCGCTCGGGTGAAAAACGGCCGACAGGCATCGCTTGCAGGCAAGCTCCTACGGCCAGGCAGTAGAGTCCTGGTCAGGCAGAATCCCACTACCATTTCAGCACGGCGATTCCCCGTTAGAGTGCGTCGAGGAACGGAATAATCTGAAGGCGTAGAGCAAAAAACCTGTCTGAGCGGAGCGAGTCTTTTTTGCGTCCTTCAGATTATGAGTACCGGAGTGTGCCTGCGGAGCAGGCCGAACGGAGTCGGGGTAAGGGGGCGTAAGCGGGGGTTTGCAAAGCATGTTTTGCCCGCTGGAGCGCCATTCCCATACCGGGGAATGGCCGGAACGCCAGAGGGGGCAGCCAGTTCCCCCTTTGGGAAGAAAGGGCTGCGTGCCCTCGACTCTCCTTTGTCCATGCTCGGCAATGAGGTCAGTAGGTGTTGGAAGATATCGCCGCGGTTACGCGTTGCTGTGAATAATTACTTGCTGATCGAGCATGTGAACAGCATATGCACTTCACAGCGAAACTCATCGTTGTTGTTCTTGTTGCAGCTTTTTTTGGCCAGTGTTCCGCTGCCTTTCTCGAGGCGGCCATGCTGTTTGGCACAGGAACTGGCGGCCGCGGTATAGGCATTTGTTTCTGCCAGGTTCAAGGCTTGTTCATGAGGAAAATGCATATCGGTAGTGCCATGAGACTCAATGCTTACCTTGGTATATTTTGTCCCTTTAACGGGCTCTTTCTGTTTGTTATTGCTATGTTTGCTGTGGCTTTTATCTATTGCATCCGCAACCATAATGGTTTCGTTCATTTCTTGTAGGCGGGCGGCATTTTGTCTGCTGTTGCGGCCTGAATTCTGGCTCGAGCTAGTGTCGGTAGTGCTGCCAGACGATGCCCATTGGCTACGCTGGTAAATTTGATCAGCCTCGCGGCGATAAGCATTCATGGTCTGATTATGATTGTTTGCAAAGGCTGCGGTTTGAGACATAACGCGGCTGTAGGTGTTAGCAAAATGTTCTGCACTTCGCTTTCTGTCTTCTTCACGCTTTTTGGCAAAGTAGGCACTTCTTGCTTCGTTTCTTTGTGAGTTTTCCTCCAGGTCTTCTTCGTAGCTTTTGCTAATGGCGCGAGCGCTTTCATCAACATATGCAGCAGCTTTCAGGAACGCGTCTGTATTAGTGAGTGGCTGATATAGCCTGGCTATATCAGGCTCTGCATCAAAACTGGTGAGACGAAAGTATTGCTTCACCCTGGCGGTTGTCATTTTAAGGTTTACGAGATTGCAGCCAATTGCTGGATCGATCAAGTTCTGAAATATCGCCAGAATCTGGCTTCCATCACCAACGACATATAACCGGTATGTGGTTTGGTTCAGCTTTGGGTTGTTGTAACTGTAATCCCAGAAAAAACTGTTTACACCTTGGTACTCATGCAAAATACCATAACGCTGGTCAATGGCCCGGCGTAGCCCATCATCAGTATCGGTAATATCAATCCCGGAATTCGGCCACAGTTTCCCGGCACGCAAGCAGGTCGTTTTGGCATAATGAATGTGTGGGATTTCACTCGATTGGTTGTTCGCGTCTTCTTTCTTTTTAGCTGTATAGTATTGAAAATCTTGAGTAGCAGAGTCGTACTGAGAATATTCAGAATTCGTAAAAGCTCCGTCCCTGAAATCATTTTCAAATCTATCCAAATAAAAATTTGCATAAAAAAGAGCCTGATCTTTATCGGGCTTGGGAGCAGAAAGGTACATTGTCGGTCCGCATCCGGCGAGGGAAATAGCCAGGAAAGCAACCATTGCCACTAACGAGGTTTTATGAGGTGTCATAGCGTTTTCCGGCACAATTGGCAGGTTGTTTAAATATTAAGAAATGATTTTCTGGCTATTTTCCAATCATACCTGTGTGGGGTTCGGGGATAATCACCCAATTAGGGTATATCAGGATATGGAACTGCGTTGGGGTTTCGAGACGGATGCCTCGATCAAGGAGGGTTTGCAGGACTGTCTCGTTGTTGGTCAGGAAAGGTGCTGCCTGCATGCGTCAAATCGCTTGCAGGCATACCCTAAAGGGCACAGAGAGCTACCACAGCAAAACTCGATCAGGCGATGCTGCCGAACACCTGGATGATGTTGCCGAGCCGGGCGGTGAACTTGTCGCCGCTGTTCAGCGGGCCGACGCCGGCGGGGGTGCCGGTGAAGACCACGTCGCCGGGTTCCAGGGTGAAGGTCTGGCTGATTTCGGCCAGCAGTTCGAAGGTGGGGAACAGCATCAGGCCGGTGTGGCCGTGTTGCTTCACTGCGTCGTTGATCTCCAGGGTCACGTCCAGGTTCTGGCGCACAGAGATGCCGCGGGCGTCGATGAATCCGGACACCGGGGCGGCACCGTCGAAGGCCTTGGCGCGTTCCCAGGGCAGGCCCTTTTCCTTCAGATGGTTCTGCACTTCGCGCAGGGTCAGGTCCAGGCCCACGCCGTAGGCGGCGATGCTGAAGCGGATGGCTTCCAGATCGGTTTCCTTGCGGATGCGCTTGCCGATCAATACCACCATTTCCACTTCGTGATGCACCGGGCCCTGCCCTTGCGGGATCACTACCGGTTCATGGAGGCTGGCCAGGGCGGTGGCCGGTTTCATGAACAGAATCGGCGACTCTGGCACTTCGTTGCCCAGCTCGCGGGCGTGATCCACGTAGTTGCGGCCCACGCAGACCACCTTGCCCACCGGGATGTCGATGGGGGCGCCGTCGATCCAGCGGTGTACGTAGCTGTCGTCGTCGCTGTTGAGGGTGATGGCGTCATCAAACATCGAACAGCTTCCCAGGGTTCATCACGTTGTTGGGATCGAATACCTGCTTTACGGCTTTCATGCAGGCGATTTCTTCCGGGCTGCGGGAGTATTCCAGGTAGGGCTTCTTGGTCATGCCCACGCCGTGTTCCGCAGAGATGGAGCCGTTGTACTTCTGCACGATCTCGAACACCCACTTGGAGACGTTGTTGCACTTGGCAAAGAAGTCTTCCTTGGCCAGGTCGGCAGGCTTGAGGATGTTGAGGTGCATGTTGCCGTCGCCGATGTGGCCGAACCAGACGATTTCGAAATCCGGGTAGGCATCCTGTACCACGGTGTCCACGTCTTCCACGAAGTCCGGCACCTTGGCGATGCTCACGGAGATATCGTTCTTGTACGGGGTGTGCGGGGCGATGGATTCGGAGATGCGTTCGCGCAGCTGCCACAGCTGGTCCAGCTGTTGCAGGGACTGGCTCATGACGCCGTCCAGCACCCAGCCTTCTTCCACACAACGTTCGAAGATGGCCATGGCCTGCTCGCCCACTTGCTCAGAGAGCTGTTCGAATTCCAGCAGGCAGTAGAACGGGCAGTCGGTGTCAAAGGGCTTCGGTACCCCGTGGTGCAGCACGTGGGCCATGGCCTTGTCAGAGAAGAATTCGAAGGCGGTCAGGTCGATGTCCTGCTGGAAGGCGTGCAGGATTTTCATCACTTCCCGGAAGCCCGGCGCGCCCAGTACCAGGGCGGTGAGGTCTTTGGGCTGGCGGGTGAGCTTGACGGTGGCTTCCACCACGAAGCCCAGGGTGCCTTCGGAACCAATAAAGAGATGACGGAAGTCGTAGCCGGTGGCGTTCTTGATCAGGCCCTTGTTCAGGTCCAGCAGCTCGCCCTTGCCGGTGACCACTTTCAGGCCGGTGATCCAGTCACGGGTCATGCCGTAGCGAATCACCTTGATGCCGCCGGCATTGGTGCCGATGTTGCCGCCGATCTGGCTGGAGCCCGCGGAGGCGAAATCCACCGGGTAGAACAGGCCTTTCTCTTCAGCGAAGTCCTGCAGCTGCTGGGTGATGACCCCAGGCTGCACGGTGACAGCGCGGTCGAATTCGTTGAAATCGAGCACCTTGTTCATGCGATCGAAGGCGACCACCAGCTCGCTGTTGGCAGCCACGGCACCGGCGGAGAGACCGGTGCGGCCCCCGGACGGTACCAGGTGCAGACCGTGCTCATTGGCGATTTCCACGATCTGCTGCACTTCATCAATGGTTTCAGGCAGGGCCACGGCGCAGGGAGACGGTGCCCACACCTTGGTCCAGTCGACCCCGTAGCGCTCGGCGCTTTCCTGGTCGGTGAGCAGGCGTTTGCCAAGCAAATCAGTCAGTTGCTCCATTGCGGCGTGGGCAAAAGCGGTCATCAAGGGTCTCCTGAACGGGGTAAAACGCGCGATCTTGAGGCGTTCTCACGCCAACTTGAGCAATCCGACTGCCGGGTTGCTCTCAATTTGAGCGCGCTATGTTAACATACGCGCCCATTTCACAGGCTACCGAGACTTCAATCATGGCCGATACTTCTCTTGAGAAGGACAAGATCCGCGTTCTCCTGCTCGAGGGCATCCACGAAAATGCCGTGGAGAACCTGAAGGCACACGGTTATTCCAACGTGGAGCTGCTGCCCACCGCGCTGACTGGCAGCGATCTGACCGACAAGATCAAGGATGCCCATTTCGTGGGTATTCGTTCCCGTACCCAGCTCACCGAAGAGGTGTTTGCGGCGGCGGAGAAGCTGATCGGTGTGGGCTGTTTCTGTATCGGCACCAACCAGGTGGACCTGAAGGCTGCGCTGGTACGCGGTATTCCCGTGTTCAACGCGCCCTACTCCAACACCCGTTCCGTGGCCGAGCTGGTGATTGCCCACACCATCAACCTGATGCGTGGCATTCCCGAGAAGAACGCCTCTGCCCACAAGGGTGGCTGGTTGAAGTCTGCCAAGGACAGCTACGAAATCCGTGGCAAGACCCTGGGTATCGTGGGTTACGGCAACATCGGCGCTCAGGTGTCTGTGCTGGCGGAATCCATGGGCATGAAGGTGAAGTTCTACGACGTGATTCCCAAGCTGCCGCTGGGTAACGCCGAGCAGGTCAGCAGCCTCAATGAGTTGCTGGGCCAGTCCGATGTGGTCAGCCTGCACGTGCCGGATACCGCCGACACCCGCTGGATGATCAAGGAAGAGCAGATCCGCGCCATCAAGCCCAAGGGCTACCTGATCAACTATGCTCGCGGCAAAGTGGTCGACATCGACGCCCTGGCGGCAGCACTGAAAGACGGCCACCTGCTGGGTGCCGCCATCGACGTGTTCCCGGAAGAGCCCAAGGGTAACGACGACGAGTTCATCAGCCCGCTGCGTGAATTCGACAACGTGATCCTGACTCCGCACATTGGTGGCTCCACCCAGGAGGCCCAGGTGAACATCGGTACCGAAGTGTCCGAGAAGCTGGCGCGTTACTCCGACAACGGCGCCACCCTGGGCGCGGTGAACTTCCCGGAAGTGGCCCTGCCCGCGCACCCGGAGATGCACCGCCTGCTGCACATCCACAAGAACGTGCCCGGCGTGCTGACCCAGATCAACACCGTTTTCTCCGAGAACGGCATCAACATCTGTGGCCAGTACTTGCAGACCAATGAAGAGATTGGTTATGTGGTGATCGATGTGGACAAAGGCTACAGCCAGCTGGCGCTGGAGAAGCTGCGCACCATTGAAGGCACCATCCGTACCCGGGTGCTGTTCTAATTCGGCAGCTGCCCGAGCGCTTCTGCGCTCGACAAAAAGCCGGAGCCAGACTACCTTGTCTGCTCCGGCTTTTTGTTTTGTACGCCTGATGTCCGGCGCCGGACGCCGGACGCCAGCATGCGGTTTTGAACCGACGGGGGCGCGGGCAGTCTGACTTTTTAAGCTGTTGGCTAATGATGGGAACAGGGATCACGCACCGTCTATGGACTGGATAAGAAAGGGATGTCTTTCGCTGGCTGTCATGGCTCTGCTGTCTGGCTGTGCCAGCCAATCGCTGTTTGTCTCCTACCCCAGCCAGGCGGCCAAGTGGAAGTCCGAGCTGGCGCATACCCCTGCGCAACCTGTTTTACCGGCCGCCGACGCCCAGACCGGCGAAAGCAGTAACGCTTCTCCCGCGGGCCTGGCCCCGGCCAATACGCTGGCCCCCAGCCCTTCCGTGAGCCCCGTGATCAGTAAACTGGAAGGTGCCACCGCAGGCGCTGACGGTGTCCTGTATCTGCAGGAACTGGGGCGGGTCAGCCAGTTGCAGGGCCGGCGTGAGGCCAGCCGTAATGCCTTTGCCTCGGCAGTTGCCGCCTATGATGCCGAAGATGCCAGTGCCAGGATTCAGGCTTCCTCTCTGGCCGCCACAGGCACCGCGCTGCTCACCAATGACAACGCCCGCCCTTATATTGCACCGGATTATGAGCGCATTTTCACCCGTGCCTACCAGGCGTTGAATTATTGGGCGGCCAATGATGCCACCGGCGCGGCGGTGGAGTTTCGTGCGGCGGCCCTGGAGCAGCAGGTGGCGGCCAACAAGCGTGAAAAGGAAATCGCCAAGGCCGAAGAAGAGGCGGAAGAAAACAAGATCGACCTGAACCAGTTTGACGGTTACTTCGACGGCCTCAATGCCGTGGCAGGTGAAGTGAAATCCAGCTTCCAGAATGCCTGGACCTTTTATCTGTCCGCCCTGTTCTGGGAGGCCCACGGCGAATACAACGATGCGCTGGTGGACTACAAGAAGGCGCTGGAGATACATCCGGATTCGACCATGCTGAAGGAAGATGTGCAGCGGGTGTCCGCAGCCATGGACCGCAAGCGCGGGGACGAGGGCGGACTGGTGGCAGTGATCTATGACCAGGACTTTGTGCAACCCCGTGCGGAATTCAGTCTGCCGATTCCTACCGTGCACGGTTTTTTCTCTGTGGCGTTTCCCACCTACTCCCTGCAGGACAAACCGCGGCCCAACAGCCTGAGGGTGCTGGATACCGGCAGTCAGCCGCTGGGAGAAACCCAAGTGCTGGCCGATGTGGGAGCACTGGCCGCCAAGGATCTGAAAGAACGGTTGCCCGGCATGCTGGTGCGCCAGACTCTGCGCGCCACCGCCAAGTACAATTTGCAGAAAGAAGCCAACGACAATTATGGCGCTCTGGGGGCCTTTGCCACCCAGATTTACAACCTGGTCAGTGAACAGGCAGACCGGCGCAGCTGGCTGACCCTGCCCGCCTACGCCCAGGCCACCCGTTTTTCCCTGCCCCAGGGTGAGCACACCCTGATATTGAGCACCCCGCAGGGCGATGCTACGTTGACGGTACCGGTGGTAAACCGGGGCCTCACCGTGATTCATGCCGTGGCCGTGCCCGGCCGTTTGATTACTCGCGTGTTACCCGTTCAGGAGGGACCCTTATGAGTATTTTTCGCCCGATGATGGCGTTGCTGGCAGCCCTGCTGCTCGCCGCCTGCTCGGCCAGCAACATGGGCCAGATGGAAGTGGATGAAAACGGTGAGACCGTTACCAAGGTCTACTCCAACAACAGCTTGTTGGGCAGCCGCATTTCCATTGCCGATCTGAAGCAGAAGAAGGTCGGTGATCTGTTGTATGTGCAGGCCACCCTGGAAAACGACTGGAAGTTCCAGCTCGACTTCCAGTACAAGATCAAGTTTTTCGATGCTGACGGCTTCGAACTGCAGCCGGAAGCCCAACCCTGGCGGCAGGTGGTCATGGCCGGCCGCAGCATGAACAGTGTCAAAGCCATCGCCCCGAATCCCAGTGCCGTACGGTTTGAAATCTGGGTTCAGGAGTAATTTCAGGATTTTTGCGGTCCAATCCGCTATCAAGGAGACAAAAGAATGCGACGTGTACTTACCATGATGATGCTGGGCGCGGCAGTGGCCCTTTCCGGCTGCGCCTCCAAGGTGGATTACGGGGATGCCCAGGCGCGGGAAACCGTGAATACCGATTTCGGTTCCACCGACCTGCAGATGATCGCCAGCAAGATGGTGGACGATATGCTGGTCTTCCCGCCCATTGTGCAGCTCACCCAGAACCGTCGTCCGGTGGCGTTTGTAGACAGCATCAAGAACAAGACCACCGAGCACATCGACACCGAATCCATCACCGACACCATCCAGTCCAAGCTGCTGAACTCCGGCAAGTTCCGTTTCGTGGACATGACCAAGGTAGAAAGCGTGCGTGAGCAGCTGGATTACCAGAGCGAATCCGGCCTGGTGGACCCGAATACGGCTGCCCAGATGGGCCGTCAGATTGGTGCCGAATTCATGATGTACGGCAACTTCTCTTCCATCGTTAAACGTGATGGCAGCACCAAGGACGTGTACTACAAGTTCACCCTGAAACTGATGAATATCCAGACCGGTATCATCGAGTGGGCAAACGAGAAAGAAATCCGCAAGACTCGCAACAAGAGCTTGTTCGGGTTGTAAAAAGGCGCGGCACGCAACTGCCTGCACGCAGACGGCCTCTGCCGTAGGAGCGTCGCTGGCGGCGCGATTCAAGCCCTGGATCAAAGGCAGTTCCACCACGGAGGGCACAGAGTAAAAACCGCTTTTTCCCGGTGATCTCTGTGCACTCTGTGGTAAATCATTCTTGGGCTATCGCGCCGCGAGCGACGCTCCTACGGCGTGGGTTGGTTTAACAAGGAGGTCACATGTACAAACGACTTTTCGCCCCGCTCTTCGCAGCGTTAATGCTGCTGTCGTCGCTGGGCCATGCACTCACCGAGACCGTGTCGGTAAGTGCCCGTGGCTTCGGTGACACTCCCGAGCAGGCCATGACCAATGCGCTGGTGGCAGCAGTGCGTCAGGGCGGCGGTGTCACTCTGGCCGTGGATCCCAACTTCCGTACCGACGTGTATGAGTGGGTGATCCAGTCCCAGGGAGATGTCTCCACCTGGATGGGCAAGGAAACCTCTGTGCCGGAACCGCAGCTGCCTACCCTGGGCAATATAAAGACCTACCAGGTGCAATCGGTAAAGAAAGTGGATGACGGCATGTGGCAGGCGGACGTGCAGGCGGACATCCTGCGTCCCAAATCCATCGGCCCGGATCGTTCTCATTTGCCTGGTATCGCCATTGCCAGCTTCGACACCCGTGCCAGCAGTTATGACCTGGGTGACGTAAAGGTGTCGGCCAGTGAGGTCCAGCGAGACCTGGCAGAGAATCTGTCCATGGCCTTCACCCAGTCCGGTCGCTTCCGGGTGCTGGATCGTGCCTACCTGGCCGATGTGGAAAAAGAGCTGGATACCGTCTCGGAAGGCAGCGTGGCGCCGGAAGAAATGGCACGCCTTGGCCAGCGTAAAGGCGCTGACCTGCTTCTGGTGGGCACCATTGAAGACTTCCAGATTGGTGACAGCGAGCGCGAGTTCTATGGCGCCAAGATGGGCGGCTATGAACCCTATGTGCGGGTGCGCTACCGCCTGATCGACACCACCACCACGGAAATCCTGTGGAGCGACCTGTACGTGTGGGACAAGTCCGAAGCGGAGATTCGTGAAGTGGCGCGACAGCTCAACATCGATGACCGCAACCATCCCGAGCGTCTGGCGGATGTGATGTATCCGGAGATCGCCCGGGCCATCGCCGGCGACGCCACCGACGTGCTCTACCCGGTGCAGGTGATCAAGGTGGATGGCAATACCGTGTTCCTGACCCAGGGCGAAGGCCGTCTGGAGCAGGACGGCATCATGAAGGTCTACCGCCCTGCGGGTGAGATGAAAGACCCGGACACCGGCATGACCATCAAGATGGAAGGTGCGGCACTGGCTACCCTGAAAGTGACGGATGTGCGCCCTGACTATGGCGTCGCCATGATCGAAGGCGATGCCAACACTCCCCTCAAGGTGGGTGATCGCGTGCGCCCGGACAAACAGGCTCGGGCCCAGGCGGCACGACCCGCCGGCCAGGCCGACAGCCCCGGCTCCTCGGCAGCGCCCATTCAGTGGTAATCAAACAGCCCCGCGAAAGCGGGGCTGTTTGGTTGGGGCTGGCAAGCCCTCCGCAGGAGCACCTCTCGAGGTGCGAACAGGCCGTTCTGTCTTCCCCAGGGCTGTGCCCGTCCCGGGCCGGTTTCGCACCTCGAGAGGTGCTCCTACATAAAAATCAGCGATTGCCTATATTTTGGAAAGGCATGTCAGGCCAGGATCCCTGTCATGACCACTATCTATCGCGGTGCGAGACTTCGCCAAGGGCGACATTCAGAAGAAGGGCGCATCTACCATGTCACCACCGTAACCAACGGCCGCTATCCGTTTTTTTCTGATCACCGGATGGCTGCCGTGGTGTGCCAGACGCTACAGTGGAGCGACCAGGCTGGAGCAACCTCGACACTGTGTTATGTGCTCATGCCCGACCATCTACACTGGCTGTTTCAACTCGGAGAGAATCAAACCCTTTCAAAAGTCATGCTGCGAGCCAAGGGCCGTAGCGGACGGCTTTGCGGTTCGGCCGTTTGGCAAAAGGGTTACCATGATCATGCCCTGCGAAAGGAGGAATCCCTCAGGGACGTGGCGAGGTACATTGTCGCGAATCCAATGCGCGCAGGATTAGTCCGCTCTCCCATACTGGAATGCCATCTGGCTATAGCGCCATCCCTCCGTAGGAGCACCTCTCGAGGTGCGAACCGACCCTTCTGTCATGGACCCAACCTGGGCCGGTGTTCGCACCTCGAGAGGTGCTCCTACGGTGGTGTAGGGTGCGGTTACGTATTCTGTACGGCGGGGGTGGCAATCGCGCCTTTACGCTTACGACTCGCTACCCTCGCCTTCCGTTTCTTCCACCAGATCACAATGCCGGTAAATGACAGCATGGCCACGGCGATGCCCATGATGGAAATAATGATGCGGCCCGGCAGGCCGGCGATGCGGCCGGAATGTAGCGGGAACTGCAGCTGGTTGAACACATCGGCGGCGGTACCGGTCCAGGGTACTTCGTCACCGATCAATTCACCGTTGTTGCCATCGTAATAGAGGCTTTTCACTTTCATGCCACCGCTGTCGTGGTCTTCACCGGGGTAGTAAAAGCGTGCACCGTACACCGCAAAGTTGTCACTGTAGAAGCCATCACCAAGGGGTTCAGCCCAGCCGCGGGCATGGGCTTCCTGGCGGGCCTTGGCAAAGAGTTCGTTCCAGCCCAGTTGTGGTTCCACCGGATCATGCAATGCCGTGGGGGTGCGGGTTTCAAACGGACCCGGGGTGGTTTCCGACACCGTGGACATGATCGGGTAGAACACTTCCCGGTACAGGTTCAGGGAAAACGAGGTAAAGGCCAGTATCAACAACAGGCCGAATACCCACAGGCCCACGGCCCGATGCAGGTCGAAATTCAGTTTGTAGGCGCCGGCACCCTGACGGATTTTCCATGCCGGTTTCCAGCGTTGCCACCAGCTTTTGCCGCTGGCGGTGCGTCGCTTGCGTGGCAGGGTCAGCACCATGGCGATAAAGGTATCGAACAGCCACACCAGGGCCGCGATGCCCATGAGCCAGACGCCCCAGCGATCCGTGCCTTTCCACTCTGGCAGATGCAGTGAAAAATGCAGCTTGTAGAGAAATGACATGAGGTGCTCAGGGTGCAGGGAGATCTGCCCCCACAGGCGCTTGCCGACAATCTCGCCAGTCACCGGATCCACGAACACATGGTCGTAGTCCAGCTCGTAGCGCCGCCCAGTGTCCGGGTTTTCTTTGGCATCCACCCAGATTTCCACGTTATGGCCCGGCTCGGCTTGCAGCGGGAAGAAGCTGGCCCGTACTCGCGGATCCGCGGCCTCAACCTGTGCCACCAGGTCCATGACGGGTAACGTCTGGCCCTGACTCTGGTTTTCGAACAGGTGGGGGTTCAGCCATTCGTCCAGCTCATGATCCCAGGAAATAATCGCTCCGGTGAGGCCGGCAATGATCAGGAAGACGGCGATAAACAGACCGAACCAGCGGTGGAGGACGACAAGCAGGGGGCGCATTTCACAGGCTCCGGATGAGAAAACCCGGCCACACTACCATGAATGCAAATCGTTATCATTAATATATGGGTGGGCTTTGCTTGCCCGGGCGCCATAACGGATAGGGAATTCCGGCCAGACGATTTATCAGGAAGGCCTGGCACACCAACAGGGCCACGGCACTGATCAGCACGGGCATCTGCTGGAGTTCGTGCATCAATCCCAATGAGACGATCAGTGCAGTGGCCCCGGCCGGGGGATGGGCAACCCGGAACAGGATCATCAGGCTGCTGGTGAGCCCCAGGGATAGTCCGGCGGCGGCCACCCGTGACCATTCCACCCCGGTGAGAAAGGCCGCGGGCGCGTCGTGAAGTCCAAACAACCATAGCGACGTCCAGCCGCACAGGGCTCCGATCACGTGAGCGGAAATGACATTGCGCGGACAGGCTGCCTCTGCCAGGGGAACATGGAACAGCAGAAAGGCGGTGGCACCCAGAGACGGGAAGATAAAGGCCTGTTGAGTCACCAGCGCGACCATGGCGATGAGGGCAATGCTCAGCCCGCCGTTCACCAGGTTGAATGCCGCCAGCACCAGGCGTGGATTGAAGCGCTGGCTCATCACTTCAAGGTGCAGTTGACGTAGCACTCCGGATACCAGCCGCTGTCGTACCTGATCGCTTTGTTCACTCATGCGTGCACTGATAGTGGGCAAAAAAGAGCGCGCATGGTAAGGCTTTCAAAGTGGCTGGGCAATTATTGTGCAGACATGCGCCCCTTGATGGTGCGTTACTCGGCATTGAAAAAGGGTGGCGGCTTCAGGAAGCCAACATGCTTGCCCCTTTGAGGTGAAATTCCGCTAGCATCGGCCCATCAACAAGGAGAGAAATGTGGACGGATTTTTTGCGCAGGCGCTGGCCTTGCTGGGCGCCACCCTGATCCTGTTGCCTCTGTTTCAAAAACTGGGGCTGGGCAGCATTTTGGGTTACCTCGCGGCGGGGATTGCAGTGGGGCCGCTGGGGCTAGCGTTGATCAGTGACGGCACCGATGTGCTGCACTTTGCGGAACTGGGCGTGGTGCTGATGCTGTTTCTGGTGGGCCTGGAATTGGCGCCGCAACATCTGTGGGCGCAGCGCCGCAGTCTGGTGGGGCTGGGTGCTACCCAGATGGTTGCCAGTGCCCTGCTGCTGACGGGGGCGTTTCTGCTGCTGGGGTTCGAAACCCAGGTCAGTCTGGCGATAGGGGTCATCCTGGCCCTGTCCTCCACGGCGTTCGTTATCCAGATGCTGGTGGAAACCAATCAGCTTGGCACGCCCCATGGCCGGTCGGCCTTTTCCATCCTGCTGTTCCAGGACCTGGCAGTGATTCCGATCCTGCTGCTGTTGCCGGTGTTGGCAGGGGGCGGCGCTGGCGAAGACGGGCCGCAATTGCTGGCGGGTCTGGCTGCCCTGGTGGGGATGGTGCTGGCAGGGCGTTATCTGCTTAACCCCTGGTTGGGCTGGCTGGCCAAGCTGCGTAACCGGGAATTGATGAGCGCCAGTGCCCTGATGCTGGTGCTTGGTGCGGCCGGGCTGATGGAGCATCTGGGTTTATCCATGGGCCTGGGTGCCTTTGTAGCCGGTGTGCTGCTGGCGAATTCTCCGTATCGGGAACAACTGGAAACCGATATCCAGCCTTTCAAGGGACTGCTGCTGGGGCTGTTTTTCCTGGCGATTGGCATGACCATGGATCTGCGTTTGCTAAGGGATTTTCCGGGTGAGATTGCGCTCTATTTAGGGGTGTTGCTGGCCGCCAAGGCGCTGGTGCTGATGGTCATTGCCCGGATTCGCAAGGCAGACTGGCGCGGCACCATGATGTTCGGCATGTTGCTGAGTCAGGGGGGCGAGTTTGCCTTTGTGCTCTTGACCCAGGCCGTGACCCTGAATCTGCTGGACACGACGCTGGCGGGGCAGCTCAACCTGGTGGTGGCCCTGTCCATGGGTTGTACCCCGTTGTTGATGAAAGCGGTGGCGACGCTGTGGCCGGAAGCGGACCGTGCAGAGCGCCATGACATGGAAGACGAAACCATGCCCAGCCACCATCCCCGTGTGGTGATTGCCGGACTGGGGCGCTTTGGCCAGATCACGGCACGGATTCTGGTGGGTCGTCAGATTCCCTTCACCGCCCTGGATTCCGATCCGGATGAGATCGACATGCTGCGTCGCTTTGGCAATGAAGTGTACTTTGGTGATGTGACCCGTCTGGATCTGTTGCGCAATGCCGGGCTGGAACATGCCCGGGTGCTGGTGGTGGCGGTGGATGATGCCGAGGCGGCATTAAAGACGGTGGAACTGGTGCGTGATCACTTTCCCCAGGTGGCCATCATTGCCCGGGCGCGGGATCGCTTCCATGCGTTTCAGTTGCGAGCGTTGGGGGTAAAGATGGTGATTCGGGAAACCTTTGAATCGGCGCTACTCAGTGCTCGCCTTACCCTCACCGAACTGGGGGTGCCCGAGTCCACCGCTATCGACCTGGTGCGCAGCTTCCGGGAACTGGATGAGCGCATGCTGGAAGAACAGGTGGAACACCGCGATGATCGGGAAAAACTGTTGGAAGCCAATGCCCGGGGGCGGGCGGAGCTGAGCTCACTGCTCAATCAGGAGTAGCCAGCCTCAGGCAGGAGGGGGAGCTTGCGGGCACAGCACCTGGCTGGCCCGCAGCGGGGCTTAAAGCTTGAGCTTCTTCAGCCCACGGCGGATCCCCTGATCCAGCGCGGCTTTAACGATCGGCCCGACCAGTGGCAGTTTGCCTTCGAATTCGATGGTGTAGTGAAGCATGCTGCCGCCGTTGCCGGTTTCGGAGAAGTGCATCACCCCCTGGTGGTTCTTCAATGGGCTGCCTTTGCTGATGGTGTAGCGGATCAGCTTGTTCTGCTCCACTTCGGTGACAGTCTCATGGAAGGCGGGGGCCAGTGGCAGTTTCATCCAGCGGGTGGAGCCCACACCGTTGACGCTGTCGCTGCCATCCTTGATGCGCTTGATCTTGGCCGGGACAAAGATCCGCTCCAGATTGTGGTGGTCACTGAGAAAGTCGAACAGCTTGTCCACGGAAAAAGGAAAAGTCTGGATAATTTCAATGCGTTGCATATTCGCTCCTGGGGCACCCGGTTACTGGGGAATGGCCACGGAAAAGTGGCAAGTAAACAAGGTGTCGATTCTGCCGCAACTGAGCCCGCTCACCAAGTTAGTTTGAGCCAGAGCAGCCCTCTGCCAGCCAGTGGGTAATGTCCGCTGCCGGTGCGTTCCGGCAGGCAGTGGCAAATTGCCCTGCCCACAACGGTGAGAAATCAGCGCTGCCCATGGCTTCGGCAGCCGCCCTGAGTGGCCCATTCGCGTTTCCTGCAAGGGGGAACTCGGGGGCCTGCACGGGAAAGCAGCCCAACTCTTCCATGAGGCGATTCACCATGCCCCGGGCCGGCCGCCCGGAAAAAACGGTGGTGAGCGCGGTATGGCGTGCCCGGGGGCTGGCCAGCCACTCACGGTGAAGGGCGCGCGTGGTGGCTTCAGGCGCAAGCAGGTAGGCCGTGCCGATCTGTACCGCAGTGGCACCCAGTGTCAGAGCAGCGTGTACCCCGGCTGGGGTGGCAATGCCGCCCGCCGCGATCACCGGCACCGTCACCGCCTCGACA
Organism: Alcanivorax sp. DP30; assembly: GCF_009882945.1. GTDB lineage: Bacteria > Pseudomonadota > Gammaproteobacteria > Pseudomonadales > Alcanivoracaceae > Alcanivorax. Next base: position 689,720 of record NZ_WTUY01000004.1, read on the forward strand.
ATCTGCGGCAGCAGGCTGAGCGTACCCTGTTGCAGCGTCAGATCGTCACTGAGGAAATGCCCACGGTGGCCGCCCGCTTCCAGGCCCTGTGCAATCACGGCATCAATGCCCTGTTGCTGAAGCCAGCGTGCCTCGTCGACGGTGGTGGCGCTGGACAGGATTCTGGCACCGGTGGCCCTGACCCGATCCAGCAACGCGGTGGCGGGCAGGCCATAGTGGAAACTGACCACCGCGGGGCGAAACTGCTCGATAACGCTGGCACAGTCTTCGTCGAAGGGCTTGCGTGAGGGGCCCGTGGGGATCGCGGCAGGGTCGGCACCCACTTCCCGATAGTAAGGTGCCAGAAGCTCCGCCCACTCCCGTTCTCTGTGGGGGGCAGCAGCCGGTGTCGTGTGACAGAAAAAGTTGACGTTGTAAGGCCGGGCCGTTGCCTGTTGCAGCTGGTCAAGCTGCTCGGCCAGCTGCGCCGGAGCCAGCATCCCGGCAGGGAGTGAGCCGAGCGCCCCGGCCTCACAGACGGCGGCGGCAAGCCGCCAGTCCTGTACGCCTGCCATGGGCGCCTGGATCAAGGGCAAACGGCTGATAAAGGGCTTGGTCATGGGCATGCTCTGCCAGGCGGTTGGGATTACGGATTGTCGAGCGTAGCACGAATCAGGGCATGCAGAGCTTCACCACCGGGTTCCGTTTCAAGCGCGGATAACAGCGAGGCCTGATTGGCGGGCGGCTGATTCTGGCTGGCCTTGTTTTTGCCCTCCAGCCGGTGGATCAGAATCTCGATGCCTACCAGAGCACCCACCATCCTGTCGATATAGTCTGCGGGTGCATCATCAACGGCCCAGGGGGTGTCCCTTCCCTGCTCCTGTTGTTCGGTCAGATGCTCAATCTGCTGCTTGACCCAGTGTGGGTCATCAATCACGCGCAGCGTGCCGTGCACATGGGTGACGGCATAATTCCAGGTTGGCACCACCTTGCCGTGTTCCGCCTTGCTGGCATACCAGGAGGGGGAAATATATCCCTGTGGGCCATGGAAGATCACCAGCGCTGGCAGTGGGTCGGTCAACTGACTCAGAGGGTTGGCGCGGGGGATATGGGCAAGCAACCGTTCATCATGGGCATCTGCCTGCAGCACGAAAGGCAGGTGGTTGGCATCGAGTCCTGAGTCGCCCTGCAGTACCAGGGTGCCGAGTGGAAATGCCTTGATCCGGGCCCGCACTGAGTCCGGATCGTTGTCACTGAAAATCTCAGGCTTGAACATGAGGCGGGTTATTCCACCGACAGCGTTTCAGGTAACTCAGGGGCCATGATGCCGCCTGCCTCAGGGGGGCGAACGGTGGCTTCACCAACGCCTCGCGGATCACTGGCGGCAGTGACTTCGTTACTGTCGCGACGCCACAGGATGGCCTGCATGTTGCCGTAATTGCGGCCGGTGGAAACCACCTTGTGGCCCAGTAGCATCAACTGTTTGGCGGCTTCGCTGCCGACGAATTCCGGTTCGGCCTGCACTTCGTCGGGCAGGTACTGGTGGTGATAGCGCACTCGCCCTACCCAGTCTTCCACCGGCTTGTTATCCGCCGCTTCCAGCACGCCAAGCATCACCATGGAAATAATGCGGCTGCCGCCGGGGGTGCCGAGGATCGCCACCCGGTCATCAAACTCCACGAAGGTGGGGGTCATGGAGGATAACGGGCGCTTGCCCGGGGCGATGGCATTGGCGTCGCTGCCCACCAGTCCGTAGGCGTTGGGGCTGCCGGGTTTGGCCGAGAAGTCGTCCATTTCGTTATTGAGCAGTACGCCGGTGCCGGGTGGGACAAAGCCACTCCCGAACGGCAGGTTGATGCTCAGGGTGGCTGCCACCCGGTTGCCATTCGTGTCGAGGACGGACAGGTGGGTGGTGTGGGTGCCTTCCTGAACACCGATGGGCTTGCCGAGGCTGGCACTGGGGGTGGCCTTGTCCAGGGTGATGCTGGCGGCGCGTTGCTGGGCGTAGTCCATGCTCAACAGCTTATCCACAGGCATATCCACAAAGTCGGGGTCGCCCAGATAGCGGGCACGGTCCTGATAGGCGCGGCGCATGGCTTCGATGGCGATATGGGGCGTCATGTCACCGGTCTGGCCCTGATTGAACTGGCTGATGATGTTCAGGGCGTTGGCCAGGACGATCCCACCGGAGGACGGGGGTGGCGCGGATACGACCCGGGCGCCACGGAACTGGCTGACGATGGGCGTGCGCTCTACCACCTGGTAATCGGCCAGATCTTTCAGGGTCCACAGGCCACCGGTCTGCTGTACGCCATCCACCAGCTGCTTTGCCACTTTGCCTTGATAGAAACCGGCGTTGCCCTGTTCGGCGATGGCGGTGAGTACCCGGGCCAGATCTGGCTGGCGGATGGTGTGATTGGTCGGTGGCACCTTGCCGTTGTGCAGGAAAATGCTTGCTGATTCCGGGAAACGATTGAGCACGTCTTCCCGGTAGCTGGCCAGCTTGCGGTATTTCTCATCCACCGGGAAACCGTTCTCTGCCAGCCTGATGGCAGGCGCTAGCGTGGTAGTGAGTGGTAACTGACCATATTTTTCCGCCACATGCACAAAGGCGGCGGCCTGGCCGGGAATACCCGCTGCACTGGGGCCGTTCACTGCCCAGTCGCGCATCACCTTGCCGTCCTTGTCCTGGTACATGTTGGCGGTGGCGGCACCGGGCGCGGTTTCGCGAGCATCCACAAAGGTCTGGAAACCATCCTGTTCGCGGTGCAGCAACCAGAACCCGCCGCCACCCATGCCGGCAGAGTATGGCTCCACCACGGCCAGAGCCGCCGCCACCGCGATGGCCGCATCAAAGGCGTTGCCACCCTGATCAAGAATCTCCATGCCGGCCTGGGTGGCCAGCGGATGGGCGCTGGCCACCGCATTCTGTCCCGGCCCGGCGGCCTGGGCGGAGAGGGTTAACAGCAGCAATAACGGGATCAGGATGCGCATGGGGTTCCTCCTTGAATGCCGGTGTTTGTTTTGGTGTCCGGCGTTGTTGTTGTAAGAGCTGCAAGCCACAAGCTTCAAGCTACAACGCAGCTCAATACCTGATTGTACGGAAAGGGACTCCCCGCGCAGCGAACATGGGAGCGCGGGCACGGCGTAAAATAAACCCCTGCCCTTATCCGTGTTGTAGCTTGAAGCTTGCTGCTTGTAGCTGCTCTTTATTTCTGCCGCGCCTTGCGTTTTTCTTCCAGCGCCTCGGCCACCAGCGGCGGGACGAAGTTGCTGACGTTGCCGTCCAGCAGGGCGATTTCGCGGATCAGGGAGCTGGAGATGAAGGACAGGTGTTCTGCCGGGGTCAGGAATACGGTTTCCAGATCCGGGGCCAGTTGGCGGTTCATGTTGGCCAGCTGGAATTCGTATTCGAAGTCACTCACGGCGCGCAGGCCACGCAGCAGGATGTTGCCCTCTTCTTCCTGACAGAAGTGTGCCAGCAGTTTGGAAAAGCCTTTCACCTTCACGTTGGGAAGGTGGGACAGCACTTGCACGGTGAGGTCCACGCGCTCGTCCAGGGTAAACAGCGGGCCCTTCTTTTCGCTGGCGGCAATGCCGACCACCACTTCGTCGAACATCTTGGCGGCCCGCTCCACCAGGTCCAGGTGGCCGTTGGTGATGGGGTCGAAGGTGCCGGGGTAGATTACGCGGTTGGTCATGCTTGCCTTGCCTCTGTCGCGGTAAACACTGTGCCCGGGCTCTGGCCCGGGCACCACATTGCCCGCAAGGATACCCCAAGCGCACCCTGTCGTGCAGGGGCCGGGGGATTACGGCCCCTGTAAAGGGCTTGCTGCGGCGTCTCCGCCGGGAACCTGTTGCTGCTGGTAGAAGCGGGTGCTGGCGGCAATCACCTGTCCGATGGGCGGGTGGGCCAGCCCCTCCTGCGCCATAAAAGCGTCACTGGCGCGGGTATCGAAACGGGTAGTCTGGATGAAGTGCAGCGCCTCCGGCCAGGTGTTCATCAACCGTGGCAGACCGGGTATCCGCAGCAGGGCCGCCAGAATCGGCATGGGCAGAAAACGGCGGGGCGGCTTGCGTCCCAGCGCTGTGGCGGCCTCGCCCAGCAATCCCTTGAGTGAAGGGGTGGCCGGGTCCAGGGCCAGCAAGGTGGCGGGGACCTGGTCGGCGGTAGCCGCCCGGGCGATCAGCCGGGCCAGCAGATCCACGGCCACCAGCGGCAGCCAGTGCTCCGGGGTGCCAGGAATGGCCGCCATGCGCCCACGGGCCAGATTGTCGATCAGTTGATACAGAGGTTGCTGTTGGTCCAGTTGCCCATTGCCACTATCGCCGGCCACGGTGGCCGGTTGCACTTCCACCAGTGCCAGCGATTGGGTCCGGGCGTAGTGGCGAACACGGATAGCAGCTTCCAGCTTGCTGGCTTCATAGCCGCCGGCATGACGGTATACGTTTTGCCAGTCGGTCTGTTCCGGGTCATCCAGATGAATGCCAAGACGGGCAAGGTGGGCCAGATTTTCCAGCATGAAGCCACTGATGAAGACCAGCCGGGCCTGTTGCTGGTGTGCCAGTTGTGCCACGGCCAGGGCACCATCCACGTTGGTGCGACGAGCGGATGCCATGGGCAGTTGCCAGGCAAAGCGTGCGCCAAGATGAATGACGGCAGCAAGCGCGGGCAAGGGCTCGCTCAGGCCAAGGTCGGGCTGATCCAGATCCCCGGCCACGGCCTGTAGCAGACTGCCCTCGCCGCCCAGGGAGTCCACCGCCGCGCGCAGGGCGGGCAGTTGCTGTTGTGGTTGGCGCAGCATGGCGAGCACGGGGCGCCGGGCACGGGTCAGCTGTGCGCATACCTGGCGGCCGATAAAGCCGCTGGCTCCGGTAATCAGGATGGGGTTGTGGTGGTCCATGATGGTTTTCCTCGCCGAAGACTGATTTCCGGTTAGCCTAAAGGGTAGAGTAAGCTCTAAGGTCAAGGCCCTGTTTGAAGGCATGCGGGAGACATCACCATGCGTATTGCTGAGCTGGAACAGCGCACCGGGATCAACCGGCACACGCTGCGGTATTACGAAAAGGAAGGGTTGCTGCTGGAAGTGGTGCGCGGTGAGAACAATTACCGTGACTACCCGGAAAAGGCGGTGGAGCGAGTGGCCATGGTCAGTCAGTTGAAAGACCTGGGTTTTTCATTGCGGGAAATCCGCGACCTGCTCAATGCCCTGCGTAGCGACAGCATCGATTGCGCACAAGGTGCGCGGCTGATGGCCGAGAAGAAACAGGCGGTGGACCAGCGCATTCGCGAGTTGAGGCAGGTAAGCCGGATGCTGGGTGCCGAGCAACAGCGCCTTGAGGCCAGTGCCGAAGCGCAACGATTGCGCGGCGATTGTTCCGTCTGAGGGGGCCAGACAAACAATCCGGTCAATTCTGGTATTTTTGGTATACCCGGTTGCCGGACAATCGCGACCAGGCGCTGGTGATTGGCAGTCACCGCTACTAACGTTGATGCCCCGATCAAACAGGCTTTCAAGGAGCATGGCATGGGTGCATCAACGAACGCGACTCAGGGTCTGCAGGAAATCAGTTTTGCTGCGGCACAGGCGCAGGGGAAGGTAACCTGTGAGGATGCCCTGGCCATTTTTGATGCCCTGGAACCGGTGGAAACCGACTTCATGCTGGGCGCCTGGAAAGGGGAAGGTTTTGAGACCGGTCACCCCATGGACGGCATGCTGGAACGTTGTCACTGGCACGGCAAGCGTTTTGAAACCACCGAACATGTTCATCCGCTGGTATTTCGCAAGCGCGATGGCGCCCTGTCCAGTGTGCGCCCGCTGCTGGCCATGCCCGGGCTGGGTGTGCTCGACAAGCTGCCCATCCTGAAGAGCGAAGCGGCGGGCAGTGTCTTTCAGGTATTGATTCCGCTGCTTTCCGGCAGCAAGTCGGCGGCCCGTCTGCGCATGACCACCTACCGCGGCAAGCCCACCGCCACCATGGTGTACGACAACCTGCCCATCAACGATGTGTTCCGCAAGGTGGATGACGACACCGTGCTGGGCATCATGGATCTCAAGGGCATGAAGACGCCGTTTTTCTTTGTGCTGCGTCGGGATAAATAACGCCTGACGCTGACTCTCCCGGCGCTTACCGTGGGAGCGTGCCTGCACGCCAATCTCCTCCGTTGAGGTCACACCCTTCGCGTGCAGGCACGCTCCCACAGGGGCCAGTCTGAAGACGTTGCTGATTCTCTCTTTCGGTACGGTCTCCAAACAAGACGCGAAAAATCTGGCACACTTTTCCTGAGCATTGTCAGGGGGACCGGATGGAACAGTGGGCGCCACAATATTCCCGCGCGGAGCGGTTACGGCTGTTGGCCTTTCACGGGGCCTGGGCGCTGCCGTTGGTTCTGATCACCCAGTTCCTCTTCTTTCCCTGGTTTGAAACCTTTGTGGAGACAGCGCCGTGTCGTCAGCTGGGGCCGTTCAGTGCCCTGGATGTGCTGATCCATGGCATTTTTGTGGGTTTGCCCGGCACCTTTCTGTTGATCGTGCTGGCCATGGAAGGCCGACATAGCCTGCGAGTCTGGCAACTGGCCCAGCACCCCTTGCCCGGTGAGAAAGTCCTCAAGCCCACCCGCTATGTCTAGGCCGTCGTGCGCGGCTGCGTCCGTTATTGTTCTTGCTGGTGATGGCCGGTGTGGCCGGGTTCACCGTGCAGGGTGTGTTCTGGGCAGGGGAGCTTCTGGACCAGATCGGGGTGGTGCAAGGCTGTTGATCAACAAGTGTGTCGCTTGCGGGACCAGAGGCTTTTCTTCTCCCGCTTTTGCTGCAGGCCGAAACCTGTTCGCTTGGTCTTTGCTAAGATTCTGGCCAGCTGAAGAAGGGAAAAGGACAAGGCATGAGCGCAGCACAGTGGGTGTGGATCAGCGTGTTACTGCTGGCCGTACCGTTTGGTCTCAGTATGTTGGGCATGGGAATTGCCCGCCTTAAAGGCACCCGCCTGGATGCTGCGCAAGCGGACCCCTGTTATGTCATGGGCCGGGATATCAGTGAGCTGCTCTATACCCTGTTCATGTGTTACTGGCTGGTGCTGTTTACCGCGCCTCTGGCCATGGGGTGTCTGATCTGGGCCGGGATCAAGGCCTGGGGGTAGTCATTTTTGTCGACAAGGAGTCTGTCATGCGAGCAGTGATGCTGTTGCTGGTCTTGGTTTCGCCACTGGTGCTGGCTGAATCTGTAGGTCGCCTGGAGGGCAAGAGCGGAACCGGCAAGGTGTTCCGTTTGCCCATGGAGAGCGTTGGGGTAGCACGTATGCCGACCGGTTCAGACAGCGGGATTGAATCGCTTTATGCCTTTACGGATCAGCCCTGTATTTTTCTGCAAGGCAAGGCCATGACGCTGGTGTGCAGAGCGCAACCGGAGGCTGACCTGAGCGGCACGATCTATGAGCAGGAAGGGAAAGCGGATCTGCAGACCGGTGAGGTCCTGATGGAGTGCACTCAGGGGTGTTCGCAAAGTGTGCCGGCGGTGATGCGTTTTATTCCGGTTCAGTGCTGAAGAAACAGGTTTGGAAAATGCCATGCGGCTTGAGGGCTGTTCCAACAAGAAAGGATGCCCATAAAAAAGGCGGAAACCGGCTTGCCAGGTTTCCGCCTTTTTTTCGCCATCGGCTCAGGCAGTCAGGGTCTCAGCCAGTTTGGTGGCGTTCCGGGCACTGATGCCATAGATGGTCAGCTGTGGGTTCACGCCGAGGCTGGTGGGGAACACCGAGCCATCGATAACGTACAGGCCGTTGAGGTGCTTGTAGCTGCCATCGCTGTTGACGGTGCAGCGGCTGTCGTCCTGGCCCATGGTCAGCCCCCCCATGACGTGGGCACTGCCAAGGCCGGTGATGGTGGGTGCGTATTCCAGGTTTGCCACGCCGGCCTTCGCTTCTTTCCAGCTTTTGTAATACGGCGCATGGGCATGGCCGGGACGGACTTCTTTTGCGCCGGCGGCGAACTGCATTTCCAGCTGGGTCAGGTGGGCGCGCTTGGTGCCCTCCAGCAGGTAGTCGTTCACCGGGTAATCCAGCAGCGGTTCGCCGTTGTCACGCAATTCCACCTTGCCGCCGGTGTTATCCTCGTGGAAGCCATCGCGCAGCAGTGCGATGGAGGCGGCCAGGTTGGGCAGTCGCTGCATATGTTCGAAAGCCGTTTCGCCATACCCGCCGACCAGGGCACTGTTGAGGCCCGGGTGCATGGGCATCATTTCCAGCTTGTAGCCCGCCGGCCCGTCCACGCCGTGCTTGAATACGAACTCGTCGGAGTACATGGATTGGGGGGCACCATAATACGGCGCGATTTCCTGATCATAGATGCCGTAGGCAAAGTTGGTGGGATGCAGGAAGGTGCGTGTGCCCACCAGACCGTGGGGATCTGGCACCCCGGAGCGCAACAGCAACGCAGGGCTTTGCATGCTGCCGCCGGAAGAGATCACCGCACGGGCCTTGAGAGTGAGGGTGGCGCCGTTGGGGGTCTTGTCATCCTTGAGTGGATGTACCTTCACACCGGTAACCGTGTCGCCTTCGATGATGAGGGTGTCGGCCTGGGCACTGTGAATCAGGGTGGCACCGCTTTTCAGGGCACCGGGCAGAGTGGTGACCAGCATGGACAGCTTGGCATTGGTGGGGCAGCCCATGCCGCAATAGCCAATGTTCCAGCAGCCACTTACATTGCGGGGAATGGCTTCGGCGTGCCAGCCCAGGGCATCACAGCCCCGTTTCAGTACGTCGTTGTTGGCGTTGGGGGGGACCAGCCATTTCTCGATGTTGAGGCGCTTTTCCATGGCGGCAAACCAGGGGTCCAGTTCCTCACGGCTGAGACCGTCCACGGCATACTGGTCACGCCAGAAATTCAGGGTCTCTCTCGGAGTGCGGAAGGAGCTGGTCCAGTTGACCACGGTGGTGCCGCCCACTGCCCTGCCCTGCAGGATGGTCATGCCGGCGTCCTTGGTGGCCCGCATGGCGCCTTCCTGATAGAGGTCCCGGTAGGCTTCGCCTTCGTCCAGATTGAACTGGTCGGAGGTCTTCAATTTGGCGGCTTCCAGGACGATAACCTTGAGGCCGCTCTGGGAAAGGATTTCGGCGCTGACGCCGCCGCCGGCTCCGCTGCCGATAATGACCACGTCGGCTTCCAGGGTGCGGTTGTCGGTGATGGTGCGGCCGTCGATGACGTCCCAGCCGTTTTCGGCGGGGTTCTTCCAGGGGTCATCAACCTTGATCTGTAAAGTGCTGAGGTCCTTCATGGGGATTCCTTGTTCTTGTCGTCTCAGGCGATGACGCGTTTCGGCGGGCCGGGATAGCCGGTGGTGCTGGCCGCTTCGGGCTTCACATACCAGGCCATGTGCATGGGCTGGGTAAGGCCCTTGAACGCCATACGGGCGATGCCGTTTTCCTTGGCGGACCAGTCCGCGAGGGTCTGCTGTAGCTCCTCGTCACTCTGATCCGCAAAGTGTGCCCAAGTGCCGGTCAGGAACCAGCGGGCAGCGCCGAGTTGCATCAGGTCAAGAATCTGGAAAAGGGTGGCGCGGGTGCCGGGCATGGCGCCTTCAAGCAGGTCGTCGTAGGCCTTCATGCCATCTGCCGCGGTGGCGCCAGCGGCTGCCAGTGCGGGCCCCATGACGGCGCCGACCAGCGGGGTGAGTAAATCTACATCCTGTTGACGGAAATAGCGGTAGCCCTCAGCGGGGCCATCGTTGCTGGAACAGCCGGACAGTAGCGTCAGTCCGGATCCAGTGGCCAGCAGCGCACTGCCGGCGGCGCCCAGCTTGAGAAAGCCGCGGCGGTTGATTCCCTGGTCCATGTGAGTTCCTTTGTTTTTCTGTTCTTGTTTGATCACCTGCTGCAAGCATTAAACAGGTATCCCCCCGCCACAAGCCCGTGTTGATAAACGGACGATGGCAGGGGGAATAGGGTTACTTGATGAGGTGTTTTTCGATCAGCTTGTGCATGCCACGCCCATAGGGCGGCAGGATAAAGCGGGTGGCGTTGAACTTGCCCTTCTTGTAGATGCCCTTGGCCTTGGAGAAGGTCTTGAAGCCTTCCGGGCCGTGGTAGGCACCCATGCCGGAGTCGCCAACACCACCGAACGGGATGTCGTCCACGCCCACGTGGGAGATGGTGTCATTCAGGCAAACACCGCCGGAGTGGGTTTGCTTGAGGACCTGATCGCAGTTGGTGTTGTTCCAGTCGAAGTAGTACAAGGCCAGCGGACGGGGACGTTCGTTCACGTAGGCGATGGCGTCGTCCAGGGTCTTGTAGGGCACCACGATCATCAGCGGGCCGAAGATTTCATCCTTGGCGATCTGCATGTCGTCGGTGACATTCAGCACCAGGGTATGGGGAATCTTCTGGCTGTTGCTGAAGTCTTCGTTGGCCGGGTTGATCTCGATGACCTCGGCGCCTTTTTCACGGGCATCCTGCAGGTAGCTGCGCAGACGCTGGTGCTGGCGGCCGTTGACGATGGCGGTGAAGTCCGGGTTATCGAGCATGGTCGGGTAGGACTGGTGGACCTGGGCCTTCCAGGCCTCCACGAATTCCTGTACCCGGTTTTCCGGGCAGAGGATGTAGTCCGGGGCCACGCAGGTCTGGCCGGAGTTCAGGCACTTGCCAAAGGCGATGCGCTCACAGGCATCCTTCATGGGGAAGTCTTGGCCGATGATGCAGGGGCTCTTGCCGCCCAGCTCCAGGGTTACCGGGGTCAGATTCTCGGAGGCCGCACGCATGATGTGGCGGCCCACGGCGGTGGAACCGGTGAACAGCAGGTGATCAAACGGCAACTGGGAAAAAGCCTGGCCCACTTCCACCTCGCCGTTGAAGACGGCGACCTGGTCTTCCGGGAAACTTTCGCCAATCAGCTTTTCCAGCAGGGCGCCAGCGCGGGGGGTGGCTTCGCTCATCTTCACCATCACCCGGTTACCGGCGGCCAGGGCAGTAATGATCGGTACTACCGCCAGCTGGATCGGATAGTTCCAGGGCACGATGACACCCACCACGCCCAGCGGCTGGTATTCCACCCAGGTCTTGCCGGGCCAGCTCAGGGCGCTGACGCTGCGCTTGCTGGGCTTCATCCACTTGCGCAGTTTCTTGGTGGTGTACTTGAGACCTTCCAGGGTAATCAGGATTTCTGCCAGGCGGGTTTCGTCCGCGGCCCGGTTGGTAAAGTCGGCATTGATCGCTTCCACCCAGTCATCGGCGCGTTCGGCAAGGATCGGGCGCAGCCGGTTGATCAGCTCAATGCGCTGCTCCGCGGTGGGAAAGGGGTGCTGGCGGAATGCGGCTTTTTGCGCTGCGAAAACGCGCTGCATGCGTTCGATGTCGGTGCTGCTCTGATGTAGCTCTTTCACTTCGGCGACCATGGTCTTCGCCTCCCGAGTTTGTTTGTTGTGTAAGATAGGCTGGCGGACATAAACCGGTCCGCTCAAATTTTAGCCTTGATAGGGATTTTTAGAGTAATTACTCTAGGAGTCAACTCACGGTATCAAAAACACAACAGTTGTCCCAAAATGACCAGCACCAAGCAGAAAATCCTGGATACCAGCCTGGCCCTGTTCAACCAGCAGGGGGAGCGCAATGTGACCACCAATCACATTGCCGAAGCGCTGGGTATCAGTCCCGGCAATCTCTACTATCATTTCCGTAACAAGGGGATGATCGTCTCGGCACTGTTTGATCGCTACCAGGGGCAACTACTGGCTTCGCTGGAAGCGCCCCAGGCGCCCATGACCTGGCGGGTCAAGGTGTACTATTTTGAAAGCCTGCTGGCCTCCATGTGGCAGTTCCGTTTTTTCCACCGCGACCTTTCGCACCTGCTCCATGCCGATGAGGAACTGGCCCGGCGGTATCGCACGTTTGTGCAGGCAGTCACCGAACGTGGTGCTTTGATTTTTGGCGAGCTGCGAAACAGCGGCATCATTGCGGTGGATGACGAGCAGCTTCAGGGGCTGATGGTGAATACCTGGGTGATCATGTCGTCCTGGGCGTCACTGGTGCACGGCCTGCGCCCGGATGCCGCCGGCGATGAAGCGCTGGACGAGAAGCTGATGCGTCATGGCATCTATCAGATGATCTGCCTGGAGGAGCCCTTCCTCACCGGTGAGGCCCGCGAGCACCTGGAAGAAATGCGTGCCCGTTACCGGGGGGCCGATAACACCACCGGCTTGCTGCTGGGAATGCCGACGGAAGAGGAAGAGAAAGCCGGCTGAAAGGGAATAGTTGCAAGCCTCAAGCTACAACGCGATACAGGCTGTGGAGGCCCTCAACGTCGTGCCCGCGCACAGGGTTTTGTGGTTCGCGGGCACGGCATTTCAGAAAATGACAGTGTTGGCCGCGTTGTAGCTTGAGGCTTGTAGCTTGCTCCTACTGAAACCCGTACCCCTGCACAAACGCCAGCAGCCGCTGTTCCAGCCAGTAACGATTCTCTGCTCCGCCCACGAAACCCACATGACCGCCATGCTTGCTTACTTCCAGGGTCACTGCCGGGCCCAGTTCTTCCCTGCGCGGCAGGGTGGCCGGGGTCATGAAGGGATCATCAAGGTTCTGGAGGATCAGTGTGGGGGTGCGTATTTGCAGCAGACGGGATCCGGCGGAGCATTCGGCGTAGTAATGGCTGGCGCCGCGGAATCCGTAAAGCGGCGCGATGATCTGGTCGTCATACCGCCAGAAGGATCGAATGCCGGACATGTTCAGCCGGTAAAGCCGTTTCGCTTCCGGGGGATTGATCTGGTCCAGGTGTTTTTTCTTGGCGTCGAAATTGTCCAGCAGGGCCTTGATCAGGTGCTGGCGGTACATTCGCGATACACCCCGATCAAGGCGGTTGGCGCAGATATCCAGCCGTAACGGCGAGCAGACAGTGGCGACCCCGGTGAGGCGCCCGTTATCGCGGTGCGCCAACCAGTTCAGCAAGCGGCTACCCCCCAGGGAGACACCGATGGCCAGACGATTTCCGCTGGGGTCCTGATGAAACACGTGCTCGATGACTGCGTCCACGTCGTCGGTTTCGCCGGCGTGATAACACAGCGCGGTATCGTTGGGCTGTTTGGCGCCACGGCTGTTGATGGCGACGGAACGAATCCCGGCATCCGCAAAGGTTTTCTGGAAACCCCGAATATAGTGAGAGTCGCTGCAGCCGGACAGACCGTGGAGCAGGATCACGGTGAGCTGGCCGGGCTTGGCAGCGGGGCCGGCCCAATCCAGCAACAGGTAGTCTCCGTCGGGTAGATCCAGCCGTTCCTGTTGCCGTTCCACCTCCGGTAACTGTCGTCCCAGCGGCCCCCACAAGGTTTGCAGGTGGGGATTGCGCAGCCACAGCGGGGCGTGGAAGGAGGAGCGGATAATCTCACCCATGGACGTTTCTCACAGCAAGAGGGTTTGGCGACAGCGCGCCTATGGTAGCCTTTTGCTTTTCCCGCGACACCCTGAACGTTGGAGCCTCCATGTCACGCCGTTTTTATGATGATCAGGATTTTCAGACTGGCCAGGTTGTTGAGCTGGGCACGGCGGCCAGCCATCACATTGGCAAGGTGCTGCGCATGGCAGAAGGGGATGACATCGAGGTGTTCAACGGGCGTGGCGGGGAATGGCAGGCGCGTATTGAAAGCGTCAGCAAGAAAGCTGTATCCGTGGCGTTGCTGGGGTTCAATGCCGACAATCGTACCCCTCCCCTCAGCGTTACCGTGGCCTTGCCCATGATCAAGGGCGACCGCATGGATTACGCCATCCAGAAGGCCACGGAAATGGGCGCGGCACACATTGTGGTGCTGGACACCGAACGTTGCGAAGTCCGCCTCAAGGGCGAGCGCGCGGAAAAGAAACTGGCCCAATGGCAACAGATTGCCATCAGCGCCTGTGAACAGTGTGGGCTGAATATTCCCCCCACGGTCACCGGCGTGGAGCATCTGAAAAACTGGCTGACCCGCGACCTGCCCGGCCACAAACTGATTGCCCACCCTGGCGAACAGCCCTTCGATCCCGCGGTATTAGACCGGGGGCAGGCCCTGGCATTGCTTACTGGCCCGGAAGGCGGCTTCTCCGACGAGGAGCTGGCCGCGGCCCGGGGTGCCGGCTTTGTCTCTTTTGCCCTGGGCGAGCGGGTGCTGCGCGCCGAAACCGCCCCGGTCGCGCTGCTGGCAGCCCTGTGGGCATGGCTGGGCTGATGAGACCATTACCGCTTGCTCTGGGCATCGCCCTGATCTGGTTTGCTGTTGTTTACTGGCTGACTCGCAGCTACACGTTTTGGTCGTTCCTGCTGGTGGGGCTGGTTTCACTCAGTCTTGTCACCCTGCTTTGTTATGGATGGGACAAGCGCGCTGCCGTCCGCGAGCAATCACGTATCCCTGAAAAAAACCTGCACCTGCTGGCACTGATGGGCGGTTGGCCCGGTGCCCTGATCGCACGACCGCTATTCCACCACAAGACCCGCAAGCAGCCATTCTCGACGCTTTTCTGGTGCTCCGTGGTTGTTAGCGCCGTCGCGCTAGGTGCTTTTCTGCTGCTGCAGCAAACGGCGCCTGCCCGGCACTGGCTGGATGGACACGCGGCGCAGTGGCAGTTTCTCGTGCAGCAATACCTGTCGTCGTACCACTGAACCCGTACTCTGCAACGGTCACCCGTCCGCGAGAAACACCGTTCGCCCCCGGTCCCTTGAATGCGGGCACGGATGCCGTATTACTGACCGATAAATCAGCTACAAGCCCCAAGCTGCAAGGCGCGGATCGGGCCTTCTTGAACATAACCTCAATGCCCGCGTTCACGGTTTCAGGGTTTTGCTTGTAGCTTGAGGCTTGCAGCTTGTAGCGGCTTTCAAACAAGGGACGGACATGCTTAACACTCTGGCTATCAGCAATTATCGCTCGGCGCTGGACCTGGCGTTGCCGCTGGGGCCGTTGAATGTGATTACCGGGGCCAACGGCAGTGGCAAGTCAAACCTCTATCGTTCCCTGCGGTTGCTGGCGGCCACGGCCAGGGATGATGTAATTGCCGCGCTGGCCAGTGAGGGCGGGCTGGAGTCCACGTTTTGGGCCGGGCCGGAAACGCTGACCACGGCCATGCGTCGTGGTCTGGTGCCGGTGCAGGGAGGGCCGCGGCAGCACAACCGCCGTTTGAAGCTGGGCTTTACCGGTGACGATTTCGGTTACCTGATCGAGTTGGGGTTGCCCAAGCCGGATAGCACCACGGCCTTCAATCTGGATCCCGAGATCAAGCGGGAGATTATCTGGGCCGGCGGCACCTATCGGCCGGCCTCGGTGTTGGTGGATCGTCGCGGGCCCATGGTCAAAGTACGCAGTGAAAGTGGCTGGAAACTGATCGCCGCCCACCTCAACAGCTTTGACAGCCTGTTCAGTCAGGTGGCCGATGCCAACAGTGCGCCGGAAGTGCTCACCCTGCGAGAGAGGATTCGCGGCTGGCGCTTCTACGATCATTTCCGCACCGACCGCGATGCCCCGGCTCGCCAGGTACAGATCGGCACCCGCACCCCGGTATTGAATCATGATGGCCATGATCTGGCCGCTGCGCTGCAGACCATCCGCGAGATCGGTGACAGCCGGGCGCTGGATGCCGCCATTGAAGATGCCTTCCCCGGCGCCCGTCTGGAAATTGCCCCGTTGCCAGACGGCCGTCTCAAGCTGGAATTCCACCAGCACGGTTTGTTGCGACCGTTGTCGGCGGCGGAACTGTCCGACGGTACCCTGCGCTATCTGCTGCTTATCGCTGCGCTACTGACGCCACGTCCGCCATCCATGATGGTCCTGAACGAACCCGAGAACAGCTTGCATCCTGACCTGTTGCCTGCCCTGGCACGGTTGATCGAGAAAGCCTGCGAGCACAGCCAGCTATGGGTGGTGAGCCATGCCAATGCTCTGGTGGAGGCGTTGGGGGTACATCCGGATTGCCAGCATACCGAGCTCACCAAGGAGTTGGGTGAAACCCGTGTTGTGGGTCAGGGGATTCTGGATACACCCCGTTGGCAATGGCCTGAGGCTGGTTGACCGGGGTTGTGCACCAGGGTTGAGATGAAAGTATTTCTGGCCTGTTTGACCTGCGCGGGAATGGTATAACCGGGAGACCAATCATTTCGGGAGCGCCCGCATGCCTATATCCAGTCCGATTCTTACCCCCCTCGTTGTGCTTGTCGCCTGGTCCATGGTGATGTGGCTATGGATGTATGTGACCCGCCTGCCGGCCATGAAAGCGGCCAACATGAAACCCGACCCGCAGGCGCCCAGTGGCCAGCAGATGAGCACCCTGCCCGCCCGGGTACGCTGGAAAGCCGATAACTACAATCATCTGATGGAACAACCCACGGCATTTTATGCCATCGTGCTGGCTCTGGCCCTGTTGGGGCTGGGGGATGGCATTAATCTGACCCTGGCCTGGACCTATGTGGGGATTCGCGTTGTGCATTCGTTGCTGCAAGCCCTGGTGAACAAGATCGAAGTGCGTTTTGTGCTGTTCTTCCTGTCGTCCCTGGCGCTGATCGGCCTGACCATCAATGCCCTGCGGGCCGTGTTCTGAACAATGGCATTTGATCCCGGTCTGGCAGAAAGGGTTCGTGAAAGTCTCAATCACCAGGCCGGCACGTTGCTGGACGAAAAAAAGATGTTTGGCGGCCTGTGCTTCCTGTTGGCTGGCAATATGGTGGCCGGGATTCTGGGTGACGATTTGATTGCCCGGGTAGGGGCGTCGGCCTATACCGGTTTGCTCAGGGAGCCGGGAGCGGCAGAAATGGATTTTACCGGCCGACCCATGAAGGGCATGATCATGGTGGACGCTGCCGTTCTGGATGATGATGCGGCGCTGCAGTTATGGTTATCTCGCTGTCTGGCCTTTGCCATGACATTACCGCCGAAGTAGTGGAGTTTTCATGCGCACCATTGGCATCGTGATTTATGACGAAGCAGAAGTACTGGATTTCGCCGGCCCCTTTGAAGTGTTCTCCACCGCGGCCCGCTTGTGCGACAAGAAACCCTGGTCAGTGTGTCTGATCAGCGAACGGCAGATGGTGAAAGCGCGGGGTGGATTCACGGTGCAAAGCCATTTCACGCTGGACAACCATCCACCGCTGGATGTGCTTTTGGTGAGTGGTGGCGTGCATACCTGGGCCATGAACAATACCCGCTTGCTGTCTGCCATTCGGCGTGCCGGTGAGTCTGCCCGCTGGGTGACGTCAGTGTGTACCGGCGTCTTTCTGCTGGCTGAGGCCGGCCTGCTCAGCAAGGAAAAGGTAACCACTCACTGGGAAGATATGCCGGAGCTGCACCAACGATTTCCGGACCTGAGAGTGCAGGAAAATATTCGCTGGGTAGAAGACGGAAACCGCATTACCTCGGCGGGCATTTCTGCCGGTATCGACATGAGCCTGCATCTGGTTGAAAAGTTACACAGCGCGGACCTGGCCGAGGTCACTGCTGGCCAGATGGAGTATGACTGGGTGCGGGCAGAGGACTAGCTGGCTGATTTCAAACTTTACCAACGAAAATCTGGGCATCCAGGCGGCGCGGAGGGTGGTCAGCTGATCAAGCATGTGACTGGCCAGCGGCTTTACCCTGCCCTGTTGCTGAGGCGGTCAGCCATGGCTGCGACTGTAACCCCAGTACACCACTGCCAGTAGTCCGGCCAGCGTGGCCGGCAGTGTCAGCGCTACAAAGTGGAGCCAACGAAACAGCACCGTGCCAACAATCCCCCCGCAGATAAAACCACTGATCAGTAACAGGAAAAGCAGCAGGCGCCGGCTGTCGAGGGGGATGCCCCGTAGCCAGTTACCGAGCATGATGCCGAGGTCGGTAAAGATGCCGGACAAATGGGTGGTACGGATAATAGAGCCACTGTAGGTGGTTACCATGGCGTTCTGCAGACCGCAGGCCATGGATGCGAGATATATGCCGAAATCACTGCCCTGCTGAAGCGACACCATGGCAAAGGTCAGTAGCGTCGCTTCGATCAGCAACGAGAAACCGTAATGTCGCCCGAGTTTCAGGGCGGTGCTGGTGATCAGCAGGCCACTGAGGGCCGCTCCCGCCAGAAAACTGAGCAAGGTCAGTAACAGGTGCAGAGCGTTGCGCAGGTCCAGGTCTGCCAGTGCCAGTCCCAGCAACGAAGAGCTGCCCGTGAGGTGAGAGACGGACTGGTGACTGAAGCCCAGCAAGCCCACGGCATTGACGCTGCCCGCCAGAAAGGCGAGCAGGAAGGCTCCGACTTCTACCCAGGGTGGTAAACGTGTCAGCAAGACATTCCCCAGTGTGGCTGGTGGTCAATCCAGCAGTGTAGCACGGGGTCTGACGCTGTTTTGAATTCTTGCGTGTGGCGTGCAGCGTTACATCATTTCTTTTTCTTCTTGCTGTCTTTGCTGTTTTTCTTCCCTTTTTTCTTGCCGCCGGCTTTTTTTCCTGACGCTTTCTTGCCGTCTTTCTTGTCTGGCTTGTCGTCCGGTTTTTTCTTTTTCCCGGGTTTGATGGGTGTCAGGCCGCGGGCTTTTTTGCCGCTCTTTTTGCCACTTTTTTTGGCATTCTGTTTGCCCTTCTTCTGGCTGTTCTTGCCGGTTTTTTTACTGCTATCGGGTTTCTTGTTTTGCTCGGTTTCCCGGGCGGCAGGAGCGACGGTTTGGGCGGCCGGCTTGGCAGGGCTGGAAGGGGTCGCAGAGAACAGATCCAGCGCCACACTACGGAAACGTCGCAACGTGTAGCGGACCTGCCCCAGGGAAAGTCCGGCTTCCTCTGCAGCCTGTTGTTGTGTGAGGCCCCTGTCCAGGGCCAACAGTGCCCTGGCACGGGGGCCATTGGGTGTCGGCTGGTTAATACGGGCCTGGCAGCCCTTGCGTTGCGCAGCGGTCAGTAAGGAGGTGGTGGCCACGGATTGTCCTCTCGTTGAGTCTTGCGGATGAAAGCCAGAATTTCACCTTAGGGACAAGTCGTCAGAGTGGCAAAAAATCTTTTTTCTGTCAGAAAACTGTCACGGATCAGCCGTTCTTTTGCTGCTTTTCGAGCATGTCGGCCTGAAGAATTTCGATCCAGTAACCGTCCGGGTCCTTGATAAAAGCCAGCCCTTTCATCTTGCCGTCGTCCGGTCGTTTCACAAATTCCACATCCAGTTTTTCAAAACGTTCGGCAGCGGCGTACACGTCCGGCACGGTGATGCCGATGTGGCCAAAGCCCTGGGGCTGGGCGTTACCGTCGTGGTAGGCAAAGTCCGCGTCGTCTTCCGTGCCCCAGTTATGGGTCAGCTCCAGCATGGCTTCGCGGCCAAACGTGAAGGTCAGGCGTTTGGCGTCATCGGCGGGCACCTGTCCAGCTTCTTCTTCGTTCAGGTAGCCGAGAAAGTAGAGGCTGAATTGCATCTCGGGGAAATCAATCTTGCGCACCAGACGCATGCCCAGCACCCGGGTATAGAAATCGAGACTGCGTTTGGGCTCCTTGATGCGCAGCATGGTCTGGTTGAACAGGTATTCCTGGGTGACCTCGTCAGGATGTTCGAACAGGCCTTGGGCTTTTTCGAAATGGCGGGACATGGGCGCTCCTGGTTGATGGGACGGGTGGACTACAGGATATCGGGATGCGGGGGGTGGATTGCAAGCGCCGGGGACAAGATCGAGTGGCGTAGCAACGAAGCTGCTGTAGGAGCACCTCTAGAGGTGCGAACCGTGCGAAGTACGGAATCGACCGAAGGGCGGTCATGGCCTATCAGAGCTCACCGGATGTGTGGATAGCGATATTCAGGAAAGGGTTGTTGTCGCCCGTGACGAATTTCCTCGCCAAGGCTCGGATTCGCACCTCAAGAGGTGCTCCTACAGGTGTGAAAGGGAAGATTTCGAGTTACGAAGACCACAACCCGATGGGCCTGATGGTTGATTTTCGCAACTCGAAACTTCTACCTAGGGAGCTCGTTGTCGCTCCTCAGGCGGGGGTCTTGTCCACGGTCTTGAGGACTTTTTGCAGGCCGGCCACGGCGCCACCGATATCGCTGAGGCCGTTCGGCAGCAGCATGGTGGTGGATTCCTTGGCGACTTTCTCGAAGGCGGCAACGTACTGTTCAGCGATGCGCAGGCTGACGGCCTGTTCGCCACCGTCTTCGCGCACAGCGCGGGCCACCATGTTCAGACCCTTGGCGGTGGCGAGAGCAACCAGCTCAATTTGCTGGGCGCGACCTTCCGCTTCGTTGATCTGCTTCATCTTTTCACCTTCGGAGATATTGATCATCTCCTGCTTCTCACCTTCCGAACGGTTGATGGCCGCCTGGCGGTCACCCTCGGAACGGTTGATGGCGGCCTGACGCTCACCTTCGGATTCGGCGACCACGGCGCGGCGCTCACGTTCGGCACGGACCTGTTTCTCCATGGCATCCTTGATGGATACAGGCAGGTTGATGTCGGCCACTTCGTAACGCAGCACCTTCACGCCCCAGGGTTGGGCCGCTTCGTCCACGGCTTCCACCACTTCCATGTTGATCTCGCCGCGTTCCTCGAAGGTCTTGTCCAGATCGATTTTACCGATCACCGAACGCAGGGTGGTCTGGGCCAGCTGCTGGGCCGCCATGACGTAATCATCCACGCCGTAGCTGGCGGCTTTCGGATCGACCACCTGCAGGTACATCACACCGTCGATGGACACCTCGATATTGTCCTTGGTGATACAGCTCTGACGCGGTACATCACGAACAATTTCCTTCAGGGAATGCTTGTAGGCAACGCGATCGATAAAGGGCATCAGGAAATGCATGCCGGCTTCCAGCGAGGTCTGGTATTTACCGAGACGTTCCACCACATACACCTGCCGTTGGGGCACGATGCGGATGACCATGAACAGCAGCACGACGGCGCCCAGTGCTAACAGTCCGGAAATAATTAATCCTGCCATGGGTAATGCTTCCTTGTTGTCGAGTGATCAGGAGGGGGTGTTGGTCCAGGGCTCTACGGTGAGCCAGAGACCGTCATGTTGGGTAATACGCACCATCTGCCCGGCGTCCAGGGGCTGGCTGCTCTGGGCCTGCCAGCGTGCGCCACGATAGTTGACGGTACCGGTGCCATTGTTGAACGGTTCGGCCACGGTGGCGCGCTGGCCGATCAGGCCGGCGCTGTCTTCGTTGCCCTCGCTTTCCCGTTCCTGGCCCATCAGCTTGTCATTGAGAAAACGGCGCACAAAGATCAGCGACATCAGGCTGATGACGGCAAACAGGGTCAGTTCCCAGGTGGTGTCATCCAGCAAGCCGAGAAACTTCAGGCTGCCAACGATCAGGGCGGCGATACCGAAAAAGATCACCACCAGTCCGGAGACCACAAACTCTCCAATCACCAGCACCAGCCCCGCGATAATCCAGTAACTGTATTCCGGCATTCCTGCGCCCTCTTCTCATGCTTTTGGGTTAGCACAATAGCATAGAAACCCGGAGGAGTAGGTAGGAAAAGGCTGAAAATGGGATGAAGCAAGCTACAGGCTTCAAGCTACAACGCGGGAAAGTGTGTTGGATCGGGCGATGTTTTCGGCCGCGCTTCGGGGGGAGTCGCGAGTCACAAGTTTCGAGTTGCGAAAAGCGTAAACAGTGCGCCCGGTTTTGCCTTTCGCAACTCGAAACTCGTACCTGGCTTCTCTGGGATCCTTACCTTGCCATGGCTCGGATCGCTTGCAGGAAGTTATTCGCTGCGCTCACCCTTCGGGCCCGCCTTCGGCTGTTACCTCCGTTGCACTCCGGTTCCTACAGCGACTCCGCGGAGAATGCCTTTGGGTTCAAACCGGCCTTGCCCCGCGTTGTAGCTTGAAGCTTGAGGCTCCCTAAATCAGTGCGAATGCCCGCCGACCCCATGCGCATGCTTGTGGGCGATTTCTTCTTCGCTGGCATCGCGCAGATCGGTGATCTCGACCACGAAGCGTAGTGCCTTGCCGGCCAGCGGGTGGTTGGCATCCACGTCTACGGTTTTCAGGCCCACTTTCAGTACTGTGAGCATGCGCGGCCCTTCATCGGTGCTCACGGTGACCACCTTGCCGGGGGCCAGTTTGCCTGCGTGTTTGAGGTACTTGCGGGAAATCCGCTGGAACAGGGTGTTGTCGTATTCGCCGTAGGCATCCTTGGGCTCAATGGTCACATCCACCTGCTCGCCCACGTCTTTGCCTTCCAGCGCTGTTTCCAGGCCGGCAATGATGTTGTTGTAACCATGCAGGTAGGCCATGGGCTCGCCGGTGCTCTGGGAGTTTTCAATTTCGCTGCCGTCTTCTGCGTTAAACAGCTGGTAATGCAGGGTGACGACCTTGCCTTTTTCGATAGTCATGAGGGTCTCCGGATGCGGGGCCTGATGGCGATTAACAATGGCGATGCATTGTGCCGCTGACGCCCGGCGGGAGCAATTGTTTGGTGTGACAGGCGTTTCCGGGTGCGCGTTATCCTGATCGAGTTACTAAAGGCGAAACCGTGCGTGGGTTTGCCTTTCGAAACTCGTACCTCGCCACTCGCTTGCCTTGTTGATATGGGGCGTTGTTCTTGCGGGGCTTCAGGTCTAGCGTCGTCCGGGCAGCATTCTGCGCAGGGTGGCATCCTTGTCGATAAGGTGGTGCCACAGGGCGCCGGCCACATGGATCGCCACCAGCACCAGCAGCGAGGTCCACAGGAAATCCTTGTGGATCCAGGCCACCTGTTTGGCCAGGTCCATGTTCACCTCGGTGAATTGGGGTACGGAGAACAGCCAGAACAGTTCAGTTTCCTTACCTGCCAGCTGGCGCATTCCCATACCGGCCAGCGGCATGGCCAGCAGCACCAGGTAGAGTAGAACATGCACGACTTTGGAGGCCAGTGCCTGCCAGGGGGATGCGATCAGTGCGGGGCGCGGATAGCGGGCCCGTCCATAGAGACGCAGGACGATGGTCAGCAGCAGAGTGAAGCCGACGGTGAAATGCAGCAGTTCCCACCATTGCCGCCACGGATTGCCCTTGGCAAATTGTTCGTGCAGCTCAATCGCGGCCCAGGCCGTAATGATGAGGGCCAGGGTCAACCAGTGGAGGCCCTTGTGGAGCGGATGCCAGCGTTCAGTTGGGTTCATGAAAGTTATCCTTATCCGTTGACAGCATCATCCTTGATGCAGGTTAAGGCAAGATTAAGTGTTGCTGCCTTGATTCCTGTCAGTATCAGGATGCAGTCCAAGCGCCTTGCGGTCTGCCCCTGCGGCAATTTCCTTCAGCAAACGCTGTGACTGACGGTACCAGTTGCGCCGGCCGTACGGACTCCACTTGAAGCGTTTGTAGGTCCACTGGTACTGCGACAGGTTGCGATCGATGCAGCGCTGCAGACCGGCATTCATTTCAGTGAGGATTTCGGTGCAATCGCTGGCCTGTTCAATGGCGGGAGAGGGCTCGAAATGCACATGGATATCTTTTACCCCGCCTTCTCCCCGGTGGCAGGAGACGATGAATACGTGGGGGCGATAGCGCTGCACCAGTTTGTCGATCAGTGCCGGGGTGGGCACGTCGTAGCCGAAGAACGGTACACAGGGATTGCTGCGGTTGCCGGGGTTATGGTCTGAAAGTATGCCCAGGGTGCCACCATTTTTCATGGCAGCCAGAGCCTGTTTAACACCCTGGCTGTTGGTGGGGATCAGCACCGACCCGGTACGCTCTCGAGCCGCTTTCACCATGGCGTCCATCAGCGTTGCCGGGTGCGGCTGGTACATGATCAGGGTCTTTCCGGCGTCGGTCTTGTCGCCCAGATAGAGGTTGCTGATTTCCCAGCTACCCTGATGAAGTGACAGTAACAGCACTGGGCGTTCACTGGCGGTGGCTTCCAGAAACGCCTGTTCGCCGTGAATATGGGTGACACGTTTGAGCGTTTCTGCCGCAGGACGATGCCACACGTGGCTGAACTCGGTGAGGGTTCGGCCCAGTTCAGCCATGCTTTTGCGGCCGATGCGCCTGGCCTCGGCCAGGGGCATGTCAGGGTGAGTGGCCAGCAGGTTGATCAGCACCACCCGGTACGCACTGGCATAGCGCAGTGGCACAAAGGTAATCAGGGTGGCCACGCAGGCGCCAAAGGCGGTAACCAGCGGTAGGGGAAGCCAGGCCAGAAGGCGAACCAACAGCCACATACGGCGGCCCTGGGATTGTGTCGTCATGATGCTCGTTTTCAGTCCTGCTCAAGGATCAGGGTTTCGCCGTGTTGGGGAACACGAAACTGATCCGGGTGAATCGAATGGCTTTCCATGGCCATGGCCAGCGCCTTGGGGGGCGCATCCATGGGCTCATCCGTGAGGACAAAGGTACCCCAGTGCATGGCGACGGACTGCCGGGCCTGGATATCCATGTGGATGCGCACGGCTTCTGCCGGGTTAATGTGGACCGGGGACATGAACCAGCGCGGTTCGTAGGCACCGATGGGCAGCAGCGCCAGATCCACCGGACCGAATATCTCACCGATCTCCCCGAAAAGGGGGGCATAGCCGGTATCGCCCGCAAAATACAGGGAGAAGTCGGGAAACTCCAGACGCCAGCTGCACCACTGGCTGCGGTTATGGTCACCGGGCCCACGGCCACTGAAGTGCTGTGCGGGCAGACAGAAGGCTTCTACCTGGCCGTGGAACTCGCTCTGCCACCACCCCAGTTCGATGATGCGTTCCACGCCCAGCTTGCGCAGCCAGCTGGCCACACCAAGGGGGGCGAACCAGAGAATGTCCTTGCCGAAGCGGGCCTGTAGTTGCTTTACCGAGGCCTTGTCCAGATGGTCGTAGTGGTTGTGTGATACCAGCACAGCATTGATCGGTGGCAATTGATCAATGGTCAATGCGGGCGGCACCGCCCGTTTCGGGCCGGCAAAGGTAAACGGTGAGCAGCGGTCAGAAAATACCGGGTCGGTGAGCAGGTTCCAGCCCTTGTACTGAAACAGGAAGGTGGAATGACCAATCCAGGTCAGCTGGGGAGCTGCACCGGGGGCTTCAAGTTGTACGGCATCCGGTGTTTGCTGCGGAAAAGGCAGGTGGCGGGGAAACTGTCCCCGAGAGTCCCACTGCCATCGCAGAAACTCTCGCAGGCCATGATGTGGCGTCTCGTACAGGTTACGAAAGACATCCGGGTTGGCCGGTTGTGCTGCCGCCAGTGCGGCAAGGCGATCCCGGTCGATCATGTTTGCAGGCCGGATACCGCGCCTTCAATGGCGTCCAGATCCGGAATCACGGCAAGATCCCCCGCGACCTGGATGTACATGGATTCCGCCGCGCCGGTCTCCACAGGTTCTTCCACAGGATCATCCTTGCCAACCTTGATCAGGCGGGGAATACCCTGCACGATCACCGCATAGAAGGGGCGCTTGCCGGCCACGGTATTGAGCACCGCGATACGGGCGTCCTGACCAATGGTGATCTGCCCGGATTCATTCAGCCGCTCGAAGGAGACCAGAGGAATACTCTGGTCACGCCAGCTGAGCCAGCCCAGCAGCCATTCCGGGCCATGACCGGGACGGTCCGGTTGGCGCAGGGGAATCACTTCCGCCACCACGATGTTGGGTACCAGCCAGGGCCGTCCCTGCATGGGGATCAGCAGGCTGGAAATTTCCGTTGGCAAACTGCTCATAACAAACCTCAAATGGCGCTGGACGCCTGATGCCGGGTGCCTGACGCAAGGTTGCGCATCAGGCGGTCGGGCTTTCGGCGTTCTTTAATTCTCTTCTTACCTGTTCCACCAGTTGCTGTGCAAGTTGTTCCGGGGAACCGCTAAAACTGACGCAGCCGGTTTCGCGGACCGAATCCGGCTGGCTGCTGCAGGCGCAGGTCTCGCTACTCTGCGCCCACACTGGCCGCCCGGTGGCGGCCAGTTTGGGGGCCGCAATGGCGCCGTCATTGCCCATGCCGGAAAACAGGATAGCGCCGCCAGCCTGCTGCCCAAAGTCTTCACTGACATGCTGGATGACCTGGTCAATGGAAGGCGCATAGGGGCCTTCCCAGGGTTGGCCGGTGGACTGGATGCGCCCGTCATGACGAAAGCTGATGGCATATTCCACCGGCGCAATCGCGAGTTCTCCGTGATGCAGGGTTTCGCCGTCCACGGCAACCTTGCAGGTGATGTGGTTATCGCGGCTGAGCACCCCGCACAGGGGCTCCAGAAAACTGCCATCAATATGCTGGGCGAGGACGAAGGCCACTGGCAACTTGGCAGGCAGGCAGTCGAGAAATTCCTTCACCGCCGCCGGGCCACCCAGACTGGCACCCAACACCCATACCCGTTGCGGTCGTTTGGCCGGGGGAATAGCCTGAAACTCCCGCGGCTCGGGAATGCGCGTCTTGGCTACCCGTTCGGGGATCACATCCAGCCGTTCCTGGATTTGCGGTTTGCCGATGAAATCCACCAGCTTGGTCACCAGGCGTCGTTCCCAGCGGGGATACTGGGCATCGGTGCGGG
Organism: Alcanivorax sp. DP30; assembly: GCF_009882945.1. GTDB lineage: Bacteria > Pseudomonadota > Gammaproteobacteria > Pseudomonadales > Alcanivoracaceae > Alcanivorax. Next base: position 716,080 of record NZ_WTUY01000004.1, read on the forward strand.
ACGGAGCCTGACCATCGCAAAACAGAATCGGGGCGCTGGCTTCTTCCAGCAGGGTGTCGAGAAAATCCTGCCAACGATCTTCACTGGACAGATCCACCACCCATAGATCGAGAGCGTCTGCATCAAACCAGCGTGCTTCCAGATTGTCGGGTTCGGTGTTCACCACCACTTGATAACCCTGGCCCTTGACCGCGCTGGAGAGCAGGTGCCCCTGCAATGTGCTGTCGGCAATTACCCCGACGCGGGCCGCGTTGGTCATCCCTCAGTGGTTTCCTGCAGCTCGCCCAGCAGTTCGCGGATGGTGGACAACAGTTCGTTCTCCTGGAAGGGCTTGCCCATGTAGCAGTTCACGCCAATGTCGAAGGCGCGGTCGCGGTGCTTCTCGCCGGTACGGGAGGTGATCATGATGATCGGCACATCCTTCAGTCGGCTGTCATGACGCACGTGGGTGGCCACTTCAAAGCCATCCATGCGAGGCATTTCGATATCCAGCAGCATTACATCGGGACGGAAATCTTCCAGCTTGGCGATGGCATCCATGCCGTCCTTGGCGGTGACCACTTCGTAGCCGTTCCGTTCCAGCAGACGCGTGGTGACCTTGCGCACGGTCACCGAGTCATCGGTGACCATCACCACCGGCGTATCACGCTTGCTGCTTTCTTCCTCAATGGCCTCAGGTCTTACAGGCGCTTCGTCTGCTGCCAGTGGCAGGGTCGGAATCTGTACGTGAGCGGCACGGATCAGGGAGTGGATATCGAGAATAATCACCACCGAGCCGTCACCGAGGATGGTGGCGCCACTGATACCGGCCACACTGGCCAGCTGTGGGCCAACAGATTTCACTACCACTTCGCGGGAGCCCACCAGATCGTCCACCACAATGGCCACGGTATGCTCGGTGCTGCGGATCAGCAGTACTGGCATGGGGGTGCTCTGGTGTTCCAGATTCGGGGCGCGGGTACCGTGGACAAAGTTGCCCAGGTATTGCAGTTCGTAGTCCTGCCCCACATAGGTGTAGACCGGCTCGTCTTCCTGGAAATAGTGCTGCAGTTCGAAGGGGCTGATTCGCACGATACCTTCGATCTGGTTCAGCGGGATGGCATAGCTGTCTTCGCCAGCCTTCACCATCAAGGCGCGGTTCATGGCCAGGGTGAACGGCAGGCGGATAATAAAGCGGGTGCCCTGCCCTTTATGGGAATCGATGGTGACCGAGCCACCCATCTGCTTGATCTCGCTGGCGACCACATCCATGCCCACACCGCGACCGGAAATCTGCGTGACGGCGGCGGCGGTAGAGAAGCCGGCGTGGAAGATGAACTGCTGGATTTCCTGCTCGGAGAGCTGGGCATCCTCGGCAATCAGGCCGCGCTCGATGGCTTTTTTGCGTACCGCGTCAGTGTCGATGCCCTTGCCGTCATCGGACAGGACGATGACCACTTCACCGCCTTCCCGACCCAGTTCAAGATTGATGCGCCCGGTGCTGTCCTTGCCAGCGGACTGGCGGCCTTCGCGGGTTTCGATACCGTGATCCACGGCGTTACGCAGCATATGCTCCAGCGGCGCGACCACGCGCTCCATCAGGGAGCGGTCCAGTTCGCCTTCCGGGTTGAGCACATCGAAATCGACCCGCTTGCCCACTTCGCCGGAGATCTGCCGGACGATACGGCGCAGGCGTGGCACCAGGCGGCTGAAGGGCACCATGCGCGTGCGCATGAGCTTTTCCTGCAGCTCGGTGTTGATGCGCGACTGCTGCAGCAGCAGGGTCTCGGTGTCCTTGGTGCGGTCCAGCAGGGTGTTCTTCAAATCCAGCAAGTCAGAGGCGGATTCCGACAGCTGCTTGGTGATCTGGTGCAGCTCGGAGTACTGATCCATTTCCAGCGGATCGAAGTCCTCGTCGAATTCACCGCGGTCCACGCCCTGCTGGTAGTTGGACATGATCTGCGCTTCGGTTTCAGAATCCAGGCGGCGCAGCTGTTCGTAGAGACGCTGAATGGTGTTGCCCATTTCCTCTACGTTGAAGGTGAATTCCGTCAGTCCCTGTTCAACCCGGCCACGGTTGATGGATGTCTCCCCGGCCAGGTTAACCAGCGCTTCCAGCACGTCTGCACCTACCCGCACCATTTCCTGGGGCTGGGCCTGATTCTGGCGCTGACGGCGGTCATCTTTCTTCGGTTGCTGGGTTTCGGGCTGGCTGGCAGCAGGCATCAGCTCGCCGCTGACCGCTTCGGATTCGGCAGCCGGTGCCGGCTGCGTGTTCCGGTTGGCCCGGGCACCGCGGGCCACGGTTTCCATGCCCTTGGTGATCTGGTCATGCCAGTCGAGCATGGGCTGAAAATCTTCCTGGCTGGGGGCGCCGGTGCGCTTGTCCAGATCCAGCAGGTAGGTCTCAAAATCGTGGCTGATGTCGCCCAACTGTTTCAGGCCCGCCAGACGTGCACCGCCCTTGAGGGTGTGCAGGGCGCGCTTGATATCGTCGACGAAATCCCGGCTTTCCGGATTGTCTTTCCATGAGCTCAGGTTGCCGTCGATGATTTCCGACAGTTCTTCGGATTCTTCCAGGAAGATTTCCAGAATCTCGGGATCCGTATCCGGCTGCCAGTTTTCGTCGGCCGGATCGCTGGTGCCTGCTGGTGCCTTCTGGACAGGGGCTTCCACTTCAGGGGTAGGCGCGGGGGCCTCGACCGGCGCGGCGGCAGCCATGGCGGGCAGGGTAAAGCCGGCTGGGTCTGCCACGTAACCATGGATGCACTCGATCAGCTGCTCGCCACCGGGCAGTGGGCGTCCGGCACGCAGGGCATCAACCATTTCGGCGAGGCGATCATGGCAGCGGTGCAGCAGGTCGAACAGGCTCGGCTCCACGGCCAGTTGACTCTGGGCCAGGCCTTCGTAAAGGGTTTCCAGTTCATGGCCCAGATCACCCAGTTCGGGGACCTCGGCCATGCGTGCACCACCCTTGAGAGTGTGCAGATCACGCTGCAGGGACTGCAGTTCAATCAGGTTATCCTGCTGGCCAATCCACAGCTCCAGACTGTTGCCGGCGGACTCGAGAATCTCATCGGCCTCTTCCAGAAAAATCTCGACCAGCTCAGGGTCTCGCTCCGGTTGAGGGGGAGCCTCGGCAGCGGGCGCGTCCTCAACCGCAACGGGCTCGGGGGCCGGTTCCTGGACTGATGGCGTCACCGCGGCGGCAGCCACCGGTTCGCCCTTGAGGTAAGCCTGGATAGCGCTGACCAGTTCCGGAGCCGCTTGCGGTGAACGATCCGCGCGCAGCGCGTCGATCATGTCCGCCAGGCTGTCGTGACAGCGGTGCAGCAGGCCGAACAGGTCGCTATTGGCGTCCAGCTGCCCGGCGTTGTAACCCTCGTAAAGGTTTTCCAGCTCGTGGGCCAGGTCACCGACCGGGGCCACACCGGCCATGCGCGCGCCGCCTTTCAGGGTGTGCAGGTCCCGCTGCAGGCTGTCCACGTTACTGTGATCACCCTGTTCCCACTGGTCCAAAGCGTTGCTGGCGGTTTCCAGAATTTCTTCCGCTTCTTCCAGAAACAGGGAGACCAGTTCCGGATCGAGATGCGCCTGGTAATCGCCGTTGTCAGTGGCGTCGGGTTGCTCGCCGGTGCTGTCGGATCCCGTTTCGGCATCTTCCTGGGGTAGCGGAATGCCGCCGTCGGGGCCGTCATTGTCCGGACCGTTTTCGGTCAATTCGCGCAGGGAATCCACCAGCCCGATCTCGGGACGTACAGTCTGGCCAGCGGCGAGACAGTCCATCATGTTCATGAGCGCGTCCTGGCCCTCGCTGACCAGCGCGAACAGCACATCGCTGTAGGCCAGATGACGACTTTCCACAGCGCTGTAGGTGTTCGCCAGGGCGTCTGCCAGCTGATGAATCTCGCTGAGACCGGCGGTGGCGGCACTGTTGCCGAGCAGCTGCAGTTCGTCACGCAGGCTGACCAGTTCTTCGGTCTGCTGCGGGTGCTGAGCCCACTGAGCCAGCAGCTGTTCTGCGTCCACAATCAGGTCCATGCCTTCAGACAGGAACACAGACAGGATGTGCGGATCGGTGTTGGGGGCCGTGGTGTCACTGTCGCTGAGCGCATCACGCTGTTGTTGCAGCGCCAGCACCAGTGGCTCGGCGCCGGGCAGGTGAGCCTGGTCCAGGCTGCCCAGATTGTCGTCAATCAACTGGCAGGCCTGACGCACCAGGTCGGCCTGTTCAGTGGTGGCGCGACGGTTGTTGCTGATCAGATCTCGGATCAGTTTTTCCGCTGGCTCAGCCACTTCTGCCACGGCTTCGATTTCGGCCATGCGCGCGCTGCCTTTGAGCGTATGCAGGGCGCGATGTACTTCGTCATCCACATCGTGTTCGGACAGGTCGCTGTCGAGGCTTTCCAGCCAGGTGCTCACCAGGCTCAGATTGCGGCGGGCTTCGCTGGCAAAGATCTCGCGCAGCACCGGGTCAGGGCTGTCGCCGTTATCCGCTTCGCTGGACAGGTCAGGAATATCAGCAAGATCGTCTTCGCCATCAAATTCCACCACATCCATGGCGGCTTCAGCGGCAGCATCATCGATGCCGTCCGCAGCCAGGGCGGTAATCTCGAGGGTGTCGTCCTCACCGTTGTCTTCGCCGGTCTGGCTGTCTTCCGGTAATTCGTAGCTGATCTCGTCGTGCTGTTGGAAGCTTTCGCTGTCTAGGGCTTCCAGGGTGATTTCGTCTTCGGCGTCGTCCCTGTTCGCAGCGGCAGTGCTGCCTGTTTCGCCATTTTCCGGGAGGTCATCCAGAATCAGGGTGTCGTCGCTCTCAATACTTTCAACGCCCGCATCATTCTGGTCATCATTTTCTTCGCTGACGGGTTGAAGCTCAGCGGAGAATTCGATGTTCTCGATCTGGCCCGGATTCTCGCTGTCGCCGCCGGGCTCAGCATTCGCATCGACGGGATCAGCGGCTTGGCCGGTCACACTGGGGATTGCATCAATCTGGCCGCCGGCGGCAAGGGTGTCGGCGGCATCGGCCAGTGGCTGCGGATCAAACGGATCCGGCTGGCGGGTGCAGAAGGCATCCACAAGCGGCTGGATGTGATTACGGACGGTCTGTACCAGTTCAATCAGAATCGCGGTGGGGGTGATGGTCTTGTCGATCACCCGGTTCATCATGTTTTCCACCGACCAGGCCAGCTCGCCCACGGTGGTAGCACCGACCATGCGTCCGGAGCCTTTCAGGGTGTGGAAGGCGCGGCGGAATTCCACCAGGGATTCCTCATCGCTGGTATTGGCGGCCCAGCGGGGGAAATACTCATCCAGGGCGTCCAGCACTTCGCCGGCTTCTTCCTGAAAGATGTCGATGATCTCGTCGTCGATCAGATCATCATCGTCGTCTTCGGCGGAAGCCGTTTCGACTACCGGCTCTGCCGGGGTCGAATCGGTGATGTCTTCAGCGGTACTGTCTTTGTTGGCGGGCAGTTCGATGGCCGTAATGTCGATGTCATCGGTTTCTGCCTGGTCGGGGGTGATCTCCTCAGGACGATATTGCGGCTCAAGGCCCGCTGCAGAGGCGTCGTCCGAGCCTGAGGCGGACTTGCTGTCATGGCTGGCCACGTCGGCATCCAGCTCGATGCGCTCGACCGCAACACCGCTGTCAAAATCGCTTTCCTGATCCAGTGGGTAACCAAGGGCTTCTACGCTGGAGCGGGCCAGCTGGAGGATGTCATCGCTGGTTTCCGGATCATCGCTAAGACGTTCCAGATAGTATTCCACCGAGGTGATGGCGTCGGCGAGGGTGTCCATGCTGCGCCAGTCCGGCTTGGGACGATTGGCTTCCAGCAACTGCTCTTCAATGTAGCGTACGCATTGGCGCAGGATCACGGCAGGACGGTTGAGCTGGATGACTTCCAGGCCGCCGCGCACGGCATTGAGACGCTCTGGCACCGGCATCAGATGCTCGGTGCTCCATTGCGAGGCAATGAATTCGACGATCCCGTCCTTGGCTTCTTCCAGGCCGGCACGGCATTCGCGCAGTACCGCATCCATGGCCTGGCCCACGTGGCCAGGCATGGAAGATGGTTCGTTATTTGCGCCGCCGCCATGGCGTTCGTTGCCTGTGAGCCCTGCCAGGGTGGCTTCCACGTAGAGCAGGGCGCCGGCGATATCCATCAGCACATCACGGTCAGCGGGACGTTTGCCGCCAACAATGTCTTCCATCACGCCAAGTTGTTCTTCCACCAGTTTGCGTGGCTGGCCGAGGCCAAGCACAGCGACGGTGTCTGCCACCTGTTTCAGAGTGACAGTCTGCGCTTGCAACTGTTTGGCATCGTTTTCGCCATTGTGTACGAAGCTTTCCAGGGCATCCTTGACGGTGGTGATCTCTTCGGAAAGAGCCAGCACGACGGAGTTCATGGCTTCGGCATCGGGCCCGGTCATGCGTGCCCGTTCGGCGGTGACCAGATCATCGGATGGCAGCGCGTCTTCCAGTCGGAAACGGGCTTTCACATCCCTGATGCGCGGGCTTTCCACTTCCGCCTTGGCCACATAGTAGAGCAGGTTCTTGAGCAGATCGGTGGGGGCCGGCTCATTGAGGCTGGCGGCGCCGCTGGTAGTCAGTTCACGCAGGGCGCGATCGACCTGCCCAAGCATCATCTTCACCGAGGTGCCGAGGACGATGGCGTCTTCGGCAAGGCCTTCCACCAGTGCGTTACTGATGTTCCATAACGGTGCCCGTGGGGCATCGCCAGTGACCTGTTCCAGTTTGGTGAACACCTTGGCCATATAGCCCAGGTTCTCACCCATGCGGTCGTTGCGCAGCACGCCCAGCAGGGCGATCTGGAACATCTGGCGAATTTTCTTCGCCAGCCCGGCAAAACGCGGGTCATTCAGCAAGGCTGCAGGAATCTGGCCGGGGCCGGTGGCGTCGGTGAGATCCGGTTTGAACAGGGACGTTTCGGAAAGCAGGGATTCGCCGCGGGCGGCGCGCAGGTCATTGAGCAGCGGCAGCAGCACAACCGGCAGGTCGCGACGGTTGCTGGCCACCCGGTCAAGATATGGCGGCAGCTGAAGCAGCGCCCGCATCAGGGTTTCCTGACCGTCACTCACATTGCCAACACGCCCTTCCAGCAGGGCCTGGGCCAGCTTTTCCATTTCTTCGGCGAGCAGGGCTGCGCCGTAGAATTCGACCATCTGCAAGGTGCCGTACACCTGGTGCAGGTGTGCCTGGCAAAAACGCATGCGGGTGGCGTCGTCCGGGTTTTCCACGAACGCTTCCAGTGCCTGCTGCGCCTGGTTCAGGGTTTCCTGGATTTCCCCGCGAACCCAGTCCAGAGCCAGATAGTCGTGACGGTCACTCATGACGTCTCCTGTCATACATAAACCTGCCTTCTTTACAGGCAGATTTCTTGTTATCTACAGCGGCGGAAAGCCAGTGTGTCGGCAAAGTGCACCCGTTCCAGATCAGGGTGTTGCCAGTCAGTCACTTCACCGGGGCCCAGTACCAGTAGTCCCCCGGGAGCCAAACGTTCCGCCAGCCGGTTAACAATCTGGCGTTTTCGCCAGCGGCGGAAGTAAATCAACATGTTCTGGCAAAAGATCAGATCCATGTTGTTCATGGGCGCATTGCCCAGATCGAGCACGTTAAGGCGGGCAAAACAGATGTGCTGCTTGAGCTCTGGCGCGATTACAACGGTCTGGCCACTGTCTCCCGGCTTGAAGTACTTTTCCCGCAACAGCGGGTCCACCTGGAGAGCGCGTCGGGCCGCGTATTCACCTTTGCGAGCCTTGGCCAGAGTGGGCAGGCTGATGTCGGTGGCAGTAATGCCATAGAACATCTTGCGTGCGTTATCACCCAGTTGCTCGTTGATCAGCATGGCGAGGGAATAGGCCTCCTCGCCGGTGGAGCACCCCACGCTCCACACATCCAGATTGGCGCCATCGGGCTGTTCTGCCACGAAGCGCTGTACGTACTCTTCCACCAGAGCATAGGAGCCCTGATGGCGGAAAAAACTGGTTTCCTGAACGGTAAGACGGTCCACCAGGATGGACCATTCCATGGCACGGGATTCGGTTGTGCCTGCCATCAGGTGTTCGTAATAGGCTTCGTAATCCACAAAGCCCAGCTCGCGCATGCGAATGCTCAAGCTGGTTTCGAGAAAGCTCTTGCGCGCATCAGACAGGGTCATGCCGGTACGATCTTCCAGCAGCGCCTGCCATAGCTGGAACTGCTCTCCATCCATGGCGGGCGTGCTTCTGATTGACCATCGGTCTGTCACGGCAGCACCCATATCCCTGTATCCCGGGCCGGCTCAGGCCGGATCAGGAATGCTCCGGCAAGCGGAAGCCGGCTACGGAGTTACGCATTTCCTGAGCCATCTCGGCAAGGTTACCAATAGACCGCGCGGTGGCGGTGGTACCGGCGGAAGTCTGAGAGGTAATTTCCTGGATCACGTTCATGGTGTTGGAGATGTGACCCGCGGAGGCCGCCTGCTGGCGCGCCGCGTTGGAAATGTTCTGGATCAGGTCCGCCAGCGTTTTGGATACGTTCTCAATTTCTTCCAGTGCCACACCAGCATCCTGCGCCAGGCGGGCCCCTTTCACTACCTCAGCGGTGGTCGCCTCCATGGAGATTACCGCTTCGTTGGTATCGGTCTGAATTGTCTTAACCAGGGTTTCAATCTGCTTGGTTGCCGCCGCAGAACGTTCCGCAAGGCGCTGTACTTCATCCGCAACCACCGCGAAGCCGCGGCCCGCTTCACCGGCCATGGACGCCTGAATCGCGGCGTTCAAGGCGAGGATGTTGGTCTGGTCGGCAATGTCGTTAATCAGGGATACGATGTCACCAATCTCCTGGGAGGATTCACCCAGACGCTTGATCCGTTTGGAGGTTTCCTGAATCTGCTCGCGGATGGTGTCCATGCCGTGAATGGTGGCCTGTACCACTTCGGCGCCCTTGTTGGCGATGGCTACCGCCCGTTCCGCTACCGCTGCCGATTCGGAAGCGTTGGCGGATACCTGGTCAATGGAGACCGCCATTTCGTTCACCGCGGCAGAGGCGCCGGCAATTTCCTGGGCCTGGTGCTCGGAAGCCTCGGCCAGATGCATGGCCGTGGACTGGGTTTCCTGGGCAGCTGATGCCACCTGTACCGCCGAGTTGTTGATGGTCTGTACCAGGCTGCGCAGCTGGTCAATGGAGTAGTTGATGGAGTCAGCGATGGCACCGGTGAAGTCCTCGGTTACCGTCGCCTGTACGGTCAGGTCACCGTCAGCCAGATCGCCCAGTTCGTCGAGCAGACGCAGAATCGCGGCCTGGTTACGCTGGTTCTCGCTCTCCAGTTCATCCTTTTTCTTCGCCGCCTGACGGTTACGCTGGGCCATGATCAGGAAGAACAGCAAAATGGCGATGGCGCCGCAGACCGCCCCCAGCCATACCGACGGAAACAGGCTGGTGGTGGTGCCTTCAAACTGGTTGTTCAGGTTGGTGGATTCCTGCAGCAGATCCTGAGAGCGGCGGAAGATGGTGTCGGCCGCGTTCCGTACCTGGAACAGTTCCGGTGCAGTCTCGAGGATCTCATCCACGGACTGGTTAACGAATTCGTCAAACAGGTCGGCAATCTCGGCCAGGTAGTCCAGGGCATCCGGGTCGTTCACCTGGTCAATGCCCATGGCGCTGTCGCCTTCGATCATGCCGTTCATGACGCGGCCAAACTGACTGGCGTCACGCCCGAAGGAGTCCGCCGCGATCACCGCGCCGTCGCCCCCTTCCAGTACCTTGGAGATGGATCGCACAATACGCTCGGCCAGCCAGGATTGGCGCTGCGCAAAGGCGATCTGTTCCGGGTCGGCCCCGGTCATTACCAGAATTTCCACAACGCCTTCGTACTCGGCCTGAAGGGCAGGAATGGTCTGGGCCAGGGTGTCTGCCACTTCGTGCAGATCCAGAACCGTATCTTCCCCTTTCAGAATGGTCCCGGTGTTCTGGTCCACCTCTTTCCAGAGGGTTTCCAGACGCTGGATTACCTGAGGGTCAGAGACATTCTCATCTTTCACCTCATCCCAGGCTGCCTGGAAGCTCTTGCGGGATTTGTCCAGCAGCTCGAAGGCGTCGGCGTTACCGGCCGCCGCTTCCAGGGAGTTCTTGGCAATCTGCTGGGACACAACGCGCATCTCGGAGGCAAAGGTAATGTTTTCCTGGGCCTTGTTCGCGTTGGTTGCAGAGAGGAGGAAGTTGACCAGTGCCAGTACGATAAAGATGGCAAGGCCGAAATACAGTGCAAGGTTCAGCGAATTGCCACCGCTGCCTGCACCCCCCCGCAGTTTTTCAAAAAATGCTCCCGGATTGAACTTCATAGTCTGGCTCCTGGCCTGGCGTTCACTCTTCTTATGTACCCCAAAGTACGCGCAATGCGGTTAGCCGGTACGGGCTACCTGCATGAAACGCGGGTCCTCTGCCAGCCGGGACAGGCTGAACACGGACCAGTACTCCCCGTCGCGCCGATAGGCCCCGCGCACATAACCTGTGACACTGGGATCACTGACCGGCAGTGATTCGACAAATTCATCAATGGGGAAATGCTGCATCCCCAATACCTCATCCACGGTCATGCCGGTGTAGAGGTCGTCCTGATCCAGGACCAGCAGCCGCCGGCGCTTTTCCTGAATCGGTGAACTTTTTTCCAGAAAGCCGCTGAGATCCATGACGGTCATCAGGCGGCCACGTACGTTGGCAATCCCCTTCATCCAGCTTTGAGCGCCTGGAATGCGGGTATAGGACGGCACGGTAAGGATTTCGGAAACCTCATCCAGCGGTGCCACGTATTTCTTGCCATCGAGCACAAAGCCCACGCCACTCCAGTAGCTGACCGCATCCTGCTGCATGGGCAGGTCTTTGGCCTGTTCCCGGCAGCGCTGGTTGTATTCAGCGAGTTTGATGTAGGCGGCGGAGGCGCTAGCACTCATTCATGGCTCCTTGCAGCTCAGCTGTCGGCCAGCATGCGGTCGACGGTTTGCAGGAGCAGATCTTCATCCACCGGTTTGGTCAGGTAATCCCTGGCGCCCTGGCGTTTGCCCCAGACACGGTCGGTTTCCTGATCCTTGGTGGTGACGATCACGATGGGAATATGGGCGGTATCGGCGCCCTTGGTCAGCTGGCGGGTGGCCTGGAAGCCGTTCAGACCCGGCATCACCACATCCATCAGCACCAGTTCCGGCAATTCGGAGCGGGCCATGGCCACGCCATCGGCGCCGTTGGCGGCCTCGAGTACCTCGTGGCCGTGCTTTTCCAGAATCTCCCGCAACTTGTAGGTTTCGGTGGGAGAATCATCAACAATAAGAATTCGAGCCATTTTTTCCTCTATCCGGTCAGCAGTTGTGCTGCCTAACCTGCCATGTGCTCGCGAATTGCGCCCAGCAGCTCGTCCTTGGAGAACGGCTTGGTCAGGTATTCATCAGAACCCACGATACGGCCCTTGGCCTTGTCGAACAGGCCATCCTTGGAGGACAACATGATCACAGGGGTGGACTTGAAGGCGCTGTTGTTCTTGATGAGTGCACAGGTCTGATACCCATCCAGGCGCGGCATCATGATGTCCACGAAGATGATATTGGGCTTGGTATCGGCGATTTTGGCCAAGGCGTCGAAGCCATCGGTGGCGGTGATCACTTCACAACCTGCTTTTTTCAACAAGGTTTCCGCGGTCCGACGAATCGTCTTGGAGTCGTCGATAACCATCACCTTGAGGTCTTGGAAATTGTCAGTCATGGAAACTGCCTTTAACCGTGAACCGTAATTGGCCACAACTTGTTGTAATTTTTGGCCTTTCTAATAATGCGACGGGCGGGGCCTGTGGCGGTGTCAGCCCAAGGAAAGTTTTTAACACAGATTCTACAATCAATCTATAAGGCCCTATGAAACTTGGGAAAACTCCCTCGCCTCAGACAGCGTCATGCCGCATGGCGATCCCCTTCTGGCACTGCTAATATTGCCCGGCCTGCCCCCGAGTCTGTGGAGACCCCATGAGCCTGAAAATCGGCGTGGTGATGGATCCCATCGCCAAGATCAAACCCTGGAAAGACAGTACTTTTGCCATGATGCTGGAAGCCCAGCGGCGAGGCTGGTCTCTCTACTACATGGAGCCTGGCGATCTCTACGTGCGCGATGGTCGCAGCTTTGCGGCCACCCGGGCAGTCACTGTGACCGACAATAACGACGATTGGTACCGTCTGGCCGATACGGTGAACCAAGATCTGGCAGATTTTGACATTATCCTGATGCGCCAGGATCCGCCTTTCAACACCGAGTACATCTATGCCACCTATCTGCTGGAGAAGGCAGAACGTGAAGGTGTGCTGGTGGTGAACCGGCCCGGCAGTGTCCGTGACAGCAATGAGAAGCTGTTCGCCACGGATTTTCCGCAATGCTGTGCGCCGACCCTGGTATCCAGCCAGTCTGGCCTGCTGCGCGATTTTGTACGGGAATTCGATGACACTGTCATGAAGCCCCTGGATGGCATGGGTGGCAGCAACATTTTCCGGGTGCGCAAGGACAGCCCCAATATCTCGGTGGTGATCGAAGTACTGACCCAGCACGGCAAGACGCCGATCATGGCCCAGCGCTTCGTGCCGGAGATCAAGGACGGCGACAAGCGCATCCTGATGATCAATGGCGAGCCGGTGCCCTATGCGTTGGCGCGGATCCCCAAAGAAGGGGAGCTGCGCGGTAACCTGGCCGCCGGTGGCACGGGTCAGGGCCGAGAACTGACTGATCGCGATCGCTGGATCTGCGAACAGGTTGGTCCCACCCTGAAGCGCAAGGGGCTATATTTCGTGGGGCTGGACGTGATCGGTGACTATCTCACCGAGATCAACGTGACCAGCCCCACCTGCATCCGTGAGCTGGATGCGATTTTTGACATCAATATTGCAGGCCAGCTGTTTGATGCCCTGCTGGCGATTCGGGACGAGCCCTGACCGCCTTACCGTAGGAGCCTGCCTGCAGGCGAAAGGCGTTGGGAAGCGAGTAACCAGTTTCGAGTAGCGAAAACCTTCAGGCCTTGCCGTATCGGGGGTTGGCCTTTCGAAACTCGCTTCTTGTTACTCGGTACTTTCTTTTCGCTTGCAGGCAACCTGGTAAGAGCCCAAAGAGCTCAAAACACAAAAAGCAGTAACCAAAAGAAGAATTCATGGCAGCCAATTCCACCGTCAGCGCCTCCGACCGCCTCACCTTCACCGTGTTTCTGGCGTTGGCCTTCCACGGCATCCTCATCTTCGGGGTCAATTTCGCCCCCGAAAAGCAGCGCGCGGCGCCCCACACCCTGGAAGTGACCCTGTCCCAGTTCCGCAGCGACGACGCGCCGGAAGAAGCGGATTTCATCGCCCAGAGCAACCAGCAGGGCTCCGGGGATCTGGCGGAAAAGCAGGAACTGACTACCACCGAGCAGGCGGATTTTGCCGACAGCAAACTGGAGAATGTCCAGCTCAAGGAAAAAACCACTCGCCAGCCGCGTGACCAGCAGTCACAGCTGCTGGTGATCACCACGGCTCGCGAGAGCGAGCAAAAGGTGCAGGCGGAACAAAAGGAAAAGGCCGAGCAGAAGCCGCTAAAAGTTGCTGAGCAGGAAAACCTGCTGGACATGAGCCAGCAGATCGCCAGCCTGCAGGCACGTCTGGCCGAGCAGAAGCAGGCCTATGCCAAGCGCCCGCGAATCCGCCGGCTTACTTCGGTATCGGCCAAGGCCCACTACGAAGCCCAGTATATCGACAGCTTCCGCCGTGAAGTGGAAGCCATGGGCACCCGCAACTTCCCCGCCCAGGCCCTGAACAGCAACACCTTCGGTGCAGTACGCTTGATGGTGGCAATCCAGAAGGATGGCAGCCTCAAGGAAGTCCGTGTTCTACAGAGCTCTGGTCACAAGTTCCTCGACCAGGCCGCCATCCAGAGCGTCCGCCTCGCCGCCCCCTTCGATACCTTCAGTGCTGAAATGCGCCAGAACATGGATGTCCTGGAAATCATCCGCACCTGGAAGTTCGACAGTAGCCGCAAGGTGTCGTCGAAATAACGCGGCAAGCTTCACGTAACACGCACACGCCAGATCGAAGTCGCTGTAGGAGTTCCCTTCCAGGGGACGAATTCGAGCCTTGGCGAGAAAATGGCGTAATGACAGCCGCAAGCTTCAAGCTGCAACGCGGGGTGAGGCTCGGCGCTGACTGAGCGCTGGGTGTTCCGCGCTGATCTGTTGAGGAAAACCACAAGAGATTACGGCGCGGCTCATACGCCAGAAGAGTGGCTACGGATTGCTCCTCGCGTTGCAGCTTGTAGCTTGAAGCTTGCAGCTCTCCCCCCGGCGCCGGATACTGTCCCAATGGACAACACAAGCCTCAAACACCAGTTGCTGGTGGCCATGCCACAGATGGCCGATCCCAACTTCGAACATTCCGTCACCTATATCGTTGAGCACAGCAGCGAGGGTGCCATGGGGCTGACGCTCAATCGCCCGGTGCAGATCAGTCTGGGCGATATTCTGGAAGACATGGATATCGAAATTGAAGTGCCGCCTTCCGAGCGCCACCGGGTGGTGGCTGGGGGACCGGTTCAGCAGGAAGCGGGCTTTATCCTTCATGCGGCGTCCACCCACTGGGAATCCAGCGTGCTGCTCAGCGATGGCCTGATGCTAACTACCAGCCGCGACATTCTTGAGGCCATCGCCATCGGCGAAGGTCCGGAGCAGTCGTTGATTTGTCTCGGCTACGCTGGCTGGGAAGCCGGTCAGCTGGAACAGGAGCTGGTAGACAACGCCTGGCTCAGCACTCCCGCTAGCCGCGAACTGGTCCTCGACACCCCCTTCGAACATGCCTGGCACGATGCCGCTGCGTGCATCGGCGTGGACATGAGTCTGATTGCCACACAGGCGGGGCACAGCTGAAAGGCAATTAATAATGAATAGTTAATAATTAATAACGGGCTCGGTGCTGGCTTCTTGGTTAGCGCGGCCACTAGCCATTCTGAGTGCTCTCCCGTCAGGTCGCGCAACTATTAACTATTCATTATTAACTATTAATTTCTCCTATGATTTTGGCCTTCGATTACGGAACACAAAAAATTGGTGTCGCCAGCGGTAACGAACTGCTGGGCACCGCTTCCCCCCTGAAAGCCCTGCCTTGCAAAAACACCCAGCCTAATTGGGATGATATCGCTGCGCTTTTGAAAGAATGGGAGCCGGAAGCATTGGTGGTAGGTTTGCCGCTGAATATGGATGGCAGCGAAAGTGAGTCCACGACGCGGGCAAAGAAATTTGCCAATCGTCTGAAAGGACGTTTTGGCATGAAAGTCTGGCTGGTGGATGAACGCTTGAGTACCCGTGAAGCGCGCGAGCGAACCGGTATCCAGAAGGCAGACTCGAGAGTGGATTCCATGGCGGCGGTGATTATTGCCGAAGGGTTCTTAAGTGAGGGGGGGGAAGCGGTTTGAGAGGGAAAATGTTCGCAATAAGGTTTTTTTTCGTGGCTGTTGTTTCCTGCCTGATCGTTGCCTGTGGCGGTGGAGGCGGAAGTGATAATGGCGTTTTAAGCGGGTCTTACAAACCGGTTCCGGATTCAGTGATGTATCTAGAGGACGGAATGATTATAGGAATGCAGGTTTTTGATTACAGTGACAATGATGTGGTCAGATCCCGATTTGTGACTGGCCCTGGTAGTGATGGACAGTGGAACACGGCAGATGATGTGCGCAAAGGTGGATTGATCTGCAAGTACCAACAATCCAGGAACCCTCTGCCACCAGCACTTCTTTCCGTAGTACAGAACATGGACACCAATGGAAACGGCAGCTTCGCGCTCCAGCAGTTGAAGCTGGAAAGTGATGGTCGGATTTCCATATGCCCGGCGGTGGCAGGCAAGCAGTTGGTGAAAGAAGAAGTGCTCTGTAAAAATGATTTTTGCCCGGCGAGATATCAATTCGGCTACAAGATAACGGTCAAGCATGAGTCTCAGGAAAATGGTGGCTGGAAGCAGACTCAAAATGTGGTCTTTTATGGTGAAAATGACCAGATTGCAACAGCGCCTCCTTTCCCTTCCCATATTCAGACTACAAGTTTTTCTGGTGATGCAGAAACTGGCTTTGATTTTCTGGTTACGGTAGAGCCCTCTCCGGAATACTCCGATAACGTTAGCCTGGTTCAGGCTTTTCTTTATGCGGGCAACGGCTACCAGAAAAAAATTGTGCAGTGGCTGCCTGGCGTGCTTGAGAGTCGAGTGGTGATGGATCGATATGGTGAAAATGAAAGCTATGTGGATACTCGGTACCGCACCATGACTTGGCTTCCTGAAAAAGGAGAGCTTCAGGATAGTCAGGCCAGCCAGAATCCGCCACCGCTATACCCGCTTATGCGGATTTATGAGTTTGATGAGGATGGAAGGCCTGCTGGTCAAGTGGATCTAATGAAGGGTGAGGATAATGCCTGGTTTACTGTTGATGATGTTGTCTATGGTTTTCCGGATTTTATTTATGATGAAAGCGGCTTGCTTCAGGAGATGAAAACACTTGAGGGAAATATCGCAAGATCGTTTTTTTATGAGGATAACGGAAAGGTCAAAGGTATCAACGTCTTCGGAGAAAATCGAAGAGACTATCAGTATCAAAATGGAAAGATGAGCAGCCTGAATTTGATTTCGTATGATTCAGGAAAAGGAAAAATTGAGCAAAGGATTCGCTTTCGAGATGATGTTCAGGGCGTGGTGACGTTCATTCCGGACCAGCGCTTTCCGAGGGGTGAAGAAGGAAGGTTTCTGGATCCGCTGATCCCTAAAAGCAAAGACGAGATAATGCTTCTGGGGCGTCCTTTCTGATTTCTCAATCCCGGACAGCGGGAATTGGTGTTTGCCAATTCCCGCGACACTGCAGGATGCAGGTTCCGTTACTTCTTGATCCCTTCCACCGAAATAATAATCTCAACGGTTTCAGAGGCCGGGCCGAGATCCTTTGTGATGCCAAAGTCTGCCAGTTTCAGGCTGGTGCTGGCTTCCAGGCCCATGCGGTAGCCGCCCCATGGGTCATCGCCGTAACCGATCATTTTGGCATCCAGAGTCACAGGCTTGGTCACACCGTGCAGGGTGAAGTCGCCGGTGATTTTGGCGGTGTCGTCGCCAGTCTGTTCGATGCTGGTGCTCTTGAAGGTGGCGGTGGGGTATTTGTCCACGTCCAGGAAATCATCGCTGCGCAGGTGCTTGTCGCGCTCGGCATGGTTTGAATCCACGCTGGCGGTCTGGATGGTGGCTTCCACGGTGCTGTTTTCCGGGTTATCGGCGTCGACGGTGAAGCTGCCGTTGAAATCATTGAAGCGGCCGTACAGCCAGCTGTAACCCAGATGGGAAATCTTGAACATGACAAACTGGTGGGCGCCCTTCTTGTCGAACTGGTAGGTGCCGGCAGGTTCGGCAAAGGCCATGCTGCTGATCAGAAGTGCGGCGGCGGCCAGGCCGGTTTTTTTCATCAGGCTTACCATCATTGTGAAGCTCCATTGGATGATGTGTTGGTGGGTGTAATGTGACGTGGCGAGAGACCGAGCATGCGGCGCAGGGTGTCGTCACGGTCGAGAAAGTGATGTTTGAGGGCGGCCAGACCATGGAGGCTGGCCAGCACGATGATGCTCCAGACGGCGATCTCGTGGATGTCGCCAGCGATATCTTCCAGGCCGGATTGATGGCCGGTGATGGACGGCACGGAGAACCAGCCGAATACGGAAACCGAAGAGCCGTCAGCGCTACTGATCAGGTAGCCACTGGTCATGGCCACAAACAGCAGGGCATAAAGTGCCCAGTGTGCAAGATGAGCGAGTACCACTTCCCAGCGTTCATGGGTGGGCAAGGCGGGGGGCGGGGGTGAGAGCCAGCGCCACAGTAGCCGGCCGGTCATGGCCATGAACAGCAGAATGCCGATGCTGCGGTGGATATCCGGCCCCTTGCGGTACCAGGGGTCGTAGTAGCCCAGGTCCACCATCCACAGGCCCAGGGCAAACAGGCCGATGACGGCGGCCGCCACCAGCCAGTGCAGACTGATGCTGATCCATCCATAGCGTTGACGGTCGTTGCGCAGTGGCATCCCTGCTCCTTTGTTCATCATCCCACACGGGTTTGGAGTGGCTGGTGGCGAACAAGTTTCATCAATGTACAAAACTTACCGTGATGACGCTTATGACTCCCATCCCAAAAAACTGAAGGGATTGATCGGATTGTTGGTGGGGAGGGCACTGGGGCTGCTGTGGGAGCGTGCCTGCACGCGATGGGAGGACACAAAAGCGAGTTTCCAGTGACGAAAACCCGGCGTGAGGGGTTGCCGGGTTTTGCCTTTCACAACCCGCTTCTTGTTACTCGCTCCTGATCAGGCTTTATTCTTTGCACAACAGACGCCATGCTTGGGTCTTTCGCCATGCAGGCATGGCGCCAACAGTCAGTATTGATTTTCTGGAGAGCCCCTTGAGCTGGGACGAACAACAACTGCAGACCCGCCTGGACGCCATGGCTGCTGCCGTGGCAGAGCGTTTTGCCGGGCAGAACCCGTTGCTGGTGGGCATTGAATCCGGCGGCGCCTGGGTTGCCGAGGCCCTGAATGCCAGGCTGGACACACCGCTGCCACTGGGCACGCTGAACCCGGCATTCTATCGGGATGACTTCGACACCCGTGGACTAAAGGCCACCGTAACCCCGTCGAACCTGCCTTTTGAGATCGACGGTCAGCATATCGTGCTGGTGGATGATGTGCTGATGACCGGCCGGACTATCCGTGCGGCCATGAACGAGTTGTTCGATTTCGGACGTCCCGCGTCGATCAGCCTGGTGGTGCTTTTCGATATAGGTCATCGGGAATTGCCAATCCGTGCCGATATTTGTGGCGAAACTTTGGCATTGCCCCCCCATCAGCGGGTAGAATTACGCGGGCCCTCACCGCTAATCGCGGAGATCCGCGAACTGGTCAGTGAGGACAACAGAGAGACAAGGTCCCAAGAATGACGCCGACGCTTGCGCCATCCTCCCGCGTACAACTTACCGAAGACGGTAAGCTTCGCCATTTCCTCACCACTGAGCATCTTCCCCGTTCCCTGCTGGTAGACATACTCGATACCGCCGCCAGTTTTGTGGATGTGGGTGGCCGGTCGATCAAGAAAGTGCCGCTGCTGCGCGGCAAGACGGTGGTGAACCTGTTCTTCGAATCCAGCACTCGCACCCGCAGTACCTTCGAGCTGGCCGCCCAGCGCCTCAGTGCGGATGTACTGAATCTGGATATCGCCAAGTCGGCCACCAGCAAGGGCGAGACCCTGCTGGATACGCTGCGCAACCTGGAAGCCATGGCGGCGGACATGTTCGTGGTGCGTCACCAGGATTCCGGTGCGCCCTTCTTCATCGCCAATGAAGTGACGCCCAATGTGGCGGTGATCAACGCCGGTGACGGGCGCCATGCCCACCCCACCCAGGCCATGCTCGACATGTACACCATCCGCCACTACAAAGGCGGCTTCGAAGGCCTCAAGGTGGCCATCGTCGGTGACATCCTGCATTCGCGGGTGGCTCGTTCACAGGTCCATGCGCTCAACACCCTGGGTGCCGAGGAAGTGCGCCTGATTGCCCCGAAAACCCTGTTGCCGGTGGATGCCGAAGTCCTTGGCGCTACCGTCTTTACCGACATGGCCCACGGCCTCAAGGATGTGGATGTGGTGATCATGCTGCGCCTGCAGAAGGAGCGTATGGATTCCGCGTTACTGCCCAGCGAAGGCGAGTTCTTCCGCCTCTACGGTCTCAACAACGAGAAACTGCAATACGCCAAAGAGGACGCCATCGTGATGCACCCGGGCCCCATTAACCGCGGTGTGGAAATTGCCTCGGAAGTGGCCGATGGCCCCCGCTCGGTGATCCTCAATCAGGTCACCTTCGGCATCGCCGTCCGCATGGCGGTCATGTCCATGGCCATCAGTGGCCAGGACAGCAGTCAGGCGGGAGGTGCCCATGGCAGCTAAGGCCAACATCCTGATTCGCAAAGGCCGAGTCATTGACCCGGCCTCCGGCCGTGACGATGTGGCGGATCTGCTGATTGAAAATGGCAGACTGACCCGCATCGGCGCCAGCCTGGATGCCCCCGGCGCTGACATCATCGAAGCGGAAGGTCACTGGGTGCTGCCTGGTCTGGTGGATGCCTGTGTGCATCTGTCCCTGCCCGGTAGCGGTCGCACTGGCGATATCGCCAGCGAAACCCGTGCCGCTGCGGCGGGCGGGATTACCCATCTGGCCGCCCAGCCGGACTGTGGCCCGGTGGATTCCACGGCGGTGGTGCGGCTGATCCGCGAGCAGGCGGGTCAGGCGGGCTTTGCCCGTATCTTGCCTATCGCCGCCATGACCCAGGGGCTCAAGGGCGAACAGCTTGCCGAGATGGCCACCCTGGCGAAGGCCGGTTGTATCGCAGTGGGTAACGCCGGTGGCAAGGTGGCCGATGCGCTGGTGCTCAAGCGCTGCCTGGAGTACGCCGCTACCTTTGATCTGCCGGTCATGTTCCGGCCCCAGGATGCGGCCCTGAGTGCTGGCGGCTGTGCCCATGAAGGGCCGGTGGCCACGCGTCTCGGCCTGCCGGGTATCCCGGCGGTGGCGGAAAGTGTGGATCTGTCACGGGATCTGTTGCTGGTGGAAGCCACCGGGGTGCGCGCCCACTTCCAGCAAATCTCCACGCGCCAGTCCCTGCGTCTGCTGCGTGCCGCAAAACAGCGTGGCCTGCCGGTGACGGCGGACGTGAGTATCCAGCACCTGCTGCTGGACGAGTCCGCGTTGGAAGGTTTCAACAGTCACTGCCATGTGATTCCGCCGCTACGCAGAGCGGAAGACCGCGAGGCACTGCTGGAGGCGGTGTCCGACGGCACCATCGACGCTATCTGCTCCCAGCACACCCCCATCGGCTCCTCCAGCAAGGCGGCGCCCTTCCCCTCTACCAAACCGGGCATGGCCGGGGTGGACACCTTGCTGTCACTGGTGCTGGGGCTGGTGGAAGACGGCAAGCTGGCCCTGCCCCGTGCCCTGGATGCCATCACCGCCGCCCCGGCCCGTTGCCTGGGTATCCAGGCCGGGCAACTGGAAACCGGCCGCCCGGCCAGTCTCTGTGTGCTGGATGTTGATGCGGAAAAGGACTACGGGGAACACTGGCTGTCTGCCGGCAGCAATTCCCCCTGGCGCCACAGCGTGCTCAAGGGCAGCGTCAAGTTGACCGTGTGCCAGGGCAAGGTGAGTTGGCTGACGGATTAAGCAATGAATAATTAATAGTTAATAATGAATAACTCGCGGTAAGCGTTAGCGAGTCGTCAAACGCAAGAGGCCGCGCCCTTGTTATGGGCGCGGCCTCTTGCGTTTGAAAAACAGACAGGGCGCATTCGCGCCGTTATTCATTATTAACTATTAATTATTCATTGCAGTTGAAACACCGCCTCCCGCAAATCCTCGTCCCCCAACACCCCGGGTGCGACGCGCCATCGTCCCTCCGGGTCCTGGAAGACCAGGGTCGGGGTGGCGCCCAGGCCAAGGCCGATCATCAAGCCGGTGTTGTTGTGGATCTGGCTGCGTACCGCGGCGGGAACCGGTTCCAGTGGGGGGATGCCGCCCTGCTTGAACTGGCTTTCATGGCGGGCCAGGGCGACGGCGGGGTTGATGGCTGCCAGTACCGCGGCGCCCTGGGTGAAGCTGCGTTTGGGATGGATCAGGCCGACGATGATGTGGCGCACCTGCAGGGTGTTGGCCGGGTCATTCACCATGGGCTGCATGCTTTGCCACAGCGTGGCGCAGTAGGGGCAGGCCATGTCGGTAAACACATAGGCCACTCGCTCCGGCTGCTGCGGCCCCTCGGCGACCCAGTGACTGGCTTCGAGTTTGGCCAGCAGGCTGTCCATGGTGGCCTCGCTGGCCTGGGTTGCCAACGGCAGCAGCAGACCCAGCAACGGGGCAAGCAACAGGGGCACAATCTTCATGGGGAGGCTCCGGGCAAGTGTGGCTGAACAAAATGATGCAGGCTGGCGGCAGACAAGGGACCAAAGTGGCGTGCCAGTTCGTTGCCTGCTGCGTCCACTAGCAAGGTGAGCGGCAGGCCGCTGCTACCGGCATGCTCGCTGAGGCTGGTGTGTGGGTCCAGCAACAGAAAATCAAACTGCAGGGCCTGTTCGAGGAGATAGCGGCGCACCGACACGGATTGCTCGCCCTGGTTGGCGAGCACGATGCGCAGCTGCGGGTAATCGGTTTGGGCTGCCTGCAACACCGGCATTTCCCGGCGGCAGGGCGGACACCAACTGGCCCAGAGATTGATCAGCGTAAGCTGGCCGGCGCTGACCTGTTTCAGCGACACCGGCTCTCCCTGCAGGGTATACAGGGTGGTATCCGGTAGCGGTGTGACCGGATCACGCAGGGCCAGCAGTATCACCACTGTTGCTGCCGCGCTGGCAGCACCGGCGCCCAGCGCCACCAGCAATCCTGCCCGCTGTTGCGGGCTGCGCCATAGCAGCAGGGTCGCCACTGGCACCGCCAGGATGGCGCCGGGCCACCACCACCCGCCATCGCGGATATCCAGCATGGCCGCAAGGCCGGGATACTGCTCCTGATAGCGCCACAGAAAAGCCAGTCTGGCGCCGAGCAGGCCAGCCAGGACGATCAGCCACAGGGCTTTTTCATTCCCTGTCCGGTGACGCCGCTTTTGCCACCATTGAAAGCAGAATGCCGCGGTCAAGAAGGCGATCAAAATAACGAAGGCGGCAGCGGGCATGGCCAGGGGGCCGATGATTACGGCGTCCAAACGGTTTCCTTGTCAATGAGAGGGTGGGGTCAGTCAAACCGTTCGAACATCTCTTTCACGGCCTTGTCGATATGGGCCTGGCGCCGTTCACTGCTCATTTCATCGTGCAGCCGGTCGCGGCTGGTGGCCTGCCACACCACATTGTTGCTGGCCGGGTCCACAAGCTGCACCACCAACTTGTATTCCTCGGTCATCTCGCCCTCCACCGGTGTACTGGCGCCCAGGGCCACATTATTGAAGCCGTAGCCAAAGCCGAACTGCATCACGTCACCATCATAGCGCTGCTCGCGCTTGAAGAAGTGGCGAACCTGGATGTCGGCCTGGTCTGCAGGCACGGATTTGATCCCCTGACTGGCAAGGGCGGTTTCCAGTGCCTTGCGGGCGCGCTGATCATCCAGGGCGCGGGGAGTGTCTTCATCCTGTTCGATAAAGGCGTAGGTCTGGTACTGGCTCGGCGTGACATTGTCCTGGCGGTCGATTACCACCGGGCTGACGCAGGCGCTGAGGAGCAGAAGGGCAATGAACAGGGTCAGTGAACGCATGAATCTCTCCATTCAACGAGTCAGTCCAGTGTCAGGCACCTGTTGTCAGGAAACCGTGACGCCCGGACAGGGTTGGGCAACAGCCAGACGAATCTGTTCCCCAAGATAGCGCGCGGCCTGGCCGGCGTATTGTCCGTCGGCATAGATCAGGTGCAGGTCCACAAAGCGCTCGAACCCCTCGGCAAGGGGCAACACCTTGAGTTCACCGGTCTCCAGGCTGGTGCCGATGTCCGATTCCGGCATCCAGGCGAAGCCCAGACCGCGGCGGATGGCGGCATTGCGGGTGGAGGAGTGAGACACGGTCCAGCGCTGCTCGGCGCCCAGCCAGCCCGCATCGATGCGCCGGCTGCCGGAATCGCGAATCACAATCTGTCTGTGCTGGCGGAGATCCTCGTGGGTCAGGCTGTCTGCCTGGTTTAGCGGGTGATCGGCAGCGGCCACGGCCAGAAAGCGCACCCGCATCAAGGGTTCGCCAACGAAACCTGGGGGGATCCGCGCGTTGACGACCACATCGGCTTCCTTGCGCAGCAGCGCCTCATCGGTGCCGGAGAGCACCGTTTCGGTGTATTCGATCCGCGTCAGCGGGCTCTGTTGGGCAAAGGCATCCAGTGCGGTGAGCATACAGTGCTGCGGGAACAGCGCATCGGCGGTGACGCGCACCAGTGGCTCCCATCCCTGGCTCAGCTGGATGGCGGTGCTTTCGATGCGCTCAGCCTCTTCCACCAGGATCTTTGCCTGACGATAGAGCATTTGCCCGGTTTCCGTGAGTTTGGCCTTGCGGCCTTCCAGGGCAAAGGCGCGGATGCCCAGCTCGGTCTCGATTTTCTGTACCGCATAGCTGATGGCGGACTGGCTTTTCTCCAGTGCTTCTGCGGCATTGGCATAGCCGCCCTCGTCCACCACGGCGATCAACGCCTGCCACTGATCCAGCGAAATTTTGGCTGACATATCGAATTACCTGACCTAAACAAGCAAATTTACTCCGTTTTATATCGGTTAAACTGAAATCACAATAGCTCCATCAATTAAATACCACTGACCAAGGTGGTCGGTGAGCAAAAGATGGAGTGAGTGTGATGAATATTCTGGTGATCAAGAGCAGCGTTTTCAGCGATGGCGGTAACTCCTCTGCCCTGGTGAACGCAAAGGTCGAGGCACTCAAGGCCGCGCACCCTGAAGCACACATCGTGGAGCGGGATCTGGCCGCCAACCCCATTCCCCATCTGGACGGTGAGCGTGTCGGGGCCTTCTTTACGCCGTCGCAAGAGCGCACTGCGGAGCAGCAGCAGGTGGATGATTTCTCCATGGCGCTGATTGAAGAATTGAAGGCAGCGGATCAGGTGGTGGTGGGCCTGCCCATGTACAACTTTGGCATTCCCAGCCAGCTGAAAAGCTGGATTGACCACGTGGCTCGTGCCGGCATCACCTTCCGCTACACGGAAAATGGTCCCGAAGGCCTGCTGGCAGACAAGCCGGTCACAGTGCTCGCTGCCCGCGGAGGTTTGTACGCCGGCACCGACAACGACACGGTGACCCCGTACATCAAACTCTTCTTTGGCTTTGTCGGCATTACCAGTGTGGATTTCGTGTTCGCCGAGGGGCTGAACATGGGAGACGACACCAAGGCAAAAGCCTTGGATGAAGCGAAGGCGGCAATAGAAAACAGTTAAAAGTTGAAAGTTCAAAAGCGCGGGATAACCAAGCGTGATTTCTAAATCTTTGTGCCCGCGACGTTACCAGTAATCGCGGGCAGGGCCTTGCGGAAACGACAGCCTGGCCCGCGTTAAAACGTTCAACGTTCAACGCAACCTCGCTGAAGACCGGTACAAAGATCAGGAGACATCATGGGACTGTTGGTAGAAGGCAAATGGCAGGACAAGTGGTACGACACCAAGAGCACCGGTGGCCGCTTCAAGCGCTCTGAAAGCCAGTTTCGCAACTGGGTTACCACCGAGGGTGAGGCTGGTCCCAGTGGTGAAAGTGGCTTCGCGGCAGAAAGCGGCCGTTATCATCTGTATGTGTCCTATGCCTGCCCCTGGGCCCATCGCACCCTGATCGTACGAGCTCTGAAAGGGCTTGAGGATCATATTGGTGTGTCCGTGGTGCATCCGCACATGCTGGAAAAGGGTTGGGAATTGCGTGATGACTTTGACGGTGCCAGCGGTGATGCGCTGTATGGATTCAGCAAACTGTATGAGCTGTATCTGAAAGCGGATGGAAACTATACCGGCCGCGTCACGGTGCCGGTGTTGTGGGACACCAAACGCGAAACCATCGTCAGCAATGAGTCTGCCGAGATCATCCGGATGCTGAATACCAGCTTTGATCATCTTGGTGCCACCCCCGGGAACTTTTATCCGCAAGCGTTGCAGGCTGACATCGATGCCATCAACGAGCCCGTGTACCACGACGTTAACAACGGTGTGTACAAGAGCGGCTTTGCCACCAGTCAGGAGGCTTATGATGACGCGGTAACCACGCTGTTTGATCGACTGGATGAACTGGAAGCGCGGCTTGGCGAGCAACGCTATCTGGTCGGCAATACGTTGACGGAAGCGGATCTTCGCCTGTGGACCACCCTGGTGCGATTCGACCCGGTCTATGTCACTCACTTCAAGTGTGACCGCAACCGCATCAGCGATTATCCGAACCTTCAGGGGTTCCTGAAAGACATTTACCAACTGCCCGGTGTGGCAGACACCGTGAACATGGCGCACATCCGTCATCACTATTTCTGCAGTCACCCGACGGTGAATCCCCACGGGATTATTTCCACGGGTCCGCAGCTGGACTGGGATTCCCCTCATGGTCGTGAGCGGTTGGGGGAAAGAAAAATCAGCAGCTAGCGATGAGCTGCCAGCTGCGAGAAAAAGATTTTGATTTTAACTCGAAGCTAGTCGCTCGCAGCTCGTAGCTTCTTACACAGGAGGTTCCCATGGAACGCACAATTCTCAATACAATTCGGGCCCTGGATACATCTGACGGTGCGGGCGTACGCCTCAAGCGCGCGCTGGGTTACAACCCGATGGTGCGCCTGGATCCGTTCCTGATGCTGGATGCGTTTTCCTCGGAAAACCCGGACGATTACATTGCCGGGTTCCCGGCCCATCCGCACCGCGGCTTTGAAACCGTTACCTATCTGGTGGAGGGCCACATGCGCCATCGCGATCACCTGGGCAATGAAGGCGACCTCAAGCAAGGCGGTGTGCAGTGGATGACTGCCGGCCGCGGCATCATTCATGAAGAAATGCCTCAGCAACAAGATGGCCTGCTGCGTGGTTTCCAGTTGTGGATCAATCTGCCGGCAGCAGAAAAAATGAAACCTGCCGGGTATCGGGATATCGGCGACACCGAGATGCCGCGCCTGGATCTGGCCAGCGGTGGTCAGGTGAAAGCCATTGCGGGTGAAGTGACACTGGCAGGGCATGTGCTTACTGCACCGGTAAAAGGCGGCGCTACCGATCCGTTGTATCTGGATGTGGTGTTGCGTCCACAGGAAACGCTTGAGGTGCCCATCTCCCGTGGCTACGGCAGCATGCTGTATGTGTTTGAAGGCGAACTGCAGGTGGCGGGTGAGACTGTACAGTGCGATCACCTGGCGACGCTCACCGATGGTGATGCCGTGACCGTGCAGGCCGGCAAGGACGGTGCCCGGTTATTGGTGCTGGCGGGCAAACCCCTGGGCGAACCCATTGCCCAGTATGGCCCCTTCGTGATGAACACTCAGGAGGAAATCAACCAGGCTTTGAGTGATTATCGTGAGGGTAACCTGACGGCAGAGCCGTCATTGCTGTAACGCATGAAAAGCCCCGGCCTTGACCGGGGCTTTTCATTTTTAGCGGGAGGCAATTACCCAGACCGCATGCACAATGCCGGGCAGATAACCAAACAGGGTCAGCACGATGTTGATCCAGAAATGTTTGCCGATCCCCTCCTGGAGAAAGACACCCAGCGGCGGCAGCAGAATGGCGATAAGAATGCGAAGCAGATCCATGGTGCGTTTCCCCTTGATTTATCTTGTCGTTGATATCGCTGTAATAATGAAACGATATTTTTAATCCACCCCAGATAATCATGGATGGCGCTGGATGTCAGCTGTGATACGTAAAAAATGGCAAGGCCTTTGCAAAACATGATCATCATTGAAGGTTTGCCGCAAGGCAGCCTGCGGTGGCAAGGTGGACGTCTGGCTTCAATCAAGACAACAGGAGATCACACATGCACGTATTGGCGTTTTCAGGATCCCTCAGGCAGGCATCGTTCAACAGCGGGCTGATTCGTGCGGCGACAGAATTGGCCCCGGACGGGGTAACCGTTGAACGGGCCGATATATCTGCGGTCCCGCTCTACAACGGCGACCAGGATGGTGAAAGTAAACCCGCTGCGGTGGAGCAGTTGGCCCAACAGATCCGCAAGGCCGATGCCCTGTTGTTTGCCACCCCGGAGTACAACTACTCCATTCCAGGGGTGCTCAAGAATGCCATCGATTGGCTGTCGCGGGTGCCGGGCAGTATTTTTGCCGGCAAGCCGGCAGCCATTATGGGCGCGTCCATGGGTGGTATGGGCACCAGCCGCAGCCAGTATCATCTGCGTCAGGTGCTGGTTTATCTGGATGTGCATCCACTGAATAAACCCGAAGTGTTTGTCTCGGCAGCACATCAAAAATGTGATGAAAACGGCAACCTGACTGATGAGAAGACGCGGGAAATTATTGGCAAACAGCTTCAGGCCTTGAAGGACTGGCACGATACGTTGAAAGGATAAAGGTAGGGTCGGACGCCTGACGTCGGAGGTCAGAGGCTAAAAACAAAAGACAAATGCCGAAAAACAAAGCCTCACGCTGAATGAGGTGCGCACCTTTCAGTGGGTCGAGGCCTGGGGTGGCGTCCGACTTCCGACGTCAGACGTCCGACCATCATCAAAGCTGCTCTTTACGCTCGATCCAGATGTCTAGAAGCGGAGCGGGTTCGTTGAGGAAGCTGTCCAGCAGGGTTGCCGGGCTCTGATCAACCCGAAGTAGCTCCCGATGCGGTTGCCGCAACAGTCCCTGATCCACAGAGTGATTCAGAAAATGGATCAGGTGATCGTAGTATCCATCAACATTGAGTAGCCCAATGGGCTTGTTATGAAACCCGAGCTGACCCCAGGTCAGGATTTCAAACAACTCCTCCAGTGTGCCCATGCCGCCGGGCAAGGCAATGAAGCCGTCAGACTGATCCGCCATGGCTGCCTTGCGCTCATGCATGGAATCCACCACCTGCAATTCGGTGAGATGATCATTGCCGATTTCCCGCTGCATCAACGCCTGCGGCATGATGCCGATGACCTCGCCGCCGCGTTTCATCACCGCGTTGGCCAGGGCGCCCATGATGCCCACACTGGCACCGCCATACACCAGTCCCAGTCCACGTTCGACCAGGGCGTCAGCCAGTGTTTCCGCCGCCGCAATATAGGCGTCGCCGTTGCCGGAACTGGAACCGCAATACACACAGATTTTTTTCATGGATTTCCTGTTTCCTTGGCCGTAGGAGCGTCGGTTATTCGCTTCGCTCTCCCTTCGGGCCGCCCTGCGGGCGTTCCTTCGCTGCGCTCGGTGGCGGCGCGATTTAAACCCAGGATCACCACAGAGGCCACAGAGAAATGATGGTTTTTTTACTCAGTGAACTCAGTGTCCTCTGTGGTAAATGTGTCTTAACGGCGTCAGGTTATCGCGCCGCGAGCGACGCTCCTACGGCTGGGGGTGGAGTGTGTTGTAGCCCATCACCCCGCCACTGCCGTGGGCTTGCTTACCAGTCTTTCCGGCGGGAAGTGACAAATGAAAGTGCTCCCCTGCCCCAGCTGGCTTTTGATTTCCAGTTTGCCGTTGTGGCGGATCATCACGTGCTTGACGATGGCCAGGCCCAGGCCGGTACCGCCGGTCTGGGTGACGCGACTGTTGTCCGGGCGATAGAAGCGCTCAGTGAGGCGCGGAATATGGGCGGGGTCGATGCCAAGGCCGTTGTCATTGACGGACAAGTGCGCACCGCGTTCATCCTGCCACCATTGAATCCGGATTTTGCCTTCCGCAGGGGTATATTTTACCGCATTGGTAATCAGGTTGCCGAAGGCACTTTCCAGTTCGGCGGGGTTGGCAACCAGCCGTGCATCTTCCGGCACATCCAGCTCAATCTGGTGGTGCTTGTCAGCGCTCATGGCCAGGGCATTCTCGCGCATGCGGTTGAGCATGCCATGCACGGCCACGGCTTGTTTGTCGTTATCGGCGTCGGTATTTTCCAGTCGAGACAGCAGCAACAGATCGGTGACCAGGGCTTCCATGCGGTTGGATTGACTTTCCATCTGGGTGAGTGCGCGGCGTAACCGGGCCTGCTCATCCGGTACGGTATCGAGCAAGGTTTCCAGATACCCCTTTAACACGGTGAGCGGAGTTTTCAGTTCGTGGCTGACGTTGGCCACGAAGTCCTTGCGCATCTGTTCGAGATGGTGGATGCGGGTGACATCCCGCGCCATCAGCAACTGATCGCCCACCCCGAATTCCGTGACCCGAAATTGCAGAATCCGGTTGTCATCCATGGGCGAGGGAATTTCCAGCGCTTCGCGAAAGTCCCCGCCATGGAGATAGTCAGTAAAACCGGGGTGGCGAATCAGGTTGGTCAGCGGCTGGCCAAGATCCTGGGCAGCGTTGAAGCCCATATAGCGTTCGGCAGCCAGGTTCCAGTATTCCAGATAGCCGTGCTGGTCTATGAGGATGACCACATCCTCCAGAGCGTTTACCGATTGCTGGGCACGGTGAATGATCCCCTGCAGGTTCTCCTGGGCGCGGCGCTCTTTCTGGAAAAGGTGCTCAAGGCGGGTGTAGAACTCTCCCCAGAGGCCGATGCTGTCCGGGGGTTCGGTGTGGTCATCGCGCACCAGCCAGCTGTACAGGGCGAAAAGCTGGCGGGTGCTCCAGATGATATAGCCGACCATGCCCGCGATGAGAGGCCAGATATGGCCGACGGAGATGGCCGCGATGGAGGCCAGGGCAAGCAGCCCGATAATTCGGTTAACTTCTTTGGCCAGACTGGCTTTCATGTCTGCGTCGCCCTTGCCAGGTCACGGGTGCGAATACTGCGTGCACCCTAGCACATTTTTTTCTTCAACGACCCACTAGGAGGCTTTGGCCGCCTTCACGGAAAAACGGTAGCCGGTGCCGCGGACCGTCTGGATAAAACGATCATAACCGAAGGGGGCCAAGGCTTTGCGAAGACGACGGATATGCACATCGATGGTCCGGTCTTCCACGTAGACATTGGCGCCCCATACCTGATCCAGCAGCTGGGTGCGGGAGTAGGCCCGTTCCTGATGGCTCATGAAGAATTCCAGCAGGCGATACTCGGTGGGGCCCATGTCCACGGGTTCGTCGTTGGCGCTGATACGGTGGCTCACCGGATCCAGGCACAGTCCCTCCACTTCGATGGCCTTCTCTGCCGCCGCGCTGGAGGCGCGGCGTAGCACGGCCTTGATACGGGAGATCAATTCACGGGTGGAAAACGGCTTGGTGATGTAGTCATCGGCACCCACATCCAGCCCTTGCACCTTGTTATCTTCCTCGCTCTTGGCGGTGAGCATGATGATGGGGATTTCATTGGTGGTCTCGTCGCGCTTGAGACGGCGGGCCAGCTCAATGCCTGTCACAGACGGCAGCATCCAGTCCAGCAATACCAGGTCCGGGCGCTCGTCCACAATGATTTCATGGCCACGTTGAGCGTTCTCGGCTTCGAGCACGTCAAAGTCGGCTAGTTCCAGGGCGACAGCCACCATTTCACGAATGGCGGGCTCGTCATCAACAATCAAGATCCGGTTACGGGACATGGCTTCCTTCCTTCGCCTGTCATTCTAGGTATGGTGACCCATTAGATTGCTTTTTTATGACATGTGTATGACAAGTTCGGCGGAAATTGGAGGAAATGCAAGAGTAGTGACAAGCTTCAAGCTGCAAGCTACAACGCGGATCGATTGAGTAGCCACCCGAAGACGCCGGGAGCCGCGTTTCCTGGTCAGAGTGGGTAAGCAATGGGCTGGACTTGAATTCGTCAGGTTTGATCAGCCATTAATCGCGGGCACGGCATGGCAGATCTTGAAACCCTGACCCGCGTTGTAGCTTGCAGCTTGAAGCTTGCTACTTAGAAGTACTGGAAGAACAAGCCCACAAACACGCACGCCCCACTCCAGTGATTGTTCAGGAACGCATGGAAGCTGGGCCAGCGCTCCCGGTAGCGGATCAGGGTGTGCTGGTAAATAAAGGTCACGGACATGGCCGCGATGCCGGCATACCAGGGCCAGGTAAATTCCAGCCGTTGGCCGACCATGATCAGCGCCAACAATGTCAGCCCTTGCAGAATGCCGATCATCAGGCGGTCCGCATCGCCGAACAGGATGGCAGTGCTCTTGATGCCCATCTTCAGGTCATCTTCCCGGTCGCACATGGCGTATTCGGTGTCATAGGCTACCGTCCACACCAGGTTCGCCACATACAGCAGCCAGGCGATTTCCGGTACATGGCCGGCCTCGGCGGCAAAGGCCATGGGGATGGCCCAGCTGAAGGCAGCGCCGAGGAACAGCTGCGGCATGAAAGTGAAGCGCTTGGTGAAGGGGTAGAGCACGGCCAGCCCCAGGCCGCCGAAGGACAGCCAGAAGGTCAGCTCGTTAAGGAACAACACCAGCACAAAGGCCATCAGACCCAGCCCGGCAAACAGGGCCAGGGCTTTTTTGCTGCTGATGGCACCGGTGGCCAGTGGCCGCCCCTTGGTGCGTTCCACTCCGCCGTCGAAATCCCGATCGGCGAAATCGTTAATCACACAGCCCGCCGCGCGCATGATCACCACGCCCAGGAAGAAGATCACGATGGTCTTCAGACTTGGCGTGCCCTCCCCGGCGATCCACACCGCCCACATCGTCGGCCACAGCAGCAGCAGGGTGCCGATGGGCCGGTCCAGCCGCATTAGCTGGAGATAGGGCCACAGGGCGGGATAGCGGTGTTCAACGAAAGCAAACATGGGACATCCGGTTGTCAGTGCGGGATAAGTTTCTAGTCACAAGGAGCAAGTTGCAAGACGCGGATCAGGGCTTCCTGTAGGCGCAGCTCTTGAGGTGCGAATGGAGCGACAGTGAGCCCCCAAGGTGGAAGCGAGTAACGAATGTTGAAAACCAACCCATGGGTCCGCCAGGTTTTGATCTTTGATACTGGCTGCTCGTAACCCGGAATTCCCCCTTTCGCACCTCAAGAGGTGCGCCTACAGGGACCCTGTAGAAGCGGTGTCATCTGACACCTTCTCCCACAACGCCGGCAGGAAGTATTCTGCCACCAGCAACGGTGCGCCGCGTTTGATGAAGCGCGACTGCCTGCCCCAACACAGCGGATGACCGTGGCCGGGCGACGCCAGCCGGGCCCAGACCTGATCGCGTTGGCAGAGCGGGCGTTTGTAGAGTTCAAGCCCCAAGGAGCGGCTGCCCATGTGGCCCAGGGAGCGGTTGGCACCGCGCAGGCTACTCACTGGCAGGATACTGCGGGCGGCCACCACTGGAATGTCATCCAGCATCAGGGTCACTTCGCGAACCAGCGCCGCCTGTCTGATGGGCAAATCAAGTAGCCGCCGTTCGTCCAGGGTGGGCACGGCCATGGCATGGAAGCCGGGGACGACCTGAAAATGCCCATGACGCCTGAGACGCAGGGTCAGGGAATCCGGATCGGCCATCCAGTCGCGGATCAGCGGCGGCATCACCAGCTGGCCAAGCGGGCGCCAGTGGCTGTCAGGATGGAGGGCGGCAGGCAGCATGAAGGTCTCGGCGGATCAACAAAACAGGGGCGGCAGGACTATGGCCCATGCCGGCACGCAGGGCAAGCCAGCAACCTGTGTATGCCCGCTGAGACCTAACATGACAGCGCCCACTGTCATTGATTTTTGGGGCTGGCACCGATAGGTTAGGCACCCCCGAGAAACGCCCTGTATGCGCCAATGTAAGTGGGCGCTTACTTTTATTTGATGAGGTTCACCATGAAGAAGTGGGAATGTGTAGTGTGCGGTTTCATCTATGACGAAGCCGAAGGTCTGCCGGAAGAAGGCATTGCCGCAGGTACCGCCTGGGATGACGTACCGGAAGACTGGGTCTGCCCTGACTGCGGCGTCGGCAAGGAAGACTTTGAAATGGTGGAAATCTGAGTCCGGACATTGCCCTGTCCGGAGTCTGCCCCGCACCGGATGCGGGGCCTCCACCGTGCGGTCTTGCATCGATCCTCACCCCCAGACCTGCCCATCCATAGCACCGTAAAGGAACACCCATGAACCCAGTAGTCATCATCGGCACCGGCCTGGCCGGCTTCAACACCGTCAAGGAATTCCGCAAGCTGGACAAGGAAACGCCCATCGTCATGCTGACCGCCGACGACGGACGCAATTATTCCAAGCCCATGCTGTCTGCCGGTTTTACCAAGGAAAAGACCGCTGATGACCTGTGCATGGCGACCCCGGAAAAAGTGGCCGAACAGTTCAATGTGGAAGTGCGCACGGGTATCCACGTAGCCGGAATCGACACTGACGCCAAGCGTGTGCTGCTGCCGGATGCGCATCTGGATTACAGCAAGCTGGTGTTGGCGCTGGGTGCCGACACCTGGACGCCGCCGCTGGAAGGCGATGCCGTGGGCAAGGTGTTTTCCGTCAACGACCTGATGGACTACGGTCGTTTCCGCGCGGCCCTGGAAGGCAAGAAGAAGGTGACCATTCTGGGTGGCGGCCTGATCGGCTGTGAGTTCGCCAACGATTTGTCCAACGGTGGTTTCGACGTGGAATTGGTAGAGCCCATGGGCCGCTGCTTGCCGTTGTTGCTGCCGGAAGCGGCCTCCGAAGCCGTGGGCCGTGGCCTGGCTGATCTGGGCGTGACATTCCACTTTGGCCCGCTGGCCAAGGCAGTGCACCATGGTGACGGCGACAAGCTGGTCACCGAATTGTCTGACGGCAGCAAGATCGAATCCGATGTGGTGTTGTCTGCCATCGGCCTGCGCCCGCGCATCAGCATGGCCCAGGAAGCCGGCCTGACCACCAACCGCGGTATCCTCACCGACAAGACATTGCGTACCAACGCCGAAGACGTCTATGCACTGGGTGACTGCGCCGAAGTACAGGGGCATGTGCTGCCCTACGTGTTGCCCCTGATGGCTTCCGCCCGTGCCCTGGCCAAGACCCTGACCGGTGAGATCACGGAAGTCAGCTACGGTGTGATGCCGGTGACCATCAAGACGCCGGCCTGTCCGGTGGTGGTTTGTCCTGCTCCCCAGGACAGTGAAGGGGAATGGGAAATCGAGGCGGATGGCAACACCGTCCAGGCCCTGTTCCGCGGCAAGGATGGTAACCTGCTGGGCTATGCCCTCACCGGGGATGCGGTGAAGGAAAAGATGAAGCTCAACAAGGAATTGCCGGCGGTAATGCCTTAGTCGCTACTCGCTTCAAGCTGCGAGCTACGAGGCGCGTGATAGAAAGGGGGGGCAGAACGCCTTCCCCGCGCTTCGGGCAGCGGTAGCTGCGATTTTTAATTTGCATGGTCTGTGATCGTGTTGCAGCTTGTAGCTTGAGGCTCATACCTTGAATAAGGACTTTCCATGAAATTTGCTCTGGTTCTGCTGGTCCTCGGCTGGCGTTTGCGCTGGCTGGCATGGCGCAATGAAGGCTTTCGCAAGCAGCTGGAAAACCGCGACGTGGTAATGCAGTGGCGGACGTTTTCCGGCAAGCCGGCGCGCTGGTTTCATTTCACCCCCGGCAAGGTGGTGTCGAAAGGCGGCTTGAATCCGTCCCCCTCCGTTACCCTCAATTTCAAGGATGCGAATTACGCCTTCGCCACCCTGAAAGAGGCCGGCAAGAACCAGATGGCCTTCATGGAAGGCATGCAGGCCGGCGACATCAAGATCGAGGGTGATCCTGGGCAGCTGATGTGGTTCATGACCCTGATGAAATTCATCATGCCCGGCGGAAAAAAATAACCCTTTTCGAGGTGCGAGAAGCGAGTTTCGAAAACCCGCCCTTCCATTCAGGTGGGTTTTGCCCTTCGCAACTCGAAACTTGTCACTCGCTCACGCCTTGCCAATCCGCATAACCTGATCCACAGGAGTGCACCGAGGAAGATCCGTTTTCCGGTGTTGCTTGTGGCCTCTGTGGTAAAAACGCCTTACCCTGTCAGCATTCTTTCCCTTGCATAACGAAGGATTTCCCATGCAGATGGTTCAACGTGCTTTTGTGTTCTGTGCGGTCCTGTTGCTGGCGGCCTGTGCCACCACCACAGAAACCCAATCAACCTGGCAGACCAAGACCGGCGAACCTCGCCCGGCGTTTGGACACATCTTCGTGATTGTTCTCTCCGAAAGCGCAGTAACCTCTGCCGCGGTGGAACAGCAGGTCAAGAAGAGTCTGGCCAAACGCTCCGTAGAGGCTACCCTGGCCTCCGCCGAACTGGGCGGTGAAAGCCAGCAGGCAGAGCAATACCGTGCTCATGTTGAAGCGGCAGTGAAAGAGAGTGGTGCCGATGGTGTGATGGTGGTGAGTCTGCTGAAAGTGGAGGAGCGTGACGAATACGTGCCGCCCCAGGTGGACTACATGCCCATGACTTCCGCACCCATGTATCTGGGTTACGGCCCCTACGTGGGCTACAGCTACAGTGCGGTCTACCAGCCTGGCTACTACCAGAACGCCACCGACTACTACCTGCAGACCCAGCTCTACAATGTGGCCAACAAGAAGCCGGTGTGGCAGGCACAGTCGCGGAGCATGAACCCCTATAGCCTGAATGCCGGTGCCGAAGGCTATGCCAAGAGCGTGGTCGGCCAGCTTGATCGCGACGGGGCGTTGAAACGCTAGGAATCAGATACACGCTTCAAGCGTCACGGCGGAACGGAAAATCGGCAGACCGTGAATCGATCCGTGGTGTGATTTGTTTCACATTTTTGCCCGAGCGGTAGTCGGCGCCGGACGTGCGTAAGTTTGGACTATAGTGTTCCCTCCCCTGCGGGGTATGATGAAAAGACGCCGTTTTGCATGGAGCCAGGAAGGCTCACGGGGCGAGGGAACAGAGATGCCAGTCATGAAAACGCTGCTGGAGCAGCTGCGCTTCACTGAAGCGGAAATCCGTGTTCGCAAGCGACTGCTGGATTTCAGCGATGAAGATGTGGATGCCCTGACTCAGTGCTCTACTCTGGTGGAGCAGCGTCTGGACAGCATTGTTGAAACCTTTTACGGCATCCAGACCAGCAATCCGGAAATCGCCGCCCTGATCGGTGATGCAGATACCCTCGACCGCCTCCAGTCTGCCCAGCGGCGCTATATCCTCGATCTCTTTGCCGGCACCTATGACCTTGAGTACGCCAACAACCGGTTGCGCATTGGGCTGGTCCACAAGCGCATCGGTGTTGAGCCCAAGTACTACCTGTCAGCGGTCTACCTGCTACAACGTCTTCTGGTGGAAAATCTCAATGATCTGGTGGG
This sequence comes from Alcanivorax sp. DP30, assembly GCF_009882945.1. Taxonomy (GTDB): domain Bacteria; phylum Pseudomonadota; class Gammaproteobacteria; order Pseudomonadales; family Alcanivoracaceae; genus Alcanivorax. The sequence goes on from NZ_WTUY01000004.1 coordinate 752,904, forward strand.
CCAGCATGATCTCTCCATGCGGGTGGTCAAGGCACTGGACAAGCTAATCTATTTTGACGTTACCCTGGTGTTTGAAACCTATATCCAGAGCATGCTCTCGGAAATCGAAGCGGTAAAAAACCGCACCGAAGATTATGCCCGCGCACTGGAAGAAACGGTGGCCATGCGCAATGGGGAGCTGCGTACCGATTCGCTCACCGGGCTCACTACCCGGCGTTTTCTCAATGAGGCCCTGCAACGTACTCTCAAGGCCGCCCAACGCCGTGGCGAGCCGGTGTGTCTGATCTTCGTGGATGTGGATGATTTCAAAGAGCTCAATGATCAGCGCGGTCATACCTATGGCGATCAGGTGCTGCGTGAACTTGGCAAGGTGCTGCTGGACGCCGCCCGAGGAGAAGATACCTGTGTGCGCTATGGTGGCGATGAATTCTGTGTGGTGCTGGCGAACAGCACTGAGGATCAGGCATTAGGGAGTTACTGTCAGCGCATCAAGAGTTTGCTGGCGGAACGACTGCCCAACGTGAAAATCAGCCTGGGTGTGGTACAGACTGGCCCGGAAAATTTCGAAAATGCCGAAGTTCTTTTGCAGCATGCTGACCGTCGCATGTACAAGGAAAAAACGGTCAAAAAGAATGGGCTGGCAAAGCATTAAACAGTGATGGGTAACGAGTTCTCAACGACAACACCCACTGAAGCGGCTTGCCGAAACAGGACGACGCCCGGTTGCCGGCAAGCTTCCATGAGAAACCGGTTAGCCTTGAATGCTCTCTCATGATGATGGTGATTTCGGCGCGACTTCAGCATCTGTTATTTTCGGAAAGAGCGTCAGCATTTCATCTCCCGCCCCCTTGATCCAGAACTGATTTTTTTCAAATTTCTTGACGGTAAGCGGCAAGGGTTTGACGAGCGAAAATATTATCATGGCTACCATGCTGGCGATGGCAAGCCAAAGCGGGACAATGGATTCCAGTGCGGCGCAGGCGATCAGGAAAAGTATGATGCCCGCTCCGAAGCCAGCCAGTGTCCAGTTACGCATCCGTTTCTCTTTCGCATGCCTGGCACACAGGGAGTAAGACACCGCGGTGGTCTTGCGGGTAACCAGATAGACGATCAGTAGCACCAGAATATTTATCAAGAAGCACAGATACACCCATGGGGAAACCCAAAATAGTTTCTGGGTATAGCGTTTTGCCGGTGGCTCGCTGCATTTGAGGCAGCGTTCTGGCAGGGAGGTGTTCTTGGGCATTAGCAGAAAGCGATCGTTGACGTAAATGTTGGCCTGGGCCGGTTCCGGGTTCTGTGGTGCCTGGTAGGGATTGCCGAATTCCATATCGATTCCTGTGTGGGCCTCTCTCCATTTTGAGAAAAATTATTGCATAAAAATTATGGGCTTGCAGGGATTTGCATTCGGCGCCACAGCATCCAGCCCATACAGATTCCCCGTGTTGCCATGAAACCGTTCATGGTTAGCCAAAGGCCATGGTTGTCCCAGCCCCGGGTCAGGGCCCAGATGAGAAAAAATCCTGCCACTGACACCAGCATGGTGTTACGCATGGCGGCGCCCCAGGTGGCGCCCACGAAGATGCCGTCCAGCCAGAAACCAGCGCTGGCAGTGAGCGGTAGCAACAACACCCAGGGCAGGTAGTGGATGGCGGTGTCGCGAATATCCGGCAGGTCGGTAAGCAGGCCGATCAGGGGAGCGCCGACGGTCGCAAACAGTGCCAGACCGAGTGCGGCACAGCCCAGCGTCCAGCGACCGGTGGCGGCAATGGCCAGTCGCAATTCGGTATTGTTCTTGCGACCGTGAGCCTCGCCCACTAACGCCTCGGCGGCATTGGCGAAGCCATCCAGCAGGTTGCTGAGAATCAGCAGAAAGGTGATCAACACGGCGTTGGCGGCCAGCACGGCGTCACCCAGCCGGGCGCCCTGGGCGGTGAAGAAAAAGAAAGTGCTGAGCAGGGCCAGACTGCGAATAAAGATATCCCGGTTTACGCTCATCAGGGCGAGAATGGCGGGCAGTTGCCAGACCCGTTCCTGTTGACTGGGTGGGCGCAGGGCATGACGTAGCCAGAACAGGCCGCCAGCCAGGCCGATGTATTCCGCACAGGCACTGGCGGTGGCCACACCGCGCACATCCCAATGCCACACCTGCACCAGCAGCACATCCAGCAGGGCGTTACTGCTGTGCATCAGCAAGGTCATCTTCAGGGGCACCCGGGTGTTGTGGGTGCCGATGGCGAAACCGATCAGGGCAAAGTTGGCCAGCGCCGCCGGGGCGCCGAGAATGCGGATGTTGATGTAATCCCGCGCCAGCTCCTGCACCTCATTGCTGCCCCCCAGCAACCACAGGCCGGTGTCCCGCAACAGCGGTGACAGCAGTATCAGCGCCAGCCCCAGTCCGGCGGAGAGCAGCAGGCCCCGGAACAACACCACCCGGGTGTCTCGCGCCCCGCCCTTTGCCTGGGAGGCAAAGCCGGTGGTGCCCATGCGCAGGAAGTTGAACGAGAAGTACAGGAACATGAAAAAGTTGCCACCCAGCGCCACCGCCGCCAGATAACGGGGATGATCAAGGTGTCCCACCACCGCGGTATCCACCAGCCCCAGCAGCGGCGCGGTCAGATTCGACAGCAGCAACGGCCAGGCCAGCATCCAGATGCGTTGGTTAAGGGTCAGGTTCATTCACACTCCGGGAAAATGCTCTGCTGTAGGTGCGTCGCTGGCGGCGCGATTCAGGCCCGGGATCAAAAGCATTTTCACCACAGAGGGCACAGAGTAACCCTCTTCATTTCCTCAGTGATCTCTGTGCCCTCTGTGGTAAATGTGCTTTAACGACGTTGGGCTATCGCGCCGCGAGCGACGCTCCTGCGGCACGGTTTTTAGGCACTCCGCCGGAACAACGTCAGCACAAACAAGCCGCTGGCAGCGACGACAATGGATGGCCCCACCGGGGTGTTGGCAAACCAGCTCACCGTCAGGCCCGCCAGCACCGAAAGTGTGCCGAACAGACTGGCAACCATGGCCATCTGCGCCGGGGTATGGGTCAGGCGGCGGGCACTGGCGGCGGGGATCACCAGCAGGGAAGTGATCAACAATACCCCTACGGTGCGAATGGCGCCGGCAATCAGCAGGGCCAGCAACAGCATCAGCAGCAGCCGGGTGCCCTGCACCGCTACCCCTTCCACCTGGGCCAGTTCCTCACTCACGGTAATGCTCAGCAGTGAGCGCCATTGCCACAGCATCAGCAGCATAATCACCATGGCCCCGCTCCACAGGCCAACCACATCGCTCCAGCCCACCGCCAGCAAGTCACCAAACAGGTAGGCGAACAGATCCACCTGGATGCCGGTTTGCAGGCTGATGGCGATGACACCCAGGGCCAGAGTGGTGTGGGCGACAATGCCCAGCAGGGTGTCGCCGGCCAGTTGTCGCTGTCGCTGCAGGCCGGTGAGTGCCGCGGCCAGGCCCAGGCAGACGGCCACCACGGCCAGGTACAGGTTGATATCCAGCGCCAGCCCCAGGGCGGCACCCAACAAGGCGCCATGGGCCAGGGTATCGCCAAAGAAGGCCATACGGCGCCACACCACAAACGCGCCCATGGGGCCGGACACGATTGCCACGGCCAGGCCGGCGAGCAGCGGGGGGAGCAGCAGTTCAATCATGGTTACAGGGGCCTTCGTGGTCGTGATGATGGGCGTTGCCGTGCAGATCATGGTCGTGGTCATGATCGTGGGTATACAGCGCCAGGTTCGGGGTGCCGGCAGCGGGGCCGAACAGCTCGTGGTAAGCCGGGTCGCGACTGACGGTTTCCGGACTGCCGGAGCAGCACACGTGGCGCTGCAGGCAGATCACCTCGTCGGTGGCGGCCATGACCAGATGCAGATCGTGGGAAATCAGCAGGATGGCACAGCCCAGTTGATCGCGGACATCCTTGAGCAGGCCATAAAGGGCATTCTGGCCGGCCACGTCCACGCCCTGGGCGGGTTCATCCAGCACCAGCAGGTCCGGCTTGCGCAGCAGGGCGCGGGCCAGCAGCACCCGTTGCATCTCGCCGCCGGACAATTGCTGAACGGCACGACGGCGCAAATGGGCCACACCGGCCCGTTCCAGCGCGGCGCGACGGGCAGAGGTGGGTCCCGTTGCCGCCAGCCACAGAAAACGATCCACGGTGAGCGGCAGGCTGTCATCCACCTGAATCTGCTGGGGCATATAACCGATGCGCAGGCCTTTGCGACGGGTGACGGAACCGCTGTCGGTCTTCACCAGTCCCAGCACCACCCGGGCCAGGGTGCTTTTGCCGGCGCCGTTGGGTCCGATCAGGGTAGTGATGCGGCCCGGTGCCAGGGTCAGGCTCACATCGGCCAGCACCGAGGTGCCACCGAGAGTGACCGAGACGGCATCGACATTGACCAGTGGTTCCGACATAACAAGGGGCCCGTAATACAAAGGCGCAATGATATACTGCGCGGCTTTCGCCTGCACTGAAGGGCTAGCTGCAAGCTTCAAGCTACAAGCTACAAGGCGCGCCATAAGCCTTGCGGCGCGGCTCAAAGGTTTTCAGGTGGCAACGGGCCAGCTCGCGCCTTGTAGCTTGAAGCTTGCAGCTAGCCCCGCCTTCGTCATTCAAGTAAGAGGGAATTCCATGCGCCATTTCTGGCTGACAATCCTGCTAATGCTTTGCTCCCCCGCCTGGAGCCAGACCATTGTGGCCAGTGTGGAGCCGCTGGCGAAGCTGGTGCGCAGTCTCTATGGCCCGGAAGTGGAGGTGGTGACCCTGTTGCAGGCCAACCAGAATCCCCATCAGTTGGCGCTGTCGCCGCGGCAGGCGCTACAGGTGCAGCAGGCGGATCTGATGGTGTGGCTGGGGGCGGCGGTGGAAGCCCCGCTGGCCCCGCTGGTGGCCCGCCGCCACAAGGCGTCCGTGGCGTTACTGGGTCTGCACGGCGTGGTGCGCCGGGAAGGTGGCCCCCATGGGCATGACGACCACGAGGAAAGCCACGGGAGCCACGAAAGTCACCATCATGATGCCGGTCAGGACGATGCGTACCTGGATCCGCATCTGTGGTTGTCCGTGGACAACATGATCCTGTTGTCCGATGCGCTGGCAGCGGCCCTGCCGGCAGGGCTGGCGGACCAGCAACCGGGACAATGGCAGGCCCGGGCGAAGGAAACCGTGGCGGGGCTGCACGCCCGTCTGGCGCCGCTGACGCAGGTCCCCTGGCTGACCTATCACCATCCCTGGGGCTATTTCACGGATCCGCTGGGGCTGGCAGAACCGGTGGTGGTCAGCCAGCAGCTGGACGCCGGGCCGGGCAGTCGACGCTTTGTGGCGCTGGCCGCGGAAATCCGCGAGCAGGGTGTGCAATGCATGATCCGCGAACCGGAAGCTCGCCTCGCCATGCTGAAGCGCTTGTGTGTGGATTGCCGCGAGGAGCCTCTGGACCCTCTTGGCCGTGACCAGCCATCACTGAACTATCTGGATTGGCTGGAGTACCTGGGGGATGGTTTCGAGAGGTGTTTGCAGGGCGATTCCTGAGCATACCCACAAGGGCAGCGGCGCGCCGGTTATTCGCTTCGCTCGGTGGGGTGCGAACTGAGTGCAGCACGGCATTGGCCCGAGGGACCACGCTATCCGTATTGACGATCGCGGCGTGCAGTATGCCGCGTCTCTCCTACAGATCCCGCACAGGCATCAGCGTCGGTGGTGGTGCCGGTGGAGTGTCGTTCGGGGTGGGGATGACCTGCACCGTGTCACGCTGGCGTTGCAGTAACTCCTGCTGCTCGTTTTCCAGATAGCGGGACTCCGAGCTCAGGGCATTGAGGCCCTGGCTTTCGTCAGTGGTATCCAGCTCGACCGGCGATTGCAGATACAGCGCTTCCAGCTCGTGGCTTTCCAGCGCCTGGCTGGGGCCTTTCTCACGGCTCTGTGGCGCCTTGTCATCCGGGGGGGCACTGTCCGGCAATTGCTCATTGGCCAGCAACGAGACTGGTGCCAGAGAAGCCATTATCAGGGTGCGGAGCATGATGGTTTTCATACCCCGATCATAGCCTGAGTACCCGGTGAGGGGAATTGTGTGCGGTCCCGGTTATGTCAAGGTGGGTCATTTCACCGATAACAGGCCCAGAGCCATTGAGGCCGGTTCGGAAACCGGTATGCTGGTGCGCTTGATTGGGAGAACTGGACCGATATGCCTCAACCCCTGGCAATAGCTCGCTGGGATTTATCCTGGCTACTGCACCGCGACTTGCGCGACGGTGCCTTTGCCTCGTTGGAGCGTGTCCTCGACGAAACCCAGCTGCGTGGCTTCAATGCCCTGCGTCTGGATCCCTGTCCACACCTGATCGCCACCCCGGAAAACGGCATCCATCTGGATCGCTGCGAGCTCATGCCCCCCGGTGAACGGGCCGTGGAAGTGAAGATCCGCAGCGCCCTTCAGCACCTGATGCAGTCCACCCATGAACGCGGCATGAAGGTCTGGTTCAGCAGCCGCTTCGTGAACGACAGCCGGGCGCGACGCTCCTTTGTGCGGCGCCCGGAAGATTTTGTCTCGGTGTGGAGCGATACCCTGTCGCTGGTGTCGGACTGGGGCTACCTCAATGATGTGGCCGGGCTCGATTTCTGCTACCAGTTCCCCTCCTTGCCGGCAGCTCACGGTGTGACCCGGCGGGTGTTCCAGCGTTCCCCGGAGCGGTCCCTGCCGTCTCACTGGTCGGAGCAGGCCAATCGTCGACTGGAAGATTATCTGCTGGAAATTCCCCGCGCACTGCATGCCCTGTTCCCGTCCGTGCCGGTGGGGTTGAGTACCACGGTGGCACTGAGCGAACAGCTGCGTCAGCTGGATACCAGCGAGTTGGATTTTCTGGATTTCAGCCTGTGGCTGGATGATGACCCCCGTTATCGGTTGGCCAGTGGTGAAGGCATGCCCATGTCGGGCCTGCTGAGTAGATTTGCCAGCCCGGTAAAACAGATTCTGCTGGATGCGGCGGGCAATCACTGGCAGCGCCGGCTGGAAGAACAACTCAACCGGCGCATGGCCTTTACCCGCCTGCGGCGCATGCATCCGGTGATCAGTGAAGGGTTCGTCAACCAGCCCCGCGATCTGCGTCGCCTGCCCACCGGCTGGGCCGACCTCCATGAAATGATGGTAGTTAACGCGCTCACCCAGGGCGTGGAAGCCCTCACCCCCAGCTCCCTGGCCTGCCCTGATTACCCCTGGTTATGGCAAGAGCAGGAATACCTGGCTCATCTTAATCACATGATTCTGGCGGGCAGTGGCTGAACGTCAGGCGCCCGGCTCAAGCGCCTTCATCCGCCAGCGATAAATGCGCGCAAACTCGTCCGGGTCCTTGCTCCCCTGCCCTTCACTGTGATTGGCCACCGGGCCGGCCAGGCGGGATAGCCAGAAGCGGAGAGCGGCCACCGCCAGCGCCAGTTTGAGGCGGCCCGGGTCAAACAGGCCGCCGTGGCGCTGGTAGGTGCTGAGCAGGGCCTGTTCCCGTTCCGGGGCGGGCTTGCCACAGGGTTCCACGCACCAGTCATTGAGGGTGACAGCCAGATCGTATTCCGGGTCATCCAGGCAGGCGTTGTAGAAATCCAGCAGGGCGCTGATGTGGCCGTCCTGCCACAGCAGGTTGTCGCGAAACAGGTCGCCATGGATCAGGGTGCGGCCAGTGGGGCTGGCCTGCCAGGCGTCGAGCAGGGCGCGGGCCGGTGCTTGTTGGTTGGCGGGCAGGTGGCTGAGATGTTTACTGAGCGTTGCCAATCGCTGGCGTTCATCCGGCAGCGGCAGCAGGCTGCCCGGGTCGCACTGGTGCAGCCGCGCCAGCAACGCGCCAACCTGCCCGCAACGGGCCTCGTCCACGGCAAAATCATGGTCGCCGGGCAGGCGCGGCATCAGCACTGCCGGCTTGTCCGCGACGGTGATCTGCCAGTGCCCCTGATCATCAGCAAGGGGGCCGGGTACCGGTAACTGAGAGTCCCTGGCCAGCTCTGCCAGCAGGTGCAGGTAAGGCCGCACGGCATTACTGTCCAGGGTCTCGAACACCGTCAGCACCAGATCGGCAGGGGTGCCTTGACGGTCTTTCGCCTCGATCAGAAAGGTGCTGTTCTCGATGCCATGGCTGGCGCCATGGTAATGCACCAGCGAATAGCCAAAAGGGGCCAGTATCCGGGTCATCTGGGGCGCGTCGAGCGGGGTGTAGACGGACATGAATGATTTCCTGATTCGGCTGCAGGGCAAAGACTCTGCCTGCCGGCGATGGTATAACAGGCAGCCGTTACTCGAACAATAACAAAAAGGACGACCTTCCATGCGTTACTGGATGCTTATCGGGTTGCTGTTCAGTCCTGCCCTGTGGGCCGCGGACCAAGCCGACGACACTCAAACTGCCCAGGTGGCCCACTTTCAGGATTCCCGCTACGGCTATGCCGCAGCCAACCTGATGCACCTCAATCTGGATTACGACAACTACGAACTCACTCCCTCTGGTCTGATGCTGCGCCTGGGCGGCATGGTGGACGAGAACTGGGGTGTGGAACTGCGGGTGGGGACCGGGCCCTCCGGCGACACCCGGCGTTCCGAAACCAGCCGCAACAAGGTGGATTACACCGTGGACCATGTGGGCGCCCTGCTGGCCACCGGCAAGTGGTCGTTCGATTCCCCCGTAGTGAAGCAGCATGTGGAAAGCTTTTTCGTGCAGGGCTTTGCCGGGGTGGCGGATGTGAAGGTCAAAACCGTGGCCCGTCGCTGCAATGCCCAGGGGTGTCGCAGTGGTGTCGATCGCAACGATGACACCAGCCTGGCCTTTGGTGCCGCCCTGGGTATGCGCACCGCCTACAACATCGGCCTGAGCCTGCAGTACATGCAATATGTGGACAAGGAATACATCACCGTCAGTGGTATCGAAGGCGGTCTGGAGTGGTATTTCTGATACACTCGCGCAGGTTCTGTTTCCGGTCTGCCGCTGTGATGGGGGCGGCCGATTGCCAGTGATATCACCCCCTAAGGAGTCCCGATGAGCCCTGTTGCCCTGGAGCGCGCTGCGCTGAAGTCCCTGATGCTGCTGCCGCGGCCCGTTCTGTCCCGGCTGGCTGCCGGCATCGAGACCCGCGGCCGAGATCATCTGGACCCCCACGTGCGGTTTCTGCTTGCCCTCAGTGGTGCCAAGCCCACCCTGGACAGTGGCACGGTGGCCAAGGCGCGTCAGCTGTATGCCGACATGATCGAACTGATGGATGTGGCGGAGCGTCCGTTGCCCGTGGTGGTGGATCATCAGGTGCCGGTGGAGGGCGAGACTACAGTGCAGGTGCGTCGCTACCGTCCGGAAAATGCCCCGCGTCTGGCTCCGGCCATTCTGTTTTTCCATGGTGGCGGATTTACCGTGGGGGGCGTGGAAGAATACGACCGCCTGTGCCGCTACATAGCCGAGCGCACCAATGCGGTCGTACTGAGTGTGGATTATCGCCTCTCCCCGGAGCATCCGTCGCCCACCGGCGCCAACGATTGCCTGGCAGTGTGGCGCTGGCTGTTGGACAACACCGCAGGGCTTGGGCTCGATCCCGAGCGGCTGGCAGTGATGGGTGACAGCGCAGGCGGCAACCTCAGCGCTGTCGTGTCCCAGCAGGCAAAACTGGCCTGCCTGCCGGTACCGGCCCTGCAGGTGCTGGTTTACCCCACCACCGACGGGGAGCTGAAACATCCGTCGGTGCAAAGCCTCGGCCAGGGTTTCGGTCTCGATCTGCCGCTGCTTACCTGGTTCCGCAGCCACTTCATTCAGGATGAAGCCTTGGTGGAGGATTACCGGGTCTCCCCTCTGCGCAACCCGGACCTTGCCGGTCTGCCGCCCACCATCCTGATCACCGCCACCGACCCGCTCCGTGATGAAGGGCTGGAATACGGTGAAAAACTGCGTGACGCCGGTGTGGCGGTGACCAGCCTGGATTACCCGGAACTGGTCCACGGGTTCCTCACCATGGGCGGCGTCATCCCCGCCGCTCGCAAGGCGGTAAACGCCATCTGCGACGCTACCGCCCAGCGGTTGTGAAGCAGCCACAAGCTTCAAGCTTCAAGCTGCAACACGGGCAATACTCTCATCCGCTGACATGCCGTGCCCGCGAACCACAAAGGCGGTGCGCGGGCACGGCGCTGGATTCATCCTGGAACTTTACTCGTGTTGCAGCTTGAAGCTTGCAGCTCGCTTTCAAAACCCCCCCACAAACTGATTATAAAACTGCCTCGCCGTGCGCCCGGAGCGCACGCCTTTTTCAATGGAAAAGCGGCGCGCCCGGATGTGCAGTTGCTGGCGGTCTTTTACCTCGCCGAACAGGTGGTCAACGATCTCGAAATACTGCGGTTCGCTGATCGGATAAAAACTCAGCCCCAGCCCGAAACGGTCTGCCAGAGAAATTTTTTCTTCCACCGCATCGCCATGGTGAAGCTCTCCGCCAATTACCCGGGACTCGGCGTTGTCCTTCATGTATTCGGGCAATAAATGGCGGCGGTTGCTGGTGGCATAGATGCGCACATTGTCCGGGGGCAATTCCAGCGAGCCTTCCAGCACACTCTTGAGATGCTTGTACTGGTTTTCACCCTCCTCGAACGACAGGTCATCGCAATAAATAATGAACCGCTGGCGGCGCTCGCGAATGTCGTCGACGATCTCGGGCAGGTCGTGAAGATCATCCTTGTCCACCTCAATGACCCGCAGCCCCTTGCCGGCATATGCATTAAGCAGGGCTTTCACGATGGAGGATTTGCCGGTGCCACGGCTGCCCCACAGCAGCACATGGTTGCAGGGTTGCCCAGCCAGAAAGCGTTCGGTGTTCTGGATGATCTTCTGCTTCTGGGTGTCGATACCCAGCAGGTCTGCAAGCCGAACCGGATCCGGGTGCGGCACCGGTCGCAGTGTGCCGGTGCGTCCCCGCCAGATGGCAGCGGGCAGGGTGCGCCAGTCGATAGGTTGGGACGATGTCATGAGGTCCTCGCGGCAAGGTATTTTCAGGAAGGGTAAATTTTAGAGAATTTCGTTCACACAGGCATGCGTTGGCGGTTCGCTTTGACTATGCTTGCAGCAGAACATACCTCACTGTTTCAGGAGAAACCGGATGAAAGCTGCGTACCTGGCCCTGCCGGCACTGGCGCTGATGTTTGCTGGCTGCACCTACAAGTACGACACCGATTACCCCATGGGCCTGCCGGAAAGCACGCAAACCTGCCCGGAGGATCCGCCTGAGCAGTGCACCCAGGATTATCGACCGGCCTTTGGTTATGACGAAGCGGGCGGCATTCTCGGTGAGTTCGGCAATGCCTGCATGGCCTGCGCCCAGGACGAGGTGATGTACACCTCGCCGAAGCAAGAGGCCTCGCCGCGCCCGGCGGATGCCCCGGCTGATGCGGTCGAATAAGCGAGCCCCTCATTGACGTCATCCCTGACCCGGCTGCTGGACTTTGATGACCAGTACCGTCGCGACAGTCAGCAGTCCCAGGCCTTTCTGCACCGTCGCGACCGGCGCTTTGCCCAGCAGCAGCAAACCCAACGCCGGCCACTGACCGTGCCCGCCTGGCTGGCTGAATTACATGCCCTCAATGATCAGCGCCAGGCCCATGGCCATGATTCACGCCTGCGCCGCTGGCGACAGGCCCGCTGGGTCTTTGCCGGTCTGGGGGCCGTACTGGGTGCCGCCTTCATGGCAGGCCTGCTGGTTTACGATGGCAGCCGCCAGATCAATGTGACCCTGGTGCTGGTGCTGGTGGGGTTGCAGCTGGCGCTGGCCTTGCTCACCAGCCTGCAGGCCTGGCTGGGCTGGCAGCCCTGGGGCAGTTTGCTGGGGCGTTCCGGGGAGCAGGGCGACCCCTTGCAGCCGCTACGCCCTGCCCTGTCCGCCCGCATTGCCCACACTGGCGGCCTGCTGTTTGCCCTCAGTGGCCTGCTCACCTTGCTGGTCATGGTGCTGGTGCAGGATCTGGCCTTCGGCTGGAGCACCACCCTGCAGGCCTCGGCGGACAGCTATCACCGGCTGGTCTCCACCATCGCCCTGCCCTGGCACACCCTGTGGCCGGATGCCGTACCCGGCGCCGAGCTGGTGGCCGCTTCCCAGTATTATCGTCTCACCGACAATGCCATGGCCGATCCGGCGTTACTGGGCACCTGGTGGCCCTTCGTGCTGATGGCCTGGCTCACCTATGTGTTGCTGCCGAGACTGGTGTTTTTGCTGCTGGCGGCCCTGCAAGTGCGCTGGCAGGCGGCAAACGCGCTGCGCCAGCACCCGGGTTATCAGCCGTTGTTCTACCGGTTCGATACCCCCTGGGTAGAAACCCGTGGCGAGGAAGAAGCGCCGCGGGAACCGGCGCCGGTGCAGGTGAGTCTGATGCCGTTGCCAGAGACCGGTACGCTGATCCATTGGGCCGGTGCCGGCCAGCAGAGCGCCGGGCTGGTGCGCCGGCTGAGCCAGGCCCCGGCGCCGTTGCAGCTGCGGGCCGGCGGTAACAGCAGCCTGGAAGAGGACGCGGCCACCCTGCGTCAGGCGGGCGAGCAGCGCCAGCCAGTGATACTGGTGGCCCGTGGCTGGGAACCGCCCACCGCCGAGCTCAGCGACTTTATTTTTGACGCCCGTGAACAATGGCCCCCGGCCACCATGCTGGCGTTGGTGCCGCTGGCCGATGAACAGGGTGATCCGCTCGCCGATGCGGGGTTGCTGTCACAATGGCAGCGCTTTATTGAGCGCCAGAAAGACGCCAACCTGCTGCTGTGCGCACCCAAGGCGACCTGGGGCGGAAATCGCTGATTTCCGCCGTCACACATTGATAATGACAACGCGCTGAGACCATGGACGATAACGGCAATACCGACATCATTGACGACCGGCAGAGCGACAGCGCCCTGCCCCGCTTTGCCGTGGTGGGCCATCCCAACAAGGGTAAATCCAGCGTGGTCGCGACCCTGGCGCAGAACGATTCCATTGCCATCGCCATGGAGCCGGGCACCACCCGTGATAGCCACCGTTATCCCATGAAGGTGGATGACGTGACCCTCTACGAGCTCATCGATACCCCTGGCTTTCAGCGCCCCCGCAAGGTGCTGGCCTGGCTGCAGGGCCACAGCCTGTCCGCGTCCGATCGCCCGGACACCGTGGCGGCCTTTGTCACCCAGCACCGAGACGATCCCCGTTATCACGATGAATGCGAGCTGCTGGGGCCTATCGTGGAAGGGGCCGGCATCATCTACGTGGTGGACGGTTCCGTGCCCTATAACCGCGAGCACGAAGCAGAAATGAACATTCTGCGCTGGACCGGCCGGCCCAGCCTGGCGCTGATCAACCAGATCGGCAGCGATGACTACAGTGCAGACTGGGAGGCGGCCCTGGGGCAGTACTTCCAGATCGTCCGCCGCTTTGATGCGGTGCGGGCGCCGTTCGAGAAACATCTGGAATTATTGCGTAGTTTCGGCGAACTGGCGCCTAACTGGCGCGAACCCCTTGATGCGGCCCTGGAGTACCTGCAGGCCCTCAAGTTCGGGCGTGACCATCAGGCCCTGGAGCATCTCGCCGATGCCCTGATCGAGATGCTGGGGCACCAGGAAACCAGCCGGCTGGGCGAATTTGAGGCTGCGGAGCCCTTGCAGCCCAAGCTGCGCCAGCGCTGGCAGGCCTGGCAGCGTGAGCGCGAACAGCGCCTGCGGCACAGCGTGGAAGACCTGTATCAGCATCGCCGTTTGCAACGGCAGGAGTCCGACCTGTGCCTGCCGGACGGGGATGACCTGTTCGGTGAACGCACCCGCCAGCTGTGGGGCATCAGCAAGAACCAGCTGGCCGCCGCCGGTTTCGGGGCTGGCGCCGTGGGCGGGGCCGGGCTGGATGCGGTGACTCTGGGGCATTCCCTGGGTACCGGTGCCCTGATCGGCGGGTTGCTGGGCGCGGCGGGCAGCTACTACTACAGCGACAAGCTCACCCGGGTGAAGCTGGGGCCACTCAGTGGCGGTTTTCGGGAGGCCACCTATGGTCCCCTCAAGGATCCCCAGTTCGGTTATGTGGTGCTGGGCCGGGCCTTGGTGCACTGGTATCAGATCAGCCAGCGTAACCACGCCGGCCGCGACGTGCTGGTGGTCACCGACAGCGATGGCCACTGGCTGGAAGAATTATCCCGCAGTGATCGCAATGGCCTGCAGAAATCCCTGCAGGCCCTGGCCCGTCGGCGTTTCGAGCCCAGCAAACGGCAGCGACTTATCGAGCAACTGGAGCTCGCCCAGCAGGCGTTTGCCCAGTGGCAGATGAAGCAGTTTTCAGAATCTGGCTAATGCAATTTGGGTCACAGATTTCGCGCGAACCCTGTCACATGTACAAAAATTGCACGCCGCTCAGCCTGTAAAAATGGCCTGGCAGCGGTTTGTGAAGGCTGTTCGGAGTTGTTGCTGGCATGGTGAACTCGAGAAAACGAGGACACCCCATGCTGCCCGAAGAAATCAAACTCAGACTGGCTTCCTTTTCCCGCCCCGCCTGGCGTCCCCAGGCCGGACCGGCGGTGCCTGGTGCCATGTCCAAGTTCGGTGGCTTGCCGTTACTGAAACCGGATGAATCCTGGCCCTGCTGCGGCCATTGTCATCAGCCCATGCAGCTGTTCCTGCAGCTGGAATCCCGGGACTTGCCCCGTACCATGCGCTCTCCGTTCGGAGATGGCGTGCTGCAGGTGTTTTACTGCACCAATGGCGAAGAAGACTGCGAAGTACTGGGTCAGTCCCATCTGCCCTTCTCGGATGCTGCGCTGGTACGGGTGATACCCCGGGAGCAGGCCAACGGTTTTGATGCCTTGCCGGTGCGACAGCCGGATGCCTTGCCGGAGCGTTCCCTCACTGGCTGGATCCCCCTTGCCGATTATCCGGATTGCAAGGAAACCGCCGCCATCAACGATGAGGATCGTGACGGCACCCTCGCCCTGCTCCACGCCCACCGTCCGGCCCCGCGCCCCGGTGACAAGCTCATGGGTTGGCCTCACTGGACGGCCGGTGTCGAGTATCCCACCTGCCCCTGTTGTCAGGAGCCCATGCAGTTCCTGCTACAGCTGGATTCCATGGACACCCTGCCGTTCCGCTTCGGCCACTACGGCTGCGCCCACATCTTCCAGTGCGATACCCATCGCGACATCATGACCCTGACCTGGCAAAGCCGACCATAGAAAGAGGCGCTCCTGCAAAAACCTCTCGCGCCGCCGATGACGCCCCAATGTTCACGAAGTCGCTGTAGGAGTTCCCTTCCAGGGGACGAACCGTGCGCAGCACGGCATCGCCCGTAGGGCGGTCAGGTGGCATTTTGCGCGGCAGCGTTCCTACTGCCCCCGCTCCTGCCGATAACGCTGCGGCGATACCCCCATCACCTTCTTGAATAACCGGGAAAAATAATAGGGGTCGTCATAGCCCAGCCGGGCGGCGATCTGCACCACGGTATCCTCGGTAATATCCAGCAGATAACAGGCATGGCTCACCTTGATACGCTGAAAGGCCTGCATGGGTGTCTGTCCGGTCTGCCGTTTGTACTCCCGAATAAAGTGATAACGCGACAGGTCGCTGGTAGCCTCCGCCAGCTCATCCAGTGACAGCCGCCGGTGCAGCGCGGTCTGCAGATAGCCGTTCACCCGGTTCACATCCAAGGTGGCGTGGCGCACATCATGTTGATGGCGCATCAGCGCCGCAAAAGCCAGCAGGCTGCGCAACAGATTGGCGGCATACACCAGATGCTCCGGCTGTACCCGGGTGGCAGCGGCCAGCAGGGCCTGAAACTCCTCTGCCAGCCGCGAATGCACCCCCACGCGGACAATTCGCCCATCGGCGCGCCCGGCAATTTCGTCAAAAAACCGCGGCACCTCATGGCCACCAAGATGCACCCAGTAAATGCTCCAGGGGAGCTGGCTGTCAGCCTGATAACGGTGGGCGAGGGCGGCGGGCAGCAGCACCAGATCGCCACCCGCCACCCCATGGGTTTGGCCGTCCACCTGCAATTTCCCTCGCCCGCTGACACAGTAGATGAGCAGATAATCCGCCAGGTTGTCGCGCACCATACGGTGTCCGCGGGCCTGGGGGTAGAAGCCGACACCGTGAGGCATGCAGCCTTCACAAAGGGGGTGGCCGGCAATGCTGTCCAGCACGGCAGGGGGAATGACCGTGCGCTGGCCGGTGGCCGGTAGTGGCCAGCTGGAGGGTTCGGCCGGGGCATGCGCGGTGGGCAAGTGCTTATCCATATACAGCAATATAATCTATTAAACGGCAAAAGACGCTATCTGCCTGAGCCTGTCCCTGTGCTACAACAGGGGCATACCGATAATGTGTACCCCTAAACCTGTTCCGGAGAGCCCCATGAGCCGTCGCCTGCCCCTGCTGATTAACGGTGAATTTGTCGCCAGTACCACTGACCAGTGGATCCCGGTGACTAATCCCGCCACCCAGGAAATTCTCTGTGAAGCACCGGCGGCCACAGCTGATGAAATGGAGCAGGCCATCGCCGCCGGCAAGGCCGCCTTTGAAAGCTGGAAGGAAGTGCCGGTGTCCGAGCGCGCCCGCCTGATGCTGCGCTACCAGGCGTTGCTGAAAGAACACCAGGAAGAGATCGCCGAGATCCTAAGCCAGGAGACCGGCAAGACCTTCGAGGATGCCAAGGGCGACGTGTGGCGCGGTATCGAAGTGGCAGAGCAGGCCGCCAATATCGCCTCCCTGATGATGGGCGAAACCGTGGAGAATGTGGCACGCAGCATCGACACCCATTCCTGGACACAGCCCCTGGGCGTGTGTGCCGGTATTACCCCGTTCAACTTTCCGGCCATGATTCCCCTGTGGATGTTCCCGCTGGCCATCGCCGCCGGCAATACCTTTGTACTCAAGCCCTCCGAGCAGGACCCCATGACCCCCAACCGTCTGGTGGAACTGTTCCTGGAAGCGGGTGCGCCTCCCGGCGTGCTGCAGCTGGTCCACGGTGGCAAGGAACAGGTGGATACCCTGCTCACGCATCCAGACATCAAGGCGGTCTCCTTCGTGGGCTCCGTGCCGGTGGGGCAGCACGTTTATCGCACCGCCACCGATCACATGAAGCGCGCCCAGTGTTTTGCCGGTGCCAAGAACCACATGGTGATCATGCCGGATGCCAACAAGGATCAGGTGATCAACAGTCTGGTTGGCGCGTCCTGTGGTGCTGCCGGCCAGCGCTGCATGGCCATCAGCGTGGCGGTGTTCGTGGGCGATTCAAAAGCATGGATCGATGAACTGAAAGACGAATTCGCCAAGATTCGCCCCGGCGCCTGGAATGATCCGCAAGCTGCCTACGGCCCGCAGATCAGCCCCCAGGCCAAACAGCGTGTGCTGACCCTGATCAAACAGGGCAAGGAAGAGGGCGCCACCTGTTTGCTGGATGGCTCTGACTGCACCGTGGACGGTCTGCCCGATGGCAACTGGGTCGGCCCGACGCTGTTCTCTGATGTGACACCGGAGATGTCCATCTACAAGGAAGAAATCTTTGGTCCGGTGTTGTGCTGCGTCACCGTGGATTCTTTGGAAGATGCATTGCGGCTGGTGAACAACAGCCCCTATGGCAACGGCACTTCCATCTTCACCGCCAGCGGCGCGGCGGCGCGCAAATATCAGCACGAAGTGGAAGTGGGGCAGGTGGGTATCAATGTGCCGATTCCGGTGCCGCTGCCGTTCTTCAGCTTCACCGGCTGGAAAGGCTCGTTCTACGGCGATCAGCATGCCTACGGCAAACAGGCGGTGCGTTTCTACACCGAAACCAAGACCGTCACCAGCCGCTGGTTTGAAGACGACATCCCGGCCAGCGGTCCGAACATGAGTATTCACCTGAAATAACTGCGGGCGGAAATTCTTGGGGGAAATGTCTGTAAGGGCATTTCCCTTTTAGAGGCGGATGCATTTCCGTAGGAGCGTCGCTTGCGGCGCGATAATGAACGCGGGTATCGCGCCGCAAGCGACGCTCCTACGGCGAAAATGGTAAGTGAATACACGATCTTGAAGGGATCAAACCGTGGACTTTTCTTTTACTGAAGAACAGATCGCCTTTCGCGAAACGGCACGACAGTTTTCTGAAAAAGAACTGGCGCCGTTTGCTGCCGAATGGGATGCAAAAAGTATTTTCCCCAAAGATGCCATCCGCAAGGCCGGTGAACTGGGTTTCTGTTCTCTGTACTGCGATGAAGAGCACGGTGGCATGGGGTTGTCACGGCTGGATGCGGCGCTGATCTTCGAGCAGCTGTCGCAGGGCTGCACTTCCACGACGGCGTTCATCACCATTCACAACATGGCCACCTGGATGCTCACCCGTTTCGGCAACGATGCCACGCGAGCGCGTTGGGCGGATGATCTATTGGGTGGAAAAAAACTGGCGTCGTACTGCCTGACAGAACCCAATGCCGGTTCCGATGCGGCGTCATTGTCCACCACCGCCAAAAAAGACGGCGACAGCTATGTGCTCAACGGTGCCAAGGCATTTATCTCCGGCGCCGGTGATACCGATGTGCTGGTACTGATGGCGCGCACGGGCGGGCAGGGCGCCGGTGGAATTTCCTGCTTTGCCGTGCCTGCGAACACCCCGGGTGTTTCCTACGGCCGGAACGAAGACAAGATGGGTTGGAAAAGTCAGCCCACCCGCGCGGTGATCATGGAGGATGCGCGCATCCCTGCCGAATGCCTGATGGGTGAAGAAGGGCAGGGCTTCAAGATCGCTATGGCAGGATTGGATGGAGGGCGCATCAATATTGCCAGCTGCTCCCTGGGGGTCGCCCAGGCCGCTTTAAAACAGGCACAGCAATACGTGCAGGAACGTAAACAGTTTGGTCAGGCCATCAGCGATTTCCAGACCGTGCAATTCACCCTGGCCGACATGGCCACCGAACTGATCGCGGCGCAGCAGATGGTGCGACTGGCCGCCTGGAAACTGGATCAGAATCACGGCGACAAGAGCATGCTCTGCGCCATGGCCAAGCGGATGGCGACGGATCTGTGTTTCAACGTCTGTAACCAGGCGCTGCAACTCCATGGTGGCTATGGCTACATTCGCGAGTATCCCTTGGAGCGTTACCTGCGTGATGCGCGGGTACACCAGATTCTTGAAGGCACCAACGAAATCATGCGCGTAATCATCGCGCGCAATGTGCTCAAGGATTTGTCGTTTTTGTAAAGAAAAAGTCGGACGTCGAAGGTCGGACGTCGAACGACAAGGAAATCCAGAATGGGTTTAGCGTCTGACTTCCGACGTCAGACATCCGACCCGTCTCTAAACGCACAACAATATCCGCTCGGGAAAGCGGCATGGAGAGACAATCATGAAAATCGGATTCTTCGGTGTCGGTCACATGGGTGGCCCCATGGCCGCCAATCTGGTCAAGGCCGGTCATGAGGTAACGGCATTTGATCTGGTGCCCGCCTTGTTGGCGGCCGCAGTGAATGATGGCGTCAAGGCTGCCGAGAGTGCCGCTGAAGCGGTGCAGGGGGCGGACGTGATCGTGAGCATGCTGCCATCGGCGGGGGCGGTGCGTGGCCTGTACCTTGGCGACAGTGGCGTCCTGCAACACATCGATAAAAGCGCCCTGATTATCGACTGCTCCACCATCGATGCGGATACCGCCCGGGATGTGGCCGGTATCGCGAAAGAGCAGGGCAGGGAGATGATCGATGCGCCGGTGTCCGGTGGTGTCGGCGGTGCCAAGGCCGGCACGCTAACCTTTATCTGTGGCGGTGAAGAAGGCGCCATCGAACGCGCCCGCCCGGTGCTGGAATGCATGGGCGCCCAGGTTTTCCGCGCCGGCGACAACGGCGCAGGCCAGCTGGCAAAGATCTGCAACAACATGCTGCTGGCCATTCACATGATCGGCACCGCCGAAGCGCTGCAAATGGGCGCGGATCATGGTCTGGATCCGGCCGTCCTCTCCGAGATCATGAAAGCCAGCTCTGGCGATAACTGGTCCCTGGACAAGTACAACCCCTGGCCAGGCGTCATGGAAAACGTGCCGTCGTCAAAAGATTATGAGGGTGGCTTCGCCGTAAAACTCATGAACAAGGATCTGGGTCTGGCCCTGCAGGCTGCGCTCAGCACCCAGTCCGCCACCCCCATGGGCAACCTGGCCAAATCCCTGTATGCCGCGCATGGCAACCATGGCTATTCGGACAAGGATTTTTCCAGTATCCAGCGCTTCTTCCGCCACAAAGAAAGCAATTAATAATGAAAAATTAATAGTTAATAACGAAAGCAAAAGGCTGCGCACATGACGGTCAGGTGTATGGCGAACAATTAACCTCTGATGTGATAAGGGTTACTGATAGAGCTTTTCAAAAGTCGCGGCGCTGAAACCATTCATGCGCTTTTTGCCAACCAGAATAATGGGCACTCCCTTCCCGTTCAGCTTCTCAAAGCCGGCTTTTCCTGCCTGGCTGGTTTCAACATCGTATTCGGTAAAGTCAATGTTGTTGGCTTCAAAATAACGCCTTGCCTTTGTGCACACACCACACCAGCTGGCGGAGTACATGACAACTCGATGGCGTTTATCAGAGGAGGGGAGATCAACAGAGAGGCTGTCGTAGGTGACGCTTTCGAAGGTGTTGATTTTGAGCTTCAAACTCTCCGAAGCATGCGCTTCGGAAGGGGAGTCAGAAAAGTGAACATTGCCCTGATCGTCTACCCACCGGTAAATGCCGGATGACCACGCAACGGCACACAGGCAAAGCATTAACAGCGAAAGCAGAGCCTTCATGGTTGTTCCTTCTGATTTTCCAGTCGGCAGGGCGGGCCATGCCATTGATCTCGGTTGCGATATTGTTTCACGTATCCAGCAATCACCGCAGCGTACCCTTTCAATTTCATTGCCCTGTCAGGATGGGGGAGACCACATCTCAAAAAAGCTGTTTATCCTGGCCTTGTGCGAGTTGATGGTGTCGTAAATGGCTTCAACCATGTCACCGATCTGTTTATCACACTCGCAGCCCGAAGGGCGATTGCATGGTAGTAAGACATACATTCTTCCACACGCTAACGCCCGCATTTGCGGCTGGTTTGGAGCGCAGCGGAAAGCCAGTCCGACAACATGCGCTTGTTAGCCATTGACCTCTACTATGGGTAAAAACCTAGAGCTCGCTATACCAACACCACTTTGATATTTATACGTTTTATAATCTATAGGACATTGCTTTAGATTTTCTGTTTCTAGGTATTGACGAACTCTATCCAAAACTGATGCATCAGTATCTTTTTCACTGGCATTAGCCCCTAAGCCTGTAAACTCAGCTTCGCACTCTATTTCAAAGGGCACGCGTTCTGAGTACTCTTCGTCCCAATGAATATCACAAAGACCTTTCCAGTCTAGCTTAAATTTATTTCCCTTTCTTTGACCAATTACCAAGCGAGACTCGTAAATATTCTCATGTTCAAAAACGTAGAAATTGCCTTTTGGTTCTTTCCACTCGTGGGTAGTATTCTCAAGCCCATGCCAATTTCTAATTGGTAGAATGAGTTCTTCAAGAGATGCACCTGGCTCCCAGCAATAATCATCAAACTCTTGCTCTTTTGCAGTTACGCTTACAGACCAAAAGAATTCGTGATCGAACTCTGAACCATATTTTTCAAACCAATATGGATCTTGGATAGACACAGATATCTTTGCTTTATAGATATCAAATTTACGGTCTCTAATTTTAAACATTCGGTATCTCAATGTTTGTGTGGCTAGCAGCGTATTAATTAGAACGTTCCGTATAACCCGGTTCTATATAACTCCGGAACCGCAGTTGCTCCCCGTCCGATAAAATCCTGCCATATCAACAAGCTATGACGTAATGGCAAATTTCCTACACGGAGTTATATAGACGCCTCCTGATAACTCCTGGCGGGCATTTCCGCATTCGATGACAGCAAAGTGCTTGATTATAAAGAGAATTGCAAAAGGAGAGGGTGGCAGGAGGAGGGGTTTCCGTTGAAAACAGAAAAGCCCGCACAGGGCGGGCTTCTGTTGGTGAGCGTTTGCTGATCAGACGGCTTGCGGTTTGTCGTGCATGCGGTTGGCGCGGCGGAAGGTGCCCAGGTCGTTGAAGCGCACGCCGTTTTCCTTCAGCACCACATGGGCACGCTTGGCGGTCATCTGGCGAACATAGAAGGGATCGCGAACCACGAAGTGGTGGATGGCGTGGGTGCTGCCGAAGTTGAAGCAGAACGCCTGCAGGGGCCACAGCCACCAGACATTGAGCACCTGGCACTGTTCGGTGATTTTGCCGGGTTCGTTGTCGCCGTAGTAATGCATGTTGGACGAGATGAAGTGCAGGCAGAAGGTGCGCAGCATGTTGGGGGCGATCAGTACCACCACCAGCGGGGTGATCCAGGTGAACTGGGCGGTGACCACTTCCGGCCACGGGATGCTGATGCCGGCCACCCAGGCGGCGCCGTTGAGCAGGTGGTAGAGCACGAAGAAGTGCCAGATGGCGTGGACGATAACGCCCAACGGGTTGTAGCTCACCAGCCCGATCAGACGGAAGTTGCGAATGTCCTTGCGGGTGATGACGCCACGGCGGTAGAGCTTCACCGGTTCGGTCAGGTATTTCACCGCACGCAGATAGACGGCCAGCATATTGTCGCCCACCATGATCAGACGCTTGAGGCCCCATTTTTCGCCGTTGGTGATACCGCGCTCTTCCAGATCAGTTTCGCTGCCGGAGTGCTTGTGGTGATGGAAGTGCAGGTGACGGCGCACCCAGGGGTTGATGGTGGTGGGACGCCACAGGTACACGCCGAGCATCATCAGGTGATGGACCAGCTTGTTGTTCTTGAAGTACATCCAGTGAATCAGGTCGTGCTCCAGCTCATGCAGCAGGGAGGTCCAGAAGGCGGTGAGCAGGATTACCGCCCAGCCAGGCATGATGCCTTGCAGGTAGAGCACGGCGTTGAGGGTGCAGCCGGCAATAGCTATGGCAAAAATGCCGAAGCCGATGGCGTTCTGGTGCTTGAGCCAGCCGTGGCGTTGCCGTATATCATCACTGATGGCGATGATGTCGCGTTGAATCTTTTTATCTGTTGCGGACTTGCCGCGAGCAGGTGCTGTAGCCATGGGAAATCTCCATTTCTCGATGGCAGTCACTGTAGGCGGGGCCGGCAAGGAAAACTCGGCTTTGCCCGCCAACCGTTTGACCGGGGACGCCAATGTCAGAAAAAAAACAGGCGACAGCGCTGTTGATGGGGCCGCTTTTGCATTTGCTGCATGAGCGCGGCCTGGATGGTGAGGCGATTTTGCGCCGTAATGGCCTGGATCCGCAGATGGTGCAGGACCCGGAGGCAAAGCTGGACGCGGCGGTATCCACGGCCTTGCTGGACGATTGCCTGCAGGAGCTGGGCGATCCGGGCATGGCCATCGAAGTGGCTCGCCACGCGGAATACAGCACCTTCGGGGCACTGGGACTGGCGGTGGCGGCGGGCGGCGACCTGTATAGCGTACTTAACCGCATTACCCGGTTTCACCGGCTGATCAGTGATCTGGTGGTCACCGAGCTGGTGGCCGATGACGACAGTGTGGCCCTGCGCTTTACGTCCAATACGGATCATCAACCCCACCCCCAGGCCATTGCCTTTGTGATGGCCACCATCGTGCGCCTGCTGCGTATTCGTATTCACCGTGATCACAACCCGGTGGCGGTCTCGGTGCCGGAATGGGTGGAAGAGGGATTGAAGCAGGCCCTGGCCCGTTATTGTCGCTGTGAAGTGGTGGTGGCGGAGCATTACAGCCTGGCGTTTGACAAGCGCAATGCCCAAAAAATGCTGGCGGCCAGCGATATCCAGTTGGCGGCTATGCTGGATGCCACGCTGACCCAGCGGCTGGCCGATGCCGAGCCGGCCTCGCTGGCCAGCCGGTTAACCCTGTGGATCGAGCAGCGCCTGCCGGACGGGGAGCCGGCGCAATCGGAGGCGGCGGAGGAATGCTGCATGAGCACCCGCAGCCTGCAGCGGCGCTTGAGTGATGAGGGCTTGAGCTGGAAACAGCTGCTGGAAGACACCCGCAAGACGTTGGTGGAACGACACCTGCGCACACCGGGGATGACGGTGACGCAGATGGCGTTCCTGTTGGGTTTTTCTGAAGTGAGCGCGTTTTCGCGGGCCTTCAAGAAATGGTACGGGGTGTCGCCCAGTCAATTCCGGTAGGCGGTACCGGGCAAGACTCAGCTTGCCGCACCACCCTGCTGCACATGCTGTTCTGAAAAATCCCAAAGCCGTTTGGCCACTGCTGGGTTGGCGGCTTCTTTGGAGCGACGAGCCGGGCGGCAGTGAGAGAAATAACCGCCGGCAATGTCTTCACTGTTGTCGTGGGTGGCACACATGACACTGGTGGCGGCCCCCTGATTCGGCGTTTTGGTAAACGGGCTGGCAACCTTGAAGGCCAGCTGGGTGAGCCAGGAGCCATTGCCGAAACCGGTTGTTACCAGCGCACCGGGGTGGACGGCGCAGGCAGTGAGCCCCTTGGCGCCATAGCGCTGTTGCAGCTCCAGTGCCATCAGGGCGTTGCAGAGTTTGGCTTGCCCATAGGCATTGAAGGCGGTGACGGCGCCTTGTTTTCTGGAAACCAGCAGGTTGTCGAAGTCGAGCTTGAACGGGTATTTGTGCGACTCACTGGATACCACGACGACTCGCGGTGCGGGCGCAAGAAGAAGGGTGTCGAGCAACTCCCTGCAGAGCAGGAAGTGACCGAGATGACAGACTGCCACGGTTCTTTCGATGCCTTCTTCCGTGAGGAGGTATTGCATCGACATGGAGCCTGCGTTGCAGATCAGGATATCCAGCTGCGGAATATCTTCGCGCTCTCGAATGCCGTGGGCACAGGCGCGCACACTGGCCGGTGATGCCAGATCCAGTAGTGCCAGCTCCACCTTGGCATGGGGATGGGCAAGGCGAATTCTGGACAGGGCCTGTTCGCCAAGTTCCGGGTTGCGACACGCAAGAATTACCTGGGCACCGGCGGCCGCCAGGGCGCGGGCCGTTTCAAAACCGATGCCACCATTCGCGCCGGTCACCAGCGCGATTTTGCCAGTCAGGTCCTTGCCTTCCAGAACCTGATCAGCCGTGCTGTTGCGATTGAACGTCCAATGGCCTTTCATTTTTGCCCTCCGTTTCTTTTGTCTGAGTGAGCAGGGTGGTGGTCTTGTCTTTGGTCCAGACGCGCAAACGGCTGCGCCTCTTCCAGTTCAAAGGCCAGCTCCAGCAGGGTGCGTTCGTCGCCGTGACGTCCATTTAGCTGTACGCCAATAGGCAGGCCGGTGAGTGTCTGACCCAGAGGCAGGGAGAGGCCGGGGCTGCCGGCGGCGTTGTTGGCCGGGGTGAAGCTGGTGTAGCGCAGTAGTCGCTCAAGGTGGGTATCGAAATCCACCTCGGGACCCAGATAACCCAGTTCCGGTGTGGTGTGCGCCAGCACCGGGGTGAGCACCACATCATATTGATTAAACACCTCTGCATAGTGAGCCTGGCTTTTTTTCAGCTGGCGCAGCATGCCCGGGGTTTTCAGAAAACGTTGCCGATAGTAACGGGCAAGCCCCAGGGTCAGTGGATCCAGTTGCTGGCTGTCAAAGCCCTGGGAGAAAAGTGCGTTGCCAAATTTACTGACAAAGAAGGCGAGCATGGCCCAATAGAGAAGAAAGTCGTCCACGAAGCGCTGGGGCAGGTTGATGTGGGCAATATCCACATGGTGGCCCATGTCACTGAGTTTTTTTGCGGTATTTTCCACGGCCAGACGAGTCTGCGGGCAAGTGCTCTCACCGGTGATGGAGTCCACCATCAGGCCAATGCGCAAACGTTTGCGGCTCGGCCCACGAATCTCGCCCAGTGGTGGAAGCTTGGGGTTGCGATAGTATTTTTCGGCTTCCATGAAGAAGTTGGCGGTATCTCGCACCGTGCGGGTGAGGACACCATCACTGACGATGTTAACAGGCAGACCCTTGGCGGCTTCCTGGGTGACAAGTCGGCCGCGGGTGGATTTCAGGCCGACCAGCCCGCAGACCGCCGCAGGGATACGAATAGAGCCGCCGCCGTCATTGCCGTGGGCGATGGGGATAGCCCCGGCAGCCACCAGGGCGGCACTGCCTCCGGAGGAACCGCCGGCGGAATGATCCAGGTGCCAGGGATTGCGAGTGGCGGGCGTATGGGCCATTTCCGTGGAAGCAGTAAACCCAAAGGCGGGCAGGGTGCTCTTGCCCAACAAGTTGAAGCCCTGGGCAAGGTACTGTTTGGCCAGTGCGCTGGTTTTTTTCATGGGTTTGCTGCCCAAAGCCGCACTGCCGTGACAGGTGGCCAGACCACGCAGGTCGATGTTGTCCTTGATCAGGCTGGGGACGCCAGCGAAAAATCCGTTGAAGGTCTTGTGCTCGGCACGATGGCGGGCTTCCTGAAAGGTGTTGAGCACCAGCCCACTCAGGTCACCGGCGGCGTTGAGCCGCGCAATGGCGGCTTCGGTGACTTCTGCAGACGTGATTTCTCCTTGCCGCAAGCGCTGGCCAAGTTCAGTGGCATCACTGGTGCCGAGGGCGTCGTCGCTGTAAACATGCAGGCGCGATCGAAGAGGGGTATGGGTTGTCATTATTAAAGGTCTCGTTGCGCACGTTATTTGGCACGAGTGTACCTATTTGTTCGGGTTCGAATAGGCCAATCGTCAGTTGCGTGCGCGTTCAACCCGTTTGTGCTGCGCCAGTAAAAGCCGGGCCAGATCGGTGAGTTCGGCAATGCTGCCGACTACCGCATCCGGGCGGTGGGGGTGCTTGATGGTGTCGGGGAAAATCTTGTCCAGCCAGTTCTGGTCCCAGCCGGCACCGTTGTAGAAGATGGAGGTGATGTTGGCTTCCTTGGCGGCGATCACGTCGGTGGTGCTGTCTCCGAGATACCAGCAGTTACGGCTGGGACGTTGGCCCAGTGCCTCAAGTGCTTTCAGCAACATGTCCGGTGCCGGTTTGCGTCTGCCCACATCGCTCCCGCAGACCACCACATCGAACAGGTCTTCCCAGCCGGTGCCGTCCACCAGTGCCAGTTCGTGTTCGAGAAAATCCCGTTTTCGGTTGGAAATCAGGCCGGTTTTGATGCCGAGGGCACGGAGGTGTTCCAGTTGTTCGCGAATTCCGTCTTCCATGGGGAAGACATCCTCCACGTATTTTTTGTAGGCGTTGTCGAAAGCCTGATGGGCGCGGGCCTTGGCATCCTGATCACTGCCAAACAGCACTTCGAAAATATCGGTACGGGAAATCTTGCGTTGGGCCACGATCTTGGGGTGAAGACGGTTATGGTCCTTCACGTAGATCAGCAGTTTTGCATCTTCAATGGTCTTGGAATCGTCCGGGTCGAGCAGGTTATCCCACAGTTCCAGTTCCCTGAGGCGAGGCAGCACATCATCCACGGCGTGATACATGGCGTCGTGGGTGTCCACCAGGGTGGCATGCCAGTCCAGCAGGATGGTTTCAGGATGGGCTTCGGGCAGTTGCAGTATGCTCATTGACGAATTCCTGGTGCCAAACGTTGATAGAAACCCATAGTGATTACAGTGTGAGGCTGTCGTCAAAAATGTCCCGTGATGTGTTGTCATTTTTTGGACGCAATTGCGCACCGCTATGGTGACTATCATTCAAATCTATGTTCATATCAGGCTTGGAACAGATGCAACACTTTAGTGCCACTGCTGCTGATTCCGTGCCAGGGAGAGGCGGCTGACCAAGAACAACCAGGGATGAACATCATGGGCAAGACTTTTCCTCTCAAGGGCCTCGGCGCAGCTATGCTGGTGGCACCTCTCGCGTGTTTGGCAGCAGATTCCGATTCCTCCTTTGAAGTCTATGGCTTCGGGATGGTGGATTATGTACAAGGCTTTGATCGTGTTACTCCCGAATGGGAAGACACCCTGCGTCCGGGCCGAATTCCCTATAATCAGGATGCTGTGGGCAGTGATGGCCAAGCGGTACTCAGTGTGCGTCAGAGTCGCCTTGGTGTGAATGCCAGCACCATGGCTGGAGACAGCCCACTGACCACCAAATTCGAATTCGACATGTTTGGAGTCGGTGCCGACGAAGGCCAGACGACGATTCGTTTGCGCCATGCCTACGGGGAATGGAAATCCATTCTTGCCGGTCAGACCAACAGTGTGTTCATGGATGGCTCCGTGTTCCCCAACACCATTGATTACTGGGGGCCTTCCGGCATGGTGTTCCTGCGTAATCCGCAGATTCGATGGACGCCAATCCAGGGTGAGTCCTCGTTTGCTGTGGCCATCGAAAATCCCGGCAGCGGGGTGGACAGTGGCAATGACCCCAACGCTACCTCCGGTGATGACGAGTACCCGGATCTGACCGCGCACTTCCGCCAGGAAAGCGACTGGGGTCATTTCCAGGTCGCCGGCATCCTGCGTCAGGTGGGTTATGACACACCCGGTGGGCTGGACGGTGAGCCGGATGACAGTGAGTTGGGCTGGGGTGTAAACCTGACAGGCACCATCAACATGTTTGAGAAAGACCGCCTTATTCTCGGCGTGGTTCACGGTGAGGGTATTTCCAACTACATGAATGATGGCGGTGTCGACATGGCACCCGATGGTGATGCGGCCGATCCGGACTACAAGGTAGTGCCGCTTACCGGTTTAGTCGCTTATTACGATCATTACTGGAACGACCAATACAGTTCTTCCATCGGATACAGCTCCACGGAAATCGATAACATGGATTTTCAGACGGCAGACGCCTTTGAGAAGGGCGAATATGCCTCTGTGAACTTGCTGCACACCCCTAACGACAAAGTGCTGATGGGCGTGGAATACCTGTATGGCAAGCGTACGGCGAATGATGGCACTACGGGCTTCGATCGTCGCGTCCAGTTCAGTGTCAAATACAGCTTCTCCAGCGGAAACCTGTTGTAAGCAAACGAAAGAATGACTCAGAGGGAGCATGAGCAATGCAATATACACATAAATTTTTCAGCCTGATGTTTGCAGGCATGCTGGCCATGGCCAGTGCCAGCTGCTCGGCTGAATCCGACGCAACTGCTGCCACCGGTCCGGTGGACAGCAAACTGACTGAAAAGAACATCAACGCCGAATTGAAGAAGGCCTATGACAAGTACAAGGGCCTGAAAGAAGGTGCCAACGCGGATTACATCCCGGCGCTGGACAAGGTGGATTCCAACATCTTCGGTATCGTACTGGTGACCGTGGACGGCAAGGTCTACAGCGTGGGCGATATTGATTCCCAGGTCTCCATTCAGTCCATCTCCAAAGTCTTCACCATGGCCAAGGTGACTGAAGAGAAAGGCATTGATGCGCTGCCCAAGAACGTGGGTGTGGATGCCACCGGACAGGTGTTCAACTCCATCTACGCCATCGAGCAGAACCAGGGCCACGAGATGAACCCGCTGGTGAATGCCGGTGCCATCACCACTACCAGCATGGTGTCAGGCAAGAGCTACAACGAGATCTGGAACAAGATCCTCGGTTACTACAGCGACTTTGCCGGTCGCGAGCTGACAGTGCTGGAAGATATTTACAAGTCTGAAGCCGCCACCAACCAGCGTAACCAGGCTATCGCCCACCTGATGTATGCCTATGGCCACATCGAGGGAGATCCGCTGCAAGCCACCGACATCTATACCCGTCAGTGTTCTGTCGGTGTGAATGCCAAGGATCTGGGCATGATGGCGGCGACTCTGGCCAATGCCGGTACCAACCCGGTGACGGGCAAGCAGCTGGTGAAGCCGGAAGACATGCCGGAGATCCTGGCGGTGATGGCCACCGCTGGCCTGTATGATGATGCCGGTAAGTGGCTGTACAAGACCGGCCTGCCTGCCAAGAGTGGTGTTGGCGGTGGTATCATTGCCGTTTCCCCGGGCAAGTTCGGTATTGCGGCGATTTCCCCGCCGCTGGATGCGGCCGGTAACAGCGTGCGCGCCCAGAAAGCCATTGCCGATATCTCCGCCGCGCTGGGTGGTAATCCCTACGAGACTCAACCCTACGGTAAGTAATGACTGATGTCGTCTCTGCCGGACCGGCACTGCCGGTTCCGGCCTCAATGCCCTGCTACAAGACAGGCATGATGAAAAAGGCAGCCTTTCTGGCTGCCTCTTTCGTTGTGGCTGCGATGCCTGTTTGTGCATACGCCGAACAGACCTTTGATAGCGCCGCCAAACCCCCGGAAACCTGGACGCCACCCCTGTTCGACGTGCAGCAGTGGGACTGGATTCAGGTGGATACCGGTGAGTGGGTAAAGGGGCGCCTCAAGGTATTGCATGATGAGTCCGTAGAGATCGACAGTGATCATTTCGACCTGATTTCCATCGACTGGGAAGACATTGCCTATATCCGCACCGGACGTGTCATGTCGGTATTGCTTGAAGGTGGCGAGGTGGTGCTCGGTCGGCTGACAACGGTCAATGGCAGGCTGCTGGTGGGTGGCGAGGAAGTCACCTTCGAGGAGGTGGTTGGCATTGCCAGTGCTTCCCCTCGTGAGTTTGATCTCTGGTCTGCCGATGTGTCCGTGGGTTTGAATTTTCGCAGCGGTAACGTGGAGCAAAAGGACCTGAATACCAAGATGGTTCTGAAGCGTCGCACAGTGAAGAACAACACACGGATGAGCTATACCGGGAATTATTCCGAGTCTTCATCGGAGCAAATAGCCAACAATCATACCGCTGAAGCGTCGCACGATTACCGGATCAGTAAGCGCTGGTTTTTTCGGCCAGTGCAGGCCCAGTATTATCGCGATCCCTTCCAGAACCGGGCGGCAGAGTGGACGCTAGGATTTGGAGGCGGCTATCAGATTTTTGATACCCCGAAACTGGACTGGAGCATTGCAGCGGGGCCGGGTTACCAGCGAACCGAGTATGTGGACGTGGCACCCGGAGAAGATAGAACCGTTTCGACACCGGCGTTTCTGATTGGCAGCTTTTATGACAGCGAAATCACCGAGAATATCGATTTTATTGCCGAGTACCAGGTAACCCTTACGGAGCCCAAGGGCGGGCGAGCCAAACATGATTTTTACATGGCACTGGATGTGGATCTGACCAGTCGCCTGGATCTCCGTCTTGCGGGCACCTGGAAACGCATCGAAACTCCGCAGCCGGATAGTGATGGCATTACCCCAGAGAAGGATGACTTTACCGCAACCCTGGGCTTGTCGCTGGAAATCTGAACCCCCCGCTTCGACTATCCGGTCTTGCGCTCTTTCCTGCAGAAGTCCGGTTTGTCCAGAAGAATGGACGGCAGAAGTGTGCACCTCGGTCATTCGCTCAGGCAATCTGATCGCCGGCAAACCGGAAACGCGCCTCTTTGTTTAACGCATCAACGTGGGCAGGTACTAGCTTTTTGGCTAAGCAAATCTGGATTGGCTTTAGGCTGGAAAGATAGAATTCTTGAAAAAAACGTTACCCCAGTCGCTTTCGCTAGAATGGGAAATGTGACGGATCTATGCTCAGTATAGATCTCAGGCGCCATTCAGGAGGCGTTGTCATGAAGCGTTTAAGGACGCTGCTGACGGGGTGTTTTCCGATTTTTTTGACTGTTATCGCGAGTGGCCCCGTCCTGGCAGCAATGGATTTCCAGGTGCGAATACTCGCTGTCGGAGAGGGCAATGTGGTGCCTCCCGGTGAGCCCTTTCCGATTCGCTATGTGGTAACCGCCAATAGTTATTCCAGTCACTATTACTATGTTGATGGTGTACTCAGGAAAACCCGCAGCAACAGCAGTACGGGTTCACAGGCGGGAGAATTCTCGGTGACTTACCCCGGCGGATTTTCCGACGGTGACAGGAAAACGATTGCCATTTGTCTGCAGCATGATGGTGATCTGGTCTGCGATGAGATCAGTATTCGTGCCGGTCAGGTATTGCAACTGGATCAGGCGGTGGAAGTGCACACCGTCGGTATCAACAATCATGTGCCTGCTGGCCAGCCCTTCGACATTTCCTATGACGTGTTAAAGCCCGGCAGCTCAAGTCATTACTACTATGTGGATGGGAGTCTGGCTGCTACGCAAAGCAAGGGCAGCAATGATGGTGGGGAGTTTTCCATTACCTACCCCTGGGGGCTGGCGGTGGGTGAGAGTACCCATGTGAGGATTTGTGTGGACACAGCTGCAGAGCAGGCCTGTGGTGAGAAGCTGATTACGGGTGGCCCTGCGCCTGCAGGTGCCGACGCGCCGGCTGCCTTTGATGCAGATGTGATGAATGATCACTTTGTGACGTATGGAAGCTGTAACCCGGTTTGCGGTTATTACGAAAATATTTATTACGGCGACAGCTCGGTGAGCTGGTTGCCAATTGTGGGGCCGGATAGTGAGCCCAATGGGCTGCGAATCGACGTGTATTACCCCACCCAGGATGGCAGGGTGCATAGCGGTAGTGAAACCAACACTCTGGTGATCTATGCCCATTCGGCAAACCATACCAAGGAAACCATGCTGGGTCCCAAAAAGGGAACTTTGGCATCGTATCTTGATATCGAAGGTGGAGGGGCTGGCGGCGTTACGGTAGCGGCACTGGATTTTCGACATCCCGCGAAGGATATTGATGAAAACGGTTATCCTGTTTCAAAGGATGACATGAGCCATGCCATCCAGTTCTTTCGCTATTATGCGGATGTCTTCAAGATCAATCCTGATGATATTTTTATTACTGGTTCGTCGCTGGGTGCCGGTGCAGGTATCCATGCTGCAGTGAAGGAGATTGCCAATCCTGATGATCCCTCACCGGTACGTCGGGTTTCCTCTCGCGTTCGAGGGGCATTCCTTGCCACAGGGCAAAGCTCCTTTTCTCCACAATGGTTTCGACGTAATTTTCTGGAAGAGGAAGTCTGGCCTTATTACCAGCCTGATTTCTATGATGACGAGGAGCGTTCCATCTACGGTCACGCGGTGGCGGACGTAGATGAAAATTCGCCGATCCTTGAGCTTGGCTATGAAGCTGATTTCATTGATCACAAGGTCACGGCCAGCGAAAAAAGCAACAAGGAGGTCGATCTGACTCACTTGCCGAATTACGGTCTGACCATACTGAACCAATACAAGCTACACGGTATTGATGACCGGATCATGGTGCGGGAAAGCTATGGTGGGTCTTTCGGGGGAGATTCTACCCGGTTCATCATGCGGAACCGTATATCGGGGGACTGAAATAGCAATGAGTGGCGAGTTACGAGTTACGAAAATCAAAACCTGCATGGGGATAAATGTTCTCCGCTCTTGAATTTCGCAACTCGCAACTCGTGACTCGTAACTCGCTTCTTTGGATTTTCAGACGTCAGGCAATAATTACAACTGCGCCAGCACCGTCTCGGCGCTGCTCTTGTCCACGCCTTTATCATCAACGCCGATGTATTCCACCACGCCATCGTTAACGATCATGGCAAAACGTTTGCTGCGTGGGCCCATGCCGAAGCCGCTGGCATCCAGTTCCAGGCCCAGTGCTCGGGTGAAGTCCGCATTGCCATCGGCCAGCATGGTGATGTGCTCGGCATTCTGGTCTTTTTGCCAGGCATCCATCACAAAGGCATCGTTCACCGCCATGCAGGCAATGGCATCTACCTTTTCAAGCAAGGCATCGGCATTGACCACAAAGCCGGGCATGTGGGTGTTTGAGCAGCCGGGAGTAAAGGCGCCGGGTACTGCAAACAAGACAACCTTGCGGCCTTTGAAAAAGGCGCCGGTATCCAGATCTTCCGGGCCATTGTCTCCATTGGTCTTGATGGTAACGGCGGGTAGGGTGTCGCCTTGGGAAATGCTCATGGTGGCTCCTTCAGAATCGCTGAAAAAATAACGCGTGGACTCACACTGTGGGGGTCTTGGTTGTCGAGTTCAAGTAAACCATGACACAGGTGAAGACAGGAAAAATCCAGGTGTCGGTGTCTCCACGGTTTTCTCATTTTTGCTTTCGGGCAGCGCTGCGGGGGCGTGCTTTGCCAGTGGATCGGCTATTGCCTCTTGCCTGCGCTGACGGGAAACGCCACTCTGTGGCGGGATTGATGATTGGGGGCGGGGGTGTAAATGGCGAGAATTCTGTTCTGCTGGGAAATGGGCGAGGGCATGGGGCACGTGGTGCCGGTGCGCAAGATGCTTGAGGGACTTGTGCGGCAGGGCCATGAACTGGTCGTCGCTGCCGTGGAGGTGCATACCGCCCGGCGTGTACTTGGGCCGCTCTGCAAGGCCATTGTTCAGGCCCCCAGCCCGGTGGATAAACGCTATCCGCTGGGGAGACAGGCAGAAGGTTTTGCCGATCTGTTGTCGCTTAATGGCTTTGCGGATGAGGCCAGTTTGCAGGGACGCCATCATGCCTGGTGTCAGCTGGCCGGTTTGTTCAAGCCGGATCTGCTGATTACCGAGCACAGCCCCGGCGCCCTGTTGATGGCCAGGGCTCTGAGTATACCTGCCGTGCATGTGGGCACCGGCTTTACCTTGCCCCCTGAACAGTCGCCCATATGCTTTCCCGGCTTCAAGGCTGGCGAAAACGGGCAGCGTGAAAAGCAATTTCTGACCATCTTCAACAAGCTGATCCAGGCATCCGGGGGGCAACCGTTAGGGCAGTTGTCTGATCTGTTCAACGCAGTGGCGGGGCGGTACCTGCTCACCTTCGAAGAGCTGGATCACCTTGGCCCCCGTGAAGGGGTTCCCTACATGGGTGTGGAGGTGCCTGTGGATGGTGAGGGGCCACTGTGGCCGGAGGCGGGTCGCCATCAACTGTTTGCCTACCTGAAGCCGTTTGCCGCTCTTGAGGGTTTTCTGACTGCGGTAAATGCCATGGGCCTATCTCTGTTGATGGTCCCGGACCGGATTGACCCTGCTATCCTGCGTCGTCATCAGAGTTCCAATATCCGCATCGTCACTGAACGGCAGAGCATGCAGGCGGTGATCGAACAGTCGGACCTGATCATCTCCAATGGCAACCACGGCACTGCGGCGGCGGCTCTGCTTGGCGGCGTTCCCATGCTGTCTTTCCCGCTCCACCAGGAGCAGGAAACCTGTGCCCGCCGTGTGGCAGGTTCCAGTCTTGGCGCCACGTTGCCGGTCAAGGACGGCAAGGTCATCCCGTCCCTGCTGGAGACCATGCTGGGGAATAACGCCATGCAGGCAGCCTGCAGCAAAACAGCGGCACGTTATCAGGGCTTTGATTATCAGGACAGCATTACCCGGATGGTGCAGGAAATCGGAGTCATGCTGTGAACCGCCGGCAGTTTCTTCGTGATTTTGGGTTGAGCTTGTCGTTGTCTCCAGTAGCATTGCTGTCAGGGTGCCAGAGCAAGCTTTCAGCGGAGTTCGTCATCGTGGGCTCCGGGCCGGCCGGTATTGCCCTGGCTGACCGCCTTGCCCAGGCTGGAAAGCAGGTGTTGGTGCTGGAAGGGGGCGGGCTAAAACCCGACAGAACGCAGCAGGAAATGCACGCCGTGGAGCCCGGCCGCTGGGGCCTGGCCTATAACTTTGGTTGGGCGACCCAGCGTCTGTTGGGTGGCACCACCAACCTGTGGCAGAGCCATTCCCCGCGTCCCCTGGAGCAGGAACTGCATTCCGCCAGCCTGCGTGGCGTGGGCAAGGACTGGCCCTTTTCACTGGCGAGCCTGACACCCTGGTTGCAATCGGCTGAGCAATGGCTCCATGTGCGGCCGTCCGAGCCGGCCATGAATCCGAGCTTGCCCGTCAATCCGTTCATTGCCAGCAGCGAAGGGCTTCGCAAGCGGTTGGCGGAAGCGGGCTATCAGCACCTCGAAGCCGGTGCCTACGGCATGGTTCACCATGAAGGCATGGATGCATTGAGATTACTGGAAGACGGGGAAATTGACCGCGTAGCCGGCTTGAGAACGGTGGCACTGAAAGATCACACCACGGTCCGCCGTATCCGCATGAGCGGCGGGCGTGCCGTGGCGCTGGAATGTGCTGACCGACAAGGCAAACCGCTGGAGGTGGAGGCGGGCACAGTGATTCTCTGTGGTGGCGGTGTACAGACCCCCCGGCTGTTATGGAACAGTGCCAGCAGCAATGGCGGGGTGGCACCGGGCAATCACAGCGACTGGCTGGGTGCCGGGTTTATGGAGCATCCCGGACAACAGATTTATGGACGACGGGAGAAGGCGTTGTTGCCGCAAGGGGCACAGGAAACCCATGTGCATGTCCGTGACATGCTCCATGACCCGGCCTGTGACGGCATCCGGGGTACGCTATTCCACGTGGGCCTCAAACCCGGGCCGCAGGGCTCGGAGTTCACCATGGTCGAGGTCTTGTTTGAGCAGGAACCCGATAAACAAAACCGTATTCTTCCTGGCCAGAAGACCGATGCCCTGGGTGACCCCCTGCCACGGGTTGATTATCGCCTCACACCGGAAGACCGGCGCACCATCAAGGTCGGCAGCGATCTGCAACGCCAGCTTGCTGAAGCAGTGGGAAGTATCGACAGACAAACTCCGCTGCGGCCCGGGTCTCACCATTTGATGGGGGCGACACGTCTTTCACGGGATCCCCGCGACGGAGTGGTGGATGCCAACCTCAAAGTCTGGGGTACTGAAAATCTGTATGTAGCCGGCAGCAGTGTCTTTCCCAGCGGAATGACCGTGCCGCCAACCCTGATTCTTACGGCGTTGAGTCAACGCTTGGCGGCGCTACTTTTGGAGCAGAAGAAGAACGAATTAAGTTCATAAAACATTTTCTGAGAACTATTTCACATTGTTGAAAAAGTAACCTAATATCATCAGCAATTGTAAAAAAATGGCCAAGAGTTAACGGCCAGAATCTGGGGTTAATGGGGGAAAATCATGTCTTTATTCAGTCGACAGCCACTGGCTGCCGCCGTGCGTGCGTCTGTGCTTGGCGGTGTCGCCATCATTGCCAGCCCTTCATACGCTGGTTTCACCGAAGTGACAGAAAATAATCCGTTCGATGCCATTACATCTGGCACGGTAATGCCGTCCCTGACGCTGCAGGATTTCGATGATGATGGTGATCTGGAAGCGGTTGTCTTTCATGCCAGTGATGAGGATGTGTCGCCGTTTGATGGCCACGATATCAGCTTCTATGAGAATACCGGCTCTGCACAAAGTGCCGAATTTACCCAGATCCCGGACTCTTATGCTCCTGGTTACGGTGGCGGCGATACCTTCGAGGAAAACCCTTTTGCCAGTAGCTGGTCCTATGCGTCCTACGGTCACCCGGTAGCCTCCGGGGATCTGGACGGTGATGGTGACGCAGATTTTATTGGCGGTTCCAACACCTCTAGCGTGGAAATGTGGTTTGGGGTCACGACGACAGATGCCTATGGCGAAGCCGCCAGCCTGGCCGACGGCTACCACAACGGCACCTATTACTGGTCTGAGAGTCCCTATTACGGCCAGGGCCTGGTGCCTTATCTGGACGCATACGGTGGCTATGCCTCCGCGGTGCCTTTGGATATTGATGGCGATGACGACATGGATCTTGTCGTCATGGATAACCAGTTTGTCCGTGTTTATCAGAATAATGGCCTTATCGAAGGCGTGGTTCAGCTCAATGAGCTCACCGGTAGCACTAACCCCTTTTATGCTGGCGCTTCCAATAGCGTCCATATGGGCATCCCGGGAAATATTCCAGCCGTGAATCACTCGGCACACTACGGCGCCCCGCTGGCTGCTGGCGATGTGGACAATGACGGGGATATGGATGTGATTATGGGGGTCCGTAACGGTCCCGGTGACATGCTGTTGTTCGTGAATACCGGCACCGCGGGCATGGCGGTGTTTGAGCAACAGTCCGATGCCTCTCTGGATGTATCCACCGACATTTTTGCTGCTCCGGTGATGGCCGACATCGATAACGATAACGATGATGATCTTGTTGTCGCCGAGCAGCAGGCCAGTGGCACTGCGTCTTATCGGTTGTTCCTGAACGATGGCGCGAGTGCTGTGGCGGACGACAACAACACAGGTAACAGTAGCAGTTCTTCAGGTGGTGCCATGGGGGGGCTGCTTGCCGGCCTGTCTCTGTTGCTGCTGCGCCGTCGCCGGCGTTAACACTATAAAGCCCGACAGGTAGTCGGGCTTTTATTTATCGGATACATAAAAAAAGGGGAAAATCATGAAATCATTCAAGCGTCGCCATCTTGTTGTGGCGATTGCCGCTTCCGTCGGCTTCACCGGGGTCGCTCACGGCGCCTTTGAAGAAATCACTGAAAACAATCCGTTTGCAGCCATCACTTCCAAGGGAGAAAACCCGTCCCTGGTGATGATGGATCTGGATAATGATGGCGACAAGGATGCACTGCTGTTTCACATCTACGAGCAGAATGATTCCTATCCGTATAACTACGGTGGTATCAGTGTCTGGGAAAATGTGGGTAGTGCCACGGCGCCGGAGTTCTCTAATGTGCCAGACCTCTATGGCGGTGCTCAGTATGCGGGCCAGGAAATTGCGGTAAGCCCGTTCGAAAATGATTACGATAGCTACTACGGCCACCCGGTTTCTGCAGCAGATCTGGATGATGATGGCGACCTGGACTTCTTTGGTGGACAGGATTGTGCCTATAACAACTTGCAGCTTTCCTATTCAGAAGTGGAAAGCGATGAGGGCGGCGTTGTTACCGGGCTGACCCAGTACCAATACAATAACGAAGGATATGGCTCAAACCCCTTCTACCAAAACAGCCTGGCACCTTCTGCGGCCTACTCTGGTTGTGGCGATGCCGCCTTTGCAGCCGGAGACCTGGATAACGATACCGATATCGATATCGTCAGTGTGGACTCTAACGTACTGCGCGTTTTCAAAAATGATGGTGAAGATAGTAATGGCGCCTTCATTTTCAATGAGCTGGTTGGTGCTTCCAATCCGTTGATGGAAGCCAGCGCGTTGACGTCTGCGTATTACGGTGCGCCTGCAGTCTTGCACGATGTGGATGCCGACGGAGACCTGGATCTGGTGATGGGCACCGTG
The DNA here is from genome assembly GCF_009882945.1 of Alcanivorax sp. DP30. Taxonomy (GTDB): domain Bacteria; phylum Pseudomonadota; class Gammaproteobacteria; order Pseudomonadales; family Alcanivoracaceae; genus Alcanivorax. The sequence goes on from NZ_WTUY01000004.1 coordinate 791,807, forward strand.
TCTGCCGCGCCGCTGCGTCTGTTCATTAATGAGGGTACCGCGTCCACAGCGGACTTTGCCGAAGTGGAAGACACCACCGGCAGCATTGATGTGGAATCCTCCGGTTGGGCGGCACCGACCTTTGCGGACATGGACGGTGACGGCAAGGATGACCTGATTGTCGTGGAGCTGGCGGCTGCAGCCCCCATGACGGGCGAAGCTGTGTCCAAAGGACCTGCGCCAACCACGCAGACCATTCGTTATTTCCGCAACACCACTGTGGACAACAGTGCCGAGGAGCAAGGTTCCTCCTCTTCCAGCGGTGGTTCACTGGGTATCGCGGCTGTGTTGATGGGCATGCTGTTCGGGCTGCGTCGTCGCCGTCGCTAAGCCTGCTCGCGTGATAAAGAAGCGTCCGGGTTTTGCCCGGGCGCTTTTTTTTCGTCTCAGGCATGATGAAGCAAACAGCAAAGAGTGGTGAGTCCATGTCCCGTATTGCTATTTGTGGCACCGGTTTTATCGGTACTGGCCTTGCGCTTGCGCTGGAGCAGCACCCACGCCTGACGGTCAGCCAGGTGTTCACCCGTCGTTCGCTGGACCAGGTGGCGCATCCGTTGCCTGCTGCGCTGACCAATGACCGCGATGCCCTGTTGTCTGACTGCGACCTGCTGGTGGAATGCAGTGGTGATGTGCTGCTGGCCACGGAGATGGTCGTTTCTGCCCATGCGCGTGGCATCCCCGTTGTCACCATGAACTCGGAGTTTCATGTCACCGTCGGTAGTGCCTTTGTGGAGACGGGTTATCTCACCGAAGCGGAAGGAGATCAGCCTGGCAGTCTGGCGGCGCTGAATGAAAAAGTGACGGCCATGGGATTCAAGCCGGTTGTATTTGGCAATATCAAGGGCTTCCTGAACCCGACGCCCAATCCGGACGACATGGCTTTCTGGGCAGAAAAACAGGGTATCAGCCTGCCCCAGGTTACGGCTTTTACCGATGGCACCAAGATCCAGATTGAACAGGCGCTGGTGGCCAATGGCCTTGGGGGGACGCTGCTGTGTCCGGGGATGCAGGGACCGACATCTGCCGATCTGGAAGCGGCTGCCAGGCAACTGGCTGCTGAGGCCGAAGCGATCGGCGACGTGCCAGTGAGTGACTATGTGCTCAATGCGGGCGGGCCGGCGGGCGTCTTTATCGTGGCTCGTCATGACGACGCCCAGCAACGGTTCCTCAAGTACCTGAAACTGGGTGAAGGGCCTTACTATTTTCTTCTGCAGCCATTCCATCTCTGTCACCTGGAAATGGTGGGTACGATCGAAGCAGTACTCGATGGTAGAGCTCCATTGCTGACCAATGGCCGTTCTCCCACGGTGGGGGTGTGTGCCATTGCCAAGACGGACCTGGGGCCGGGAGACAGGATCGAGCGGGCGCTAGGCAGTTTCCAGTTCCGGGGAGAAGCCATGGCCTTTGAAGCGCACCGGGAGTATGCGCCCATCGGACTGATGCAGGATTGCCAGGTGGTGGGTACCATTCAGGCCGGGCAGCGAGTTCGCTGGGATCAGGTGGAATTACCGGATTCCCTGGCTCTGCGCTGTTTCAGAAACTTGCTGGAAGAGAGCTAAGGCATGGCGCATCTGGTAGTAGGCTGGGAGCTGGGTCATGGCATGGGACATATCATGCCACTACGCATGCTGGCTGAAGTCCTGCTGGAAAAAAAGCACCGCCTGACCTTCATCGTTCGTGATGTGGCGGTTGCCAGGCGTGCCCTTGAAGGGCTCGATGTTGCCTGGCTGCAAACGCCCAAGGTGACCTATCGACCCTGGGAGTTGACCCGGACGGACTGTTATTCGCAGTTGCTGGGCAACGTGGGGTTCCGTGATGCGGAGAAGCTGGCGTCCACGGTGAACGGTTGGTGTGGGTTGCTGGAGGCGTTGAATCCGGACGCGGCCTTGCTGGAATTCGCACCGTCGGCAATGATCGCCTGCTATCTGCTGGATATTCCCTTTGCCCTTCAGGGCAATGGCTTTTTCTGTCCGCCGGTTGAGGGAAAAAATTTTGGCACCATGAAGGAAAAAATGCCGGCAGCGCAAAGAGAGCGCGAAGATCTCATGCTGTTGGAGAGCATTAATCATGTCATCGGAAATCGCCGCCCGTCACTTCAGAGTGTGGCTGATCTTTACCGACTCTCGCGACATTCCGTATTGACCAGTTTTGCCGAGTTGGATCATTTTTGTCGCGAAAACAGTGACGGATTCCGCGGGGTCTGGGTGCCCTCAGTGCCCGTCGCCCCCAAATGGCCAAAGGCAACAGGGAAGCGGGTGTTTGCTTATCTGAATGGTCGGCCCGGTGTCGACAGGGTGCTGGCCATGTTAAGCAAGACCGGGCTTCCTACCCTGATTTATTGCCCGGAAGTACAAGGCAAGTTTCGGGCGCCTTTCGAGAACGCGCATTGCCAGTTTCTGGATGGGCTGGTGGATATTCGCAAGCTGGCGCAGCAATCCGATCTTGGGGTTTTCCACGGCAACCATTCTTCCACTGCCATCTTCATGCTGGCGGGAACGCCGACCATGCAGATCCCGTTGTACATGGAGCAATTGATGTTTGCCCGTCGGGTAAAGGCTCTGGGTGCGGGGGAAATTGCCACCCTGGATCAGCCTCAGCGAATTGCAGCTGGCCTGAATGCCCTCTTGACTCGACCGGAGTATAAAGAGAACGCGTTACGTTTTTCGGAGCGCTATGGTGATTATGATCAGCAAGCCTCCATCCGGCAGGCAGCGGGTGAAATGGAAAAGGCATTGAACCTTCCCTGATAACTTCCTCGCTGTGTTACTGGTCGGATAAGCTTGTCGGGACTGGAAATCCAACGGAGGACAGCATGAGCAAAACAATCGTTATTACCGGGGCGAACCGGGGCATTGGTCTTGCCATGGCAGGCATCTGGAAGGCCCGCGGAGACCGGGTGATCGCCACCTGTCGTGAACCGTCCGCGGCGCTTGCTAAGCTGGGTGTGGATGTCATTGATGGCATTGATGTGAGCCGGGAAGACGGTGTGATCAATCTGCAGAGCGGATTGGGCGATACATCAGTGGATGTGCTCTTCAACAATGCGGGCATCATGCTCAGCGAAACGGTGGAGCATATGAACTATGACCAGATTCGTGACCAGTTCGAAGTGAATACCCTGGGGCCCCTGCGCGTCACCCTGGGTTTGCTGGATAATCTCCATGCCGGCAGCAAGGTTGGCCTGATGACATCGCGGATGGGTTCCATTGCGGACAATACCTCCGGGGGCAAGTATGGTTACCGGATCAGCAAGGCAGGACTTAATGCGGCGGGCAAATCCCTGGCGCATGACCTGAAACCGAAAGGCATTGCGGTGGCGATTCTTCACCCGGGCTGGGTGCAGACGGACATGACTGGCCACAGCGGCAACCTGACCACGGAACAGGCTGCGGCGAATCTGATTGAGCGCATGGATGCGCTCAATCTGGATAACACTGGTACCTTTTGGCACAGCGATGGTTCGGTCCTGCCCTGGTAGCCCCGAATGCCGGCTCCGCTTTAACGGGCGGTCAGCAGGCTGCATTGTTCATACAGTGCGGTGAGGCCACGTTCCGCAAAGCGCGGCTCGTGGCAAATGATGTTTTTTTCGCTTAATCGTTCGATGAGATAAGTCTCGTCATACAGCGAAGAGACCAACTGCGGGTCTACCGAGAAGGGTGGGCCTTCCATTTGTGGTTGATCATAGCTGAGTGTAATGAGCAGCTGCGGGGAGCGCTGGGTCAGCGTTACCAGATGCCGGGCATAGCGTTGCCGCAGGGTATCGGGCAGCGCAATCAGCGCCGCGCGATCATAAATCGCATCCACCTTGCCCAGGGTGGCGATGTCCAGCGCGAAAATATCGCCCTGGAATACGCTGAAATTACCGTGCTGATAGTATTTACCCGCAGTCCACTCGTGCACCTCGGGCTGTACTCCCCGCTGTTCAAACAGGGCAATAACGGCCTTTTCCGATAACTCTACGCCCACCACGGTCAGACCTTGCTCAAGCAGGTACCCCAAGTCCAGACTCTTGCCACACAGGGGGACAAAAATTCGTTGCCCAGGCGCAAGAGACAGGGCTGGCAGGAAGCGTTTCAGCAAGGGGTGTACCTGGTTCAGATGAAAGCCGATTTCCCCTTTGTCCCACTTATCCTGCCAGAACCCTTCATCCATCCTGCTATCTCCTGTTGTCTTATGATCGACGACGTCGCTGACCCGCCACCAAGAGTATCAGGAAGGGCAGCAGTGCGCCGAGGCTGAATGCGCCGCCACCACCGCCACCGCTGAAAGATGGACGCGAAGAGGTGTACATGGGCTGTGCATTATCTACACGGTTGCTGGTGGGCGGGACGCTTTGCCGTTGTGCCTGTGCCAGCTTTTCCAGTTCACGACGCTTGGCGTTGCGACGATCAATCCCGTATTGGGCAAACATCTCATCGCGCAGTACCACCATGGAGGTGTAGTTGGTGACCAGCCCGTATTCGATGCCCAGATCCACAATCCCGTTTTGCAGGTCTTTTTCTTCACCGAAGTTATCGATCTCCCGTTGCATCTGCTGGATGGTCGCGTAGGCCCACAGGCGCTCCAGCTCGGGGTTTGCCCCGCCCTGTTTGGGGAAATCAAAACCAGTGCGATAGGTTTTGTCTTCGCCGCCCACATTGGCTTTAAACGTGACGTTTGCCGGGCCATCGCCCCAGTAGTGCCCCATGAGGATGATCTGACGCCCGTGATAGACGGTGCCGATTCGTTGCGGTTGCAGGTCTGCGGTGCGCACGCCATCAATATCAATGTGCACGTCGTTCATCGCCTGATGCGTCAGTTTGCTGGTGGCGGTGAGAATCTGGCCGACGATGTCGTCGCTGTTCGAGACACTGATGGCGAAGCCATTACTGGCATCGGTCATGGCGGTGAGCAGTGGCCGGTTGGCGCTGTTGCCCATGACAAAGGTGAACAAACGGACGTCATGTTTTTCCAGTAATTCGAGAAAATCTTTTTGCCGGGTTTTCCCCACATTGGCGACACCGTCCGTGACCAGCACAATGCCGGTAGGGCGGTCCGCATCCAGGGGGTTCAGGGCCAGACTGAGTCCGCCAAACAGGTTGGTGCCGCCACGGGTTTGCAGCCGGGAAAGTTTGCCAGTGTAACGCTGCACGGATTCCGGGGTGGCGGTGACAAAACCGGAAGTCATCTCCTCGGCGCGATCATCAAACAGCACGATGCGAAAACGATCCTCGGGGCGCATTTTGCCCAGCGCTTTACTGACACCATCGGCCAGTGTGGCCAGTTTGCCTTGCATGGAGCCGGAAATATCCAGCACAAAGATCCAGTCGCTGCCATTGCTGATTGGCGGCAAGTCGTCGCCGGGGGTGAGTGTCATCATGAAGGTACCGCGGTCCTTGCCGGGTGCCTTGTAGGCAACCAGATCCACAGCACCAGGCAAGCCTGCCTTGTGACGCCAGTACACCACGATATCCTGATCGAGCCGGAAGGCAGGTGGGGCGGCATTATTCTGCGGCTGGCCTTCCTGATGGGCCACGGATCGGTTGTCTATTTTGACGGTCCATTTTTGCGGGCCGCTCTGGGTAACCAAGGCCTGGGGATGAGCGGGGAGTCGTACGGCATCGACGGGATAACTGCTGCGCAGGTTCATCGTGAAGGTGAAATGTTCTTTGACTGCTTCGTTGGCAGTCCAGAACGAGAGTGTTTGTTCATCCACGCCGCCTTCTTCCAGAGGGTAGACGTACCGCCCGATGCTGGTATCGATAAATGCCGGCTGCAGGTAAACCAGCTTTACGCGGGTGTTCTGCCCTGCGCGTACCGGGCTGACGAATACGTCGAAGGCTTTATAACTGTCTTTCTCGGTGAGCCCGGCGTCGCGCCCTGCGGCCTTTTCCTGTTGGTAAACCTCGCGAGCCTTTTGCTTCTCCAGCACTTCGCCCGTCACGGGTTTGCCATCTATCCAGACAGTGAATTCGGCGACGGTGCCTTTTTCCGGAACCGGAAAGCGGTAGTAAGCCTCCAGATCCTGATCGTTGGGGTTATGGAAAACCTGTTCCACTTCCGTGATGGCGTAACCGTCTTCCACATCCACGGTGACATGTTGTTCGCGAATCTGTAGCGCGGGGAATGTGGTGTTGACCGGTTGCATCAGGCCTGCGGCATGCAGGCTTTGCGAAAGCGTGAGCGTCAGCAGTAACGATAGCCCTGCCAGGAGATGTCCGAGTCGATGTGGTAAGGCCATGGTCTGGCTCCCTGTTGTTGTCATCAAGCCTGTTATAGGCGGGAGCCGGCATTTTGTTAAACGATGTTCATTAACAGGATTTTACCCAGGGTGTTCAATAGAAATTGTTACATCGCCAGAAAGGGAAAAATCACATCAACGCAACTGCTGCGCATCAGGCGAGATGCTGTCACGACACCAGAGTTATGTTGTCTGGCGAAGTTGCTTTGCAGTGTCTGTAATCAACATGGCGAAATCCGGTTTGGCGACCACGGCCAGTACCAGAGTGAAGATGCCATTTAGCAACGCCAGCTCGGCATCGGCCTGCATCAGACTAAGTGCAATGATGATCACCGAAACGAAGTCCAGCGCACCCAGCAGCATGAACATGCTGGCCTGGGTTTTGGCCGCGGCCTGCTGATCCATATCCTCACTCACTGTATGGCTCTGCAGGGGGCGTCCGGCAATGGCGGAAGGAGACAGGACAAGGTTTCGCAGCGGGCGGGCAATCACCAACATCAAGCCCATGGCTCCCATGGCGACCATACGCAGGGTGTCGGCGGGCAGGAGTTCAGCAGGTGCTTTGAAGTTACCAAACCAGACCAGCAGGCTGATGGCGATACCGATCATCAAGGGTGCAGATAAGACGGTGAACCAGAGAAGGGTCATGCGTTGCGCATGGCTGTTCACAGTGTTGCTCATGAGGATTCCTTTCTTTTTGTAATGCGGGGACGGTAGCAGGTCACCGGTGGATAAAAAAGTGCATTCTGTTTCTGTCATAGAAGGACATTATGCCCGCGATATCCTTGCCAGCGCGCAGCCTCACGGACAAGGTATGGCAATTAGAACTTGTCAGTTTTTATTTGCCCAGTCATGGGCAGAAAGGAGAGAACCATGACCGCCATGTTGCAGGAGCTGCCGCTGGATCCCGCCCGGCTTAACCGTGTGGGTGACCCCAATCGTCCGGGCGTCAAGAAAGTGCGGAGACTGTTCAGGTGGATACTGGGTTCTGATCCCCAGCCAACGGAAGGGCAGATGAAGGTGATCCGTGAATCCATCCTTTCCGGTGATCCCCTGGCTGATGCCGTGGTCGCCATGTATGGCCAACTGCCTGCCGGGCAGGGTCGCAAGATGTTGGACCAGGCGCTGGAGCATGGCATCAACAGTGTCGAGGCGCCGCCGGAAGAGCTGGTTGACTTGTTTCGGCAGGTCGATCATGAGCCTATCTGGCTGGATCGTGACCTGATCCGTCTGGGTTGCGAAGTGTCCTATCGGGTGGGTATCTCCGGGGAGCTGGTGCTGCGGAACATGTCGCTGATGGGCGGCTATTTAGCTGGTGCTGCGGCCAAGCCGCTGGTCTTTACCGGGCAGCTGGACCGGATGGCAAACCGCCGTCTGGTAGAGACCGGGAAATTCTGGATGGATGTGACCACCCCAGGTGGACTGGAGCGGGATCAGGAAGGCTTCAAGAGTGCCGTGCGGGTTCGTCTGATGCACGCCCAGGTACGCAACATGCTGCTCAAATCGGATAACTGGGACATGCGCTGGGGGTATCCACTCAATCAGTGGGATTCCATGGGGACCATTCTGGAATTCTCGGTGATTTTCCTCACCGGGTTACGCTCCCTGGGGTATTTGTTCTCCCGTCGTGAGCGGGAAGCAGTTGTCCACCTGTGGCGTTATGTGGGTTACCTGATGGGCGTGGATGAGCGCATCCTGCCCACCAATGAGCAGGACAGCATGCGCGCCCTGTATCACCTGATCGCCACCATTGGCCAGAGCGATGAGGATACTCGCAGGCTGGGTGAGGCGCTTGGGAATGCCTCGTTGCAGAATCGCGAGGGCTGGCTGCAGGAAAATCTCGGCAAGCTGGAGTACACCCTGCGTGCCGGTTACTCCCGCTATATCCTGGGCGACGAAGCGGCGGACAAGCTGGGTCTGCCACGGACCCTGACAAAATATTTCTGGCCCGCCCAGGCGCCGCTGCGGATGAGTGCGGAGCTGGTTCGCAAGGCCACGCCCGGTGCCAACAAGGCGTTGATGTGGCTGGGCGAAAAGGCACGCAAGAGCCAGTTCCCGGAGCAGGTGAAGAAGTTAAAGGCGGATACCACCTTTACGCCGGTGAAAAAACTGTTTCGATGATGAGAGCTACGAGCTACGAGAAGCGAGTTTCGAAATTCAAAAGATAACCTTTCCTTTGTAGCGAGTTTTGATCTTCGCTTCTCGAAACTCGACACCTTTTATTCTCACCTCAAGCGGTGCTCTTACAAAAACCGTCTGTCAAAACGCAAGAGGCCGCGTCCGAATTCCAGGCGCGGCCCCTTGCGTTTCAGTATCTACAACGATTCACTCTCGTTGTAGCTTGTAGCTTGTAGCTTGTAGCTAGAAGCTGATGTTAGTCCCTGAAATTATTGAACTGTAGAGGGATCTCCAGTTTGGATGCTTTCAGAAGTGCAATGGCTTCCTGAAGATCGTCGCGCTTCTTGCCATTCACGCGCACCTGTTCACCCTGGATGGAGGCCTGTACCTTCAGTTTGGCGTCCTTGATCATTTTCACGATCTGCTTGGCGGTGGGCTGATCAAGGCCTTGCTTGAAGGTCAGGGTTAGGGAAAAGGTCTTGCCGCTATGCTCCGGTTTTTCAGGGCGATCAGCGCCAGCGGCACTGATTCCCTGCTTCACGGCGGCCTTGGCAAAAATATCTTCCAGCTGCTGAACCTGAAAGTCAGAGACTGTTTTCAGAGTGACGGTCAGGCCCTGCTGCTCGATGCTGGCTTCTACACCCCGAAAATCGAAACGGTTTGCCAGGTCTCGGTTGGCGTTTTCCACCGCGTGGCGCAGGGCCACTTCATCAATCTCGGAGACAATATCAAAGGACGGCATGGCGTCGGCTTCCCTCGGCTATTCAACGGCTGCCAAGTATAACCGCTGACGGCCCGCTGTGGCAGGTTGCAACCCAGGTCACATTCCTGAAAATTGGTACCTTTGAAGCATATCAGTGAACCCGCCTCGGGATTATGTTGCCTGTGCTGCACGGGATTGTGCAGCACCATACATATGCCAGGAGGCACTATCATGTCATTGAAGGAACGACTGTCTGCGGACAGTCTCATGGAATCCCTGCCTGTTTCACGGGATCTACTCACCCGCCTGGGGCTGCTTGGCGCCCAGGTGTCCCGCAAGATTGCCATTGACCAGGTCAGCATTGATAACGGCACGCTGCATAACCTCAAGGTGGAAACGGTCAATCTGGGCAGTGCCAGCATTGGCAGCCTGAAGGTGGAAAACGGCTCGGCCAGCGTGAACAACGCCAACGCAGTGCTGAATCAGGTGCGCAGCATTGTGGAGCTGGGCTTTCACCTTGACTGGAAAATTGATCTCGGCTGGATCGGTAGCTGGGACGGCAGTGAGGACATGGGCAGTCTCGATATCCCGGTGGATCTGGGCACTATCACCGTGCCGGATCTGGGTGATATCGACCTGCAGATACCCAGCATTGATATCCCCGGCCTGGTGGCCGAAATGAAACCCATTGATCAGCTGGATCTAGGCAACCTGGATCTTGGCGGGGTGCGGTTGGACAAGCTGAGCCTGCCCAGCGCGGGTTTGTCTATTACCGGGATGGGAGTCGGGGAGCTGACACTCAGCTCCGTCACGGTACCCTCAGCGGACGGTGAGGCCATACGGGTGAATCGTGCAGCACCCACCCGCCAGCTTTCTCTGCCCGGTGCCAGTCTGGCGAATGTGTCGATTCCCTCCATCAGCATGCCCACTGCCACCAGCGGCGCTTTCAATGCCGATGCAACCGCCTCGGACAAGTCTGTGGGTATCGATGTGGGCATCCTCAGGGTCAGTGTGCGGGTAACGCCCACGGTGCATCTCAATGTGGGCAGCATGACCCTCAGCGATGCTCAGCTGGCAGCGGATCTGGGCAAGGTATCGATCAATGACATCAGTTTGCCGGTTTCCCTGGAAGGGATTACTGGCGGTGAGCTGGGGCTGAACAGCATCAGCGTTAACAAACTGACATTCTGAACAAGGAGAGGGACATGTCACTGAATCACAAGCAATTTGAAAAGCGTTGGGAGCAGGCACACCGCAAGCAGCGCCCACAAATGAAAAAGGCATCGATTGCCCCGGTGGTGCACCTGTCGGTGATTTCTGTACTGGACAACTACATGAGCCAGTTGCACAAGGCGGTGGAAGGTCATGCTTTGAGCAAGGAAGAGTGCGATGAAGTCTGCAAGAAAATTGCAGAATTGAAACCGCTGGCCAAGAAGGCAGATAGCAAAGCGGCCAAGTACCTGCGGGTGTAACGCCTTCCCGCAGGAACCGGAGTGCAACGGAGGTAACAGCCGCAGGCTGGCCCGGAGGGTGAGCGCCGCGAATAACCTGCCTGCAGGCGATCCGAGCCTAAGCGAGGAAACAAAAACAGTTTCGAGTTACGAGAAGCGAGTTTTGAAAGGCAAAAACCTGAAACTCGCGCTTGGTCTCGGATCTCCTTCAAGCATGGGTTCATAGTCGCTGTGGGAGCCTGCCTGCAGGCGATGGGATATATATCGAAGGCAAATCGCTTGCAGGCAAGCTCCCACAGCAGTTTCATTCTTGGCGTCAGGCGTCAGGCGTCAGGCGTCAGGCGTCAGGCGTCAGGCGTCAGGCGTCAGGCGTCAGGCGTCAGCTGCGTGCAGCGTTTCTTAAAACGCCAACACCATATCCGTGGTAAAGGCCCAGCCGTTGCCGCCCAGCTGGAAGGGGACACTGCTGTAGCCCACTGGTGAATCCTTCAGATACAACCCCTGCACATTGAAACGGAACTCCTTGCGCTTGAACGGGAACCAGTTGAAGCCCACGCTCAGGTCATGGGGGGTGCCGTATTCGCCCTGAATTTCCGAATACGCCACATAGGGTTGCAGCACTTTGGGGATGGCCATCATGGAAGCCTGAACGGAATAGCCTTTGTCATCCAGTTCGTCCACCGGCAGCGGGCCGGTGGCATCGAACTTGTCCACCCAGCGATGGTAGAACTCGGCCTCCAGGAACCAGCCCCGGTACTTCAGGCCCGCATTGGCAGCGGCCATCTGGTAGGTGGCCTGATTGATGGCCGTGCCGTTACCGAATGGATCGGCCTGGAAGATCAGGGTGCCGTCAGACAGGCGGATCTGTGAATTTTCGAATGAGTTGGTGCCCGGCTGGGCCTGGGCATCCTCCCGGCTGTGGGTGAAGTGAATGCCAAAGCGGGTGGCCAGTTGTTCGTGGAATTCGTAATCACCGAATCCTTCGCCGGGGCCGAATTCTCCGGTGGTGGGCATCCACCATAATGAACCGGAGGCAGTATTGAGCCCGTCATCCAGCTGATTGCCGCTGACGCCCAGCTGGCTCAGGTTGTTGCCGAGCATGGCGCGGTACATCAGGCCGTCGGCGATTTTGCCTTCGGCCCAGATGCCGGTGGTGTAGGAACCACGGAAGAATTCATCGGCGATGGTGCGGTGGTCGTTCTTCAGCCAGTTGGGGAAGGTGTAGTTGGTAGACCGGGTAGAGGGCAGAGCACCGATACCGGCATACAGTTTGAACGCCGGGTTAAAGTGATAACCCAGGTTCCCGGCCACCACCACCTGGGCCGGGTCGCCCTGGCTGGTGTTGGAAGTCCAGGTATAGAACAGGTATTGCAACTTGGGATCAAAGATCCAGCCCTTGAAGCTGATGTTCACTTTCTGGAACTGGAAGTCATTGCGTGGATCGATGTTGCTGGTGTTCCCGAAGCTGTCGGTATAGGTGCGGTCGAAGTCTTTCTGGTTCAGGTAACGGGTGTAGCTGAAGACTCCGAAATTTACCTCGCCCATGTCTGAACTGAACAGGTTGAAGCCCCGGCCGGGACGGTAGCCCAGGCTTCTGCCTGGCTGGGGCGTGGCGGCCGGTGGCGCGGCGCTTTCCCCATACAGCTCGGTCTCCAGCTGCTGGATGCGTTGATCAAATTGCTGGCTCTGTTGTTCCAGGTTCTGGCGCAGGGTTTTCAGTTCCTGCAGTTGTTGCTCTACATCCTGCGAACCGGTTTCCGCAGTGGCGGGTGACGCAAGCGTGGCGACGCAAAACGCCGCTGAAAGAGTGGCTAATTTTCGCATTCCCGATTCCTTTCGTTATCAGTTGTTTTCATCTGCCGGACAGACATTGGGTGCGTTGTAATCCAGTTCCATCAGCTTGAAGTAGTTGGCGCCCAGGGCAATGTTGTGGAACGCCTGGTCATCCAGAGCCCTGAGCACTCTGCTGGTGACTTCCAGCTCCTTGGCATACTGGTCATCGGCCTTGTAACCCGCTGCAACGAAGTCGGTGCCGGGCAGAATGCGAGTGGAGTATTTGTTGAGGAAGGGGACATAGATCTCGCCCCACTGATGATACTCGTTGTAGAGCACGTCCCAGGAGATATCCAGCATCAGGTGCGGATAGGTATCCAGCAGGTTGCCGAGAATCTCCACATGGCGGGCAGGATCCATGTTGCCCAGTTCCTTGGACAGCCCCATATGGGCCCAGACGATCTTGTTGTCCGGATAGGTCTCCAGAATGTGTTGCATCAACGGCAGGAACTCGGTGGGGTTGGCGTCGTTGCCCAGATCGGAATGGAAAGTGACCGGGATGCCGCGCTCGCGCAGCACCTTCATGAACGGACCCCACTGGTTGATGGATTCTATGGTGGCGGGCTCGTGATTGTTCTTCAGCAAGGCCTGCTTCATGACATTCAGTTCACCACTCCAGCTGAACATGCCCGGGTACTCGCGGTCGTAGAGTTCAATCAATTCCGCGATGTTGTCGGGGTGTGCCAGATCCATGAAGGTCATGGACAGGGTGATGTGCAGGTTCTCGGAGGGATAGGCCACCGTTTCCATGCCATTCACGAAATCATTCTTGATGCTGGGCATGGCGGTGACGCCGGGGCAATCCAGGTAATAGTTGCAGCCGGAATCCAGTTCCAGAATTTGCCCGATACCAAAATAGTTCACAAAGCGAACGCCCTGGTCTTCCAGCATGGTGTGGAGCTTTTCAACCGGGATGGCAGCGCCACCGAACGGACGCGGGTGGAAGTGGGCATCCACCAGCGGGGTATAGGGTTCGCGGTCGCGGTCGTAACAGGCCTGCTGATCACTGGGTTGGCTCAGCGAGGCCAGAGTGCGGGGATTATCGCTGCGGGTGCCTGCGTCGCTGCCCAGGGAAGCACAGCCACTGATTAAGGCGCCCAGGGAGAGGGTCAGCAGAGCGGTGCGAAGAGGTATAATGGTGCTGCGTGCAGCAGGAAGATTAGCCATATCCGTTAGCCCTTTTAGAAGATCCAGATCCTTTGTGGCCAGGTAAACGCCTGGCCAGCATTTGTCTGATACTAAGTGAATTGAAATCAATGAGCCATGGGTGTCTGAGGCTGTTGTGAAGGGTGACATAACCTTCACGGCAACCTTGTTAAGGCGTTGACTCCAGTCGCATGAATATACAGGTGAAGTTGTTGCGTCTACCTTTGCGCTTTCACAGTCAGGAGATGGTGTTTTTGGTCAGTTGAATGAAGCAAATCTCATGGTGCCGTCCCAGTACCCGTGAAACACTCTGTTTCCAGTTGCAGTGTTTGCAGGCACATCAAGGAGACAGGTCATGGGTGCGGTACTCGACGACAAAAATATCAATCAGTCACAGGACTGGGCCGCGGAAGCGGTGACCAGGCAGCGTCGTTATTTTGAATCCGGCGCAACGCGAAGCTATGCATTCCGCATCCAGCAGTTGAAGAAGCTGAAGAGTGCGCTGGTAAAGTATCAAACGGAAATTCAGGAAGCGCTGAAAGCCGATATTGGCCGCCCGGAATTCGAAGCCTATATCGAGATCAGCACTGCCTACGAGGATCTCAAGCACACCATCAAGCACCTGAAGAACTGGATGAAGCCCAAACGGGTGGCCACCACCATGTGGGCGCAGCCGGGTCGCAGTCGCATCGAGTCCGTCCCCCAGGGCGTGACCATGCTGATGGGACCGTATAACTATCCTTTCCTGTTGCTGGTGCAGCCGTTGATTGGTGCTATCGCGGCGGGTAACACCGCTGTACTGAAGCCTTCTTCCCTGAACCCCACCGTGGCAGATGTGGTTGAGAAGATGATGAAGGAGTGCTTCAGCGAAGAGTATGTGGCCACGTTCAAGGGTAGCACCGAAGTGACCAATGCCCTGCTTGAGCAGCGCTTCGATCACATCTTCTTTACCGGCAGCCCGCGGGTGGGCCGTATTGTCATGGCGGCCGCGGCCAAACACCTCACCAAGGTGACGCTGGAGCTGGGCGGCAAGAGCCCCACCATCATCCACAAGGATGCCAACCTGAAGATCGCCGCCCGTCGTACCCTGGCCGGCAAGATGCTCAACGTGGGCCAGACCTGCGTGGCACCGGATCACCTGCACGTCCACAAGGACATCAAGGATGCCTTCGAGAAGGAGCTGGTGGCTACCCTGAAGGAATGGTACGGCGACAATCCGGTGCAAAGCCCGGATCTGGGCCGCATGATCAATGATCGTCACTTCGAGCGGGTCGCGGCTCTGATCGACAAGGCCAAGGTGCTGACCGGTGGCCAGACGGATGCAGGCCAACGCTTTATCGCACCAACGCTGTTAAAAGATGTGAGCATGGATGATGCGGTGATGCAGGAAGAAATTTTCGGTCCGGTATTGCCAATGGTGACCTACTCCTCGCTGGAAGAGCTGATCGGCAATATCAAGAAGCTGCCGGAACACCCGCTGGCGTTGTATCTGTTCACCGAGAGCAAGGATGTGGAACAACACGTGCTGGCCAACACCCAGTTCGGCGGTGGCTGTATCAACAACACGGTGATGCATGTGGCCAACCCCAACCTGCCTTTCGGCGGAGTGGGTGAGAGTGGCATGGGTGCCTACCACGGCCAGAACTCGTTCAGCGTGTTTTCCCACCAGCGCAGTATCCTCAAGGCCACCACCCTGTTCGATATCAAGATGCGCTATGCGCCCTATGGTGACAGGGTCAACATGATCAAGAAGATGATCAAGTAGGGGCCTTCCAGCCATAAAAAAAACCTGGCAAATCGCCGGGTTTTTTTATGGTTCTTCGCGGATGAGCACGAAAAAGATTGGTCGAACGTCTGAAGTCGGACGTCTGACGCGAAAGACAGAAAACGGCAGCATCAAAGCTGCTGGCACAAACACAAGAACAATCACAAGGACAAAAGCTGGTCGCGATCCACTCCTGCATTGCACAAATCAGCTATCACCTGACCGCGTGATTTTGGGTTCAGCGTCAGACTTCAGACGTCCGACCTCTGGCATGACGGCATAACATTCCCTCAAATCTGCGATGAACCTTTTTATGGCTGAAAAGCAGCAACACGCTTTAAAAGTCACAAGCGGAAAGGTTGGATGCATTCGTAACGGATGTGGCTGCCGGGATTTTCGATGCCACTGCAGGAGCGCCGCTTGAGGCGCGAACCGTGCGAAGCGCGGAGTGGATCGCAGGGTCGATCAGGGGTTCCAGGCTATGGAAGGTTTCAAAAAGGTGTGCACGAGCTGGCAGAATCTTCCCTCGCCAGGGCTCGGGTTCGCGCCGCGAGCGACGCTCCTACAGCGGCCGGATATTGTTGTAGGAGCGATCGTTCGACCGCGATAGCTGGTTGAAAGCGGTTAATCGCGGTGGAACCACCGTTATTCGCTACGCCTACCCTTCGGGCCGCACTGCGTGCGTTACTGCGCTACGCTACGTTCCTACAGCGGCTTCGTAGTGAGGTTAGCAGCAGTGTGCTGGCCGTCATTGGGTAAAGCACAATCCTGAAAACTCGAAACTCGAAACTCGAAACTCGAAACTCGAAACTCCTACTTCAGCAATTTCTGTTTCAGGGTTTCCCGGGTGCTCTGCACGATGGCATAGAACGCGGGAATCATCGGTGTGCCTATCAGCAGTGCTGCCAGCATCCCCCACATCACCGTATGGCCCAGTGAAAGCTGACTGAACATGCCGGCGCCGCTGGCAAAGGCCAGCGGCAAAATGCCCAGCACAAACGACAGGGCGGTCATGCACACAGCGCGGAAGCGCAGGCGGCCGGCTTCGGCGGCGGCTTCCAGAATGGACAGGCCGCCTTGTTCTCGCCGTTCACGGGCGAATTCCACAATCAGGATGGCGTTCTTGGCGGCCAGGCCGATGAGTAACACCAGCCCCACCTGGGCAAACAGGTCCAGCGCGCCCAGCTGGGGAATGCCGATCTTCCCTACCATCAGCAGCCCGCCGATGGCCCCGGCCACGGCGATGGGAACCACCAGGATAATCGCCGCCGGCACCGACCAGCTTTCGTATTGCGCCACCAGGAACAGGTAGATGAACACCATGGCCAGGGCAAAGGCGATACCGATCTGGTTGCCGGCCTTGCGCTCCTGATAGCTCTGTCCGGTCCATTCCACCTGATAGCCCTCCGGTAATACCTCGGCTGCCACGCGTTCCAGTTCGGCCATGGCATCACCGCTGGAGACGCCCTCGCCGGGCTGGGCGCGGAGAATGGCGGAGCGGTACAGGTTGAAGCGGTTGGTGATGTCGGCGCCCAGCACCGGTTCGGTGGTGAGCAGGGTGGACAACGGCACCATGTTGCCGTTGCTGCTGCGGGCATAAAGCCGTTCGATGTCCTTCAGGTCGGACCGGTAGGCCGGATCGGCCTGCATCATCACCCGGAAGGTGCGCCCGAACAGGGAGAAGTCATTGATGTAGCTGGAGCCCAGCTGGCTCTGCAGGGCGGAGAAGATGTTGGTCAGCGGTACCTGCAGGGTCTTGGCCTTGTTGCGGTCAATATCGATGCGGTACATGGGCACGTTGGCCCGGAAGCTGGTGGAGGCGCTGCCAATCAACGGCGACTGGTTGGCCGCCGCTGTCAGCAGCTGCATGGCCCCGGCCAGATCCGCATGGCTGCGCCCCAGGGTATCTTCCAGCACCAGTTCCAGGCCGCCCACGGCGCCCATGCCCGGTACGGAGGGCGGCGGGAAGGACTGGATCTGGGCTTCGGGAATGGTCTGGTAAGCCTGCTGGGTAACCCGCGCCGAGACGGCCAGGGAAATGTCCTGGAAATCCGGCCTTTCATCCCAGTGCTTGAGCACCACAAAGCCGGTGCCGCCGTTACTCTGCACCCCGCCGGTGAGCATGGAGAAGCCGGCAATCATGGTGGCGGATTCCACCGCCGGGTCATTGTCCAGCAATGTCTGCACCTGTTCGATAACGGCTTCGGTGCGGTTGATGGACGCCGCGTCCGGCAGCTGGACATTCACCAGCAGCAAGCCCTTGTCCTCCATGGGCACAAAGCCGGTGGGCACGGCGCGGGCACCAAAGAACAGGCCCAGCATGATCAGCGCATACAGCACCAGAGTCAGGCCGCGTCGGCCCAGCAGGCCGCCGACTACCCGGGAGTAGCCCAGGGTGACCTTGGCAAAGCCCTTGTTGAAGGCGCGGTACCAGGCGGCTTCGCCTTTATCCCGGCGCAGTACCAGGCTGGCCACTGCCGGGCTCAGGCTTAATGCGCAAATGGAGGAAATGACCACGGCCACACAGATGGTTACCGCGAACTGGTTGTACATGATGCCGGTGATGCCAGGCATCAGCGCCACCGGGATGAACACGGCCAGCAACACCAGGGTGGTGGCGATGATCGGCCCGGTCACCTCTTCCATGGTGCGGGTCACCGCGTCACGGGTGGTGATGTTGGGATCTTCATGAAGGTGCCGGTCGGTGTTTTCCACCACCAGGATGGCATCATCCACCACGATGCCGATGGCCAGGATCAGGCCAAACAGGGTAATGGTGTTGATGGACATGTCCGCCACCAGCATGATCGCCAGGGTCCCGATCAGGGATACCGGGATCACCACCGTGGGGACCAGCGTCGGACGCCAGTCACCGAGGAAAATGAAGGTGATCAGGATGACCAGGCCCACGGCCATCAGCAGCGAGGTGGTGACCTGGCGAATCGCCACTTCCACATAGCGGGTGGTGTCGTAGCCGATGGCGTATTCGAGACCGTCGGGGAAGGTTTTGCTCTGTTCCTCCAGTGCCTGCTTGAGGGCATTGCCGGTGGCCAGGGCATTGGCGCCCGGTGCCAGATAGGCGGCCATTACCGTGGTGGGATGATTCTGGTAGTTGGCGGCAATGCTGTAGGAGAGCTGACCCAGTTCGATGCGTGCCACATCCCCCAGCCGTACCATGGCGCCGTTTTCGTCGGCACGCAGGATGATGTTTTCAAATTCCTTCACATCCTTCAGTCGCCCCTCCAGCTGCAGGGCATACTCGGTGCTGAGGGTGCCATCGAAAGGCGGCGCGCCGATTTTGCCGGCGGGTGCCTGCACGTTCTGTTCGCGCAGGGCATTGGAAATGTCGTCCGGGGTAATGCCCAGCGCGGTCATCTGTGGCGGGTCCATCCACAGGCGCATGGAATAGTCCGCGGAACTGAACACGCTCACATCGGAGACACCTTCTACCCGCTTGAGCGGGTTCTGCACATTGAGCAGGCTGTAGTTGGCAATGAACAGCTCGTCCAGGGAACCGTCCGGGGAATACAGGTTGATGGTGAAGAGTATATCCGGGGAACGCTTGTCGATGGTCAGGCCCTGGGCGCGGACTTCTGACGGTAGCGAGGGCTCGGCCAGCTTGACGCGGTTTTGCACCCGCACCAGGGCCATGTCCGGGTCTTCGCCTACCTCGAAGGTAATGGCGAGGCTATAGCTGCCATTGTTGGAGGAGCTGGACGACATGTACGCCATGCCTTCCACCCCGTTGACCACATCCTCGATCACCTGCCCCACGGATTCTTCCATGATTGCAGCGGAGGCGCCGGGCCAGCTGGCGCTCACGGAAATCTGCGGCGGCGCCACTTCCGGGTATTCGGAAATGGGCAGCAGTTTCATGGCCAGCAAGCCGGTGAAAGTGATCACCAGGCCCACCACCATGGCCAGCTTGGGTCGTTGAATAAAGACGCCGCTGATCACGGAGCAGTACCCCCGTTGTTGTCCGTCTCCGCTGACGCGTTCGCCTTGGCAGTGTCGTCGCTGTGGGCTTTTTCGGACTGGCTGCCGATATGGGGGGCGGTGGCGGGCTTGTAGCTGGATGCCCGGACTTCACTGCCGGGGCGCACTTTCTGGATGCCACGCAGGATGACTTTTTCCCCGGCCACCAGCCCTTCGGTGACCAGCACATTTTCGCCGAAGCGGTCGCCGGTCATCAGGTTGTTGCGCAATACCCGGTTATTGGCGTTGACGGTAAAGACGTAGGTGCCTTGTTGATCCACCTGCAGGGCGGCCTGGGGAATCATCAGGCCGCTCAGACTTTGCTTGAGGCGGACATGGGCCTGCACAAACATGCCGGGGCGAAGCAGGTCGCGGGGGTTGGGCATGGCCGCGCGAACTTCCACGGTGCCAGTGTTGCTGTCCACCCGGTTGGAGACGTAAACGATGTTGCCGGTGTAGGGGTACTCGCTGCCATTGGGTAGTTCCAGACCCACTTCAATCTCTGACGGTTTGGGCTGGTTGTCACTCATGGCCGCTTCAGTGAGCAGGCGCTCGGGGATCTGGAAAACCGCCTGCATGTCGTTGCCGCCCACCAGGGTGGTCAGGGTGCCGAAACCGGGGCTGACCACATCGCCAACCGAGGCAATGGAGCGTCCCACCCGCCCGGCCTGGGGCGCCTGGATATGGGTATAGGACAGATCCACCTGGGCACTTTCCCGTGTGGCGCGAGCGGATTGTTCCGCGGCTTCCGCTTCCTGCTGACGGGCCTTGAGCGTGTCGTACTCCGAATCGGAGATATACCCCTTGTCCACCAGCTTGTTGGCACGGGCAAAGTTGCTTTTCGCTTCTGCCAGGGTGGCTTTGGCCCGCTCATGCTCCGCCTTGGCCCGCGACAGGGCGGCCTCATAGGGGGCAGGGTCGATATCGAACAGGGGGGCCCCGGCTTCCACCATGTCACCCTCGCGGAAATGCACGGCGGTGAGCTTGCCGGACACCTGGGCGGTGATGTTCACATCGCTGCGCGAATCAATCCGGGCGGTGAAGGTGCGCTCGGGCTGGTAGGGCTGCTCGCTGGCGGTGACCACAAACACTTCCGGTGGCGGGGCTGCCGGGGGCGGTGCGTCGTCGCAGGCACCAAGCAAAAGGGTGGTAAGAGGCAGGCCCAGTTTGATCCAGCGCATGGCAGATTCTCTCCGTGATTCCGTCGGTGTAGTTCACCGAATCCTTTATTCCAGGCTCACTCTAGCATGAAGCCTGTGACAGCGGAGCGAGAGGGGAGTCGCTGGAAGGGTGCTAGCGGTGAGCCTCTTCGGCCTGTCAAAACGCCAGGGATTTCAGATTATTCCGTGTTCAGTGCAGGCATGACGACATGGGGCTGGCTGGCTCAATTAGCTTGCGTGCCAGAATGCCCGGCAGGGGAGTGCGCAGGCCGTTGCCGGGTCAATGCTGCCTTGCATCAGGGGATTTGGCTACCTGAAACCTGCTGATTTCCACTGTTCTTGCCGTTTCCCCCGGCCTTTTCGCTAACTTCCTGACATAAATCAATTTTTAATCTTTCTTTAAGCTGTGACGGGTACTATTATTTTCGTATCTGTGACGGGGGTCACAAACCAGAATAACGACAGGGGTTCTCCCCCTATTTGCGGCTTGTGACAAGGATGTGCTCAGGATGGATCGGGATGGGATCAAAAATGTCACTGGCTGGCTCTTTGTGACACAAATCACACTTATTTTGTCTAAAGTCGCACGGTTTGTGACGCTTTTGTGTCGCCATCGGGCCGTATCCCGGGTCGATCATGACCACATATCACTCCAATGGCGCCTTTCGTCGCCAAATCACTGTCAGTGGTCACTAATGGCACATTTCTTTCTTTTTCCAACGGGATACGCGGCTTGTGAAGCCCGCGATGCCCATACCTGCATGACCTGACTCCCCCAGGAGGACAACCATGAACACGCGACTACGTTTTCTCACGGTACCGGCAGCCCTGCTGTGCTCCGGGCTACTAATGGCCGGTGCGGCACAGGCTGCCCCGCAGGTCAGCGTCACCGTCAAGGTTGAGCGCGATGTGCAGACGACGGATGCCGACGGCAACACCGACGTTCAGCGTCAGGAGGCTGGCGACGCAGCGCCGGGCGAGACCTTGTACTACACCATCACCTACGCCAACAGCGGCGATGAATCGGCCACCAATGTGAAGCTCGATAACCCCGTGCCTGATGGTGCGTCTTTTATCGCCGGCAGCGCCTGGGGCGAGGGAACAGACATGCTGTTTTCCATTGATGGCGGCAAGAGCTTCAAGAAAGCCGCTGCCCTGACCTACTCGCAAGGTGGCGAAACACGCACGGCGATGCCGGAGCAGTACAACGCGCTGCGCTGGGTGGTTCCTGATATCCAACCGAATACAACGGGCAGCGTGGGCTTCAGCGTGCTCGTCAAGTAAGTGTCGACCTGACACGAATCCAGGCATTCCCCGGGTGATGATTGCGCCGCGCCATCCGGGTGGTTCCAAAACGGCGCGTACATAGAGGACACCTCTTATGAAATCGCAAGCTGTACGCTACCTTGGCGCAGCCTTGCTGGCAGGCTCGATGATCTCACCGATCACGGCTTATGCCAGTACAGCGGCCAACACCTCCATCACCAATACGGTGACGGTCAACTTCGATGATGCCGCGGGGAATGCGCAAACCGCTGTCACTGCCTCGGTATCTTTCTCTGTCAATCTGGTTGCTTCGGCGCCGATTCTGTCTGCACCTGCAGACGTGGATCCGGCGACGGAAAGCACCCTGTACAACCAGGTCTATACGGTCACGGCCACGGCCAATGGTAATGACACCTACAACATTACCAATGCGTCTGTGAATACCAATATGGATGGTGATCCGGCGTTTGGTGGCGATGCCTCCATCGTGCTGGGTGGCAGCACCACCGCCGCAGCCATCACCGCCGGCGCGACCACCTTCACGGTGCCATTTGATGGCACAGACGATAGCGAAGTGAACCTGATTGCGGTTGGCGACACCATCGTGCTGGACCCGACGGGTACTGCCGAGGTGGCTACCGTGACGGCCATCGATGAATCCACCGGTGCAGCCAACAACACGGCCACGATCACTGTTGGCTCGGCGCTGGCAAACAGCTTTGCTGCCGGTCTGATCATCGGTGAACAGGGCACGGCGACGATCACTGTCACCACCGATACCGTGACCACGCCGCCTACCGGTACGCACAACGTGACGGTGACCTATACCTCCGTCGCAGATGCTGGCGTGACGGCAGACGACAGTGTGCTGTACACGGTCTATCGCTCCGCGTTGACGGTAACCAAGTTTGTTCGCAACGACAGCAACCCCAACGGCACGGGTACGTCTACCAGCTTCAATGGCCAGACCTATTACGACAGCGGTGTGAACGGTAACCCCGGCGACACCATGGAGTACCTGGTCGTAGTGGAAAACCCGGCGGGTTACGGCGATGCCCAAAACATCGTGGTATCCGATCCTGTACCGCAATTCACCACCTATGTTGCCAGCTCCGTACAGATGGATGTCGACGGCGGCGGTTTGGTGGGTTATGCCGACACCGCAGACAACGGTGATGCCGTAGAGACCGATGGCAGCACCATCTATGTCTACGCGGGTGTGGGTGGTGACGATACGGCTGCAGGCCTGGGTAACGGTACCGGTGGCACGCTTGCCGGTGGCGAAACGGCTTCTGTGCTGTTCCAGGTCACTATCGACTGATAGTCCCCCTTGATCGGGGCCGGAGTCCTCCTGGCCCCGTTTTTTTAAGGAGAAAAATGACATGAAAGCCCTGACAAGGATCCTCGTCAGCATGGCAGCCGCGTTTGCGTTGCTGCCGGCGACGGCATGGTCTGCGGTGGGCGGTGGTGCGGTCATTCATAATGCCGCAACCCTGTCATTTGCAGGTGGTCAGGTTACGGTGACGGTAGACGTTACTGTGTCAACGGTCGCCTCGGCACCGGTGTTTGATGTCAATCAGACAAACATAGACAGCTACCCGGGTAGCGTCTCTGACTTCCTCTACACCATTAGTGCCACGGCCAATGGTTCTGATACCTATAACCTTTCCACCAGCAGTGTTGATGTGGATGTCTCCGCACCCGGAGCATTGACTATTACGCCGGCAACGGTTGTTTTGGGCGCGTCGATTGCGTCGCAGGATTCCGATGCTGCCGGTAACGTTTATATTCCCGCGAACTCGGAAGCGGACCTTGCGGTTGGCGATCGGGTTCTGGTGACGGTTTCAGGGAACGATTACGTTTACGAAATCGCGACCCTGACACCCGGCACCCCGACCAGCACCGCAGGCAATAGCACCACACCGGAAACACCAACTCGCCTGACGCTGACACCGATAACCGGTGGTGCACCGGCGATCAGCACCGGTGTGATTCCGGCAGGCACACAAATCGGTGAGCAGCAGGTGCTTACCGTGCAGGTTACCGCTGGCACGCCTGCAGCGGCAGGGGTGAATGGTCTCCACACTCTGACAGTATCGGGCTCCACCACGGCATTAAGTGGCGGTAGTGCGGTGTTGTTTGATGACGGCCTTAACGCCACGAACACCGTGTTGTCTGGTGAGGGGAGCTTCACCAAGGAAGTGCGCAATGTCACTAATGGTGGCAGCTTCGCTACCAGCGGGGTTACGGCAACCACCGGTGACGTACTTGAGTATCAGCTAACCGCAGCGAGTCTTGCCGGTTCAAATCTGGTGGCAGCGGTGGTGGAAGATACGGTACCGACGTATACCGCTTACGTGGCGAACAGCACCACCCTCAATGGCAATCCGGTTGCTGATGCGGGTACCACTCCCTTCCCGCTTGATGAGGGCGGTATTCCGGTGAATACGCCGTCGGGCGCCAGTGGTGAGTTGATAGATGGTGAAAGCGCCATTGTGATTTTCCAGGTCACGGTGGACTGACGCCATTATGAATGCAGCGTTGCGACGCCTCAGAGACACGCGATTCCAGTCTGGCATGATGCCGGACGGGATGGTTGCGCGTGTCTGCGTCCTGCTGCGTTTGTGGTTCATGTCGTTGTGTCTGCTCGGTCTTGCATCAGGCGCGCAGGCTGCATACCTGATTCAGGGCGCGACGCCAGCAACGCTGACCTGGAATGGTGCGGTTGCGGCAGTAGAAGCCAGTGTGGTTGTCACTCGCTACGAAAAGATCACTCTTTTCCGCTATGCAGACGGGGCCACGCCGGTAGCCTCCCCCACGGTTTTTAGCGGTAACTATGCCAGTGCGGACAGTCTGTCGGGTTCGACGCCGGCATTGCTGGGTGCTTTGCCCGTACCGCTGGACAGCAACGGCAACCCCATCCCATTGGATCAACCGGTCCCTCTGATCCCGGCAGACAGTGGAACTGGCAATCAGGTTAGCAACAACGAACCGCTGTTCATCCTCGTCGAACAGCCGGCACTACCACCCGGTGCCTTTGGCACACGACCGGATGGCCGGAACTTCATGGCTACCACGCTGGTTGTGGACGGCACTAGTGGCACCAGTAGCTACATCATCACGCTGGTGGAAACGGCACCGGGCAGTGGTGACTACGCCGGTTACTTCATGCCTTCCCCTTCAACACCGGTTTTGGCCGGGGATACCTTGAGTCTGGCCTATGACCAGTATGGTGATATTGACGACAGCAACACCGCCAATGGGCCGTCCTTTGTATCGCCGGTGGTTGTCGATAGTTTCGAATTGAGCAAACAGGCTGGTGTGTCTGCCGCTGCGCCCCCTTCGCCTACTGGCAAGTCACTGTTTCTGAACAAGGAGGCAGTGCGAGGCCAGGTCACGATTGGTGATATTGCTCCGTATCGTCTCAGCCTCACTAACAACGGTGCCAGTGTCAGCAATGTGCAGCTGGTGGATACCTTGCCGCCAGGTTTTCGTCTACGCGAAAATTCTGTAATGAGTAACGGCCGCAAATTGCCCGCTACGGTTGATGGTGATGGCCGAACTGTCAGGATTAAACTCGACACTCTGGGTGCCGGTGAACAGGTAATCGTCAGTTATGTGGCCGACGTGACGCCACTGGCGAGTGTGGGGGTGGCCACCAATATTGCGATCGCCCGAAGTGGCGGTGATGCCTCCAATGAAGCGCGCGCAGATATCACGGTCGAGCAGCCCTTCTTCAATGATCGTGCCTTCCTGATGGGGCGGGTGATGGTCGGTCAGTGTGGAGATTACAGCGCAGAAGGTCTGGAAGGCGTGCGTGTCTATCTGGAAGACGGCACCAATGTGGTGACCGATGCCCGTGGTCGCTGGCATCTTGAAGGCGTTCGTCCCGGCACCCATGTGGTGCAGATCGACGATGATTCCTTCAGTCGTCGTTACAGTTTGAAGCTGTGTGAAGACAACAGCCGAAAAGCCGGTAATGCCCGCTCCCGTTTTGTTGAAGTGCAGGGTGGAACCCTGTGGCGTGAAGATTTCTGGGTGGATGCCAAGCCGGAAGTCAATGCGCTTCTGCAACAACGAATGATTACCGAATTCCGTGATGGTCGCGCCCATGTCCGCTTGCCCATCAGCAATGGCGAAACCGAGTTTCGCAAGATTGAAATCCGGCTATTCCTGCCCGACAACATTAGCCCCGTTTCCGGCACCGCCCGCATCAATGGTCAGTCAGTTGGTGACGGTCGCGCGGTTGAAAACTACTGGCTGTTTGAGCTGGATGGCAGCGGTGATTACTGGCAGCAGGAGCTTGAGCTTGATCTGGATATTGATCCTGGCTCCAGAATGACGGGCAGCCAGTCCATTCTGGCAAAAACCACCGGCATCACGGCCCGCGGCGAGCGACACGAATTGATGTCGACGAATCAGATTCTTGCAGATGCGGCCAAAGTTGAAACCCGGGAACTGACGTTGCGTCCCCATTTCGAGCCTGGTTCGGATGTGCTTGGTGCAGAAGATGAAGCCATGCTGGATGACATTGCCGATTCACTGCGTGGTTATGACGGCATCCGCTTGTACGCGGTAGGTCACTCCGACAATGTGCCTTTCAAGCGCAATACGAAAGCGCTGTTCAAGAACAACAAGGCGCTTTCCCGTATGCGCGCCCATGCTGTGGCCGAGTATCTCCGTCCTCTTCTTGGCTTGTCTGATGAGGCAGTGACGGTCGAGGGCGCTGGCGAGGATTTCCCCCTTGCCAGTAATGACAGTGAGGCCGGCCGTGCCATGAACCGTCGCGTGGAACTGGTAATCATCAGGGAGCTGCGAGTCAAGGATGCGAATTTCAGTGTGGTCGAGGGTGATAGCGGGATGAATACCACCGACGCCATGCAGAAAGGATATGCGGAAAGTGCCCCAACAGGCTTTACCAGCCTGCACGATAATATGAAGGTAAGCCTTCCCGTATTGAGTATCAGTGCCGCCATGGACAGCAGGCTCAAGCCTCGACTGTTGCTCAATGGCGAGGAAGTCAGCAATGACCGCCTCGGCATGACGCTGCAGGATTCAGCAACTGGCCTGACACGCTATACCTGGGTGGGTATTGATCTCAAGCAAAGTGGTGACTATACCTTCGAGCTGCAAGGGACAGGGCCGTTTGGAAACGTTCGTTTCAGTGATGTGGCCACCGTTACGCGTACTGCTGAAATAAAATCCATCAAGGTGCTGGATAGCAGCGGCAATGTGGCAGATGGCAAGACACCGGTACGCGTCAAGCTGGAGCTGATCGATGACTTTGGCCGCAAGGTTGAATCGCGCACCGATCTGCGCCTGCTTAGCGGTAATCTGCGCCCGCTGCTGCCTGAAGGGCAGCAAGACCCGCTCAATCTGAAAAGTCATATTGTGCAGGTGGACAGCGAGGGTTATGCCTGGTTTGAACCGGTAAGTAATGCCGGGACTTTCCGTATCCGGCTGGCCTCAGACAAGATTGAAACCGATGATCTGGAGGTCAGCGTTGATCCGTACCTCAGAGACTGGATTCTGGTGGGTTTTGCGAAAGGCACGGTGGGTTATAACACCCTGGATCACAACCTGGAAAACATGCCGGGTGCAGAAAAAGATGTGTACACCGACGGTGAGTCCACCTTCTATGCGCGCGGTCGGGTAAAAGGCTCATGGTTGATGACTGTTGCTTACGACAGTCAGCGGCAGGCCGGTTACAACCCCCATGGGGAAGTGCTTGATCCCGACGCCTGGTACATTCTCTACGGTGATGACACCACCCGACTGCACGATGCCCCTAGCCAGGAAAAACTATACCTGCGACTGGAGCGTAAAGATTTCTATGTCCTGTTTGGTGATTACCAGACTGACATGACCATCACTGAGTTGAGCCGCTATCAGCGTTCGTTGACCGGTCTTAAGAGTGAATACCAGGGCCGGAATGTCAGTGCCAACCTGTTTGCTGCCGAAAGTGCCAATGGCTTTATTCGCGACGATATTCGCGGCGATGGCACCTCCGGGCTTTACCGCCTGACACGTCAGAACCTGATGCCGGGAACAGAGCAAATTCGTATTGAGGTACGTGACCGTTTCAACAATGAGCTGCTTTCCAGTGAGTCGCGCACCCGTTTTATTGACTACAGCATCGATTACCGAACCGGCACGCTTTTCTTCCGTGAACCCATCCCGGTACAGGACGGGCAGTTCAACCCGATTTATATTGTGGTGGATTATGAGGTGGACGCCGGTGAGGAAAATGTCACTGGCGGTGGCCGTGTCGCGGTACATACCCAGGACAAATCGCTTGAGATCGGCTTGAGTGCGGTGCATGAAGGCACCGAAGGTGCCAACGGTGATCTGGGCGGCGTGGACCTGACCTGGACACCGGATGAGCACCACACTCTGCGGGCCGAAGGCGCCTACAGTGATCAGGAAATCGCGTTGTCGTCCACTGACAGTCAGGATCGTGCCTGGTTGGTGGAACATGAATACCTGTCTGACAGATTCGATTCCCGTTTGAGAGTGGAGCAGCGTGACGGCGGGTTCGGTCTTGGCCAGCAGGCGGCAAACGACGACGACATACGGCAAAGTTCAGCTCAGGGGCGCTACCGGTTTACCGAAGCCTTGTCCGTCAACGGTGAGTTGCGTCGTCAGGAAGTGCTCAGCAATGATAATACCCGTGACAGCGCCGAGAGCACGCTGCAGTACGATCGGGAAGACTGGCGTGTCTATGGCGGCGCACGTCGTATCTCGGATCAGGTTGCCGGTGAGCAGTACTTGTCCAATCAGATGATTGCCGGGGCAGAGCGGGATTTCATGGAGGATCGCTTACGGCTTTCTGCCAAGGGCGAATCCAGCCTGGGCGGTGAAGATAGCAATACCGATTATCCGAAACGCCTTACCCTGGGTGCGGATTACCGGCTCAACAAAATCGCCAGCCTGTACACCAACCAGGAAATGGCCTGGGGCCACAATTACCGCAGTCAGGAAACCCGCAGCGGCGTGCGTGCCACCCCTTGGTCTGGCGGCACGGTTACGACCGAAGTAGGGCGCGCAGCAGATGAGTACGGCCCTCGCCTGTTCAGCCATGCGGGTCTGTATCAGACGCTGCAGCTCAACAGTCAGTGGAGTGCCGATGTGGGTTTTGATCGGGCGCAGACATTGAGTGATGACACGCTGACACCGACCTTTGATGACCGGCGCCCTCTGGCCAGCGGCACACGTTCCGATGACTATACCGCAGGGTCCCTGGGGCTCGGCTATCGGGATGGCGCCTGGAGCCTGACCAATCGGGCTGAATTCCGTCATGCGGATACCGATGACAAGATCAGCCTGTTGAGCGGTTTCCAGCATCGTCTGGATAACGTGAATACCATTGCCGGGCGACTGTTCTATTTTGATCGTGATTTTGCCGGTGGCGAGGAAGAGTGGGAAGGGCAGCTGGATTTCAGCCTGGTGCACAGGCCGCTGCACGGCAACTGGTTTGTGCTCAATCGCACCCAGCTTATTCTGGATGCCCTGAGCGATAGCAATGGCGATCTGCGTGGACGACGTCTGGTCAATAACACTGCCGCTAACTTCAAGCCATCAGAGCGTCAGCAGCTGGCCCTCAATTATGGTGCTCGTTATGTTATGGACACCGTCGACAGTGAACGCTACACCGGTTACACCGACCTGATTGGTGTTGAGTACCGCTACAACCTGACTCGCCAATGGGATGTGGGCGCACGCGGTAGTGTTATGCATGGCTGGCGTACCAAAACCATGGATGTGAGCAGTGGTGTGATGGTGGGCTTCTCTCCGATCCGTGATGTGTGGATGAGTCTGGGGTACAACTTCAAAGGGTTCTACGATGCCGATTTCACCGGTGCCGAAAGCCGTTTGGGTGGCATCGTGTTTGATTTCCGCATCAAGTTTGACCAGGACACTTTTCGCCGCAACGGGGATTGATCGCCTGCGGTGAGCGAGATGATGACAAAGTGAGACGTGGCCATGAAGGAAGATGGCCTGAACCAAGGTGATGGCATGTTGCCGATAAAATGGCATAACAAGATAACCGCATTCCAAGCTGCCGGGTGGCTATTGCCCCTGGTGCTGGTGTGTGGGCCTGTGCATGCTGCCCAGACCTCCTGTGCCAATAACGGTGGTGCGGGTTGGCCGATTACCAATGGCTCGCAGACGACCATCGACATCAACTACGACTTTGCTGATCTCGGTGAAGTCACGGACATCAATGTGGATGTGGATATTTCCCACACCTACACCGGTGACCTGACGGCGCGTATCACGAGTCCGCAAGGGTCCACAGTGAGCCTGTTTGAACGCCCCAATACCGCTGCGGCCTTTAACCAGGATACGGGGCCCTATGGCTGTTCCGGTAACGATATTGACGTGCTCTTCGACGACGAATCACCGAATGGTCCATTGGAGAATGCCGCCTGCGGCAATAACCCGGCGTTTAGTGGCACGCATCGTACCCACAATCCCGCGCCAAATAATTTGAGTGCCTTTGACGGGCAGAATCCCGTTGGCATCTGGAATTTCTTTTTCATGGATCCGGTCAGCCAGGATACGGGAACCATGAATGAAGCCTGTATCGTGGTGTCTTCGGCGGCGGTGACCTTTGATCAGTGGGTCAGCAGTAATGCAACCTGTAGCGATCAGCTGGATAGCCTGAGCATTCTCAATGGCAGCAATGTGTATGTCTGCTATACGTTGACCAATCCCGGTGATGAGGCGCTGGTTCTCAATAGTGGCGACTGGAATGACAGCCTGGGGAATGATCTGTCATCGCTTGAAGGCAGTTACGCCCCTGGTGCCACCCAAACACTGAACTTTGGTCCCTTTGTTGCCGGCAGCACCACCTTCCCCCTGGGTGTTACCAATGCGACCGCCGATGTCACGCTAACCGGAAACTCGGTGAATTTCCCTTCGTCGCGAACCCTGTTTACTGATGAGGCAGCTACCGTTGCGGTCGCTAACTCGCCGCCGGCCACGGGTAACAAGCCGCTGTATCTGTATAGCAACAATGATCTGTCGAGGGTGCCCACAGCGGCGAATCAGGCAGAGATCACCTTCAATGCAGGCATTAGCCGCTCTTGGACGTTGACGCCTGCGCTACAGAGCAGCCTGGATTTGAATACGGCAGGTGGGCAGATTCCCGTTACGCTTTATCTCCGTAGAAATGGAAACTACGGGGGATCGTTTCAGCGGGACATGACTCTGACCATTGCTGGTTCAGCCTCCGGAGTCATTGGTACAACATCTACTTCAATCAGCATGGATGGTACGTCGACCGCTTACACCATCAATGTACCTATCACCGGAGCCAGCACCCTGGTGAGTGGGGAAGCCATTACCTTTACCTTTACCAACAATACGTCCGGCCAGCGAGGCATTCTGTTGGACCCGTCCGATGGCGCCAACAATCGCTCCCTGATCAATCTTCCCTCCAATACCGTCATCAATATCGACAGTATTCAGGTCTATGACCAGAGCTACGCGACCAACCCTGCTGCTACGCCGGTGAGCAGCATCCAGCCGGGACAGACCGCCTATATCCGTGCCCTGATCAGCGACCCGTTCGGCAGCTTTGATATTTCCTCGGCAACCATCGACCTGACTGACCCGGCGTCGACGCTACAGGTGGATGATGGCGCAATGACTCTGGTATTCGACTCAGGCACCAATACCGGCCTGTATGAATATGCTTTCAATGTGTCGCCCTTCGTGGTGCAGGGGGAATGGCAATTCTCGGTAACGGGCAACGAAGGCACGGAAGGGGTGTTCCATACGGATTACATCGACTTCCCCATTGTCGCCCCGCCGGCCTTGAGTGTCGTCAAGACAGCCAGTGTGGCCAGTGCCAGCCCGGGAGATCCGGTCACGCACTTCATTACCGTGACCAACTCCGGCAGTGGGCCGGCCAGCAATGTGCATTTGTCGGATAACCTGAGTCCGTTTACCACCCTGAATACGGGAAGCTTCAGTTGCAGCAGTGGCTGTCCTGGCTCAGGGGTAACGCTGGGAACGCCCAGCTACACCATGGATGGTGGTGGCAAGATCATTCAGTGGGAAGTCGACATGGTGGGTAGCCTCAATGCCGGTGGTGGCAGTTTTACCATCCAGTATCAGGTCAATGTGGATTGATCGTTGGCCCCGGCGGGTTTTCTGAGGGGAAATGAGGCATAAAAAAAGGCGCCCTAAGGCGCCTTTTTTTCACTGGAACAGTTGCTTACAGAGCAACGATGTTCTCAGCCTGCGGGCCTTTCGGGCCCTGAGTCACGGTGAACTCGACAGCCTGACCTTCGGCCAGAGTCTTGAAACCGGAACCAGTGATAGCGCTGAAGTGAGCGAAAACGTCCGGGCCGTTTTCCTGCTCCAGGAAACCAAAACCTTTAGCTTCGTTGAACCACTTAACGGTGCCTTTAACTGTAGACATAACAATCTTCCTGAGAATGAAGTTTATAGGTGTAGCTGAAAAACGATGACTTGGACTTCAGGACTGCAGGACGAGTTATACAGAGAAAACAACGAAATGAAGTACGTGATTCAAGTGCGATCTTTTAGCTAGGGTGAACGTTATAGGGATTGCCGGCGGCTGTCCACCTAATTCGTGATTATTTGTCGGCAGGCAGGGCGGGGCACTGTGGCTGCGGTGTTCCGGGCCCAGCGGCTTCGCTATGCTGAAGAGGACGTCTACAGGAGGGCAGTGGTATGCCAGAAGAGAAGGACCCGAGAGTGCTGTTTGCGGCTGAGCGAACCCTGCTGGCCTGGAATCGCACCAGCATTGCCCTGATTGCGTTCGGGTTTCTGGTGGAGCGCTCCGGCATGCTGATGCGGATGCTGTCATCGGATACCCCGGATCAGGTGGGGCAGACGGTGACCGTGCTGGTCGGCCTGTTGTTCATTCTCATTGGTGCGGGCGTGGCGATATTTGCTTCCCGCCAGTACGCCCGTCTGTTGTCCACCCTGAAACCCGCGGATTTCCCGGACGGTTATGCCGCGCGCTGGGGGATCGCCGTGAATGTGGCGGTGGCTCTGCTCGGGCTGGCGCTGGCGGTTGCCCTGTTTCTGGCCCGATAGGGCAGGGGCGGAAGGGGGCGCAGTGCTAAGCTTGGCAGGACTATCATCTGCAAGGTGTCCGCGTGCCTGATCTGACCTGGTTAAAGACGGTTCGTCCCCAAAAGTTACCCTTTCGACGCCATGTCACCCGTGCGGCGGTGGCGCTCATCGAGCGTGGCCAGCGTGAAGACAGGGAGCTGTTCTTTATTCAGCGTGCCCAGCGCCAGGGGGATCCCTGGTCGGGCGACATGGCGTTTCCCGGTGGACGGCTGCAATCCGGGGACAGCTCCAGCCGCGACACCGCCATGCGTGAAACCCGTGAAGAAACCGGCCTCGATCTTTATCGCAACGGCGACTACCAGACCCGGCTGTCTGACCTGCTAACCCGCCATCACAGCCGCTGGCGGCCCATGGTGGTCACGCCCCATGTGTTCACCTGGGGCGGTGACGGTGCTCTCAGCCTCAACCATGAGGCCCGTCGTGGAGTCTGGATACCGGTCGATTACCTGGCTGATCCGGCGAATCACTCCACACTTCAGGTGTCCACCCCGCTGGGGCCGCTTCGCTTTCCCTGCTGCCGTTATGAGGATTACTGCATTTGGGGATTGAGCTACAGCATGATGCGCGAGTGGCTGGATTGACGGTAGACGTTTGCCGTTGAGCCCTCGGGCCACTTTGTCACAATGCGAAAGCCTGCCCTGACCGGTACACTGCTTCTTTTGTTGCATAGGGGGTAGTCATGCAGGCACCACAACAGGTGGGTAAACGTCGCACTCCGCTGGCCCAGTTAATCGGCCAGGCTTTATTGCGCATGACCGGCTGGAAGGCCGGCCCTTTTCCGGATATCGAACGTGCCGTGATCGCGGGCGGTCCACACACCTCCAATTGGGATGGCGTGATTGCCCTGGTCAGTCGTTCTGCCCTGCAGAAAGACGTGAATATCATGATCAAGCACAGTCTGTTCAAGGGACCGCTGGGCTGGTTGCTGCGCAAGCTGGGCGCCATGCCCATTGAGCGCGGGCGAGCCGGGGGTGTGGTCACCCAGACCGTGGCGCAGTTCAAGAAGCGCGATAAACTGCTCATCGCGGTGACGCCAGAAGGCACCCGCAGCAATGCTACGGAATGGAAGCTGGGCTTCTATCACATCGCCAAGCGCGCCAATGTGCCCATCATCCTGGCACTGGCGGATTATCAGAAAAAAACCTTCAGCTTCCCGGCGGTGATTTATCCCACTGACGATATGGAAGCGGACTTGCAGAAAATCTATCAGCACTTTGCCACGGCGACGCCACGCCACCCTGACAAACTGTCTTTGCCCGTCAAGGCGTACTACGGATAACTCCTGCGTCTCGGTTGGCGGCTCGCCATTCTGGAAGCAGGGGCATCCTGATTGCCTGAAATAGGGTATAAAGGCGGCATGAAAACCCCCAAACGCATACAGCCCCTGGTCGATGATGGTCTCGTCGACGAAGTCCTCAGCCGCCTCATGAGTGGCAAGGAGGCGGATGTCTTTGTGGTGCGCTGTGGCGACGAGATCCGTTGCGCCAAGGTTTACAAGGACGCGGTGAAGCGCAGTTTCAAGAAAGCGGCCCAGTATCAGGAAGGCCGCAAGGTGCGTAATACCCGCCGTGCCCGGGCCATGGAAAAGGGCTCCAAATTCGGTCGCGAGCAGCAGGAAAAAGTCTGGCAGAGCGCCGAAGTGGATGCCCTGCGTCGCCTGGCCGATGCCGGTGTGCGGGTGCCTCGTACCTACGGCATGCTGGAAGGTGTGCTGCTCATGGAGCTGGTCACGGACGGAGACGGGGAGGTGGCCCCGCGTCTTGGCGAAGTGGTCATGGATGCCGAGCAGGCTCGCGAAGACCACACCCTGATGATGCGCTTTATCGTGCGCATGCTCTGCGCCGGTCTGATCCACGGTGATTTGTCTGAATTCAATGTGCTGGTGGACGAAGAAGGACCGGTGATCATCGACCTGCCCCAGGCCGTGGACGCCGCCGCCAACAACAACGCCCGTGCCATGCTCGAGCGCGACGTGAATAACATGCGCCGCTACTACAGCCTGTTCGCCCCGGAACTGGCAAATACCCGCTATGCCCAGGAAATCTGGGATCTCTATGAAGCCGGGGAACTGACCCCGGACACTGAACTCAGCGGCGATGCAGAAGAAGACACCCACGAAGCGGATGTGGATGACGTGCTGGCGGAGATCAAGGCGGCGTTCGAGGAAGAAGAAGAACGCAGGCAACGGCTAAGGGACGCCGAGCAGCCGGATTGATGGCCAAGATACCGAACAGGCGATCCCAGACAATAACGGTGCCACCGAAGTTGCGGTCGTCCGGGTTGCGGCCTTGGTGCACGCGGTGGTGTGAGTGGCGGTAATGCGTATGCCCGCTTTGTTCATGATTGCACTACTATGCGGGCAGGACAGGACGGAGCAGGGCTTGCCTCTTATGCCGGATGTGTGTCGTCCAGACACTGAATGACGCTACGGGTGACAGGGAGCATGGAAAAAGACTGGAAACTGGATATCGTTTTTTCCGACAGCGTCGCCATCTTCCGGGGGCATGTGGGGCCCAACAAGCCGCACAGTCACTGGGCATCACAGCTGACCATTGCACTGGACGGGGAGCTGGAATTCGAGGCCGGTGACGCCGGCCGCCGTCATGCCAGGGCGCTATTCCTGTCGTCCAACGTGAAACATCAGCTGTACTCCGGTTATGTCTGTTCCATTTACTTCGACCCTCTGGCGCGATCGTCACTCACGGCGCTGGGCGAGGGACGGGACGCCGGCTGGGCGGCGTTGACGGCTGCAGAGCTGCCCGCGCCCCTTCGCCAGCTGTCGGCGGACAGTGACCTTCGCGCCCTGCTGGAATCGGACCTGCTGACGGTGACGCCGCCTGATACAGCCGAAGAAGGGCGCTTTCGCGACATCGTTAACGTGATCACCGCCCAGCTGCGCGCCGGGAACGATCCGGACCGGGAGGTGCTGGCGGCACAGGCACGCCTTTCGCCCAGCCGCTTTTCGCACTGGTTTGTGGAGCAATCCGGCATTCCGCTGAGGAGCTACAAGAAATGGCTCAAGCTGCGCATGGCCATGGATGCATTGCTGGACGGCGTGAATCCCATGGAGGCAGCCATGCAGGCGGGCTTCAGTGATTTACCCCACATGAGCCGTGCCTTCGCCGAGTCCTTCGGCCTCACCTACATGGACGCGCTCCACGCCTTGCAGCAGGCTCAGCACCAGTAGCTGTTTCGTTCAATACGGAACCCGCCTTCATCGCTACGCTTATCCCATGACGTGACCGTCGCCAAACGGCGTGACAACAATCGGGAGAGCGCATGGACGTGAGAAACGGGTTTGTGGATATCGAAGGCCATCGGCTGGCGTGCCTGGCGGTGAATGAACACCTGGCGCAACCTGACGAGCCGGCAGTGGTGTTCATTCATGGCGTGCTGGCATCGGTGAACTTCTGGCGCGCGGCCCTGCCGGCGGACTATCGCGACAACCGCCCCTGGTATGCCCTGAGCCTGCCCGCGCATCCGCCTTCCACCGCCCCGGCGGACTTTCAGCCGGAGCAGGTGGATGATGACTGGTTCTACCGGATCATGAACGGGGCCCTGGAACAATTATTACAAGGCCGAAAGGCCATCGTGGTGGGCCATTCCACCGGCGGCTTCGCGGCCCTGAATCTGGCCCTTCACCATTCGCCTCACGTGGCGGGCATTGTCAGCATCGCGGGTTTCCACAGTGGCCAATGGGGCGGGGTGGAAGGGGCGTTGGTGAAGCTGGCGGGCCTGGGCCACTGGGCGCGGCCATTGTTTGCGGCCAATCTTGCCATCGCCCGGCACAGCCGTTTTGTTCAGAAAACCTTCGCCAGCCTGCTTGCCAATGATCGCAAGGCGTTCCTGCGCCACCCCCTGAGCAAAGCCATGCTCGACAACCTTCAGGCAGACACCCAGGCCCAGGATGCCAGGGCCCTGTTCTGCCTGTTCAACGGCATCAGCAAGCTGGAAATTGGCCACCGGTTGGAGGCGATCCGCGTGCCGTGCCATCTGTTTATCGGCACCCACGATCCCGTGGTGCCCACGTCCCAGTCAGCGCTGCTGGCAGCCCGCGTGCCCCACGCCCGCACGGAGGTGTTCTGGAATGTGGGCCACATGCCCTTCATGGAGAGTCCTGAGCGCTTCGCCACCGCCCTGGAGCGGGCGATCACCGATATCCATCAACGTTACCATCGGGTAGCCCCGGCTGCCTGACCTGAGGAGAACCCAGATGAGCTACCCGGAATACCAGGCTGACCTGCAGCGGATTCATGAATCGGAAGTCTATGGCCGCGCGGTGTTTGATACGGCCGCGCGATTGGCTCGCGATCCGGCGCGCCGAAAAAAATGGCTGGCGCTGAAAGCGCTGGAGGAACAAACCCTGCAACACTACCTGGACTACATGGCACGCACCGGGCAGACCGTCGTAGAGCCCAAGGGGTGGGCCGTGAAGGGCCGTGCGGAGGGGGCCGCCCTGGCCGTCATGCCCTGGCGTCTGGCCATGATTCTGGTGCGTAATGCCACGGGCCCCTTCCAGGAAAAATTCCTGCGCCTGAAGACCCATGCACAGGAAGAGGAGCGCGAATTCTTCGCCTATGTGTACGCCCATGAGAAAGCCATTGAAGCCTTCGCGAAAAAGGAACTGGCCAGAGAGAAAGGCAGCCTCAAGGCCATTGAAAGCCTGTTGGCGGGATAGGCAGGACTACTTGGGAGGGTGTGGATGAGGAGCAGACAATGGCGCAGGCTAGGCCTGCGCCATGTGCTTTAGAATGTGTATGCCGCGCCAACTTGCAGGGTCTGGCTTACGACTTCTACATCTGCTTCAACCCCGAAAGACTCTCCCAGTTCTTGGGTGACGGGGGACAGCTCGGCAGTGCCAAGATCCGCGTAACGATACTCGGCTTTAACAGAAAAGTTATTGCCGAGCGATTTTTCTACGCCTACGCCGAGCGCCCAACCGCTGATATCGTCATCATCCTTGAAGGACTTCGGAGCAGACCCAGGGTTACAAATAAAGCCGTCGGAAGGACAGAAAGAGGAAGACTCAACCTCAGTTTTGGTAGCACTAAGGGTGCTATAGACCATGGTCGTTTCATCAAGCAGATAGCCGCCTTTTACACCCAGCAGGTAAGTCGCATTAACGTCTACTTCGGTGCTGGTTGAGTTGTTGCCGCCATCATCAAAGCCGGGGACGAAATTAATGGAATCGCTGATGTCACTGTCCTGGAATGCCAGCTCGAAACCGAGAATGACCTTCTCGCTGATAGCCAGGTTGTAGCCAGCAAATACGCCATAGGCGAATGCAGAATCGTCCATGGATTCCGTCTTGTCGCCAACGGCCGCGAAGGTATCGTTATTGCTAAAGGCGCTTGAAAAGGTTGTCGTCTCCCAATCCATGCTGACATCTTCGTAGCCCAGGTTGGCCCCGGCTTGAATACCGGAAAATGCATTGTCCGCAAAACCGCAGACAGGCAGTGCGGCAATCGAAAAAGCTGCAAAAGTGAGCTTCATTCCTGATTTCATATTGTTCCCCGAAAAGTGATAAACCGGTGATACTATTACGCCGGGCATGGATCGGCAAGAAGCCAGAGCAAATGTAGGAAATCGCTTACAGGATCGTGAGATAAGGCTGACATCCTGTAAGGGTCGCAGCCTATGCTGATGGGTTTTGCTAGCGTTCGTTTCCATTTTCTGTGTATTCGGCCCGCTTGGGCTTTTCGTATCTGGCTAGTGGGAGAGACAATGATTAACACCAAGATATACAAGGCCGTTTACAGTCTGGCGGAAAAACTGATGGAAGCGGCCAGGAAAAATGATCAGGCGGAGTTCGATGCGCTGTATGCCCAGCTCAAGGCCATTTGCACCGACAACGACGGCACTGACAAAGACCACCCCGAGCAATGGGAAACCCTGGCCGACTTCACCGACGATCTGAATGCCGCCCTGGTGGTTTACGAAACAGCGCGGGGCAAGGCACTGGCCATTAACGCCAAGGACCACCTCGCCTCCATTGGTTTTTCCATGGCGAAATTGCAGCTGGAGCTGGGGCAAAAAGTGGAGGCGATCCGCAGTCTTGAGGACGCAAAAATCAGCGCCAACAAGATCGAGGATAAAGAACTGAAAGCGGAAATTGATACGCTGCTTGCGGGGTTGCTGGAGGGTTAACTGGAGCGGTATCAGAAGCGGTAAAAAAACCGGGAGCAGACCTGCTCCCGGTTTCCTCGTTCTCATGTCGTCATCACTTTGCTACAGCAGCGCAAACGCCAGATACAGCATCAATGCCACCTGAGCCAGGAACAGACTGGCGCGGATGAACACCAGCGGGAAACTGGTGCCGGCAAGATGCACCAGGCTTTGCCCGATACGGGCCGCAACGACAAAGCCTGCCACCGCGTTGACGATCTCGCTCTGACCCGTAGCGGCGGCGACCAGCACCAGCGCCGCAAACAGCGGCAGGTTCTCCAGGCAGTTCAGGTGGGCGGCCTTGGCGCGTACCAGAATCGCCGGATCATCCACCGGTTCACCCCGCTCCCAGTGGTTGGCGGCTTTCTTGCCCGTGAGGACCAGCGGCAGCCGATATGTGGCGTAACTGAGCGCCAGAATCAGCGTCCAGACGATATAGATAAGTAGTGCAGTCATTCCAGTCATGGGGCGGCCCTTCCATCTCAAAAGAAAACAGCGTGGTGAGGGGCGCGGCAAGGTGGCGTGAAGTATGGGGTTTGGGCGCTTCACAGCCCTCGCGGTGAATGCCTTCTTTCATGCAGCGATTTTCGATTAAACAGGCCGCCAATGCGCTTTTATGTAAGAGATGGCTTACATAAAAAAGGGACTGCACTCGGTAGAATACCCCTTCAGCGTGCCGTCATGTAGCGAAATCTGCCTAACTGAAGCGAGCAGTCACGGCAAATGGGTGCCTCCTGGCTCACCGGTTGGTTCAGGGAAATAAAAACAAGGAATGTATGTGAAAACATTGCTAAGTGTCGGTCTTCTGAGTGGCCTCTCTTTATTTTTGGCGGGTTGCGGAGGCGGCGGCTCGTCGTCGCCTATGCCGTCGGCGTCCACGGGCTCTTCCCCGGTGGTGCCGGCCTCCATCGAGTACTTTGATAGAAGCTCCGGCAACCTGACCGGCAAGGTGGTGTATGACTACAGCACCTCCGGCCAGCTGCGTTCCCGTTATCTCTCTCCCGGCGAAGACGGTCTCTGGGATACCACCGACGATACCGATTCCCTGTTCCTGGAATGTGACTACGTGGCCCACGAGGAGGCCGACAGTGCCTTGCCGCGTCAACGGTTTCTGCCTGTTCATGCCATAGCCCGTTCACCCTCCGGTGCAGCGGCGTTGGCCGAATCCGGTCAGCCCGATGGCGAAGCCATGTATTGCCCCGCGTTTGAAGGCTATCGAGTCACCCGTGAGGAATATTGCACTGGGGCAAGTTGTCCCCACGGGAATGGCGGGTATCTGATGATGCTCTCTCGGGTGAGAGAAGGGAGTGTCGTGACCGATTCGCAAACCCTCACCGCGTATCAGGAGGGTGTTGAGGATGGCTTGTTAGGACAATCCCAACAGACCACGATTCCACTGGATGAAGCAGGCAGACCCGAAACTATCGAGATCGAGGTTCTGGAAACGGACTTTGTTTCAGCGGGGCTCGCCGATGTCTGTGATACCGGCTCCAATGCCGCTCTTGAGGCGTTGGACTATCGCAGCTGCAAACTGCTGGACGAAACAGTGCGTTACACCTACGCCGATAACAGCGTCGGGCGTGAAGTGGATTACTACCACGACTATGTGTTCAACCACACCGAGCACAGCGTGCGTACCCTGGATCCCGAGCTGAATACCTACACAGTCGAGATCGACAAGGACTTTGTCTCCGGTGAGCCCGCCCCGATGCGGGTGGTATACCAGCTCGATGCCCGTGATCAGGTTACTGGGTCCACCACCCGGGAAGCCGGTGAGGATGGTCTGCTGGATACGGCTGACGATGTGCTAACCCTCGGTCCGTCGTACGAGTACCGCCCCGATGGCAGCCCGAAGAGCACCTGGCAAGCGCTGGGGGATCAGGGGGTTCACTACCAGTACGACGCAGCGGGCCGCCTGAAAACCCAGACAGTCTATCCAGACACCTCGGGCGTTGCGTCCATCAAATACGAATTTTCTTATGCGGGCGGCAGGCTGAAGGAGGAAGATGTGTTCAGGCCACGGTCTGCTGAAGACCCGACCCTGGTCTTGGCGCGCCGCATCACCTACCGCGCAGCGGCGGCAGGCTTTCCTGCCGGTTTTAACGCAGATGGCCCGCAGTATTTTTCCAATACAACGTTGTCAGGATTGCAGCGGCGGTTTGATCTGCCGTAACTAGATGAGATGCAGGCCTTGGGGTTGGGCTGAGTCTTTATATTTCCTGGGATAATGTGTGCGTATTCCTTCTTTCGAGATGGATTGTCGACTAATGTTGTCGATGTTTTTTGGGGTTGTGATTTATATTCAAGAGGTATTGAAAAACTATGAAAGTGGTATTTGTTGTATTTATTTTTCTTTTTCTTTCTGCGTGCGCATCAAAATCAGGGTTTGAGCCGTATGAAGCAACGCCGGGTAATGAAAAAACAGAAGCGATGAGTTACAAGATTGAAGAAGGTGATTTTTCATTGTCTGGTCCGGATGTGGGCGAGAGTTATCCTGGCGAAGCTGAGCTTAAGTCAGATTTCTATGGATATCTAAAAGATAGCATCGATGAAAGAGGGGTGGACGGCGAGAGTTATACGCTAAGGGTCTCGGTCGAGTGGGAAAGGCGCATGTCGGGTATAAAAAAGGACAGCGTTTTCTCCTCCGCGGTTTGCCGTTTTAATTCTGAAATAATAAAAAACGGCGAAGTTGTTGCCGTTGACTACGGCGACCCCTTGAATGCCGATTCAGCAAAATACAATAACAAAAACTTCTTTAATAACTTAAAAAGAATGGCTGACACTTTGACTCAAAGTGGAGATGCCGATTCAGAGCAAAGAGAAATGAAACGCTGCGCGATGCTGCTTGTAGAGCGATTGCCCAAGTAGGGCGCTGTTGCAAGAAGGTTAGAAGCAAACCTGGGGTCAGATACCCTGTTACGTCGCTCCGTCCATCAAATACCAATTTGCTTATGCGGGCGGTAGGCTGAGGAAGGAAGAGGTGTTCAAGCCAGGGGCTGCTGAAGACTCGACCCTGGTCTTGGCACGCCGCATCACCTACCGCGCAGCGGTGGCCGGCTTTCCTGCCGGGTTTAACACGGATGGCCTGAAGTATTTTCCAATGCCACCTTGTCAGGGTTGGAGAGGCGGTTTGATCTGTCGTAACCAGGCGGAGTGCAGGTCTGGGGTTGGACTAAGTCTTTATATTTGCTCCGCTAATGTATGCGTGTCCCTTCTTTCTTGCCCAGCTT
Source organism: Alcanivorax sp. DP30 (assembly GCF_009882945.1). Classification (GTDB taxonomy): domain Bacteria; phylum Pseudomonadota; class Gammaproteobacteria; order Pseudomonadales; family Alcanivoracaceae; genus Alcanivorax. The sequence continues at coordinate 833,993 of NZ_WTUY01000004.1, forward strand.
AACTGGACTACCGTCGAGGCCGGCAGCAAGCGCAACCAGATCCCCGCCCAGGCGCAAGCCGGCGGCGATGTGCGTATCCTCAACGAGAAAGCCGGTGAACGCCTGCTCAAGGCGCTGCAAAAAAAGATCAGCGAAAGCAAACAGGTGGCCGACACCACCACCCAGGTGCGTATTGAGCCGGGTCGCCCGCCCTATGTGGCCGGCCCAAAAGGCGAGGCCCTGGCCCGCAGGGCCCAGGCGATCTATCAGGAGCTGGATGGACGCAAGCTGATCCTGATTCCGCATACCTTCGGTGGCACCGATGCCGGCTACGCCGCCCGTTCCGGCAAACCGGCGGTACTGGAAAGCCTGGGTCTGGCTGGCTGGGGCTACCACGCGCGTAACGAATACATCGAGATCGACTCGATTGCTCCGCGCCTGTATCTGGCTTCGCGTTTACTGATTGAATTGGGCAAGGACTACAGCAGGCCGTAATGCGGTACACCAGGTCGGGGTGTCCTGTGCCAGCGCAGGCAGGCTGAATTGATGCGTGCCCCCTATTTCCATTTCCATTCCTCCCCCGCCGGGTCAGCGTTTAGGCAGGGAATCGTCGATGTCCACGGTGCGGCGGTCATAGAAAAAGTGTGCGTTGGGTTGGCAGCTTTCCGGCAGGGTGCCGTGGTGATTCTTTCGGAATAGCCATTGCGAAACGATCTTCCAGCCCATGGCGTTGGTGTTGTAGAGCACCTCGCCACATTGCTGGCAGAAGACGCGAGTCATGTTGCTGGTAGCGGATTGGAACACGGTCAGCACGTCACTGCCCTTGGCGACACTCACCTGATCACTGTCCCAGGCCAGCACGGAATGAAAGGGCACCTGTAGCAGGTTTCGGCAATCTTCGCAGTGGCAATGGGCGTGGACTCTGGGGTTGCCGTTCAGAGTGATAACCACCTCTCCACAGTCGCAATGCACCTGATGTTGTTCCGTCATGTTGGGCTCCTTTTGTTAGAGGCGCTGGCGAGCGCGGTGGCCCGCCAAGCTTTACATTGCCTCAGGGCTTCTCTTCGACAATGATCGCCATCACGGGCTCGCTTCCCGTATTGGTCACCTGGTGAGACCAGGCCTTGTGCCACATTACATGGCCATCCGGCACGGTCACGTCCATGGCGTCGCCGCCGGGCAGGGTAATACGCAGGGAACCGCCTTTCTGAAAATAGACGGTTTCATCGCGGTGGTCATGCGGGCGGTCCGATTCGCCCGGTTCGAGCACCATTTCCAGTACCAGCACCTGATCATTCTCCAGCAATACCCGGTACTGATCCGGGGAGGTCACGTGGGCGGATTTGTGCTGTGCATGGCTGGCGGTGCTGCAACCGGTCACGTTCAGGGCCATGCCAAATAGCAAAGCCGGAGTAGCGTATTTTTTTAGCATGTTTGCTCCCTCAGACTGCGGGTAGGTGGGTGTCGAGATGTTGCTGGAAACGCACAAAATCGTTTTCTGCCTGGGCATTCTTCATCACGTCGAAGCATGCAAAGGTATCCAGCGGTGTCATGCCGAAAAAGCGGAAATTCATGTGCATGGGGAACAGCAGGTCGTCGACGCCCTTGCCCTGAAACAGGTATTCCTGTGGATCGTCGAAGGCTTCTTGCGGGGCATTGAAGGTCAGCGAGAGCATGTAACGCTTGCCGTTCAGGGTGCCGCCGGCCCCGTAGTTGGCCTTGGGGGCGGCTTCGGTGCGGCCATCGCCATGGCACAGGGCGCCACCCATGCCGGCGGTGTACACCTCGTCCATGTATTTCTTGAACACCCACGGCACTCCCATCCAGTTCACCGGGGTCTGCAGCAGGATCACATCGGCCCACTGGTGGTGGGCCAGTTCCTGCTCCACGTCCCAGCCCTTGTCGACTTCCACAATGCGGATCTGGTGGCCATTGGCCTGGAGCTGCTCGCTGGCCCGTTGCACCAGTGACGCGTTGAGTTTGCCCTCGGCAAACGGGTAGGGGTGGTGGGCATTAATAATCAGGATGTTGCTCATCAGGGTCTCCATGAAACAGGTGAAGGTGACAGCGGGTTGCTGGTTACCAATCTATTTCAGGTATACTATTTATACCTGTTGGCGTGGATCAATTAGTATCCTTTTGGAAACCTGGTGCTTAGGGCGGTGAAAAAATGAAAAGTCGCATCGAAACAGATGGTTATGGCAGGAAAAAAGTCATCGATGCCTGCATGGAACCCTGCGCCATCGAGCGGGGCATGCGCATTATCGGCGGCAAGTGGACCGGCTCGCTGATCTATCACCTCAAGGATGGCCCGGTACGCTTCAATGATCTGAATCGCCTGCTCGGCGGCGCCACCAAGAAGATGATCGACCAGCGGCTCAAGGCGCTGGAAGCTCGCGGGATGGTGCTGAGAACGGTGATCAACGACAGGCCTATTGCCGTGACCTATGAGCTCACCGAGCTGGGGCGCAGTGCGCTGGATATTCTGGAAGATCTGCGGTTGTGGTCGGAGAAGTATGATATTCGGTAGGGGGAGCGTACTCCCCCCTTCTATCACTGTCGCTCAAAATGCGGCATGTCACGTGCCGCCCGATAAAGCGGCACGGCAATTTGCGAGAACAGCGCCAGCCCCCAGAGCAGGTTGCCGATAATCGAGGGCACGAAAGGATGCACGGCCAGCACGACCAGGGCCATGACAATACCGAATAGCCGCAGAGCCGGGCTGTGACCGCGGCAGGCATGGCTGTCCTCCGCCACGAGCCGCTGCAGTATCCATAGCGCGGCGAGAAAGACGGCGAGACCCACCGAGCCGAGGGCCCCGTAACCCGTCGGGTAGGGCTCCAATAGGCCAACATAGACTTCGCCGGCCAGCGCCACGCCAATCGTCACCGCGCTCCACAGGATGGTAATGTGCGCCAGCCAGTATCCCACCAGGACACCGATGTCGCGGCTCTTCGGTTTGGCGTTGCCGGCGCTGTCGAAATAGACCCAGGCCAGTGCGAAGAGCGACAGGCCGCCCATGGCCACATTGAAGAAGGTGCCGGCGCCGATCTTGTAGACCCCTTTGTCGGCCAGTGTCAGCACCAACTTGAAAAAGCCTTCCCCCAGCAGGATCAGCATCAACAGGCCGAAGCGCTCAGAGATATGCCCGAGTCGCGGGACGAATCGGGCGAACCGCAGCGTCCCTACCCGCGGCAGCATGTACTGCAGCTGGATCAACGCAACGCTGGCGCCGAACACCCAGTAGGCCAGGGGTTTAGGCAAAAACGCGGACAGCGCGAACAGCCCGGCCAGCACAAAGAAATTCCGTCCCTGCTCGTGTGCCAGCGTATCGGAGGCGTCGCCAACACAGCGCGCCCGCCAGTACAGATAGGCGGTGATCGTCCGGTTCAGTGCGTAGCCCAGCGCAAAGTAGGTCCACCCTTTGCCGGTCACGTCAGGAATGGCCGCGGCGATGAACATCATGGTGACGATCTGCAGCGCCATGGCAGCGCGATGGGGCATGTCCGTGGAGATATAGAGGGAGTTGTAGACGGAGCTGTCCGCCCAGGCATAGAAAATCGCCAGGAACAGCCCGGTAAATACCCAGAAGCCCTGCCAATCCATATGGTGGGAGAGGTAGTTCCCCAGAATGAAGATCGTCACCACATGGATCAGATCGAAGAACAGCTCGACCCAATGCACATGATCGTGGGCGTCGTCAGCATCCATGTAATGGCGTGGCCGCCGCCAGAGAGGATCGTTCGCTGCCATGGGGGGCTCCTTGTGGGCGTTGCATTCTCTTGGGGGCGGATTATAGGTTGGCCAGCCTTATTGATCTAACTGGTGACGCTGCGCGACCAGTGCCGTGCTCCTTGGCCTTCGGGTAAGTGTCAGGCCATTTTTTACAGCTTATATATGTGCGTGTCCCTTCTTTCTAACCCCTGATCCCATTGCTGAAATTAAGAGTTAATAATTGACTCTAATATGCACTCCATTTCTTTTGGCCTAATTTTATTTAGCCTCATTCTTTCAATTATTAGATTTCTGAGGTGGCGATACTGACATCCGATTCCAGATTTCTGACACATCTTGTTTAAAACGTCTCTTCCTCGAAAGGTTGTCTTCCAGTCTCCGTTGAGAAGATCATTTTTTAGATTTTCTCGGATAGATTTCTCTAGTTCCATCAAAGATTCTTTGCTTAATTCACTAGATGATAATTTTTCTAAGCCTTTAATCGTTTCATTGATGGTTTCTGAATATTTTTCGGGGAGGTTCTCGCTATCGGTTTTGTTTATATTAAGTCGGATTTTTGACTTGAAAGAATTTTTAACAAAGTGGTCTAATTTTATGGAGATTAAATTTTCTAAGGTTTCTTCGGCTGAATCAAAGAGTAGAGATCTAACCTTTTCAAGGGTGAATCTCCCCTGCCTGTTATCTAAGCTTTCAAGAACGTAAGAAATGGCTTCTTCGTCTAGAAGGTAGTTTTCTATATGGTAAGATGGCCATTGGAATATATGATCGTCGTCCGGCTTTTCTTTATCGAAGTCGCTATCAACAATGGCATAGAATTTCCTGGCATAAATATCACTGTTTTCGGCGGCCCTGAGTAATGGGGTTAGACTTAGGGCTGATCGTTTTGATCCAGATGAGATTATGTTTAGTTTATCGATCTTGTCAGGTAGCAGGCTTCGCAGAATGGTTTCGTCTATTCCTGGATCCCCTTGTCCCTCCAGGAGCAGTACCTTTGAGTGTGGATTGAAAGCTGCCACATCACCAACCAGATCTATAATGGTTGATTCGAAGTCGTTGGGGTTATCTTTGGTGAGGCGTTTGGCCTGATTCTCCTCTCTGTCAGCGTGAAAGGGCTCCAGGTGAAAAACTTGGTATCCGGGTAGTGACATTGCCTCCCGTAAAATTGCGTCAGAGTGAGTGATCATGATTATTTGGTTGCCTGCATTTTTTCCAAGGTTTTTTTCATAAAATCTGGCGAGACCCTTTGATAGGGCTGGGTTTAAATGTAGCTCTGGTTCATCTAGTAAAACGATGGAGTTGCGGGGTACATTGTTATGTAGGCGCAAGTATCCAAGTAAAAGCTCCTTTTCTCCTGAACTTAATTCGTCAATGTCGTGCTGTCCTCCCCCTTCTAAATATACAGGGAATTCTAAGCCTCCATCTTCTACTGGAACTGGGCCGTCAAATCGCTTTCCAGGGAAGAAAATCGAAAATAGCTCTTTTAGAGATGAGATTAAATTCGCGGAATCTTCTTGAGGTTTCTTTGTGGCTCTTTCTGATAAGAGTTGTTTTATGTAGGCGCTTGCCATCTCGCCTTTTATGCCGTTGTATTTGTTTTGTGAGTTGTAAAGTCTATGCTGTGCAGCTCGTTGGTTTCTGGCTTCAACATTAAGGTTTATATTTGCGATCCGTTCTTTATTATAAGATCTATTGGGGCTATGAAACTCAATTACTCCCAAATCAGACGGATTGTCTGTGCTGAATACTATTTCCATAACAAGCGATGGCCGTATCATTACTTCTGCGCTGGGAGTAACATAAATTCCTAAATGGTATTCACTCAATGCCAGCTCTTGCTCTATCTTCTCAATGTCTAGTCTGGCTTGCTCTTCCACTTGAGCTTCAAATCGTGCTCGTTGAGCGGGTGGAACAACTATCGCTTCTTCTTTGATTAGTCCTAGCGAGGACCTCTGCGATTTTCTGCCTGTGTACTGCTCCCACATTCTGTTTCTTATCATTAAGGGAGCTGTTTTTCGTATATACTCTTTTTCATCCTTTTCAAGGGTAAAACTAATTTCTATTTCTAAAGGCTTGGTGTGGTCTCTTGTTATTTTTTTTGCATCCGCCGAGAGGTCTTGAATGCTTAGTTCTGTGTAAAGCTGCTTTAATTCATTGTCGTACCACTGTCCGTAGGCTGATTTGATTAGCTTGATAGAGTCCAGGATTGTCGATTTTCCGCACCCATTTGCGCCTGCAATTACAATGCTTTCCCCAAGCTTATCCATCTCTGCATGCTGTATTGACTTAAAATTTTTCACGCAAAGCGAAACGATTTTCATTGACTGTCCCTGTTTATTGAATGGTGGGCAGCATTAATGCGCCTCGTCCCAATTCTCCCCAATCCCCGCATCCACAATCAACGGCACCTTCAATGCCGCCGCTGATTCCATGCGAACCTTCACTTCCTTGACCAGATCCTCCACCTGATCCTCGGCCACTTCAAACACCAGTTCATCGTGCACCTGCATGATCATCTTGGCGTCGAAGTCGGTGGTGTCCAGCCAGTCGTGTACCTGGATCATGGCCATTTTGATGATGTCGGCGGCGGTGCCCTGCATGGGGGCGTTGATGGCGGTGCGTTCGGCGGCCTGGCGGCGTTGGCCGTTGCTGCTGCGGATTTCCGGCAGGTAGAGGCGGCGGCCGAACAGGGTTTCCACGTAGCCTTGTTCCGAGGCCTGGGCGCGGGTTTCTTCCATGTAGCGTTTTACGCCCGGGTAGCGTTCGAAGTACAGGTCGATGTAGTCCTGGGCTTCCTTGCGCGGCAGGCCCAGCTGTTTGGCCAGGCCAAAGGCGCTCATGCCGTAGATCAGGCCGAAGTTGATGGCCTTGGCGTTGCGGCGGTCGTTGTCGCTGACCTCGTCCAGGCTTTTGCCCCACACTTCCGCGGCGGTGGCGCGGTGAATATCCAGGCCTTTTTCGAAGGCGTCGGTGAGGCCCTTGTCGCCGCTTAGGTGCGCCATGATGCGCAGTTCGATCTGGGAGTAATCACAGGCGACGATCTTTCTGCCTTCGGGGGCGAGGAAGGCCTGGCGGATCTTGCGGCCTTCCTCGCTGCGCACCGGGATGTTCTGCAGGTTGGGATCGCTGGAAGACAGACGCCCGGTGGCGGCCACCGCCTGGTGGTAGGAGGTGTGCACGCGGCCGGTGCGCGGGTTGATCAGCTCCGGCAGCTTGTCGGTGTAGGTGTTCTTCAGTTTGGCCACGCCGCGGTAATCCATGATCACCTGGGGCAGGGGGTATTCCAGGGCCAGTTCCTGCAGTACCGGTTCCGCCGTTGAGGGCGCGCCCTTGGGGGTCTTCTTGATGACCGGAATTTCCAGTTTCTCGTAGAGGATTTCGCCCAGCTGTTTGGGGCTGGCCAGGTTGAATTCCTGCCCGGCGATCTCGAAGGCTTTTTCCTGCAGTTCCGCCATGCGCTTGGCCAGGAACTGGCTCTGGTGCTTGAGCAGGGTGGCGTCCACGTAGGTGCCGTTGCGTTCGATGCGGCTGAGTACGTTGACCAGGGGCAGTTCGATGTCGCGGAACACTTCGGGCAGGCGGCCTTCCTTTTCCAGTTTGGGCCACAGGGTCTGGTGCAGGCGCAGGGTCACGTCGGCATCTTCGGCGGCATAGCGGCTGGCTTCGTGCAGGCCCACCTGGTTGAAGGTGAGCTGCTTGGCGCCCTTGCCGGCGATCTCTTCAAAGCTGATGGTCTTGCGGCCCAGGTACTTGAGCGCCAGGGAATCCATGTCGTGGCGGGTGGCCACGGAATCCAGTACGTAGGACTCCAGCATGGTGTCGTAGGCCACGCCGCGCAGGGTGATGCCCACATCTTCGGCCAGCACGCTCATGTCGTACTTCAGGTTCTGGCCAATTTTCTTGAGGTTGTCGTCTTCCAGCAGCGGCTTGAAGGCGTCCATGACGAGCTGCTTGTCGAGCTGGTCCGGGGCGCCGGGGTAGTTGTGACCGAAGGGGATGTAGGCGGCCTTGTCGTCCACGGCCACACAGAAGCCCACCAGTTCGGCGTTCATGTAGTTGAGGCTGGTGGTTTCGGTGTCGAAGGAAAACTCGCCGGCGCTTTTCAGTTTGTCGATCCACTTGTCCAGCTGCGCCTGGGTGTAGACGATGTCGTAGGCGTCGCGGCCGAAGGTGGGGGCCGGGGGCGCATCGTCATCCGCGTCCATTTCCACGTCTTTGCCCGCGTCTTCGGCCACCGGGTCCTTGCCGCCCAGCAGCTCCTTGAGCCAGCCCTTGAATTCCAGGCTGCGGTAATATTCGGCCAGTTTTTCCGCGTCCGGGGTTTGCAGTTTCAGGTCGTCCAGGTCTTCGCTGAGTTCGCAGTCCAGCTTGATGGTGGCGAGCTTGTAGGAGAGGAACGCCTGTTCCTTGTGTTCTTCCAGTTTCTTGCCCAGGGTCTTGGCGCCCCGGAAGCTGAGCTCGGCCACCTTGTCGAGATTGGCGTAGATATTCTCCAGAGAGCCCAGGCCCTGGATCAGGCCCAGGGCGGTCTTCTCGCCCACGCCGGGGACGCCGGGGATGTTGTCCACCTTGTCGCCCATGAGGGCGAGGAAATCGATGATCAGCTCCGGGCCCACGCCGAACTTCTTCACCACGCCGTCGATGTCGTAGAGGGCGTCGTTCATGGTGTTGATCAGGGTGACCTGGTCGGTGACCAGCTGGGCCATGTCCTTGTCGCCGGTGGAGATCAGCACCGGTTTGCCCTGTTCGCCGAAGATGCGCGCAAAGGTGCCGATCACGTCGTCCGCTTCCACGCCTTCTTCGATGATCAGCGGCAGGCCCATGGCGCGGATCAGGTCATGCAGGGGCTGCACCTGCTCGCGCAGGTCGTCGGGCATGGGCGGGCGGTTGGATTTGTATTCTTCGAACAGTTCGTCGCGGAAGGTCTTGCCCTTGGCGTCGAAAATCACCGCCATGTATTCCGGGTCGTAGTCCTTCATCAGTTTGCGCAGCATGGCGGCGACCCCGCGCACCGCCCCGGTGGGTTGGCCGCTGGAGGTGGTGAGCGGCGGCAGGGCGTGAAAGGCGCGGTACAGGTAGGAGGAGCCATCGACGAGGATGATGGGTTTTTCGGCTGCGGACATGGTGCTCGGCTTCTGCTGATGAGTGAGTGGAGAGAGTGTAGCGGAATTGGGCGGGTTCGGCAGGCGGGGAGCTACAAGCTTCAAGCTGCAAGCTACAACGCGGGTTAGGCATCAGTTAAACGGGAATGCCGTGCCCGTGATTCTTTGGCGGTCTTCATTCAGCAAGTTGAATCTCCCACAAAACAATCATCTGGTGTAAAGGCAGGGCCCTTGAGGGAGGGGCAGCTTGCTGAACGAAGGTTCTCGCGCCCAGCCCAGGATCGCGGGCACGACCCTGTCAGCGAAGGTATGCCTTACTTCGCGTTGTAGCTTGCAGCTTGAAGCTTGTAGCTGTCCTTAGGCATACTCAGTGCTCCTTTCTATCAATACGGATGCCATGACCGCTTCTTTGGTCCAGCCCTGCCGCATCATTCTGTCCCAGTGCCCGCGCCGGGGGCGTCGTCCGTATTTTCCTGATCCGCCGCCGTTGTCATTGTCTTTCTAGCCTAGTCTGTTCAAGCTATCGGGCGGGTTGCCGCCTGTGAAAACGACGAATCCGCTTACGGGAAGCGGTATTCATGACAACGGATTGATCTATGAACCTTGCCTTTGTGGTGATGCTCCCGTTTCTGGGGGCGTGCCTGCCTCCGCTGGTGGAGAGGGTGTCGGCCAACCGCACCCTGATGGCGTGTGCGGTGGCGTTGATGCCGGCCACGGCGCTGGCGCTGCTGTTCAGCCCTGCCATGCAGGTGTTTGCCGGGGAAACCCTGCACAGCACGTTGCGCTGGATTCCCTCGCTGGATCTGTCGCTGGCCTTCCGTCTGGACGGGCTGGCATTGCTGTTTGCGATCCTGGTGCTGGGCATTGGCCTGCTGGTGATTCTCTACGCCCGCTATTACCTCTCCGCCAAGGAGAAGGCCGGGCGTTTCTATGCCTATCTGCTGCTGTTCATGGGCGCCATGCTCGGGGTGGTCACCAGTGACAACCTGTTGTTGCTGGTGGTGTTCTGGGAGCTCACCAGTCTTAGTTCCTTCCTGCTGATCGGCTTCTGGGGCCACCAGACCGGGGCGCGCAAGGGCGCACGCATGGCCATGACCGTGACCGGTATGGGTGGCCTGGCGCTGCTCGCCGGCGTGTTGCTGATGGGCAATGTGGTGGGCTCCTTCAATCTGCAGACGGTGCTGGAAAGCGGCGATGTGATCCGCGCCAGCAGCTGGTATCCAGTGATTCTCTGTCTGGTGCTGCTGGGGGTGTTCACCAAGAGCGCCCAGTTCCCGTTCCACTTCTGGCTACCCCATGCCATGGCGGCGCCTACGCCGGTGAGTGCCTACCTGCATTCGGCCACCATGGTGAAGGCGGGGGTGTTCCTGCTGGCGCGGCTCTACCCGGCCCTGGCCGGCACCGACCTGTGGTTCATGCTGGTGTCCCTGGCCGGCATGATGACCTTGCTGTGGGGGGCGTTTGTGGCCCTGTTCCAGCATGACCTGAAAGGGTTGCTGGCCTATTCCACCATCAGCCATCTGGGCCTGATTACCCTGTTGTTCGGCCTGAACAGCGAAATGGCGGCGGTGGCGGCGGTATTCCATATCATCAACCACGCCACCTTCAAGGCGAGCCTGTTCATGGCCGCCGGCATCATCGATCACGAGACCGGTACCCGCGACATGCGGCGCATTAATGGTTTGTGGAAGTACATGCCTTATACGGCGGTGCTGGCCATGGTGGCCTCCCTGGCCATGGCCGGGGTGCCGCTACTGAATGGCTTCCTGTCCAAGGAAATGTTCTTTGCCGAGACCCTGGACTCCCATCAATTGGGGGTGCTGAGCTGGATACTGCCGGTGGGGGCGACCCTGGGCGGGATGTTCTCGGTGGCCTATTCGGCACGCTTTATCCACGACGTGTTCTTCAATGGCGAGCCGGTGAATCTGCCCAAGTATCCGCCCCATGAGCCGCCGCGTTACATGAAGGTGCCGGTGGAGATTCTGGTGGCGCTATGTGTGGCGGTGGGCGTGTTCCCGGCGATCACTGTGGCCGCCCTGCTGGCGGTGGCCGCCAAGGCGACCCTGGGTGGCACCCTGCCGGACTACCATCTGGCTGTGTGGCACGGTTTCAATCTGCCGCTGCTGATGAGCTTTATTGCCACCGCGGGCGGGGTGCTGGTCTATACCCAGCGCCGTCGGCTGTTCGATTTGTGGGCCAGGGTGCCGCAACTGGATGCCAAGCTGGTCTTTGAAGGGCGGGTGCAGCAGCTCAACCGTGTTGCCGCCGCGATTAGCCGGCGTTTCCAGAATGGCTCACTGCAAAGCTATGTGGCCTGGCTGATTGCCCTGGTGGCCGTGATTCTGCTGACCCAGCTGGTGCGCCTGCCTGCAATGGACCTGAGCCAGTACACATTGCCCATGGACGGGGTGGCGATTCTCTGTACCTTCATGCTGGTGGCGGCAGCCCTGCTGACCACGCTGCTGCACCGTCACCGGATGACTTCCATCATGTCGTTAAGCGTGGTGGGACTGATGGTGTCGCTGTTGTTCGTGCGCTTCTCGGCGCCGGATCTGGCTCTGACCCAGCTCTCGGTAGAAGTGGTGACCATACTGTTGCTGATGCTGGCCATGTATTTCCTGCCGGTGCGCACCAAGGCGGAATCCTCCTCGATCCGGGTGATTCGTGATATTGCGCTGGCGCTGATCTGTGGTGTGGGCGTGGCCGTGATGGCTTTCCTGGTGATGACCGGTGAGACCAACACCATCAGCCAGTTCTTTATGGACAACAGCAAGCCTGGCGGCGGCGGGACCAATGTGGTGAATGTGATCCTGGTGGATTTCCGTGGCTTCGATACCTTTGGTGAAATCGTCGTGCTGGGCGTGGCGGCCATGGGCATTTATGCCTTGCTCAAGGACCTGGAGCTGCGTTCCGCCAAGTACGATTCCCTGGGCCGGCCCTGGGCAAAGGATGCGCATCCGTTGGTGCTGGTGACCATTTCGCGTCCCCTGTTGCCGCTGGCGCTGCTGATTGCGGTGTACATCTTCCTGCGAGGACACAACCTGCCTGGTGGTGGTTTCGTGGCGGGCCTGATCACCTCGGTGGCGCTGGTGCTGCAATATGTGGCGTCCGGGGTGGCGTGGGTGCACAGCCGCATGCCGGGGGACTATCACCCGGTGGTGGCGCTGGGTGTCTTGCTGGCCGGGCTCACCGGGGTGGGTAGCTGGGCGTTTGACCACCCCTTCCTGACCAGCAGCTTTACCTATGTGTACTGGCCGGTGGTGGGCAAGTTCGAGCTGGCCACCGCCATGCTGTTCGATATCGGGGTGTTCCTCACGGTGGTGGGCGCGACGCTGTTGATGCTGGCCAACCTGGGCAAGCTGTCGCTGCTGGATGACAAGAGGGAGGAGGCCTGATGGAACTGCTGGTCGCAATCATTATTGGTGTGCTGGTGTCCACCGGGGTCTACCTGTGCCTGCGGGCGCGGACCTTCCCGGTGGTACTGGGCCTGACCCTGCTCAGCTACGGGGTGAACGTGTTCCTGTTCTCCATGGGCGGGTTGAAAATCAACGAAGTGGCGGTGGTGGGCATGAGTGACAACCCCACCGACCCGTTGCCCCAGGCGCTGGTGCTCACCGCCATCGTGATCGGTTTTGCCATGACCGCGTTTCTGGTGGTGCTGGCCCTGCGCAGTCAGGGCGAGCACTACACGGATCATGTGGACGGCAAGGACGGTGAAAATCAGGGAGGGGCGCAATGAGTCACTGGATAATTGCACCCATCCTGTTGCCGGCGCTGGCCGGGCTGCTGTTGTTGCTGGAAGTGCGTGAGCGGCACCGGTTGCGACGGCTGACAGGTTTGCTGTCCTGTGCGGCCTTGCTGGCGGTGGCGGTCGTGCTGGTGGGGCAGGCCTGGGATGGTACCTATACGGTGTACAAGCTGGGTAACTGGGAGGCGCCGTTCGGCATCGTGCTGGTGCTGGACCGGTTCAGTGCCCTGATGGTGCTGCTCACTGCCGTGCTGGCCTTCCCGGCGTTGTTGTATGCCAGCTGCGGTGATGACCGCAAGGGCGCCAACTTCCACGGGTTGTTCCAGTTTCAGTTGATGGGCATCAACGGGGCGTTTCTGACCGGTGACCTGTTCAACCTGTTCGTGTTCTTCGAAGTGTTGCTGATCGCTTCCTATGGGCTGGCATTGCACGGTCGCGGCCCCGAGCGGGTGAAAGCCGGGTTGCATTATGTGGTGCTGAACCTGGTGGGGTCAGGCCTGTTCCTGATCGCCCTGGGGCTGATCTATGGCACCACTGGCACCCTGAACATGGCGGATGTGGCCACCAAGGCCCAGGTCTTGCCAGTGGGTGATACCACCCTGTTTACGGTGGCGCTGTTGTTGCTGTGGGTGGTGTTCGGGCTCAAGGCGGCCCTGTTCCCGTTGTATTTCTGGTTGCCGGCCACCTATGCCAGTGCCACCCCGGCCGTGGCGGCCCTGTTTGCCATCATGACCAAGGTGGGGATCTACGCCATGGTGCGGATGATGTCGCTGCTTATTGCGCCGATTCCGCCCATCGGCCAACAGGCGCTGTGGTGGATGGGGCTGGTTACCCTGTTGCTGGCCTGTGTCGGGGTGCTGGGGGCCAGGCGACTGGGCACCGCGGTGGCCTACCTGGTGGTGATGTCGGTGGGCACGCTGGTGGCAGCGTTCTCTGCGGGCTACGGCACTGCACTGGCCCCGGCGTTGTACTATCTGGTGCATTCCACCCTGATCTGTGGCGCCTTGTTCTTGCTGGCCGGCCTGATTGCCCGCGGCCGTGGCGAGGTGGGTGACGAACTGGTTGCGGGGCCGGCCATTCTGGGCGGCGGCCGGTTGTCCCTGTTGTTCTTTGTGGCGGCCATTGCGGTGGTCGGCTTGCCGCCGCTGTCCGGTTTCGTCGGCAAGGTGGCGCTATTGCAGGCCGTGCCCGAGCCGCTCTACTGGGCGTTGCTGCTGTTTGCCGGTCTGTGTGGCCTGATCGCCATGAGCCGTGCCGGGTCCACCCTGTTTTGGCGCACCACCGGTGAAAGTGCCGGCTTGCGGCCTTCCCGTCGACGGCTGCTGGCGGTGCTGTGGTTGCTTGTCCTCAGCCCGGCCATGGCGGTGTGGGGTGAATCGGGCCTGCAGTGGGCGGATGCGGTGGCGGATCAGCTGAAAATGCCGACGGCCTATATGGACGCTGTGCTGGGGGAGGATGCGCAATGAGTCGTTTCTGGAATCATGTGCTGCCGTTTCCCAGCCTGAGCCTGATACTGTGGCTGGCGTGGTTGCTGCTGAACGGTTTTAGCGCCGGGCATGCCTTGCTAGGGGCGGTGTTGGCGGTAGTGTTGCCGCTGACCACCAAACCGTTCTGGCCCAATGTGCCACGGGTTCGCAACTTGCCGCGCATGTTGGGTTTTGTGGTGGTGGTGTTGTACGACATTGTGGTGGCCAATGTATCGGTGGCCATCAAGGTGCTGGGGCCGCTCAAGTCTCTGCGGCCGGGGTTTGTGGAGTTCCCGCTGGAGCTGGATGACGATTTTGCCATCGCCCTGCTGGCGAGCACGATTTCCCTGACCCCCGGTACGGTGTCGGCAGATGTGAGTCAGGATCGCAAGACCCTGCTTATTCATGGTCTGGATGTGGAAGATCCGGCGGCCCTGGTGGCCGAGATCAAGCAGCGTTACGAGCGCCCGTTGAAGGAGATCTTCGAATGCTGAGCACTGCCTTATCGATTGCCATGGGCCTGTTTGTGCTGGCCTGGGTGTTGAATCTGGGCCGGCTGATTTTCGGCCCCAGTCTGCCGGACCGGGTGCTGGCGCTGGACACCATGTACATCAACAGTATTGCCCTTATCGTGCTGTATGGCATTCAGCAAAGCAGCAAGATGTATTTTGAAGCAGCCATGCTGATTGCCCTGATCGGGTTTGTCAGCACCGTGGCGGTGGCCAAGTACGTCACCCGCGGGGATATTATTGAATAAGCCGAATGCTGGAGGCCTGACGCTGGACGCGGTTTCGTCTGGCGTCGGGGATAAGGCGTCAGGCGCGGAGCGATTATGGATTCTCTGATTGAATGGGCGGTGTCGATTTTTGTGATCATTGGTGGTGTGTTTGCCCTGGTGGGTTCTATCGGCCTGGCGCGACTACCGGATTTCTATACCCGTCTGCATGGCCCCACCAAGGCCACCACCCTGGGAGTAGGCGGGACCATTCTGGGCTCGCTGGTTTACTTCTCCTGGCAGGAGCATGCCCTGCAACTGCATGAGGTGTTGATCACCCTGTTCCTGTTTATCACCGCACCGGTGTCTGCCCACATGCTCGCCAAGGCGGCCATGCACCGGGATCTCAAGCGGATGAAGGAAACCCGCGGGGAGCCGTGGAAGCAGTGAGGCGGCTCGCATCACGCGGAGTGTTGTGGGAGCGTGCCTGCACGCGATAAGGCTTCCAGTCGCACAATCGTCTGCAGGCAGATTCCCGCCGCGATAGGGACAAACTGGCCCGTAGGCATTCCTCAAAGAAAATGTATTTGCTGCGCGCCCCTTCGGGTCGCGCTTCGCGCGATTCGTCCCTCGAGAGGAACTCCTGCAGCGTTTTCTTGGTCAGGCCTGAATGGATTTCCTCAGTGGACTCCGTGATCGCGGTGGTAAAACCGTCTTTTGATCATCGAAATCGCGACGTGGAAGGTGGTGCTGGGCAAGGCCTGGAGCACGTTGTTGCGTGCGGCCTGAAGCGGGTTGCGAAGAAAATTGTAAAATGTACGAGAGGTTGGAACTTATCAAAAATCGGTGCGGTCACAGTAAGTAGCTACGGATTGGCACCCCCCCGATCCCCCAGTACCCTCAGCCGGTTCGTAGCTTATTTGGACTCCCTGATCTCTTCCCCCGAGATTAGGGCGGCAAGCCTCCCTGGCAGCACAGTCGTTCCCTTCCCCCAAGATTGCTGCCAGGGATTTTTTTTGCCCGCCGACCGGGTCAGCGAGCAAAAGGCTAGCGTTGATGCGTGTGGAAATCTGCATCTGAATAATATTTAAGCAAGCCTTGTGCCACTTCTTCCTGCTCGAACTAACCGTTGTCGAATCAACAAGCTAGACCCTTTGGGTGGGTAAGGCAGATTGTTGCCCTGCTCGAACAGGGAGCATGAGTGCCATTTCTCGCCAGTTTTGTGACGTGGATCGGCAGGACGGCAAAAAAACGTAAAAAAATACTTTGGGGGGGATGGAACTTTCAGTGAAAGAAGGCATCTTACTTACAGCGACGGGCCGGAACCCCCGATCCCCCAGTACCCTCACCGGTCCGTCGTTATATAGCCCCGGTCCTCTTCCCCCAAAGAGCCGGGGCGGCAAGCCTCCCTGGCAGCACAGTCGTTCCCTTCCCCCAAGGTTGCTGCCAGGGATTTTTTTTGCCTGGATTTTATGCTCGACGCCAGATGCTAAAACCCAAACCTGACTGAACCCGCTGCAGGAGTTCCCTTCCAGGGGACGAACCTCGCGCAGCGAGGCGACCGAAGGGAGCATTTTGGTATTCATGGGCCCCGACTCACGATCTGCGAATACCTGGGCCCTCCTGGATCAACCCCGGGGCAGGCTCAGTGGTCGTTTCCGTGTTTCGCACGGTTCGTCCCCTGGAAGGGAACTCCTACAGCAGCTTTGTAGAGGAGTGTGTTGTCGACGCAAAAAGGCCCGCCCGGTTACCGGGCGGGCCTTTTTGCGTCACGCATCAGGCGTCTCTGCCCCGAAGCCCTCCACGTCCAGCCATTCGCCCAGTTTGTTCCAGGCTTCTTCGCAGCCGGTGCCATTGGTGGCGGAGAACAGTTGCAGGCTGAGGGGGGCGGGGTGATTCCTTAACTGGCTCTGGACCTTGAGCAGGGTGCTCTTGGCGGCACCGAACTTCAGCTTGTCGGCCTTGGTCATCAGAATATGGATGGGCATGTTGGCCTGGGCGGACCATTCCAGCATCAGCTGGTCGAATTCCTTGAGTGGATGGCGGATGTCCATCATCAGTACCAGGCCGATCAGGGCCTGACGCTCGGCCAGGTAGTGATCCAGGTGCTGTTGCCACTCGTTGCGCTTGCTCTTTGCGACCTTGGCGTAGCCATAGCCGGGCAGATCCACCAGACGACGCTCTTCGTCCAGCTGGAAAAAATTGAGCAGCTGGGTGCGGCCGGGGGTCTTGGAGGTACGGGCCAGGGTGCGCTGGCTGGTAAGCCGGTTGATGGCGCTGGATTTCCCGGCGTTGGAGCGGCCGGCAAAGGCCACTTCACGGCCCTCGTCCGGGGGACACTGATCCAGCCGCTGGGCGCTTTGCAGGAATTGCGCGTGGTGCAGCAGGGTTTCCACGGGGTGCTGTGCCATGGTGGGCCTCTGTAGTTTATCCTTACCATTCACATGGAATATGACGGCGTGGGTTAGTCTGGTATATAATCCCGCCCGCCGGTCCCACTGGGGGACCGCGGACGTTCTACAAGGGTTTGCCCGGAAAGGCAAACCACTTCGCCAGCGGTTACGCCAGCTTAGCAGAGGTAGCGTTTATGAAGGGTATGGTTGCAGGTATTGCATTGGCTTTGGTGATGGGCTCTGCCGCCCACGCAGCAACGGTTGAGGAACGTTACAACGCAAGTTGTACTTTCTGTCATTCCACCGGTGCCGCCGGTGCGCCAAAATCCCATGATGAAGCCGCCTGGAAGCCTCGCATGGATAAAGGCATGGACACCATGGTGAAGCATGTAAAGGAAGGGTTTAATGCCATGCCGCCAAAAGGCATGTGCAACGACTGTAGCGACGACGAATACCGTGCTCTGATCGAGTACATGTCCAAAAGCAAATAAGACGCTGTACGTAAAGGATAGGCCATGAAGTTTGTAAAACTGTTCGTGCTGATGGCGGTTGCCACCGTCGCCACCCCTGCTCTGGCTGCCGGTGACGCTGAAGCCGGTGAAGCCAAGGCTGCTCCCTGTGCCGCCTGTCACGGTCAGGGCGGTAATGCCTCCATCCCCACCTACCCCAAGCTGGCGGGTCAGGGTGAAGAATATCTGGTCAAGCAGCTGCAGGACTTCAAGTCCGGCGCCCGTAACAACGCCATCATGGCTGGTCAGGTGGCCAACCTGAGCGAGCAGGACATGCAGGACATCGCTGCCTACTACGCCAAGCAATCTGTAGAAGCCGGTCAGGCCAATGCGGACCTGGTTGAGCAGGGTGAGCGTCTGTACCGCGGTGGCGACATGGCCAACAACATCCCGGCCTGCGCAGCCTGTCACGGTCCTGCCGGTCAGGGTATCGATGCGGCCAAGTACCCGCATCTGGCTGGTCAGAATGCCCAGTACACCGAAGACCAGCTAAAGGCTTTCCGTGCCGCTGGCCGGAATGACCTGGGTGACAACATCATCAAGCGTACCAATGACGGCTCTGTTGATGATCCAGGCATGATGCAGACTATCGCTGCAGAAATGAGCGATACCCAGATCAAGGCTGTTGCCAGCTTTATTTCCGGGTTGTCCAAATAAGTCTGTTTGGTTTCGGTTTGTAGAAAAGGCAGCCTTCGGGCTGCCTTTTTTATTGTTATCATGAAAAGATACTCCCCCGGATCGGGAGAAAAATCACTTGCCGGTGGTCACACTACCGGACACTAACAAGAAAGGAGAGGATTCCATGCTTCGCATTGTGACGGCCTTGCTGCTGACCCTGGGGCTGGCCACGACGGCCTGCGCTGAAGAACAACATTCCCGCTTTGCGCTGGATACCCACTACAAGATCCTGGATGTGCAGGGCACGGTGGATGATCCGAGCAAGGTGGAAGTCCGCGAATTCTTTTCTTACGGCTGTCCGCACTGCTACTCCCTGGAGCCAGCGGTGGATAACTGGCTGAAGGAAAAGCCGGAATTCATCAATTATGTGCGTACGCCGGTACTGTTCCTGCGTAATGCCGAACCCATGGCCCGTGCCTACTATGTAGAAGAAGCGCTGGGCAAGGTGGACGAGATCCACGCGCCGCTGTTTGACGCCATTCACAAGCATCGTGAGCCGCTGTTCAGCGAGCCAGCCCTGGCCAATTTCTTCCGTAAGTACGGGGTGGAGCCGGAGCAGTTCAGCAAGTTGTACAGTTCCTTTGGTGTGTCCACCAAGATCCGTCAGGCGGATGCCCTGAGCCGTGATTACAAGATTCCGGGCGTGCCCAACTTCGTGGTGAACGGCAAGTACCTGGTGCTGCGCCAGAACCTGAAGAACAATGACGAGCTGTTCCAGGTGATCGAATACCTGGCCAACAAGGAAAAGACTGACGGCTAAGCGATGCTGCTGGACAAGGCCCGTACAGCTTACCGTGACTGGAAGGCCCGCCCCGCGGGCTTTTCCTTTGCTCGCGAAGGAGTAAGAAAAACCCGCCAGACCCGTGAAGTGGTGTTGCCTGACAACACCCTCAAACTGGTCAGTTTCAATATCCAGGCGGGGATCGGTTCGCAGAAATTTGGCGACTATATTACCGGCAGCTGGAAGCATCTGGTTGCCCATCCCCGCAGTGTGGAAAACATCGAGCAGATCGCCGAAGTGATCAGCCACTTCGATGTGGTGGGCCTGCAGGAAGTGGATGGCGGCAGCCTGCGTTCACGGAACATGAACCAGCTGGTGCGGCTGGCCTCGCTGGGTGATTTTGCCTTCTGGCACCAGCAGCTGAACCGCAACCTGGGTCGCCTGGGCCAGTTCAGTAATGGTTTTCTCAGCCGTCTGCAGCCCTATGAAGTGACGGATCATCGCCTGCCGGGGCTGCCTGGCCGTGGCGCGATCGTGATCAAGTACGGGCACCCGATTCAGCCCCTGGTGGTGGTGGTGGCTCACCTGGCGTTGGGTGAGAAGATCCGCAATACCCAACTGGCCTATCTCTATCGTCTGCTGCGTGAGTACAAGTACGTAGTGATGATGGGGGATTTCAATTGCCGGCTGGAGCATCTGGATGCCTCACCCCTGTCCGAACTGGGGCTGGGTACAGTGATGGCAGAGAACCTCAATACCTACCCCAGCTGGGCGCCGGATCGTCATATCGACCATATCCTGCTTTCGCCAGGGCTGACCAGTCAGCACACCCGCGTGCTGGAAGACTGCAAGCTGTCGGATCATCTGCCGCTGGCCACGGAAATCATCGTCCCGGACGATGTGATCTCGGCCACCCTGGAACACCGGCTGCCGCTAATCAATTAAGAATGAATAGTTAATAATGAATAGCTGCGCGGTTGGGTGTTTGTGTCTTTTTTAGTCTAAGCGCCGCGTACAAGCTGCGAGGCGCGGACATCACTGCAAGCAAAACCACCAACCTTGCTCGTGTGTTATTAATTCTTAACTATTCATTATTCATTCGTCCCACCACCGTCATGATTATCTGGCAGGCTACGATCATGAACCTTCGCCGCCTCCTCATCGCTACACTGCTTCTGTTGTCCGCGTTTGCGGCCATGGCAGACTGCCCCCGTGTGCCAGGGGAGGAGGATGACCGCCGGGCCAATGCAGGATGCCTGATCGTTGAAGATGGTCGGGTGTTACTGCTCACGCATCGCTGGGGCGGCAAGCTGGGAGTGCCGGGTGGGACGCTGGAAGAAGGTGAGCTGGCACAGTGCACGGCCTGGCGCGAAACCGCTGAAGAGACCGGCCTGCCGGTGACGGTGGGTGGGCGGCTGGCAGTGATGAGCAACGGCTTTCATCTCTACCGCTGTCATCTGCAGCAGCCGGTGGATACCAGCGAACCCGTGCCGGTGCCCCGCTCCGGGCGCACCGAAGTGTCGGCTATCGGGTGGTATCCGCTGTCGTCGTTGAGCAAGGATCGCTGGCGTTTCTACTACCAGTTCGATCAGTTTGTGGCGCTGGCAGAACAGGTTATGCGGAGCGCGACAGCTGCAACGGCGAGCGACGCCAGTGACGGACAGCCGGAGAAGTAAGCACTTCCTTGGCCAGTTCGCTCTGGCGAGTGGTGCCGGTCTTTAAGAAGACATTTTTCAGTTGGGTGCGCACGGTATGAACGGAAAGCTTGTAGGCCTCCGCCACTTGCTGCGGGCCCATGCCCCGGCTGATGCCGGCGGCCACCCGGGATTCCGCCTCGGATAGACCGTAAAGCTGGATCAGGCAATCGAGATCAATGTAGACCTCGGTGCGAGGGTCCTGAAAGTAAAGGATCGCCAAAGGCTGGCGGGTACCGCTGTACTGCTGCGAAAGCGGATTGCCTCGCAGCGGGCTGACCAGGCAACGAACCCCCTGATTTGCGGATAGCATCAGCGTAATGACACCGCCCGGTCCGAAACGGCTATCGCCGTCAGGGCGAGTCACTTCGTTGAGCAGGCGCAGAAGCTCCGAGTGCTGGCGTGGGTCCTGAAAACTGAGCAGATGGTTGCTGATGCAGACCTGGGGCAGCTCCTGCAGCAGATCGGCAGCCTCGGCGGAAAGGTGGATGATCTTGCCGTTGCGGTCTGCCAGCGCGAAGGGCTGGGCCTGAATTTCCAGCGTTTGTTCCAGCGCCATGCGGGTTTGATCCAGAGCGCTGACCTGAGTCTGTAACCGCAGGGCGCGTCGCACATGCATCACCAGCTCATTGATGCGATCGGTTTCATCGCGCTGGTAATGGCCTTGCCCCTGGGTGCGTTGAATCAGTAGCTGAACCGTTTGTTGCTCGTCCTGCCAGACGGTGCCGCAGACGCCGTGGTGGATGTCTTGCTGAGCGGCCCAGTCATTGAAGAATTCGGTCTGGTAAAACTGCTTTTGTCCGCAGGTAAAATCCAGATAGGAGGAATACAGCTGACCGGGTGCCTTGAGCTTGAGTTCCGGTCGCCAGGGGCAGGTATTCACAAAATGGGACACGTAGGCCTGATGATCGGCGTCGTCGATATTACGTTTGATGCTGGATTGCACAGACTCGGCGGCGCGATCCATGACCAGCATTCTGGCCGAACGGGAACCGGTCGCCTCGATCAGCTGATCAAGAAACCTGGGCCAGGCATCCGGATTGCACGGCGCGTCATAGAGCGTATCCAGCAATGACTCGTGCGCCTTCCCCTGCAATCCCTTAAGCGCAGAAGATGTCATGTTGGTCTTGTTGTTCCCCTGAGTGACTCTTAAGGTACCCAATTGTTGGGTGTATTTGAAGCAAGTGGCATTTTTGGCGGTGACAGCAAAGATAACCAAAAAAACGAAGGGGTAGGTGCATGGGGGCGTTGCAATGGCGGTTGGCGGATGGTCAGGCCTTGCCGGTGACCCGGGCGGGGCAGGGTGAGCAGGTTGTTGTCTTGATTCATGGCTGGACATGCCAGCGTAAGCACTGGCAATGGTTGCTGGCCAATCCGCCCGCAGGCTATACCTTGCTGGCCGTGGACCTGCCCGGCCATGGTGAGGCCCGGGACGTGACGGTGCCGGCCTGGACGGTTGTTGCCCTGGCGGATTGTCTGGCTGACGCTCTCAAGGATATCGACAACCCCATCCTGGCAGGGCATTCCATGGGCGGTGCCGTGGCGCTGGAGCTGGCTCGCCGCAAGTCTGTGAAGGGTGTGGTGCTGGTGGATACCTTCGTGATTCCCTATGGGGATCTGGACGAGGACGGCGCCAGGGGGGTGGAAAGTGCCTTCTATGACGATTTCCCTGCGGCCATCGACAGCCTGGTAGCCAATAACGCTGGCCCGGATTTGCCGGCGGATCAGAAAGCAGCATTGGCCCGGGATATGGCGTCAGCGCCCGCCGAAGCCATGTTGCCGTTATGGTCCGACCTGCTGCGCTGGTCCCCGGAGGCCGCATTCAGTGAAATCACCTGCCCCGTGCATGCCATCAACGGTGACCTGATCGGCGATGTGGCCAGGGCGCGTTGTGAGGGGCATGTCACCGAGTGGCTTCAGCCGGGCACCTGGCACTTCCCGCAGATGGAGCAGCCGGACATTTTTGCCGGGTTGTTTGGCAGGGTGCTTCACCAGCTTTGATGCTGAAATCCTGCCGGGTACCCCACGCCCGGCAGGCCATGTCGGGCTATTTTCAGTACCGCGTTTCCGCCATTCCCGAAAACTGTTTGGCCAGATACGTCGCGTAGTTGTCAGTCATCCCGGCGAGAAAATCCAGTGCCCGCATGATGCATTGATAAATTCTTTCCTGCTCCGGCAGTTGTTCGAGATCTTCCGGAAAACTGTGCCGGCCGATCAGGTCGATGATGCGTTCGTGACGGTAATTTTTTGCGCTGTTGCAGGCGTGGGAAACTGCCGCTTCGATGAGCCCATCCAGCAGGGCGCCCATGACTTCAAAGGCGCCAATTTCCAGTTCGATTTTTCTCGGATGCTCAAACACTTTTGAGCGCGCCAGCTGCTTGGCATTTTCTACCACATCGCGCACCGCCGGTTCGCAGTGGCTGATGAGATCCCCTTCCATGCGCCCTTGCAGCAAGCGTTCGTGGTTGGCCACAAAGGCTTCCACGCCGGCCTCGATAAATCGCTCGATAATCTTGCCGCGTAGCAGTGCGGCCTTGCGCCCGTCGCGCAGGTCGGAATGAATCAGTTCGCTCACTTCCCTGGTGTCAGGTAACGCCGGTTGCAGCAGGGCATAGACTTCATCCCAGTGCAGCAGGTCCATTTCCAGGCCGTCTTCCAGATCAATAATGGCGTAGCAGAAGTCGTCGGCGGCCTCCATCAGGTAGGCCAGCGGATGGCGACTGAAGCGCCCGGCCGCTTGTTCCAGCAGGCCGGTGGCGTTGGCGACTTCACGGAAGGCTGCCGCTTCTGACACGAAGGCGCTGTATTTGCCAGGCTTGCTACTGGCCAAGCCCGCATCCGCGGATAGCCAGGGGTATTTCAGGAAGGTGGCCAGGGTGGCGTAGGTGAGGCGCATGCCATCATCGTATTGGTGGTATTCGCTCTTGGTGAGAATGCGAAACCCCTGGGCATTCCCTTCAAAAAAAGTCAGGTCGCTTTGCTGGTGTTCAGGGAGCAGATCCAGGAAGCGTTGCCCCCGTTCCTGAAACCAGGCACGAATGGCGCGCTCGCCAGTATGGCCGAACGGCGGGTTGCCGATGTCATGGGCCAGACAGGCAGATTGGACAATGTCGCCAAAGTCGGTGGCGCTGACGGATTCCGGCAGCAGGTGTTTTGACTGCAGGCGCTCACCGGCACGAATGCCCAGGGTGCGCCCCACGCAGGAGACTTCCAGCGAGTGAGTCAGACGATTGTGGACGTGGTCGTTGGTGGCCAGCGGGTGGACCTGGGTCTTGCGGGCCAGGCGTCGAAAGGCGCCGGAAAAAATGATCTTGTCATGATCACGCAGAAAGGCGGTGCGCCCGCTTTCGTCTTTTGCATCGCGCCCGCCAAGGCGGGTCTTGCTCAATAGCTGTTGCCAGTCCATGAAATCCGGTCCAGGGTTGATATTGCCGCTGCAAGTACCCACGGTTGGTTCACAGCATGTTGCCATGGCTTGTGCTGTGATGAACAGGCTGCATCCCCGTTGAATTCTATGACGTTTCGGGAGGAGAGAATGAAACTGGACAATCCGTTGTTAATGCTTGTGACCAGTGCCTCGCAAATGGGGCAGGGTCAGCAGACCGGCCTCTGGCTGGAAGAGTTTGCTGTGCCGTACCTGGCTTTTCGTGAGCAGGGCATTCCGCTGGTAGTTGCCAGCCCCCGGGGTGGCAAGATTCCGGTGGATCCCAATTCCATTCCCGACGACGATCAGAAAGAGGCCTGGGTCGAAGCCATTGCGGCATTACAGGACACCAGGGTACTGGAAACCGTCTGGGAAGACGCTTTTGCCGGTGTCTTTGTCCCGGGTGGCCATGGTGCCATGTTCGACATGCCGGATAATCCTCTTGTGGCTGCGGTCATGGAGCGCACCTGGAATCGTGGCGGTCTGCTGGCCGCGGTCTGTCACGGGCCGGCGGCGCTGGTCGGGTTGCGCAATGAAGACGGCACTCCGCTGGTACAGAACCGCACCGTGGCGTGTTTCACCAATGATGAAGAGCGCGAAGTGGGCCTCGACGAGGTGATGCCCTTCCTGCTGGCAAACCGCTTGGAAGAGCTGGGCGCGACGCTTGATCTGGCGGACAAGTTTGTGGCGCATACAGTCAGTGATGGAAAACTGGTGACCGGCCAGAATCCGCAATCCAGTGCGGCGGTGGCACAGGCTGTTATAGCCGCGCTGTCAGCATAATTCAGAGTAATCGTGGCCTGCGGGCCACCACTAAGGACATGGAGTGATAATGGGGATTTACGATTTTTCTGCCACCACCCTGAGCGGTGATGAGAAGAGCCTGGCGGAGTTCAAGGGCAAGGTCATGCTGATTGTGAACACGGCCAGCAAGTGTGGCTTTACCCCACAATTCGAGGGCCTGGAAGGGCTCTACGATGATCTCAAGGACAAGGGGCTGGAAATTCTCGGTTTCCCCTGCAATCAGTTCGGCAAACAGGAACCCGGTGCCGCCGATGAGATCGGTGCGTTCTGCCAGAAAAATTATGGCGTCAGCTTCACCATGTTCGACAAGATTGATGTGAACGGTGATGGCGCCCACCCACTGTATAACTTCCTCAAGAAGGAAGCCCCAGGCGTGTTGGGCAGCAAGGGTATCAAGTGGAACTTCACCAAGTTTCTGGTGAACAAGGACGGCAAGGTGATGAAGCGCTATGCCCCCACCGACAAGCCTGAAGCGATTCGCAAGGATATTGAAAAACTGCTGAACGCCTGATGCCCGACGCTTGCTCCGCCCTGTGATCAGGCTGTAGGAGTTTCCTTCCAGGGGACGAAGACGAACCTGACGCTATAAGATGGCTAAACGGTCTTGGCCGCTTCGCCGCTCAGGGTCGGTCGCTCTTCGATTGATTCCGCGCTCCGTGCGGTTCGTCCCTCAAGAGGAACGCCTACAGTTCCTCCGATGACTCAGTTGCCTGTGCGCGGGCAAAGCGTTTCAGAACCTTCATGCCTTGCCCGCGCCTTGTAGCTGTCTTTACGCGCTCTTGCGCTTTTCCAGCATTTCAAAGATCACCATGCCGCAGAGCATGGCGGCCACGAACACCACGGCCTTCAGGCTGCCGGTGCCCAGTGCTACCAGTGCCGGGCCCGGGCAGAAGCCGGCCAGCCCCCAGCCGACTCCAAATCCCAACGCCCCCAGCACCAGGCGCTTGTCCAGCTTGCGGTTGGTGGGCACCTGAAAGCTGGCGCTGAACAGGGGGGCGGTGCGGTGGCGAGTCAGATAAAACCCGATGGCCGATACCGGAATGGCGCCGCCCATCACCAGGGCCAGGGATGGATCCCAGTTACCTGCGATGTCGAGAAAGGCAAGTACCTTGGCCGGATTGGCCATGCCCGCCAACAGCAGGCCAAGGCCGAAGATCAGTCCGGCCACAAATGCCGTGATATGACTGCGATGCATTACACACCTCCGAGAAGATGGCGAACCACGAAGACAGTGACGAAGCCGCTGCCCATGAAGGCGGCGGTGGCTACCAGTGAGCGGGGTGACAGACGGGACATACCGCATACGCCATGGCCGCTGGTGCAGCCGGCCCCATAGCGGGTGCTGATCCCGACCACCAGACCGGCCACAATCAATAGCGGGATGTCTGCATCAATGATCATCGGTGGCAGGGTGCCCATCAGTGCCCACGCGGTGGGGGCGATGAGCATGCCGAGGATAAAGGCGATGCGCCAGCCGCGGTCCAGCGGGGCCGGGCGCAGCAGTCCGCCAACAATGCCACTGATGCCGGCAATGCGGCCATTGGTGTGCAACAGCCACAGGGCGGCCAGGCCGATGAGGGCGCCTCCGGCCAGTGAGGCCCAGGGGGTAAAGGCATTCCAGTCGATGGTCATCAGGACGCTCCGCAGAATTGCTCGTAAAGGGTGTGCAGAATGGCCAGCGCCCGAGGGTCGGCCACCCGGTAAAACATGTGCTTGCCGTCCCGGCGTCCCTCAATCAGGCCTTCCCGGCGCAGTACGCCGATCTGTTGGGAAAGCGAGGGCTGGTGCAGATCAGCCAGTATTTCCAGTTCGCTGACACTGCGCTCGCTGCCATCAGCCATTTGGCACAGCAGCATCAGGCGATCCGGATGGGACAATGCCTTGAGCATCTGGCTGGCGTCACTGGCGTTGGCACGGAGGCTTTCCGCATCGGGTAACAGGGATGAGTTTGCAGCTACATTATTCATAATTTAATAATGTATATTGTTGTGCAGGATTTGGCAAGGGGGGGGCGCTCATGCGACAGAATGCGGGCGAGGCCGCAGGCAGCAGAGGAGCTGTTCCCGGGCTGCTGTAGGAGCGAGCCTGCTCGCGATCCGAGCCTTGGCGAGGTAATAAAGTTTCGAGTTACGAGAAGCGAGTTTCGAAAATCACAAGCCTGCTGGCTGGAGGCGAGCCTTAGGGTTTTGCCTTTCGTTACTCGTAACCCGAAACGACCACCTCGCTTAGGCTCGGATCGCGGTCGAACGACCGCTCCTACGGCGGGGTATAGCGAGTGTTTTACCGATGCAGAAAGGCGCTGAATTCACACCACCGGCGCCATATACGGCAGTACCCCGTAATACATGGCCAGGAAGTGGCAGACGCTGCCACCGACCACGAAAAGGTGCCAGATGGCATGGTTGAAGGGGATGATCTTGTCGGCGAGATAGAAGATCACGCCCACGGTATAGGTAATGCCGCCAGCCAGTACCAGCCAGAAACCGGCGTCGTTGAGCTTGGTGGTCAGCTCTCCGGAGGCGAACAGGATCAGCCAGCCCATGGCCAGGTAAATGCCCACCCGCAGCAGCTTGAAGCGGTGTCCGTAAAGTGCTTTCAGGGCAATGCCGGTAACCGCCAGGGCCCAGATGACAGCGAACAGGATCCAGCCGGTCTGGCCGCGCAGGTTCACCAGCAGGAAGGGGGTATAGGTGCCGGCAATCAGGCCGTAGATGGCGCAATGATCCAGCATCTTGAAGGCGGCACGGAGTTTCGGGCTGCGGCTGCTGTGATACAGGGTGCTGGCACTGTAGAGAAGGATCAGGCTGGCACCGAAGATGCTGAAGCCGACAATTTTCCAGGGGTCGCCCTGCAGGCTGGCGGCCACGATCAGGACCACAGTGCCGACGATGCTGAGAACAGCGCCAATGCCATGAGTCAGGCCGTTAAGCCATTCCTCGTGGTGGGAATAGGGCACCTCGTGGGTATCGCTGGACATGGTGTTCCTCTTGTCTCTGCACCGGGAGCCGAACAGGGCTGAATGATTCTGCATCATGCCGAGCGGGCGGAGAGACTGTAAAGCGCCAAATCGGACAACTTTGAGGTTCTGCGGCCGTGGCAACCGAAATCCGGCTCGGGATAGGCGAGGGCAATGGCGTGCATAGAACAATTCAACTTCAGGCTTGAATCGCTGCAGCCTATGCTTTTCCTGTGGCCGGGATCCCCCTCCCGGCACCTCCTCAACGCGCCACTTCCCCGGTGGCGGGTTCGCAAAACTTCCCCTTGGCCGACTTCCTGTTGGCCTTTTTTTTGTGCCCATGGCTCCACAAACCGGCATGCCTCATGCAAACCGTCAGAGAGGCGTATTGTGGGAGCATGCCTGCACGCGAATGGCCCCTCGCGACAGACACCCTGACCGGGCGACTGCAGTAACCGGGGTGTTATGCCGGTAACCGGACGTCACCGATTCGTGCCATTTACGACCTTTCCCGTGTCGGTTTGGACGCATGTCCCGAGTAAACAAAGACAGGCGCGACGTTGCAGGCGACAATACTGTCTTTATGAAGCGGCTTCACGAGCGAGTTGCGAGTGGCGCTTCATGGACATCTTGATTCGTTTGGGAGAGCGAAATGCAACGTGTGTGGGCGGTGCTTGGGTTGTCATTGGCATTGGTGGGGTGTGGAGATTCGCCGCAGGATGCGGCGCCCATGACGCAGCCGGTGAAACTGTATACCGTGGACAGCATGGCGGAAGGCCGGCTGCGTCACTACCCCGGCAAGGTGGTGGCCACCGAAGGGTCCGAGCTGGCCTTCCGGGTGTCTGGCCAGCTGGAGCAGTTGGCGGTGCGCGCGGGTGAAGAGGTGGACAAGGGGCAGCTGCTGGCGGCGCTGGATCCGGCGGATTTTCGCAATCAGCTGGCCGATCGCCAGGCCCAGTATGATCTCGCTAACAGCCAGTACCAGCGCAGCATCAGCCTGCATGAGCGCGGCGTGATTTCCGAGGCCCAGTTCGACGAGATCAAGGCCAAGCGGCGCCAGGCCCAGGCGGCCCTGAGCCTGGCCCGGGACAACGTGACCTATACCCGCATCAAGGCGCCCTACGCCGGCACCGTGGCACGTACCTATGTGGAGAACTATCAGTTTGTGCAGGCCAAGGAGCCGATCCTTTACCTGCAGGGCAACAAGGATATCGATATCGAGTTCGCGGTGTCCGAGCGTTTCTTTACCAACCTGCGCAAGGATGGTGAGGACTACCAGCCTGAGCTGCGTTTCGAGGGGGCCCCGGACAGGGTGTTCAAGGCCAGCTACAAGGAACACGAAGCCAGTGCCGATGACCGCACCCAGACCTACATCATCACCCTGACCATGCCCAACCCGGAAGGTATCTTCGTGCTGCCGGGCATGAGTGTGGATGTGGCCATCGACCTGAGCCAGATCATGCGTGAAGCCACCACCTGGCCCCAGGTGCCGGTGGAAGCGGTGTTTCACCGGGATGGGGCAGAAGGTGCCTGGGTGTGGCGTTACCAGCCGCAGGAAAGCACGGTGGAGGCAGTGTCGGTGACCCTCGGCCAGGTTATCGGTGACGGGGTGGAAATTACCGCTGGCCTGGATGCCGGCGACCGCATTGTCAGCGCCGGTGTTCATCACCTTGAAGAAGGCCAGCAAGTTCGCGAACTGGTGAAAGAGCGGGGCCTGTAAGTGATGAACATCGCTGAGTACAGCATTCGCCACAAGGTGGTGAGCTGGCTGTTCACGCTGATTCTGCTGGTGGGCGGGGCGGTGAGTTTTACCCGTCTGGGCCAGCTGGAAGATCCGGAATTCACCCTCAAGATTGCCATGGTCATTACCCAGTATCCGGGGGCCTCGCCGCGGCAGGTGGAAGAGGAGGTGACCCTGCCGGTGGAGGAAGCGATCCAGAGCCTGGCCTATGTGAAAACGGTGACTTCGATCTCCAGCAGCGGGCTGTCCCAGGTGCAGGTGGAAATCAAGCCGGAGTATCGCTCCGGTCAGCTCAAACAGATCTGGGATGAGCTGCGCCACAAGATGACCGACCTGCAGGGCCAACTGCCGCCGGGGGCGGGCACCATCCAGGTGCTGGATGATTTCGGTGATGTGTATGGCATCCTGCTGGCCATTACCGGTGACGGTTACAGCTACCAGGACATGCAGGATTATGCTGACTTCCTGCGCCGTGAGCTGGTGCTGGTGAAGGGTGTGGGCAAGGTGGTGGTAGGCGGCCAGCGCCAGGAGCAGGTGCTGGTGGAAATCTCCCGTACCCGGCTGGCGTCTCTTGGGATCAGCCCGGAGCGCATCTTCGGTCTGCTGCAGACCCAGAATACGGTGAACCCGGCGGGCAAGGTGCGGGTGGGGGACGAGTACATCCGCATCTATCCCACTGGCGAGTTTCCCACCGTCCAGGCCATGGGCAATCTGCTGATTTCCGATCCCGGTGCCGACGAGCTGGTCTACCTGCGTGATGTGGCCACCATCGAGCGCGGTTATGCGGAAGTGCCTGGCCACCTGTATCGCTTCAATGGCGGCCCGGCGCTGACCCTGGGGGTATCGTTTGCCTCCGGGGTGAACGTGGTGGACGTGGGCGCGCTGGTGGACCAGCGTCTGGAGGAACTGGAATACCAGAGGCCGGTGGGGATGGATCTGGCCACGGTCTATAACCAGCCCAACGAAGTGGACAAGTCGGTGAGCGCCTTCATGCTCAATCTGGGTGAGGCGGTGGCCATCGTTATCGCCGTGTTGCTGGTGTTCATGGGGGTGCGTTCCGGGCTGCTGATGGGCGGGGTGCTGCTGCTCACTATTCTTGGCACCTTTATCCTCATGAAAGTCATGGCCATCGACCTGCAACGGATTTCCCTGGGCGCGCTGATCATTGCCCTTGGCATGCTGGTGGACAATGCCATCGTGGTGACCGAGGGCATCCTGGTGGGCATGAAGCGCGGCTTGTCCAAGCTGGAGGCTGCGTCGGAGATTGTGCGCCAGACCCTCTGGCCACTGCTGGGCGCCACGGTGATCGCCATCATGGCGTTTGCGCCTATCGGTCTTTCCGATGATTCCACCGGTGAATACACCAACAGCCTGTTCTGGGTGTTGCTGATTTCACTGCTGCTCAGTTGGGTCACGGCCATTACCCTGGTGCCGTTCTTTGCCGCTCTGTTTTTCAGCGACAAGGATGTGGGCGGGACCGATGGCCAGGGCGATGATCCCTATAAGGGGCGTATCTTTGTGGTGTATCGCCGCATGCTGGATCGGGCTATCCGGCATCGGGTGCTGACGATGTCCGGCATGGCCGTATTGATGGTGGTTGCGCTGGTGGGCTTCGGCTTCGTCAAGCAGGCGTTCTTCCCGCCGTCCAATACGCCCATGTATCTGGTGGATTACTGGCTGCCCCAGGGCAGCGATATCCGTGCCACCCGGGAATCCGTGGCGAAACTGGAAGCCTCGCTGATGGAGATGGAGAGCGTGACCCAGGTGACCACCACCATTGGGCGTGGTGCCGAGCGTTTCATGCTGCCCTATGCGCCGGAAAAAAGTTATCCCAGCTATGCCCAGCTGATTGTGCAGGTAAGTGACCGGGAGCGGATCGACACCGCCCTGGAAGAGACCCGTACCCTGATTCGCGAACAGCACCTGCAAGCCTTTGCCAAGGTGAAACGGCTGATGATCGGCCCGAGCCCGGCGGCCTCCATCGAGGCCCGCTTCAGCGGCTCGGACCCGGCTACCCTGCGTGAGCTTGGCCTCAAGGCCCAGGCGATCATGGAGGCGGATGGTGCTCTGGAAAGCATTCGGCATGACTGGCGACAGCAGGAAAAAGTGATCCGGCCACAGTTTCAGGAGGCCCAGGCGCGCCGGGCCGGTATCAGCCGGGAAGACCTGGACAATACCCTGGCGCTGGATTTCAGTGGTCGCACGGTGGGGTTGTATCGCGATGGCAGCAAGCTGTTGCCCATCGTGGCACGGCCGCCGGATGATGAGCGGCTTGGTGCCAACAACCTGAATGATGTGCAGGTATGGTCGCCGGTGTACGCCACCTATATTCCCATTAGCCAGGTGGTATCGGGTTTTTCCACTGAGTGGGAAAACGCGCTGATCATGCGCCGCGATCGCAAGCGCACCCTCACGGTACAGGCGGAGCCAGATGTGCTCGGCGATGAAACTGCCGACCATGTACTGCGTCGCATCCGCCCGCAGATCGAAGCGCTGGAACTGCCGCCGGGCTATGCCCTGAGTTGGGGGGGCGAATATGAAGCGTCCCGGGATGCCCAGGCGGCAGTGTTCGGCAGCCTGCCGCTGGGGTATCTGTTCATGTTCATCATTACCATGTTGCTGTTCGATTCCCTGCGTCAGCCGCTGGTGATCTGGGCCACGGTGCCATTGGCCATTATCGGCGTGACCCTTGGGCTGCTGTTGCTCAATTCCCCGTTCGGTTTCATGGCTTTACTGGGTTTTCTGAGTCTGTCCGGCATGCTGGTGAAAAACGGCATCGTGCTGGTGGAGCAGATCAAGCTGGAAATGAACGAGCGGGAACCCCTGGACGCGGTAGTGCATGCTTCCGTGTCGCGGGTGCGACCGGTATGCATGGCGGCGATCACCACCGTGCTGGGTATGGTGCCGCTGTTGTTTGATGCGTTTTTCGAATCCATGGCAGTGGTAATCATGTTCGGCCTGGGTTTCGCGACTATTCTGACGCTGGTGGTGGTGCCGGTGTTGTACACGCTGGCGTATGGCATCAAGGCCAATGTAAGAGTTGAAAGTTAGAAAGTGCAGGGGACAAGGTTATGATTTTCAGAACGCGCCTTCGTCTCCTTCGCTAAACATGTCGAGTCTTCTGCAGACCAAATTGCCTTCTGCCTGGCATTTATTAAGCTTTCTTAAGAAAAGTCTGAGCGGTGCATATGTCGTTCATGGGCTGAAAAAAGTTTGAATTTTGAAAGCCGTTTATCCGACAGTGAATGGCGCAGTGTGATTTTTTCGAAGGAAATTCACACTGTTATCGATATTGTATAAAAGTTCCAGATATCGAAAAAAATATAACCCGAAAGTGTTAAGTAACCGTTAAGGGTTGAAAGCCTACCGTGTTCCTGTCAACGGAGCACAACCATGAATCCTCAAACCCATTTCTTAATCAATCCCGGCAATGTGCCGCTGTCGCCATTATCACTGCATGGGGAGACCCTGTTCCCGCAATGGGTCAGTGGCACACACCAGCGTTATAGGGAAGCCTGCCATTTCATTCGCCGATATTATCGAGTCGTGTTCGGTGCACGGATCAATGTGAAGGCAAAAAATCTGGTGGTGCTTTTTGATGAACAGCATCGTTTGCGCGCGGCGGTAGGGCTGATTCCGGCGGAGCAGGGTGAACTGTTTCTGGAAGCCTATTTAAGTGCGCCCATTGAGAAGGTGCTGGTTGCCCGGACCCGACGCTCGATTCGTCGTCAGGAGATCATGAAAGTGGGCAGTCTGGCGGCGGACGGTTCTGGCGCCGGTCGGTTGTTGTTTGTGGCGCTTACCGAGGCGCTGCATGCCCTGCGCAGAGACTGGATTGTTTTCACAGGCACTTCCCAGGTGCGCACCATGTTTTCCCGGCTGGGGTTGTCGCCAGTGGCGCTGGCCAGTGCTGATCCACAACGGTTGGGTGATGATGCGGAAAAATGGGGCCGCTATTACGATCATGCTCCCACGATCATGTATGGCCATGTCCCGCCGGGTCATCAGGTATTAAAAGCCAATGGCTGGTTCAAGCAGGGAGGGCGCCAGTATGACGTGGTTGCTTGATACTTTGACCCGGCATGCCCTTCACCAGCCGAATGTTATTGCGCTGGAAGATGAGCAGCAGCAACTGAGTTATCGCACCCTGTTGATGGCGGTGGATGCCATGACGGCGAGGCTCAAACGCAAGGGGGCTACCTGCCTGGCCTTGCATGGCGATAACAGTGTGGCCTGGGTGATTGCCGACCTGGCGGGCCAGCAGGCGCACTGTGTGGTGGTACCCGTCCCAACCTTTTTCTCCCGTCAGCAGGTGGATCACCTGTATCGCTCAGCCGGTGTGGATGTCATTTACCATGCCGATACGGACAGGCTGAAGACCCGTGAGGCTGCGGCAGTGGTACTGCCGGATGCGTGCAGCAAGATTACCTTCACCTCCGGGAGTACCGGTCAGCCGAAAGGAGTTTGCCTTACCGCTGCCCAGCAACGCAGTACCGTGGTGGCACTGGCGCAACGCGTCTCTCGCCATGCCGGTGACCGGCATCTGTGTGTGTTGCCCCTGGCAACCTTGCTGGAGAATGTGGCCGGTGTGTACCTGCCCCTGTACCTGGGTGCCACGGTGGTGTTGCGTGGCTGCGCTGCGCTGGGCTTTACAGGCAGCTCGCAGATCAATCCATTGTTGTTGTTCCGCACGCTGAATACTACGCGCCCGCAAAGCCTGATTCTGGTGCCTGAATTGCTGCGCCTGTTGGTGTTGATGGCCGAAAAGTCCCTGCCGGTGCCGGACAGCCTCCGCTTTATCGCCGTGGGTGGTGGCAAGGTGGATCCCACGCTGGTGGAGCGCGCCCATGCTAGCGGTCTGCCGGCCTACGAGGGGTATGGCCTGTCCGAGTCTGGGTCGGTGGTGTCGCTGAATGTACCCGGAGACAACCGTCCCGGTTGTGCCGGCAAGCCGCTGTCTCATGTGCAGGTAAGCATTTCCGATCATGGCGAGATCCAGGTGAGGGGCTCGTTGATGGCCGGGTATCTGGGTGATGAACACGCTCCGTCATGCTGGGACACGGGGGATCTCGGCGTGATCGATAACGAAGGTTTTTTGCGTGTCAGTGGTCGCCGCAAAAACCTGTTGATCAGTTCCTATGGCCGCAACATCAATCCCGAGTGGGTGGAGTCTGCCTGCCAGGCGGAGGATGCCCTGCATACCGTCGTGGTGTTCGGCGATGGTGAAGCGAACCTGTCGGCGGTGATGGTGCCCATGCCAGGTGCCACGAGAGAAAAAGTGGCGGCCGCGGTTAGCCGCGTCAATGAGACTCTTCCCGACTATGCCCGCATTCATCACTGGGTCCTGGCCGAAGAGGGCTTCTCAGCCGCTGACGGTCTGGCTACTGCTAACGGGCGTCCGCGTCGCGATGCCATTTTCAACGTCTACCACTCAGCTCTGCAGGATGCAGAGCGCTGTGTCAGTCATTAATGAGGTGAACCATGTTTTTTGACACTTTACAGCAAGATACCAGCCAGGCACGTAACCATGTTTTGGGCGCGCCGATTATGAGTGCGGTCCCGCAGGGGCGCTTTGATCTGGAGAGTTATGCCTACTTTCTCACTCAGGCCTACCACCACGTGAAACATACCGTACCGCTGATGATGGCCTGCGGTGCCCGATTGCCGGAGCGACTGGAGTGGGTGCGTGAAGCGCTGGTGGAATATATCGAAGAGGAATACGGCCACCAGGAATGGATTCTCGATGATCTTGCCGCCTTGGGCCATGACGCGGAGGCCGTGCGCCATGGTCGCCCGGACTTGCCCATCGAAATGATGGTGGCCTGGTTATATGACGCCATTGAACGCGGAAATCCCATGGCTTTTTTCGGCATGGTCAATGTGCTTGAAGGTACCAGCATCGCACTGGCGACACCGCTTGCCATGCAAGTTCATAAGCAGCTGGGGTTACCCAAGAAGGCCTTTTCCTACCTGCTTTCCCATGGTGCCCTTGATCAGGAGCACTACCAGTTTTTCCAGTCATTGATGAATCGTATTGATCAACCGGAAGACCAGCAGGCAGTGATCCATGCGAGTCAAGTCGTGTATCGACTGTATGGCGACATGCTGCACAACATTCCGTTGCTCAAGGAGGATGAGGCTCATGTCAACGTTGCGTAATCAGACCTGGTTGTTGCTGGGCGCCAGCGGCGGTATCGGTCGGGCCATCCTGGCTGGATTGCTGGAGCGTGGTGCCCGGGTACTGGTGGCTGGACGTCACCCCGAGGCTCTCGCCGATCAGTTTGCTGGCGACCAGGTCGTGCCGGTCAGGCTGGATCTGAACAGCGAGCAGTTGGGAATGTCCCTGCAAGATTTGATCACCACCCAGGGATTGCCGGACGGCGTGATTCACTGTGCCGGTATCAACCAGTTTGGCGCCATGGAGGCCAGCACGGATTCACTGTTGAGCAATATGCTGAATGTAAACCTGCGCAGCCCCATGGTGCTGGCCCGGGAACTGGTCCCGGCCATGCGTGAACGCGGCGCGGGCAGTCTGGTCTTTGTCGGTTCCACGTTCGGCAGCATCGGGTTTCCCGGATACAGCGCGTACTGCGCCAGCAAGTTCGGTCTGCGCGGTTTTGTGGAAGCGCTGCGCCGGGAGCTGGCAGACAGTCCGCTGGCCATTCTTTATATGGCGCCCCGTGCGACTTGCACCGCCATGAATGATGCCCAGGTCAATGCCATGAACAAGGATCTTGGCAATCACATGGATTCTCCGGAACGGGTAGCCAGTGCGATTTTTCGTGCCATGGACCGGGGGAATGCCAGTCTTTACCTCGGATGGCCGGAAAAACTCTTTGTTCGTATCAATGCGCTGTGGCCCCGTCTGGTAGACCGTGCCCTGCGCAAGCAACTTCCCGTTATTCAGCAATATCTGCACAAAGGAGCGTAGTCATGAAAGCGATCACTATGATGTTGATGGCGCTGGCCATGATGTTCTCTTCGGTGGTTCGCGCCGCCTCCCTGGATGACGAGATTCTTGCCATTCAGCATGAGTGGGCGCATATCCAGTACCAGCTGCCCGAAGACGAGCGAGAAGATGCCTTCGAAAAACTGGAGGCGAAAGCGGATCAGTTGGTGCGTGCTAATCCGCAACGGGCCGAACCGCATATCTGGGACGGCATTGTGCTGAGTACCTGGGCGGGTGCTTCCGGTGGCCTTGGCGCACTGGGGCTGGTCAAGCGGGCCCGTCGCCAGTTTGAAAAGGCCATCGATATCGATCCAGCCAGCCTGGAAGGCTCTGCGCTGACCTCGCTGGGCAGCCTCTATTATCAGGTGCCGGGCTGGCCTATCGGGTTCGGTGATGACGACAAGGCAGAAAACCTGCTCAGTCGCGCACTGGTGATCAACCCGGAGGGAATAGACAGCAATTACTTTTATGCCGATTACCTGCTCGATCAGGGC
Organism: Alcanivorax sp. DP30; assembly: GCF_009882945.1. Lineage (GTDB taxonomy): Bacteria > Pseudomonadota > Gammaproteobacteria > Pseudomonadales > Alcanivoracaceae > Alcanivorax. The sequence continues at coordinate 871,098 of NZ_WTUY01000004.1, forward strand.
AACAAGGCCGGTGCTCGTCAGTATTTCGAAAAAGCCCTCAAAGCCCCCGACCGTCCGAACCGCCCGTTGGCAGATGAAGGACGGCGCAAGGAGATTCAGGCCAAGCTGGCGGGAATGAGTTAAACAGCAGCCACAAGCCTCAAGCTGCAAGCTACAAGGCGCGGGCCAGGGTGGAGCGGCACGGCTCAGTCTCTGCCCGCAAACCTTGTTGGTGAATGGTTTGGGCACAGAGAGCACCCACAGATTTGGCCGCCCTTCGCATCGATGTTGATCTTCGAAACTCGTACCTCGCGAAACCTCCTTCATCTGTCCCTCCCCGATTCCCACTCGCCTTGTAGCTTGCAGCTTGAGGCTTGTAGCGGATGCTTCTGCCCCTCCTCTCTGCCACAATGTGCCAGCCTTGCCCCTAAGCTGAGAGAAAATCCGAGGAGTACCGATGTTGCTGGCTATTGCCGCCGTGATTGGCGGTCTGATTCTGCTGGTGTGGAGTGCGGACAAATTTGTGGATGGTGCCGCTGGCACGGCGGCCCACGCGGGTATGCCGCCGCTGTTGATCGGTATGCTGATTGTGGGTTTCGGCACCTCCGCTCCGGAAATGGTGGTGTCGGCACTGGCGGCGATGGAGGGTAACCCTTCTCTGGCGCTGGGGAATGCCTACGGTTCCAATATTTCCAATATCGCCCTGATCCTGGGTGTGGTGGCCGTGATCAGCCCGATTGCCATCAACTCTGCAGTGTTGCGCAAGGAACTGCCGGTACTCACCGTGATCACCCTGCTGGCGGGTTACCAGCTGATGGATGGCCATATCTCGCGGCTGGACGCCTGGATTCTTATCGGTCTGCTGGCGGCGCTGATGGGGTGGTCAATCTATGCGGCCATGAGCGGCAAGGGGGATGTGCTGGGTGGTGAAGTGGAAACCGATTTGGCGGAACATCCACTGCCCCTGAAGGCGTCCTTGTTCTGGCTGGTAGTCGGACTGATCCTGCTGGTGGTGAGCTCGCGGGCGCTGGTGTGGGGCGCGGTGTTCATTGCCCAGTCGCTGGGTGTCAGTGATCTGATCATCGGTCTCACCATTGTGGCCATCGGGACATCGCTGCCGGAGTTGGCCTCCAGCATCGCCGCGGTACGCAAGAACGAGCACGATATCGCCTTTGGCAACGTGATAGGCTCGAACCTGTTCAATACGCTGGCCGTGGTCGGTATTGCCGGCGCTATCAGCCCCATGGCGGTGGAGCAGGATGTGCTGCTGCGCGACTGGTCTTTGATGACTGGTCTGACCCTGGCGCTGTTCGTCATGGGCTACGGTCTGTGGGGGCGCAAGGGGCAGGTGACGCGGGGCAATGGTATTGGCCTGTTGATTGTCTACGTGGCTTATATGGCGTATCTGGGCAGCACGGTCATCAAGGCTGCAGTCTGAGGGGAAGAGAAACCGTATGGATACAGGGAAGTCGGAAGCGCTGGAACAGCGCGCTTTTTTGCTGGCGCTGATTGGCGTCAGCCTGGTATTTGCCTTGCTGTTGAAGCCTTTCTGGGCGCCGGTGTTCTGGGCCTGTGCCATTGGCGTGATCTTCTATCCGTTCCAGAAGCGCCTGCTGGCGCGCTGGCCGGCGCGGCGCAATCTGGTCGCGCTGCTGACCCTGACCCTGTGCGTGGTGCTGGTGATCATTCCGGTGCTGTTTGTGGCCACGTCCTTTGTGACCCAGGGGGTGGGGCTGTTCCAGCAGGTGCAGAGTGGCGAGATCAATCTGGCCGAGTATGTGGACAAGATCAAACATGCCTTCCCGGGCATTCAGTCTCTGGCCGAACGCTTTGATATTGATCTGGATCGGGTCAAGTCCCAGGCCGTACAGGCCTTTACCGGCGCTGGCCAGTTCCTGGCCAAACGGGCACTGGCGGTGGGCCAGAACACTTTCCAGTTCTTTCTGAATCTGGGCCTGATGCTGTATCTGGCCTTCTTCCTGATTCGCGATGGCGACAACATGATTGCCATGCTGATCCGTGCCTTGCCGCTGGGCGACGAGCGCGAAAAGCTGCTGTTTGCCAAGTTTGCCGAAGTGACCCGCGCCACCATCAAGGGCAACCTGCTGGTGGCCATTACCCAGGGGGCGCTGGGCGGGCTGATCTTCTGGATTCTGGGCATTCCCGGCGCCATGCTGTGGGGCGTGGTGATGGCGGTGCTGTCTCTGATTCCGGCGGTGGGCGCTGGCCTGATCTGGCTGCCCGTGGCCGTTTACCTCTATGCCGTGGGTGATATGGTAGAGGCGACGGTGCTGTTGCTTTACGGCATATTCATCATCGGTCTGGTAGATAATATCCTGCGGCCCATTCTGGTTGGGCGGGACACCAAGCTGCCTGACTATGTGGTGCTGTTTTCCACCCTGGGCGGCCTGGCCATGTTCGGTATCACCGGCTTTGCCCTGGGGCCGTTGCTGGCGGCCCTGTTTGTGGCCTTCTGGGGCATTTTTATCCGTGAATTCAACGAGAGTGAACCCGCCGCGCTGCTGGAGCAGCCCGGGGAGGCGAGCTCCGGGAGTGAGTGACCATGGTGTTTCTGCGCATGGTAATGGCGGCTTCCATCGCCGGCCTGTCGGCCTTTGGCTGCGATGAAAATGAAGACGGTGAACTGTTCGGTGACAGCACCCGGCTGTATTTCCATAACCAGATGACGCAGACCACCGGTGGCAGCAGCAGCGATGTGAACGTGGACCTGTTTGTGGATGATCTGAGCACCCCGCTGGTGGATGATCGGGGTTACACGGAAACGGGCAGCGTCAGCAGTGATTCCATCGAGCTGGATGACGACAGTGAAACCATTGCGTTTGATGTGCGCGGCAGCGCCTCCGGCAGCAGCCTGATCAGCGGGCCGATCAACAAGACCCTGGTGGCAGGCAGCCGATATACCGTGGTGCTCATGGGGGACACCACCCTGGGCAACCAGCAACTGGAAACCTTTCGCTATCAGGACGTGGATGTGGCCAGTGGTCAGATTCGGGTCCGCTTCATCAATACCCTCTCCCGTCTGTCCGGCGACGAACTTTCCGTGTCGGTGCCTGGCGGTCAGCAGCTGGTTTCCGGCCTGGAGTATTCGGATGGCAGCAGCTATGTCTCCCTGTCCTCTGGCAGTACCCTGCAGGTGGACGTGAACAACCAGACCCAGGGGGTGATCATCGACACGGTAAGCTGTTCAGTCAGCAGTGGCCGCAGCTATGACGCCATTATCGCCTACACCCGCTTTGACAGTGCTGACGACCAGATTTCACTTTATTGTCAGCCGTACTAACAGCTGCAAGTTACAAGCTACAAGCTGCAAGGAAGATCAAAGTCAAAATCACAAGCTGGCGCTTTTTGCAGGAGCCTGCCTGCAGGCGAAAAGCGTCAGGCTTCGGGCCGCAAGCGTTCAACTTCCTACCCTTTCAGGCGCACCTGCGGATCCAGGGTTGGTGCCTTGAGCGGCTTGCCCGGGTAGAGGGGTACGTCAGCAAAGCGCTCATTGGGCCAGGCGTCCCAGTCAGCCAGGGCCTGTTCCAGACGGGCCTGATCCCGGCCAACGAAATTCCACCACAGCAGCACCGGCTGTTTCAGCGGCTCACCGCCCAGCAACATCACCCGACTGCCTGGTTCCAGTTCCAGCACCAGTTGCTCGCGGCCCTGACCCAGGTAATAGAGTTCACCTGCCGCCAGCGCATGGCCCTCCAGGCTGGCGCTGCCCTCGTTGATGCAAAGGCCCAGTTCAAACCCGGCGGGAACCGGCAGGCTCAGGGTGCCGCCGTCAGCGGCTTCAATGTCAGCGCCAACCAGCGGAGAAAAGACCGTAGCCGGGGATTGCTTGCCGTCCAGTTCGCCGACCACCAGCGTGATGTGAATGCCCTCCTGCTCCCAGCGGGGCAGATCGGTGTGGTGGGCAAAGGCAGGGGCGGTGTCTTCATGCTCTGCGGGTAGCGCAATCCAGAATTGCAGGCCATGCATGGGGTCACTGAAGCCGGGTGGGCTTTCTTCGGAGTGACAGATGCCGTAGCCGGCGGTCATCAGATTCAGCTGGCCGGGCTCGATGATCTGCTCGTAGCCCAGGCTGTCCTTGTGCAGCAAGGCGCCTTCAAACAGCCAGGTCACGGTCTGCAAGCCGGTGTGAGGATGGGTGCCCACGTCCACGGCGTTGGCCGGGTTCAGGGTGGTTGGACCGATATGATCCAGAAAGCACCAGGGGCCGATCAGGCGTTGATCACTGCTTGGCAAATGACGAATGATGGGCAGGCCGCTGCCGAGTATGCTTTTTCGGGAGGTCACCGCCTTGAGGGTTGGCTTGCCGGCGAGGTTGGGGCAGTCAACTACTTCACCGTTGTCATCCTGGTTGCTCATGCCCGTCTCCCCGGCTGGTTTGTACTTCGAGTATGCCGGCCGGGAACGCTATTGGCCAACCGTAGCTAGTCGCGGCAAACTGCACAAAAAAAGAGCGTCTTCCGGCGGCTTTTGGCATACTCGCGCCTCTTAATTCTTCCTGCGGAGACCCGACCATGTTCAAGGTCAACGAATACTTCGATGCCAAGGTGGCATCCATCGCTTTCCAGACTGAAACCAAGCCGGCCACCGTGGGTGTGATGGCTCCGGGTGACTACGAGTTTGGCACCAGTGAGCATGAGACCATGACCGTGGTCAGCGGTGCTCTGACCATCAAACTGCCTGGCGCTGCCGACTGGCAGACATTTGCCGCCGGTGAAACCTTTGAGGTGGAAGCCAACTGCAAGTTTCAGGTTAAGGTTGCTGTAGATACGGCGTATCTGTGCCTGTACGGCTGATCACAGAATAATAAAGACAAGGGGGTAGAATGCCGTTTTTTCCGGCCAGGGATGGCCAGTCGCTTCATGTGAGAACCGTGGGGCGTGGTCAGCCCGTTTTGATGATTCATGGCCTGGGTATGCAGGGCCGTGACTGGCTTCCCTTTGTGTTGCCCTTTGCCCGGCACTTCCAGTTTTTCCTTCCCGATCTGCGCGGTGCGGGCAATTCCGGCAAGGTGCGTTTCAATCAGGCGGATGTGTTCCATAACCACATGCAAGACATGGAAGACCTGGTGCGTTATTTCGGGCTCCAGCAATGCTATCTGGTGGGCTATTCCCTGGGTGCCACCACCAGCCTGCACTGGCAGGCGTTCGGCGATTTTTCTCCCGTGACCCGTTATCTGCATGTGGACCAGTCTCCCTGCATCGCCAATGGCGATGATTGGTCCCACGGCCTGTTTGGCAGCAGACAGGCACACTTTTTCGAACAGTTGCAAGATTTGCTGGCGTTACTGGATGGCGCACCGGACGATGCCGAGGTGGCGGGTCTGGCGGTGGGGCTGCGGGAGCGGGTGCTGCACGGGCTGGTGGATATACTGGCGCAGATTTCCGGCAGTGACCGGTTGAAAAATGCCTTCAGTGCCAGCGCTCGCTGGGCCGCTTTGTGGGCGCGACTGTTACCCGTATCCAACGTGTCGGATCTGCGTGCCTATCTCAATGCCTACCTGCATGGCAGCCACGATTATCGCCATAGCGCACGGGATTTTCCGGTGCCGGCCACGGTGTTGACCGGCGCCCTGTCGCCGCTCTATCCCGCGGAAGGGCAAGCCGAGTTTGCTCGCCTGGCAGGCGCCGAGCAGGTGGTGCTGCCCCGCTCCGGACATGTGCCGCTGATGAGTCAGCCGATGGAATTCACCCGCGCCCTGGGGCGTTTCCTGAAAGCGGAATAAAAACAGGAGACGCCCCTCCTGCAGCTGGATGGTAACCTCCGCAAAGAGAATCAGATCCCCACGTGATTTCAGGTGCTGGACTGTCTTTCGGCCAGGCTTCAAACGCCCGATGTTTGCTATTCATCCAGGTCGTGAAGCGCCAAATCATTGACGTCTCTGCCGTTTGTGTTGTGGCGGGCAATAGGTAATATGCCAACCCTGTCTTGGTAGTGGGGAGAGCCGCGTGGTTGCCATTCATTCTTCTTCGCCGGCGCTGACTCTTCGCGCCGGGCGTGATGCCATTGCCCACTTGCGCGAGCACGGCCTGCAATCGCAGCACGTGGATATCATCCCCGGTGCTGCCGGTGGCCCCAAGGCGCTGGGTATCAGTGGTCTTGACCGGGCCGTGTTCGGGGATTTCCTGCCCAGATCACCGCGACCGCGTACCCTGATCGGTGCCTCCATCGGCAGTTGGCGCTTTGCCGCCATCGCCATGTCCCCGGATCCGGTGGCCGGCCTGCAGAAACTGGTGGATCTTTATACCCGGCAGCGCTTCACGGGCAACATGAAGCCGGCCCGGGTATCCGAGCAGTGTGCGCTGATGCTGGAGGAGTTGATCGGCGATCGCGACAGCCAAATTCTCGAGCACCCTCATTATCGTCTGGCGGTGGTGGTGATTCGCAGCCGGGGACTGATGGCCCGTGAAGACGGGTTGGGATTGGGTGTCGGGCTGGCGGCGTTGATCAGTGCCAACCTGATCAGTCGCAAGGCATCGGGCCTGTTCATGGAACGGGGTCTGGTTTACCCGGAAGGCGATGCGTTACCCCTGAACGCGCTGGATGATTTTACGACTCACCATATTCCCCTGAACGCGGACAACCTGCGCAGTGCCCTGCTGGCCAGTGCCGCCATTCCCATGGTGCTGGGCGGTGTCACCGATCTGGCTGGCGCGCCGGACGGGGTGTATCGCGACGGTGGCATGCTTGATTATCACCTGGATCTGCCCTACCGCAGTGAGGGCATCGTGCTCTATCCGCACTTTACCGACCGGGTGATCCCTGGCTGGTTCGACAAGCCGCTGCGCTGGCGCAACGGTGACGCAGAGAAGCTCAGCCGTACCCTGCTGGTAGCGCCCTCGGCGGAATATCTGGCCTCGTTACCCGACGGTAAACTCCCGGATCGCCGTGACTTCAAGCAGTACCAGGGCGATGACGCCGGCCGAGAAAGCAGCTGGCGCAAGGCCATCGCCGAGAGCGAAAGGTTGGGCGACGAGTTCCTGGAGCTGGTGGAAACCGGAAAATGGGAAGAAAGGGTAAAACCAATTAATAATTGATAGTGAATAATTAATAACTGCGCGAACTTGTATCATTTGAATTTTCAACGCCTGAGGCCGCGCCTCCTGTTCGGGCGCGGGCTGCCAGGCTTGATCTGCGGTAAGCATGGATCGCGCAGCTATTAACTATTAATTATTCACTCTTAACTGTTCACTGCCCCCCTGCTAGTCTCCCCAAACCCACCCCACCCCAGAGGCCGCCTGTGCAGCAGACCGACACCCGCCCCTCCAATCTGACTCTTGCCTACCAGCTCTGGCAGCAGACCTGGCCCATGGCACTGGGTGTCATGGCCTTGCTCGGGTTTCATCTGGTGGACAGCGTCTTTGTGGCCCGGCTGGGCACCTTGCCGCTGGCAGCGCAATCGTTCACCTTTCCGCTGGCATTTCTGGTGATCGGTGTGCAGGTGGGGGTGGGGATTGCCATCGCCGCGCTGATTTCCCGGGCCATTGGCGCGGAGCGCTACGAGGATGCCAACCGTTTGGGGGCACTGGTCCTGGCTGGCGGCGGTGCCCTGCTGGGGTTGTTGGCGGTGGTGCTGTGGCTGATACAGGGGCCGGTGTTTACGCTGCTGGGGGCCTCTGCCGAAGTGCAGGCCATGATTCGGCCCTACTGGGCCCTGCAGCTGCCGGCCATGTGGGTGGGCGGGGTGGTGTACTTTGGCTACAGCCTGTTCCGTGCCCACGGGGACACCCGTTTTCCGGGGTTGATGATGGTGCTCACCAGCCTGCTCAACCTGGTGCTGGATCCGCTGCTGATTTTCGGGGTGGGCGACTGGCAGGGTCTGGGTCTGCCAGGGGCTGCGGTGGCCACGCTGCTGGCCTTTTCTATCGGTGGGTTGTTGCTGATCTGGGCCCTGCGAGGCAAGGGCTGGGTGCAGCGTCAAGGCATGCTTGAGCAGGTCAGGGTGTCGGCCCTGCCGTTCCTGCATATTGCCGGCCCCGCCATGATTAGCCAGCTGATGCCGCCGCTGGCGGCCATGCTGGCCACCGCCCTGGTGGCGCGCAACGGTGAGCAGGCCGTGGCTGCCTGGGGGATGGCTAGCCGGCTGGAGAGTTTCTCCATTGTGCTGGTGCTGGGCATGACCATGGCGCTGCCGCCTTGGCTGGGACGCTGTTACGGGCGTCGAGACTGGGACACGGTGCAACAGTTGATGAAGGTGGGGGCGATCATGGTGATTGGTTGGCAAACCCTGCTGGGCCTTCTGCTGGCCGTGTCGGCGGTGCCACTGGCCAATCTGCTGGTGGAAACTGCTCCGGTACAGGGTTATCTGTCTGTGCTGATTCGCTGCATGCCCCCCAGTTTCGGCCTGCTCGGGGTGTGCATGCTGGTGGTATCGGCCTGCAATGCGCTGGGCTGGCCCATGCGCGCCATGCTGATGTCTTTCCTGCGGCTGTTCCTCTGCTATCTGCCGTTGTTATGGCTGGGGTTTCAGCTGGGAGGCTTCGGTGGCCTGGCGCTGGGGGCAGCCTTCGGCAATCTGATGGCGGGGGTGATGGCCTGGATGGTGTATCAGCAGGCGCTTGCAACGGCAATTAATAGTTAATAATGAATAATTAATAGTTGCGCGTTCACCTGCAGCGATTTTCAAAACGCACGAGACCGCGCCCAGGTCTTGGGCGCGGCCTCTTGCGTTCCAGTAAAGCAAACCGGGACCGCGACGTTATTAATTATTCATTATTAACTATTAATTGCTTTCTCTTTCCCATTCCGGCGGTTTCCACAGGTGTTTGAGCCGTTGTCGCAATGGCCCCCGTTGGGCCATGTCCCGGAACATGTCCACGTATTCATGGCACCAGTTCACCAACAGACTGTTGCTGTAGACCGGCCGGGTAATGCCGTATTCCACCGGCAGGTCTTCTCTCTCTTCCACAAAAGTGCCGAACAGTTTGTCCCAGATGATGAAGACGCCGGCGTAGTTCTGATCAATGTATTCCGGGTTGCGGCCATGGTGGACGCGGTGATGGCTGGGGGTGTTGAAGATCGCTTCGATGGCCGGGTGCAGCTTGCCCACCAGGGTGGTGTGAATGAAGAACTGATACACCAGTGACAGGGCGTAGGCCACCCCGATCCACACCGGGTTGAAACCCAGGAAAGCCAGGGGGACATAGAACAACCAGCCGCCATTGAAGATGTTGGTGGCGTTCTGGCGCATGGCGGTGGAGAAGTTCATTCGCTCTGAGGAGTGGTGGGTCACGTGGGCGGCCCACAACCAGCGTACCCGGTGGGAACTGCGGTGGAACCAGTAGTAGGCGAAATCGAGCATGACCCACAGCAGCAGGGCAGTGAAAACGGTCAGCTCGATGTCCAGTACCCGGTAATGGTAGGCGAAGGCGTACACCGGAAAGGCCAGCATGCCGGCAAACAGCAGCTCGGTGGTCTGGTAGCCGGCGCCGAGCATGAAGTTGAGCACGGATTCGCGGCCATCCACCAGTTCGGGGTTGTGGCGAATCTTGCGGTATTCCCAGAGAAACAGACCGATGAAGATCGGGGTGGCGACCACAAAAATCAGCTGGCGCTCATCCAGAGCCAGCCAGGGGGCGACCATTTCCCAAATGGGGGCCAGGCCGCTGTTGGCCCAGACGTCTTCAAACCAGTTGATTACAGACATGAAGCGACCTCACAGCAATGCAATGAGGGTATTGTGGCGTGCTGACATTGCTAATGTATTGACTATTCATGCCTTAATTTTGACAATAGACGCCAAATCATCCATTGGCAGGACGCTCTATGGCCGCTCCCATGCGTGTAACCGGGGCCTGGGTCCAACTACTGACCGACTGGCTGGATCGGGAAAATCTTCCCGCGCCGGATCTGCGGACGGTGCTGGATAGTCGTAGCCCCGGGGATGTGGTGCCCATGAACCTGTGGGGTGAGTTGCTGGCGCGGGCGGTGGCGCTGCGCCCGGATGCGGTGGCTCCGGCGCTTTCCATTGGTGCCGGGGTGCAGCCTCGTCATGTGGGTGTGCTGGGCTATCTGATCCTGACCTGCCGCACCCTCGGTGAAGCCCTGTTGGCCTATCAGCGCTATGAATCCCTGTTCTATGGCCGCGAGTTGGTGGAGGTCATTGCCGAGGGGGATAGCATGGCGGTGTGCTGGCGCGCGGAAGAGTCCGCCGGTGCGCTGGGGGATAGTGTGGCCATTGCTGCGCTGGTTTCCTTTCTGCGTCGGCTGGTTGAGTCAAGCCCGTCCCCTACTCAGGTCGACTTCGTGTTTGCCGAGCCGGAAGTCGCTGCCCGTGAGGCCTATGAGCAGTTCTTCGGCTGCCCGGTGGTCTTTGACCAGAGCCACACCCGGGTGGTTTTCCCCATGCAGCTTCTTGCCCTGCCACTTCCCCATAGCGCGCCGCACATGCGCTCACTGCTGGACCGTCAGGCCCGTGCCTTGTTGCTGGCCTTGCCGGACTCGGACAGCTTTGACCGCGCATTGCAACAGGTCATGGTGCGTTTGATGCCGGAGGCTGTGGTCACGTTGCCGCGGCTGGCTCGGGAGCTGCACATGTCGGTACGCACCCTGCAACGCCGGTTGGCGGAACGCAACATGACCTGGCGTGCCTTGCTGGATCGAACCCGTGAGCAGTTGGCCCGGGATTACCTGTCCGATCCTTCCCTGACCCTGGGAGATATTGCCCTGTTGCTGGGGTTCTCCGAACACAGTGCCTTTAGCCGGGCCTGGCGGCAGTGGACAGGTACGACGCCGGCCAGCGCCAGAAAACAGTTGCGGGTCACCAAAAACGCCTCCGATGTCACCGCGCGCTAATCTTGTGAATTTTTATCTATTCCATTGAAAATCAACGCATTGCGCTGAATGATAAGTTGCTTCTATCAAAACTGTCCGGTCCGCTGAACAATCCTGTCATTGCTGACTGACCGTTCACTTGTTTACTTTGCTGCCATCACGCCCTGTGGGGCAGTACACATTCAGCAGGGGAAAGACCCATGAAAACGCGTATTACCGAATTGCTGGGTATCCAGTATCCAATCGTCCAGGGTGGCATGCAGAACGTCGGTTATGCCGAACTGGCTGCAGCCGTTTCCAACGCGGGCGGTCTGGGGATCATCACTGGCCTGACCCAGCCGACACCGGAAGATCTGGACAAGGAAATCAAGCGCTGCAAGGAAATGACCGACAAGCCCTTCGGCGTGAACCTGACCATCCTGCCCACCATCAAGCCGGTGCCCTATGAAGAATACGCGCGGGTGATCTGTGAGAACGGTATTTCGGTGGTGGAAACCGCAGGCCGTAACCCGGAGCCATTTATGCCGCTGTTTGAAGGTGCTGGCGTCAAGGTGGTTCACAAGTGCACCTCTGTGCGTCACGCCCTGAAAGCCGAGAAAGTGGGTGTGGCGGCGGTATCCGTGGACGGTTTCGAATGTGCCGGTCACCCGGGTGAGGACGATATTCCCAACCTCGTGCTGCTGCCTGCTGCGGCGCGTGTGCTGAAGATTCCGATGCTGGCCTCCGGGGGTATCGGTACCGGAGCACAGATGGCTGCGTGTCTGGCGCTGGGCGCTGATGGCATCAACATGGGCACCCGTTTCCTGGCGTCCGCCGAAGCGCCGGTGCACGAGAATATGAAGAAAGCCATTGCCGAAGCGTCCGAACTGGACACCGCACTGATCTTCCGTCCCCTGAAGAACACAGCTCGCGTATTCAAGAACGCCGTTGCCACCAAGGTGAACGAAATCGAGCGCGAAAAAGGTCAGGACATGAAGTTCGAATACATCGTCGATCTGGTTGCCGGCGTAAAAGGCAAGGCAGCGCTGACCTCCGGTGAAATTGATGGCGGTATCTGGACTTCCGGTATCGTCCAGGGCCTGATCGACAGCTACCCGAGCTGTGCCGAGATCATCGATGACATCATGACCGAGTGCACCGCCACGATTAACGATCGTCTCGCCGGCTTCATGAAAGGCTAAGCGATAACAGTTTCAAACTCGCTCTCCCGAGTCCAGCCAGGGGTTTGTCCTCTGGCTTTTTTTTGCCTGGCTGAAATGCAGGAAGCCAGATGCCGGACGCATAACGCTGAAATCCAAACCTGTGGGAGCTCTCTGTGCCATCGCTGCAGGCGATCCGCGCCTGAGCGAGGTGAAGATTGCAGAAGCGAGTTTCGGGTACCGAGTTGCGAACTTCCCAACCATTCAGCCCCGGGTTTTGCTGTTGGCAGCTCGAAGCTAAAACCCCGGCTTGGTCACCGCCAGATAAATGATGGCGGGTATCACAATGACTACCAGCGGGGTGCTGATCTGGAAGAAGCGCCAGTGCCATTGCATCAGCGTTTCATAACGCTTCATGTCACCTTTCAGTCGCCACTGTTTCTTGCTCCCGCCCATGTGAGAAATCCAGTAGTCGAAAACTTCGATGGGGCCGAACACCAGTGCCACCAGTGCCAACTTGATCATCAACCAGTGGCTGTTCATCCCCCAGCCTGCCAGCCATACCATCAAGCCACCGGTAATCAGTACGATGGGGAAGGCAATGTGTTCCAGTGCTGCGCCCTTGTCGAATTGTTCCATGGTCCAGTTACGTCGTTCCAGCCGGTGCGGATCTTCCTTGTTGTGCTGCCAGGCTACCCAGGCCGATTTCACATACCAGCTATAGGCCGCGGCGGTACTGAAACTCCAGATCATCACAAAAAGTAAATGAACAAACTTGATTTGTAGATACCAGGGCTGCAGCAAAACGCGTAACTCTTCCATTGTTGGTTTCCTGTTTTTTGTTTGAATCTACGTTGTAAGCACCACGGGCAACATGACCATTCCGCCAATAAAGATTGTCAGTCCCGGACAGTGCAAAAATGGAGGTCAGGCATCACCCTGATAGAAAGTCGAAGAACAAGGGAGAGCGTGGATGGACCTGGGTAAAAGTGCACGGATTCGCCTCGATCCGGAAGATGAATACATGCACCCCATTGAAGAAGCGATCAACTTCAATGAGAGCATGTACATTAATCTGTTTGATCACCAGCAGGCTTGTGGCGGCTGGTTCCGAGTAGGCAATCGCCCCAACGAGGGCCATGCGGAAATGTCTTTCTGCTTTTACCTGCCGGATGGCCGTGTAGCCTTTATGTTCCGGCGTGTGGAAATTGCCGGTAACGATGCGCTTTCTGCCGACGGCATGTGCTTTCGGGTGATCGAACCGTTTAAACAACTGGCACTGGAATACGAAGGCAAGGCGGTACTGCTGGATGATCCGCAGTTGATGGAAGACCCGAAGAAAGCGTTTGCCAGCAACCCGACCGTCAATGTCAGCGCCAGTCTGCGGTTTACCGGCATGACACCGGTGTATGGCGGGGAAGCGGTAGATGAAAACGATCAGCCCATTGAAGAAGATCCGGATGAATCGTTTGCCCGCGGCCATTATGAACAGCACATGAAAGGCGAGGGGGAAGTGGTCATCGGCGATGAAACCTTCTCCCTGAACGGCTTTGGCCTGCGCGATCATTCCTGGGGGCCGCGTTACTGGCAGAACCTGTATTGGTATCGCTGGTTGCCACTGGTGTTTCGGGAAAACTTTGCGGTGAATGTGTCGATTGTGCAGATGGCCAGTGGTCGTCAACACATCTGGGGCATGGTGTATGACACCCGTGATGGCAGCGAACCGGTTTATGACCTGATTGAAACAGCCAGCCTGAACTCCACCCTGGATGACCGCGACCAGGCTCGGGCGCAAACTTTCTCGCTGAAAACTGTGTCCGGCCGCGAATATCAACTCAGTGGTGAGGCACTGGCGCTTATTCCTCTGCGTAATCGCCGTCAGACCGATAGTGGTGAGTGGCGGCAGACACGCATTACCGAAGCCATGTCCCGCTTCCAGTGTGATGGCTTGATCGGGTATGGGATGTCCGAATATCTGGACCAGATGGTTGAGGGCATCCCGGTGGGCAGGGGCTGCTGATGGCGGTAACCACTGAACAGATCCAGAAGTACCTGCCGTCATTACTGGAGGCGCGACTGGGTGTGTCGTGTGGGTTAACTGGTTGTCGCCGTCTCACCGCCGGTGCGTCCGCAGATACCTGGTGGCTGGAGGCAGAGTGCGCCGGGCCACAGCAATGGATTCTTCGCCTGGATGCCGGTGCAGAAGATCTTGGCATGGCACCGGGCAAGCATTGGGAAGCGCGGGCCCAGCAGGCGGCCTCCCGGGCGGGTTGTCCGGTGGCCAGTGTCATCACCATTCTTGATGGCAGTGAAGGCTTGGGCGAAGGCTACCTGATGGAAGCCCTGTCCGGTGAATCCTTGCCGCCGGCATTGCTCAGGGAGTCACGTTATGCGCTGGCAAGGGAGCGTTTCTGTGCAGATGCGGCAGTAGCTCTGGCTGCGATTCACCGAACCCCGCTGGATGATCTGCAACAGTTACCCATGCTGGATGCGACGGCCCAGCTGTCGCAGCTATATGCCATGCATAAAGACTATGGGGAATCCCTGCCGGTGTTCTCACTGGCGTATGGCTGGCTGAAAGATCATGCCCCGCAAACCGCTACACCGGCTCTGGTTCATGGAGACTTCCGGCTGGGTAATTTCCTGCTCACCGAGCAGGGGCTGAACGGGGTGCTCGACTGGGAGCTGACCCATCTGGGTGATCCCATGGAAGACCTTGGCTGGCTGTGTGTGAATGCCTGGCGCTTCGGACGACGTGACAAACCCGTGGGCGGCATGGCCAGTCGGGAGGCGTTATACGCGGCCTATGAAAGGGCCTCCGGCCAGCAGGTGGACGAAACCCGGGTCCGTTATTGGGAGCTGCTGGGGACTTTTAAATGGGGAGTGATCTGTCAGTATCAGGCCTACAGTTTCTTGCGTGGCCATGTGCCGTCACTGGAGCGAGCGGCTATCGGCCGACGCGTGGCCGAAACGGAATACGACATGCTGGTGTGCCTGCAGGAACTGATGGAGCTTAACCATGCCGATTAACCGACCCACTGCGGATGAACTGGAAACCGCCATTGAGCAGTACCGGGCAAACCCGGACAACGATCCCAAAGTGGATGGGTATTACCGCAAGATCATCGAGCATCTTGACGCGCTGCTGGAGCGGGAAGAAGAATTGGGCAAGGCGTTTGCAAAAGGCGAACAGGCCCGGCTGGTTTCCACGGCTGAGTTACTGTCGTTACCCGAAGCTTCTTTGCAACGGCTTTGTGAGCGTTTTGCCGAGGGGAACCTGGGGAAATCCTTGCCCATTATTATTGAGATATGGCTTCCACTGGCAAAAGAAAAATTAAAAATCGATAACCCGCGTTATCGGGAATAATCAGCTATCAGCTGTGAGCAACAAACTACGCTTGAGAAAACCAAAAAAGTTCATCGAATCCTCTGCTTTATCTACGAAGTCGCTGCAGGAACGGAGCGGAGCGAAGTAACGCACACAGTGCGGCCCGTAGGGAGAGCGAAGCGAATAACGCATCTTGAGGCGCGAACCGTGCGAAGCACGGAATCGACCGAAGGGCGATCAGATGCCTCCGGTCTCGACAGCTCTCCAGAGAATGTGCTCCCTTCGGCCGCCTCGCTACGCTCGATTCGTCCCCTGGAAGGGAACTCCTACAGCTAATTCAAGGGTTAGCTGTAGGAAGACGCGCCCTACTTCATTTTCTCCACGTGATATTTCAAATGCTCATCAATAAAGCTGGCGATGAAGAAGTAGGAATGGTCATAGCCGGGTTGCATGCGCAGGTTTAATTCTACTCCGGCATCCTGACAGGCGGCCTGCAGATCTTCGGGTAGCAGCTGGCCATCGGTGTAGAAGTTGTCGGCTTCGCCCTGGTCCACCAACAACGGCAAGTCGCTGCCCAGCTGGCGAATCAGTTCGCAGCTGTCCCAGTTTTTCCAGCTTTCCCGATCCTCGCCCAGGTAGCCGCTCAAGGCTTTCTCCCCCCAGGGGCACTGGCTGGGATGGCTGATGGGCGCGAACGCTGATACGGAGGCGTAGCGACCCGGGTTCTTCAGCGCACTGATCAGGGCACCATGGCCACCCATGGAATGACCGCTGATGGCTTGCTTGCCGTTGAGAGGGAAGTGCTGGCTCACCAGGGCCGGTAACTCACTGGTGACGTAGTCATACATGCGATAGTGCTGGCTCCAGGGTGACTGGGTGGCATTCACGTAGAAGCCGGCCCCGGAACCAAAATCGTAGCTGTCATGCTCGCCGGGCAGGTCAGTGCCACGGGGGCTGGTGTCCGGGCAGACAATGGCCATGCCCAGTTCTGCGGCGGTGCCTTGGGCGCCAGCTTTCTGCATGAAGTTTTCATCAGTGCAGGTCAGCCCGGACAGCCACCACAGTAGGGGCACTTTTTGTTCCTCCGCCGCCGGCGGCAAATAAATGGCGAAGACCATCTCGCAGTTCAGCACATGGCTACGGTGCTTGTAACGTTTCAGCCAGCCACCAAAGGATTTGGTGGCGGAAATCAGTTCAATATCAGACATGACTAAACCTTTTTTCGGGGCCGCTGTGGGAGCTATCTGTGCTCGTCAGGGTATGCCTGCAAGCGATCCGGGCTCAGGCAAGGAGGAAAGTTTCGAGTTACGAGAAGCGAGTTTCGAAAGTCAAAACCCGGCCTTGTCATGGTTTGCCTTTCACAACTCAAAACTCGTTACTCGCTTTCCCCCGTTACAAAGCAATCGCCAGCAGGCTGGCTCCCACAGTGGAAATCAGAACAAGATTACAGAACGAATGCTTTTCCCTTCGTGCATCAGATCAAACGCCGTGTTGATGTCTTCCAGACCCATGGTATGAGTCACGAATTCATCCAGCTTGATCTCGCCCGTCATGTAGCGGTCCACATAGCCCGGCAGTTCGGTACGGCCTTTGACGCCACCGAACGCAGAACCTTTCCAGACTCGGCCAGTGACCAGCTGAAACGGACGGGTAGAGATTTCTTCACCGGCACCGGCCACGCCGATGATGACAGATTCGCCCCAGCCCTTGTGACAACATTCCAGTGCGGAACGCATGACGTTGACGTTGCCGATGCATTCGAAGGAGTAATCCACGCCGCCGTCGGTGAGCTCAACGATCACATCCTGAATCGGGTCGCTGTACTTGGTGGGGTTGATGAAGTCGGTGGCGCCAAACTGGCGAGCCATGGTTTCCTTGCTGTCGTTGACGTCGATAGCAATGATGCGCTCTGCCTTGGCCATCACCGCACCCTGGATTACCGACAGACCGATACCACCAAGACCGAATACTGCCACGGTGGAACCCGGCTCAACCTTGGCCGTGTTGAGAACCGCGCCGATGCCGGTCGTCACGCCGCAGCCGAGCAGACAGATCTTGTCCATGGGGGCTTCCTTGCTCACCTTGGCCAGGGAAATTTCCGGCACCACGGTGTATTCGGAGAAGGTGCTGGTGCCCATGTAGTGGTGAAGCATCTTGCCGTTCATGGAAAAACGGCTGGTGCTGTCGGGCATCAGGCCCTGACCCTGGGTGGCGCGCACCGCCTGGCACAGGTTGGTCTTGCCGCTGAGGCAGAACTTGCACTGGCGGCATTCGGCCGTGTACAGCGGAATCACATGATCGCCGGGCTTCAGGCTGGTGACGCCTTCGCCTACTTCCTGGACGATACCGGCACCTTCGTGACCAAGAATGGACGGGAAGATGCCTTCCGGGTCCTTGCCGGACAGGGTGTAGGCATCGGTATGGCAGACGCCGGTGGCAACGATCTGCACCAGCACCTCACCGGCCTTGGGGCCGGCCACATCCACTTCTTCGATAACCAGGGGCTTGCCTGCTTCCCAGGCGACGGCGGCACGTGACTTCATGATGACTCCTTGTTGGCGACGGCCCGGACGGGCTATTCAGGTCTGTATTCACTATACGCAGACACTAATCGGTGGATAAGGCACAATTCGGCAATTGATTATTGCTGAGTAGCATTAATGGGGTGGTGAATGCAGCACTGGGACCGAATTGAAGCCTTTGTGGAGGTGGTGCGTCGCGGCTCCTTTGCCGATGCGGCCCGTTATCTGGGGGTGTCGGGTTCCCATGTGAGCCGGCTGGTGGCACGGCTGGAAACCCAGTTGGGTACCCAGTTGCTTTACCGAACCACCCGGCGGCTGACACTCACCGATGCGGGGCAGGTTTACTTCGAGCATTGCGGCCAGCTGTTTGATGGTTTTCAGGAGGCACTGAATGCGATCAGTGATTTCCAGCAGCAACCCACCGGGGTGTTGCGACTCACCTGCGCCACCACCTTCGGCGAGCGGTTCATTGCGCCACTGGTCAATGATTTTCTCGCCCAGCATCCGCAACTGTCCGTGCAACTGGATTTCACCAACCGGCGGGTGGACATCGTCGACGAGGGTTTCGATGTGGCGATCCGAACCGGGGCGCTACCGGATTCCACGCTGATTGCCCGCAAGCTGTGTCCGCGCCGGGAATACATCGTCGGCTCAGTGGAGTACTTTCAGCAACATGCCCGCCCCCACACGCTGGGCGAATTGAGTCAGCACAATTGCCTGCTGGGTTCGGCGGACAACTGGTCGGTGGATGTGGAGGGTCAGCACCGCCACTGTAAGGTGCTGGGCAACTGGAAAGGAAATTCCGGCATGGCGCTGCTGGATGCGGCCCGCAAGGGGTTAGGGCTGGTGCAGTTGCCGGACTATTACGTGGAAGAGGACCTGAAAAGTGGTCGTCTGGTCTCGGTGCTGGATCAGTATGCCTGTGACCATACTGCGGTGTGGGTGGTTTACCCGCGTCATCGTCACCTGTCGCCCAAGGTGCGCCAGTTTGTGGATTTTCTGGTGGAGAATATGAGCCGCAGCAGGAGCTTGCCTGAAACTGAAATGTGAGAAGCTTTGCAACGAGTAACGAGTTGTGGAAAAAATTAAGCCAGGGGCGGGGGCATCGCAATGTGTTATGGCCAGGCAAGCTCTTGCAGCATGATTGTGCCTGGAATGAATTCCCGCAATGCCCTGAGGGGAAATGGGAGGCCTTGTCATACAAGACCTCCTGGAGATTATTCTCCTTCTACGACAGTACAGAAATTGCTGAACAGCCCCAATACAGTGGTGCTTTGGTGATCAATGTTGGCCACTTTGCTGATGCCTGCTTTTTCTTTGGCTGTGCTGATGGAAGAGTCGCCTATGGCGATCAGGCCAAGAATGTTGGTTGCGCAAGATTGGCCAGTTTTGCTGATCCCAGTGTTGGTGGTCGCGTTCACCGGACCTTTCACTGAAGTGAAAAGAGCGCCATTGCCCACCGGGCTTACAGCGGTGGCGCAGCCGGAAGTGATGATGACGGTTGCCCCCAGAATAACTGCCTTGATCATTTTCATATTATCCAACCATGTTGTGACTTTATTGAATGCTTCCTTCCTGGAAGTGCAGGCATTGTAAAATAAGTGTCACAATATTGGCAGGGAAAATGGTGACCATGCGCCGGTCATCATTGTCCGGCGCATGGCATTTCAGGCAGATCAATAAGTAACAGGGAAAAAGCCTGATTTTCAGCGCATCAGAGATGCGTTCGCAGCAGCGTTCTTAGTTGATCTGTGCTTGCAATGCCTCAATCTCATGGGCATCGCCGTTACGGGAAACAAATGCCTGCCACTGGCTGCTGGCATTGGCCTTGATGGCGTTGGCCATGTCGGCAATGGCATTGTCGGGCAGGTGCCCAAACAGTCCCAGCAACTTGCTGTCGTGAGCGTTTTCCAGGGCGGGCGCCAGTGATGCGGCCTGAGAGCCTGTCAGCACGGACAACGCGGGTGTCAGATGCGCCTGGTCCATCAGCGGTAGAAGATCCAGCAGTTCATCCCAACTGTTTTCTTCCGTCACCGTGCTGACCAGACTTTCCATGACCGGTGTTTTGCGCAGGGTTTCCAGGTTCACGATGTTTTGCTGGTGCTGATTGTCCATGGCATTCACGGCCTGCAGCAGATTGGTCCACAGGCGCTGTTCGCTGGCCACTTCAATCAGGTGGCTGAGCACAGCTTCGCCCTGCTCGGCGACCATGTTACCCATTTGGCCTCGTAGCTCCGTATTGATATGGCCATTGAGCGACAGCACAGCCGGCCAGAGCTCATGGTCAGTGGCGGCCTTGACGGTGGCGCGTTGCTGATCTTCGCTGAGAAGTTCCAGCAGGATATCCAGCTTGCTCTTGTCTTCCAGGTACAAGGCAATTTTCACCATCGCCTCGCCGCTGTCCACGGTGGCGGTAATGGCAGCCAGGGCAGAGGGTTTAATCACGGCGACAAAACGCGCCAGGGTGATGTGCTCGTCCATGGCCAGCAGGGTCTGGGCAACCCGGGAAACGATCTTGTCGGGCATGGCCGCGAGCAGATCCCGGGATTGGGATGGCTCAAGATGGATGCACAGCTTGGCCAGAAACTCGTCAGGTAGCTTGTCTGCCAGCTTGATGGCTCGGTCGGCGGGCAGCTCGGAGGCGATGCCTGCGGCCAGCACGGAGCCGAGCACTGAGGTGGCAAGCTTGGCGCTGGCGCCGGTGGGCACCAGCTTGCTGATGCCGGCAAGGCGCTGGTAGCTGTCCTGGTGCTGGCTGTAGAAAAAAGTGGATACGCTGCTGCGGAAAGCTGCCAGAGCGCCCAGATCCTGGCCATCCAGGAAGGCCAGTTGGTTTTCGTCGATTTCCAGAAGTCGGCCGAGTTTGAGTAGTTCGGCCTGGGTTTCGATATGCATGGGAATCTGTCCTGTCTGTTATCCGAACAACATCTTCTTGACCGGCCGGCGGAAGGGGCCCGGTACCACATTGAGTGCATTGTTCATGGCTTTTTCTACGCGAGTGTCCTTGGTACTGAGTGCGGCAAGGACGGCGTCGGCCAGCTGGCTTGCCTGGTCGGCAGGCAGGGATTCGATAAAGGTCAGCGCGTCGGCGGGAAAGCCTTTCTGCTTCAGGGTGCTGATGGAATCAGACATGGTTGCTCCTTTTTTGCTGGCACTACTATGCCAGCAAAAAAGGCACAGGGGTTTTGCCGAAAAGCCGGATTTGTCCGGCGCTTCAGAAATGGCGGTTGAGCAAAAAAGGGGTGCGGGGCGCCAGAGATCAGGAAAATTCGCTGTGCGGAGTGATCAGACCAACGCTGATAGCGCCGGGGCCGATATTGACCCCGCCCGTGAGCCCCATATGGCTGATCAGCAGCTCTACATCGTGCCGCTCTACGCAGGCCTTGAAGGCTTCAAAACCTGGCATCTGATAGACCGCATCGGTATCGCCGGCGTAGCTGACACAGACGATCGGGGCTAACAAGCCTTTCTCAATACAGTGGCAGGCGTGGCGGAACATTTTTTCCACGGCCTGATCAAAGCCCCGCACCTTGGCCACCGGAAAGGTCTGGTCCTGTCGTGCGCAGAGGATCGGCTTGATATCCAGGGCGGAGCCCATTAGAGCGCCGACAAAGCCCACGCTCTTGTCGCCTTTCTTGCGTGCGCGCTTGTGGACGTAATAGAGATCTGGCACCACCGCATAGCCGGTGGTGTTCGGGGTCAGGTCGTTGATGCGTTGTCGAATGTCGCCGACTTTCATGCCGCTGTTGATTAACCGCATGGTTTCCGCCGCCAGAACGCCCTGCCCGGCAAATAGCGTCTGGCTGTCGCTGACCCGAATCCGGAACGGGCCTTCCAGGCCGGCCGCTTCACGGTATTTCTTGTAGTCAGAAAGAATGGTGTGTGCCGCTTCCGAGGCATTGTCGAAAATCGGACTGCGGCTCTTGGGGACGGTCTGGACCAGGGCAAAGTCGAACGCGACGACCGCTTTTTCCAGGAACAGTGTGCGGATCTGCTCAACGCTGGGTGGCGCGGTTTCCGCATCGTGATTCTTGTCCACTTCATGACGGGAGTAGAACTCGCGGGCCCGCTGTGGATCGCGATCATCCACGTAGATTTCCTTGCCAATGCGGATGGGTACCGGCATGACAAGGATGTTGTTGGCGTCGATAAAATCTTTCGGCAGGTCACAGCCCGAATCCACCACCAGACCAATTCTCATTGTTATAGACCCCTTGGACGTGTCGACGGTTTTGGAGTCATTCGAGTCTAGAGCGGTGCTGCTGCCATTAGCGTCTTTTTGCGTATGGGTATGGTGTAGGAATGTTAATTGAGCGCTGGGTTCAGGCGTCAGTCGGTAGGGGGTTACGCGGCGGGCAGTCCATCAAACAGGTATCACCACACCGCGTAAAGGTTGAAGCGTTGTGCCTCTATTGGATCTTGCTGCCGACTTCGACGATCTTCAGGGTATTGGTGCCCCCGTGTGCATCGGCGTAGTTCCCCTTGGTTATCAGCACCCGATCGCCGGTTTTCACACGGCCCATCGTTTCCAGTATTTCCACCGCCTGGGCGTTCACGGATTCACTGGGGATCGCTGTGCTGTCGAAGGAAACTGCCTGAACACCACGGAGAATGGCAACACGGCGCTGTGTGGCGGGGGTGGGTGTAAAGGCGAAAATCGGCATGCCGGAGCGCAGACGTGACATGAGTCGTGGTGTGTTGCCGGTTTCGGTCATGGCGATGATGGCGGTGACATTGCTCAAGCGGTTAGCCGCCTGCATGGCGGCCATGGCGATCACTTCATCAATGTTGTCGGCGCTGTCATTCATGGGGTGGTCGGTGCGTCGCTCCTGCCAGGTGCGTTCGGCACCGAGGATAATGCGATCCATGGCCTGAACGGTTTCTTTGGGGTACTCCCCCACGGCGGTTTCCGCCGACAGCATGACGGCGTCGGTGCCATCAAGCACCGCATTGGCCACATCAGAGACCTCGGCCCGGGTAGGTTGCGGGCTGCTGATCATGGATTCCATCATCTGGGTTGCCGTGATCACGAAACGGTTGAGTGCCCGGGCCCGGCGGATGATGTGTTTCTGCACGCCCACCAGTTCCGCATCGCCAATTTCCACGGCCAGATCACCGCGGGCGACCATCACCCCGTCGGAGGCGAGAATAATCTGGTCCAGGGTTTCATCGTCCGCCACCGCTTCGGCACGTTCGATCTTTGCGATGATGCTGCCGGTACCTCCGGCCGCCTGGAAGTGACGCCGCGCCTCATTCACATCTTCGGCATCCCTGGGAAAAGACAGGGCGAGGAAATCCACGTCCATATCCGCCGCAGTAATGATGTCGTTGAGGTCCTTTTCGGTAAGTGCCTTGGCGCTGAGACCGCCGCCCTTGCGATTGACGCCTTTGTGATCAGAGAGCGTGCCGCCCACCAATACCGTGCAGATCACCCGTGTGCCTTCAATGCGATCCACCTGCAGCTCCAGCAGGCCATCGTTGAGCAGCAGCACATCACCGGGTTCGCAATCGTCAGGCAGTGGCGGGTAACTGATGCCGACGATTTCCTGGTTGCCGGCGCTGTCGTCGAGCTCGGTGTCCAGAGTAAAGGACTGTCCGTTTTTGAGTTCAATGGGGCCATCGCTGAATTTGCCGATGCGTATCTTCGGGCCCTGCAGGTCGGCCAGGATGGCGACGGCCTGCTGGTGCTTGTCGGAGATGTGGCGAATCTTGTCAGCGGTACGGCGATGGTCATCGGCGCTGCCATGGGAGAAGTTGAGGCGGAAAACGTTAACGCCGGCGGCAATAAGGGCGTCAAGCATGGTCTCTGAGGTGGAGGCGGGACCAAGGGTAGCAACAATCTTCGTACGTCGTGTCATTCACTCTTTCCGTTTACTGTTTTGTGACAGCTTAGCATGCAAATACGATGGAAAGGTTACAGAAAAGCAGGAGTGAGTTGCGAGTGGCGAGTTACGAAAGGCAAAGCTCTAACACAGCCAGCAGCTGGTGAATTCGGGTTTGGCTCTTCGGAAATCACTATCCTTCGGCCTCGCTGCCAACCTCTCGTGGTGAGAGGTTGGCAATGGCGTCGCATCCGGTGTACCCATCAATGCAGCATGGCGAAAGAGCAGGTGCTGGCCTCGCTGAGCCTGAGGAAATCGCCCATGCCCATCTTGATCACTTCTGTATGGTTGCCGGCGTTGAAAGCAATCCAGTCCTTGCTGACCAGGGTGTCATCCACATACACCGGCATGCCATAGAGATTGCCAAAGGGGGGCTCGCCCCCTGGCTCGCAAAGGGGGAAGCGGTCTTTGAATTCCATTTCCGTGGCCAGCCTGACGTGGTTGGCATTAAGGGCCTGACGTAATTTTTCCGGGTCCATGTATTGGTCTGCAGGTAACACGGCCATGGTGAGGGTACCGTCCACATCCACAATCACCGTCTTGGCCATGTGGCGCCCGGGAATATGGCTTGACTGGGCGACCTCTGCGGCGGTCACTGCCGGTGCGTGGTTGTAGCAGTGGTAATAGATATTGTTGTTGTCGAGAAAATCGGTCAAAGCGCGCGTAGCCATGACTGCCTCCTCCCGGCGGGATAAGCCAGGAAATCGCTGCCCTGCGCACAATGGATGGCTGGCGCAAGGCCAGTGGGGTGAATGTATTTTCAGGGTAAGCGGGTGTAGCAGCGTGTGGAAATACGGTTATGTGCTAAGGGAAAGCGCGATAAAGAATAATTAGCTACGAGCTACGAGCTACGAGCTACGAGCTACGAGCTACGAGCTACGAGCTACGAGCTACGAGCTACGAGCTACGAGCTACGCTCGATTNGAAATGCCAAATAGTTCCCGATTTCCTGCATTTCTACGAAGCCGCTGCAGGAGCGCCGTTCAGGGCGCGAACCGTACTCAGCACGGAATCGACCGAAGGGTATTACGAATATCCAGCTTCGATGACCTGAGAAGAGTGACCTCCCTGCGGTCGCCTCGCAGCGCGAGGTTCGTCCCCTGGAAGGGAACTCCTACAGGAGGAAACGGGAGGGTTTGTCACACATGAAAACGCGGGCAGGGATTATGCTGTTTGGCATAACCCCTGCCCGCGTTAAAGTGTGCAGCACGCGGCGTCTTTTAAAGCCCCAGATTATCCAGAATGCGCAGATTCGGACCGGCCTGGTTCATGGTGTAGAAGTGCAGACCCGGAGCACCCATGGCCAGCAGGCGTTCGCACAGGCGGGTGACCACCTCTTCACCGAAGGCTTTCACTGCTGCATCATCATCCTTGATGTCGTTGAGCTTGCTCTGTAGCCAGCGTGGCACATCGGCGCCGCAGGTATTGGAGAAGCGCAGCAGGTTGGCCACATTGAGGATCGGCATGATGCCGGGATAGACCGGGGCGTCGCAGCCAATCTTGTCCAGCGCATCCATGTAGTAACCGTAGGCGTCGGCATTGTAGAAATACTGGGTCAGGCCGCTGTTGGCGCCAGCATCCACCTTGCGCTTGAAGTGGGCGATATCATCTTCAAAGCTGCGTGCCTGCGGATGCATCTCCGGGTAGGCGGCCACTTCCAGCTGGAAGTGATCGCCGGTTTCTTCGCGGATGAGGGTGACCAGTTCATCGGCGTACTTGATCTCGCTCTGGGCATAGCCCATGCCCGAAGGCAGGTCGCCGCGCAGGGCCACGATGCGGGTGACGCCGGCTTCCTTGTAGCCGTTGACCAGTTCCAGGATTTCGTCCTTGCTCTGACCAATACAGCTTAAATGCGGGGCAGTGTCACCATGCTGCTCACGCAGCTTGTTGACCATGTCGCGGGTGTTGTCACGGGTGGAGCCGCCGGCACCAAAGGTACAGGAAAAAAACTCCGGGTTTTTCACCAGCAATTTTTTCTGTGTTGCCAGCAGCTTGCTTTTTCCCTCGTCGGTTTTCGGCGGGAAAAATTCAAAACTGATTCGTTTCATGGGGTGTGCCATTTGCGTTTGTCTTTATTGAAAGCGCAGTGCTTTCGATGGCCGGGTCGGACGTCGGAAGTCTGACGCTTTTGGCATCCGACTTCCGACGTCAGACGTCCGACTTAATACTTGTAATGCTCGGGCTTGAAGGGGCCGTCGACGCCAACGCCAATGTAGTCCGCCTGTTCCTGGGTGAGTTTGGTGATCACGCCACCGAAACCTTCCACCATGTAGCGGGCCACTTCTTCGTCCAGATGCTTGGGCAGAACTTCCACTTTCAGCATCTTCTCTTTCACGGTGTCAGAGTGGCTGGCATAGGCCTGATCGAACAGGTACATCTGCGCCAGAACCTGATTGGCAAAGGAACCATCCATGATGCGGCTGGGGTGGCCAGTGGCGTTGCCCAGGTTAACCAGACGGCCTTCAGACAGTAGCAGCAGGAAGTCGCCTTCTGCCTTGTTGCGCCATACCTTGTGCACCTGAGGCTTCACTTCTTCCCATTCCCAGGTCTTGCGCATGAAGGCAGTATCCACTTCGTTGTCGAAGTGCCCGATATTGCAGACCACGGCGCCTTTCTTGATCGCCTTGAGCATGTTGGCGTCGCAGACGTTGAAGTTGCCGGTGGTGGTTACCAGCAGGTCGGTGTTGCCAAGCAGTTCGGTGTTGATGGAGGCTTCGCTACCATCGTTGATGCCGTCCTTGTACTGGCTCACCACTTCGAAGCCGTCCATGCAGGCCTGCATGGCACAGATAGGGTCGGCTTCGGTCACTTTTACGATCATGCCTTCCTGGCGCAGGGACTGGGCCGAGCCCTTGCCCACATCACCGTAGCCGATGACCAGGGCTTTCTTGCCGGACAGCAGGTGATCAGTGCCACGCTTGATGGCATCGTTGAGGGAATGGCGGCAGCCATACTTGTTGTCGTTCTTGCTCTTGGTAACGGAGTCGTTCACGTTCACCGCCGGCACTTTCAGGGTGCCTTTCTTGAGCATTTCATAGAGACGATGCACACCGGTGGTGGTTTCTTCAGTGACACCGTGGATGTTGTCCAGCATCTGCGGGTAGGTCTCATGGATGTAGCCGGTCAGGTCGCCGCCGTCATCCAGAATCATGTTGGCGTCCCACAGCTCGCCATTGCCGTCACGGCAGGTCTGCTCGATGCACCACATGTATTCTTCTTCGGTTTCCCCTTTCCAGGCGAACACCGGGGTGCCGGCAGCAGCAATGGCCGCGGCGGCGTGATCCTGGGTGGAGAAGATGTTGCAAGAGGACCAGCGCACTTCGGCGCCCAGCGCCTGCAGGGTTTCGATCAGTACTGCAGTCTGGATGGTCATGTGGATACAGCCGATGATCTTGGCGCCCTTCAGCGGCTGCTCGGCACGGTACTTCTCGCGAATGGCGATCAGGGCCGGCATTTCGGTTTCGGCGATATGGATTTCAGAGCGGCCGTAGTCGGCCAGGGAAATATCAGCGACCTTGTAGTCGGTGAAGGTGTCCGCTTTTGCGTTCATGGTGTTCTCCGTTGGGGTCGGACGTCGGAGGTCGGACGTCTGACGCTAAAAGCTTTCATGCACCTTTCAGTGCCTGGATCAGGTTGTTGAGCATGGCGTAAATGGGATCAACATCCTGGTTGAGTTTCTCAAGTTCGTCGTGAAAGGCGAGTCGGCTTGAGAGAAAGAGTTGAGTTTCCAACTCCTGAAGTGAGCCTCTGGCGATGTACAGGAAGCGAACAAAATCTTTGTCGGTTCCTCGTCCTGATCCTTCAGCAATATTTGATGCGACACTTACAGAGGCTCTGCGCATCTGCTGACTCAACCCGAAGCGTTCCTCATCAGGAAAGTGTCGGGTGATCAGATAAACCTTTTCAGCCAGCTCCATGGCGCCACGCCACACATTGAGGCGCTGATATTTTCGAGACACTTCAGGACCTCCCTGTCCCAAGCGTCCGACGTCAGACTGCTGACGTCCGACCAGTTTTTCTTACAGCGCTTTCGCCAGCGCCTCAGCCTTGTCGGTCTTCTCCCAGCTGAAGCCTTCGCGGCCGAAGTGGCCGTAGCTGGCAGTGGGGCGATAGATCGGCTTGCGCAGGTCGAGCATTTCGATGATGCCGCGCGGGCGCAGGTCGAAGTGCTCGCGCACCAGATTAATGATCTCGCTGTCGCTCAGTTTGCCGGTGCCGAACGTATTGATAGAGATGGAAGTCGGCTCGGCCACACCAATGGCGTAGCTCACCTGGATCTCGCACTTGTCGGCCAGACCGGCGGCCACAATGTTCTTGGCCACGTAACGACCCGCGTAGGCGGCAGAACGGTCTACTTTGGACGGATCCTTGCCGGAGAACGCACCGCCACCGTGGCGGGCCATACCGCCGTAGGTGTCCACGATGATCTTGCGGCCGGTGAGACCACAATCACCCATGGGGCCACCGATCACGAAGATACCGGTGGGGTTCACATGGTACTGGGTGTCGCTGTGCAGCCACTCTTCCGGCAGTACCGGCTTGATGATTTCTTCCATGACCGCTTCGCGCAGATCGGCCAGACCGATTTGCGGGGCGTGCTGGGTGGACAGGACAACCGCATCCACCGCCACCGGCTTGCCGTTTTCGTAGCGCAGGGTCACCTGGCTCTTGGCGTCCGGACGCAGCCACGGCAGGGTGCCGTTCTTGCGCAGCTCCGCCTGACGTTCCACCAGACGGTGAGAGTAGAAGATCGGCGCGGGCATGAGGGTGTCGGTTTCGTTGGTAGCAAAACCGAACATCAGGCCCTGGTCGCCGGCACCCAGATCCTTGTCGTCGGCTTCATCAACGCCGATGGCAATATCGGCGGACTGCTTGCCGATGCCGTTCAGGACGGCACAGCTGGCGCCGTCGAAGCCCTTGTCAGAGCTGTCGTAGCCAATATCCAGAATCACCTGGCGAACGATATCTTCCAGCTCTACATAGGTGCTGGTACGAACTTCACCGGCAACGATGGCCATGCCGGTTTTCACCAGGGTTTCCACCGCCACGCGGGCGTGGGGGTCATCCTTGATGATGGCATCCAGAACGGCGTCCGAGATCTGGTCAGCCATTTTATCCGGATGACCTTCGGACACGGACTCGGAAGTAAAGATGGAATATTCACTCATTTCTGGAGTGCTCCTTGATTACTGGTCTGACGTCGGACGTCAGAAGTCTGATGCAAAAAAACGGAGAGGGTTGGATTTCGTCGTCTGACTTTCGACGTCAGACGTCCGACCCTTCTCCAAGTAATAAAACCTGGAACAATCATCGTGCCCTAATCGAGGCGCTTGAACGTCCTCACCTGCACCTGAAAGCCGTTCCGTAATGCCAGGAACTGGCTCTCCTGCAGTACCAGGCCGGCGCGGCCGGCCCAGTCCACCAGATCGGTTTCTTCAAAACCGAGCCAGACATCACCACAGGCCTCGTGGGCCCAATACTGATCATGCAGACTCAGGTCAGTGATCAGCAGGGTGCCGCCGTCATTCAACTGCCGTGCCGCCGCACGGATGGCGCTGGCTGGAGACGGCAGATGATGCAGCACCATGTTCAGCACCACGGCATCTACCGTGGGCAGGGTGTCGGCGCCGGCGGGCCACTCACCCAGTATCAACTCCACATTTTGCTGTTTGGCGACAGCCTGTCTGGCTACCGCCAGCATGGCCTCGGCGTTATCCAGGCCGATGACGTTTTCATACCGGGCGGCAAGCTCGAGCAGAAACTGGCCGTCGCCGGGGCCGATCTCCAGGGCTTTCCGGCCGTCCGGGCAGGCTCGCAGCAAAAGCTCCAGCGCCTGTTCGGCGTACTGGCCGTAGTCGGCTATCAATTCCCGCTGTTCATCCATTTGCTCAGCGTGGCGGGCAAAAAAGGCCCGGCTTTGCTCGGCCCGTTGGCTCTGTACCTGTTCGAGCCGGTGCGCTACCTGCAAATCGAGTTGGCCATCATCCAGCTGGTCGAGCAAGGCACTGTGAAGGGCGCCCTCTGGATGGTCGGTCTGGGGCAGGCGGCGGCGATAGAAGATGGAATTGCCTTCGCGTCGCTTCTCCACCAATCCGCCCTGGGCCAGCACCTTCAGGTGGTGGCTCATGCCCGATTGCTTCATGGCCATGATGTCGCACAACTCCAGCACGCCGAAGCTGCTCTGCCCAAGCACCTGCAATACCTGCAACCGCAGGGGGTCACCTGCGGCCTTGAGGAAGCCGGCCAGCTGATCGGTGATCTCCGCGGCGGCAGGTGTAGAGGGCGCTTGTGCATTCATAAGAAGGGCAGTCTAGCGCAATCGAAAACTAAATCAAAATAAATTGATATAGATTTTGGTCGGACGTCCGGCCCCCGACGTCAGACCGTTATTTCATGGCAGGTGCTTCGGGCAGACGTCGCTGCTATCAAATACGCGCCGGACATTTGCCCGCAACCCCCCCATGAGGGACAATAGCGCCCCTTTTCAGCCACCAGTCAGTTTGGAGCCCTGCATGTCCAGTGCCCCCGCCAGCCGTGATCTCGCCAACGCCATCCGTGCCCTGAGCATGGACGCCGTCCAGAAAGCCAACTCAGGCCACCCCGGCGCCCCCATGGGGATGGCCGATATTGCCGAGGTGCTGTGGCGCGGTTTCCTGAAGCACAACCCGCAGGATCCCAAATGGGCCGATCGTGACCGCTTCGTGCTGTCCAACGGCCATGGCTCCATGCTGCTTTACTCCCTGCTGCACCTGTCCGGTTACGGGGTCAGCATCGAGGACATCAAGAACTTCCGCCAGTTGGGCAGCCCCACTGCCGGTCACCCGGAATACGGCGACGCCCCTGGCATCGAGACCACCACCGGGCCGCTGGGTCAGGGTATTGCCAATGCGGTGGGCATGGCGCTGGCAGAGAAGATGCTGGCCGGCCAGTTCAACCGTGACGGCCACAGCATCGTTGATCACTTCACCTACTGTTTCCTGGGTGATGGCTGCATGATGGAAGGGATATCCCACGAAGCCTGCTCCCTGGCCGGTACCCTGGGGCTGGGTAAGCTGGTGGCGTTTTACGACGACAACGGCATTTCCATCGACGGTGAAGTAGAAGGCTGGTTCACCGATGATACGGTGGAGCGGTTCCGTGCCTATGGCTGGCAGGTGATCCCCAATGTGGATGGTCATGATCCGGTGGAAGTGCGCACCGCCATCGAGACGGCCCGTGCCAATACCGACCAGCCCACCCTGATTTGCTGCAAGACGGTGATTGGCTTCGGCAGCCCCAACAAGCAGGGCAAGGAAGAGTGTCACGGCGCCGCTCTGGGCGACGACGAGATCGCCCTGACCCGCAAGACGCTGGGTTGGGAGCACGGCCCGTTCGAGATTCCTGCCGACATCAAGAATGCCTGGGATGCCAGCGAAGCCGGTGCTGCCGCCCAGAGCGAGTGGCAGCAGCGTTTCGACGCCTACAAGGCCGCTCACCCGGAGCTGGCTGCCGAGTTCCAGCGCCGTATGGCGAATGAACTGCCCGCGGACTTTGCAGAGCAGGCCGATGCCTATATCCGCGAGTGTCAGGAAAAAGGCGAAAAAGTGGCTACCCGCAAGGCAAGCCAGAACTCCCTGGACGCCTTCGGCCCGTTGCTGCCGGAACTGGCCGGGGGCTCTGCCGACCTGGCTGGCTCCAACAACACCATCTGGAAAGGCTGCAAGTCTGTCACTGCGGACGATGCCAGCGGTAACTACATTCATTACGGGGTGCGCGAGTTCGGCATGACCGCCGTCCAGAATGGTCTGTGCCTGCACGGTGGCCTGCGTCCCTACGGCGGTACCTTCCTGGTGTTCATGGAATATGCCCGTAACGCGGTGCGCATGGCGGCACTGATGCACCAGCCGAATATTCTGGTGTACACCCACGATTCCATTGGTCTGGGTGAAGATGGTCCGACCCACCAGCCCATCGAGCAGATGGCGAACCTGCGGCTGACCCCCAACATGCGCACCTGGCGTCCCTGTGACACGGTGGAATCCGCCGTATCCTGGAAGAAAGCCATTTTGCGTCAGGACGGCCCCTCTGCGTTGATCTTCTCCCGTCAGGGGCTGCCCTGCATGGAGCGTGGCAGCCAGCAGCTGGCCGAGATCGAAAAGGGCGGCTACACCCTGATGCAGACCGGTGAAGGCACGCCGGACGCCATCATCATCGCCACTGGTTCCGAAGTGGAGCTGGCGGTCAATGCGGCCAACGCACTCACCGGCAAAAACATCCGTGTGGTGTCCATGCCCTGTGTTGAAGAATTTCTGGCCCAGGACAAGGCTTATCAGGAAAGCGTGCTGCCCAGCGATGTGCGTGCCCGGGTTGCCGTGGAAGCGGCCATTGCCGATTACTGGTACCGCTTCGTGGGTCTCGACGGCAAGGTGATCGGCATGACCAGCTTCGGCGCGTCCGCCCCGGCCGGCGATCTGTTCAAGCACTTTGGCATCACTGCCGAAGCGGTACAGCAAGCCGTGGAGTCGTTGCTTTGATAGAGGCGGGAGGGAAGTCGGACGTCAGACGTCGGACGACTAACCCTGTTAGCGTCAGACCGCTATGAGAATTGCCATCAACGGCTATGGCCGTATCGGTCGCTCTTTTGTCCGCGCCCTTGCCGAGCGTGAAGGGGCAGGGTGGCAGGCGCCGTTCAGTCTGGTGGCAATCAATGACAAGGGGCGCCCGGAAGATCTGCTCTATCTGACCCGTTACGACACCACCCACGGGCGGCTGGCGGAACCGGCGGAATTGATTGAGGGCATGCTGCGTATCGGGCAGCAGGCGCCGCGGTTGCTGGAGCAACCGAAACCGGAATTATTGCCCTGGGATGAGATGGATGTGGATCTGGTGCTGGAATGCTCCGGTCACTTCCGCAGCCACGCCGGGGCGTCGCGACATCTGGACGCCGGGGCAAAGAAGGTCATCATCGGTGCCGTGCCGTTTGATCAGGCCGATCAGGTGGTCGTATTCGGTGTGAACCATCAGGACGTATCTGCCGACAAAAAAGTATTGTCGGCGGGATCCTGCACCACCCACTGCATCGCGCCGCTACTGGCGCGGCTGGATGACAGCTTCGGCGTGCAGCAGGTGCTGATGAAGGAAATCCACGCCTACACCTCGGACCAGACCCTGCTGGACCATGTCCATCGGGACCCGCGCCGGGGTCGGGCCGGGGCGCAGAACATCGTGCCCACCACCAGCAGTGCCATCGGTGCGGTACAGCAGGTGTTGCCGACATTGGCTGGCAAGATCAGCGGCAGCTCCATCCGGGTGCCCACCTTGAACGTGGCCATGGTGGAATTGACCCTGCGTCTGGAACAGACACCGGATGCCAAGAGTCTGAATGAGTGGCTACACCAGCAGGCAACAGCGTCGGGCGGCCTGATTGGCTACAATGACGCGCCGCTGGTGAGTGTGGATTTCAACCACCGTCCGGAATCTGCAATCGTCGATGTGACACAGACCCGGGTGCAGGGCGACATGGTGCAGGTGGTGGCCTGGTACGACAACGAATGGGGCTATGCGAACCGACTGCTCGACTGGGTAGCGGCGTTGGCCGAATCACAGCAACACTGATCGACAGACAGCCCCCGCGCGGTGGCCGTGAATGAGGTAGCAAAGATGAACTTCAAACGCATGACCGACCTGGACCTGGCAGGCAAACGCGTTCTGATCCGTGAAGACCTGAACGTGCCGGTGAAAGACGGCAAGGTCACCAGCGATGCGCGTATCCGTGCTTCCCTGCCTACTATTGAGCATGCGCTCAAGGCCGGCGCCAAGGTAATGCTGATGTCTCACCTGGGGCGTCCCACCGAAGGTGAGTATGCGGAAGAGTTTTCCCTCAAGCCGGTGGCTGATCATCTCGGTGAGCTGCTGGGTCGTGAGGTGCCGCTGGTGAAGGACTGGCTTGACGGTGTCCAGGTGGAGGCCGGTCAGGTCGTGCTGTGCGAGAACGTTCGCTTCAACAACGGCGAAAAGAAAGATGACGAAGCGCTGTCACAAAAAATGGCGGCGCTTTGTGATATCTATGTGATGGATGCGTTTGGTACTGCCCACCGCGCCCAGGCATCCACCCATGGTGTGGGCAAGTTTGCTCCGGTTGCCTGTGCTGGCCCGCTGTTGGCCAATGAGCTGGACGCGCTGGGCAAGGCCCTGAAGCAGCCGGAGAAACCGCTGGTGGCCATCGTGGGTGGTTCCAAGGTGTCCACCAAGTTGGAAGTGCTGGAAGCGCTATCCGATAAAGTGGATCAGCTGGTGGTGGGCGGCGGTATTGCCAACACCTTCCTGGCCGCTGCCGGTCACCCGGTGGGCAAGTCCCTGTATGAAGCAGACCTGATCCCGGCGGCACAAAAGATCGCCGAGAAAGTGCATATTCCGATTCCGGTGGATGTGGTCACTGCCAGGGAATTCGCCGAATCAGCAGAAGCGGTTACCAAGAAAGTGGAAGACGTGGCCGAAGATGACATGATCCTCGACATCGGCCCACAGACCGCCCACATCGTGGCGGCCCTGATGAAGGAAGCCAAGACCATCATCTGGAATGGCCCGGTTGGGGTCTTCGAGTTCGATCAGTTTGGTGAGGGTACCCGTGAAATGGCAGAAGCCATTGCCGACTCTGATGCCTTCTCCATTGCCGGCGGTGGCGACACCCTGGCCGCCGTGGACAAGTACGGCATCAGCGACAGGATCAGCTACATCTCCACGGGCGGCGGTGCCTTCCTGGAGTTCGTCGAAGGCAAGGTGCTGCCGGCGGTGGCCATGCTGGAAGCAAGAGCGAAAGATTGATTCAGGGTCAGACGTCTGAGGTCGGACGTCTGACTCAGCAATTCAGAACCGGATGTTTTTTTGGCGTCTGACCTCCGACGTCAGGCATCCGACGGATTTTCAAGGCAGGGCGTGACCGCCCTGCACAGGAATAGACGAAGG
This sequence comes from Alcanivorax sp. DP30, assembly GCF_009882945.1. Taxonomy (GTDB): domain Bacteria; phylum Pseudomonadota; class Gammaproteobacteria; order Pseudomonadales; family Alcanivoracaceae; genus Alcanivorax. Next base: position 905,683 of record NZ_WTUY01000004.1, read on the forward strand.
GGAAACGAAAATGGCACTTGTAAGCATGCGTCAGATGCTGGATCACGCCGCCGAGTTTGGTTATGGCGTACCGGCTTTCAACGTGAACAACCTGGAACAGATGCGCGCCATCATGGAAGCGGCGGACAAGACCGATTCCCCGGTGATCGTGCAAGCCTCTGCCGGTGCGCGCAAATATGCCGGCGCCCCCTTCCTGCGTCACCTGATTCTGGCGGCCGTGGAAGAGTTTCCGCACATTCCGGTGGTGATGCACCAGGATCATGGCACCAGCCCCTCCGTGTGCCAGCGCTCTATCCAGCTGGGTTTTTCCTCCGTGATGATGGATGGCTCCCTGGGTGAAGACGGCAAGACCCCCACCGACTACGAATACAACGTGGACGTGACCCGTCGCACGGTGGAAATGGCCCACGCCTGTGGTGTGTCTGTGGAAGGCGAGCTGGGTTGTCTCGGTTCACTGGAAACCGGTGAAGCTGGCGAAGAAGATGGCATTGGTGCGGCGGGCAAGCTGACCCACGAACAGATGCTCACCGATCCGGAAGAAGCCGCGGACTTCGTGAAGCAGACCAAGGTAGATGCGCTGGCCATCGCCATTGGAACGTCTCACGGTGCCTACAAGTTCACCCGCCCGCCCACTGGCGACATCCTGGCTATCGACCAGATCAAGGCGATCCACCAGCGTATTCCCGACACTCATCTGGTGATGCACGGTTCCTCTTCCGTGCCGCAGGAATGGCTGGCCATCATCAATGAGTTTGGTGGTGAGATTCCGGAAACCTATGGGGTGCCGGTGGAAGAAATCGTGGAAGGCATCAAGCATGGTGTGCGCAAGGTCAACATCGATACCGACCTGCGTCTTGCGTCCACCGGTGCGATTCGTCGCTTCCTGGCTGGCAACACCGCCGAGTTCGATCCGCGTAAATACCTGAAGGAATCCGTGACGGCCATGCGCGATATCTGTATCGCCCGTTACGAAGCCTTTGGTACCGCCGGCAACGCCAGCAAGATCAAGCCGATTAACCTGGAAGAAATGTTCCAGCGTTACGAGTCTGGCGATCTGGACCCGCGCATCAAGTAAGCGACGCTGCAATCAACTTTCTTCTTTCAGCAAGGCGGAAGAGGTGGTTGCCAGCGAAAACAAAAAGGCCGCGCCCGAAACTTCGGGTGCGGCCTTTTTGTTTGGTGTGAAGAGAGGGAACCTTTCGAGTTGCGATAAGCGAGTTTCGAAAACCTTAAACCGTTACTCGTAACTCGCTTCTCCGGCCTCGCTGTCGCTCGGATCACGTGCGGGCAAGCTATTCGCTTCGCGCACCCCTTCGAGACCACATGGCGTGCGCCTGTGGCCAGGCCGGTTAGCGCGTGGCCTTGATCTCCACTCCCTCGCCGCTCAGCACCAGCTCGCCGAGGTCATTGAGTACGGCAGTGTCCACGCCTTTCAGGGCATCTACAAACTGCTGCTCCAGTTCCATCAAGGGCGGCATGCAGGCCTTGCGGGTCATGGCGCCAGTCTGGATGGTGAAGCTGTCGCCTTCCGCCGCGTAACTGGACATATAATTGTTGCAGGCGGCCTTGCCGGCCAGTTTGCCCGCTTCCGGGAATGCCAGAGTGATGGTGGCATTGCCCACCGGCTTGCCGTTCAGGGTCTGCACCTGCCAGGGTTCACCATTGAGCTGTTCATAGCTGGGCACGGCGATGTCTCCCTTGCTGTTGGAGGCTGTGGAGCAGGCGGCGAACAGCGACAGGCTGGCAGCCAGCAGGGTGATGGGAATAAGGGATCTCATGGCGGTTCCTTTGGTGATAATACGTTGCAGTAATCTGGGCGTTAGAGTCGCGTAGAGAAAGAAAGTTTCCTGCTGTGTGTCCAGGCGCTGGTGATAACTGAGTGGGCATTCCTTGATACAGGGCAAGAGAATGGCACTCGGAGATTGACCCGGCCGGGGCAGCGCGGACAATGCCAGCAAGCCTCGCTATCTAACGGATACTCACATGCTGAATGCGTTTCTCGAATTTTATACCCAGCACCAGTGGGTTGCCTTGCCACTTGCCATGCTGTCTGCCGTCGGCGTGGGGTTGATGTGGATGGGTTGGCTGACCCTGATGATTACCGCCTTCGGTCAGAAGTTGTGGCTGTGGGGGTTTGTCATTCTGTTGCTGCCGGTGCCTGCGTCACAGTGTTTTGCCCTCAGTCACAGGGCGCTGAATCCCTGGGCCAATCGACTGGTGCTGTGGGGGCTGCTGCTATCCCTGCCAATTCTGGTGCTCACCGCCTGGTGGGGGCTGCTGGCTTTGCAGCAGCCCATGCCGGAGCCCATGTTCAGTCACTGATTTTTGTCGCAGGCCGGTCCGGTTTGGCATATTGCCAGCGTCCTTCGCGGCGGGTGAGGTGGTAACTGTCCAGGCCGGACAATGCCACTGTTCCTGCCTGCTCCACATCCACGTAGCCGTCATCTTCCATCAAGCCCTCTGCCAGCAGTACATGCTCAATGGCACCGATCACCAGCACGGTGCCATTCACAGCCAGTTCCTGTGTCTCCATCAGTTTCATGCCAAGGCGAATGCGTGCCTCATGCACAAAAGGGGCCGCAAAGTCGTGGCAGTATTCAGTGTTCAGGCCGACGGCATCAAACTCTGAAACGTCTTGAGGGTAGCGGGCAGAGGTCTGGTGCGCTGCAGCAATGATATCCTGATGTACATGATTGATGGTGTAGCAGCCGGTCTCTTGCAGATACTCAAGGGTGTGCCTGTCCACTGAATGCGGTCGGATAATCATGCCCATCAGGGCCGGGTCTGCACCAAGGTGAAAGCAGGAACTCACGATGGCCAGATTTTCCTGGCCGCTGGTGGCGCGGGTGCCAATCAGATTGGCACTCTTGAACCCGGACAGGCTGTTGATCAGGTTGACCCGGGTTTGGCGGGGCAGCGAGTCAAGATCCTGTGTATTGAAGTGCATGAAAGTGCTCCTGTGTTTGCGAGGCGAATGAAAGGGGGTGAGCTTGTCCTTTCGACCGCGGGACAGTGCCCGTATTATCGTGGAATGCCGTGAGTAAACTGTGGAGACGCGACACTGGTCATGGAAAACCCTTTCGATCGTGAACATATCCAGCAGGACTGGAAGCCGCTCAACTGGGAGAAGTTCGATCCGCTGAGTGATTCCAGCAAGCAGTATATTGCCTACTACGGGCTGGATTTTGCAGATCGGCTCCCCAGTCTGGAGCACGGTTTTGGTTATTTCGAGGCGGGCGACCACCAGATTTCCGTGCATGCCTGGCGACCACAGAATCCCCGGGGCACGGTGCTGGTGTGTCATGGGTACTTTGATCATGTGGGGTTGTATCGCCATGTGATTGGCCATGTGCTTGAACTGGGTTATGCGGTGCTGGCCTATGATCTTCCGGGTCATGGCCTGAGCTCCGGGCCCCAGGCGGTGATTGAGGATTTCCTGACATATCGTGATGTGCTGGAGCAATGCCTGTCCCTGGCGGCCAACCACTTTCCGCATCCCTGGCATGTGATTGCACAGAGCACCGGTGGTGCCATTGTCATGGATTATCTGGCCAGCCGTGGCGAGGGAGATGACAATCCGTTTGAGCATGTCATCCTGCTGGCGCCGCTGGTGCGTCCGTTCAAATGGAGCACCGGACGTTGGCTACACACCGTTATCAGCCCTTTCACCAAGAGCATCAAGCGGGTCTTTACGATCAATTCCAATGACCCGGACTTTCTCGATTTTCTGGAAAACAAAGACCCCTTGCAGGCGCGTCGGGTTTCGGCAGTCTGGGTGGGCGCGTTGAAAAAATGGCTGCCGGGTTTCGAGAAGGCGTCACGCATCCATGTGTCTCCCATCGTCATTCAGGGGGACCAGGATGAAACCGTGGATTGGCAACACAACATGAACGTGATCCGAAGCAAGTTCAGTGACCCTCGCATTCATATGTTGCCCGGAGCCCGCCATCAGCTGGCCAATGAAAATGAGGAATTCCGGCAGAAAATATTTGCCATTATTGATCAGTATCTGACCTGAAATCGATGAGGTCCCGATTTTACGGTTTGTTACTTGAGATGCGTGAGGGTTTGGAACAAGGTTGTGGTCGTGTTTTGAGTAGAATTTTCATGCCATTGTGGTGTGGACCAAGGAGAAATCTATGGATAAGAAAATCATGCTGGCAATGACGGCTGGTGCGGCGATGCTCAGCCAAGTGGCTGTTGCCGATTTGAACGCGGGGATTAATGCGGCGGTGAGTGCCGAGGCAGATGCCAAGGCCGCTGAACAGGACATGCGCGACAAGCGCGATGCTGTCAAAGCAGATGCCAGAGCCCAGAAAAAGGCTATGGAAGAAAAGCATGAAAAAATGAAGGGCGACGCCAAAGCAAAGCACGATGAAATGATGGACGATGCGGAAGCGCATGGTGAAGAAATCAAAGGCCATGGCAAACGTATGGAAGACGAGGCCCGTGGCAAGCGAGATGCCGCCGTGGAAAAGATGGAAGAAAACAAAGCGGCGGCCAAGCAGCATCATGACGATGCCATGCAACGTGCCAGCGATGCTCGAGAGCAAGTGAAAGTCGATGCTCAGGCTAAAGCCGATGCGGAAGAAGCAGAAGTGAAAGCCGAGGCAAATGCCAAAGCCAAACCGTGGTATAACTTCTGGGATTGATTCCGGAAAGCATAAAAAGGCCGCTTTAAAGCGGCCTTTTTTATGCTTGCTGCGTAGTGCTGAATGAGAGCAGTAGCTGACATTGGAAACAGCGGTAGATGCCTCACGTGTTGATGACGTGGTTGTGGCATAGTGGAAAGCATGGAACCGTGAAGAGCCGTTTCTGTGCGGGCATTGAGGGCGTTATTCAGCGGCTCCTTACTGACTGTGGTTCGGGAGGTCGTCATGAAAGTGAGCAGAAATATTCCGGTGGTTACAGCAAGCTTGTTGATGGCAGCGTTGGCCGTGTCACCTGTTGGCGCGGCAGAGTCGGAGGCAGAGAAAGCGCGCGCGGGCGCCTCTGAGACTGCCGACTACTTGCAACAAGAACAGTGGAATCGGGAGCAGCAGCAATTGCAGGATCATCGGGATGCCCAGCGTGAGCAATCCAATGCTCGTCAACAGGATCTGCATAATCGTATCCAGCAGCGACGAGACGACATGATCCGGGATATGAATAGAAAGCCGTGAGCTTTGAGCTGTGCTCGGTTGGATAGACAAACCAGGAAAAGTTCCCTGCTTTTGAAGCTTCTCTACAAGACACGCTCCACAAAGAGAGACAAGAGAGGCCAGCAACGCTGGCTGATCGTGTGAGCTGATACAAAAATCCCGCCCGGTTTTGCCGGGCGGGATTTTTTTCAGGGCTTTGCGTGTTGCATGCCCGTGAAGCGTGTTGCGTTCTGTCAATACTGATTCACGCTGCCGTTTTCGCCTACCAGCACCACATTGGCCGGACGCTTGGCAAACAGGCCGTTGGTGACCACGCCGACAATGTTGTTGATTTTCTCTTCCAGTTCGATGGGATTAAGGATGTCCAGGTTGTGAACGTCCAGAATGATGTTGCCGTTGTCGGTGACAAAACCATCGCGGTATTCCGGTTGACCGCCCAGGGCGACCAGTTTGCGGGCCACATAGGAGCGAGCCATGGGGAGCACTTCCACCGGGAGTGGGAACTTGCCCAGACGCTTCACTTGTTTGGAGCCGTCGACAATGCAGATGAACTGATCAGCTACCGCCGCAACAATTTTTTCCCGGGTCAGGGCGCCGCCGCCACCCTTGATCATCTCGCGGTGGCCGTTCACTTCGTCCGCACCATCCACATACACGGGCAGGCGGTCCACATCATTCAGTGAGACCACCTCGATGCCGTGTCCCTTGAGGCGCTCGGCGGTGGCTTCGGAGCTGGCCACGGCCCCCTTGATGCGGTCTTTCATGGTGGCCAGGCCATCAATGAAGAAGTTGGCGGTGGAGCCGGTGCCCACGCCGATGTATTCGCCTTCGGGAACAAAGCGCAGGGCGGCCTCTGCCACCTGCTTCTTCAGCGCATCCTGGTCCATGATGTGTCCTGTTTACCTGGTGAGTGTGGTGAGCGTCACTATGTGGCTCGTGCGGGACTAACGAGCACTCTGGTTGGTCGGACGTCAGAAGTCGGACGCGACAAGCTGAAACCAGAGAGCGGGTCGGTTTTGATCTGGCGTCAGTTCTCCGACGTCCGACCGCTATTGTGTTCCCGATAACCTGTGCGACTCCAATTATAGGCCAGCAGGGGCGGGGACTCGACCCCGGCCTATCGCATTTGTTCCGGCCAGCCCATAGACTATGTGGCTTGTCGCTCCTCTGTAATAAGCAACCCGGAAACCTTCATGCTGGATAAATACGTTAAACGGATACTGCAATCCCGCGTCTATGATGTGGCGGTGGAAACTCCCATTCATGCAGCGCCGTTGATTTCCAAGCGAATTGGTAACCGGGTGCTGCTCAAGCGCGAAGATCTGCAGCCGGTGTTTTCCTTCAAGCTGCGAGGTGCCTACAACAAGTTATGTCAGCTCAGCCAGGAGCAGCTGGATCGCGGGGTGATCTGTGCCTCGGCCGGCAACCATGCCCAGGGCATGGCATTGGCCGCCACCTCCATGGGGGTGAAAGCCACCATCGTCATGCCGCGCACCACGCCGGATATCAAGGTGAATTCAGTACGAAATCATGGCGGCAAGGCGGTGCTACATGGTGACAGCTTCGATGAAGCTCTGGCCCATGCCCGTATTCTGGAAGAGAAAGGCGGGCTCACCTTTGTGCATCCTTACGATGATCCGGATGTCATTGCGGGTCAAGGGACCGTGGGCATGGAAATCCTGCGCCAGCTCAGCGGTGATCTGGATGCCATCTTCATTCCGGTGGGTGGCGGCGGCCTCGCTGCCGGAGTGGCGGCTTACGTAAAGTATGTGCGCCCGGATGTGAAGATCATTGCCGTGGAGCCGGAAGACGCGGCCTGCCTCAAGGCCGCCATGGAGAAAAAGCGCCGGGTGGTGCTCAAGGAAGTGGGGTTGTTCGCCGATGGTGTGGCAGTGCGCCAGATCGGCAAGGAAACCTTCCGCATCCTCAAGGATCATGTGGACGAAGTCATCACGGCCACCACGGATGAAATCTGTGCGGCGATCAAGGATTCTTTCGAAGATACCCGTGCGATTTGTGAGCCTGCCGGCGCCCTGGCCCTGGCGGGCATGAAAAACTGGGTTGCCTTGCACGGCGTACAGGACAAGACACTGGTGGCGATCCAGAGCGGCGCCAATGTGAACTTTGACCGCCTGCGGCACGTGTCCGAGCGGGCCGAACTGGGCGAGCAACGCGAGGCCTTGTTGGGGGTCGCCATCCCGGAAAAACCGGGCGCCTTCCGCGCCTTCTGTCAGGCGCTGGGGCGGCGCGGCATTACCGAATTCAACTACCGCTACAGTGATGACCGGGCGGCAAACATCTTTGTTGGTATTCAACTCAAACCCGGCGGCAAGGCGTTGCACGGGCTCCTGCAGGAGCTTGCCGACAAGGGGTACCCGGTGGTGGATCTCAGCGGCAACGAAATGGCCAAGCTGCATATTCGCCACCTGGTGGGTGGGCATACTTCCCGCCAGGATCTGGATGAACGCCTGTTCCGGGTAGAATTTCCGGAGCGCCCGGGGGCCTTGATGGCCTTCCTGCAGTCGCTGGGCGGCAAGTGGAACATCAGTCTGTTCCATTATCGCAACCACGGTGCAGCCTATGGTCGAGTGCTGGTGGGGTTCCAGGTGGAAGAGGGCATGGGTAACCAGCTGCTGGCGGATCTCAAGAAAGTGCCTTACCCCATGGTGGAAGAAAGTGACAACCCGGCCTATCGGTTATTTCTGAATTAATCTTTGCGTACCACAGGAACCTGGGGGGCAGTGGGTGGTCACACACCCCGCAGCCGGGTAATGTCGGCGACTAACCTGGCTGTATAGGCATAAAATTGCGCTTTTGTGAACTCGTTAACGACAGGTTATGACGTTGTTCTGTTAAGAAACGTCAACAGGGGCGGCTAACTGCTTGACTTTGTTGAACGAGATGGTCAAATTTTGACCCGGTTGGCATTTTCCGGCAGTCAATGCGACTACAGTGACTGTCCTGTTAATACTTTTTGCTTAGATGTTTGTTTTTGCTATACCAATTTGGGGAATAGAAAAATGAAAAAGAAGCCGGACGCCTTGGTGCTACTGGCAATCGTTTTCGGGCTGGGAGTGCTGGTCAGCAGCATTACCCACGGTGGCAACGAACCTGACTACCAGCAATATGCTGACAGTGCAGGCATCGTAGTCACTCAGAGCCAGCAGTAACGATCCTGTCTGCCGGCTGGTCCCAAGGGGCCAGCGGCAGCACCCCCTCCTCCACACACTGAAAATCATAACCCACCGTCACCAGCCTGGGTCGACGTGGTCGACGCTGCAGGTCGGCCAGGGTGCGATCGTAGTAACCGCCTCCCATCCCTATCCGGTAGCCTGCCCGATCAAACGCCACGGCAGGTAACAAAATCACGTCCAGCGCCCACAGGGCACGGCTTCTATGGGCCAGTGCAGGTTCGGCAATGCCATATTGGTTGGGCCGCATGGGGTCATGGGCCTGCCACAGACGAAAATGCAGATGGCCCGGGCGCAAGGGATCCAGCCAGGGAAGGTAGGTGCTGCTGTGCTGCAGGCGGGGGTGCTGCAGGGCCGGAAGTAAATCCAGCTCACCATCGTTGGCCAGATAAAAGGCCACGTGCCTGGCAGGGCGGTATTGCAGAGCGTTGCTCAGAGCGGGGCCGGCTCGGTGAGCGGCGCGACGGCGCTGGCCGGTAGAGAGTTGCCTGCGTTGCTGGCGTAGCTGGCGGCGCAGCTGCTGACGCTGCCGTCTTTGCGATGGCGAAAGTGGCTGTGGTTCTGGCATCCGGCCTCTGGCGTCAAGCATCCGGCAAGAGAATAAAGGGTGCTTCCCGGCCCACCGCTGCGGGCTTGACCCTTGAACCGTATGGTTCAAGGTGGAGGCAGCAGCTATGCCCTCAGGCTTTCCGCTCAATAGGCGGACATGCACACGGACACGGCAATATATGCCCCCGGGTATTACGTTATCGGCTCAGGGACATGGCCCTCTGGCGTAAGAGCCAGGAAACACTCAGGGGGATTATAACAGTGGTGTTGGGTCGAAACAGTCTTGACACTGATGAAAGGCGATCAAGAGCAGTGAATAGTTAACAGCTAAGGTCAAAAGCCCCTCGCACCTCCAGGAAGCCGCGTAGGTCGGTGATTATTCGCTGCGCACATGCCTTCGGGGCTGCACTGCTTGCGTTAGTTTCGCTTGGGTGTGGGCCCATCACCGATGTGGCGTTGCAGGCTGGCAAAGGATTGATGTCGAAAAACGAGTCGCGAGTTTCGAGGGGCGACACCCGTGGGCAGGACGTGAGGTTTTCGCAACTCGAAACTCGTTACTCGCTTCTGAGGTTCGGTTTAAGCCAGCGATGGGGCAGTGCTGCGTGTTGCGGCTCTTACAGCTTGCGGCGGGCGTCTTCGAAAGCCTGGATTTCATCTTCAAGGCGTCCCAGCAGTGCCTGAACGCGGGCTTCGCTCTCAGGATCCTGGGCGGCAGTCTGACGCGCCTTGAGTAGCTCGTGGCTCATGTTCAGGGCGGTCATGATGGCGATCCGTTCCAGACCAATCACATTGGCGTCGCGCACTTCGCGCAGCTGTTTGTCCAGATGACGGGCGGCGGCCAACAGGTTGTCCTGCTCGCCTGCCGGACAGGCAACACGGTACTCCTTGTCGAGCAGATGAATCACCAGGGAGTTTTCGTTAGACATGGCCTAAGGTACCGCAATGACTTGGTTTGAAGAACGGGCAGGATGACACGCTCAGGATTCCTGCTCCAGGGATTTCAGACGAGAGATGATCGCCTCGACCTTGTTGCGGGCTACGTCATTTTTCTTCAGCAGCTGGGCTCGCTCTTCCACCAGTTTGGCCTCCCGTTCGTGGAGGGCCAGATTTTCCTGGCGCAACCGCGCACTGATACGCAGCAGTTCGTCGACGCGGGTTTCCAGTTGCTTTAGTTGTTGTTCCGTCGTCATGGCAAAATGGTCGTGGTTCGCCTAAGGTGTGGGCCGATAAAGGCCCGCGTCCCCTGCACCTTACCGGGATTTGCCGATCTCGGCTCCCCCTCCCGGTTGACAGGCTGTTTCAACTATAGGTGTGAGGGTTTCAGGGGTCAACGAAATTGAATGCTGATAGTTACTTAGCACACACTTTTCATGGCCTTCTTCAGGAAGGCAGTCATACCTGCAGATAACGGATCGACGCATGTCCAACCAGATTGATTTCGAGGTGCTGGCCCAATCCCTGGCCGCAGCCGGCATAGCCCATTCACCCAGCGAATTGCAGGGACTTACGGCGGGTCTGCTGGCCACCGGTCATGGTGGCCACGATGAAGAGTTACTGGGGGTGCTGGCGTCCCATGTGGATTTTGAGCAGGGCCAGCTGTTTGAGCCCGCCCTGGCCGGTATGCTGGTGGCGGCCCGTGATCAGCTGGTCAGCGGTTTTGCCGGTACCGGCCTGGCGCTTCACCTGCTGTTGCCGGGCGATGAGGAAGATCTGGGCTTGCGGGTGGCGGCCATCGCCCAGTGGTGTGAAGGTTTTCTGGTGGGCTTCGGTACCGGGTCTGCCAATACCCACGACAAGGATCTTTCCCAGGGCATTCAGGAAGCCCTGTCAGATTTGGCGGCCATCAGTCAGGTGGAAACCCCGGATCAGGACGGTGATGAAGAGGAAGACATGTTCGAGCAGGTGGCGGAACACTGCCGAATGGCCGCGCTGATGATTTACACTGAGCTGGTCATGCGGCCCAAGGCCAAGGCCGACGATAACAGCGCGCCGTCCACACCGCCGACCAGGCACTGAAATATCTCCCGACATCAGGAGGGGTTTTGAGCATCAATCGTCAGGAATTTGCCCGTCGCCGCCAGGAGCTGATGGGCATCATGGGGCCTAACAGCATTGCCATTTTGTCGGCGGCACCGGAGCACATCCGCAACCGGGATGTGGAATACCCCTATCGGCCAAGCAGTGATTTCTGGTACCTCACCGGCTTTGAAGAACCGGAAGCCGTGATGGTGCTGCTACCCGGCCGGGAACATGGCGAATACGTCATGTTCTGCCGTGAGCGCGATCGCACCATGGAGATCTGGAATGGCTACCGTTCCGGGCCGGACGGAGTGGTGAGTGACTTTGATGCCGATGACGCTTTCCCGATCGGGGACATCGACGAGATCCTGCCGGGCCTGATCGAAGGCCGCGAGCGGGTCTATTACGACCTGGGCATGGATGCAGAGTTTGACCGTCGCCTGATGGGCTGGGTGAACAGCATCCGCGACCGGGTCCGCTCCGGTGCCCAGCCGCCTGGCGAGTTTGTGGCGCTGGCGCATCATCTGCACGACATGCGTCTGTTCAAGTCCGCTGCCGAAATCAAGTTGATGCGCAAGGCCGCCAGTATTTCTGCCGGTGCCCATGTTCGTGCCATGCAGGCGGTGAAGCCGGGCATGATGGAATACCAGCTGGAAGCGGAATATATCCATGAATTCATGCGCCATGGTTCGCGTAGCCCGGCCTACCCGAGCATCGTTGGCGGTGGCGCCAATGGCTGCATCCTGCATTACATTGATAATCGCCAGAAGTTGAAGGACGGCGATCTGGTGCTGGTGGATGCGGGCTGCGAGCTGGAGATGTACGCCTCGGATATCACCCGTACCTTTCCCGTGAATGGCAAATTCAGCAAGCCCCAACAGGCGCTGTATGAGCTGGTACTGGCCAGCCAGTATGCGGCCATCGAAGCGACTCACCCGGACAATCACTGGAATGTGCCCCACGAGCAAGTGGTCAACATCCTCACCCAGGGGCTGCTGGATCTGGGTCTGCTCAAGGGCGAGTTCAATGAACTGGTGGAAACCGAAGGCTATCGCCGTTTCTTCATGCACCGCACCGGTCACTGGCTGGGGCTGGATGTGCATGATGTGGGTGACTATCGGGTACAGGACCAGTGGCGTCAGCTGGAGCCGGGTATGGCTCTGACGGTGGAGCCGGGGCTGTATGTGGCGCCGGATGACGACAGCGTGGATGAGCAGTGGCGCGGCATTGGCATTCGCATCGAGGATGATGTGGTGGTCACCAAGGATGGGTGCGAGGTACTGACCCATGAGGTGCCGAAGGATGTGGCGGAGATTGAGAAGACAATGAAAAGCAGTTGAAAGTTTAAAATGCAAAGTTGAAAAGGCGCGCGCGAGATTTTCCTGTTCCCAGCCTTAGTGCCCGCGCCATTACCGGTAAATGCGGGCACAGCTTGGCAAAACCCGCTGATCCAGTCCGCGTTTAAACGTTGAACTTTCAACTCGCCCTTGGGTTCGCGCCTCAAGCGGCGCTCCTACAGTAAAAGTGGACATTGAAATGACCCAACAACCTCTGGTTATTGTGGGGGGCGGGATGGCCGGGGCCATGCTGGCGCTGTTGTTGCGTCGTCATGGCACGGAGAAAGTGGTGTTGGTGGAAAGCCACCCGCTGACGCTGCCTGACAAGCCGCCACTCACCCCCAGCTTTGATGCGCGAAGCACGGCGCTGTCTGCAGGTACCCTGGTGGTGCTGGACAAGCTGGGGCTGGGCGATGCCATTCGCGAGCATGCGGCGGCCATCGGTACCGTGCATGTGTCGCGACAGTCCCGGTTGGGCACCACGCGCATGAGTGCAGAGGAAGAAGGTGTTGAACAGCTGGGTGCGGTGGTGGAAAACCGCTGGCTGGGTTTTGTGTTGCTGGGCGCCCTGTTCAGTGATGACGGTATCTCGGTGCGCGCCCCGGACACCCTTGCCAGTATTCGTCGCCTGGATGATGGCTACCGGATCAACCTGGCCAGTGGGGAAAGCCTTGAAACCCCCTTGCTGATTGCCGCCGATGGCGCCCGATCCAAAACCCGCGAGTGGCTGGGTATCAGTGCCCGTGATCACGACACCGGCCACGACGCCTTGATCGCCAACCTGTCTCTGGCGACACCCCATGACGGCGTGGCGTACGAACGCTTCCTCAACGATGGTCCGCTCGCCCTGTTACCCCTACCGGACCAGCGCATGGCGCTGGTATGGACGGGGCCCCGTGATCAGGTGGCGCAGTGGATGGCGCTGACGGATAGCGAGGTACTGGCGCAGCTTCAGGCCCGTTGTCCCGCAGAGGCCCCGCGACTCACGGGCATCGGTGAGCGTCAACGCTACCCTCTGGTGCTCACCGAAGCCTGTGCTCAGGTGGTGCCCCATGCGGTGGTGGTCGGGAATGCCGCCCACACCCTGCACCCGGTAGCCGGGCAGGGTTTCAATCTGACCGTGCGTGATCTGGTGGCACTGGCACAGACGGTGGGCGGCAATCCGAATCCTGGCAGCCTGAGCACTCTGAGGGCTTACGCTGAACAACGGGAAAAAGACCAGGCGCTGATCAGTCAGACTTCCCGCTGGGTGCCGGAACTGTTCCGGGTCCAGCAACCGTTGTTCGCCCACAGCCGGCAGCTGGGGCTGGTGGCGCTGGATATTATGCCGGGGCTGCGTAGTGGTTTTGCGAAACGGGCCATGGGGCTCTAAGGGACAGTTAATAGTTAATAATTAATAGTTAATAGCTAAGTTCAAAAGCTAAAACCGGGCTACGGAGATGCGTAGGTCGGTAATTGGCGAATGCCGATTACCGGCATGGGGTTTCAGGGCGGTAAAACAGTTTCGAATTACGAGAAACGAGTTTGGCAACTCGCAACTGAGCGATGAGGTTGGCAGGGCATCTGGCCTGTGATGGATAGCGCATATGACGGACAGTAACGAACAACACATCATCATCGTGGGTGGCGGCATGACTGGCGGGCTGCTGGGTGTTTTGCTGGCCGAGGCCGGGTTGCGGGTGACGGTGCTGGATGGGGCGCCGGTGCCGGCAATGCCGTCCGGCGCGGCGCAGTTGCGGGTGTCCACGCTCACCGAAGCCAGTCACTGGTTGCTGCGTAACACCGGGGTCTGGGGTCTGCTCGATGCGTCGCGGGTGCAGCCCTACAACGCCATGCAGGTGTGGGATCAGGATGGCACCGGTGAAGTCACTTTTACCGCTGAAGAAGCTGGTACCGATACCCTGGGCTGGTTGCTGGAAAACGGTCACCTGACTGCCGCGTTATACCGACGCGCCGAGACTCTGGATTGCCTGGACTGGCAATGCGGCATCAGCGTGGACAGTGTGCGCCGTGAGGGCGAGCAGTGGCAGGTGCAATGTGGGGATCGCCAGCTGATGGCGGATCTGTTGGTAGGTGCTGACGGCGCCCGCTCCCGGGTCCGGGAATGGGCCGGCATCAGCGGTGGACCGCGGGACAGCGGGCATCACGCCCTGGTGGCGACCATCGCCACCGCGCGGCCACACGGCGGCTGTGCTCGACAGGTCTTCATGGAATCCGGCCCGTTGGCCTTGTTGCCGCTTTACAGCGATGTGCAACAGGGGGAGCAGCGACAGTGTTCCATCGTCTGGTCTGGCTGGCCTGAGCGTATCAACGATCTGAAGCAGTGTGATCCCGAGCGTTTCGCCATGGAATTGCAGGCGGCGGTGGCCGATGCCCTGGGCGAGGTGACCCTGATCAGCGAGCGTGCCGTATTCCCGATTCAGGAGCGGCACGCCAGCAGCTATGTGGCGCCGTTTCTGGCACTGGTGGGGGACGCGGCCCATGTGATCCATCCGTTGGCAGGGCAGGGCGTCAACCTGGGCCTGCTGGATGCGGCCGTGTTGGCCGAAGAGGTGATTCGCGCCTGTGAGGCCGGGCTGGGATGTGCAGATGTACAGGCCCTGGCGCGTTATCAGCGCCGCCGCCGTGGTGAAAATCTGGTTATGCAGAATGCCATGCGTGGCTTTCAGCAGCTGTTTGAGCAGCGGGCCCTGCCACTGCGCTGGTTGCGTAATACCGGCATGAAGCTGGTCAATCAGGCCGGGCCGGTGAAGGGCTTTTTTGCCAACCGGGCGCTGGGCCGCAGTGCGGACCTGCCGGTGAGTGCCCGGCCACCGTCGACGGCGCGAAATTCGGGCTAGAGCTTGGCGAAAAGACCTGCCATACTGCGAAATCAATTAAGAATCATTCTTGTTTGAATTCCCCGGACTGGAGTTAAGGGATATGCGTGTTATTGGTGTCATGGCCGTCGCCCTGGTGGCGCTGGCTGGCTTGTGGGGCTGTTCCGAGCCTGCTGCGGACAATGAACTGGTGGTCTACACCTCTCGCAATGACCATCTGATCAAGCCGGTGTTTGATGCCTATACGGAAGAGACCGGTATTACCATTCGCTATATCACTGACAACGCTTCCGCCTTGGCGGCGCGCATCAAGGCGGAAGGGGAGCGTACCCCGGCGGATCTGCTGATCACCGTGGATGCGGGCAATCTGTGGAATGCGGCGGAAATGGAATTGTTGCAACCGGTGGAATCCGTGGTGCTCGAATCCAATGTGCCGGCAAGTTATACCGACCCGGCGAAGCAGTGGTTTGGTCTCACCAAGCGGGCGCGCACCATTGTTTATTCCACCGAGCGAGTGAACCCGGAAAACCTGTCCAGCTACGAAGCTCTGGCCGAGCCGGAATGGAAAGGACGCCTTTGTCTGCGCACCTCCAAGAAGGTGTACAACCAGTCCCTGGTCGCCACCATGATCGAGCGTCTTGGCTCCGAAAAGGCGGAAGCCGTGGTGACCGGCTGGGTTGGCAATCTGGCCACGGATGTGTTCTCCAATGACACGGCACTGATGGAAGCCATCGTGGCCGGGCAGTGCGATGTGGGCATAGTAAACACTTACTATTATGGCCGCATGAAGCGCGACAACCCGCAGCTGCCACTGTCCCTGTTCTGGGCCAATCAGCAGGACAGCGGGGTGCACATCAATATTTCCGGTGGTGCCGTGACCCGGTATGCGCCGCACCCGGAACAGGCCAAGGCCCTGCTGGAATGGATGACCCAGCCGAAAGCCCAGCACCTGCTGGCCGAAATCAACCTGGAATACCCGGTGAGCCCCTCCGTGCAGCCTGCCGAGGAAGTGAAGTCCTGGGGGGAATTCCGCGAGGATGATCTTAACGTCAGCGTGGCCGGGGCCCTGCAGGTGGATGCAGTGAAACTGATGGACCGCGCGGGGTATCGCTAAGCGGTGCGTCAACGCCCTTTACCCTCGTTCAGCCTGCCGGGCTTGAATGGCGCCAGTGCGGTTGCACTGGCGCTGCTGGTTCTGGTGCCCATCCTGGTGCTGCTCAGCGCCTGGCACCAGCAGCAATGGGAAACCTGGCAACACCTGCTGGACACTGTCCTGTGGCGGCTGGTGGGCAACACCCTGCTGCTGATGGCGGGGGTCACCGTGGGCGTGCTGGCCCTGGGTGTCTCGCTGGCCTGGTGTGTGGCCACCCTGGAATTTCCTGGCCGCCGCTGGCTGGAGTGGGCGCTGTTCCTGCCCATGGCCATGCCTGCCTATGTGCTGGCTTTCGTCATGGTGGACCTGCTCGATTATGCCGGGCCGATCCAGACCCAGTTGCGCAGCTGGTGGCCGGGGCTGACCGGCTTCAGCGCCCGTCATCCCCTGTGGGTGGTGGTCACCCTGACCCTGGTGCTCTACCCCTATGTCTACATGCTGGCGCGGCTGGCCTTCCAGGCCCAGGGGCGGGCTGTGCTGGAGCAGGCAAGAATCCTGGGTGATGGGCCATTGCGGGCCTTCTTCAAGGTAGCGTTGCCCATGGCCCGGCCGGGCATCGCCGCCGGGCTGGCACTGGCGCTGATGGAAACCCTGGCGGATTTCGGCGCCGTCTCTGTATTCAACTTCGATACCTTCACCACGGCCATCTACAAAAGCTGGTACGGCCTGTTCAACCTGCAGGCGGCGGCCCAGCTGGCCTCGCTGTTATTGCTGTTTGTGCTGGTGGCGCTGGTGCTGGAGCGCCGCGGCCGCCGTCGGGCACGGTTCAGTGAACTGGGTGGCCGGAAGGTGGTGCGGGCAAGGCCGAAAATGGCCTGGCTGATCAGCCTGTTCGCTTTTGGCGTCCTGTTCATGGCCTTCCTGCTGCCGGTGTCGAGACTGTTGTACTGGGTGGTTGGCACCGGGCTGCAGGGCGTGGATCTGCGTTTTGCCAATCTGGTGTGGCGTACCTTTTTGCTGGGTGCCATGGCGGCTTCGCTGGTCCTGGTGTTGGCCAGCTGGCTGGCCTGGGTGAAGCGACACCAGCCATCTGCGCTGGTGTCGGCTTCCGTGCAACTGGCAACCCTGGGCTATGCCTTGCCGGGCTCGGTGCTGGCGGTGGGTATCATGGTGAGTTTCAGTGCGGTACAGGGCGGCTTGCATGAGCTGGGCCTGTCCGTGCCGTTGGTTGGCGGGCTGCTGGCTCTGGTGCTGGCCTATGTGGTGCGTTTTCTGGCGGTGGCCTTTGGCCCGGTGGAAAACGCCTTGCAGCAGGTGCGCCCGGGGTTGGTGGAGGCGGCGCGCACACTGGGGGCATCATCCTCTGAAGTAGGACGTCGGGTATACCTGCCGATGATGTTGCCGGGACTGTTAACCGCCCTGCTGATGGTGGGCATCGATGTGATGAAAGAAATGCCCGCCACCTTGTTGCTGCGACCGTTTGGCTGGGACACCCTGGCCGTGCGCATCTACGAATTGACCGCGGAGGGCGAATGGCAACGCGCCGCGGCGCCCTCCCTGACACTGGTGCTGCTGGGACTGTTGCCGGTGATCCTGCTGACGCGCAGGCGGTAGCCAAGCTTCAGCGTGAAGGGATGCAGTGCCCGTGTGCAGGATGCTGCGGTGGTGGCCTCTCTTTGCACGCCGTTCTCTCCAACAGCCCCCCCAAAAAAAGTGGTTCATCGCGGATTAGCGGGAAAAGCCCGATTTAACTCTCCCAGCCCCTTTCCGTAGGAGCGTCGCTCGCGGCGCGATTCGAGGCCAGGGTCAAAAGCGTTTTCACCACAGAGAGCACAAAGAAAACNGGGTAAATCGGCCTTTAAAGACGTTGGCAATCGCGCCGCGAGCGACGCTCCTACGGGAAGGTCTTTGCTGCAAGCCATTCCTTCAAATCCGCGGTGAACCAAAAACGTGCCTCGCGTAATTAGCGCGGAAGTGTTGCGGAGTCGGATGATAGTGACCCGCCGCTACTCCTGCTTGGTGGTTTTTTCGGGCCATTGAGCGGTTTACGACCGTGCTTGGGAACAAGCAGGGCCAGCCTGTTTTCCCCTGTGACTTTTTGTTCTTATCCCTTTCTTATCAGCTAGTAATAACGGCTCACCAAAAATGAGTCTGCTTCGTTATTTAATGTGTATATATGTAAATATTGGCCAATTTTGAGAACTGGTTGTATCGAACCGTTTCATTATGTTGGTACGTTTATGCCACTTTATGTGGGCAAATATCTGCTCAGTCACAAGATTAATAATAAGAAGCCCGTTCGGGCGAGCCTTTTGGAGTGCTACATGAGAATAAGGAAGCTGCTTCCTGCTGTTCTGGCAGGCGCCGGTTTTGTGTCTGCTTCACCGGTAATGGCCAGCATGGGGAATATTGGAACCACCTACGGCGTCTTGCCGTCCGATGTGGCTTCGGCCCAGGCCCTGTCCCTGTTCAATGGACAAGTATCTGCGACTTACTACAACCCGGCCAATCTGGCTCGGGATTCCCGGGGAGTACTGACCTCCGGCCTGATGCATGCGGACCACGAGCTGCGCGCCAGCAAGGTCAGTGGTGGTTCTTTTGCTTCTCCCCGTGATGGCGATATTCTCCAGGATGTTCCTTCCCAGCAGGTCTTGCTGGGCATGAAAACCGACCTCACTGACCTGACCAGGTACGAACATCCCCTTTATCTGGGCTTTATGCTCGGAGTGGAAAAGTATGGCGACGAGATGATGGCCTTCAGCTCCGCCACCGATCGCGCCGGTCAGTACCTGGAGTATGGGCGTCAGCCCCTGTTTCTGAATCTGGGGGGTGGCACACAGATCTGGCGAGGCCTGGATATGGGGTTGTCTGCCCGTATCACCCTGCACTCCGAGGCCGAGCTGATCGCCAGTTCGACGTTGGGCGGGACGACCAGCTATGAAAGCCTGGAGGTTTCGGCGGTTCCTTCCATTCGTCCCATCTTCGGTATGAACATGGATTTCGGGGAGAGCTTCTGTGGTGAGGATGCCTGCTGGATGAATGGTCTGGAAGCTGCCTTCAGCTTCCGTGGGTACTCCAACTCCAGCACCAAGGTGGATTCAACCATCACCATCCCCGGTACCGTGCTGGATCCGGGCATGAGTCTGGCAGTGACCACCATCGATTCCTATCAGCCCAATATCTATGCCGCCGGTCTGGCTTACGCCCGGGACCGTTGGCGGGTTGGGGTAACCTTGGAAATGCAGCAGTGGTCGGACCTTGAGAGTGAGCTGGAAAGCGACACCATCAAGGATCAGGCGGTGAATGCCTCCGGCGCTGACCAGCTGGAGTTCAAGGATATCGTTGTGCCCCGCGTGGGCGGCGAATTCCACCTCAATGACACCTACATGCTGACAGGTGGGTTGGCCTTCAGTGAGTCACCCATGAGTTCGGATGGCTCCCTGGAAGTGAACTACCTGGACAACGACAAGTGGATTCTGGGGCTTGGCCTGACGGCGGAATACGCGTCGGTGCCGGTGCTGGCCTTCCCGGTGCGGTTTGATCTTGCCTACCAGTACCAGAAGCTGGAAAGCCGCGAGTTCGATCTCTATGACCAACGCGCGGCATCTTATCCGCAACCTTACGAAACCGTTGAAGCCGATGGGGATGTTCACATCTTTAGCGGTTCCATCACTCTGAAATTCTAGGAGGCATGACCATGAAGCTGAAAGCGTTATGCCTGGCGACCTCCGCGGCCTTGCTGGCCGCCTGTGGCGGGGAAGCCGGAGACAAACCGAGCTATGACAACTGGCAGGTTGGGGATGTGTATTACAGCTATCCCTACGATGGCCAGGACGGGGTATCCCCAAAGACACCGCTGGTACTGCGCTTTTCCCACAAGGTCAGCGTGGATGACAGCAACTTTGCCTTGCTGGAATGCCCGTCCGTGGGCGATGCCTGTGAAGATACCGGCGGCAACCGGATTGCGCTGGAAGCACCGCAAGCCGTGGATGGCGGCATGGGCGTGGTACTTCAGCCGGCGGCCCCGCTGGATCTGACCACCCACTACCGGCTGGTACTCAGCGACATCCAGACCCGCAACGGCAACGCCCAGTTTGATGACGGTGGGCTGGACTTTGTCACCCGCATGGCGTCCTCCGGGCCGCTCTCTGATCAGCAGATGGCGCCGGATCTGGCGGTCAGCAAGGTGATCCCGGATGGAAATCCCCTGCAGTTCATGGATTTCTCCACCCTCCGTCTGCAGTTCAATCAGCAACTGGATGTGACCACGCTGGTCTACGGTGAAACCGATACCGATGGTTCTGTGGAACTGGAAGGCCCGCAAGGCACGGTGCCGGCGATCCTGCTGGCCAAGGGAAATGCGGTCACCATCGACCCGAAAGAAGATTTGGTCGCCGGCAAGTCCTACACCCTCAAACTCACCGACTCGGTGCGCGGTGTGGGCCAGGATGGCCTCACCGGCGGCTATACCCGAACCTGGACCGCCGGCGATTCCATGCCGCGGGCGACCCTGGTGCAGGAAGTGGTTCAGGCCACTGACGAGACCGTGGATCCCTGTAATGCCCCGGACGCCATCGGTGCAAAACTCACCGGCGCCGCCATGAATTGTGTGCCCGTTCAGTCCACGCTGCTGGGCAGCAAGGATGCCACGCTGCAATCCGGTGATGTGCATGCGGAACTGGCGTTCCTGCCCAACTACCCGGATGTATCGCCGTTGCGGATTGCCCGCAACAGCCTGCTCACCGGCAGCAACATCGAAGTCAAAGTGGGCGGTGACGTGGCGGCAGGCATCGAGACCGGTGCCATCAGCGTGACCTTCCTGTCAGATGCCTCCGGCTATCTGCTGCCCAATCCCTACAGCGATTCCCATGAAGCGCCCAAGCAGGTGAAGCTGTACATGGATGTGTCCATGACCGCGGAAAACCCGGAAGCCAATGGCGCCCTCAGCCAGACGCTCATGCACGTGGAGCTCAACGGCATGGCGCTGGTCAACGATGGCCGCATGGAGATTGATGCTGTCGGCGTGGTCGAGCCAACCGTCCTGGGTCAGGAAACCGCTTTCGGCCTGCTCAGTTTCCACATGAAGTCCTACGAGGATCAGGAAAATGCCCCGGCAGTGGTGCCGGACATGACGGCTCCCGTGCTGCAGAGTGTGGCTCCGGCCGTAAATGATAATGGTGTGGCTGACATGGCACGCCCCGGTGACCCAGTCATCCTCAACTTCAGCGAACCGCTGGATCCGGCCACCCTGGAGGCGGGCAACAGTCTTGACCTGCTCAGTGGCGGGGTGTCCCAGCCATTTGACTGGGAGCTGGATGGCGCCACCCTGATTCTGCGTCCGGTCTCGGCGCTCGCCATGGGGGCGGATTATCAAGTCCAGCTCAGTGGTGCCGTGACAGACCTGGCCGGTAATCCGATCAGCCCGGTGAGCAGCAGCTTCAGCATGCCTGCTGTGGTGGGAGAGGCGGCGCCCCCCATTGTCATGACCAGCTATCCGGGTTTCCCCTGTGCCAGCGATAAAGAGCACTGGGAGATCGAAGCCGGTAATCACGGTTTCTGTGAGGGCGGAAAGACCGAAGATGATCGTAACCCGGTGCCACAGTTGCCGGCGGACCGTTCCATCCGGGTGAGCTTCTCCCAGGATATCGATCCGGATTCTGTGGTGTTCGAAAACAGTGAAGCCTGCGGTACAGGCAGCTTCCGGGTAGAGAAAGTGGAGTCGGACGCCCAAGGCGTACCGGTTCGCTATGACGAAGACGGCAAGCGCAAGTACCGCTGTGAAGCCGGTGTGCCCGGCACCCTCAAGGTGGGCGCCCGGAGTCTGGTGTTTACCCCCAATGAGCCCTGGGAAGAAGGCGTCAGCTACCGATACCTGCTGATGAGCGTCAACGGTACCGGTGGCCAGCAAGCCGATGATTGCAGCAGTGGCGAAGCGATCTGCTCTGTCGATGGCAAGCGCCTGCAGACGGCGGTGTTGCGCGCCCCGGACGCTGACATGGGTGGCCCGGACATGCACCTGCACTTCACCGGTGCCGCGCCGCGGCAATCCGTGTACCAGCCGCTGCGGAACCTGCCCACGGCAGACCTGAACGGTAATGGTCACTTTGATGCGGGTGAGCCGGGCTATGGAGGCAATGGACCAGGGGTAAACACTACCGGGCTGGTGGTGGACAGCTATGATGGTGACGGTATCCTCTCCGATCCATCACTGGTCTGCGATGTGCCGGAGGAGTGCGACATCCATGTTGTCGGTGGGCTGAATACGGAAGTGTTTGGTTCGGCGGTATACCGGGATCTGCAAACCGGTGAAATGGTGATTGATCCGGAAACGGACGAGCCCCTGCGCGCCGTCAGGGTCGGCTTGTACCCAACCATGATCCAGGCATCTTCGGTCACGCTTCTGGTGAAGATCATTAGTTTGATCCCCAGCGAAACCCCCACTGAAACCCAGTACATGCGCATGCGTTATAGCTGTGTCGCCTGGCCGGAAGATGCGGAGAACTTCTGCGGTAAAACGAACCCGGATGGTAGTTATGTCTACGACGAGATTGAGCGTCAGGGTTTGATCCCCGGCTGGATTGTGGAGACCGAGTCCGGTCCCGAGTTCCGTGCGGACGTAGAAGTGTACCTGGATGCACCTGACATGCATATCGTGCTGGATGGCAGCCACAGTCTGCACAGTGCTCCGCTGACACTGAATCTGTCTGGGCCTGTGGCTTTCCTGCCGGATGGCCGTATGGTGATAGAGCAGTTCAACAGCAATGCGGTTCCGATTGATGTGAAACTGGGGATCGAGCTGGGCTTCATTCCGTTGGCCAACCCGGAGATCTACCTGCAGATTCCGCAAAATGGCTTGCATCTCCAGTATCTCGGGGAGCCCATCAAGCAGTAACCACGCTGCTTTGCATCAAGCCGGCCTTCGGGCCGGCTTTTTTGTGGTTCATCGCGGATTAGCAGGAAAACGGTATAGGGCCAGGGTTCGGCCGCTATCTACGGTAACGCTTCAGGCTTTAAAACATCCGCCTTACCTCCATCGAGAGGTGGCCCGCGACCTCTCCGGAGGCGCAGAGGCAGACGCTAATCACCCGGGGCTTCATGTGGGAGCGTGCTTGCACGCGAATGGCCCCTCGCGACTGATAACCGGTTCGCGTGCAAGCACGCTCCCACAGCACTTGCATTTACCGGGAGCGGTGGCTTCCCTCTAATCCGCGATGAGGCTTTTTTGTGCCTGGCCGTCTGGGGAAAAGAACACAGTGGGGCGTGTAAGCCCCATGAAACCTGCCCATTTCCGAAACACTTCGATTACACACCTTAACAAGTCGCTCAAGTCGCACACGTATCTCAACCATTCCCAACCTTTTCGCAACGGCCCTAGCACGGGCGTTTTGTTTTACTTATTGCATATACACAGGCAGGAACAGGTCAGCCGGTGCATACCGTTCACCTGATCTTCGCTGCAACAAAGCCACGCTGAATCAACAGTGGCAATAAGCCGAATAACAAACGCCGGAGACCGAATATGTCCGTCAAACCCTTGAGCCGCCTTGGGGCTGCCGCCCTCTTCTCGACCCTGCTGACCGCCCCGGCGTTTGCCGCCATGGGGAACACGGCCAGCACCTATGGCCTGCTGCCGATCGATGTGGGCACGGCACAGGGCCTGTCCCTGTTCAACACCCAGGCCTCTGCGTTGTACTACAACCCGGCTTACCTGACCCAGGATCCGCGCGGTGAACTGACCGTGGGCCTGCTTCACGGTGAGCACGATCTGCGTGTCACCAGCAACGGCAATCCCAGTGGCGGTGGCGCCGCAGTGGTTCGCGATGGCGACAAGGCCAACGTGGCAGACAGCCAGCAACAGATCATTGCCCTGAAAACCGACCTCACCGACCTGCTCAAAGGTGAGCACCCGCTGTACTTCGCCATCATCGCCGGGGTGGAAAAATATGGCGAAGAGATGCTCGCCTTCGAGTCCAAGAATTCCCGCGAAGGTCAGTTCATGCAGTACGGCCGCCAGCCCCTGTTCCTGAACCTGGGCGGTGGTCTGGAAGTCGCCAACGGTATCACCACAGGTGCCTCCGCCCATGTTTCCCTGCGCAGTGAAGCGACCCTGATCGCCAGTGCCAACCTTGCCGGTGTCACCCAATACGAAGAACTGACGGTGCAAGCCAAGCCGATCATTCGTCCGGTGCTTTCCATGAATCTGGAATACGACAAGATCTTCTGCGGCAAGGAAGACTGTGGCATCTGGACCGGACTGGAAACCGCCTTCGCGTTCCGTGGCCACACCGAAGCGCGCACCGCGGTGGAATCCAACCTGACCATCCCGGGGACCGTCCTGGATCCGGGGATTTCTGTCCTGATCGATACCATTGATTCCTATCAGCCGGATATCCTCAGCGCCGGTCTGCTGTATCACTTCTCGGACAATTTCCGTGCAGCCGTGAGTGTCGAGCAGCAGAACTGGAGTGATCTGGAAGACCAGCTGGACCGCGACACCGTAAAAGACCAGGCCAATGCCAACTTCCAGGACATCCTGGTACCGCGTATCGGTGCAGAATGGACCATCAATGAGAATATCATGCTGTTTGGTGGTGTGGCCTATCAGGAAAGCCCGCTGGAAAGCATCCAGACCCCGGACACCAACTACTTCGATAACGATCGCCTGATAGTGGGTGTGGGCAGTGCCTTGATCATCAACAACCCGCCGATCCTGGCCTACCCCATGCGTCTCGATTTCGGTTACCAGTACCAGCAGCTCCAGGAGCGTGATTTCGAGCTGACGAGTACTCGTCCCGGCGTGACCAACCCCTATGAGTCCGTGAGCACTGACGGCGACGTCCATGTGTTCTCCGGTTCACTTACGCTGAAGTTCTAACGGAGGCGCGACATGAAAAAGAACAAGATAGCCCTCATCGTATCCGCCATCGCGGCCGCATCCCTGGTGGGGTGTGGTGGCGACAGCGCCGACGTGAGTTTCAATACGCCCACCTTCAATGCGCGCAACCTGCATTACACCTATCCGCTGGATAACCAGCAGCAAGTGGCGCCGCGCACTATCGTGGCGCTGCAGTTCAGCCATACCGTGAACGCGGCAGCGGCAAACTTTGCCTTTACCGGACCGGGCGGGGAGAGCGTTGACTTTACCTTGGAGTCCGTGGCTGAAGGCAAAGGGGTGGTGCTGACCCCCGTTGATGCGCTCAAGCCTGCTTCTGACTACAAGGTAGTGATGAACGGGGTGACCGTTCTCGGTGAAACCACCACCTTTAAAGACGGCACCCTGAACTTCACCACTCGCGCAGCCCTGGAGGGCCCACTGGCCACCCAGCGCACCAGTGATACTTTCGAAGTGTCCTCCCTGTTCCCGGATGACGGCCAGTTCAAGAGCATGGACTTTTCGTCGTTCCGTGTGCGTACTACCCAGGCCATCGATGCCAGTTCCGCCGTGTATGGCGACACGGTCAGCCTGATGAGCAATGGCGAAGTGGTGCCGGCGCTGATGCTGGTGGGCCGCACCGCCATCACCGTGGACCCCAAGGAAGACATGGTGCCGGGCCAGACCTACGAGCTGGTCATTGATGGTGTCCTGAATGACGCTGGCGATGCCATCGCGGCATTCAGCCACTCCACCGTACCGCAAGACACCACGTCTCCGACCACCGGCGAGCGTGCCGTGTTGGTGACCAATGCGCCGCCGGCCGACCCGGATCTGGGTTGCCTGGATGATGGCGTGCGTCTTTCCGAGTTGACCGGTCAGCCGATCAACTGTGTGCCCGTCATTGGTACGTTGTTGCAGGACAAAACCGTTTCCAAACAGTCCGGGGATGTCTACGCCGAACTGGCGCATACTCCGAATTTCCCGGATGTGACGCCGCTACGGGTCAAGCGTGGTGGCATCCTCAAGGGCGACGCCCTGGAAGTGTTCATCGGCGGTGAAGTGCCGGTGGGTTTCGATTCCGGTGAAGTGACTGTGCAAATCATCTCCGATGCCACCGGTTACCTGTTCCCCAACCCCAATGCCGAAAGCGACGACGCGCCCAAGAAGCTGCGTCTGTTCATGGATATTGCCACCTCCACCACCGATGCCCGCGCCAACGGTGCCTTTACCCAGAACATCATGCATCTGGAATTGGTGGGTACCGGCCTGATTGAGGACGGCCAGCTGAACACCGACGCTATCACCGTGGTAGAGCCGCGCGTTCTTGGTGTGGAAAACAGCTACGGTGTACTGAGCTTCCGCATGGAGTCCTACCTGGATCAGGAAAATGCGCCCATGCAGGCGGTGGACAGCGTCAATCCGTTCGTACCGGTCATGAATGGCGACAACGGTGCCGAGCTGTCCTGGCAACCGGGCAACGTGGCCGACCGCATGGAGCCCGGCGAGCCCATCGTGATTCACTTCAACGAAGCGCTGGATCCGGATTCCATTGTGGCCGGCAGCAGCTTGCAGCTCACGGCGGGCGGGGTAGCTGAACCCTTCAGCTGGAAACTGAGTGGCAACGCCCTGGTGATCACCCCCGATGCCCCAGTGGCCTACGGGGTGGAATACGTGGTGACCACCACCCCGGACATCACGGATCTGAGTGGCAACCCGCTGCAGATGCTGGATTCCCTGGAAGGGGATAACAGCCTCGACTTCACCCTGCCGGAATACGCCATTCTGGATCCCGACGATGTGCGCCGCGGCCCGTTCGCCGCCACCGTCTACCCGGGCTTCCCCTGTGCCAGTTCTGCAGCGGATCAGACCGCCATCAATGCCGGTTTCCAGGGCGCCTGTCTGTCCTCCAGCAGTGAAGCCGAGCAGGTGGTTGTGGATCAGCTCCCCATTGTGGATTTGCCGTCCAATCGCCCCATCAAGGTTCGCTTCTCCCAAAACATGGATGCGAGCACCATTGTCCTCGGTGACACCTTCCTGGTGGAGAAGGACAACGGCGGTAGCTGGGCACCGGTGGAGGGCAGGCTGACCACGGCAACCCGGGCAACTATCTTCACCCCTGAGCAACCCTGGGAAGAAGGCGCCTTGTACCGCTATGTGTTGGCAGGCAATGGCGGCGGCACCGGGTGTGCCGGCATCTGTTCTGCCGATGGTTTGCCCCTGCAAACAGCCCCCCTGCTGGGTGGCGGTCTGCAGGAGGGTGGTCCGGACATGGAAATCCTGTTCAAGGGTGGCCCGGCAGCGAACACCATCTTCCAGGAACTGGGTAACCTGCCCAGCGCGGACGTGAACAACAATTTCCAGATCGATACCGGAGAGCCGGTGCTGACTGGTGATACTCTTGATCCGGCTGACACTCCGGCCAACGCCACGTTCATCATCCCGCGTGGTACCGGCGGGGAAGGGCTGGTGTCCTATGCCAATACCGGTTGCGGTTTTGACAACGTGGCCGCCGGCACACCAACCCAGTGTGACAGCGACAAGCTGCTCTACATTACCGGGCTGCTGAACACCGAGATCATCGATTTCGATGCCGAGGAGCAGGGTGTACCGGTGGTGATTTATCCCACCACGGTGGCGCTGACCAACCTGGATGCCACCGCAGCCATTGGTGTCAAACTCACCGAAGGCGGGTTGCTGGATACGTTGCTTGGCAATATCCCGATCCTGGGCGATGCCTTGTCCAACCTGGTCAACTCCCTGCTGTCACTCACCGGTCTTACCGATGTGATTGAAGCGGTGAACCTGGACAACATTGGCCTGATCCCGATTGATACGGCCACCGGCCCCAACATCATGCGGGTGCGCTACGGCCTGGAGGATCCCAATGATCCCAACAGCCCACGCAACGTGCCGCCAGTGGGTGATATCGTCGACACCCCGGATGGTCCGGTCTTCCGCATCACGTTCGACCTGCTGTTCGATGCCCCGGCCCTGAGCCTGCCGCTGGGACTGGAGCACAACGTGAAGAGCCTGCCCATCGACAATGTGGTGCTGGAAGGTCCGCTGGACTTCCTGCCCGATGGTCGCCTGTTCATCGGCCTGCAAAACCAGGCGCCGCTGGACGTGGACCTCGAGATCACCCTGGCAGGCTTTGACGGCGGCAAGGTGCTGCTGCAAATCCCGACGGGCGGCATCAACCTGAGCTACCAGAGCGCGTCCATTCAGTAATCTGCCTTTTCCTTTCGCATGATCTTCCTCGCCCCGGTTCGCCGGGGCTTTTTTTGGTTCATCGCGGGTTAGCAGGAAGTTGCTGCTACCAAGGCCTTCCCGTAGGAGCGTCGCTGGCGGCGCGATTCCAAGACCAGGATCAAAAGCTGTCTCACCACAGAGGGCACAGAGGTCACCGAGAAAAACAGGTTTTCACTCTGTGGCCTCTGTGGCCTCTGTGGCCTCTGTGGTAAATGTCGTTTTTCAGGTTTGGATTATCGCGCCGCCAGCGAGGCTCCTACGGAAAGGGGGGGGGCTTGAATCGGGCTTTTCCCGGAAATCCGCGATGAACCTTTTTTTGGCCGCTTCGCGACGCCTCCCTTCACCCGCTGGTGCTCGCGGATTCCGGTAGACACCCTGGTACTGGCTCAGAAGTCTCACCTGTCCATCCCGCCACCCTATGCCCTCACGCTTCTGGCGGATATAATTGCCGCTCATTTGAATAGTGGTGGTGTTATGGGTCATCGCACAGCCTTGTACGACGCGCATGTGGCCGCGGGCGGCAAGATGGTGGATTTTGGCGGCTGGGACATGCCGATCAACTACGGTTCCCAGATCGAGGAGCACCATGCGGTGCGCCAGAAAGCCGGGGTCTTTGATGTCTCGCACATGACCGTGGTGGATATTGCCGGCGCCGGTGCCCGGGATTACCTGCGCCACCTGCTGGCCAACGATGTGGACCGTATCGAGCCTGGTCGCGCCCTTTACTCGGGCATGCTCAACGAGCGTGCCGGTGTGATCGACGATCTGATCGTCTACAAGCGAGACAATGATTATCGGCTGGTGGTAAATTGCGCCACCCGCGAAACTGACCTGGCCTGGATGGAAAGCCAGGCCGGTGGTTTTGCCGTGGATATCCAGGAGCGACCCTACCTGGCCATGCTTGCCATTCAGGGGCCCGAGGCCCGTGCCACCCTGGCCGGCCTGCTGGATGCCAGCAAGGCAGACGCGGTAAACCGTCTGAAAGTCTTCGGGTTTGCCGAAGACGGCGACTGGATGATTGCCCGCACGGGGTACACCGGTGAAGACGGTGTGGAAATCATGCTGCCCAACAATGACGTGGTGGCCCTGTGGGATCAGCTGCTGGCGGCCGGGGTTGCGCCGGCGGGACTGGGGGCACGCGACACCCTGCGTCTGGAAGCGGGCATGAACCTCTACGGCAACGACATGGACGATGGTATCTCGCCCTGGGAAGCCAACATGGGCTGGACCCTGGTGCTCAACGACCGGGATTTCATCGGCCGTCAGGCGCTGCTCAACCAGCAGCAAAATGGCCATGCCGAACTGGTGGGTCTGGTGCTGGAAGGCAAGGGCGTATTGCGTGCCCACCAGAAAGTGATTCTGCCCAATAATGAAGAAGGCGAAATCACCAGCGGGACCTTTTCCCCGACCCTGGGCAAATCCATTGCCCTGGCCCGGCTGCCCGCGGGTGCCAGCGGCAAGGTCGATGTGGAAATTCGCAACAAGCGTCAGCCGGCGCAGGTGGTCAAGGCCCCCTTCGTGCGCAACGGCAAGGCAGTCTATAAAGAAATTTAAGCTGTGGGAGCTTGCCTGCAAGCGATAGCTTCCTCCATCGAGGGTAAATCGCTTGCAGGCAAGCTCCCACATGGTAAAGAACATCTTTTTCCAGCGCCCATGCGTAAAGCATGTTGCGCGAAGCGACTCTAACAAGGAGAGCCAACAATGAGCGAGATTCCTGCCGAACTGCGTTACGCCAGCAGCCACGAATGGGCCAAGAACGATGATGGTACTGTGACCGTAGGCATTACCGAGCACGCCCAGGATGCCATGGGTGACCTGGTATACGTGGAACTGCCGGAAGTCGGGCAGGTGGTTGCCGCCGGTGACGAAGCTGGTGTGGTTGAATCCGTAAAAGCGGCCTCTGATATCTATGCCCCGGTCTCTGGCGAAATCGTTGAAATCAACGAAGCCCTGGAAGACGAGCCCGAACTGGTCAACAACGCCCCCTATGAAGGTGGCTGGTTGTTCAAGATCGCCATGAGCGAAGAAACCGATCTGGACAACCTGCTCACTGCAGATCAGTACCAGGCGCAGATCGAGAGCGAATAACGGCATTACCGTTATTCGCAGCGGCGAGCGACTAGCTGCTAGCTGCGAGTCAAAGACTTTTCTCGTAGCTCGAAGCTAGTCGCTCGTAGCTAGTCCTCAGCGCGTTTTTTGCGCTGCGGACTCAAAGCCAACACCCAACCTATCCAGGTATTTCCAATGCCGTATATCCCCCATACCCCCGACGACGTGCGTGCCATGCTCGACGCCATCGGCGCCGACAGCATCGAAGACTTGTTCGATGAGATTCCCGCGCACCTGAAAGCCGCCGGCAAGCTGGATGCGCTGCCCGAAGGGCTGAGCGAAATGGAAGTGACCCGCCTGATGGGCGAGCGCGCTGCCATGGATGCTGGTGCCGTCAGCTTCATTGGTGCCGGTGCCTATCAGCATCACATTCCGGCAGCAGTATGGGAGATCGCCACCCGCGGTGAGTTCTACACGGCCTATACGCCTTACCAGGCGGAAGCCAGCCAGGGCACCCTGCAGGTGATCTACGAATTCCAGACCCTGATGACCCGACTCACCGGCATGGAGGTTAGCAACGCCTCCGTGTACGACGGCGCCTCCGGTCTGGCCGAAGCGGTATTGATGAGCCTGCGAGCCAACCGCAAGAGCAAGTCGCGCAAGGTGCTGGTGCCAACGGCACTGAACCCGCGTTACACCGCGGCCACCCAGGCCATCGTGGAAAACCAGGACGTGGCATTGCAAACGGTGGGCTTCGATGCCGCCAGCGGCCAGACCCCGCTGGATGCCCTGAAGGATTTTGAAGGCGAAGACTTCGCCGCGCTGGTGATCAGCCAGCCCAACTTCTTCGGCTCCCTGGAAGAAGTGGATGCCCTCACCGACTGGGCCCACGCCAACAACATGCTGGTGATTGGTGTGGTGAATCCCACTTCGCTGGCACTGCTTGCCCCTCCGGGTGAATGGGGTACGGAAGGTGCAGATATTGTCGTCGGTGAAGGTCAGCCGCTGGGTGTGCCGCTGTCTTCCGGCGGGCCTTACTACGGCTTCATGTGTTGCAAGCAAAAATACGTCCGTCAGATGCCGGGCCGCATCATTGGCCGCACCGTGGACATGGAAGGCAAGCAGGGCTTTGCGCTTACCCTGCAAGCCCGTGAGCAACACATCCGTCGCTCCAAGGCCACCAGTAACATCTGTACCAACCAGGGCCTGGCCATGACCGCCTCCACCATCTACTGCTCCTTGCTGGGCCCGGATGGCCTCACCAACGTGGCGGCACACTGTCATACCAACACCCAGGCGCTGGCGGAAAAACTCACCGCCATCGAGGGTGTCGAACGGGCTTTCTCTGCGCCCACCTTCCATGAAGTGGTGCTGACGCTGCCGAAGCCGGCAACCGAGGTGCTGGCGGCGCTGGCCGAGAAAGATGTGCTGGGCGGTGTCAGCCTGGCAAAAGATTACGACATGCCCAACGCTATCCTGATCAACGCTACCGAAGTGCACAGCGAGAGCGATCTGGATTTGTTTGCGGTAGCTCTGAAAGAGGTTCTGGCAGCATGAGCGAGACCAAACTGATTTTCCAACTGTCCCAGCCCGGTCGTAGCGCCGTCTCCCAGGCACCGAAAGCGGTAGCTGAAGATAAGCTTGGTGCCATCCCTGCGCACCTGCGTCGCCAACAAAAACCGGCGCTGCCAGAAGTCTCCGAAATGCAGGTGGTGCGTCATTACACCAACCTGTCCAGCAAGAACTTCGCCATCGACAAGCAGTTCTACCCGCTGGGTTCCTGCACCATGAAATACAACCCCCGTGGTGCCAATCGTGCTGCCATGCTGCCCGGCTTTTTGAACCGGCACCCGCTGGCACCGGAAACCCATAGCCAGGGGTTCCTCAGCTGCATGTTCGAATTGCAGAACTTCCTCAAGGAAGTGACCGGCATGAAAGGCGTATCGTTGGCGCCCATGGCCGGTGCCCAGGGCGAATTTGCCGGTGTGGCCATGATCCGCGCCTACCACGATGCCCGTGGCGATGAAGAGCGCACCGAAATCCTGATCCCGGAAGCGGCCCACGGCACCAACCCTGCCACCGCCGTCATGTGTGGCTACAAGGTACGTGAAGTGCCGGTGGGCAAAGATGGCGATGTGGATCTGGAGGCGCTGAAGGCCGCCTGCGGCCCTCAGACCGCTGGCCTGATGATGACCAACCCGTCCACTTGCGGCGTGTTCGAGCGGCAAATCGAAGCCATCGCCAAGACCGTCCACGAAGCCGGCGGCCTGCTGTACTACGATGGCGCCAACCTGAATGCCATCCTCGGCAAGGTGCGCCCCGGCGACATGGGCTTCGACGTGATCCACATGAACTTGCACAAAACCTTCGCTACCCCACACGGCGGTGGTGGACCGGGTGCTGGCCCGGTGGGTGTCTCCGAACGTCTGCTGCCTTACCTGCCCACCCCCATGGCGGGCCAGCGGGACGATGGCAGCTATCACTGGATCGACACCGACACTCTGGAAACCAGCATTGGTCACCTGAGTGCCTTTATGGGTAACGCCGGAGTGTTGCTGCGTGCCTATTACTACGCCCGTTCCCTGGGCCGAGACGGCATGATCCGCGTGGGTGAATTCTCCACCCTGGCCGCCAACTATCTGCTCAAGCGACTGGAGGCCATCGGCTGCACCGCCGCCTACCCGGATCGCCGTGCCAGCCATGAGTTCATCCTCACCTTCGCGAAAGAAGCGAAAGAGCTGGGCGTCACCGCCATGGATATCGCCAAGCGCCTGCTGGACTACAACCAGCACGCCCCCACCACCTACTTCCCGCTGCTGGTGCCGGAGTGCTTCCTCATCGAGCCCACCGAAACCGAAAGCAAGGAAGCCCTGGACGAGTTCGTGGATGCCATGGCTGCCATCCTGGAAGAAGCGCGTACCGAACCGGACATGGTCAAGGAAGCGCCCTTCACCCAGCCGGTGCGCCGCCTGGATGATGTGAAGGCTGCTCGCGAACTGGACCTCACCTGGACAGAGTAGAGGTTCGGTCTGTGAGAGCGCTCTGTGCCTGTTAAGGTATGCCTGCAAGCGATAAAGACCCGGCGAAAGCCGGGTTTTTTATTGGGGCAAGATCAGTCGGACGTCTGACGTCGGAGGACGGACGCTAAAGACAAAACAGAGCGCGTTTATTTTTGCTGGCCAGGTGTTGTTCATGGACTGTTTTCGGCGTCAGACGTCAGACCCTGCCACTAGCCCCGATCCAGTGGACTGATCACCCCCAGCCCACCCCGGTTCATCACATGCAGATAGCGCTCGGTGGTAGACACGTCACTGTGGCCCAGCAGCTCCTGGACCGTGCGGATGTCGTAGCCACTTTCCAGTAATCGTGTCGCAAAGGAATGTCGGAAAGTGTGCGGGCCGCAGAGTTTGACAAGGCCAACTTCCTGAGCCGCTTTCTTGATATGTTTACGAATGGTGTCGGGATGATGGTGATGGCGGCGAATGATCCCGGTTTGCGGATCTTTCGCGGGCTCGTTGGAGGGGAAAATGAACTGCCAGCCAAGCTGTGATGCTTCCCCGGAATACTTTCTGGCCAATGCATGTGGCATCCAGGCGGGGCCGACACCGTTCTGTCGATCATACTTGTAATAACTGCTGGCGAGATTTATCTGAAGATTCAGGCGGTCATGAAGTTGATCAGAGAGAACGGTGATCCTGTCCTTGTTTCCTTTTCCTTCCCGAATAATCAATTGCCCCTGTCCGAAATCGATATCCTTGATACGGAGTCGCAGCGTCTCTGAAACCCTCAGCCCTGAGCCGTACATTAATTCAGCCATAAGTTTGAAGGGGTCTGATAGCTGCTCGATTACAGCGCGTGCTTCCTGGTCAGTAAATACAACAGGGGGTCGGCGATACTGTCGAGATCTGCGAAATTCCAGAGGAGGGAAGTCAATCTTGAGAAACTTGCGATAGAAGCAATTAAGGCTGTTGAGTGCGACCTTTTGCGTGGCGGGGCTGCATTGACGTTGAGTTGCCAGGTAGGTGAGAAAGGCTTCAATCTCAGGGGTGCTCATCCCTCGCGGATGTCTAAGGCTGTGATAACGAATATATGTCACAACCCAGTGAACATACGTCTGCTCAGTCTGGTACCGATAATGATTGGCGCGAAGCCAGGAGCGAAATTGGTCAAGAAGCTTGACGGGCTTTTCTGGAACATAGACAGGGATATCTCTCGTGCGACTACTCATGCTGACCTCCATGTGTGATGTCAGATTGAGCTCATGATTAGCCCTGCTCAACGGAACGGCGCCTAAATGGTTGTAAGAGATCTCTTAAAATTTGTTAAGTCATTGAAATATGGAGCCCGGAACGGCTTAATCTGAAGGGCCGAGTGCGGGAAATAACCCACTGCTTCGAGTTTTGTCAGTTGGGAATTGTTCTCGTTTTTCCAGTAAATGGTTGAGCAAATTAAGATTAAATGTATTTCATCGCTATCTTCGCGAAGAAATATGTCGAAAAAAGATATGTCGAACGATTCGACTGAATACGCTGTTATGAGCTCATGATATGAGAGGTTTGGTATTGGCTTTAAGCCTATCGCTTTTGGGAGGGTGCTCTTCTCTGGCACTCACCCGACCAGGTCACTCCTTTGATGGTAGCGGGCATGCAGTTTCCGCGCTCTACTGCACCAATTATTCGGCGCAAAGAAACATATTTGGAGAGAAGTACGATCAGGGGGCGCTAGAATATGGAGGGAATTTCGTTTTTATTGGATTCTTTAGTCTGCTTGATCTTCCTCTAACCGTGGTTTCTGACACCATCAGGTTTCCGATTGATATATTTCGTGAGGAACAAGATCGAGAGTCATGGGATACCGTAAATCACTGGAAGTTTAATGACTGCGAAAATTACGGTTTTTTCAGGGATATACTCAATGGAATATAAGAGCAAGCTTAGCCGCTGCTCATAACAAGGGCCTGCATGCCGACCTTCGGCTGATCTGTAACCACTTTTGTGGACAGGGTTTTCTGTTCATGAGAGAGGTGCAGTGTGGGACAGACAAGAAAGAGAAATTACGACCGTTATACCCTGGCTTATAAACTCCAAGCCGTTAAATTGGCGAATCACCCTGACGTTAGGTCCAAGGATGTGGCAGAGTCTCTGGGTATTCACCCGGTCATGCTTTATCGCTGGCAGATGGAGCACCGACGAGGGGAGCTCAGGGAGAACAAGCATATGAAATCGTCACCGCCATCCCCGGAACGTCGCGCCAAGAGAGCGGATCCTGCAAAAGAAGCAGAGGAGAAGCTGGCGGCGGCTGAAAAACGCATCAAAAAGCTTGAGCGCGAGCTTGAGAACCGTAACGACGAGATTGATTTACTAAAAAAGGCCGAGCGGTTCTTCCAGCGGAAAAAGTAAGGCTCTACGAGCTGGTTGAGAAGAACCGCCAAGGCCGGGATGTGCGTCGTTTATGTCAGCTTCTGGGCGTGTCGAGGAGTGGCTATTATGCCTGGCGTTCGCGGTCTGAGAGTGAGCGAAGTCAGTATGATGGAAAGTTGAAAGAGGCCATGGTTGAGCTGCATCAGGGATTTCGGCGAGCCTATGGCGCTAGGCGACTTCACCAGCAACTCCGCAAAAATGGCTTCACCTGCAGTGTCCGTCGGGTATCGCGGTTGATGAAAGAAGCCGGGATCCATGCTTCCAGCAAAGGATTGTACGTCTGGAATCCGGGAAGACATGAGTTTTACAGTTCAGCAGGGAATGTGTTGGCGGCGGAGGAATCTGCTGACTGTGAGGGCAAGCACTGGGCCGGAGACTTTACCTATATCCGAACGGGATCGGGTTGGCTTTATCACGCGGTAGTCGTGGATCTGTATAGCCGCAGGGTTGTGGGCTGGTCATTCAGCCGTAAGCGAAACAGTGAGCTGACCAAGAGTGCGCTACGAATGGCGCTGTCACGTGAGCAGCCTCGCTTGGGTTGTGTGTTTCACTCGGATCAGGGCATTGAATATGCCGCTCATGAATATAGAGATCTAGTGGCTGCTGCGGGAATGCGCAGGAGTATGAGCCGAAAGGCAACGCCCTTGGATAATGCGATGGTGGAGTCGTTCTTCCATACGTTAAAGACGGAATTGGTTCATTTGCGTAAGTTTGAAAATGATATTGAAGCGGTCGCCGGGATTGTTGAGTTTATCGAATTCTATAATCGCGAGCGGCTTCACTCTGGGATTGGGTACCAAAGTCCGGCAAGCTATGTGCGGGCGTGTGCCTGAAAGTGTCCACGAAAGTGGTAGCAGATCACGCCGCTTAGCAAGGCGTTAGGGCTTAAAACATGAGCTTCGATCACAAAGCCTTCGAGTTTGATTGGCAGGCTTTTTCGGCTGAGATGCTACCTTGGCTGAAGGACGCGCTTGCTGCCAACGATGGCAAAAGATTGGCTGCATTCGTCGATGCGAACATCGTCGCTTGCCGAAGCCCATATGACGGAGAACAGCTATCGGCAAGTTGGCAGGAAATGCTCGAAACAGGTGGCGCTCAAGAGATTGCGGATTTCGCCCTCACCAAATATTACAATCCAACACTCGATCATGGCTTAGGCGGTGCATGGGCAGAGCTGGAAGATGCGCTTCCGGTAAGTATGAAAATAGCATTGCTTGGGCAAGCAATCCCGCATTTCGACCCTGGTCGTCAGGGTTCTTATTTCAGCACACCTACGGATGCTACAAAGAGCGGCGCGTTGCTCAATCGCATGGAGATACCGGCCCTTAGGCAGTATGGCAATTTTCTCGAACGCGCAGCTGGTGATGGCCGTGGTGTATATGTCACCTTCTAGCCCTAACAATGCCATTCAGTTTGTTCCGGGCCTCTGGTCCTCCACCTGACGCCCTTGTCAGGGCGCCGCTTATGGCTGGCGTTATGTGGTGTGGTAGTTAGAAAATGAAGATGTTGCTGCGAGTGCTTAGCGGAATATTGGGCGTCTTAGGAATTGGTGTTTTTGGCCTTATGCTTTATGTCGTTGGAGTTGGCCTTCCTCATTTTTCAGGTCTTTTTATAAGTGCAGTATTTCTGGCGTACGGTATTGGTGGCGAGAAAGTAATCGGGGCTGTGTTTCCAGGGTTGCTGAGGAGTAAGTGGTAGCCGGTCACACATAATAAGCCAAGGCAGTGGGACATATTTTGTTTCGCTGCGCTCAAAACACAAAATATGCCCCTGCTTGGGCGTCATGTGTGTCATGCACGTAAGGTAAGAAGGTATCCATGACTAATTATCTAGGCTCCTGTCTTTGCGGTACGGTGAAATTCGAGGTGAAAGGGAGTTTTGATAGCTTCTACTTGTGTCATTGCCGGTATTGCCAAAAAGACACCGGCTCCGCTCATGCGGCAAATCTTTTCTCACAGTCAGCGAGCCTGATCTGGCATTCCGGAGCCGATGGGGTGACCTCTTTTTCGCTTCCTGGCACTCGTCACAGCAAGAGCTTCTGTAAGGCATGTGGTTCAGCCGTGCCCAACACGATGATTCCTGGTCTGCTTGTCGTTCCTGCGGGCTGTCTGGACACCACAATTGCCATGAAACCCAATGCCCATATCTTCTTATCGAGCAAGGCTGCCTGGGATGAGTCGCTGGCCGAGGTGCCGGAATTCGAGGGGCTGCCACAGTGAGCGTCTGGCAGATGCCCGGAGTGTGATCCAGCGCCCTATGCTGAACGGCGCTCCGGCACACGGCCCATCAAGGCATGAGCATAACGAGACTCTTCCTGTGATCCCGCCTCTTCCCTTCCCTTTCTCTCTGCC
The DNA here is from genome assembly GCF_009882945.1 of Alcanivorax sp. DP30. Lineage (GTDB taxonomy): Bacteria > Pseudomonadota > Gammaproteobacteria > Pseudomonadales > Alcanivoracaceae > Alcanivorax. The sequence goes on from NZ_WTUY01000004.1 coordinate 943,776, forward strand.
TTGCTCCGTTGCTGCCATTGATTGATGTGAGCCAATTCACTATTTTTTGAGTACGGCACGCGGGGGTGTGCCGGATGGAGGCTGTCGAATTTTACGGGTTTGACCGTCTTAGCCGATAAGTTCTCTGAAACCCTACCGGGGCGTATTACATGCATTCCTCTTATTTGCGACGTGCTTTCTGCGGGCAGGCCCGTGTCATGCTGCTGGGCGTGGTGGCGGGCTCCCTGTCGCTGGCTACTGTGGCCCAGGCGGCGGATCCGCTGAAATCGGTGCTGGCTACTGGCGATCATGATGCGCTGGAGCAGCTGCTTGAAGCGGAGCCGGGGCGGGCAGCAAGCTTGCTGGAGTCCGGTCGCACGCCATTGTCGCTGGCCATTGGCCGGGGAGATCTTGAGGCGGTGATGATGCTGGTGGAGGCGGGTGCGGATGTGTCCGCTTTGAACGCTGACGGTTCCACGCCGTTGCAGCAGAGCATTCTGTCCGGGCAGGGGGCGATTACCGGTTACCTGTTAAAAGAGGGAGGTGCGCGTCCGGTGCCCAGTGGTGGCGGGCAGACCGCGTTGCACTGGAGTGTTCAGGCGGGTGATGCCGAGCTGACAGAACGCTTCCTGAAGATGGGGTTTAGGCCTCTGGATCAGGATGCAAAAGGGCAGACGCCGCTGGAAGTGGCCATCAGCTGGGGGCGCTTTGCGCTGCTGGATGAGTTGCTGGATCAGGTTGAGGCGCCCGCTTCTGCGCCTGTCGATACGCTGACTTTTGATGACGACCGTATCCGTTATTGGAGCGCGCTGTACTGGGCGGGCCGTGAGGCTGAGCTGATGGCAAGCCTGGAGGCGGATCTGTTGTCGGCATCGCCGCAGCCTTTTGCGCCCTATATCTGGAGTGGGGTGTGGCGCCGTCAGGATCGTCTGGACGCGGCTTATCAGGCGGCGGCGCCTGACTTGCGGGCTGCGCTGGGTAAGGTGCCGGCCATGCTGATTGCCCTGGACACGGATCCGGCGGCGGCGTTGGAAGCCTTTCCGGCGGATGCGGGTTACCAACCTGGTGATATCTATGCCTTGGTGGATCTGAGCATCTTTGCCCGGGATAACCGCGATTACCCTGCCTTTTTCAGCTATATGGAAACGGCCATCCGGCTGGCGCCGGACCACTGGCAGTTGGCGTGGATGATCGAGAGCATGGCGGCGCTGGACTACCCCGGCATGCGCCAGCGGTTGGCGGCCTTTGCCGAAGAGCCTGCCGTCAAGGATTCACTGACCGGCGATTATATTCGCGCCGTAGTGCCCCATTACGGCTGGAAAAGCAGTGATCGACTGGTATTCATTGACCGTTTTCTGGCGAAACACCCCCAGGACAGCCGGGCGCTGGTGGCCCGTTCCCTGGCGCTGCAGAACAACGGGTATTACCCCCAGGCACTGGACGCGCAGATGGCGGCCATTGCCCGTTTCCCTTTCTATGCCGGTCGCTCGGATTCCATGGCCATGCTGATGGAGACCGGGCAGCAGGCACGGGCACAGCGCGTGGCCACGGGGCTGGCGGACTGGTATGGACGGGACAACCGTGACGCCCGTGGTGCCCGTTATTATGTGGCGGCGCTGCTGGATGATGGCAACTACGGCGCGGCCCGGCAGGCTCTGGACAAGGCGCTGGAGCAGTTCCCCGAAGATGGCCGGCTGTGGATGGAGAAGGCCCGGCTGGAGTTGCAGGATGATCACCCTGACCAGGCCCTGGCAGCGGCAAGCAAGGGATTTCCGCTGATCGATATCCCAACGGATAGTCATCTCGATACCCTGCTGAAGGCCTACCGCAAGAGCGGTGACCGGCGCGGGGCGGTTGCTGCCTTTGAGCAGCATCGAGGGGAAATTGATGGTGTCACCGCGACCCTGTTTGAGACTGTATTGGGCGATCTGGACACTTTGGCTGACCGTCAGGGTTACCAGCAATTGCTGACTGAGGCCCGTGCCGCGTACCCCCGTGATCTGACCTTGCTGATGCGAGCGGCGCGGCAGGATTGGGAGCAGGGCAACAAGAGCCGTGCCATTGCCTTGCTGGAAGAGGCGGTGCCCGCGAATGGCGGCTCACAGACCCTGCTTGATCAACTGCATGACTATCAGGTGGCGGTACGGGGAGAGGCCGCTGGCCGGCAACTGGCCCGGCAGGCGGTCACCGATCGCCCCTGGGAAAAGGCCTCCTGGCAACTGGCGCAACGCAGTGGCCTGAAAACGGCGCCGGCCATGTGGGAAGAGGCGGTATCCGCTGCGCCCACGGAGACGTTCGCCTGCGAAGCTCTGGTGTCCCATTACGTGGATACCCGGGAGTGGGACAAGGCCCATGGCTGGGCGCGGGATTGCCTGCAGCGCCTGAGTGCGCAGAGTGACGGCGGCCGCCTCAGTGCGCGCCAGTCCATGCTGCTGTACGACGCCTGGGTGTACGAGAATCAGACCCGCAAGCAGCGGGTGCCACGCGATGAGATTGCGGCGGCGCAAACCCGTTTTGCCGAGTTTCTGGAAGGCCGCGGGCACTACATGGATTACCTGCGTTACAGCGAGGCGCTGTGTCTGGCCAAACAGGACAAGGTGTGTGCGGCCCAGGCGCTGGCCGGGCGCAGCCAATACCAGCGTGATGATACCGCGCATTTTCATTATCTGGTGGCCCGCTATTCCAGCGAGCTGGGTGCCAACAAGACCTTCGGTTATGGCGCCCGCATGCTGGAACGAAACCCCTATGACATTCGCATAGTGAATTCCTTCCTGCACAAGCATCTGCTGTGGGGGGGCAGTCCCATTGTGGCGCTCAAGGCGATCAATGATGCCAATGCCCGCGGGCTGGATGTGGAGCGCTCCTGGGAGCGCAAGGCGCTGGGGCAGCTGGGAGATTCCCTGTCGGAATTCGAACAGTACACGGTGGCGGGCAAGCGTCCGGGTGTGTCATTGCGCTACGTGAACTGGTTTGAGGCGGCCCGTCGCAGTGCCCTGGAGGCGGACGGTACCCGGGTGTTCTACAAGCTGGACGGCGAGATGCCCGGGGTGGAAATTCTGCTGCCCAGCGGTGAGCAGGTCATGCGTCAGGACCATCCGGTGTTTGGCAGGCCGGTGTATTTTTCCCGCGGGGCGACCTTCCTCAAGCTGGGCTATACGCCGTCCGGACAGCTGGCCTCCATTGAAGATTCCAGCGGCGCAGCCATTGCCCTGCAGTACGACGACAATGACGAGATCAGTGAGCTGACCAGCCCGGAAGGCACCCTGCAGTTCGCCTATAACGACTTCGGCAAGCCGGAGCGCATTGTGGAAGTGGGCATCGGCGAGCTGGATGTGACCTACGATGAAAACGGCGAGATCCTCTCGGTGGATTCCGAGGCCGGTCACGAGATGGCCTTGCGCATTACCCGTTCGTTCCAGTCGTTGCTGGGGATGGTGAATCAGGTCAAACAGATTCATGACGTGAAGCGTCTGCCCAGTCTGGATGTGGATGATCCGGCCCTGGATGCACTGCGTGCAGAGTATGAAGAGACCGAGTACCAGAGTGGTGACGAACAGAAGGCCGCGCTGAAACTGGCGGAGCACCTGCTCGAGCATGTGGGTGACAGTGCCGACTATGTGGGCGAAGCAGAAAGCCTGCTGTATGGCGTGATCATGACCGCGCAGCAACACCAGGACAGCAAGCGCTTTGTGAAACGCGGTGCCCAGGCCGTGGGGATGCTGCACCAGCTTTACCGGCAGGTGCGGCCCCATGGTTTGCCAGAAATGTCGTTTAACGACTGGTCTGGCGCCTATAGCTGGTTGCGCAGTGCCGAGCTGGAAAAATCCAGCTCCACCCTGCGCAAGACGCTGGCTGCCATTAACGAGGCACCGCTGAAACTGCTCCGTGATGCACACCGTTTGCAGCGTTCTGATTTCAGCAATACCGCCTACTGGAAACGCTATGGGGACAAGGAACTGTTCGGTGAGGTGCTGGCCGGGGCAGAAAAGAATCAGGTGCTGCTGCGCGAAAACGGTGATGTGGTGGTGGCCACCAGCCAGGGGCTGTCGGTGCTGCATGAGGGCTACTGGCACTGGTACGGTTTTGACCCGCGCAGCCAGCAGCTGTCCGAAACGGTTTCGCCCCAGTCTCTGGATGAGCGTTCGCAGATTCTCTCGCTCACGGAAACCGAAGACGGTGTGCTGTGGCTGGGGACGGCTCGTGGATTGCTGGCGGTGGCGGGCGATTACCAGGGGGCGATCAAACGCTGGAGCGTGGCGCAGGGGCTGCCTTCGCCGCGCATCAATGCGCTGGGGCAGCGGGGTGATCAGGTATGGGCCGGTACGGCACGGGGGCTGGTGCGCCTGCAGTATGGCGACAGTCAGGTCATGATGGTTTCCGTGGCGGGCGACAAGCCGATCGATCAGGTGTATCGCCTGCCGGGGCGTGATGAGGCGCTGTTGTACCGGTCAGACAATCAGGTGTGGCTGTTGGCCTCGGGCAAGACTACCAGCCTGGGCCGTGGCAACGACCTGGCCTTCGAGATGACACGCATGCGTGTGTATCGGCTGGATAACGACCAGGTGTTTGCCCATGGGCTGACTGACGAAGAGGGTGCCTGGGCCCTGCTGGATGAGGAGCCGCAGTGGGTGGGTGGGCCCAATGACCTGCTGATGAGCAAGCGCGTTCATGAGTTGTCCGTGTGGGATCTGGGTGATGGCCAGGAAGCGTTGGTGGTGAATACCGACCAGGCCATCAATGTGCTGCAGGGCAATTATTTCGAAGCCCTGCCGTTGCCCTTCGCTGACCAGCGGGGCGGTCTGCAGGTGGGCGCGCGGGAATCCTGGAGTGATGACCGCGGCGTGGTGCTGATCAGTGAAGAAGGGGTGTATACGCGCCTGGAAACCGGTGCCGCGCAGCTACACGCCGGGCGCGTGCACGACCTGCTGGTGAGTGACGCCCTGGATGCGGTGTTCATGGCCATGGGGGATCACATCCTCATGCTGGGTAACGGATCAGCGGTGGAAGAGGTGCAGTACTTTTCCTCTGCCCGGGCACGCCATCTGGTGGAGGATGCCGCCGGCAACCTGATTACCCATGACGGCAGCACGGTGTTGCGTTTTAAGCCTGGCACGGATCAGGCCCAGGAATTGTTCAGTGCCCGCCCGACGGTTGATGAAGAAGGTTGGGGTGGCGGCATTGCCGATATGCTGGTGGATAGCCGTGGGACCCTGTGGGTGGTGTCGGGCTCGTCCCTGTTCCGCTATGAAAAGGAGCAGCTCACCGAATTCAATTACCTGATCGACAGCAAGGCCTTCCCGTCGCGTAGCCCGTTGCTGGCCGGAGTGCATGAAACCCTGGACGGGGTAATCGAGGTGGTGGCCTCCGATGAAAGCCATCTTTCCCATCAGGGGGTGGAGCTGAGCGGGGGGCTGCTGCGCTGGAGCGGCAAGGGTTTCGAGAATGTGGGCACGCCGGCCAACTGGTTTGTGACCGGCTATACCGCGCTGGATGAACGCACGGCGCTGGTGGGTACCAACCGCGGCTTTGCCCGTGAACTGGCCGGGGAGAACAGCTGGGAAACCCGGCAGTCGTTCCCGGAGCTTAACGATCCCAGTTACCTGGCGGTGCAGGAAAAGAACCGCATGTTCTGGCTGGGGGGAGAAGGCCGCCGCTTCAAGAACGAAAATTCCTGGTTGTTTCCCACTGCTGGCGGGGTGGTGCTGTATCACGGTGGCACCTGGTTATACCCGGATCGGCTGAACCAGTTGTTGCCGGAGGATCAGGGACTGGGGCAATACGGTGGGCGCACCGTGCATGCGGTGGCCGTGGCCGCCAATGGCCGCGTTTACGTGGGTACGGATCTTGGTTTGCTGGTGTATGAATCCCGCGGCGTGGCGTCGCTGCTCAATGACAACCAGCTCGGCCAGCTGGCGTTCCGCGATGGCGACACCAGCCAGCAGCAGGCGCTCAGCGATATTTTCCTGCCGGCGCTTTCCCGGGAGGGCAAAGACACCGAGCAGGGCGAGTTGCTGCAGCGCTATCAGGCCATGCAGGCGCAGATTCGTGAGCTGGAAGAAAAAGTGAACCGTGGCGCGGTGCCGATGATGGCAAGCAAGGGGGCAGACAATCGTCCCTCCGACGCCGAGCGGGAACGGGCCGCGCCGGACTCCCGCACCGAGCGCCTGCGTCAGCAGCTGGAGAGCAAGAACCGTCTGCGCGAAACCCTGCTGGCGCGGATGGAAACGGAACACTTCGGGCTTTACCAGATGCTCAAGCTGGACCCCCGTGAAGTGGCCGCCATGCATGAGCGGCTCAGTGAGGAACAGGCGTTGGTGCAGTACCTGCCCACGCCGGAGAAGTTGTTGATCCAGCTGGTCACCCGCGAGGGGGCCCAGATCCGCGAAGTGGCAGTGAGCAATGCTGACCTGGAAATGGTCAGCCAGCTGGTGGTACGCAATCTGCGTTACCGGGCCAGCCATCTGGGGGAAGGGGACCGGGGGTTGTCTTCTGCGGGTGGCCAGAGCCAGGCGGTGGATGGGGCACAGCTGGATGAACATCTGGCCTGGCTGTACGACAAGCTGCTGCGGCCGGTGGAGCGGGAGCTGGCGGGCAAGCCGCAGGTGCTGGTGACGCCGGTGGGTGCACTGACCTATCTGCCGTTCCCGGCGTTGCTGCGTCAGCAGGGCGAGCAGAAGGAGTACGCTGCCGAACGTTTCAATCTCGGCGTGATTCCGTCCATGTATCACTTGAGTCTGGTGCTGCAACAGAACGCGTCTTACAGCGATGGGCTGACTCTGGTGGCCGATCCGGATGGCAGCCTGCCGGGGGCCCGTCAGGAAGTCAGCCGGATTGCTGCCGAGTCGCTGGTGACACCGACGGTGCTGGAAGGGACTGCTGCCACCTATGGCAATCTGTCCGGGGCGGTGCGTGAGGCGCGGGTGGTGCATCTGGCTACCCATGGCAATCTGGATCCGGCGGTGCCGGCGGACAGCTACCTGTTGCTCGCCAACAATTACCGCCTTAATGTTATCGACATTGCTGCACTGAAGCTGGACCAGACTGATCTGGTGGTATTGTCGGCCTGTGAAACCGGCATCGGCAAACCGGGTCTGGAGTACGCCACTCTGGCGCGGGCCTTTGCCCTGGCCAGTGTGCCCACGGTGGTGGCGTCGTACTGGAAGGTGGATGACGGGGCCACCGCCAATCTGATGGAACAGTTTTACGGTAATCTGAGGGACAATCCGCAGGGGAATTACCTGAGCGCCATGAGCGAGGCGCAGCGGGCGCTGATCCGGCAAGGGGGGCGCTACGCCGATCCGGCCGCCTGGGCGGCATTTACCCTGTTTGGAAAACCCTGATCAGCGATGCTGATTTTTTCCGTTTTCCGGCTGTCGAAAAATCACCGTCCGACCGTCTCAGCAAAATGAGCGGCGGCGAAATGCAATGAACGGATACGTCTCAATATGAAGAAGCGCATCATGGATAACAGCAGAAGCAGAAAACCACGGCCGTGGACGCGCTGGTGTGCGGGGGTGATGCTGGTACTGGGTACGATCAGCAGCTCCCAGGCGCTGGCCACCAAGCGCGCCCTGCTGGTGGGGGTGGCGGATTATCCCAACCTGCCGCCGTCGCTGCAGCTGGACGGTCCGGCCCATGATGCGGAAATCGTGGAAGCCATTTTGCGCCAGCGTGGATTCCATGAAGACAATATCGAGCAATTGCTCACTGCCGAGGGCAAGACCTTGCCGACGCGTGCCAATATTCTGGCCGCCCTGGACCGCCTGGCTGAATCCGCCAGCGATGATGACTTCTACTATCTGCATTTTGCCGGCCATGGCAGCCGCCAACCGGCCAAGGCCACCGATAACAACGAAACGGATGGCCTGGATGAGATTTTTTTGCCGACGGATGCGGCGGGTTGGGACAGCTACATTGGTTCGGTGAAGAACGCCATTCTGGATGACGAAATCGCCAGCTACATTGATCGCATTCGTGATAAGGGCGCCGATGTCTGGGTGGTGTTCGACAGCTGCCATTCCGGCACCATGACTCGCGGTGCCGCAGCCATGCCGGAGGTGAAGTACCGCCGTGTGGACAGTGCAGTCCTTGGCATCCCCGATGGTCCGCTGATCAACCGCCCGGAAGGGGCGGGCGCCATGGAATCCGAAACCCGATCCCGGGGTTTTCTGAAAGGCATGTTTGGCGGTGGCGATGAGGGTGAGAAAAAAGCGGAAGGCCGCGGAGAGCTGATTGCCTTCTCCGCAGCCCAGAGCGCCGAGACCACCCCGGAAATGAAACTGCCCCGTGGTGCGCCGGACCGTCGTTTCCATGGCCTGTTCACCTACACCCTGATGGATGTGATGGGGGCCAACCCGCAATTGAGTTATCAGCAGTTGGCGCAACAGGTGTTGTCCCGTTATCAAAGCCTGCCGTGGCAGGCCACCCAGCCGCTGTTCAGTGCCAGTGACATGAATCGCCCGGTGTTCAATGACGACACCCCGGCGGAGCAGAGCTACTTTGCCACCTTCAAGAACGGCAAGCTGGATATTCAGGCCGGCTCCCTGTCGCTGCTGAGCAGCGGCGCCACCGTGACCGTGTTTGATTCGCCGGTGGCGAAAGCCGGGGATGCGCTGGGCACGGTGACTCTGGAAGGCGCCACACCGGTGCGCAGCTGGGCAACCCCGGATGAAAAGCAAAGCAAGGACTGGCCGGCCACACTGTACGTGACGCTGGATACGCCAGTGGTGATCACCGAGGTGAAGGTGGCGCTGTTGCCTGCAGCGTCCCTGTCCGAGAAACGCCGCAAGCGTTTGCAGGCGTGGCTGGAAGAGATCGAGGAAGCCGGCATTGGCATCAAGGTCAGTGCGCTGGACTCGGCTGATATCCTGGTGAGCGAATTTGATGATCACCTGTGGTTCCTGCAGGCAGATCAGAGCCTGCCCTGTGATGAACAGGTGTTGAAGGAAGCGGCTCGCAAGTCCTGTGCTGAAACTCGCCTTCCGCAGCGATTGCTGAACGTGGCGCTGCCGGAAAATAACGGCCGCCAGCAGGCGGCGCTGCAAGGCGCGCTGATGAAAATTGCCAATGTGACCCGGCTGATGGCCAGCGTGCAGCATCTGCCTGGCGCTCAGCAGCAGCTCAAGGTAAGTTTCCGTATTGAGCAAGAGGGCAAGCAAAGCGATTTTCCGGTGAACAGTCAGCCGGTGCTCACCGAAGGCGATCGCATCCTGTTCAGTGTCACCAACGAAGGCCGTCAGTCCCAGGATGTGAGTATCCTGTTCGTGGACAGCCAGTACGGGGTGACCCAGTTGTACCCGGATAGCGGCCAGCCGAATCGACTGGATGGCGGTGAGTCCCTGAACTTCGAATGGGATGTGAATGTGGAGACCGTGGGCATGGAGCATCTGCTGGTCAGCAGCCAGCCCGGTACCGGGGTGAATACCAACCTGGGCTATCTCCAGCAGGCCCCGCTGAATGTGACGACCCGCGGGCTCGGCAGCAGCAAGCCGCCGCAGTCATCCGGATTGAATCTTTTTACCTGGCAGGTCAGCCGTTAAGGCGGGCCGCCAACTACTAACTCGTAATGAGTAAACAGCAACTAGAGAAGGAAGATATAACTATGAAACTGATTTCCAATATCATGCTGGCTTTTGTTATCGCTTTGTCTGCGGTATCAATCGCCCATGCCAAGGATCAAACTCCTGCAGAAATGCGTGCGGAAGCGGCCAAGTTGTACGCTCAGGCGGATGAGCTGACAGAGAAAGCGGTCAAAATGGAGGCAGAGCAGGCCAGTGAGGTCAAATCCCGAGGCAATGAAGTGAAACTTCGAGGCTATGGTTCTTCCTCCTGTGTGAGCGATTGTATTATGTACACTGATACTAATCTTTACTCCTGCCGTCGGGCTTGTGGTTCTTACTAAGCAAGTCCGGATCATCGTCGGCACCTGATGCGTGGTGTCGAAAGAAAAGGCCGCTATTGATAGCGGCCTTTTTTGTTCGCGTGTTATGCATCAAGCAAGATGCAAAAAATAAAAACGGCAGGGCTGCATTGTGGGAGCCTGCTTGCACGCCAATAGCCTCTTCTCCGTTCGCGTGCAGGCACGCTCCCACAGCAGAAAAAGAAAGGATGGGCAGGGTTTCCCGTCTGTTTCCTTGCAATCCGCGATGAATGTTCTATGCGTTTGAAGCGTGTTTTTCTCGAGGGCTATGGCGCCAGGCGTTGCTGGAGTGCGGTGATCTGTGCGGCAATATCGTCACAGGTGATGGCGTCCGGCAAAGCCGCAAAACCGTCAATGTCGGCTGGCCGGGAAATCTGATCCAGATTGTCCGGTTCGCTGGTGCAGACGGCATCGCTGATCAACAGCCAGCGACCCCACTCGTGGCGGGGTGTCGCCTGGTCGGCAAACTGGTTGCGGTAAACCTCGTTGGCCATATCGAGCTGGGCCTTGCCGATACCGGCAAAGCTGGTATGCATGTCCAGGGACTGCTGGCCCGCGTACACGCCGGCGAGAATTTCCGTGATGTCATCGTCCATGGGCACCGGCAGGGCGCGCATGTTGGGTTGCTCATCCAGATAGAGGGCCAGTTCGGGGGAGAATTGCTGGTAAGCCTGATCCAGGCTGAGCATGTCGGTGCCGGGTTTCAGCACCAGCCAGCCGGCAAACAATGCCGCGGCCGCGGCGCTGATGCCGCCGGCGGGTTGCCACCAGGGGCGCCGTCGGGTGCCCGCGCTGGCAATGCTGGTGACGTTGCTGTCCGTCTTGTGCGCGATCCACAGATCGTGATTTGCCAGCAGCTGTTGCCAGCGTTGATAGAGATCGGGATCGTGAGCCAGGTGACTGATCACCTCACTGCGCCGTTCCTCGTTCAGCATGTTATCCAGCAGGGCGGCCAGGTCTTCATCGTCCGGGGGCGTGCCCTGAAGCGCGGGACGCTGTGTCAGCGCCAGGGCAATGCGGCTCAGGTATTCGTCCTGGCGATGGCTGGATGTGTTGGATGTCATAGTCGTTTACCCCTGACTACTGAGATGGACAGATGCCCAGGATGAACGAAGGAAGAGGGAATCATTGCCAGCCCTCCGGGAGGAGCTGCCGGGACAGCAGAACGTCACGGATATGGGCAACGGCCCGTTGTGCCAGCCTGGCAGGCTGGTGGGCTGGCAGGTTGAGGCTGCGGGCAATGGCGCTGAATTTGAGGCCGTCCACATAGGCCATGCGCAGTATCAGTCGTTGTTCGTCGGTAAGGCTGATGGCGGCTTGCAGGGCAGAAAGGGTGTCCGGCTCCTGCCATGCGGAGGCGGGCACGTCCTGCTCTTCCAGTACCAGCTGGTGAAGCAGCAGCAGTAAGGGTTCCAGGCCCTGATCGCTGTGATCGTCTTCATCCCCATGGCCGGATTCCTGATGATAGTCCTCCAGCGGAACGTCGCCGGTCTGCTGGCCACACCAGGGGAGTCGGGCCTTGATGGTTTTCACCATGTCGGTGAGGGTGTGGCTGTCACGCAGGGTTTCGTCCTTGCCGGCCAGCCGTTCGATGGCCACGGGCACGGGTTGTCGTTCCAGACAGATAAATTTCCACAGGGTCAACCAGGTGTCACCCAGTTGTTGCAGCCAGGCGGGGGGACGAATGCGGCCGAATTTCTTGCGCGCATATTCTTCCACCAGATTGCTGCACAGGGTGTAGAGAAAGGTTTCCGGGCGGGATTTGCCGGTGAACTTGCGGCATTGCGTCCAGTCATCCGCAGACAGATGTTCAAGCACATAGTCACTGGCGATTTCGGCATCCGCAGTGTGGCCGAAGCGGCGTTCGCACAATGCCCGAATGCGCCCCTGTGTCTGTTCGCTGAACACAATGGCGGGCCAGTCGATCTTCACGGCTGTCGTTTCCACGGCTGACTGAGTAACGGCCCTTCTCCCCGAGGGTTATCCAAGACTGTGATTCAAGCACAAACCGGGGGCACAGAAAACACAGTGATTACTGAACGTCCTCTTCTGTCTTGGCGGGGCTGCTTTCGTGGGTGTACCTGAGGGAGGTGTCGCCAAGCACTTCGCAGGCCTGCAAGATCCTGGCTTCCACAAGGACTTCATCCCCTGGCAGCAAGTCGATCTCCACGTCGCCGGTTTTTTTGCTGTCTCCCTGAATGTGCAGCTTGCCGGATTCACTGTTGATCAGTGTGGTGCCGTGCCGGGAGCGGCTGGCGCGCAGCAGATAGGTGAGGGTGTTGTAGGTGCCCGTGCAGCTGACCTCCAGCTGGAAACGATGACTGGCCGCGATGGCACTGTGGTGAATTGCCAGCTGACAGTCCTGTGCGCGAGCATTCAGTGTGCAGAGCAACAGCACAAAAAGGGTGAGCGACTTGATCATGGTGTGAGGTTGTCGGGGGCCTGTGATCCGGGGAGTGTACGCCGCGGGGCTGGTATCCCCAAGCGCTGGCGACAGTGTGCATTAGTGGTTAGTGTGGAAGTTATCGGTAATCAGCAGGGCGGTGACGATTGATGAGTAACTCTGTGGCGGGATGGCAGGGCGTGGTGAGTGTCTGGGGGCGGTGGCTGCTGGCAGTGCTGGTATTGAGCAGCCAATGGGCGGCTGCCAGGGCAAATGACTCTGTGGATGGCTTGCTGATTGCCTCTGGGGTGGATGCCCAGATGTCGGTGTTCGAGAAAATGGTGCAGGGCACGCTGACGCAAAATCCGGCACTGGAGGAAGAGCAGCGAGCGGTGTTGCAGCACATTGCCATGGAGTCTTTCCGTAGTGATGTGATTTACCGTTATGTGCGGGCCGCGGTGGCGGAAGCCTTGCAACCCGGGGACCGGGAAACCCTGTCTCTCTGGTACAGCTCGCCATTGGGGCAGCGGATTACCACACTGGAGTTGAAAGGGTTGGAGGCAGACGCGTTTGCGGCCATGAAGGCGGCCGCGGAAGCGCTGGCGGCAGATCAGGAGCGGATGGCCGCAGCCGCCCGGCTGGATGCGCTGACGCAGGCGTCAGGATTGGGGATGGCGCTGCAGCAGCGCGCCATGCTCGCCAATTATATGGCGGAAGCGATCGCCGCCAATCCGGATGCGCCGGTGGACACGACGGCACTGGAAGCGCAGCTACAGCAGCACCGGGAAACCATGCAGCAGTTGATACAGCAGCAGACGCTGTTATCCCTGGCCTTCACCTACCGCGAGCTTCCCCTGGAGAAAATTGCCAGCTATGAAAGTTTCCTTTCCACGTCAGCGTCACGGCGTTTTCAGCAGGGCGTGCAGGACGGGCTGTTGCGTGGGGTAGATGTGGTGCTTGAGGGTTGGGAAGGTGAGCTGCGGGAGTTTTATCGGGGGGATTAGGGGGCTACGAGCTACGAGCTACAAGCTACAAGCTACAAGCTACAAGCTACAAGCTACAAGCTACAAGCTACAAGCTACGCTGATTGGATTGAGAAAGGCGGAAAAGTNGAGTTTCTACGGGGCTGCTGTAGGAGTTCCTCTTGAGGGACGAACCGTGCGAAGCACGGAATCGACCGCAGGGCGATCAGGTATTGCCGGCTCGGAAAGACCTTAAAGAATCATCTCCCTGCGGTCGCCTCGCTTCGCGAGGTTCGCCCCGGGAAGGGAACGTCTACAGTGGGGCGCGGCACGCTTCACGTAACAAGTACATGTGTCAGGCTTTTCACCCGCCACGTTTCTTGCCGGCTTTTTCCAGCACCATCAGGGTGTCCACGTAATTCACGAAGTGATCCAGGTAGGCAGGAGAAAGATCCTGCAGGGCGCTGATGGCGTGTGTCACCAGGCGGTGGGAATTGAGCGGGCCCGCGTCGCTGGGGGTCTGTGTCAGCGCCTCTTCGATGCGGCGACGTTTGCGCTGTTGTTGCTGGCCGGCGCGCACCCGGCTCAAGGCTTTCAGTTCCCGTGGGCCGCTGCGCACCGGTTGCGGCACAGGGTCTTCTTCAAAGAGGCCGCCTTCCTGATCCTGTAGCAGGGCGCGAAGCGGATCGGGGTTTTCCGGCTGGTGGCCATCCACCTCCGTCTGGCGCAGTTGCTCCAGCACATTCGCCAGCGGCGAGGGGGGCGGATTCGGGACCAGTTTGCGCAGCAATGCCTTGAACGCCTGCTGATCATACAGCGGTGTCAGTTCCGGTTGTTGCTCAGGGTTCCAGTGCTGCTGCACCTGTTGCTGGCTGTTGGCCAACTGTTGTTCCAGCCGGCTCACGGCATCGGCAAGGCGACCCAGGGTACGTGGGCTGGTGTGGCGCAGCTGCTGCAGTCGTTCGCGCTGACGTTGCAGAAAACAGAACGCAGCCGGGTCAAAGGCGTCAGCGCCCTCGTCTCGCAAGGTGTCTATGCGCGCCGCCAGTACGTGCAGGGACAGGGCCTCAGCCATTATCGTCCTCCGTTGCCGGTCCGGTATTACGGCGCGGTACGGTGGTCAGCTCTACCCGGCGGTTCTTGGCGCGGGCAGCGTCGTCAGCATTGGGCACCACCGGTTGGTGGGGGCCGAAGGCGGCCGCGAATACCTGATCGGCGGGCATGCCCTGATCAATCAGGGTGCGGGTGACGGTGAGCGCGCGCTGGGCGGACAGGCCCCAGTTGTCTTCATAACGGCGGTTGCCGCGCTGGATCGGCAGGTCATCGGTGAAGCCGCTGACCATGAGCATTTCATCATGCTGGTCCAGATACAGTTGCAGGGGTTTGACCAGATCCTTGAGCAGCACTTCCCCTTCCGTTTGCAGCTGGTCGGAGTTGATCTGGAACAGCACACTGCCGCTGATGCCGATGCGGCCATCTCGGAAGGTGACCCGGCCGCTGGCCAGTGGATCGGCCAGCGCCTTTTCCAGGGCCATGCGGCGCTGCTCTTCTGCCAGACGTTTTTCCTTCTCCTGCTCCAGGGACTGGCTCAGCTCCAGCTGGATGCCGATGACCCACACCAGTACCAGCACCAGGATGCCCACCAGTGCGGCCATCAGGTCGGAAAAGATGGCCCAGACCGGCGAGGCCTGGGCGTCGTCGTGGAGCTCTTCCATCAGCTGGCCTCGGCGGCGGACAGGTTGCCCAGAGCGTCGATGACGTCTTTCTGGGAAGCCATGCTCAGTTCGATGACTTCGCGGGCCTGTTCCACATAGTAGGCCAGCTGCTCATCGGCACGGCTGGCAGACTTGTCCAGGGCGGTTTCCACCTTCTGCAGGTTGTCCAGCAGCTTGTCGTTGCTGTCGCTGAACAGTTGCACGGCGGTGGCAAAGGCGTCGCTGAGACTGGCCACTTCGGAGGCGCTGCCGGTGACATCGCCGGCCACTTCATTGAGGCGCTCGCTCTGTTCGCTGACCTGCTGGGTGAAGGTGTCGCCCACCTGGCTGAGGGTGTCGCTGGCACGGGTAATCAGGGTTTCTATGGCCTCGCGCTGGGCGGTGGCCGCATCGCGCTGGTTGCTGAGCAGCTGGTCCAGCTCTTCGGTGATGCGCTGGCGCTCTTCCAGCAGCTCGTTGTCCCGTTCGCTGCTGCGGGTCATTTCCTCGCGCAGGCGGGTAATGACTTCCGCCGCCGCTTTCGGGGTTTCCGAGGCGGTTTCGATCAGGCGCGTCATGGGTTCTTCCAGGGCGGTGCCCAGGCGGGTCAGGTGCTCGCTGACGGTGCCTTCCAGGGCCGCCAGGCGCTCGCTGGCGGCGGCGCCGCGTTCCGCTTCGGCGTCGCGCAGGCTGGCCAGCTCCTCACGGATACCGGCAAGCAGTTTGTCCAGGCCATCACGTTGTCCATCCAGCAGGGTGGCCGCACTGTTCTGGAACTGCTGGTTGTGGGCGCTGAAGGTTTCGCGCAGTGACTGGACCAGCTGGGTGTTGCTTTGCTGTTGCTCGGTGCTCTGCTGCTGCCATTGTTCGCCGGCCTGCTGGATGGCCTGGCTGAATGCCCCGGTGGCGTCCTGCAGGCGGCTCTGTTGTTGCTCTGCCAGTGCCTGTTGTGCCTCGCGGGTGGCCTGCAGCTGATTGGCATGCTGCGCCTGCTGTTCGGCAAGTTGTGCCTGCCAGTGCTGCTGGCTGGTGTGGCTGGCCTGCTGGAACTGTTCGGCCACGGCCTGCAGTTGCTGGCGGCTCTCGTCCGCGAGTCCTTGCTGGCCCTCTCGGAGTTGCTGCAGCAGGGCGTCTCTGTTTTCCCGGAAGCGGTCGTGGTGCTCGGCCAGGGAGGTGCTGATGTCGCTGACCAGGCGGGCGCTGGTCTGCTGGTGACTGTCGAGGCCCTGCTGCCAGTGGTTGGCGGCGGCTTCGGTGGTGGCGCGGAATTCCCTTGTCAGTTCACTGAGCTGCTTCTCGGTGAGCTCGGCCAGGCGGGCATGGGTGCCTTCCACCTGCTTGTTGAGCGTCGCCAGAGAGGTTTCCATCAACGGCTGAATATTTTCCACGGCCAGACGGCTGCTGTCGGCCAGGGTGTCCTTGAGCGACTGGCTCACGTCGCTGGCCAGCTGCCGGTACTGGCTGTTCACGGCCTCGTGAAACTGCTGCTGGTTGCCGGTGAGGCTGTCACGCAGTTCCGAGCCGAGGCCTTCCATACGGGTGGCCAGCCCCTGCAGTGCTGCCACCAGGGCGGGGAAGGTTTCACTCTGTTGATGCAGGGCCTGGTAGGCGGCCTCGCGCTGATGATCCAGCGAGAAGGCATGCAGCGTGGTGTCGGTGAGGGTGTCCAGTTTGCGTGAGACCAGGGTGCGATCGCGACGACACAGGGTGGCGGTAAGACCGAGCATGGCGGAGGCGGCGACGCCAGCAATGGAGGTGCCGAAGGCCAGGCTGAGGCCGGCGATGGGCGCGGACAGGGCGCTGCGGATGGCGGTGAGTTCGCTGCTGCCGTCCAGGGCGGTGGCGGCCCCCTGCAGGGTGACAATCATGCCAACAAAGGTTCCCAGCAGGCCAAGCATGACCAGCAACCCCGTGAGGTAGGGGGTGAGAACCGGGCCTGGCAGGCTGGCCGGGTGGCCATCAATACGGCGCTGAACGCTGTGGCGCACCGGTACCGGCAGGCTTTGCAGCCAGTGACGCAGGCTCTTGCGGCTGTCCGGCAGGTCGTCCAGTCGCTTGTCCAGCTCGGCGGTGTTGCGGCGAAAGCGCAGCAGTTCGGCAAAGCCCAGGGCATAGACTGCGGCAATGATGGCCGTGACGGTGAAGGCCACCGGGTGGCTGATAAAGGTGATGGCGATCCACAGGACCGCGATGGCGCCAATCACAAAGGGCGCAGCAAACAGATAGCGTTTCATGGAGTCGGGCTTACCTCATTGGTGTCTTGCGCGGCGGCGGGGGAAGACTCGGTGGCTTCCCGGGCGGCCGCTAGCAGGCCAAGAACCGGTTCCTGTCGGGCATCCAGTTCGGCCAGTAACAGCATTTTCAGTTCCCGCCGAAACTGGCTGAGCCAGCCATGGGGGCCGAGCCAGTCGGCGGGGGTATGGAAGGGGTCGCGTTGCTGCCAGAGCAGGCGATAGCGTTGATCCAGAAAGCCGGGCAGGGCGGCAAAGCCCTGGCGGGCATAGCTGGACAGACCGTTTTCGAACACGGCATCCAGTTCGGCCAGGTGGGCCAGTGTGGCACTGTGGCCGGTCAGCAGGCGCCGACAGCGCAGCCTCAGGTTGCTCAGACCAGCGATAATTTGTCGCTGGTGGGCCTGGTAAAAGCGTTCATAGGCGCCAAAGCTGGGTCGCTTTTCTGCGTCGGCGTCATCACTGAGCGGCGGCAGGGCGATCACCGAGGCGGCCTTTTCGCCCGCAAAGCTGCGGCTCAGATGCTCCAGCAGGGCGTGTCGGGCTTTCAGCAGAGCGTCCTGCAGCTCTTGCGGCAGACTGTCCGAGGGGTTGAACGGGCCTTTGGGGGTGAAGCGGGTGGCCCCGTCCAGGGAAATGGCGTCGGACAGATCAAACAGGCGCCCCAGCCGTTCGGCAAAGTCGCCGTGGCTGGCACGGGCGGCCTTGCTGTCCAGGCTGCCGAGCAGCTGCACCAGGCGGCTGCCGGGGAGTCCGGATTGTGTGCGCGTTTGCGTCCTGTGCATGGGGGCTGCGGTCCATTGGTGTCACATTGGATGTCACGTTGCCGTGGGGGTGAGCCCCGCGCGGCGAGCCGAACATTCTAATCGGGAAAGGGATGGGATGATAATGCGTCTGTCGGCTGGAGGATATGGGGCGGATTTCTGTAATACTGGTGGCTGATACCCGGTGAGGAATGACAATGCGAGTTATCCTGATGATGGTGGTGGCGGTGCTGATGGCGGGCTGCAATCCGGTGGGCGGCGATCGGGACCAGTTTGGCTGCCTGGGATCAGGGGGTTATCAGTGGTGCCCGGCGCTCCAGGAGTGTGTGCGCAGCTGGGAGCTGGCGGAGGAGCGGGGTCTGGAACAGACACAGGAGGCGGTGGACCGGTTTTGCGCAGGCGCCGATGACTGAGACGCTGCTGCGCGGCGTTTGAGTGTTTCCGTCGGGGGTTCAGATCTGGGATTCTATGGGCAGTAGCGACAGCCACCAGACCTTGAAACGCTGCCAGCCGGAGGTTTCCGGGTCGTGATCCAGCTCCAGGGGTTCACCGTCATTACTGGCTTGCCAGCGCAGGTCGCCGTCACCGGTGAGGCTCAGCTTCCAGGCAGAGTCGCCATGAACCCACTCTTCGAAGATCTGGCTGAGCTGCTGGTTAATGGCATTGCTGTGGATCAGCAGGCCCACTTCGGTGTTCTGCAATAGCGACCGACCATCCAGATTCACCGAGCCGATAAAGGTGCGGTCTTCGTCGAACACGAAGGTCTTGGCGTGCAGGCTGGCACGGGAGCTGCCATGGAACCAGTGCATGCGTTGCTGTTGCCCGGCCTGGGAGCGCAACTCCCACAGGGCGACTCCGCTTTCCAGCAGGGGTTCGCGGTAACGGGAATAGCCGCTGTGGACGATGGCCACATCCGTGGTGCTCAGGGAGTTGGTCAGTACGCGGATGTCCACGCCCTTTCGTTCCATGGTGCTGAGCAGTTCCACGCCCTTGTCGCCGGGAATGAAATAGGCGGAGGTGAGCCAGGCGCGGGAGCGGGTGTTATCCATTTCCCGACGCAGCAAGGTGCCCAGGTAGGCATCCTGTGGGGTGTCGTCACGGGCATAGGCTTTTGAGGGCGGGTCGGCATGCAGGGTGGCTTGCCCCCAGGTCAGTTCGATCTCGCCGGTGAGCAGGGCCTGGCCCATGGAGGATTCGGCCAGCGCCCGGGCAAACTCGCTGTGGCGCTGTTCGTGGAGAAAATCTTTCAGGGCGGAACGCAGTTCGTCCAGGGTCATGTCCGCGTCGTCGGCATCCAGCAGGGCGCTGGTGGGCACGGCCACCGGGCTGTTCCAGTATTCATCAAAACTCTGTGCCCCCTGGGTGACTACCTCGCCGACGGCAACCACATCAATATCCTGAAAATCCACTTCGTTGTTGGAAAAGTATTCATCAGCCACATTGCGGCCGCCGGTGAGCAGCAGGGTGTGATCGGCCAGCATCAGCTTGTTGTGCATGCGGTGGTTGGTGCGGGAAAAACCGAATGCCAGCTGCAGGGAACGGGAAAGGCCTGCGCGCCCTGCCACCGGGTTGAAGATACGGATGGCAATGTTGGGATGCTGGGCGAGTGTGGAAACATGGGGGTCGCTAATGGGGGTGCCGATATCATCCACCAGTAGCCGTATGCGCACTCCCCGATCCGCGGCTTCCAGCAATTTGCTGATGATCAGGCTGCCACTCACATCCGGTGAAAAAATGTAGTACTGGATATCCAGTGAGGATTGCGCCGCTTCGATCATGGCCACCCGAGCGACAAACGCCGACAGGCCGTCACGCAACAACAGCAAGCCGGTTTCCCCTTCATGTTCTGACATCAGTGTCTGGCGGGTCTGGTACAGGGGGCCACTGTTGGGTGGGGGCAGGGCTTCACTGAGCGGACGGGCTTGCGGATCATAATGCCCGAGCCCGTGGCAGGCGGTACACAGCAGGGCCAGGGAAAGGGCCAGGGTCTTCATCAGCTTGAGAGGCATGGCGTTTTTTTTATCCGGCAAGTCTGCGATTATCAGAACCCAGCTTGCCGTGAATTTCAATTCCTGCCAGGAAAGGGATGCCTTGTTTATGTGGAAACGGACTCTGCTTGCCGCGGCTATCGGTTTCACCGGCGGGACATCCCACGCCGATTTCTTTCAGGATTACATGATCGACCCCGAGGACGGCATGCTGGACAGTAGCCGTTTCCTGTCCGAATTGCCCATGAGCTTCATGCCCGTACCGGTGGTGATTACCGAGCCAGCGGTGGGCAATGGCCTGGGTGTCATGGGCATTTTCTTCCACGAAAGTGAAGAGCAGAAGCAGATGCGTGTGGAGGGGAATGCCCCTTCCATTTTGCCCAACAATATCAGTGTTCTCGGCCTGATGGGGACGGAAAACGGCTCCCGGGGAATCGCTGCCGGACACATTGGGTTCTGGCGGGATGACACCATCCGTTATCGTGGTTTTGCCCTGCTGCCAGATCTGAATCTGGATTTTTATAATTTTGCCGGCCGCACGCTGGATCGCCCCATCGAACTGAATGTGAAAGGGCCGGCGGCAGTCCAGGAGCTCAAGTTTCGAATGGGTGAGAGCCGCTGGATGCTTGGTGCCCGTCAGGTTTACCGGCAAGTGGAGCTGGATCTGGTTGAGGACATCAAGCTGCCCAGTCCCAGATTGAGTCAGGTGGTAAACCGGTTTCTGGATGAGCAGCTGGGTGACCGTATCCATACGTCCGGGCTGGGGCTGCTGGCGGAGTACGATTCCCGAGATAGCCCGCTGTCCCCGCAGAGCGGCCTGTACTACAACGCCAATTATGTCTGGTACAACGACAGTCTGGGCAGCGATGTGGATTTTGGCAGTTATACCCTGCAGGGGTTGAACTACTGGAAGGTGAACGACAAGTTCAACTTTGCCCTGCGGATGCAGTACGACGGCATCGAGGCAGGCGACAGCACCCGCTTGCCGCCTTATGTGTTGCCCTATGTGGACCTGCGCGGCATACCTGCGGTGCGCTATCAGGGCAAGGCGGTGGCGGTGGCAGAAGTGGAGGCCACCTGGAAACCCACCCTGCGCTGGCGTTTCAACGCGTTCACCGGTGGTGGTCGTGCAGCAGAAAGCGCCAGTGAGTTGTCCGACGCGGAAGTGGCCAATAACTATGGTGCCGGCTTTCGTTACCTGGTGGCGCGCCGGTACGGCATGACCATGGGTATTGATGTGGCGCGAGGCCCGGAGGATACCGCCTGGTATATCCAGGCCGGGTCGAGTTGGTGACGCATTAGCTACGAGCTACGAGCTACGAGCTACGAGCTACGAGCTACGAGCTACGAGCTACGAGCTACGAGCTACGAGCTACGAGCTACGAGCTACG
>NZ_WTUY01000004.1:965101-1008520 GCF_009882945.1 Alcanivorax sp. DP30
GGATNAAGGTTCGGAAAAGTTCCCGGGCTGGCATCTTTTCAAGTGGGAGTTCTCTGCCCATTGGGTAAGTTGGCAAGCGAAAGGTGCTTCGGCCAGCGCGCGGGCCCTTGTGCCAATCCGGGTGCTGGCCAGGCAAGGGTTACTCGTCGCTGTTCCTGTCCATGTTTCTGCGTGCTGCTTCAGCATCTTCCAGGGCGGCGAATTGTTCGGAAATCAGGTTGCCGATGTCGCTGTTGATGCGGCGGATGGTGTCGTAGACCATGCCGATGGTCTTGCGCTGCTTTTCCTTGAGCGAGCTGGCCTGTTCTTCAAGCAATCCCAGATTTTCCAGGGCATCAAACGGCAGGCCAGCAATGTGCTGGTGCACTTCTTCCACGGTGGTGGCGCCGTCGTCGATGGCTTCCTGAATCATGTCCTTGAGTAATTCTGCCCGTTTTACGGCTTTTTTCATGGTTGACCTGCAGGGTTGCGTAATAGGTGACTCTGACCGCGAATGTAGCGGAAAGTGAGCATCTCGACCATACGTGGATTTGCATCAAGACTAGTCGAACACTGACCGATTGTCAGACGGTGGATACGCTTGCCGTTGATGAAGTTGACCTTTGCAAACAAACAGCGGCAATCTGGGAACGGATTCATCTGTGAATCCTGGTCGAACATGGAGTGCGATTATGGAAGACGTGAAAACGATGATTACCGACATCAAGGGCAAACTTGATGAGCTGGAAAGCGAACTGCTGCAGTTGGAAAACAAGGCAGTGGGTGATAGCGGCGACGTGAATACTGAAGCCGAGCGCCACCGTCTGGCCTTGCAGGAAGTGCTGACCGATTTGCAGCAGCGCATTGATGAATACCATGAGCTGGCCGATATCGACAGTCATGATGGTGGCGATCGCTGGCAGCAAATGGACAAGGATCTCAAGGAACTCAGCAGCGACCTTTACGGCGCGAATTAGCATTCGGGGCGAGCGACAAGTCCTCCCCCGGATTGGAACAACCCGAACGTTCCTGAACGGCATGGCTAATTCCGCGTCGCTCCAGAAGAGCCTCTCGAGCCGCAAACCATGTGCGGCGAGAGGCCGGTTCCAGGCAATGGAGCGCACCATGTCTGACTTTTATTTGCGTGGCGAAACCCCGGAAGATATTCCGGCCATTCACACCCTCACTGCGGCGGCATTTGCCAATGTGTCGCACAGCGACCAGCGCGAGCCCTTTATCGTTGATGCGTTAAGGGAAGCGGAGGCACTGTCGTTGTCACTGGTGGCTGAGCTGGATGGCAAGCTGGTGGGGCATATCGCTTTTTCCCCGGTGACGCTTTCCTGTGGCGCCAGCCACTGGTTCGGCCTTGGCCCGGTCTCCGTGTTGCCGCAATGGCAAGGGCATGGGGTGGGCAGCCAGCTGGTGCTGGCGGGGCTCGATGCCCTCAAGAAACAGGGCGCCCATGGTTGCGTGGTTCTGGGCGACCCTGGCTGGTATGTGCGTTTTGGTTTTGTGTCCACGCCCCTGCTTCGTCTGGCCGGTGTGCCGGCTGAATACTTTCAGGCGCTGTTGCTCAACGGTAGCTGGCCGGATGCAGAAGTGCATTATCACCCGGCGTTTCAGGTTTGAGAGCCGTTGAAAGTTTAAAGTTCAAAAGCGCGGTAACGGATATCGCATTTTAACGTCCGTGGCCGCGCCATTAACTGTGAGCGCGGCCATGGCTGGCAAGAAAACATCAACCCATCCGCGTTTCAACGTTGAACTTTCAACTCGTCTCTAAAGAAGCGCGCCCAGCCCCAGTACCGCCACAAACCCCACGCTATACGCCACCAGCAGGTAGAGGAAATAGCGCAGGTAGGAGCCGAACGTGAGCGCGTCCACCTTGCTCATGGCGATAACCCCGGCGGCGGAGCCGATCACCAGCAATGCGCCCCCCACGCCGACCGAGTAGGTCAGGGACAGCCATTCCGGCAGTGTCATCTCGATCCCCGAGTTCAGCAATGCTGCTGTCAGCGGTACGTTATCAAACAGGGCGGAGGCCAGGCCCACCAGGAAGTTGGCCGCCACCGGGGGCAGCACGTCATACAGGGCCGGGAAGTAGGCCAGCATGCCCAGTTCCTTGAGCATGCCCACCAGCAGCAGCACGCCGAGGAAAAACAGCAGGGTGTCGAACTCGATCTTGCGGATATATTCCAGTATCGGTTCATCCTTGTTGGTGAACTGGACCACCATGAACATCAGCGACAGGCCAAACAGGAAACACAAAACCGGGGGGATACCGAATGCCACGTTGGCGCCAATGGTGCCGATGATGGTGGCAAAGAAAAGCAGGGCGATGACCTTGTCACCCCGGTCGGTGGCCTGCACCTTTTTTTCGATTTGGACCTGGCCGTTAAGGCCCAGCGATAACATCACGGCCAACACGGCTACCGCCCCGCCGGCAGGCAGGCTGAGCAACATCAGATCCGGTATGGCGACCTTGCCAGCCAGGAAAATCATCAGGGTGGTGACATCCCCGGTGATCAGCGCAGTACCGCCGGCATTGACCGAAAACACTACCAGCACCAGATAGCGCAGCAGCTTTTTGGTGGGCAGGTCCAGATTCATCAATACCGCAATGCACACCAGGGTGGCGGTGATGTTGTCTGCCATGGAGGAAAACAGGAAGGCGAACAGGCCGGTGAGCAGCATCAGTTTGCGTTCGCTGATCTGTGACGGCAGCAGGCGGTTGACCAGACTGTCGATGATGCCCTTGCCGGACAGGTAAGCCACGAACGTCATGGCTGCCATCAGGAACAGCCACAGGGTGGCGATATCCAACAGGTTTTCATTGAGACGTTCCATCAGTTCGGCGTGGCTGAGATGTGCCGGCGGAGCAATAAAGAACAGCAGCCAGGCAAAGGAACCAAAGAACAGGGTGGTCTTGGCCTTGTCGATGTGAACGATGTCTTCAATGACGATGGACACAAAGCCCAGCGCCACCAGGATGAGGAGCACAGTGGTCATGTGTGGTGTCTCGCAAGGTAATGGGCGGACAGGGATAAAAGGCAGCTGACGCTGCGGGGGGCATTTTAGGCGCTCTTTGAACAGGGTTCACCCAAAATACTCTCTGTATAGCCCGGGTTTGGCCTGAGTTGACCCGCATTTTCCGGCAATCCGTACATTTTTTGCTATTTCCCCTTTAAAATAATGAGAATAATTCGCATTATGGTGTTTTTGCGGGAGCCCCCGAACCCTTGATGAGGGCATCGGTCCCGTTTTGCTGTCGAGTATCAATTGAGGAAATCCTATGTTGACCCGTGTTGCTGCCGGAGGCTTGCTGCTTTCCTCCCTGTGGATTGCCGGTTGTAGTGATGAACAGCCGGCAGCCCCAACTGCCCCCTATGACGAGGCGCAAGCCCGCCAGGTTGTCAGTCACTACGGCGAGCTGGCACTGGCGGTATACAGCGACGCGCTGAGCGAGGCCCGGGCGTTGCAATCGGCCATTGATGCCCTGCTGGCACAGCCCGACGAGGCGACCCTGGCGGCCGCCCGGGATGCCTGGCGCGCGGCGCGGGTGCCCTACATGCAGACCGAGGTCTTCCGCTTTGGAAACCGGGTGGTGGATGAATGGGAAGGGCAGGTAAATGCCTGGCCGCTGGATGAAGGGCTGATTGATTACGTGGACGACGACTATCAGGCGGTGATGGGCAACCCCGGTGCCCGTGCCAATATCATAGCCAGTGAGTCGCTGACCATCGGTGAGCAGCGTCTGGATCTCTCTGACCTGAATGGCGAGCTGCTGGCCAGCCTGAACGAACTGGGTGGCTCTGAAGTGAATGTGGCCACCGGCTACCATGCCATCGAATTCTTGCTCTGGGGGCAGGATCTGAATGGCACCGAGGCGGGTGCCGGCCAGCGTCCGGCCACTGATTTTGCCACCGGTGCGGAGGCCACGGGTGGGCATAATGCCCGTCGTCGTGCCTACCTGCAGGCGGTGACCAACCTGTTGATTGCAGATCTGGAATTCATGGTGGCCCAGTGGCAGCCGGGCGCAGAAAATTACCGCGCCGAGCTGGAAGCGGATGCCGTGAAAAATGGCCTGCGCAAGATGCTGTTCGGCATGGGCAGCCTGTCCCTTGGCGAGCTGGCCGGCGAGCGCATGAAGGTGGCGCTGGCGGCTCATTCCCCGGAAGACGAGCACGACTGCTTCAGTGACAACACCCACTTCTCGCACTTTTATAATGGCAAGGGCATTCGCAATGTCTATCTGGGCGAATATCAGCGGGTCAACGGCGACACCGTCAGCGGCCCGTCCCTGAGTGATCTGGTGGCAGCCAGGGATACGGCAGCGGACCGTGCGCTGAAGCAGGAGCTGACAGCCTCGGAAGCGGCTCTGCAAGGTCTGGTGGACAGCGCCGCCAACGGCACTCATTTTGATCAGCTGATTGCCCCGGGCAATGCCGAGGGGGCTGCGCTGATCAATGGTGCCATCGAGGCGCTGGTGCAGCAGACCGGGGGTATCGAGAAGGCGGCCCTGGTGCTGGATATTCAGGCGCTCAATCCGGATACCGCTGACCATCAGTTCTGAACTGCTACTATGACGCCGCCCACGGGCGGCGTTTCGCTGTGTTGCCGGGCGGTGTCGCCATGGCCGCATGGTTTTCTCACGTTTTTCTGGAAGGATGTCTGTCTTGCGCTACGCTCTGTTGACCCTGTCCCTTGCCGGCCTGCTGGCAGGCTGTGATGCCGGCCCTTCATTTTCCGAGGCTGAGCCTGGTGAGCAGCTGTCTGTTGGTGACGGTACCGTTACCAAGACGGATCAGAATGCCTTTTCCCTGCCGTTGGCCAATCTGTCGCCCACCCGGCGTCTGGATTTCAGTGTCGGCAACAGTTTCTTTCGCAACCCATGGGTGATTGCGCCGGCGTCCACCGACGCCCGCGATGGTCTGGGGCCGCTGTTCAATACCAATGCCTGCCAGAACTGTCATATCAAGGATGGCCGGGGTCATCCGCCCGGGCCGGAGGCTAAGCAGGCGGTATCCATGCTGGTGCGTCTTTCCGTTCCGGCTGGTGAGGGCGATGATCTGACTCGCAGTGGCTTGGTGGCGGAGCCGAATTACGGTGGCCAGTTCCAGGATGCTGCGATTCCCGGCATCGCCCCGGAAGGGCGCGTGCGGGTGGAATATGTGCCTGTGGTCATGACCTTTGCCGATGGACATGAAGTGGAGCTGCGCAAACCGCGTCTTTCGTTCAGCAATCTGGGCTATGGCGAGATGCACCCGGCCACGCTGTTCTCTGCCCGTATCGCCCCACCGGTGATCGGCCTGGGCTTTCTTGAATCCATCAGTGACGCCGACCTGCTGGCCCATGCGGATCCGGATGATGACAATGGCGATGGCATCAGTGGTCGCGCCAACCGGGTATGGGATCGCGCCTCCGGCACCATCAGGATGGGCCGGTTTGGCTGGAAGGCCGGCCAGCCCAGTCTGCGCCAGCAGAATGCGGAAGCGTTTGCCAATGACATGGGGCTGACCAGTCATCTGGTGCCCACGGATTCCTGTGCACCGAGCCAGAAGGATTGCCTGGCATTGCCCGATGGCGGCACCCCGGAAGTCAGCGATGAGATTCTCGATAATGTGACGTTCTATACCCGCAATCTGGCCGTGCCGGCGCGCCGGAACGTGGATGATCCCGAGGTGCTGGCCGGCAAGAGTCTGTTCTTCCAGGCCAACTGCCAGGGTTGTCATGTGCCCAGCTATACCACTGCCGCGGAGGCGCCAGAGCCGGAACTGGCCAGCCAGACCATTCGCCCCTATAGCGATCTGTTGCTGCACGACATGGGGCCGGGCCTGGCGGATGGCCGCCCCGAATTTCTGGCCAATGGACAGGAGTGGCGTACGCCCCCCCTGTGGGGTATCGGCCTGACGGAAGCGGTGAATGGCCACACGCAATTTCTCCATGATGGCCGTGCCCGAAACCTGATGGAAGCAGTCCTCTGGCATGGCGGCGAGGCGGCATCGTCCCGTGACAAGGTGCTGACATTTGATGCTGGCCAGCGCGCTGCCTTGCTGGCGTTCCTCAATTCACTGTGATCGGGTGATGATCATGAATGGGCAAGGAGTAATGTTGATGCGTGCAGTAATGATTGCGCTGGTGGCGGTGCTGCTGAGCGCCTGCAGCAACCCGCGTGAGGAAGTCACGGAGCAGCTTGCGCATCAGGTGCTGTTGCCAGCGCATCAGCAATGGCACGACAGTAATGCCGCCCTGCTGGTGGCGACGCAGGGCTATTGTGCCGATGAACTGGATGGGCCCGCGCTCAAGCAAGGCTTTTATCGTGTGCTGCAAAGCTGGTCCTACCTGCAGCCGCTGATGGTGGGGCCCATGGCGGAAGGTAACCGCAGCTGGCAGGTCCAGTTCTGGCCGGACAAGCGCAACATGGTGGCCCGCCAGGTGGAAGCGCTGCTGGATGCCTCGTCGCCACTGAGCCAGGAGGCGCTGGAAGGCGCCAGCGTGGTGGTGCAGGGACTGAGTGCGTTCGAGTACGTGCTGTTTGATGAGGCCGTGGATCTGGACACCCGGTCCGATCGGTATTGTCCGCTACTTACCGGGATTGCCCGTCACCAGCAGGCGCTGTCGAAAGCCGTGCTGGAACTGTGGGAAGGGCCGCAGGGAATGGCCGCCATGCTGGTCGATTTTCCCAACCAGCGATACGCCAGTGCTGATGAAGCGCTGAGCCTCATTCTGCGAACCCAGATTACCGCCGTGGATGTGCTCAAGAAAAAACTGGGTACGCCCATGGGACGTCTGAATAAAGGGGTGCCGCAGCCGTGGCAGGCCGAGGCATGGCGTAGTCAACATTCCATCGGCAACCTGCAGGCATCCCTGGCCGGTGCCCGCGCAGTCTGGGAGCAGGTGCGTTCGCTGGTGGGCGATGCGCAACTGGTTTCCCGTATCGATTCCGGCTATGAAAATACCGCGCAAAAACTGGCGGGCCTGCCAGCGCCACTGGTGGAGCTGGTGCAGAACAAGGAGAACCTGCCACGGCTGCAATCCCTGTATGACAGCCTGGATAATCTGGAAAATCTTCAGCAGGTAGAGCTGGCAAAAGATCTGGGAATTCAGCTGGGCTTTAATGCCAATGACGGGGATTAAAGACAGTTTCGAGTGACGAGTTTCGAGTTGCGAAAGTCAAAAGCGTAAAAAACTTTGGCGCCTGGCGGGCTTGGGTTTTGCTCTTGGAAACTCGAAACTCGCTGCGCTCCCGCATGTTCTGGCAGGGGCTGTGCCTGGTGAGGAAATCATGACACTGACACGACGACATCTTCTTGGCATGGGTGCCGCTATTGGTGGCGTGGCAGCGCTGGGTGGCTGGGCGTTATGGCAGGGCAGGGGGCAGTCGCCACTGTTGTTGTCGGCTCGTAATGATGCTGCCGGGCAGCATTTTTGTGCGGGCTACTTTCTCGATGGCCGTCGCGCCTTTGCCACTCCGGTGGCGGAGCGCTGTCATGATGTGGCGCGTCATCCGTTTTTGCCGGTGGCGTTGTTTGTGGGGCGTCGTCCTTCCCGGGAAAGTTATCTGGTGGATCTGCGTGACGGGCGCTTGTTGCAGACGGTGCGCAGCCAGCCGCAGCGGCACTTTTATGGTCATGCGGTATTCCATGGTGCCGGCGAGTGGTTGTATGCCACCGAGAATGATCTGGATGAGCCGGGCCGGGGTGTGCTCGGTCGTTACCGTCTGGAATCCGGCTCGTTGCGTTTGATCCATGACGGAGAAGTGCCCACCCATGGTGTTGGACCTCATCAGCTGGCCTGGATGCCGGGTGGAGAATCGCTGGTGGTGGCCAACGGCGGCATCCGCACCGAAGGCAGCCGCGAGAAAACCAATCTGGACAACATGGCGCCGAGCCTGGTGATCATGGATCGCCATGGTGAGTTGCACAGCAAGGAAACCCTGCGCCACCAACAAAGCAGCATTCGGCATCTGGCGGTGGCGGATGACGGCACGGTGATCACGGGGCAGCAGTATCAGGGGGATGCCTGGGAATCTGTGCCGCTGCTGGCGGTAAGGCGCCCCGGTGATGCGTATCAGCCTTTTCCGGTGGCCCCGTCACAGCTGGCCATGATGGACCAGTACACGGCCAGCATTGCCATTCACAGCCGGCGCCGCCAGGTGGCCATGACGGCCCCCCGTGGGAACCGTTTCTTCGTCTGGGATCTGGACAGTGCCGAGACGCTGGTGGATGTGCCCATGGCGGACTGCGCCGGTGTTGGCGTGGTGGATGAAGGCTTTGCCGTGACCTCCGGTCAGGGGCGCTGCCGTTATTTCGGCTATCGGGATGGTCAGCTGCAAAGCCAGTGGCTGGATCTGCCGGGAGGCTGGTGGGATAACCATTTGCGGCTGGGCTGAGAGCTACGAGCTACGAGCTACGAGCTACACTCGATTGGAATAAGAGAGGTCGAAAAGTTCCCCGGATTTCGGCGTTTCTACGAAGCCGCTGTAGGAGCGAGCCTGCTCGCGATCCGAGCCCAAGCGAGGTAAGGATTCCAGAAACGCATTTCAATTTCCTCTCTGCGGAATCGTCACGTCCCACAAAAAGTAGCGCACACCACCTCATCCTCTTTCGGAGGTTGCACATAAGGGTCCTCTGCATCGCGATCCGCGTAAGGATCGCTCAGTGCGGCCAGCAGACGGTTAACCACACTGAGGTCGCCGTCTTCTTCTGCGGCCTGTAACGCCTTTTCCACCTGATGGTTGCGGGGAATGATAGCCGGGTTGTTCTGTCGCATCCGTGCCCAGCTGTCATCAACGTTGCCTTCGTGTTCCAGGCGCGCCAGCCAGCGTGCATGCCAGCTGGCAAAGGCATCATTGTTGTAAGCCTGGCCCTGCGGTTGTTGCCCGCCAATCAGCAGGCGAAAAGTATTGGTGTAATCCGCCTTGTGTAACTGCATCAGGGAGAGCAGATCCGTGATCAGGCTTTCATCTTCTGCCTGCTCGCCTGTCAGTCCCAGCTTGTTTCGCATCATGGCCAGCCAGCTCGCATCATAGGTGCTGCTCCAGCCCTTGAGTCGCTCGGTGGCCATCTCGATGGCGCGGTCTACATCGTCATCCATGCGGCTGAGCAGGGTTTCTGCAAAGCGGGTCAGGTTCCACTGGGTGATTGCCGGCTGGTTGCCAAACGCATAGCGGCCCTGGCGATCAATGGAGCTGAATACGGTGTCCTGGTCGTAACGATCCATGAAGGCACAGGGGCCATAGTCGATGGTTTCACCGCTGAGGGTTACGTTGTCTGTATTGAGAACACCATGGATGAAACCCACCCGCATCCAGTGGGTTACCAGGGCGATCTGCTCAGCTATTACTGCGTCCAGCAGCGCCAGCGCCGGGTTGTCGTTGCCCTGCTGGTCCGGATAGTGGCGGTGCAGGGTGTAGTCTATCAGGGTGTCCATCAGGGCAGGGTCTTGCTGGGCGGCGGCGTACTGGAAGGTGCCCACGCGCAGGTGTGAGGCGGCCACACGGGTAAGGATGGCGCCGGGCAGCGGTTGGTCCCGGTAGACCGGCTCCCCGTTTGCTACCACTGCCAGGCTGCGTGAAGTGGGTATACCCAGGCCATGCATGGCTTCGCTGATGACATATTCCCGGAGCATGGGCCCCAGGGCCGCACGGCCATCGCCGCCGCGGGAAAACGGAGTGCGGCCGCCTCCTTTCAGCTGGATGTCCCGCCGGCGGCCATCTTCTGTGAGGTGTTCACCCAGCAGGATGGCGCGTCCATCCCCGAGCATGGTCAGGTTGCCGAACTGGTGGCCGGCATAGGCCTGGGCCAGGGGGGTGCTGCCGGGAATCTCCGTGTTGCCGCTGAACCAGTCTGGCTGTTGGGCCAGGGCATCTGCGTCCAACCCCAGTTCATCGGCCAGGGCGTGGTTGAACAGCACCATGTCCGGCTTGGCCACAGGCTGGGGGGCACTGAGGGAAAACAGGGCCTCGGGCAGCCGGGCGTAGCTGTTATCAAACTGGAAGCCGTAGGTCGGGCTCATGGTGACTCCATCACGTGACTGGGTGCATCAGCGTAACAGAGGGCGGGTGAGCCCCGCAGTGATTTACCGGCGACAATATTTGCCGTTGGCTCGGTGAACAGTGCGGAAAGGGGATTTGTGTGGGGAAAGGGGCAGGGAGGCCCCGGCCACCGGGGAGTGCCGGTGGCCGGAGCGGGTGGGGTTATTCCACCGGGTTGACGCATTCGGCGCGGGACGGTTCCTGCTTGCAGCGTACCTTGCGCAGCAGGCTCATCATGTCCTTGTTGTAAACGCCATCTTTGGTGAGGGCAATGCGGGCCTCGCGCATCATCTGGTCGTAACGCAGCTTGTCGGCCTCGGGGATGCGGATCCACCATTTGTCATCGATTTCGCTGCTGGCGTTGTCGATCAGCTTCATGGCGCGGTCAAACTGGCCAGACATGAATTTGCGGGATTGCTGACCGAAGCCGTCCGGGAAGCGGTCCTTGCGAATGATTACCTGGGCGCTCAGCTGACCGAGGACGTAATCCAGGATGCCGCCGCTGGGGGCCATGCCCTTGTAGAGTTCCAGAGCGGAATAACCCATTACCGGGGCAAAGCAGATATCCACGGAGCCATTGTTGAAGCGGGTAGAGAAGTTGGTGATATCTGACATGACCGGAGACATGCCCACCCGGGAGGCCATGTTGGCCTGGGCGCTGTCGTACTCCAGAACGGCGATGGATTTACCGGCCAGCTCTTCCACGGTGTCAATTTCCTTGTCCTTGAGGAACAGGAAGGCCGCGCCGAGGGGGAACACGCCACCCACTTCATAGGGGCCAGACACCAGATGCTGGTCCACTTTGCCACTGGCCAGTACCGCGATCACGGTTTGCATGGCGTCGTAGCTGGGAATGGCGCCGATGGAATCCATGCTGCCGGTGTAGCTGTTGAACTGGCGACCGCGGATGCCGGTGAGAACAGCGGCATCACACTGGTTGGCCTTGAGATCTTCAGAGGCGATCTTTTCGTCAGTGTAGGGCTTGAGTTCCACATCCACCCCCCAGGCCAGGGCGGCGGTCTTGTAGTCTTTCATCATGTTGTAGGTGTCGCCACTGGCGCCGATGATGTCGAATACGCAGAAGGTACGCTCCACCGCCGCGAAAGCGGTACTGCTGAGCGTCAGCGCAGCGGCGGCACTCAATGCCTGAAACACTTTTTTTGTTTTGCTCATGGGACTCTCCCGTTAATTCCGGTACAGATATCGAAGTCGCAGCCAGCGCTGCAAAAAATGATGAAATGCATTTTGTTGGGTAAACAGAAAGGGCGCTGTAGTGTCCTTGTTGTGCGCTATCTAACGAATTGTGTCCTTTGTAGAGATAGTGTTATTACTGACGCGTTGTTCACGTCTGGCAGAGGGATGGACAATTTGTCATCTGGGCAGCCCGGAAGAGCCTGATAGTATGGTTATATGGATATTCCTTCAGGAGATATGGAATGGAATTTGACCCCTTCCTGCTGGCGCGCTTGCAGTTTGCCGCCAACATCAGTTTTCACATTCTGTTTCCCACCATCACCATTGGTCTGTGCTGGGTGCTGTTCTACTTCCGCCTGCGTTATACCCTGTCCGGCGACAAGGCCTGGGAATACGCCTATTTCTTCTGGGTAAAGATTTTTGCGCTGAGCTTTGCGCTGGGGGTGGTCTCGGGCATCACCATGAGCTTCCAGTTCGGTACCAACTGGCCTGGCTTCATGGAAAGGGCTGGCAACATAGCGGGCCCACTGCTGGGCTATGAGGTGCTCACGGCCTTTTTCCTGGAGGCCTCCTTCCTGGGCATCATGCTGTTCGGCAAGGACAGGGTGTCCAACCGCACGCACTTGATTGCCACGGCGCTGGTGGCGGTGGGCACCTCATTCTCCGCGTTCTGGATCCTGAGCCTGAACTCCTGGATGCAGACCCCCAGTGGCTATCGCATCGAAGACGGGGTGTTTTTCGTGGAAAGCTGGTGGGCGGTGATCTTCAATCCGTCTTTCCCCTATCGCTTTGCGCACATGCTGAATGCCTCGCTGCTCACTGCAGCGTTCCTGATCATGGGCGTCAGTGCCTGGCGGGCGCTGAAGCAAGTCGATGGTCCCGCCACCTGGAAGGTGATGCGCACCGGTGCCCTGATGGCGGCGGTGTTGGCTCCCCTGCAAGTGTGGATCGGTGACATGCACGGTCTCAATACCCTGGAGCACCAGCCGGCCAAGATCGCGGCCATGGAAGGCATCTGGGAGACCGAGAAAAATGCGCCTCTGACCCTGTTTGGCTTCCCGGACGAAGACGCCAGAACCACGCACATGGCTATCAAGGTGCCGGGGCTGGCCAGCCTGATTCTGACCCATGAGTGGGAGGGCGAGCTGAAAGGGCTGAATGAATTCGAGGGCGAACACCCGCCGGTGGCGCCGGTGTTCTGGGCGTTTCGCATCATGGTGGGTGTGGGCATGCTGATGGTGCTGGTAGGTTGGTGGGCCCTGTGGCGTTTGTTTCGCGACAGAGAGGAAAGCAGTAGCGCCCACCCCTGGTTGTTGCGTGCCATGTCGATCATGACCTTCTCCGGCTGGGTGGCGGTGCTGGCGGGCTGGTACGTCACCGAGATTGGCCGTCAGCCCTGGATCGTGGACGGCCTGCTGAAAACCTCGGAGGTGGTGGCCGACCACAGTAGTGCCACGGTTGCCGGCACCCTGTTTGGTTATGTGTTGCTGTACGCCTTCCTGCTGGTGGCCTACATCGCCGCATTGCGCTATCTGGCCACCAAGCCGGCCCGTTCCCTGTCGCTGACACCGCAGCAACTGGCCATGGACGACGCTCGCACCGAAGGAGACGCATGATGGATCTGGGATACTGGTTGCCGCTGTTTTTCGCCGGGGCCATGGGGTTGGCGCTGCTGATCTATGTGGTGCTGGACGGCTACGATCTGGGTATCGGTATGCTGCTGCCGTTCGCCTCCGACCCGGAAAAGGACGTGATGGTGGCGGCCATCGGACCGTTCTGGGATGCCAATGAGACCTGGATCGTGCTCGGGGTGGGGATTCTCCTGATCGCCTTTCCCCGGGCCCATGGCATTGTGCTGACGTCACTCTACCTGCCGGTGACCATCATGTTGATGGGGCTGATCCTGCGGGGGGTATCCTTCGATTTTCGGGTCAAAGCCGGTGATCAGCACAAGGCCATGTGGAACCGGCTGTTTGCCCTCGGTTCCCTGGTGGCGTCCGTGTCCCAGGGCTGGATGCTGGGCGCCTACGTCACAGGACTCACCGGTGATGCCACCAGCACCCTGTTTGCGGTGCTGATCGGGCTGGCGTTGCCGGCGCTCTATATCATGCTCGGTGCGGCCTGGTTGCTGATCAAGACAGAAGGCGAGCTGTTCCGGAAGGCTGCCCGTTGGGGGCAGCTGGCGGTGTGGCCCATGGGCGCTTTCCTGCTGCTGATTTCCATCGCCACCCCGCTGGTGAGCCAGACCATTGCGGACAAGTGGTTCACTCTGCCCAATGCCATTGGCCTTATGCCGATTCCCATTGCTACCGGGTTGGCCTGGGCGGGCTTGATCTGGATTTTCAACAGCCACCAGATTCTCGACAACGGCTACGGCTGGCTGGCGTTTCTGGCGCTGATTGTGATCTGCGTGCTGGCAGGAATTGGTCTGGCCTACAGCCTGTTCCCGGATGTGGTGCTCGGCCAGCTGTCGATCTGGGATGCAGCCTCGGCCACGGAATCCCTGCTGTTTACCTTCTGGGGGGCGGTGATCGCCCTGCCCATGATTCTTGGCTACACCGTTTTCATTTACCGGGTGTTCCGGGGCAAGGCGACGCACCTGAGCTACGAGTGATGGCAATATCCGACCACTGGTGGCCTGTCCGGGACAGACGTTATTCTGACCACTTCAGGTGGAGGTGCGGCCTGCCATAATGGCAGTGAAGGTGTGAACCAGGTCACGCATAATAATGAAAAAAAAGCCTGCACGCTTATTGGCGATTTACCGATTGCTCGAGTGGAGCGACAGGGACAAGTGTTTGCTGCTTTCCGTGTTGCTCTGGGGCTATATGGGGCTCGTTTACCTCTGGCACCTTTTCACTGTTAATTTCACCGAGTTTGCCACGCAGTTTGTGTCTGCCGAAGGGGCGGAGGTGATGGGGCAGGTGATGCTGTTCAACCAGGCGGGTTGGCTGGTGCTGATCGCCTGGGGCGCATTGTTGCGGCGTATTAAGCGTCATTCCGTCTATTACCCCGTGGTGTTCATGTCGTTCTTCAGTATCGGCTTTCTGTTGCTGGGCTGGACGGTGGGCTTATACAGCCCCATGACCGGGATGGTACTGGTGGGCTCACCACTGGTGGGCTTTGTCCTGTTCGGTTTCCCGCGGGTGGCCTGGAATTTTGCCTTCTCGGTATTGGTGGTGTTACTGCTGGCCTGGTTGTCAGTGCGCGGTTACAGCGCCCACGCGATTTACTTCCTTACCTACCCCATTACCCAGGAGGTGCTGTCCTACTACTGGATTGCCAGCACGGTGGCCTTCATGGTGCCGTTCATCACAGTGGTGATCACGCTGATTGCCCTGTTGCTCGGTCGCTGGGTCTACCGGGAGGCGCAGATTCGCAATCAGGCCCTGCATGACCCGCTCACCGGGTTATCCAACCGCCGTGAGCTGTTCAACCGGTTTGGTCATGAGTTGGCCCGTGCCCGCCGCGGCGGGCAGCCGCTCGGCGTCTGCCTGATGGATCTGGACCATTTCAAACGTATCAATGACACCCATGGACATGGGGTGGGGGACGACGTGTTGGTGCGCGTGGCCAGCGTGTTGCGCCGCTGCCTGCGGGAAACCGATGTCATTGGCCGTATTGGCGGTGAAGAGTTTGTGCTGTTGTTGCCTGAAACCGATGCCAGTGGCGCGGACCGGGTGATCGAACGCTGCCGGGTTGGCATCGAGCGTTCCCCGTTGACGCTGGAGAACGGCGAGGCATTACCCGTCTCGGCCAGCTTTGGTGTGGCAATCTGGCACGTCGCTGATGAAGCGGATGAACGCGAACTGATGGCGAGGGCGGACGCGATGCTCTATCGCGCCAAGGCGCAGGGCCGCAATCGCGCGGAGTTCTGGAGAGCGGTACCGCAAGCGACAGTCTGAGGCGGGGATGTCCCGTTTCCACGGTAAGCTGTCACCAATTGTCCGGGCTTTTGTACCCGGCTTTCTCTTACATTCTTTCCTCTTCTGTAGATAACAATAAAGCCTTCGCCAAAATGGCTGTGGGCCAGGTAAGGGAAAGCACATGCAGCCTGTCTTCGATATCGTGATAAATCATGGTGAAGTCTTCGATGGCTCCGGTGACAGCCGGGGTATTTGTCATCTTGGCATTCGCGATGGCCGGGTGATCAAGATCAGTGATCAGCCATTGCCGGCAGATTCCGCCACGCATTACTACGATGCCACCGGCAAGTGGGTAACGCCGGGCTTTATCGAAACCCATAGCCACTATGATGCCGAGGTGATTGCGGCACCGGCGCTCAAGGAGTCGGTGCGACACGGGGTCACCACGGTGATGATCGGCTCCTGTTCCATCAGCATGGTCAATGCGCAACCGGAAGACTGCTCGGATCTGTTCACTCGGGTGGAGGCGGTGCCCCGGGAGCTGGTATTACCGGTACTGGAAAAGCGCAAACGCTGGAAAAATGCTGCCGGTTATCGTGGCTTCTATGAGCAGCACCCCCTGGGGCCGAACCTGGGTTCTTTCATTGGCCATTCCGATTTGCGCGTGGCGGTAATGGGGCTGGAGCGTGCCACCTCTGACGTGAAACCGTCCGAGCAGGAGCTGCAGCGCATGGAGCAGTTCCTGGAGGAAGCACTGGACGCCGGGTGTGTGGGTTTGTCGCTGATGACTACGAGGCTGGACAAGGTGGACGGTGATCGCGCCTGGTCACGGCCCTTGCCGTCCACCTATGCCCGCTGGAATGAATTCAAGCGTTTGTTTGCGGTGTTGCGTCGTCGTAACGGCGTCATGCAGGGCGCCCCCGATGCGGTCAAGAAAGTAAATGTGCTGCGTTTTCTCTGGCAGGCCCACGGGCTGTTCCGCCGCCCGATGAAGTGTTCCATGCTCACTGCACTGGATCTCAAGTCCAACCCCTGGTTGAACGTGGTCACCCGCCTCAGCGGGTTTCTGGCCAACCGTATCCTGCGCGGCAATTTCCGTTGGCAGACCCTGCCGGCACCCTTCACCGTTTATCTGAGTGGGCTGAACGTCAACGCGTTTGAGGAGTTTGCTTCCGGCGAGTTGCTGCGTGATTACAAGGACGAGGACGCCATGTACGCGAAGGTGGATGACCCGGCCTTCCGCAAGCTGTTCAAGAAGCATGTGAATGCCCTGTTCACCAAGGGGCTGTGGCATCGGGATTTCAGTGATTGCTGGGTGGTGGACTGCCCGGATGCATCCCTGATCGGCAAGAACTTCGAGGAAATCGGTGCCCGGGACGGCAAGGATGCGGTGGATGCCTATTTCGATCTGGCGGTGCAGTACCGCAATGCACTGCGCTGGAAAACCAACTACGGCAACCATCGCCCGGACGTGGTGCGCAAACTGCTGGCCAGCCCCCATACCCATGTGGGGTTTGCCGATTCCGGTGCCCATCTGGAATCCATTGCCCAGTACAACTTTCCGTTACGCCTGCTCAAGTATGTTCGTGATGCGGAGCTGGAAGGGGTGCCTTTCATCAGCGTGGCAGAAGGGGTGCAGCAGGTCACCTCGGACCTGGCGGACTGGTTTGGCCTGTCGGCGGGGCATATCGCCAAAGGGGCCCGGGCGGATGTGGTGATCGTGGACCCGGAGGGGCTCACTGAGGAACTGGATGACGTGCACTGGGCGCCCATGCCCATCGAGGATGCGGAAATCCAGCGTATCGTGAAGCGCAATGACGATGCGGTTACCGCCACTATCATCAATGGCCGGGTGGCCTGGGACCGGGAGAACGGTTTCGATCCGGCGCTGGGTGAAGCGCAGGCGTTTGGCCGCTACCTGCCCGGCAATCAAGTGTTGCCCAGGGCCTGCGTTGGCGTACCCGCTGCTCAGGGCGGCGTGTTGTAACCCTGTTGCTGATAAACCTGCACAGGTTGTGAGGCGCAGTCGCTGTACCCCGCCGGGGTGAGACTCCGGCGGGCAGCGCATCAGTCCAGTCGTTCAAGCAGGGCGTTAACCGCCCGGGCAAACACCACCGGCGAATCTTCCTGAAGAAAGTGCCCGCCCACCAGGGTCTGGTGTGGCTGTCCCTTGGCGCCTGGTACCCGCTCCTGCATATACTTGTCGCCGCCGCGGGTGATGGGGTCGCCATTGCTGAAGGTAGTCAGGAAGGGCTTGTCCCATTGCTCGAGGGATTGCCAGGCCGTTCGGTTGGCGTCACTGGCCGGGTCATTGGGGGTGACCGGCACCAGCTTGGGAAAGGCCCTTGCTCCCGCCTTGTACTTGCGGTTCGGGAAGGGGGCATCGTAGGCGCGGCGTTCGTCCGGGCCGAGTTTACGGAAGGTGCCGCTATCGATGATACGCGCGATGGGGAATACCGGGCTGTAGATGGCAAAGTTCTTCCATAGCTGAAAGGCCTTGGGGGTTTTCTGGTCCCCGGTGGGCAGCATACCGTTACCCACCACGATGGCACGGAAACGGTCCGGGTTTTCTGCTGCCAGGCGCAGGCCCAGCAATGAGCCCCAGTCCTGACACACCAGGGTGATATTGATCAGCTCAAGTTGATCCAGCAGCAATAGCAACCAGTCCATATGACTCTGGTAGCTGTAAGCGTTGATATCGATAGGTTTGTCGGATTTGCCAAAACCGATCAGGTCCGGAGCGATCACCCGGTGACCGGCGGCGGCGCAGACTGGAATCATGTGCCGGTACAGGTAGGACCAGGACGGCTCGCCATGGAGCATGAGTACCGGATCCGCGTCACCGGGGCCCTCGTCCAGATAGTGCATACGCAGACCGCCCACATCCACATAGTGAGGATCGAAGGGATAATCGAGCAAGCGTTCGAAGCGACTGTCCGGGGTGCGCAGGTAATCCATGGGAGCTCCAGATTTCATTGTCCGCCTGGCAATGTGCCCGTGGCGAGGTCTGCTACAGAATAGTGAGTTTGCCGGTTTGCTGATCAGTTGCAACCGTAGCGCTTGAGGCGGGCTGGGCATTTCGCTACTGTGGCCGGCCCCCCGTTTTCCGGTGGCGCCCTTTTTCGCCCCGGCTTTTGGATACAAGACTATGTGGATCAAGAACCTGATTGTGTATCTGGGCGATGAGCCCTTTTCCTTCTCCGTGGCCGAGCTGGATGAAATCCTGGCCAATAACCGCTGCCAGCCCTGTGGCAGTCAGACACTGCGCACGGAAGGCTTTGTGCCGCCGTTGAAGGGGCAGGATCCCATGGCCTATGCGGTGGATGGTTTCATCTATTGCACCTATCAGGAAACAACCCGCTTGCTGCCCGGTCCGGTGATCAAGGAATTGCTGGATGAGAAGGTGGAGCACATTCAGGACGAGGAAGGCCGCAAGGTAGGTCGCAAGGAAAAGGCCGAGCTGAAAGAGCAGATTACCTTTGAGTTGATGCCCCGTGCGTTCACCCGCTCCCGGCGCACCAGTCTGCTGATTGATACCGAACGCAAGCGGGTACTGGTGGATGCGTCCTCCGCCACCCGTGCTGAAGAGGTGGTGGCCTGCCTGCGCAAGGCCATAGGGACTCTGCCGGTGGCCTATCCAGCGCCCAACTCTGCCCCGTACACCAGTTTCAGCAACTGGCTGCGTGACACCAAGCTGCTGCCGGAGGGGTTTACCCTGGGTGACCGTTGCGAGCTCAAAGGCGTAAAGGACGAAGGTGCAGCGGTGAAGTTCACTGCCGTGGATCTGGGCCAGGAAGAGATTCTGGCGCACCTGGAAACCGGCATGGTGGTCACGCGCATTAACCTGGCCTGGCAGGACAACCTGGAACTGGATGTGAACGACAAGCTGGAGATCAAGCGCATCAAGGCGCTGGATCTGCTGCAGGAAAACATCGACGCCATGGACTCGGAGGATGCGGTGGCCGAACTGGAGGCGCGTATCAGCCTGCAGGGGAATGTGCTGCGCGAAGCGCTGGATGGTTTGCTGGGGTACTTCGAGGTGAATCCGGCGTAAGGCAGCTACAAGCCTCAATCTTCAAGCTGCAACGCGCCGGGAAGGTGGGTGCAAACTTCAGCATTCGGGCCGCGCCCGGACACCTGGAGCCACCCAGTGCTACAACCAAACGAAAAAAATCTGATTTCGGCCAGATTTTTTGCTTTAAAACGACCGGGACGCACCAGGATTCTGGACGCGGCCCTGTGTTTCGGTCTTCGCAAGCCCCTATGCCGCGTTGTAGCTTGAAGCTTGTCCTCCCAAGTGGTCAGTCGTCGATGTCCTTGTCGTCTTCCTGATCCTTGTCCAGCTTAAGCGGTGATGTGGCGGTGCAGGTGGGGTCGTGGAGGAAGGTCTCGGTCACATCCAGATAGCCCAGGTGCGACAGGGTGCGGCGGCCCAGGAGAACCGGGTAGATCATGTCGGAGCGGTCATTGAGAGTGAACTGTTCCTCATAGACAGTATCGCCCATGCACAGTTGCATCAGCACTACCGGGCGGCGATCCTCGCCGCCGGCGCCACGAATCAATACCTT
This sequence comes from Alcanivorax sp. DP30, assembly GCF_009882945.1. Lineage (GTDB taxonomy): Bacteria > Pseudomonadota > Gammaproteobacteria > Pseudomonadales > Alcanivoracaceae > Alcanivorax. Next base: position 984,742 of record NZ_WTUY01000004.1, read on the forward strand.
GCGATAGCGGGGTTTTTCAAAGGTCTGTGAGACTTTTTCGCCAGTGGCCAGGTCTTCCACATCCACGGTGAAGCGCACCCACTTTTCACCATTGCGCTCAAAAACTTTCACATCCGTAGCATGCAGGGAAGAAGTGAGGGCGCCGCTGTCCAGCTTTGCCTTCAACTTGACGCCCCAGGGCATCAGTGTGGTGTTTTCCACCCAGCCATATACATTCTTGCCCTCGGCAGACTTGCGGGCCATGGCCTGGCTGGTGCTGCACAGCAGGAGCAGGGAGATCAGGGCTACCAGGGTTTTCTGCATGTTTTCCTCTTTTCCGGCTTCAGCCATTGGCTGGTCACTGTGACTGTTGCCGGGCGGTGGTGTTCCCGGGCGGGTCAGTTGAGCCAATCGTCTACCGGACTATTTAACGGTTTTTTTCACAGGGTACCATTCCTGTCATAGCCAGCGTGGTCTGGTGTAACGAATTCGGAGCAGGATGATGACCGACAAGCTGTCGCCGCCCTCAATGGGACTGTTGCTGGGCGAAAGCCGGGCCATGCTAGCCTACGGGCGCTATCTGGCGAAAGGGCTTGGCCACCGGCGTTTGCCGGCGGGCAATGGTCAGCCGGTGCTGGTGCTGCCCGGCTTTGGTGCCAGCGATGTGAGTACCCGGCCATTACGACGCAGCCTCGCACGGCTGGGCTACAGCAGCTACGGCTGGGCCCAGGGCACCAACACCGGCATGAATCGACAGCGACGTGAGCTGCTGGTCAGCCAGCTTCAGGCCATTCATGCCCGGCATGAGCAGCCGGTGGCACTGGTGGGCTGGAGTCTGGGCGGGGTGTTTGCCCGTGAGCTGGCGCGGGTTTTTCCGCAGCGGGTCAGTCACGTGTTTACCCTTGGCAGCCCCATCAATGGCGATCCAGAGGCAAATAATGTGTCGGCCTTGTTCCGGCTGTTCAATCCGCAGCACCAGAATCCTGATCGTGAGGCGTTTTACGACCGCATTGCTCCGCCACCGGTGCCCTGTACGGCGATTTACACCCGCGCGGATGGCATTGTGAACTGGCAGTGCTGTCTGGAGAACGAGGGCCCGCTAACGGAAAATGTGGAAGTGACCGGCACCCATGTGGGCCTGCCGTGGAATCCCCAGGTGCTGGCGGCCATTGCCGAGCGTCTGGCAAGAGGAGAATGACTTGAGTGAAGTAAAACCCGGCCGTTACCGGCACTACAAAGGCAACGATTACCAGGTTATTGGGCTGGCTACCCATTCCGAGACAGAAGAGACGCTGGTGGTCTATTACCCGCTCTACGGCGAACGGGCGCTGTGGGTCAGACCACTGGCCATGTTTGCCGAGACGGTGGAAAAGGACGGGGAGACGGTGCCACGCTTCGCCTGGGTGGCCGATTGAGTTCAAAGTTGAAGCGCGGTCCTGAGATGGCAGGGCTATGCGGTCGAAGTCCGCGTCCATAAAGTGCGGCGCGGGCTGGGCCTTGCAGGAACAGGGGCGCTTCCCGCGCTTTTGAACTTTAAACTTTGAACTTTCAACTCCCCCAGCTGCTACAATGGCACTCTGTATTCAGGAGTCATACCAGCATGTCCAGCTTTGCCGAACTCGATCTTCATGAGCGCCTGGTGCGCGCCCTGTCCGAAATGGAAATTACCAATCCTACCCCGGTTCAGGCGTCTGCCATTCCCGAGGCGATGGCCGGACATGATCTGCGGGTAATCGCCCGCACCGGTAGCGGCAAGACAGCGGCCTTCCTGTTGCCGCTGCTCAATGGCTTGTTGCAGCATTCCCGTCCCCGCACCGATACCCGCGCCCTGATCCTGCTGCCCACCCGTGAGTTGGCTCAGCAGACGCTCAAGCAGGTGGAAGCACTGGCCCGCTATACCTTCGTCAAGGCAGAGCTGCTCACCGGTGGCGAGGACTTCAAGGTGCAGGCGGCGAAGATGCGCAGGAATCCGGAGATCCTGATCGGCACGCCGGGGCGTCTGATCGAGCATCTCGAAGCCGGTAATCTGTTGCTGAAAGATCTGGAAGTGTTGGTGCTGGATGAATCTGACCGCATGCTGGACATGGGTTTCAGTGAGGACGTTTTGCGTCTGGCGGCGGAATGTCCTGCCGAGCGACAAACCCTGCTGTTCTCCGCTACCCGTGGTGGCAACGCCATGGATCGCGTGGTGGAAAATGTGCTGCGTGAGCCGAAGTTCCTGCTGCTGGATACCGTGCGCGACCTGAACGAATCCATCCAGCAGCAGATCATCACCGCCGATGATGTGGCCCACAAGGAGCGCCTGGTGCAATGGCTGCTGGCCCATGAGACCTATGACAAGGCAGTGATTTTCACCAACACCCGTGAGCAGGCGGATCGGCTTGGTGGCGTGCTGCGGACTCCCAATCTGAAGGTGTTTGTCCTCCATGGCGAGAAGGATCAGAAAGACCGCAAGCTGGCCATGGATCGTCTCAAGGATGGTGGCGTTAAGGTGCTGGTGGCCACCGATGTGGCGGCCCGCGGTATTCATGTGGAAGGCCTGGATCTGGTCATCAACTTCGACATGCCCCGTAGCGGCGACGAGTATGTGCACCGCATCGGCCGAACCGGCCGGGTGGGCGGTGAGGGCACCGCGATCTCCCTGATTGCTGCCCATGAGTGGAACTTGATGGCCAGCATCCAGCGCTACCTGCGTCAGCAGTTCGAGTTCCGGATTGTGGAAGCACTGAAAGGCAATTTTCTGGGTCCGAAGAAGCTCAAGTCCAATGGCAAGGCGGCGGGTAGCAAAAAGAACAAGCTGAAAAAGAAAGCGGATGCCAAGAAGGCAGGCAAGAAAGGGCTGAAGAAAAAAGCCGCTGCAAAAAAACCGGCAGGTCGACGCAGCAGCAAGCCTGCCGCACCGGATACCCAGGGTGGCTTTGCCACTGTGAAAAAGCGCAAGACCCCCGGCCCGATAGACTGATAGCTACGAGCTACAAGCTACAAGCTACAAGCTACAAGCTACAAGCTACAAGCTACAAGCTACAAGCTACAAGCTACAAGCTACAAGCTACNCGGTCACCCCGGAAAAGTTCCCGAAATTCTCTGCTGTTCTGCGGAGCCGCTGTAGGAGTGGAGCTCTTGTGCTCGTCAGGGTATGAGCCGCGAACTGTGTGAAGAGCGGAATCGACCGCAGGGCGATCAGGCCTTGCCAGGCTCGACAGGCCTTTGCAGAACGCGCCCTTCGTTGTACTCCGGTTCCTGCAGGTTTTGCTGGAGAGTTGCGGTATGTGTGCTCACTGATTCGGCCAATCCGTTGACCCTGCCACAATCAGCTATCCGTTTCCCCTTTATAAAAATCCGTAAAAACCCCGCTGGTTTTCACAGACGCTGAAATCAGGCAATGTCATTCTGTCTGCTCCCCACAGGAAAGGAGTCGCCGTTGTCAGCGAACCGGGAAGGTTCTCGCCCATCATGTCAGCCGGATACCCTGCAATGCCCGGATTGTCATACCCGTCTGCGCATGCCTGCCGGCAAGGGACGCGGCAGTTGGCGTTGTCCCAGGTGTGACTGTCGGCTCAGCGGTGCCTGGCGGCTGAAGCCAGACTCCCTGCTGGCGCTGTCCGTTGCCACCGCGTTCTTGTGGGTGCCCGCCATGACCCTGCCGCTGCTTCGCCTGGAGAATCTGGGGCTGGATAACAGCGCCAGCCTGCTGGATTGCATCGGCGCACTCATGCATGGCGTTTACCTGCCGGCAGGCCTGCTGTTGCTGTTTACCCTGCTGATCATGCCGCTGGCCAATCTGGTGGTAGTTACCCGGCTGTTATGGGCTGCCCGTCAGCAACAACCGGTGGCATCGCCACGGTGGATGCAGGTTTACCGACAAAGTCGGGAGTGGGCCATGACCGATATATTCTTGCTCGGCATCCTGATTTCCATGACCAAGCTGGGAGATCTGGCCTCGATCACTCCGGGAGCCGGCATTGCCTGTCTGGGAATGGCGGTGGTGTTGCGCCTGATTGTGGAGACCCTGGCTCAACCGGATCAACTGCAACGACTGATTGCAGATCCGTGTGGCGGGGATGCCCATGGCGCATGAATCTCGAGCCCTTTACTGGTCACTGTTGATTGCCGCGCTGGTCTGGTTGGTACCGGCCAATCTGTTGCCGATCATGACGGTGACCCAGGGTGGCCGCAGCAAGACCAGTACCATCGTGGATGGGATCTGGCAGCTATTCGAGGCAGGTATGCCCGGTATCGCCATCATTGTCATGGTGGCGAGTTTGCTGGTGCCATTGTTCAAGGTACTGGTGCTGGCGGTGGTTTACTGGCGTGCTCCTGGTGAAACGGATCCCTTGCTGAGCACGCGAGCCTATCGATTGGTGTACTGGATCGGTCGCTGGTCCATGCTCGATGTCTTTGTTGTGGCGCTGCTGGCAGCCCTGGTGGAGTTCGGTAATCTGGCCAGCGTGAAGCCCGAGCCCGGCATTCTGGCGTTTGCCATGGCGGTGGTGTTGACCATGCTGTCGGCCCACGCGTTTTCCCCCAAACAACTCTGGATAAAGACAATCCCGGATCAACGTGGAGTCTGACCATGGAAGCACCTGAAGTGAAAAAGTCACATTGGCCATCCCCTATCTGGTTGGTGCCGCTGCTCAGTCTGATCGTTGCGGCCTGGTTGCTCTACGATCAGTTGCTGCAGCGAGATGTGCTGATCGAGATCAGCTTCGAGAGCGGAGCGGGTATCAAGCCGGGGGTGGAGCTGCGCTACCGTGGGGTTCCGGTGGGCAGTGTCGACGATATTGTTCTCAGTGACGATCTGAAGACAGTGAATGTGCATGCCAGCCTGAACCGGGATGCGGAGAAGCTGGCGAGAGAGAACAGCAAGTTCTGGATTGTGGAACCGGAATTGGGCATTGCCGGGGCCCGCAATCTGGATACCCTGGTGTCGGGGAAATACATCGCCGTGGAGCCCGGTGACGGCGAACAGCAAAAGGCATTTGTCGGTCTGGAAACGCCGCCGGATCAACAACCGGACCTGGGGTTAAAAATCACCCTGGTGGCTAACGAATTGGGCTCCCTGAAAAAAGGTCGTCATATTTATTATCGCGATATGGAAGTGGGCACTATTGGAGACAGCGCCCTCAGCGAGGGCAGTCGCTATGTGGAAATTCAGGCGATCATCAAGCCGGAATACAGCAAGCTGGTGCGTACCAATAGCGTGTTCTGGAACAGTTCAGGTCTGACTGTCGATGTGGGTCTGTTCAAGGGGGCGGAGGTGCAGTCCAGTTCACTGGAAAATTTGCTGCGTGGCGGCATCAGTTTCGCCACCCCGCCTGAGCCAGGTCCTCTGGCAGAGGAAGGGCGCCGCTTCCCGCTCAACCGCCAGGCCAAAGACGAGTGGCAGGAATGGGCGCCCATCATGCAATGGCGGGAAAGCAATTAATAATGAATAGTTAACAATGAATAACGGAGCGATAGCGTGTTGCGCGTGCTTCTATGCAAGAGGCCGATCCCGGATTTTGGGCGCGGCCTCCAGCGTTATAAAAGAACAACAGCGCTGCTCGCGCAGCTATTAATTATTCATTATTAACTGTTAATTGCTCTTTATTACCCCATCAGCTTATCGACAAGCTTGAGGGGCAGGTTGCGCATGGCGCTGCCCATGGGTGCCCAGGGCCAGGATGGCACGGCGGCATTCATGACTTCCTTCTCGATATTTTTCACCAGTGCCTTGCAGCCGGTTTCGGTGTCAACGATGAAGGGTGTGTTCTTGAGCTTCTCGTTGATCTCCGAACGAATGAATCCGGGGAACAGGGTGGTAACCTTGATGGGAGTATTCATCAGTTCCATCTGCAGTCCTTCTGCCAGCATGGCCACCCCGGCCTTGGTGGCGGCATAGGTGGTGAGGTTTTTCTTCATGCCGCGCATGGCACTGATGGATGACACCACCACAAGATGGCCGTCGTTCTGGGCACGGAAAATTTCCATGGCCGCTTCCATCTGCGCCAGCGCTGCCACAAAGTTCACTTCCGCTGTCTGGCGGTTGGCATAGAAGTAACCGGTGCCAATGGGCTGGCCCTTGCCCATACCCGCGTTGACGATCACACGGTCAATACCGCCCAGTTCAGTGCGGAAGGCATCAAACACAGCGAACACCTGATCGTAATCGGCCACGTCTAGCGGCTTGATCAGTACGCGAATGTCAGGATGTTTTTCTTCCAGTTCCGCCTTGAGTGCTTCCAGACGATCCATGCGCCGCGCACACAAGGCCAGGTTGCGGCCTTTGGCCGCAAAGATGCGAGCCATGCCTTCGCCAAGCCCGGAACTGGCGCCAGTGATCAGGATATTCTTGCGGACGGGCATGGCATTTCTCCAAAGGTCGACTGTTGTTTGCAGGAGCACTGCGTGCGAACCAGCGTTGAGTTTCAAGCTACAAGCTACAACGCGTTAAAGGGCTGAGTGATTTGACACTCCGCCGCCCGCGACGCGAGCCTGAATCGCGGGCACAGCATAGACGCGCTGGAATGCCTGAACCGCGTTGCAGCTTGAAGCTTGCAGCTATCGATACGTCACCTGCTCCGTCGGCAGGTGTAGATGTTCATTCACTGACACTAGCCGCAAAGCCCCTGCATTCACAACCAGTCGTGTCACACTGGTATTGATCAAGGTGCGATTCCAGGTGAGCAGGGCGTCGTCGTCCAGGTTCATGAGATGCTGAATGATTACACTGATGGCGCCGCCGGAGGTGAATACCAGGGCGCTGTCACCCTTGCTCAGGCTGTTGCCCAGGCTGTAGGTGCTGGCCAGTACCCGCTCGCGGAACTGTGACCAGCTTTCACTGTAATTGTCCTCACCCCGTTGCCAGCGTCGTACGGCCTGTTCGAAACGTTGCTGGAACACCTTGCGGGGCTGCTCCTGTTGCATCAGCCATTCGGTGACGGCGGCATGGTCCTCGGCCAGCGGCCAGTCCAGGGCCAGAATTTCCTTGTGGTTGTACTCATTGAAACCGGTATCGGTGCGCCACTGGGCAGGGAGACCCAGTTCGGTCAATGCGGCCTGGGCGGTTTCTGTGTGACGGCGCATGCTGCCACAAATGGCCAGGGGAACGCCCAGGTCATGGTTCTGCATGGCCTGGCCGAGAATGCGACTCTGCGCCCAGCCATTCTCTGACAGCTGGTCATAGTCAGGCTTGCCGAAGCTCGCCTGGCCATGGCGAATCAGATAGATCACCGGCATCAGGCGGATTCCGCTTTCTTGATGTGGCGTTCCAGGCGAGTGGCGCTGTCGCGCATTACGCGGCGGAACAGGGGCGGGACAAAGCGCTTGATGAACCAGGCCCGCCGGGCACTCTTGTGGGGGATCAGCAGGAACTGTTTGCGGTTCACCGCCTGCTTGATCATCTCGGCAATCTGGTTGGCGGTGAGCTCGTCGCTGGAAAGCAGCTTGTCCACCATCTCCACCATGCCCGGTTCCGGCGAGCGCACGGATTCATGCAGGTTGGTGCGAAAGAAACCGGGGCAGACCACGGTGCAGTCAATGTTATGGATGGACAGCTCGTTGCGCAGGGTTTCGGACAGGGCGATGACGCCGGCCTTGGTCACGTTGTAGCTACCCATTACCGGCGCATTCATCAACCCGGCCAGGGAAGCGATATTGACGATATGCCCGTGTCCCTGGCGTTTCATCATCGGCACGAACACCTTGCAACCGCGTACCGGGCCTTTCACGTTGATATCGAAGATCCAGTCCCAGTCGGCCAGGTCGCCGCGATCAATCCGCGCGGCGGCAGCCACGCCGGCATTGTTCACCAGTACGTCCAGACCGCCCCAGTGCTGTTCGATCCATTCACGGGCGGCATTGAAGCTGGCCGCATCCCGCACATCCAGATGCTGAAATTCCACGGTGCCGGGCAGGGAGGACAACTGCGCCGCCGTTTCCCGGCCACGCTCATCGTTGACGTCGCCGATAAATACCCGGGCGCCGTCCTTGAGCCAGGCCTCTGCCATGGCACGGCCCAACCCGGAGGCCCCGCCGGTAATCAGAATACGCTGAGAGGTCTGGTTCATGGTGTCCCCTGTTGTTGTGGTGGTTTTGGCCGCAAGCCGTGCGACATGCGACGAGCATCTGGCGTGCGGCATCTATCCATTGACCGATGCTAGTAACCACGCTTCAATTAATCCAATGAATTAACAACATGGAAATTGATTAATTTCATGCATGTCTCTCGGTTTGATCTCAATTTGTTTGTGGTCTTCGATGCCATCTATACCGAGGGTTCCCTGACCCGCGCCGCCAAGGTGCTCAACCTGACCCAACCGGCGGTTAGTCATGCCCTCGGGCGTCTGCGCGACCGTCTGGATGACCCCCTGTTTGTGCGCCAGGGCAGTCGCATGGTGCCCACCGCCAGGGCGCGGGCAATGATCAGCCCGGTACGACACTCCCTGGGCGGTTTCCAGCGTTGTCTCAGCGATGAGGGTGGATTCGATGCCGCTGAAGCCGAGCGGACTTTTGTGCTGGGTCTGCGTGACGGGCTGGAAGGTTGTCTGCTGCCGTCACTGATGGCGGAACTGGTGGGCGAAGCACCGGGCGTGCGGCTGCAGTCGCTGACCATTCGCCGCCGCCAGATGGCTACGGAGTTGGCCAGTGGCCGGCTGGATCTGGCCTGCGATGTGATGCTCGCCATGCCGGAAACCATCGAACATGTGCCGGTGCTGTCCGGCCCCATGGTGGTGTTGATGCGCGAGGGCCACCCGCTGGCGGAGGGCATGGATCTGCCGGCCTATCTGGCGGCCCAGCATGTGCTGGTGTCGTCGCGCCGGGAGGGGCCAGGACTGGAAGATTTCGGGCTGGCGCGATTGGGGTACCGGCGCCATATCCGCATGCGTTGCCAGCATTATCAGGCGGCCATCAGTACCGTCCAGCAAACCGATCTGCTGTTGTCCCTGCCGGCCACGCTGGCGGGACGTTTGTCCCGTGAAGGCATGACAGTCTGTCCGTTGCCTGCTGAACTCAGCGATCTGGAAATGCACCTGTACTGGCATCGAGACCAGAGCGGCGATCCTGCCCATGGCTGGTTGCGGGAAAAGGTGTTGGGGCTGCTGAAAGAACAGCAAGAAAGCAGTTAATAATTAACAGTGAATAGTTAATAGTTGCGCGATAGCGCGTTGTGGTTGTTTCCAGGAATGAGGCCGCGCCCTGTTTTAGGTGCGGCCTTTTACGTTATAAAAAAGAAAAACAAATTTTTGACAGGGTAAGCCGGTCGGGCAGCCTTCACTGTTCACTGTTCACTGTTCACTGTTCACTGTTCACTGTTCACTAAAAGCTTCCCTTCAAACCCAGGGTTTTCTTTCACCTGTACCTCGTTGGCGTTTACGGTGTTGCCGCAGTGGCCGCATTGCAGCTGGGCATCCAGGGTGTGCCCGCAGGTGGTGTGAATGCGGTGGAGCGGGGCCCCGTGCTCGTCAGCCAGGTATTTGTCTCCCCACTGGGCAAGGTGGACGATCACGGGGTACAGGTCTTTGCCTTTCTCTGTCAGGCGATATTCATGGCGGGTAGGACGTTCCTGATACGCCACCTTTGCCAGAATGCCTCCCTCGGTCAGCTTGCGCAGCCGGTCGCTCAGCACATGGCGGGTGACGCCGAGCCGTTGCTGGAAATCGTCGAAGCGGCGAACGCCCAGAAAGCAGTCGCGCAGCACCAGCAAGGTCCAGTTGTCGCCAATGATGGCCAGGGTGCGAGCCAGTGAGCAGGGCTGTTGGTCGATATCTTGCCAGCGCATGAGGAACTCCCGGAGTGAGATTCCGATCATACCCGCTTGACGGGTTCCAAAAAAGAACCCACTATGAGTTCCAATTGAGAACCTACTGACCCCACCCGGGAGAAAGCCATGCAAAATGCAGCCATGTTGGTGATTGGTGCCGGTGATGCCACCGGTGGGGCCATTGCCCGCCGGTTTGCCCGCGAAGGGTACCGGGTGTGTGTTACCCGGCGCACTGAAGAGGCACTGGCACCATTGGTTGAAAGCATTCAGCAGGACGGCGGCTGGGTGCGGGCCTTTGGTTGCGATGCCCGTGATGAAGACGCCATGACAGCCCTGTTCGATACCATCGAAAAAGAGGTCGGGCCACTGGCGGTGGTGGTGTTCAATATCGGCGCCAATGTGCGTTTCTCGATTCGGGAGACCACCGCCCGGGTGTATCGCAAGGTCTGGGAGATGGCGGCCTTTGCCGGTTTTCTCACCGGCAGGGAGGCGGCACGGGTGATGGTGCCGCGTCAGAAGGGCACGATAATCTTTACCGGCGCCACCGCCTCATTGCGGGGCAGTAGCGGGTTTTCCGCCTTTGCCGGTGCCAAGTTCGCACTGCGAGCCCTGGCGCAAAGCATGGCGCGTGAGCTGGGCCCCCAGGGTATCCATGTGGTTCACCCGATTATCGACGGTGCCATTGATACCGATTTTATTCGCGATAACTTCCCCGCCATGTACGCCAAAAAAGACCAGGATGGCATCCTCAATCCGGAACATATTGCCGACAGCTACTGGATGCTCCACCAGCAGCCCCGCGATGCCTGGACCCACGAACTGGATCTGCGTCCGTGGATGGAAACATTCTAAAAAAGCGCGACACGCAAAACGTAAAGATCGTCGTCGCTGGCGATGTACCGATGGAACAACCTGAAAGGACAAACGCATGAGCAAGAAAGTCGAATTCCTCTTTGATGTGGGCAGCCCCACGGCATACCTGGCCTGGAGTCAGCTCCCGGCCCTGTGCGAGCGTACCGGTGCCGAGCTGGCACTGACGCCGGTTCTGCTGGGCGGTATCTTCAAGGCCACCGGTAATAATCCGCCGGGCGCCGTTCCCGCCAAGGGCATGTACATGATGCGCGATCTCGCCCGTTACGCAGAGCGTTATCAGGTGCCGCTGACCATGAACCCGCATTTTCCAGTGAACACGCTGATGCCCATGCGCATTGCCGCTGCGGCCGCCGGCACCCCGGAGCAGGATGCGGTGGTGCGCGCGTTGTTCGAGGCCATGTGGAAAGCGCCCTGCAAACTATCTGAGCCGGACGTTGTTGAAAGCGTACTCAGTGCCGCCCATCTGGACGCCGGGTACTGGCTGGCGCAGGCGGCGGACGACACCGTCAAGGCGCGGCTAAAGGAGAACACCGAGCAAGCAGTGCGCCGTGGTGTCTTTGGCGCACCCACCCTGTTTGTCGGCGAGGAAATGTTCTTCGGCCAGGACCGTCTGGATTTTGTGGAAGCAGCACTTGCTGGCGCCTGATCAAAAGCTGCGTGAAAACACCAGGCCGCCCCACAGTACGTTTCGGTCGCCTTCTCCCTCGCGAAGTTCTGAGGTATGCCCGCGCAGCACATAACTCAGTCGGTAACCGTCGGCGAATGCCCAGGTATACCCCAGCCAGGCTTCGGCCAGGGCGTGGTTAACCTCGTCGCTGTCATAGCTCACTTCGCTGTCGCGAAACTGCCCCTGCAGGAAGGCGTTGTAGCCTCGCCCTATCAAGGCGATACCGCCCCACACATAGTGCTCGCGAATATGTTCGCGTGTGGTGGGACTATTGCGCTCACCATAGCGCACCAGCTCCGGATTGCTCTGCCACCAAGGGCTGCGCAGCTTGCCCGCACGAAAACTAAGGCTCCAGCGTGCTTCGGTGATGTACCCCAGGGAGCCTTCCATGGTGCTTTTGACTTCCAGATTGTCCGAGGAAACCGGCAGGGTTTTCTGACGCGCCAGTGAGTAGCGAGCGGTGGGTTCGCCTCCGTCGCTGATCTGGTTGCCCCAGCCTTCGGCATGTTTACTGCCAATCACTTTGTGCACACCGTTCTGGACCTTGCCGGCAAGATCCAGGCCCAGTGCGCCCACGGTCAGGGTGCTGTGCCAGGCAACCTGCTCCTGCGGATTGACCTGAATGCGGCTACTGGAGGCATAAAGCATGCTGGCATAAGGGCGATCATCGTATTGAGGTGAAGAGACACTTGTGTCTTCAGGGGTAAAACCGAACAGGCCAGCTTCAAAGCTGTGCCCCTGCACGCTGCTCTGGCCAATGCCGTGGACACCCAAGGTACGGTCGAGCCAGCCCAGCGGAGCATCCAGTGAAAGGATGAAATCCCGGGCCTTGGTACCTGTGGCGGCGGCACTGATTCCGTAGGTGTAATCCTGATCACGTGTGCCGGGGACCAGCGCATCATTATCAAGAGTGAAAGACCAGCTGCCGGTATCTTGCTCATGGTTCGATTGAATCCGGGGCAATGGCGGCCGGTCTGCATCAAATGCCGGCTCGCCCGCTCTTGCCAGCTGCAGTGAATCTCTGTGGCCGGGGAGTGCCTCGGCAGATACGGTGGACGCCATCACCAGCAATGCAATCACCAACGCCGTGATGATTGCAGGGTTTGTCGATGTCGAGTGTTGTGCGGTCCTCATTGTTTGTCTTCACCCTGTGGCTACGTTGTCGGCTTGGGCCGAAACCTGGGTGCTGGACGGGTTTTGAATGCTGCGCTTTGTTGTTCTGCCAGCGGTGCGCGTCGCGCGCACTGTCTTGCTGGTTATGATCATTCCAGCCTTTTTGATAAAAAAGAGGTATAAGTGTTGGGATTTAATCGATTTTTTCGAACTTTATGTTTTTTTACTTAACCCGGGCTGACCGGATTCACAGAGCGGTAAAAAAAGGCGTCATTGAGCGAGGCCCGGCTGCATCGTAGCCTGCTAGCCATATTTCCCGTGGTAATCAGTCAGCAAGATTGAGGAGGCCCAGGTGGCAGAAGCATATATCGTAGCGGCGGTACGTACCGCAGGTGGCAAGAAAAACGGTCGTTTGAGCAAGACGCATCCGGCGGACATGGGCGGCAAGGTCATTGATGCTGTTGTCGAGCGCACCGGCATTCCGGCTGAGAAAGTGGATGACGTGATCTTTGGTTGTGTCAGCCAGATTGGTCCGCAGACGTTCAACGTGGCACGTACCTCCATCCTCAGCTCCTGCCTGCCGGAATCCGTACCGGGTGTGTCCATCGACCGCCAGTGTGGCTCCTCCCAGCAGGCCATCCATTTTGCTGCCCAGGCAGTGATGAGCGGCACCCAGGATGTGATCATTGCCGGTGGTGTGGAATCCATGAGCCAGGTGCCGATTGGTTCCCCGGTAACCGCCGTGAAGGAAATGGGCAACCCGTTTACCGGCATTATCAGCGAGCGTTATCCCGGCGAGAGCTTCAGCCAGTTCAATGGTGCTGAGCGCATGGCAGCCAAGTACGGTGTGAGCAAGGAAGAGCTGGATCAGTTCGCCTATGACTCTCACAAGCGTGGCATGGCAGCTACTGAAGCGGGCCGCTTCAAGGAAGAAATCATTCCGGTCACCGTGACCCTGGAAGATGGTAGCCAGGAAGAGCATCTGGTGGATGAAGGTATTCGCTGGGAAGCTGAGCTTGAGGCCATCAAGGCGCTGAATCCGCTGGTGGAAGGCGGTTATATCAGTGCGGCCAACGCCAGCCAGATTACCGATGGTGCGTCCGCCTTGATGATCGTTAGCGAGAAGGCGCTGAAAGAATTTGGCCTGACGCCGCTGGCGCGCATCCATGCTATGTCCGTGGTTGGTTCTGATCCGACCATGGTGCTGGAAGGTCCGATTCCTGCCACCGAAAAAGTCCTCAAAGATGCCGGCATGACCATTGGCGACATCGATCTTTACGAAGTGAACGAAGCCTTTGGTTCTGTGCCGCTGGCATGGATGAAGGCGATCGGCGCTGACTACGACAAGCTCAACGTCAACGGCGGCGCTCAGGCGCTGGGTCACCCGCTGGGTGCCACCGGTACCAAGCTGATGGGTACCCTGATTTACGAACTGAAGCGTCGTGGTGGCAAGTATGGTCTGCTGGCGATCTGTGAAGGTCTGGGCACTGCCAACGCGACCATCGTGGAAGTGCTGTAAGGCTTAGTTGAAAGTGAAAAGTTGAAAGTTTAAACGCGGGTTGGTGTGTGCCAGCCTCAAGCGATTGGCGCCGCGCTCCCGCGAATGTTCAACTTGATAAAAAGCCGCCCCGGTTATCCGGGGCGGTTTTTTTGTGCGCAGGATTTTATTTGAAGCCGTGCAAGCTTGTTTGGTGAGGGTCAAGCAACGCGTTTCAAGTTGCGAAAATCAAAAGGGTAAAAGAAAAACCTTTTGCACTTGGGCAGCCCGGGTTTTGATTTTCGCAACTCGCAACTCGCAACTCGCAACTCGAATTCGCCTGCAGGCAGGCTCCTGCGGCATTATTTGGTTTTTGATGCTGATTCAATTAAGCCGTTCCACCAGCCATACTCCGGCCAGTACCATGATGGATAGCGACCCTGCCGGCACGAAAATCCGCTGATAAAAGTGCGTTTGCCGCAGCAGGTAAGCGATGGGGACAAAGACCATCACGATGGCGACCTGACCCAGCTCTACGCCCAGGTTGAAACCCAGTAACGGCAGGAAGACGCCGCTGTCGGTGAGGCCAAGATCGGCCAGCACAGAGGCAAAACCCAGGCCGTGAATCAGGCCGAACACGAAGGCCATGACCCAGCGTCGCGGGAAGTAGCGGGGCAGCAGATTGGCGATGGCGCCCAGTGCCACAGTGGCGGCGATGGCGGATTCTACCAACCAGGAGGGCAGCGTGATGATGCCCAGGGTGGCCAGCGCCAGTGTCAGCGAATGGGTCAGGGTAAAGGCGGTGACGATGGAGAGGGTCTGGCCCAGTGCCTGTGTCATGCTCGGTGCCGGTTGCCAGCCCCCGGTGCGCCAGATCAGCACAGCAGGAAACAGCAAGGTGAGCAGAAACAGGATGTGGTCATAGCCGATCAAAATGTGATGAACACCTTGGCCGATAAACCCCTGGAAGGACTGCCAGCCGGAATCGCTGCCGAGTTGCTGGCGACGCTCACCGTCACTGAAGGTGGTGCTGATCACCGCATCATCCTGGCTTAACCGCAGCAGGCCATGGTGATCCGGATCCTGTTGAAACAGGAACTGGTAATCCACGTCCAGGCGTTGCGGTGCCATGTTGCAGTTGCCCTGCAAATGTAGCGCGGCATATTGCCCGTCCACGTGATCGATCACCTGAAGTCGGGTCAGGTTCAAGGGGCAGCCTGCGGTCTGTCCGTCAGCCATGGCATTGACGCTAAGCATGGCGAGCACTTTTCCGTTCAGTGCCGGCTGCTGGCGTTGCAGCTCCCCCCAGGTGATCGCCCCATCCTTGTTGGTATCCAGCGGCAATACCAGATTCAGGTCGCGCAGGGCGATATCCCAACGACCGCTCACCGCTGTGCTGTCAGAACGGGTTTCCAGTTGCAGATAGCTGTCGCTGGGCTTATGGGCCTCAGCCATCCCGGTGACTACCAGCAGCAGGCAGCAAAGCAATCGTTTCATGGTGAGGCATCCTGGAGCGGTTGTGAGGGTGCATCGCTGATGCCATGGAGATCGATGAACTGCATGGCCTGCTGATGGGCATCCTGATCGCCACTGGCCGCAGCGCTGGCGAGCAGAATGCGCAGGTCGCTGATTTCACGCTGCGTTTCCCAGTTGGCTTGAGCGGTTTGCAGGGCGGCCTCGGGGCGCGCTGAAACCTGTAGCTGGAAGCGCGCCTGTTCACGCAGATGAATATCCCGTCCGGACTGCTGCGCAGCGTTCAGCAAATCCTGATACGCCTGTTGCCAGCGATCTGCATCGGGATGGTGGCTGCGCTGTGCGGCAATGGCGAGGCGCAGCAACGCATTCTCCCGATCCTGCCATGGCTGCAATGCCGCAATGACTTTGTCATTGTCGCCCCGCATCAGTCTCAGATCGTTTTGCAGATAGACCAGATAGGGGGGCTGCGGGGCGTCTTGCAAGGCCGCATTGAGGTAGTTATTGGCCTGATCATAGAGACCCTGCTGAATCGCCATTTCGGCAAGCAGGGTGTGCAACCAGCGTTGCTCATTGCCGGGTGAGGCGAGTCCGCTGTCAGCCAGTCGTTGCAGGGTTTGCCAGGCCTTTGGCAGTTGGCCTGTCATGGCCTGGATGCTGCTCTGGCAAATCACCACGGTGGTAGGTGGCAGGGTCGACGCGCCTTGGCGGCAGGCATGTCGGGCATCCTCAAAACGCCCCTGCACCCGGTGAAGATTGGCCAGCATCAGCCAGGCCTGGCCATCATTGGGATGGCGTTCGAGCAGTTTGGTCAGACGGGTTTGTGCCTGAGCAAACTGATGCTGGCGTTGCTCAATCTCTGCCATCAGCAGGGCAATGGGCGGGGATGAAGGGGAACCCAGCCAGGGCGACAGGATGGCCCGTGCATAACCAAGAAAGCGGGAGTCCTCCCGCTGTCGGGCATAGTCAATATACTCGCGGGCCTGACGGATGGCGTTGGCCTCGCTGCCCGCTGAAGCCGGTTGTCCCAGAGCCTGTTCAGCAGGGGACAAGCGGACAAGAATCTGGTCGTCGGAGTTCGGGGTATAGGGTGCCGCACTGGCCAGCCCGGCAAGCAGGCTGAACAGTGCGACAAAAAAACGTGCCACCACAAGATTGCAGTGATGACACGCCCCCCGTTCCGCTCCTTTACTTGTTGCTATCGAGAACACTGTCATAAGCCTGTGGGTTATCCATGTCCCGATTGATGAAACGGATGTTGTTGATGTTCACCGGATCGCGGGTGTCGCGGGTGTTGGCCAACTGCACCTTGACGAACGCGGTGTAGTTGATCGCCGCGTTAGCCTGCGGTGGCGGAACATCATTGTCGTCATCTCCGCCACAGGCGCTTAACGCCAGGGCGGACAACAACAGGGTAACGCTGGGTAATAAACGCATGGTGTCCTCCTGTTATTCCACCGCAACATTGTCAGCACCCGGCAGCGGGGTGTTCAGATACGGGAACACGGTGAGGTAGGCAGCCGGGTCGGGCAATGCGCCATCGTTCACAATGGCTCCGCCATTCACCTGACTATCCTGGGTGCCGCAGTTGCCAAGCTCACCGCCGGCGGCTTCACCATTCAAATCCAGACCACACAGGAAGCCTTCGGCTGCCGTCAGGGCGATATCCACCACGTCATCAATAGGGCGACGGCCATTGGGGAAGCCGGCAAAGTCGCCACCGGCGACGCCAAGATCCACCTGTGCGCCTGCTGCAGTAGCGGGGACACCGGTATTCAGACGTAGCATTTCACTGGCGGTCACGGTTGGCAGCTGAGTCACACCGGGTACGCCGGTCAGGAAAACCGTGACCAGATCATTTCGCGGGGTTTCTGGTGCAGGCACACCAAACAGGATTTCAACCAGTGCGGGCAGCGTAGGGTTGGTCACGTAAGTGGCAAACTGGCCATCGTCTTTGGGCTCGCTGGTATTGAAGCGGTCCTTGTCCTGAAGACCAATTACCACCTCATTCACCAGTGGGTTGCCGAGGCGGGATACCTGGGTATAAGCGCCGCCTTTCACTGCCGGGCCTTTCGCATTGGCGCTGGCCGTGGTGTCAGTGCCTTGCGGGGCAGGGTTGAAGACAGTGGCCTGGCGAACGCTGGCGGTGGTCCAGCCGCCGATCACGGTGTTTTCGCCGGTCAGGCAGGAGGCCGGCACTTCCAGTGCCAGGCTGGTCACGTTCTTGTCGCCAATGGTGTTTCTTCGCGAATCACGAGCGCCCAGTGGGTTCAGGGCGACCAGATCAAACACTTCGCCGAGATTGACCACGAAGCCTTCCTGACGTTGGCCAGCAAATACCTTGCCGGGCATGGGGCAGTCGGGAATGGTCACATCATAAACAAAGGAATCCGCATAGGTGGCGTAGTCCGGAATCGATTGGGTGCCGATATTGTCCAGTGGCTTGGCAAAGGTGTCACTGCCACTGCCAGCGTTGGTGAGCGTTTGTACGTTACCGGTACGACGATCACCGGTGATCATTTTCACCGTGTAGCTTTCCAGCACGTTCTGGGCCGTGTTGTCGGCAGCAGTGATGGCGCCGATATTAATCAACGGAACGGGTACGTTAACGCCGCCCACATCCACCGCCAGGTTCTTGCGTTCCGTGTTGAACTGGAACTGGAAGGTTATGTCTTCCCGGGCATTACCGGTGTTGTCGATATGAATCTCGTAGATGGCATCGTCGTCCAGGGAGAAGTAGTTCGGGCCGCCATAGGCATCCTGCAGGGGCAGGTAGTTGGCAATCAGCGTGACATAACCGTCCCGACCGGATTCATAGCTGTTGAACATGTAGAAATCGGTGCCGTCGACCTTGGGCATACCAGTGATGAAGGGGGCCTCCCGGTGGCTGGAGGCCAGCGATATCGAGCTGGCAAGGAGTGCTGCCAACGTACAGGCAGCGGGTAAAATAAATGAATGGCGTTGCATGGTCTGTCTCCCTTAGTGGGTATTGTGAAGAGAGTTACGCGCGCGGATGGCGAATGGATGCAAAAAATATTTTGTTTTTTTATGCATCCATGTCCGCTTTATTCACGTACTACTGACAGGAGCGATGTCATGACTGAGATCTAATCTTCAGTCAGGTTCAGGTCATGGATTGCGATAACGAACGGTTGGTGACATTGCTGGCAAGGTCCGCTCAGGGAGACCGGCAATCGTTTGCCAGTCTTTATCAGCAAACCAGTGCAGCGCTGTACGGCATGTGCCTGCATCTGTTGCGTAACAAGGATGAGGCTCAGGACGTGCTGCAGGAAACTTACATTCAAGTGTGGCATAACGCAGGCGAGTACCACGCCGACCGGGGTACACCAATCACCTGGCTCATGTCTATCGGGCGTTATCGCTGCCTGGATGCGCTTCGCCGCCGTCGTCATCATGTGGATTTCGACCAGGTGGCATCCGTTAAAATGAGTGAAGATGCGGGGCCGATGGAGCGGGCAGATGCCCAGCTAGACCGGCAGCGGTTAAGCGATTGTCTAAAGGATCTCGACGAACGATATCGCTCTACTATTGAAATGGCCTATTTTCGCGGTTTTACCCATCAGGAGCTCGCAGTCGCCATGGGACAGCCATTGGGAACCACCAAGAGTCTGGTGCGTCGTGGGCTTTCAGTTTTGAGACGGTGTCTCGGCTCATGAAGCCAGACAGTTTCGAGCGCAATCAGGCGCTGGCATCCGAGTTCGTAGTCGGCACGCTGCAGGGCGCCGCGCGCAAGCGTTTTGAACGCTGGATGATGGAGTCCCCCCGGTTGCGTCGGCAAGTATGGTACTGGGAGCGAAGGCTGGAACCGTTCAACAGCAGCCTGCCTGAAACCGAACCGCCGCCGGCCCTGTGGAATGCCATCGAGTCGCGTTTGTTCCCTGCGCCGCCACAAGCTACATCTGAAAGAGGGTTCGGCCTGTCATTCTGGCGCTGGACAGCGAGCCTGGCCATGGCTGCCGTGTTGGCGTTGCTGGTGTGGACGCCGCTGCCTTCACAGCCCGCTTCCGGTTTGGTTGCCGTGGTGCAGTCTGAGCAGGCCCAGCCGTTATGGGTGATGAATGCCTCCGCGGGAGATCACAGCCTTACACTGAAATCCCTGCCTCCAGTGGCAGCCGGCACAGATCAGGATTATGAGTTGTGGTTGTTGTCCGAATCCGGCGTGCCGATTTCGCTCACCGTGTTGCCCACCGAAGGCGCTGAACTCAGGATTACGCTGAATGATGAGCAGGTGCGCGAATTGCTGAAGAGTCGTTCGTTGGCCATCAGTCTTGAGCCCAAAGGCGGTTCGCCCACTGGCCAGCCCACCGGGCCGGTGGTTTACCAGTCGCAGTTGGTAGAGATGTGATTTATGCCTGGCTCCGGTTTCACGTGCGCGTTTTTTTGGGGCAAACCTGAGCTTGCCGGATGAAGGGGTAAGTCACGAGTTTCGAGTTTCGAAGAGCAAGATCCTATCCAACCCAAAAAGGTTCTTGGGTTTTTGATTTTCGAAACTCGAAACTCAGTCGAAGCTTTGCCGGCTAGCCGATCTCCGCTTCTGCTGCCTCTAACGCTTCCATGGCTTCCAGCAATTCGCCTTCCAGCTCATCATGTTGTTTTTTAAGACGTGCCTGATCACCCAGTAGTCCGTTCATTTCGTTCTTGCGGCTGTCATCGGTGTAGAGCGACTCGTCGCCCAGTGCCGTTTCGGTTTTTCCCAGCTGGCTTTCGCACTCGGCCAGTTGTTTCTCGAGTTTCTCCACCTGCTTTTTCAGCGGGCGCAGCTGTTCGCGTTTCTGTGCGGCAAGCTGGCGTCGCGCCTTGGCATCCATGCCGTCATCGATTTTTTCTTCGCGAGCCGGTTTGCCGTCCTTGCGATTCTGTTGCAGCCAGCGGGCGTAGTCGTCCAGATCGCCATCGAAGCGGGTCACGGCCCCATTGGCCACCAACCAGAATTCGTCCACGGTGGTTTCCAGCAAGTGGCGATCGTGAGACACCATCACCACGGCACCTTCGAAAGCCTGGAGGGCCATTGTCAGCGCTTCACGCATGTCCAGGTCCAGGTGGTTGGCCGGTTCATCCAGCACCAGCAGGGCGGGTTTTTCCTGGACGATCATGGCAAGCGCAAGACGGGATTTTTCGCCGCCGGAAAAACGCCCGATGGGGGCAAACACATCATCACCATTGAAGCCGAAGCGGCCCAGTTCGCCACGCAGCTGTGACTCGCTCCACGTGGGATAGAAGCGCGACAGCATCTGGTAGGGCGTGTCACTGTGATCTAGCCGGTCCACCTGTTGCTGGTGGAAGTAGCCGATAGCCAGATCGTTGTCTTTCTCGAAGCGGCCTTTCAATGGCGGCAGCTCGCCAACCAGGGTGCGAATCAGGGTGGATTTGCCGGCGCCGTTGGGCCCCAGCAGGCCAAGCCGGGATTCCGGTCGCAGACTCAGGCTGACGTTATCCAGAATCGCCACATCGCCATTATCGCTGTGATAGCCGCATTGCACCCCCTCCAGATTCTCCATCGGGTTGGGCAGCTTTTGCGGCGCGTGAAAATCGAAACTGAAGCCGGAATCCACATGGGCCGGGGCAATCATTTCCAGCTTTTCCAGTGCCTTGACGCGGCTCTGGGCCTGCTTTGCCTTGCTGGCCTTGGCCTTGAAGCGGGCAATGAATTTTTGCAGATGCGCTACCTGAACCTGCTGCTTGTCGTGCATTTTCTGTTGCAATGCCAGCTGCTCGGCGCGCTGACGTTCAAAGTCGGAATAGCCGCCGCTGTAGTGATGCAGTTTCTGTCGTTCAATATGCAGGATCTGATTGACCGTGGCATCAAGGAAAGAGCGATCGTGGGAAATCACCAGCAGGGCGCCAGCCTGTTGTACCAGATAGCCTTGCAGCCAGAGAATGGCGTCCAGATCCAGATGGTTGGTGGGCTCATCGAGCAGCAGCAAATCGGCATCGCTTAACAATACCTGCGCCAGGTTAAGACGCATGCGCCATCCACCGGAGAAACTGGACACCGGTTGTTGCTGCTGCGCTTCGCTGAATCCCAGGCCGGCCAGCAAGGTGGCAGCACGGGCAGGTTGCTGCCAGGCGTGGAGGGCTTCCAGTTCGCCATGGGCCACCGCGATGGCATGGTTGTCACCCTTGTTTTCTGCATCGGCCAATTTTTGTTGCGCAGCACGCAATGCCTTGTGACCATCAAGCACATAGTCAACTGCCGGCCGCGCCAGCGCAGGGACTTCCTGGGCCATCATCGCCAACCGCCAGTCAGCGGGGAAGTTCAGGTTGCCGCCATCGCTCTCCAGTTCGCCCATGATAAGCTTGAACAGCGAGCTCTTGCCGGTGCCGTTGCGGCCCACCAGCCCAACGCGCCAGCCTTTGTGAAGCACAAAGCTGGTATCTTCGAGAAGAAGATCCGGGCCGCGGCGCAGGTTGATATGTTCCAGAGAGAGCATGAACGACATCCAGTGAAGAAACCGGCGCAGTGTAAGCCAGCTACGCTATGGGGGAAACCGTGGACGATACCGTGAAACAGGATCTGTGGCGTTATGCCCTGCTGCGTTGGCAGGACCGGAAGTTCGAACAGGCCTGTCTGCATTTACAGGATGACTTTCAGGTGCCGGTGTCACTGCTGCTGTGTGGCCTGTGGCTGGCGGAATGCGGCAAGCAGCCGGATGCGCTGGTCGGCCGGCGCATGGCGGAGCTGGCAGGATCCTTCGAAACCGAATATCTGCGTCCGTTGCGAGAGGTTCGCCGCAAGGCATCCACAGACTCGCGCCTGCCGGAATTCAAACGCCAGCTCCAGCAGGTGGAGTTGGAGGGCGAGCGCTGGTTGCTCACCACGCTGCCAGGCCTGTGCGTCAGCCTGTTACCGGCAGGCAAGCCGGTGGATGCCATGGGCTGGATGCTGGTGCTGGTGCCCGAGCTGGCACAGTGCGAGGGGCTGCAGAGGGCGCTTGGCGAGTTAGCGGCACAGTAGGAGCCCCTCTCGAGGTGCGAACAAATTTGTTACTCGCTACCGCTCGGTTCGCACCTCGAGAGGGGCTCCTGCAGGGGCGCGACCTTGAGCTTTGAATTTTCAGTGCCCCCCTGCCATTCTTCCCTTCCACGTATTGCCCGGACGTCCCATGACCACCGATCTCGATTTCGACCGTGACCATCTCTGGCACCCGTATACCTCCACGTCCAAGCCGCTGCCGACTTTTCCGGTGGCCAGCGCCAAAGGCGTTCGATTGACGCTGGAGGATGGCCGTGAGCTGGTGGATGGCATGTCGTCCTGGTGGGCGGCGGTGCATGGTTATAACCATCCAGTGTTGAACCAGGCGGCGAAAGACCAGATAGACCGCATGGCCCACGTCATGTTCGGTGGCCTGACCCACGAACCGGCGGTGGAGCTGGGCAAGAAACTGGTGGCATTAACGCCGGAGCCGCTACAGAAAGTCTTTCTGGCGGACAGCGGCTCGGTGTCGGTGGAAGTGGCCATCAAGATGGCGCTGCAGTTCTGGTTGAGTCAGGGGCACACCGGCAAGGACAAGCTGCTGGCCCTGCGCAATGGCTATCACGGTGACACTTTCGGGGCCATGGCAGCCTGTGATCCGGTCAATGGCATGCATTCCCTGTTCAGCGGTGTGCTGGCGCAGCATCACTTTGCCGAGGCGCCACAGAGTCCGTTCGACGGCCCGCTGGATCCTGCTGATGTGACGGCAGTGCGCACACAACTGGAACAACATGGCGATGAAATCGCGGCGATCATCCTCGAGCCGGTGGTGCAGGGTGCCGGGGGCATGCGTATTTACAGTCCGCAGTACCTGAAAGCGGTACGTGCATTGTGCGACGAGTTCAATGTACTGCTGATCTTCGATGAAATCGCCACCGGCTTCGGTCGTACCGGCAAGCTGTTTGCCCTGGAGCATGCGGGTGTCTGTCCGGACATTCTCTGCCTGGGCAAGGCCATCACCGGCGGCTACATGACCCTGGCTGCGGCCCTGTGCACCGACCGGGTAGCTGCGGGGATTTGTGAGGGCGAGGCCGGCGTGCTGATGCATGGCCCCACCTTCATGGGCAACCCGTTGGCCTGTGCGGTAGCCAATGCCAGCATTCAGCTGTTGCAGGATTCAGATTGGGAGGCGCGGGTCGCAGCCATTGAGGCACAGCTGAAGGCGGAGCTGCTGCCCTTGAAGCAATGCGACAGCGTGGCAGATGCCCGTGTGCTGGGTGCGATCGGCGTGATGGAAATGCAGCAACCGGTGGCCATGGAAGAGGTGCAGAAAACCTTTGTCGAGCAAGGTGTCTGGATTCGCCCCTTCGGCAAGCTGGTCTACATCATGCCGCCGTTTGTGATTGAGCCTGCAGACCTGAGCAAGCTGATCGCGGCCATGCGGGATCTGGCTGAGCGGAGCTGACAGCTACAAGCTACAAGCTACAAGCTACAAGCTACAAGCTACAAGCTACAAGCTAC
>NZ_WTUY01000005.1:0-761938 GCF_009882945.1 Alcanivorax sp. DP30
TTTTCTTGGGGGTTGTCTGTCTTGCCATAGTTCACCTCTGTCGCGTAGTTTACTCGCTTAACAGGGTGTCCATCAGTACTGGGCAGGATCAGAATCACCGTTTGATGCCGGATCGCCATTCCGGGTGTATCTCGTCCTTGATGAGGCTGGATCGGTGATACGCCAGAAAGCGGATGACTGCATCATAAAGACCATTGCGAAAGAGAGCCGGAAGTTCGGTGTTGGCCTGCTGCTGGCCGCTCAAACGCTTGATGAACTGAGTGAGGAAGTGGTCGCCAACGTTGACACCCACTTTGCGCTGCCTACCAGAAGTGCCAAGGATGCCAGGAAGGTGGAGCAGAAGTTGGGCCTCTGTAAGGGCGCGCTAAACTGCGGAACAGGCCGTTGGTCCGGGTTCTATCAGTCTGGCCATAATGTATACAAAGCAAACTTCTACCATCTGTAATAGGTGGGGTTCCTTGCTTAAAAGCGGGTAGCGCCCTCGGTCAATCCTCAGGAGCCATTGGGGGCAGGGTGATGTCGTGGTCAGCGTATAGTCAGGGCTGCGAAATTTCTCATGTTAATAAAACTCCTACTAATACTGATGGCAGTATCAGTATTAGTAGGGCTTGCTTAATAACGTACATGTTTTGCCCATTATATGAGCGGCGAAAATCAATAACCTCGGGGTTCAGGAGTGGTTTTCTTGTAAATCATAAACGGGAACATGTTTATTCTTTGGTTTTATTAATATTCAGATTTCCATTCTGGTTGGTTCGTTGCTCATAAAAAGCCATCAAAGAATAAGGTTAATACTGGAGCAATGACGATGAAACAGGGGCACGGCATGATGCCGTCAGTAGAAGCTCAAGAGGAACGGCTGGAGCAGTTCCATGAAATGCTGGACTGTGGACTGGATGTCTTCAATCCGAGAGATAACCCCCAAAATGTCTACATCACTGATCAGTCAGAGGCTGCACGTGCGCTTGCGGACGTCACGACGCTTTTAGATGAAATCGTGCCCCAGCGGCGACTGGTCATAAGCCGACGGCAGGAGACTAGCCAGGGGCTTATCCGCAGAATCCCCAATAAGAAGACACCAGCCATCGAATCCTGCATCAATCTCACTGAGGATGATTTCTGGGGGTACAAGGTGGACCCGGATGTTCAGGTTGTCCTGGACCTCAATAGGGAAGAGGCGGTTCGCGTCTTGACGGGGCGTCGGTTGCATGATTGCGTTGGCGGTAAAACGGTACATGATCACTATCTCGAGTATCTTCATGAACTGAAACGGCGGCTATCGGCAACTGAGATCCTTCAGTTTCGTAGACAGCAGGTGGTCAGGGAGCAGCGCAGAGTAGACAGCATCACCGGGGCAGTGAATGAGGCGTTGAGCATTTGTCGAAAAGCTCGCTTGGTGCGTGTTGATGGCAGCTACAAACAGTCTGTGCGTAGGAATAAAACCCCAGAGTGCATATCAAACGATCTAGACCGCTTCATCAGAAACATGCGGCATAACAAGCGCCAGTTTTCTGCTCTGGTGTTGGCGGTGTTCAAGATTGAATACGGGGCAAAAAAGGGCTATCACTGGCATGGATACTTTATATATGACGGTAGTAAGGTCCGCATGGATGTTTTGCTTGGCACCTACTTGAAGAGCTATTGGTGTGACGTGGTTACTAAAGGTGAAGGGGCTGGATTTAATGTGAATGTAGGTGAGGTTAGAACGACGCTGTCGAAACGATTGCAGGTCCCTGAGCGACATTTGGCGATTGGAGAATTTCGTAAGGGCGATGCAATTCAGGAAGCCAATATGAGAGCTCTCATCCGTTACTTCGCAAAAAAAGAACAGTCCCTTCGGCTAACCGGACAAAAGAGCGTCAATCAATTGCGCATTGTGCGAGGGCCCCGCTACAAGGCACTGAAGCAATGGAGAGACCGAACAGCGGCCAGAGAAG
This sequence comes from Alcanivorax sp. DP30, assembly GCF_009882945.1. Classification (GTDB taxonomy): domain Bacteria; phylum Pseudomonadota; class Gammaproteobacteria; order Pseudomonadales; family Alcanivoracaceae; genus Alcanivorax. The sequence goes on from NZ_WTUY01000005.1 coordinate 1,938, forward strand.
GTCGTTGACCTACAGTGTGAGTGCAATCAAGAGAAGGGTGGCGTGTGACAGTGAGCTACGAGTAACTATGCCCATTGCGTTGTGGACTCCGGTGACCTGAACTGTTGCCTCATGTACCACGGAGCTGAGATCTCTTGGGAGGCGAGGAATACGCTACCTTTACCCTGAGCACGGTTGATACTGTCTATCACGGTAATGAGTCGGACAGCCTTCTCAGTCTGGCTTGGGTGCAGTATGTCGAACTAATGATGAATGCGGTCGCAGATGTTCACGAGCCCGACTCCGGCTTTTAGGAAGGCATGGCCCGGTTGATAGAGTCGAGCGGCTGTCGCTCTGGCCAATTTCACAATCTCCCGTGTATCGTCGGTAGGGTAGGGAAGCTGGACCCGGTCGCTGGCTGAGTGAAAGTTCGGCTCAAATGGCGAGGTGTACAGTTAATCAAAGACTGCCTTTCGCAAGTTGATGCTTAGGATTCGGCCAAAGATGTCCATAACCTATGCAATACACCGTATATTGGGGGGTAGAGCAGAAAGCCGTTCTTACTCAGAAAGGTCTTTGCCTGAAAGTCAGAGTTACTGAAGCCAACAATCGCAGGCACGGCGACGGTTTTTGCGTAGCGGCTGGGCCTTCACTCAAAGTCGCGCGTGCATATGGATATTGGATAGGAAATAGATGGAATGCAGTTCATAACCAGTGGCCCCGATATTCCGGATGAGCTCTTGCAGGCTCATGAGGATGGGCGTGTGGTATTTTTTTGTGGTGCGGGCATTTCTTATCCCGCTGGCCTGCCAGGATTCAAGGGTTTGGTGGAGGAAATCTATCGACTGAATGGGGCGGTATTTTCAGAAATTGAGGAAGATGCCTTCGAGCATGGCCAGTTCGACGCAACACTTGATCTACTGGAGCGTCGCCTCCCGGGGCAGCGCCTAGCTGTGCGAAGTAAGCTGGCAGAGGCGCTGAAACCGAAACTCCGCCGCAAGGGTGCTACCGATACGCAAGCTGCGCTGTTGCGCTTGGCTCGCAGCCGCGAGGGTGCCCTGCGGTTGGTCACCACCAACTTTGATCGCATCTTTCATGTAGCGGCCAAACGTATGGGCCAAGCGTTCCAGACCTATTCCGCCCCGATGCTCCCAATTCCGAAGAATAGCCGCTGGAATGGGCTGGTCTATCTGCATGGCCTGCTGCCCGAAAAGATGGACGACACTGCACTGAACCGTCTAGTCGTCACCAGTGGTGATTTTGGTTTGGCATACTTAACGGAACGCTGGGCGGCCCGCTTCGTGAGCGAGTTGTTCCGCAACTACGTTGTCTGCTTCGTAGGTTACAGCATCAACGACCCAGTGCTCCGCTACATGATGGATGCACTGGCAGCTGATCGGATGCTAGGTGAGGTGACACTGCAGGCCTGGGCCCTGGGTGATTGCGAGCCGGGGCAAGAGCACCGTAAGACCATTGAGTGGGAGGCCAAGGGTGTTGCTCCTATCCTCTACACAGTACCGGCTGGCAGCCATGACCATTCTGCACTGCACCAAACCCTCCACGCTTGGGCAGACACCTACCGAGACGGGGTACAGGGCAAAGAGGCCATCGTCGTTAAACATTCGATGGCCCAGCCACAAGACAGCACGCAGCAGGACGATTTCGTCGGACGAATGGTGTGGGCTTTATCGGACAAAACAGGTTTGCCGGCCAAGAGATTTGCAGATATCAATCCCGCCCCTTCACTGGACTGGCTGTTGGAGCCCTTCGTGCATGAGCGCTTTGGGCACAGTGATCTGGCACGCTTCGGCGTACCGCCCCGGGATGAGGAGGACACCAAGCTGCGCTTCAGTCTCGTTCGACGGCCTGCGCCCTATGACCGCGCACCTACAATGCTGCTCGTCTCTGGAGGTTTCGTTAGCAGCCAATGGGATGATTGTATGTTTCACCTCGCCCGCTGGCTGGTGCGCCATCTGGATGACCCCAGATTAATTATCTGGATTGCTGAACGCGGAGGGCAGTTGCACGACCGTTTGCAGTGGTTGATTGAGCACGAACTGGATCGCTTTGCCGCGCTGGAGCGGGATAGCAAGACTTCCGAGCTCGATGAAATTCGCTTGCATTCCCCTAGGGCCATCCCCGGTCTGCAAATGCGTACCTTGTGGCGGCTGCTGCTTGGTGGCCGAGTGAAATCTCTTGGGCATGCGTCGGACCTGTATCGCTGGCAGGGCCGTCTTAAACGTGAAGGAATGACAGCAACACTCCGCCTTGAGTTGCGCGATTTACTCGCGCCCAAGGTGAGACTAAAGAAGCCGTTTCGCTGGAGCGGCGATGATTCTAATAGCACTGACGTGCCCATGCGAATCAGGCAGTTGGTGGATTGGGAGCTCGAGTTGGCTGCTCATCATGTGCATACGACCCTGCGGAGCCTTGCCGATGAGCCATGGAAATCTGCGCTGCCGCATTTGATCGATGATTTCCATCAACTGTTGCGCGATGCTCTGGACATTTTACGTGAATTGGGCGAGGCCGATGACCGTAGCGATCGTTCACACTGGGACCTACCGTCAATCACGCCCCACTGGCAGAACCGGGGTTTCCGAGACTGGGTGACCCTGATCGAGTTACTGCGCGATGCATGGCTGGCAGTTCACGCAACCGACTTCGCGCGCTCCACTCGAGTCGCTCAAGCTTGGTTTGACTTACCGTACCCAACCTTCAAGCGCCTTGCCCTTTTTGCCGCGAGCCACGACGATTGCATTCCGCCTGAGCAGTGGGTGGATTGGCTCTTGGCCGACGACGCGTGGTGGTTGTGGACCACAGATTTGGGGCGTGAGGTATACAGGCTCTTCGTTCTGCAGGGACGACATTTGACCGGGGCCGTTCAGGCGCGCTTGGAGGTTGCCATCTTGGCGGGGCCGCCCCGCGAGATGTATCGGGCTGACTTGGACGTAGATTGCTGGAAGGAGTTGGAGAGTCGCTCTGTTTGGCTTCATCTGGCCAAGCTGAAAAGTTCTGGTTTACCTTTAGGTGCATCTGCAGCGGCACGCCTAGAGGAGATCGCCAATGCCTATCCGCAATGGCAATTGGCAATCAACGAAAGTGACGAGTTCTCACACTGGATGAGTGGCACTGGCGATCCGGATTATGAGAATAGCCGGGACGTCGACATTGCGCCTCGCAAGAGGCGGGAATTAGTAGAATGGCTCACAAAGCCGCCTCCCGAGCGGCGCCCTTTATATGAAGATACGTGGAGTGACGTTTGTCGTACGCGTTTTTTTCACTGTCTTTTTGCGCTATGCGACTTGGCACGAAATGACGTGTGGCCCGCAGGTCGATGGCGTGAAGCGCTGCAGACGTGGGCGGAAGACAGTATGGTGTTGCGCTCTTGGCAATATGCTGCTCCGGTAGTGCAGGCCATGCCAGACGCTATGCTGCAAGAGATTGACCATGCAGTGACTTGGTGGATGAAGGTCGGATCTAAATCCATCAACCGCCATGAGGATATCTTGCTGGACCTTTGCCGTCGCGTGCTGGCACTGCCGTTGGAAACTGACTCAGGTTCCCGCATCATCCGTAGTGGCGTCGAGATCTATGACCCTGTCAGCTCTGCCATCAATCATCCCATCGGACATGTCACCCAGGCTCTAATCAACTTGTGGTTCAGGCAGACCCCGAAGGACAACGACCTGCTTCCTGAGGAGCTCAAGCCAATCTTTACTGCTCTGTGTGATGAACAATTGGATCGCTTTCGCCACGGCCGGGTGCTGCTGTGTTCGCGTCTGGTTGCATTTTTCCGAGTGGACCGCCTCTGGACTGAGCAGCACCTGTTGCCGTTGTTTAGTTGGAGCAAGCCCGTCGAAGCAAAGGCCGCGTGGGAGGGTTTTCTCTGGTCGCCGCGCTTGCACCAGCCGTTGCTAACCGCCTTCAAGTCGCAATTCCTAGATAGCGTAAACCACTATGCTGATATGGGCGAGCATCGCCAGCAGTTCGCGACTTTTTTGACTTATGCGGCATTAGGGCCGACAGAGGCATACACCGTGGAGGAGTTCCGGTCTGCGATTAGTGTTCTCCCCAAAGAGGGCCTGGAGGTGTCCGCGCAGGCGCTCTCCCAGGCATTAGCAGGCGCAGCCGATCAAGCTGAGGACTACTGGAAAAACCGTGCTCAGCCGTTCTGGCAACAGATATGGCCAAAGTCCCGGGACCTGGCCACGCCGCGCATAGCCGAGTCTTTGGCTCGTGTGGTGATTGCCGCCAGAGGTGAATTCCCAGCGGCCTTGGTCGCAGTGCAGGATTGGCTGCAACCGCTTGAGCACCCAGACTATGTCATACACTTGCTACACGAATCCGGTTTGTGCAGACACTTCCCTGCTGAGGCGTTACTTCTACTAAATGCCGTTATTTCCGATCAACAGTGGGCTCCCCGGGAATTGGGCCAGTGCTTGGACGAGATTGTGGAAACTGCGCCACAGTTTGGACAGGATATCCATTACCGGCGACTACAAGAGTACTACCGGAGGCACCGGATGTGATGGCGACCTCATAAAGACGCTAAACCATCTGGGTCTAATAAACGGCATGACGACGAACTAGTTTTTCGCTACGTTCCAGATCAGCCGCAAATACGGGCGTTATCTGACAAATGGTTGTGTATGTTATGGCTGAAAAATTATTCGTCGGCTTTATTGGTGCAGCACTGGCCCTGTTAATTCGAGAGATAGTCACGTTTTGGAAGACGACGATAAAACGGAAGCGTATTGCGGCTCTTTGCTGCGAGCACCTAAAGAAAATACAAGAAGACCTTCAGGGGCACGTCGAGATACATAACGGGAACGCCAAATTCAGCGAAACACAATACTCTGAAGTGGCTGTTGGCGATTTTTTGTACGATCTTGTGACGAGCAACATTGATTGCTTCGGAAGTGTTGACTCAGTAAAAGAGACTGTTAATTTTTTTCACCACTATATGGTGAATATGAGAACCATAAGGTCAAGGCTTGACGCATCGATTAATGGAACAGCAAATCTTACTGAAGAAACATACAATAAGATTTTGGGGAATTTGAACGAGGCGATTAATGAATTGAGGTTGGCTAGCACATAGCAATCAGAGGCAAACAGGTCATAATCATGCACGTTATTCGAGCTAGTTTTCGTCGCTCCTAGCATTAAGTTGTAAGACTATCAGGAAACTATGAATAATTCGGAAATATTTAATGAATACACCGCCCATTGGATGTCGCGCGTAGAGTCGATGAATCACTCCGTCATCCTTATTTCGGGTGGTATTATGAGTATTACAATTGGGGCTTTCCTCACTTCTAATCCCCCTTTGTTAGACCCATGGGCGGCCAGTGTGATTCGTTCTGCTTGGGTTTTGCTCGCATTAAGTTTGGCCAGTGCTGTCCTGTTAAAATTTTTTTTGGTAATTTCAGGAGCACTTACGCTAACAGAACTTGAAGGAAAAACCACTAAGGGCGAGGAGGGAGTTGCTAATTCACCTAGGTGGTTGCGTGTGGTCGCTTGGTGCTTTGGAATAACTGCTGTCTCGGCATGTTTGGTTGGCTTTACATTAATAGCAATAGGTGCGGGCTCCCTTCTTGCAGTAGGGTAGCTATATAAGCCGACAGTGACTAAGCTGTGGCCGACTTTATTTAATGTCTCCTGCTATGGTCTCTGGTTGCGGATTATTAAATATAAAATTGTCAGGATACTTTAAATGGCTGGCTAAGCACGTTAGGCCCGAATGGGCCTAGCATGCTTGTGATGAATTACTTGCTTGAATTATTGATATTGGCGTCACCTTGAACAATTCAAACTAGATAACCGGCTCGCCCAGCTCTTCCTTAATCTCCATGAACTCCTCCGGGTATGTCTTTTGCAACGAGGCATACTGGATATAGTCGGCATCCTGCATGATGCTGAGTACGCGACGACCATCTGAAGTCGTTACATCGTAGATGTACCCTTGGACAGACAGGTTCTTGTTCAGGAAGGCCTCCTGGATTTGCTGGTCCCCGAAGGACGTAGCATAGGTATAGCCTGGTTGAAGTGGATCAGTGCTCAGGTCGGCGGTCTTGGTGTCAGAAAAGAGCTCTTCTCCTGTGCTGCGTTGGGTAATGCTGACGTTGAGAACGAATTGCTCAATGGCGAAGCTAGCATTGTTGTCCAGCTCCACTTTAACGGCCACGACGCCCATATAGTCGCCTCCCAAAGGTGCAAGGGTGACAGGCAGCTCTTTCATGGATTGCTTGATGTTAGCCCGGCTATCCAGGAAGACCTTGTGTAGTTCCGTGAGTGTCTGGATATCCTTGTCGCGCTGGAGTGTCTCGAGGAACTCCTCATGCTTAGCCACGCGGTCGATCACCTGGCCGTAGGACAGTCCGTGAAGCGACTCGATATCGTTCTGGGCAATATCTATACCGGGATCATTCGGGTCAATCGGGAGCTCATAGGGGGCGGTATAGAGCTGGTACTGGCGCACGAACTCTTCTTTCTCTTCGCCACCCAGTGATTTGAGGATGCCGTTGTAGGATGCCCGGATCAGGTTGTCCGTGGAGGCGTCGAATTTCTCTCCACAACCGGTTAGCAGGGCGGTGAGAGCAATGAGTATCAGAAGGTGTCCTTTCATGATCGTTTCCTTTTGGTTGAAGGGTGCAGGCTATTGGCAATCAAGCCCGGTTTGGGTCCGTTGAGTGATGTAATTGAAGAGGCCGCTGCTATTGGAGTACGCATCTCCAATGGCCTGCCTGAGGCGCGCATCCAGATAGGGAGCACGTTGGTGGGTTTCATCCTGTGGTTTGCGTAGCGCGAGACCTCCTCCTATCAGCACAAATGTGTTGTCTTCAGCGACTGACCATTGCAGGAACTCATAGGCGGATGCGACGTTGAAGGTGCTCAAAATCTGGTTGATCTTGGCGAGATTTGCTTGCGCAGTTTCGTCGGCTTTTTCCTCATCTCGAGCTATGCCCTCTATCAGTGTGGTAAGCCGTGCAGCTTCTTCTTCAGCGGCTTGGATTGAGCCTTCAAAGTTGGCGCGGTGCGCCCTGATGCTGCCGTTCATCTCCTTTTCGTGATAACTGTAGGATTTTTCGAGTGAGGCAATGACTGCTGGTTTGACTTCGTCGAAGTTCTTGCGGGCGTAGTAGTTATACTGCTGGGCAGTTTTTGAGGTGTCGTTACGGTTCTCGGCAATCGTCTCGATATCAGAGATGTAGTTCAGTACATCACTGCCTCGGACAGGGAAGTACAGCCTATCGATCAGAGGAATCATTTGGTCGATGGTTTTGGTGCGGACCACATCCAAAGTGGCCTTGATCTTAGCCATCTGAGGTTCGTGTTCGGCGCGAACGGACGCATCATAGCTATCGTCTTCCAGCAAGATCTTCAGCCTTTCGGCTTTCTCCAGCTCTTTCTCTCTTTGGGCGGTAAAGCGTCGTAAATGCGAGTCCAGGTACGTAGTTGTCAAGGCGGCCTCGCACTGGTCTGCCTGCTGGGCTAGCTTTTCCGTGTAGTAGGCATGGATGCCATTGATCTCGCAGCGGTACTCCACCAAGTCCCTCCCTCGGTCATCCTTGACGAGGTCCCAGGAAGTGCTTTCACAGAGAGAGCGGTGATCGAAGGTTTCGCCTATCTTGAACTCGGGATAATCGTCAAAGCGCCCCTCTTTGACGATTTCAATGTCGTTGCCCTGAAGGCAGCCGGATAGTGATATGGCCGTATAAAGGCCTGCAACTACGCGAAGGCATAAAGTGCCCATCGGTATCTCCTTGTTGGTGTGAATATTGGAAAATCGGCCCTGTTGGCCTTTGGTGAGGCAGGGTGCTCTCTTTAGTCTTGTTTTTATGTCGTCAGATCAGCCGGGACTCTCAATATCGGTCTTCCCAGGTGGGTTTCCGATTTGAGGTTATCTGGCTTGTATTGGTCATAATGATGCTGATTGAATCAATATAACCTGTATAAAGGTCAAAGTGTCTTGTATGGTGCGTGGATGGTCAACCCCCGAATGGCCACTCTCTCCGATGTATATCGGAGGTGCATGCGAGTGGATATTCAGGTGGCGTTTGGACGGGCGGTAAAACTTCGCCGTACAGAGTTAGATTTGAGTCAGGAAGAATTGGCCGATGCCTCTACATTGGCTCGTTCCTTCGTGTCTGGCGTAGAGCGCGGTGAATCAAATGCTTCCACAGCTTCTGTCTGGAAACTTGCCAAAGCCCTAAACTGCATGCCGTCGGACTTGTGGCTCGCTGCTGAGCGGATTTACCAAGCTGCTCGATAGAATGCACGATGCCTACATCCCATGTTATTGATTGGCTAATTTGGCTCTAAGGTTGGTAGGGTCTACAGTTTTAGAAGAGGGGGGATCTCTTTTGTCTGAGCTGAATTCCTCGACTACTTGAAGACCCTCATCCTCCCCATACTCGAACCAAGCATTCATCAGCCCAGCCTGAGCGACTCTGTCCAGCTCGGTTTGATTGATCCCCGCATCCTTGCGAGCCTTCCCCTCTTCCTTGGCATGGGTGACGGCCTCCATCATGGATTTCTCTGCCCGTAAGGTCAGATCCACGTAGTAGATCGGTGCCCGATGGCTCTGGGTGGTGCTCTTGCCCCGTAGCTTGAGCTCCAGCGGTAGCGTGGCCAGGTTGTCGCCACTGATGGCATGGAAGTAACGCAGGCGAGCGGCGAGGGTGCGGATGCTGTTGTAGCCAGTAGTCCGGAACACAAAGCAGCCCAGTTCATCATCGTCACCGATCTGGACGTACAGTCGACCATAGGGCTTACACAGCCCGTGGCTGCCGTAGTCGCACAGATCCGGTGACGGGCAGGGGAGCGATTCCAGTCCATTCTCGGTATGCCGCCGGCATGTCTCCCCGTTGCCTGCACACAGCGGCCTGCCACTCTTGCGGTCAAAGAAGGTGTATTCCGCCCGTAGATTCAGGTCCGGATCGTTGAACGGCAAGGTGACGGGAATGCTGCGGAGCTTGTTGCCCTTGGTGTCCTGGCGCAGGGCGTCATCCAGCGGGTGGGGCAGCCAGCCTTCCTTGGTCTGGATCTGGGTGGTGATGGTGAACTGATCGTCTTTCTCGGGCAGACGCTTGCCGTTCTTCTCCACCACGCGGCCGATGCTGATGCGGCCAATCACGGGGGGCGTAATCGCGAGTCCTTTAATCATGGGATGCTCCTGATGGATAACAGGCATAGACGCAGCCGGGCCAGGCCCGGCTGTTATGCCGTGAGTCGTAGAGGGTTAAGCATTGGGGCGAACCAGGAAGCGACGGCTCCCGGCCTTGTGCTTGGGGTACTGCTTGAGCAGATCAGGCTGATCCTGCAGGAGAGCTTTCGTGTCCAGGCTAGTGGAGTCCTTGCTTCGCTTCCAGGTCACAGAGCCCTCTGTGAAGGTGGCCTTGCTGGCCAACCCCATGGTCTGCTGGATGCGTTGCTTGAGGGTGGATTCCCGGTTGCTCAATCGGCCCAGGGTGTCACGCAGATCCAGTAGCTCATTGAAGTCGCCTTCGATGGCCGGGTTGTCCGTGAGATCCATGGTTTCCCCTTTGTCCTGGGGGTAGAGCGCTTGCAGGGCGTTCCCTGCTGAGTCGGAGCCATCCGGGTCCGGTGGCGTGTCCGCTTCCACCAGCTGCCAGAACTCCCGCTCCAGCTCGTACAGGTGAGCGATCAACGCCTCATCCCGTTCGATCCGATGAATCTGCAACTCCTGTCCGCAGATCAACACGGCCACATCGGCAGCCTGCTTTCCGGTGACCGCTAGCTGATGCTGCACTTGGCATTGGATGTACTCGGGAACCCCATCGGCCCAGAGCTTGGCGCCGTACTGGCCGGTGGTTTTGCACTCGAGGATCTGTACGTCATCGTTACCCACCACGGCGTAATCCAGATTGGCGAGCATCCAGGGCTTGTCTTCATCCGGGTGCTGCAGAACGGAATTCACCCGCCGAACCTTGTTGCCGGTGATCTTGGCGTAAGCCTCGGCCACCTTGGGCTCCAGCAGGGTGCCCCAGTAGAGCGGCGATTGGATGTCATCGGGATCAGGCGCGGGTAACAGACCATCGCGCCCGGTCTTGATCATCCACAGCTCCAGCGGTGACTGGTACGGGCTGATGCCGACGGCGGCAGCCGCATCACTGGCGCCAATGCCCTGCTTGCGGATCTTCAGCCAGTCCTCCCGGCTCATCTGCTTGGTAGAGACAAGGCGCAGTGCCGGGCGCTGGGTAGGAGTTGTGCTTTTCGGTTGTGCCATGAGTGTTCTCCTGACAAAGAAAAGCCCCGGCACAATGGCCGGGGCTAGAAGTAAGGGAAGGGGATGGAGAGTGAGTGATGCCTAAATGGCATCATGCGGCGCGGCCTGACGACGAGGGTGGCTCATCACCTATCTCGAAGAAGTCATTCACCAGCGCTTCGATATAGCGTTCGGCTTGCTTGTCGCTGGGGAGGTGGCCGGTAGTAAGCAGTTGCTCACCCAGCCATTCGCCCAGCTCGCTGACCACTTCGTACTCGAAGATGCCGGGGCGTCCACGGGGTTCGAACCAGATGTGGGAGACGGTTTGCCACAGTGGGTCCAGGTATTCACAGGAGGCGATGATCAGCTCGATGCAGCCACTGTCCCAGGTCTCCAGGATGCGGCGACTGCGCCCCGGATCGCCGGGGTGGCACATCAAGCCTTCATGCAGGAACGCGCCCCACACCGCTGCCAATTCAGCAGGCATAGGGCGGCAGTCCCATACCGCCAACAGGCGGTAGAGCCATTTCAGATCCATGGTGTTCTCCAGGTTTTTTTAATGCGGGAATAGAGAGGGGAAGAAAAGATCCGACCGGTATCAGGCGACCAGCAGGGAAGTTTGCTCCAGAGCACGTTGCTTGATCTGGGCACCCTTGCCGAACCAGGCCGAGTCCAGCCGGTTGTCGGTGCTGCGGGCTCGTCGCTCATGGTCCACGAACTCGGTGACCGCATTGAGCAGGCCGTAGGCTGTGTTCTTGGCGGACGTCAGATCCGACCCGCGACCGGCACCCTCATACAGAGCCATGGCTTTCTTCATGGCCTGTTCGTTGGCCTTCACCGGCATGCCCGGTGGCTGATAGCCGGTGTCGGTGAAGATGGTCTGCATGACCTTCTTGGCGGTCTTGCGGGTAATGCGGCGCTCGCTGAGGGCCTTCAGGCGATACATGAAGTCATCCCAGGCAGAGACAGAGATGCCTAGCTGCTTCTTCACCGACTGCGGATCAAAGGTGGTGTTGTGGCGTACCTTCACCGCATGGGTATTGCCATTCAGTGCCTCCGCAAGGGTGTTATTGCAGACGACCCGGATACTGGTGAACTGCGCCGTGGTAGCCAGGGTGCCGTCACAAGCCGTGGCCAGCAGCACATAGCCGTTGGTTTGGTCATTCCCAGCCAACGTGCCGGACTGCCCGGTACGCGCAAGCGCCCAAAGCTTGCGGCCCCCTTTCAATACGCCAGCGGTCTCCAGCTCGAAGCCGGATTGCTCGGTGAGATCCCGGTAGAACTCCAGCACCTCACGGGGCTGAACCACCTTAAAGCGGTTGCTCACTACCGACAGGGGCTCTTGATTGTCAGAACGGAACAGCACCTTCTGATCCGGGAACGATGAGATCTGGCCGAGCGCGCCGGCTTCGCTGCTGATAAAGCGCACCGGGGTCTCACGGATCTCCCAATCCATGCCCGCTTCGCGCATCCAGACTTCCAGCGGCTGTTGGCTGGCCAGCTGGTTGCCCAGCCCGTGCCAGGGGGTACGGCCTACATAGGCCATGTTTTCGACAAGATGTGCCATGGTGAATCTCCTGTTAAAGAGGGAATGCCCAAAGGGCAGGGTTAGAGCCAGCCGCGCTCGGCGAGGCTCACGTAGCTGGAACGGGACACCACAAAGTGGTCCAACACCCGCACATCGATCAGTGCGAGGGCGTCCTTGAGGCGTTTGGTGATTTGCCGGTCGGCAGTGGAGGGCTCACTGCAACCGGAAGGGTGGTTATGGGCAAAGATCACGGCGGCGGCATTGCAGGCTAGGGCCTGCTGTACCACCACACGGGGATACACCGCAGCGCCATCAATGGTCCCGGTGAACAGGGTTTCGAAACTGAGTACCTTGTGTTTGTTGTTGAGGAAGATAGCGGAGAAGACCTCGTTCTTCTCCTGGGCCAGCGCCAGCTGTAAGAACTGCGCGACATCGGTGGGCGCAGTCAGCGCTTCCCGGTCGCAAAGTTCATCCAGCAGGATGGTGGCCGCCGTACTGACGATCTCCTCGGGTTTAACGCAGCCCTGTACGTGGTACAGGCCCTGCTCGTTCTTTACGAAAGTGGGAATATCCATTCAGGCCTCCAAAGGGGCATAAAGAAGCCCGCACAAGGCGGGCTTCGGAGTGGTGGGCAAAGGGAAGAGGGGGTTACTCAGAATCGAGGCGGAAGCTGTGTCCGCAGTCCAGGCATTCCAGGTTGTCGAGATAGGTCTCGTCGAGCTTGGCTCCCAGCGCGGCACCGGCTTCACCTCCGGCAACGCCACCAGCTAGACCGCCGAGCACGGCACCTGCGATACCGCCGATGGCGGACCCGGCAGGGCCAAACGCCAAGCCGACAGTAGCGCCAACCCGAGCACCACTGGTCGCCATGGCAAACCCACTGGCAGCGCCGGCAGCCGTGCCAACAGTCCCGCCAACCTTGCGGCCATTTTGCAGGGCGACGATTCGGATGGAGCGGCAGGACGGACATTGAATGATCATGAAACCTCCATGAGATGGGGTCAGGAAGGACATTCCTTCCCGGCTTCATGGAGGTGATATGTGTTTGAAAATAATTAGATTAGAGCTGTTTATGTGAAAGCCAAGGAGATAGAGGCGCTTTGATAGGTTGTCAGAGTTTTATGTCTCTTTTTGCTGCCTGTAGTCCGTAGACTTTTGTAAATCACATGTGTTGAATTGCGATCGTGAAAGACGAGAATATGAATAGCAAAATTCGCTATTCAGTTGGGGGTAATGTTCGCCCAAATGGAAGTGCGCTCTATGTCGCAAGAGAAGTTGTGATAAATGTTGTTTGGATAGATGCATGCACTATCGGCTGGATCATATAATCCAAGAAGAGTGCGAGGGCTCATGCTAAGCTATGTTAGTGTGCGGAGTTTTCAAGAGCCCGCCTAGAACCGCACGCGGAAGAAAAGTGAATAAAGCACAGGTATTGCCACCATGGTAAGCAGAGTGGCGAAGGCAAGCCCCCCCATGATAGTAATCGCCATGCTCGAAAAGAAGGCGTCCCACATCAGAGGTATCATGCCGAGAATGGTGGTGAAGGCCGCGAGGATCACGGGGCGCAGGCGGCTGACGCTGCCATCGACTAGTGCATCTCTCATTAGCTTACCGTCCTTGACCTGTGCGTCGACTTCGTCAATTAACACGATGGCATTTTTCATCAGCATTCCGGAAAGGCTGAGGAAGCCGAGCATTGCCATGAAAGTGAATGGCTGACCAGTTAGTAACAGGCCGCCGCTCACGCCACAGATCGACATTGGTACGATCAGCCAGATTATCAGCGGCTGACGGACCTTTCCGAACAATAATACTGAAATTACCAGCATCACAAGGATCCCCAGCGGTACCTGTTTCGCCAAGGACGCTTGCGCTTCGCTGGCTTTCTCATATTCGCCGCCCCATTCCAGAGCATAACCTTTTGGCAGCGGTAGCGTTTCCACCGCGTTATGTAATTGTCGCAATGCTTGGTCGGCAGTCAGGTCGCCAATCGGTTCGGCCTGAACTTTGAGCGCGCGTATACGGTTGCGCCGATGAATAAGGGATTCTTCGGTGGCAATTTCTAGTCCGCTTAGCACCTGGCTAACAGGAACGTAGGTCTGTTCGGCGCTGCTCCACATAACACGGTTGCCGAGTTTGCTGACGCTGCCACGTTCCTCGCTGGGAGGACGTACCACAATTGGTATTTGCGAGTCATATTCGCGGTAGGTGCCGGCTTGGATACCGGTAGTGGCAAATAGTGATGACGTTTTCACTTCTGCACGGCCAACGCCGGCGATACGTGCTCGTTCTTCATCGAAATGCGGTACCACGACAACCTCCCGCGTACGCCAATCGATTCTGATATCTTGCACAACATTACTCTCTTGGAAAATTTGTTGTGCTTGCTCACCAAGTTGACGAAGCACAGCAGGATCGTTGCCCTTAAAGCGTGCCTCAATCTTGGCCCCGCCACCAGGGCCGAACATCATCGTTTGTGGGTACACCTCGAGGGACGGATATTGGTTTGCTAGAACTACTCTTAATTCATCAATCAGGCCGTTAATCAACTGACGATTAGTTACGCGTACAATCAGCTGACCATAGGATGGATTTGGTAGCTCCGGTTCATAAGTCAGCATGAAGCGGCTGGCGCCCTGGCCAACAAAGGTGGTGACTGCTTCTACTTCATCGTGAGCGAGAATCAGACTTTCTATTTCGCTTATCTGCCGCGCGGTTTCTTGTATATCGGCACCCTGACGTAGCCACACATTAAGGTAGAACATTGGCATGTTCGATGGCGGGAAGAAAGCATGTCGAACAAAACCGAAGCCGACTATCGAAATTACGGTAATCATAACTAGTGCGGTAACGGTGATGCCTCGGTTTTTTAGTGCAAGCAGAAGGATCATGCGGTACTTGCCGTAGCTTGCATGCGCGTAGGGATCTTCGCCTTCTTCATACTGGTGGCCATCAAACAAATAGTGGCCCATAAGTGGCGTAACAGTGATCGCCAGCAGCCAACTTAACAACAGTGAAATGGAAATAACTGCGAACAGCGAGAACAGGAATTCGCCGGTCACGTCTTGCGACAGGCCGATCCCGGAAAATGCCATGATGCCGATAACAGTGGCGCCAAGCAGCGGGATTTGGGTGCGACGACAGGCTTCGCTTGCGGCATTCTCGGCACTTTTGCCGCGCTGGATACCGATTAGCATACCTTCGGCAATGACGATGGCATTATCAACTAGCATCCCCATGGCGATAATCAAGGCGCCGAGAGAAATGCGCTCCATTTCGATGGCAAAAATTGCCATAAAAAACACTGTGCCAAGCACGGTAAGTAAAAGGGTGCTGCCGACGGCAACTCCGACGCGCCAGCCCATGGCCAGACAAAGGACACAGATTACAATAGCCACTGACAATGCAAGACTGGCAAGGAAGTCATCAATCGCTTTGTCAACCACAAGGTGCTGCTGGTAAATCGGCTTAATATGCACACCTA
Organism: Alcanivorax sp. DP30; assembly: GCF_009882945.1. Classification (GTDB taxonomy): domain Bacteria; phylum Pseudomonadota; class Gammaproteobacteria; order Pseudomonadales; family Alcanivoracaceae; genus Alcanivorax. The sequence goes on from NZ_WTUY01000005.1 coordinate 17,163, forward strand.
ACGGAATATGGTGGCGAATTTTATCAAGGTGCTCGTTGACCGCGTGCCCTACCTCGACAATGTTGGCATTTTGCAGGCCGGCGATAGCGAGGGTGAACGCCCTTTCGCCATCATAATTGATAAGTTCCCTGGGGATATCGTCGGTAGCGCGGTATACGGACGCCACATCGCTCAGGCTGAATTGCTCCGTGGAACCGGGTCGACCGATGCGTAACGCCTCAATGGCTGCGACTGAATCAAAACCGGGTTCGCCGCTAATGCGAATGCGGCGTCCATCGATTTTAAAAGAACCGCCGGATTGCATGCGGTTTTCCGATTGTAGAGCGTTGAGCACTACTTCCAGCGGAATGCCGAGGCTGACCAGGCTTTCTTGGGAGATATCCACATAAATGACTTCTGACGGCTCGCCTGCGGTGGTGACTTTCGACACATTTGGCACATTCAATAACTCGCGGCGTAGGAAGCGCGAGAGCTCGCGTACCTCGGAATCAGTTAGGTCTGGTGCGACGACCGCAAAGAAAATTCCGAACACATCGCCATAGTCATCATGGACAGTGGAATTTAAAGCCCCAATTGGCAGGAAGCTTTGTGCGTCACCGACCTTGCGTCGCAGTTCATCCCAAACTTGCGGCATTGTGTCGCCGTCATACTGGTTCTTTATCTCGACCTTGATAATAGACTCACCGGGTCGAGATCGCGAGGTCAGTCGTTTCAGCTGTGGTAATTGCTGGATGGCGGATTCCAGCGGCTCGGTGATTTCCTTTTCTACTTCTACTGCGGTGGCGCCAGGGTAGGGCGTGACCACCAGCGCCATCTTGATGGTGAAGGCAGGGTCTTCGAGGCGGCCAATATTGTTCATTCCCCACAAGCCGCCGAGCAGGCATGCAAGTATAATCAGCCAACTGTTGACAGGGCGCTTGATGGAGGCGCGTGCGATATCCATGAGGCGCCCTCTCAGAATCCGTTGAATGGGGTGACGGGCATGTTATCGTGCAATAGCTGCACGCCAGCACTAACAACCTGTTCGTTACCTGAGAGACCGGCGACCAGAGCGTGGCCCTGCTTGGTGACGCCATGTACCTTGACCGGCTGTGCAGTCACTACAGATTTTTTCGGTTGGTAAACCCACACACGAAAATTGCCTTCGGCATCGCTGTCAAGTGCGGACTGGGGAATGTCAATCATGGCATCCGGGCGGTTGCTGGCTTCACTTACACGCACCGTGACGGTCATGCCCGGTAGAATTGTCTTTCCGTGCTGGCGCGCCAAGCTGAAGGTGACGCGATAGGATTGTGCTACGGAATTCGGCTCGGTTTCATGTTCGTGATATTTGAGCGGCAACGGATGCTCCGAGTCGTTACCGAAAATTGCCTCGGCCATCAGTCGTCCCGGTGATTCAAGAGTCGCCATCAAGTTTTCCGGGACGTTGATGTGCACACGGAATTCCTCCACGTTTTGTACTCGCACGATTTGTGCGCCAGCGGGTACGTTGGTGAACGGATCGACCAGTCGTCGTGTTACCAGTGCATCGAACGGCGCGAGGATGCGTGTGTAGGCAAGGTTTCGTTGTGCTGTAACAAGAGCAACTTTGCGCAGTTTGTGTGCGGTTTCGGCCTGATCGAAGTTTGCTTGCGGCAGTGTGCCGCGCTCTAACAAGGTACGGGTTCTCTCAAGATCGCGGGAGGCCTGTTCGAGTTGCAGTTCAGCTTCGCGCACCGCGAGTTGATAATCAGATGAATCAAGCGCAGCGATTAGTGTCCCCTTAGCAACAAACTTGCCCTGATGGACCGGCATATCGATGATGCGGCCACTCACCTGAAAAGACAGGTCCACTGTGTTGACTGCGTCGACGCGACCGACGAAGTGGCGAGCTGCTTGAAAGTTATTATTACTGCTGACTTGGTAGAGGCGGACCGCACGGGGCTCCATTGCTGCTTTGTCATTGCCGCCACAGGATGACAGCAACAGGGTAGCGTAGAGCAAGATAGCAAGAGTAATGCAGTCATTGCGTAGCGGTATTGGTGACACGCTTTTGGCGTGTGCATGCATTCCGGAAAAGGATGCTGGATGTTGTCTCATTTGAGCAGGTCCTTGGCCAGTCGTTGCAGTTGTTGGTAAACCTGACTGCGCTGGTCGCTGGGTACCGGTGAGATATTAAGTAATTCCTGGAACAACAGGCCGTCGGCGGCTGCCCACAGCAGCCATGCTGTGGGAGATTCCCGTTCTTCTTCGAGGATACGTTTGCGGGTTTGCTGAATGTATTGACGCAGCGGGTCGAGCAGGGCCGGCTGCTCAGCGGCGGAGGTCAGTATGGCCATGGTGACCCTGGGGTCGAGCACATCAGGATCCATCCGTGCTGCAAGCATGGCGCGCAGGACGCTCCAGGGCTGGCCCGACAACGTTTGCTCATGCGTCTCACGAACTGTTCTGGTGCGGGCGATTAGGCGTTCGAGCATTGCCTGGAGTAGAGCTTCTTTAGTGGCAAAGTGGTAGAGAAGTCCGCCTTTGCTGAAGCCGCTTTCACGGGCAACTTTGTCAAGGGTAATGCGCCCGGATCCGTGCTCTACGGCTATGCGCTGAGCAGCATCCAAGATCATGTCACGAGTAGAGGCGGTGTTCATGGCGGTTCCTAGTACGAACTACATGGTCTGCTTAATGTACCAACTAGACGGTAAAGTAGCCAGTTATTTGATCTTGGTGTGGATGGCTGTGTTGTAAGGGGTTGGATGATCGCCCGGGTTCGTTCATATGCTGTTGGTGGTTTGAATTATTCCTCTGGCATTGACATTTGGTTGTATGGCCAAATAACATGTTTCGAAAGTGCCGCCTTTTTTGCGGCTTGACCATCCTGAAGAGCCCTGTCTATTTGGAGGAGCCATGAAATCTATCCCTATTCAGCCGCGCAAAGTCGCCTTTGATGTCTCATCAGTGCCACGGCACTGGAATGGCGGTGACCCCGTGCTGACCCGCTTTTTTGATGCTCTCTCAGTGCATTTCCCGGAGGGAGAGCGCTTCTTTATCCAATCAGTGCGTAACTTCAAGGATCAGGTGACAGATGATCAGCTGAGTGAGGATATTCGCCACTTTATTCGGCAAGAAGGTCAGCATGGGATTGTCCATGATCGCTTTAACGATGTTATGGCAAGCCAGGGTGTAGACGTGGATAAGGTAACGGCGAATCTAAGGACGTTTATTCGCACCACACAAAAGTACCTGCCGAAGAAGTATCAGCTCGCCATGACGGCGGCGTTTGAGCACTTTACGGCAACCTTGGGCGAAACCATGGTCAGCGAGAAGAGCGAGATGTTTAGCGAGGCTGACCCCGTCATGAGAGCGCTATTTCTGTGGCACGGGGTCGAAGAAGTAGAGCACAAGGCCGTGGCCTATGATCTTTATCAGGGCGCAGCAGGTGGAGGCTACTTGACGCGCGCGTCTGCGTTGGTGGTTGCGACCCTGATGGTTCACCTTGTCGTGGCTCCAGTATTTTGGAATATGCTCAAGCTTGATGGCGTAACGCGCCAGCCTGGTGTGATTCTGCGGGGCCTGAACAAGCTTTATGGGCGAAAAGGTATTCTCACAGGCATGCTGCCTGATTTCCTCGCTTGGTTCCGCCCTGGGTTCCACCCTTGGGATACCGGTATGCCAGAGAAGGTTGCCGCGTGGTTGGCGGAGTATGAGACTCATGGAGATCCGATGCGGGCGTCGGAAACCATTTACGGTCCGGCTCCAGTGAGTGAGGCAGCCTGATGCATGGAGGCAAGCAGGATATCCCCAGTACCGTCGATGTTCCTCATACACATCGGCCTGGGCGTCACTGTGGCAGTTCAGCTATCAGAGACCTGCTGGAGTTTCATGGGCTTAATTTGACGGAAGCTTTCTGCTTCGGGCTGGGTGCCGGGCTTGGTATTACTTATGTAGAAATACCAGACACGGCCACCCCGTTTATTGTCCATGTCCGTTCAATGGGTTTCGAAGAAAGGGTGTTCTCAACGCTGGGCGTGCCGTTTCGATGGGAGACTTGGCAGGATAAAAGTGCAGCAGCAGATGCTCTTGATAACCATCTTGAGGCCGGCAGGCCAGCCCTACTGTTAACTGATATATACCATCTGCCTTATTTTAAAAGTAGTACGCATTTTCCAGGTCATGCGATTGTGGCTTGGAAGCATGCAAGAGATAAAATGAGTGTACTTGTAAGCGACACCGAGCGCCCGGGGCTTATTGAGGTGCCACATAGTAAATTAAGTGAGGCGAGATTTTCATTGTCCCCACCTTTTATTCATCATGGATCGTTGTTTGCGCCGGAATACATTGATGTGCAGGTCTCGGCCGAAAAAGTCCGCAATGCAATCCTTAATAATGCTCAGTCTCTCAAGCAGGGAAATCAAAAAAAAGGGATTGAAGCGCTAACGACCTGGAAGCAAGACCTTCCCAGGTGGAAAGCTTTTGAGAAATGGCCTTGGTTGCTTCGATTTGCGTATCAAGTAATCGAAAAGCGCGGGACTGGTGGTAGTGGCTTTCGCGCTATGTACTCAGAGTTTCTAGATGAATCAAGTGGAATTCTACCTGAAATAAAAAATATGGGCTTGGTGGTTTTAATGCGCCGTAGTGCTACGGCTTGGTCATATTTGGCGGATTGCCTTCGTGAAGGTTCGGAAAGCGAAACATTTCCAGAGAAAAAGATAGGTGAGGCCATCGAATATGTTCGGGAAGCAGAGCTTAGATACGTAAACGCTGCTTTAGAATTATGAATATTAAGTTGCGAAAAAAATGACAGCCGAGAAAAAAATAGCAAATAAAATGCTTGCCGCCAAAGCTTTTTTTGGATCGGCACACCCTCTTTTTAATGCTTTTAATATCACAATGGATGACATTACCAAAGATGGCGCGGTAATGAGCATGCCTTGTGTGGAAGTGGTTTGTGATCAACAGGGAAAGCTTCATCGGGGAGCCATCGCTACCTTGCTTGATACGGCATGTGGTTTGGCGATTTTTGTGCGCCTCGGCGACATGCGCCCAATTGCGACAATTGACTTGCGCGTTGATTTCATCGCTAAACCCGAGGCTGGCGAAGGGGTGGCATGTAATGTCACCTGTTTTGCAGTTGAAGAGAATATTGCCTATGTCCGTGGAGAGGCATTTGGGCGTGATGGCGACAATTTGCTGGCGTCGGTATCAGGCAGTTTTGCGATAGGAACGGCAGGCCCGTCCTTTGATCAATCTGTGAATGCTGGCAATAAGAGAGCCCCCTCCAAGAAAAACACAATCGATGATGAAGGAATCATCAGCTTCGAAACAGAAAGGGTAACCGCTCTCTCTACTGTTGTCGGCGATGTATCACCATACGAAAAATTTCTTGGTATGACGGCCTCGGACGATAACGGCGAAGCAACCTATAAAATGCCGTTTCGCGAGCAGCACATTGGCAACCCTCTGATCAAGACTTTTCATGGCGGTATTATCGCAAGCTTCGCGGAGCTTGTTGCTGGCGCGCACTTAACATCGAATCAGGCTGAACAAAATAAGCCAGTATGTTCAAGTATGACTCTGGATTATTTGCGCCCGGCCTTTGCGGGTACGTTGGTGGCCAAGCCGAACATTATTCGTGAAGGAAAGCGCTTCATTGTGGTTGTTGTGGATGTGTTTCTTGATGGCGCCCAGGTTTCCCGAGGTCGCTTCATTTATAAGAGAGTCCTCGCTTCCAGCTAATCCAATCTATAAACAACCCTCCCCCTTCCTTTTCTGCCTCAATAGAGGAGTTCTGTTATGTATATTTCACAGACTTTGCGCCGTGCGGTTCAATTAAACGGCAAAGGTACGGCTACCGTTTTTGCTGGCCGGCGGCAAACTTGGCGAGAGTTTGAAGACCGTATCGCATGCCTTGCTAACGGGTTGCTAAGTCTGGGCGTCAAGGCGGGTGACAGGGTTGCCATACTGGCGTTAAACAGCGATCGCTACCTGGAGTATTTCTATGCAGTGCCGTGGGCCGGTGCGGCAGTGAATCCCGTCAATATTCGGCTCGCATCACCTGAAATCGCCTATACCTTGAATGACTCAGGTTCTAAAGTCCTTTTCGTTGATGACACCTTTGCAGCATTGCTGCCATCCCTGCAGCCACAGCTTGAGTCTATCAAGCATGTTGTCTTCATGGGCGAGGGTGAGTGTCCACAGGGGTGTATTGATTATGAGTCCCTTGTCGCCAACGCCGATCGAATCCGTGACGCCAATGCTGGCGGTGACGATCTGGCGGGGCTGTTTTATACCGGTGGTACCACTGGGCGGTCAAAAGGCGTGATGCTGAGTCATGACAACCTGGTATTCAATGCCCTGAACGTGGTTGCCGAGATGGGCTATGACAGTGACACCATATATATGCATGCCGGGCCCATGTTCCACTTGGCTGATATGGCCAGCACGTTCGCCGTGACACTGGCTGCGGGAACTCATGGCATTGTTCCTCGCTTTGATGTTGATGAAGTGCTGGCTTTCATTGAGCAGGAGAAAGTCACGAACACCCTGCTGGTGCCGACCATGGTCAATCTTCTAGCCTCATCTGGTCGCATCGCCAATTACGATGTCAGCAGCATAAAACGCATGCTGTATGGCGCCTCACCAATGCCAGAGGCGGTATTGATTAGTGCTATGGAACAAATGCCGACGGTGTCATTTGCTCAGGGCTATGGCCAGACCGAAGCCTCGCCAATCATTACCTCACTCGGGCCCGAACATCACATTCCCGGCGGAGAAAAATTACGTAGCGCCGGTCGCGCAGCACTGGGTGTGGAGGTGTTGGTGCTTGATGAAAATGATCAGGTGGTATCTCAGGGTACGGTTGGCGAAATATGTGCGCGGGGACCAAACGTCATGTTGGGTTACTGGGGAATGGAATCAACAACCGCTGATACCTTGCGCAATGGTTGGCTACATACCGGCGACCTTGGCTACATGGACGAGGATGGCTTTGTCTTCATCGTTGATCGAGCCAAGGACATGGTAATTAGCGGTGGAGAAAATATTTTTTCTGTTGAAGTTGAGGGTGCCATTTATGGCCATCCTGCGGTACAGGAGTGCGCGGTAATCGGTATTCCTGATGAGCGCTGGGGTGAAGCTGTGCATGCAATCGTGGTGCTGCGTGAAGGAGAGCGCGCTAATGAGGCAGAGATTATCGAACATTGCCGTGAACGAATTGCAGGTTACAAAGTGCCTCGTAGCGTTGAGTTTAAGGCCGAGTCGTTGCCGGTGAGTGGGGCAGGCAAGGTGCTGAAAAACGAACTGCGAGCCCCCTTTTGGGAGAACAACGGTAAACAGGTTAATTGAGTAATCGATAACCTTGTATTGCGAAATTTATTGGCTTGGAGGCTTCCATGAATCTGGATTTCAGTAATGAAGAAAAAGAATTTCGTAAGAGTATCCGGCAGTGGATGAAGGAAAATGTGCCTGATGATATTCGGCGCTGTACTGCCCGAGGAGCGATGTTAGATAAGAATATGCAGCAACGATGGGAGCGTTTGCTGGGCAGTCAAGGTTGGCTCACGTCTACTTGGCCAGAACAATTTGGTGGCCCGGGGTGGAGCGCAACCCAGCGGTATATTTTCGATCAGGAGCGCGCCTCGGCAGGGGCACCGCCAACAAGCCCTTTTGGTGTGGCTATGGTTGGGCCGGTGCTATATACCTTCGGTTCTGAAGCACAGAAGGAACGGTGGTTGCCCGGCATTCAGCGTGGCGAAACGCTATGGTGCCAGGGTTATTCTGAGCCCAATGCGGGCTCAGATCTGGCCTCGTTAAAAACGCGAGCCACGCGTAATGGCGACCATTATTTGGTTAATGGTCAAAAAATCTGGACGACACAGGCCCATTGGGCGGACATGATGTTTTGCTTGGTGCGAACGGATAGCACCGTGAAACAGCAGCAGGGCATTTCATTCCTGCTGATCGATATGAAAACCCCCGGGCTTGAAGTACGACCGATTTATTCAATTGATGGGCATCATCACCTTAACGAAGTCTATTTTACCGACGTGAAAGTGCCTGTGGAAAATTTGGTGGGTCAAGAAGGAATGGGGTGGACCATTGCCAAGTTTCTTCTTACCCACGAACGCACCACCATTGCCGGTGTGGCGGATATTCACTACGAAATCAATCGCCTTAAAAGTGCTATCGATGCGCTACCAACGGAAACAGATAAGCAGTTGGCGGTGCGTCGGTTGGCTGGATTGGAAGTCGATCTTATGGCGCTGGAATACACCAACTTTCGCACCGTTGCTGCCACAGATGAAGGCAAGCCGTTCGGCCCAGAATCGTCAGGACTGAAAATCAAAGGCACGGAACTACAGCAAAGGGTTTCCCAGGCGATGGTGGAAATCGGAGGTTTGATGTCTTTGCCATGGGATAACGAGGAGCCCATTGGTGAGCAAATTTTTAATCAGGCCAGTCGCCGCTATAACTTCCTGCGTGCGTGCACCATCTATGGTGGATCTAACGAGATCCAGAAAAACGTGTTGGCGAAGATGTTGCTCGGATTGTGAGGTGAAAAATGGATTTCAAGTTACCCGAAAATACCACCATGATTGCGGATACCGCGCGCCGTTATCTTAAAGATAACTATTCATTTGACACCTACATTGCACAGTTGAATGAGAGTAATCACCTTGAAGCGAATCGCTGGCAGGCCATGAATGATTTGGGTTGGTTTGGCCTTCCGTTTGCTGAATCTGTTGGAGGGTATGGCGGCTCATTGCTTGACGTGTGCGCCATTGTTCAGGAGTTAGGAGCCGCGCTTTGTCTTGACCCTTTTGTCGATTTAATTGTTTCCCCCGGCAAGTTATTGGAGTGCGCCAATACGCCAACATCCTTGGCGTTGCTTGATCGCATTATTGCTGGTGAGGCACGTGTGGCTTGCGGCCTTTATGACCGGCATGCCGGTTATCACGTGCTGAACCCTTCCTTGAGGCTAAACGGAGAACGACTTTCCGGGCAGAAGCACGTTGTGTCTGATGGTGGCGTTGCAGACGCCGTGCTCGTCTCCGCTATGTCTGGTGATGAGTTGGTCATTGTCGCGCTACCTTTCGACGCCTGTGACGTTGAAAGATATCGACTGCTCGATGGAAGCCGTGCTGCCAGTTTGACGCTTGATGATGTGCTCATCACAGACGAAATGGTTTTGTGTCGTGGTGATGCGGCAAAGCAAGCGGTTTCTGCCTGGTTCGATTATCTGTGCGCATTGGACTGCGCACGTATGTACGGCGCCTGCCGAGAGCTGTATCAGGCCACTCTGGAATACGCTCGAACGCGTAAACAGTTTGGTACAACGATTGGCAGTTTTCAGGTAATCCAGCACTACCTTGTTGATGCGTTTATTGATCTCCAGCAGCTAGAATCGATGCTCTTGATGGTGTCGGTGAAAGGGGAAAGCGAATGTAATTCTGAGCGCATTCGCGCTACGTCAGCGGCAAAGGCTTACTACGCGAGCCAGGCTGTTGGTATAGCCCAGCAAGGTATCCAGATACATGGTGGCGTTGGCGTTACAGAAGAGCTGAACATTGGCCATTACTTCCGTCTGGTGACACATGCATCATTGAGTCATGGCGACCGAGAGCACCACATGTCACGGTTTATTCAGGCGGGGGAGAAGCAAAATGAAGTCGTTTGATTTTATCGTCGTGGGGGCGGGCTCTTCGGGCTGTGTTCTTGCCAACCGGTTAAGCGAGTGCGGCAAGTATTCCGTTTGTCTTATTGAGGCCGGCCCCCACGATAATAGCGGTTTTATTAATATTCCGTTTGGACTCATCGGTCTAATTAAACAAGGAAAGCGAAACTGGGGCTACGACACCGCGCCACAGAGTCACCTGAATAAAAGGCGCCTCTACTGGCCGCGAGGAAAAACACTGGGGGGCAGCAGCTCAATCAATGCCATGGTCTACATTCGAGGCCAACAACAAGACTATGATGACTGGGCAGCGCAAGGCGCAACAGGGTGGGCGTGGAAAGATGTGCAGCCGGTATTCAATGCACATGAAAACAATGAACAATACTCCGCTGACAATTGGCATGGTGTGGGTGGGCCACTGAATGTTACCCGAGTCAGGGATGTTAACCCGTTAACCCCGCTGTTTATTAAGTCCGGTGAAGAGCTGGGTTATACCCGAAACGATGATTTTAACGGGCCGGAACAGAAAGGCTTTGGCCGGTTTCAGGTAACACAAAAAGAAGGGCGCCGATGGAGTGCCGCGCGTGCTTTCCTGGATCCTGCACGTGGCCGCGATAACCTGCACATCATGACGGATGTGCAGGTAACCAAGGTGTTACTGGATTGCGGCAGGGCGATTGGCGTCGAAATTTGTGATAGTGATGGTGCTCAATCGGTCATTCGTACGAACAAAGAAGTCATCCTGTCCGGTGGGGCGATCAATAGCCCTCAGTTGCTGATGTTGTCGGGTATTGGAGAGCGAGAGCACCTATCGAAAATCGGCATCACCTGTTTGCAAGACTCGCCGGAAGTTGGGGAGAACCTTCAAGATCACCTTGATATGACCGTCATGATCAAGGACAAAAGCCGTCAATCAATCGGCATGTCACCGTTTTTTATACCTCGGCTGATTAGTGCCTTCTACCAGTATTTTCGTCATCGGCGCGGCTTTCTTGCCAGTAACGCGGCGGAAGCGGGGGCTTTTGTCAGCCTGCTCAGCGAGCCGGATCGTCCGGATGCTCAGCTACACTTTTTACCGGCTTATCTTCGAGATCATGGACGTCAGTTGACGCCTGGGTTTGGTTGTACGATTCATGTGTGCCAACTCAGGCCTAAGAGTCGAGGCCAGATTCGATTGGCCAATAGCGATCCATTTGCTGCGCCTTTGATAGACCCAAACTATCTTTCTCATCCTGACGATATTCTTGTGCTCCGTGAAGGCGTGAAACTAGCCAGAAAAGTGTTTCACAGTCATTCTTTCAGCTCTGCTTTTGGCGGTGATGACGAACCGGCCTCCAGCGTGGAGAGTGATGACCAGATTGATGCGGATATTCGCCAGCGCGCTGAAACAATTTACCATCCCGTCGGCACTTGCCGAATGGGTAGTGATGAAAAAGCGGTGGTAGATGTCCGTCTGCGGGTAAACGGTGTGAAGGGGTTGCGTGTCGCGGATGCCTCAATCATGCCACTGTTGATCAGTGGTAATACGAACGCGCCATGTATGATGATTGGCGAGCGAGCGGCACAATTCATTCTAGAGGATGCGCAATAAAGATCGGCTAGAGAAAAGCTATGATAAAAGGTGTAATGCCGGAGTTGCATGGAAGCAATTCCGGCATTTTTTTGTGTGTCTTTTAGCAAACGGTGGTGACAGAGTCGTCAACTATTCAGAGGTTCCCTAAACCCCCTTGAGCATTATTATGCCGCCGGATTGCTATACAGATCATGCAGTTGGCCACCTTCAGCGAACAACTTCTCACGCCACAGTTTTTCCAGCCCTTTGGTGTCATGTTGATCAGGGTGGAAATCCGGCTGAATGAACTCAGGAAGGCGCGAAAGGATTTGCGATACAAACCCGTTACGACCTAGCAAAATATTCAGACCTTTAACATTATCGCTGATGTTGCCGAGCTGGCCGTCTTTGACAAGCATCCAGCTCCAGGTGATGCCCAGCATCGGCAGCAAGACGACCATCGAGGCGAGGGCTGCAGCCACGCGCTCTGTACGGCTGTTACCAATAAGCTCATATACGTCGTAGGCAACAGATTTGTGTTCCAGCTCTTCGAGCGCATGCCACTGCCATATTTTGAGCATTTCAGGGTCTGCCTGGCGTACAAAATTCTCGTCTTCAAGTAGCTGCTCGGCGAGAAGCGCAGTAAAGTGCTCCATAAACGTGGTGGCGGCTAGCCGAGTGCTCGGCGGCAACTTCTCTAGTATGGCCAAGCCAATTTTGACAAACCGATCTGGCGACTGCATGTCATAGCCGTACTCGGCGAGAATCTGGTTCAGCCTGTCGTGCTCTCGTCCGTGAATGGCCTCCTGCCCCATGAAGCCCGATATGGCCGCCCGTAGAGATTCGTCCTTAACCTGACCACGAAAGTGTCTAACGGACTCCATGAAATAGCGTTCACCAGGTGGGAAAAAACCGGAGAGCATGGCAAAGAAAGTCGTTGCTGTGGCATTTCCAGCATAAAAATACTTTGGAATGGAATCCGGAAATTGAAAATTGATATGACGCGGTGGAATGCCCACCAGCGCGCCGCTGAGTTTCTTAATGCTTTTTACCGTATTAGACGAGCGCATATCGCCTCCAATCAATAATGTGATAGTTAAAGAGAAAAATGTCAGGCCATGCCCTGATGCGTTTTTTTATTTTTGCTGCTTTGCTGTTTTTTAAACATAATTTCAAGCAAGCGTTGGTAGCCTGTGGGTATCAGTCTCTGTGTGGTGTCCAGCATGACCGCGTCACCGCCTACCAAAACTCTTCGCCGGTTTTTCCGCACGCCTTTCAGGATGGTTCTAGCGGCAGCTTCGGGTGTGGTCATGGCAATTTTTTCGAACATGCTGGCAATCTCTTCTTTGTCGCCCATGTTCATGCTGCCCATGTCTCCCATGCGACTATTACGCGCGATGTTAGTCTTTACTCCACCTGGATGAACGCAAGTCGCGCTGACAAGGCCGCCCGCGATATCCAGCTCTTCACGTAATGATTCTGTAAATCCGCGAACAGCAAATTTTGCGGCGTTGTAGGCTGACTGGGTTGGAACACCGATAATGCCGAAAACGCTGGAGATATTGACGATATGGCCTTCACCTATTTTCTGGAGATGGGGAAGAAATGCCTTTGTACCGTATACGACACCCCAGAAATTGATATTCATCAGCCATTCAAAGTTTTCATAGCTCATGTTCTCGACGGTCTCACCCAGTCCCACACCGGCATTGTTCATGATGAGATTTACTTTTCCGTGTGTTGATACGGTATCTTCCGCGTATTGATAAACCGCATTTTTGTTGCTGACATCAACAACATGAGTGCTGATGTTGACGGCGTAGCCTGCCAGTAATTCGACCGTCTTCTCTAGGCTTTCTTCGCTGATATCAGAGATCGCTAAGTGGCAGCCTTCTTTTGCTAGAGCAATCGCCGTGGCTTGCCCGATGCCCGACCCGGCGCCAGTGATCGCCGCGACTTTTCCTGAAAATGATTTCATCGTTGCGCCTCTATATTGAGTGTGTTGCTCAGAAGTTTTTGGACGAGATTGCGTTTCGTTTTATGTAGGTTTGTCGTTTCGAATTTAAGGTGGCCATCATTCATTTTTCCATAACGAAGCGCCGGCAGGTCGTGAAGATAATCGTTGAGGTTTTGCCAAGGATCTTTGTTGCCTTGGCGTGGCAGGCGGTCATCAGCACGTTGAATGTAGCCAGATCGAAGGTTGAGAAAGTTGACATCAGAGCCACACCCTTCCTCGTCGATAGGGGTCACCTTTTCTGCGCCTGTCTTGCGCATATGCTTGAGAAGCCGACAAACAAATTCGGAGGCAATATCTGCCTTGAGGGTCCAGGACGCGTTGGTATAGCCAAAGACCAGTGCCATATTAGGCACTTTTTCAAGCATTAAGCCTTTGTACATCATGGTGTTTGAGAGATTGACGTGCGTACCATCAACACGTAGCTCTGCGCCGCCCAACATTTGCAAATCCAGACCGGTAGCTGTGACGATAATATCGGCAGGTATCCAATCCCCAGATTCCAGTTTTATACCGGTTTTGGTGACATTTTTTATATGATCCGTCACCACGGAAGCCTTGCCTTCACGAAGCACCTTGAACAGATCCCCCTTGGGAACTGCGCACATTCGTTCCTCCCATGGGTTGTAGTGAGGTTGAAAATGCTTCATGTCGATATCCGGCCCCAGTTGTTTGCGAGCAGCGGCCAGCAGTAATCTGCGGATCGCTTTGGGCTTACGAATCGATAGGTTAAATACGGTTCTCTGCAGCAGGATATTGCGTGTGCGCGCCATGCGGTAAACAAGCATTTCTGGCAGTACTCGGCGCAGGTTTTTCGAGATGAGATCTTGCTCAGGGACGGAGGCAACATAAGTAGGGGAGCGCTGTAACATGGTGACATGCGCAGCGCGGTCGGTCATCGCGGGCACCAGTGTTACGGCGGTGGCGCCGCTGCCGATCACGACAACTCGCTTACCCGTATAGTCGTAGTTATCTGGCCAGTGCTGCGGGTGAATTACGTCGCCGCCAAAGCGATTGATTCCAGGAATTTTCGGTGTGTAGCCGGCGTCATAGTTATAATAACCGGTACAGTTGAGGACAAACCCAGCGGTGAAAACTTCTTCTTCACCGGTTTCCTCGTTCAACGCGGTAACCGTCCAGCGATTGAATTCGCTGCTCCAGTCCTCGGCAGTGACTTTCAGGCCAAAATGAATTTTCTTGTGGACCTGATGATGCTCAGCGGTTTCTTCGATGTAATTGCGAATAGAGGGGCCATCGGCAAGCATCTTGGTGTCTGTCCAAGGCCGAAAGTTATAGCCGAGTGTGAACATATCGGAGTCCGAACGGATGCCGGGATAGCGAAATAAATCCCAGGTGCCACCAACGCGCTTGCGTCGCTCAAGGATGCCATAGCGTAGATCTGGGCACTTGCGGCTTAGGTGACAAGCCGCACCGACGCCGGAAAGGCCCGCGCCAATGATCAGCACGTCGAGGTGTTTATGTTTCATGGTGTAAGTCTCCGATCGGTGGAGCGTATGTGATTTCCTTGCGGGTCAAGGTGCTGAAGAAAGTCCAGCACTGCTCCGGTAAAAATACTGTTGCGGTCACCCGCTACCATATGACCTGCTTGATGGATTACTCGGTACTTGGCATGTGGCACGAGGGCTAATAATTCCTGGGCTCCTGCTTCGCTGAGTACATCACTGTGATGGCCGCGGATGAGTAATATCGGTAATTTGAGTTTGCTTGCTGCAAGATTGAGTCGCGCTCGGCCGAACATGCCTTCATTTGCTTCAGGGATTACCGCATGATCAAGAAACGCAGGATCCCAGTGCCAATGGAGACGGCCATTAGCGTCCTGGCGGAGGTTTTTTCGCAAGCCCTGTGAGCTTGATGGTGCTTTTCGTGTTGGGTTATAGGCAGCCACGGCATCCTGAACCTGATCCAGAGAGTCGAAACCGTCAGGGTGGCGGCGCATGAACTCAATCACCCGGCGAACGCCTTTGGTCTCAAGCCGTGGGGCCACATCCACCAGTACCAGACCTCGACAGGGCAAGGGGGGCTCCTCCCCAAGGGTAAGCATGGCCGTCAGTCCGCCCATTGACGCTCCCACGATATAAGGTGATGTGGGAAGTGATTGGATGATGGCGCGGAGGTCTGATACCAGCGCGGTGCCGCTGTAATCCCCTTCAGGGCACCACTGGCTTTGACCATGACCGCGGGCATCAATGCAGGTAGCGCAGTACCCTGATCTGGCCAGAGCTGTTGCCGTGTGCGCCCAGGCATGACGGGTCTGTCCGCCGCCATGCAGCAAAAGCACCTGCGGTGACTTCGGGTCCCCGAACTGGGTTGCACTAAGAACCAACCCGCCGTTTCCCGGGAACTGTATATCCCTGCCAGATTCCGGTGAGTGCTTTGAATCGCTGTAGGCAAGGCTTGCGAGGCTGTCGTGAGGATGCATCATTATAGGCATTTATTTATTTGGCCAAACAACCAAATATTAGCGTTTCTTCTACACAAAGAAAAGTCCTATTTGACGATATTGATGATCATTCAGCGGTGTGGCATACGGTGAGGACAGAAAAAAGCCCCCATAAAGGGGGCATGAAAGTGCGTTAGCACAAGGGGAATATATTAAAAATCTTTTACCGGCAAAAAGGTAAAGGTCAGATCTACGCCGAGGGGGGGGACTTCCAGCTCAACACCCGCCAAGCCGATTCCCAAGAGATCAATGTTGGCCGGTATGATGAGAGGGTCGGGGTTACGGACTTTGAGAATCAGACGACCATCATCGACAAAGCGCAGGGGCCCTTCGAGGACGACTCCGGTAATTACTTTGCTGCGGATGTCATGCCCGAGTTCTATAATTAGCCGTGGTTCTAACTCTGGTGCATCCACCATGAGATCAAGCGTAGCACTGAACCAGGGGCCATCCGGGGTTTCGGTGATATGGCCCGTAATGGGTTGATTGTTTTCGTATGCCAATCGAAGTATCAGAGGACCGGTGTCCAGCGGTATTGTGATTAATCCCAGTGCGCGAGCTTCCAGAAAGACACTGGTCGTTGAGAGAACGGTAGGGAAGACTTTGGCGATGACGGAGCCGGTAACTACATTTGACGTCATGGGGTTGCTGTCGATTAAACGGCGGTTGACACTAACATTCGAATCATAATTGCTTACACCCGCTTGTAACGCGCCTGACCCGACAAAGGCATATTTCTTTTCCGGGCAATCCTCGCCTATACCACAGCCAATGTTGGCACTGGTTACTACTCCCGATCTGCTTTTTAGCCTAAGCTTTAGGAAGTTGGCATCGGCAGTTGCTCCGCCGTTACCGTCGGGAACCGCACCTTGCTCGTTGTCATCGATACTAAGATTAGCGTTAACATCTGCAACCGGCAGAGAGCGTAACGATACACGGGTGATCTGGTCCTCTTCCCCTGTTACAACGAAGTGATTGGTTAGGTCTGGGCCTCCTTCTCTAAGTTCTGGGGCTGTGGAACTGGACTGAGAGATTTGACGTGTTTGTATCGGTGCACCATCGGTTGAACATATGGCATTGGTGCCACAAACAGGCGAGTTTTGCTCGGAGTGCAGGGTGTAGCGATAAAGCTCGCCAATCTGCCACGGGTTGTCCGGAAAAAACTCTACTCTCTGGGCAAGCACCTTGAGACGACCATTGATGGGCTCCCATTCGTTATTGTTGGTATCAAAGTGTTCAACAACAAAAGTCTGATCATTAACCGTGTCGGCGTCGATACTGCGGCTAAAGATGACTCGAATACTAAAATCCTTGAACATATTCGGTACAGGATAGAGCGGGTCGCTATTTTTACCTCCTACACATCGGCCATTGCGCCAAGTCTCTCTTTCGCCGGTAAGATCGACATCGGTTAACGCACAGGGGTAACCGGGAAAAACAGCCGCGACAAGTGGTGCACGTAACTCATTGGTGCTGCCATTGGGAAGAACGAAGTCCGGCAGACGGATATTGAGTGTCTGGTCCTGGTTGAGCGGGTTCCCCTGCGTATCTCGGAGCAGGCTGGTGAGGGCGAGCTGGACGTCTTTTCCGTGTTGAAGGATATCTCCCCCGATGACAATCGTGGCGCCATCGTGTCGCATTGGGTACTTCATTACTACACCATCAACAGAAACCTGTACAGCACCGTCAAGGAAAACCGAAGCTGGGTCCAATGGTTTGTTGAAGTTCAGGATAACGGGGTCACCAGGTCTTGCATTGGGTTGGAACGTTTCCCCCGGTGCCCAAGACTGGAGCTGCAAGGGCCGTGTATCTGGGCTTGGGGTAGGCGCTTGGCGCTGGTTTTGATAGGCCTCCATGCGAAATGAGAGCAGGCCAGATGCCCTCTCTAAGCCCAGCACTTCAAGTTCAACCACACTGACCGCATCCAGTACCAGCACACCATCTTTTACAATGGCTAAACCCGCCACCTGCACATTTAGCAGATTCTGGCTGAGAGCCGCATTGGGTTCTGTACCCTCAGCTGTCATTGCTGCATCCATATTAAGAAGGGCATAGCGGGGGACCGATGGGGAATCACTGAAAGGATTCGGGATCAGATACCCATTAGCGTCGCTGAGTATCGTGATGGTGACTTCACCGGTTTCTAGCCCGGACGGTACTTCGCCCAGTATATTGACGTCGACGTCGGTGCCTCGCAGTACGGAACCAGCGGGGACTCGCAGAGGAACGGCATCAGGAAAGTTGGGAGCAAAAGCCAGATCTGCTGCTAGATTCCCGCTCAATACGGTAAATGATTCATCTCCCAATACAAAGGATTGTACTGGTACCTGATTGATCGGGTTGCCGGTTAAAATTGACGCTAGTTCAGGTTGCTCAGCTCCAAGGCTGCCAACTTTGAGAATGGATGTAGCACGGGGAAGTGTCGTTTTCGGTACAAAAGTCCGATTGTACACCGGTAACTGTTCACCGGTAGTCTGGGCGCGCAGCCCAGCAATCGTCAGTGTGTGTTCAACAGGTTGTAGATCTTGCTCAGGATCTAGTGTCAGGTAACGGCCCCGCAAGAAGAGGGAGGCGGGAACCAGCTTGCCCAGGTTGTCACGAAGTTGAACCGATCCGGTTTCGCCATATGCTGTGCTGACTGGGTCAACCGTCTGGTTAAACGACATCCTGAGGGTGCTCATGTCGTTGGGACGCCTGGCATCATCAATTGACTCTAGCAATGACGGTTGGTCTAAAGGAGTGGCTGAAAGCAGAGTGAAAGAGCCGCTTCCCATGCTTTGCGATGCGCCGTCTTGACTGCCTGCAGTCCGAAAGCCAACGCGGTTCACGGAGTCGTCATCAATGGCTCCTAAGCCACCATCGTTGACAACCAGATGGTACCCTTCAGCCGGAGCCAGCTGCGATTGAGGATACAGGGCCAGGCCTCTGCCATTGTCTACCACTTGATAGTCAACCATGACGGTATTCCCATCAGTATCACTGGCCAGCTGTAGGCGTGAGTCAATGTCATCAATAACCTCTTGCTCAAGTGCAGAGGAAAATCGCAGGATCACTGGCGCGGTAACTGGCACTTCTGTCTGGCCGGGATAAGGGTATGAAAAAATTAGTGTCTCTGGTGTGCTCCAGGGATTGTTTACATCGCCCTTGTCGCCACCGCATCCGGTCAGAAGGGCTGCTATGGCGATCGCCAGAATAGTAAAAAACTGATGGATTGTGCTGGAATTATTATTCATTGCTCTTCTCCTGGTATTAATCGCATGTCTGTTGTTAAAACTTTAGCGACAGAGAGGCAGAAAATACGTTTATCTCACCATCAGCCCTTACCGTTTCATAAGGGGCTGGATCGGTGGAAGAGTTGATGGAGGTCAATTCGAAATCAGCTTCATCCAGCATTTGATACTGGTAAGCGAAGGCGAGTTCTAATGGCATTTCAATTATTGGTGCGCTGGCCAGACGGTAGCTGGCACCCAGACCGAAAACCTTTTTATCGGTGTCAAGATAGTTAACATCCTGGGATCGGCTGGATTTTAAAGGTGAGTCCTCCAGGGCTGCGCCGGCAAAGAGTTTCATGGACTCCGACCACTGATAGCTAACGCCAATTCGGGGAATGGTGATGTCGTCAAACGCTAGATTAGCCTGATCGCGAATAGTATCGCCGGCAAACTCGCTTTCAAGCGCAGACCAATTGTGCTGCTCAATGCCTGCCGTCAATTCGAATTTGCCAACGGGAAGCAAAATGGCTGCGCCGAGAACTTCAGGTTGATAGGTATCAATTGTACTAAGCGCTAGGCTCAGGCCTGGTTCAGGGATAACTCCCGGCACAACCACATTGGCATCCACGGATACCTCATAGCTACTTTCCCCCCGCCAGAAAAGAGCCAGCTCCATCTTATCCATTCCAAAAGGCATGCACTCGCTTGTACCGCAAAACATTTCTCCAGAGCGGATATTGATACCTAGTGCCGGTGATAGGGATGGAGAGGCTTCCAGGGAAAGTTTTTCAGAGTCTGTGTTGCCGCCAAGGTCTGAAACTGCTTCCAGGTTGGCTTTGGCCTGGAGGGTAAGACGTGCTGATGCGCCGACGTCAACGCCCCTCAGGACGTTGCTGATAGCGCCACCAAAGGCGAGATAAAGTGGCTGAGATTCATAGCGTAGAAACTGCCCTTTCTGGCTGGTATTGGCCTGATAGGGCAATAGGTTGGATGTGTATTGGTCTACACCCACGTTCAGGCCAAAGTAAATGGGCTTGCCGATGCTGGAAATGCCGGCGACGCGGCTTTTGAAGCCGATTAATAATAGTTCGGAACTGGTGTCAGAGAGGATATCATTCTCTCGCTCCAAAGGGTCTGTTCCTCCCAGTGATTTGGCACGTAATTCCTGGTCGCCATACTGCACAATGACTCCCAGTTCGCCCTCCGGAGAGCGGGCCATGGCGGCCGGGTTGTAGTACACCGACCAGCTGTTGGATGCAAAAGGACTGAATGCCAAGGCAGTGCCGGCATTCATCGGGCCTAGCCCATAAGTGCTCGCTCCGTCGCCAGCACCGCCAATGGCCAAGCCGGGTGAGAGCAATGCTGTAGTGCACGTGAAGAAAAGGAGAGGTAACCGTTTTGTTTTTTTTGCAGACATTTCAGGCTCCTAAAGGGGCTGTTCTGGTTATAGATGGTGAGTTGTTCTGATTTTCTGTTTATTTGGTTAAACAACCAATATTGGTCTCAGGCCTAGCTGTCTGTGTCCATGACTGTAATGACGTTGTGCTCTGGCGCTCCGGTAATGTCACACATTATTGCGTGACGCCCAGTCGTCGTCTATGACGAGATGCCGTGTTCTGTTGCTGACCAGGCATGGGTTATCGAGTGGTGTAACGCCTCCTGGGCAGCGCTAAAGCGCACGGTCAACTGGATCTGGAGAGCTCTGCTGGCGTGACATGTACAAGCAGGCTCCACACTTTCTCTGGCACAGTCACTGAGAATTGTTATCTGTTTGTTTTGCCGGAATGCCCTTCTCTGGCAGCTGGGGATGTGGCTCACAGGCTTGTCTCCCGCCGTCGTTTCTGCTGGGAGTGTGCCCGGCCAGTACACTGAACCGGTAGTGATCCATCGGTAAATGCTTGGCTCGCCACAGCATTTCCAGAGAGGTAGAGGGCCGCAGCATTGGCGCGTCACCATGATGGTCGAAGTAATAACTGTTCGACAGCGCGCAGTTGTGGTTAAGGAACACGGTGTTTTGCTGGCGTTTCTGGATATTGCGGAAATACGCGTCATGGACGGACTGACGTATTTCCACTTGGCTGGCTCCACGTCGGTTGGCTTCGCGAATACAGCGAGAGAGGTGGATGGCGTTCCCTTCGACCATCTTGAAGTAAGAGGTGCCGATAAGGGCATAGGGACCGAGCATGATGTAAAAGTTCGGGTAGCCCGGAATGGTCAACCCTTCATAAGCCTGGTAACGGTAGTCATGCCAGAAATCGCCCAAATTGATGTTGTTGCTGCCGATGACGTCGAACGAGGGAATATTTCCTTTCTCGAAGGTTTTGTAACCGGTGGCGAGGATCAAGGTATCGATACGCCGTGAGCGGCCGTCCTGGGTGGTGATGCCGCGGGACGTAATACGCTTGATCGGGGTCGTGACAAGCTCAACGTTGTTTCGGGCAAAGGTTCGGAAATAGTCGTTGGAAAACGTTGGCCTTTTGCACCCGAAGCCGTATTTCGGTGTCAGTGCTTGCCACAGGTCCTGGCGGTTGGGCAGCTGTTCGCGCAGGTTGTTTATGCCCGCCTTTTCACACATGCGAACCAGCCAAGGGGCCTGCCGGTAATATATTGCGGAAAGCACCATCAGGGTTTCGCTGACGGTGTCGGTAGCGCCGCGAAGGCTGCGTTGCAAGCCCGGTACGGTTCGGAACAATACCTTGAGCCAGCCAGGCAGAGTCTGATCCGGCTTCTTCAGCACCCAGATGGGGGTGCGCTGGTAGACGTCAAGTTGACGAGCCTGGCGGGCAATTTTCGGAATCAGTTGCACTGCAGTGGCGCCAGTGCCTATTACCGCTACTCGCTTGTCACTAAGATCAAGGTCATCTGGCCAGCGTGCAGTGTGAATGACATTGCCCTGGAACGTATCAAGCCCTTCAATATCTGGCATCTTGGGTGATATCAAACCGCCACAGGCCGAGACAATATGGCGTGCACTAAGTCGCCTGCCATCCGTAAGATCGATCAACCAGGCATGGCTGTCGAGATCAAAACGGGCGCTAGCGACTTCGACACCAAAGCGAATCAGTGGGTAGATGCCATACTTGCTTGTTACCTGTCTTGTATACTGGTAAAGCTCGTTTCCCGGCGCAAAAACGCGAGACCAATTTGCGTTTTGTTCGAAGGAAAATGAATAGGTAAACGAGGTAATGTCGACAGCGATTCCCGGATAACGGTTGTCGCGCCAGGTTCCTCCCACATCCTTGCTTCGCTCAAGGATCAAGATATCTTTGATGCCATCGGCACGCAGCTGGATTGCCGCACCAATTCCAGAAATTCCCGCGCCGATGATAATGACTTCATGATCAGGAGTAACGCTGGGACGAGGGTTATGGATTGCAACAGCAGCCATATTCATGATGCAACCTCGACTATGGCGCTATCGCTAGCATTGACCGTTTGGGATGGGGCTTTGCCAACGTTATTGCTGGTCAGATACTTTCCCAGAATTCGGACGATGGTAGGGAAGTCCTGCTTTGCCTCTGGTAGCAAAAAGGTGAATACGGGCCACACGTGCGGCATATCATCGCGCTCCAGAACCTGCACGGGCACCCCCGCATCTCGCGCGCATTGTGCTGCTGCATGGGTATCGTCGCGCAGACACTCTTCGCTACTGACAGTGAAAAGTAGAGGGGGCAAGCCGGTGAAATCCGCGGTGATTGGTGAGGCATACGGGTGAGCGGGGTCCGCGCCGGCCAGATAGATATCCGTTGCCACCTCAATCATGCCATGGGAAAGCATGGTATCGCTGTCGCTATTCGCCTGTCTGGACATCAGGGTGCCTCGCGCATCCGATGCCGGCGAAATGGCGAGGGCGCAAGCCGGCATTTTCAGCAGCTGATCACGGGCACGCAGCAATGTGACTAACGTCAGGTTGCCTCCCGCAGAGTCTCCTGCAATGACCACAGGGCGAGGGTCTGCGATCAGTTCACGATATACATTAAAGGCGTCATCCGTTGCTGCCGGGAAGGGGTGCTCAGGGGCTAGTCGGTAATCCGGAAGAAAGACCCGCGCATTCAGGGCGTGAGCCAAACGGCCACAAAAGTGGTGATAGGTATCAAGCCGCCCGCCGATGAAGGCGCCACCATGCAGGTAGAGTATGGTGATTTGTGGGTCTGCGGTGCCTAGCCAGTGGCCAGCTATTCCTGCAACCTTGCCTCGCTTGAGTCGCACTCCGCGTGGCAGCAGAGAGGGGGCCAAAGGCGCGTTCATCACCCTGCGAAGATGTCTTACCAGTTTGTCCGGGTCGCGTATATCACGCTTCATGCCGGCGCGAAAAAGTAGCTTCAAAATTGTTGTAGGAATGGAGGCCATATTGAATTCCTTGCGTGTTCCGTTTCCTCAAATGCGGTTTAATCAGCCAGCATTCTGTAAGCTTCGCCAATCGCGCGGGCGTATAGTCGTGGCGTCAGGCGTTTCAACCGCCAGGCAAGCCGGCCGTCAATTTGTGGTAGCATGTAAAGCTCACCTCGATCAAGGGCACTGAGGGTCTGTCGGGCCACCTGGTCGGCGTTGGTGAGGGCATAGCGGGTCATCGCTGAACGGGCAAAGTCACGGCGACGTTCAGGCAGGCGCCCATTCTCGACGATATTGGTCGGGACCACGGTTGGGCACAGGGCCGTGATTTTTACGCCGGTTCCGGTCAGTTCAGAAGACAGCGTTTCGGACAGGGCCAGTACCCCTGCCTTGGTGACGTTGTAGGCGGCCATTTCCGGGGCGGACCCGAATGCGGCAGCAGAGGCCACATTGATGATGCCTCCATAGCCCAGATCGCGAAGCTGAGGGGCAAAATAATGGCAGCCGTGAATAACTCCCCATAGATTGACGTTCATGCACCAGTGCCAATCTTCAAGTGACACCTCGCCGATTGGGCCACCGAGGCCGACGCCGGCGTTGTTGATTACCAGGGTTACCGGCCTGCCGAGCAAAGGCTCGGCATTTTCCGCCAGGTATGCCATCTGTTTTTCATCGCCGACATCACACCCCAGGGCTACCGCGTGAGTACCGAGTGCTCGCAGGCTGATCGCCACCTGTTCGGCGCGCTCTTCATTGATATCGACACACAGTACCGAACCGCCTCGACGGGCAACTTCGTAAGCAAAGCTACGACCGATGCCGCTACCCGCCCCGGTGATGACAGCTGCCGCCTGAGTTGACGGGTGCAAGGGTTTCTTTTTCATGCCTGCCCCCATGCGGGTTCAGGTTGTGGCGTTTCGAATGTACCGTGTACATTGTTGGCTCGGTGGTCTCTGAGCGCTTGATAGGCCTTATGAGGGTCGCCAGTTCTTTCGTAGGCGCGTTTCCAGATCCGGATTACATCACGGTTATCGTCA
The DNA here is from genome assembly GCF_009882945.1 of Alcanivorax sp. DP30. GTDB lineage: Bacteria > Pseudomonadota > Gammaproteobacteria > Pseudomonadales > Alcanivoracaceae > Alcanivorax. Next base: position 41,414 of record NZ_WTUY01000005.1, read on the forward strand.
TCCCACGGGTGGAAAGTGGGGGAGAAATAGGGGGGCACGCCAGCGAGTACCTTGGAAAGAATGCCGGGACGCCAGAACAGGACTTTGGTCATTTTGGCGGCGGACCACAAATTCAGAATTTGACGATCCTTGTAGAGCAGATAGGTCTGGTTGCCGATCATAATGGGGAAGCCCAGGGCAATGGCCAGTAGCATGCCACTGATACGTAGTCGGTAACTGCGGTAGCCACCACCACTGGCATCGACGAAGACGTCATAACTGACGCTCTTGTGCTCGGTTTCTTCGACAAAGTGCCAGTAGAGCATGGCACGCAAATCCGGGTGGGTTTCGTCAAACAGCTCCGGGTGCTCAAGCAGTACCGAGGAAATAATGGCCGTGAAATGTTCAAACGCCGCTGCGATGGAGCTCTGCATATCGTCACTGAGGCGGTGTTGGAGTTGCTTACGGATCAGCTTGAACACGCCTTCAACCTTGTCGATGGGAACCCCGTGTTGCACGCCGATGGCGTTCATTTCATCGTGCTCACGAGCATGAATGCGCTCCTGACGAATGAATTCTTTAGCTGCGTTCAGCACTTCTGGATCGTCAAGCTTGCCAAGCTGCCGTCTTGCAGAATTCATCACCCAGCGTTCACCGTCGGGGACGGCGGCGAGAATGGCATTCATCCAGTGAGTGGACCACGGGTCGTTGCGAAACCAGTGGCGAGCCACGTTTTCGATGTTCATGGGAAAGTGAATGTCACGGGTTACAACCTCGTCGTAACCAATCTTGCGGTTTGCCAGAGCCATTGGATCGCTCCCAAGTAAAGTGCATTCATTGGACTTTATTTGTATAACCAACCAAATTCAAGATTATAAGGTAGACAGCGTGTTTTTATCTGTATAGATCGAATAGTGCCATCGGCCAGGAAGGCTGGGCCGACTTTAAAAGGAATGCTAGAATCAAAGGCTTATAGTATGGGAGTGGCTTGTGGGAAGAAAGAAAAATCAGGTAACACCGGTAGCGCAAGCGGATCGAGAGTTTGTGCTCGGTGCTGCGGCACGTCTATTTCGTCAAAAGGGGTTCGATAAAACCACCGTTAAAGAAATTGCCGAAGCTTGTGACATGTTGCCTGGCAGCCTGCATTACCGTTATCCCTCCAAGGAAAGCATCCTGGTAGACCTGATGCGTCTTGCGCTTGAGCAAGCCTCCACAGCTTTGTCTGAGGCTATTCGGGGGGAGAGTGAACCACTAGAGCAGTTGCGTCAGGGCATTAATGCTCACCTTGAGTTACTGGTCGGCGGTTCGGATATGGTCTATGTGCTCCTTTTTGAATGGCGCTCCTTGCAGGGCCAGTCACGCAAGGAAATGATTGATCTACGAGACAGATACGAACTTCTTTGGTCTGCTATGATCCAATCCTTGTCCTCTCAAAACCTGATTCGTGCGGATGTAGATCGTGATCTTTTGCGCCTTATCGGCTTGGGAGCGTTAAATTGGGTCGCAACATGGTTTAACGAGGGCGGGCGGTATACCGTAAAAGATATCGGTGACTTTGTGTGGGTGGTAATTAAAGACGGTGTGCTCAAGCGCTAGACGATCTATTGAATGAGAAGTCATGACCAGCGCTGATTGCTGACTGTCAGCACGGCTTATGTGCCCGTCCTTTGTCTGTACTGATCAGGAGTCTGACCAAACCAGCGTTTAAACGCCCGTCTGAAGCTGGCAGTGTCATGATAATTCAACAGTGTAGCGGTTGCTTCGACCGAGAGCTGACTCTCGCATAAATAGCTTGCTGCTTGCCTGGATAGCACTTCATCGCGAATCTTTCTGAAGCTGCTGTTTTCTTTCTTGAGCTTCCGTGCAAGGGTGCGTTTGCTCATGAAGAGGGAGGCGGCGGCTTCATCTTCACTCAGTGTCCCGGGTGGTCGGGAAAGCATCATTTTCTGTAGCCGAGTCCGATAGTCCGGTTCAGGGTTCTGAAGGCGCGCAAGCATGGATTCGCACTGCTGAAAGGCCAGATGATAGCTTTCATGATTGGCTGATGCGTTCGGCTTTCGACATAACTCCATTGCTAATTTTAGTTTGAAGTGATTGCAGTCGAAGTAAACTTTGCCTGGTAAATACTCCCGGTACATGTCCTGGTAGACGGGGGCTGGATGGGGGAAATGAACCTCTGATTCATACAATGGGCGACCTACGATGAACTCGCCAATTTCAAAAAAAGCCTTGATCACAGTATCTGCCAAGCAGCGCTCCACGTCGTTGTCCATCGCTACCTGAAAGCTCACAACACATTCCAGATAATCCTCAGTGTTTTGCAGGTTCACCTGAATAAAGCTTGCTCGCGTAGGCAGGAAAGTGTGAACGGCTTGCAGCGCGGTATAAAGGTCGGGGCTGCTGTTAGCAACAAAGCCCATCACCCCATGGGTTGCCGGGGTGAGGCGCCTGCCCAACCGCAAGCCGAACTCTGGTTTACCGGATAGATCCAAAGCATTACGCAAGATCTGCATCTGTTGGGTTGCGGTGAGTCGACTCTCATCTTTGAGTAATTGCGTAACATCCACATCTGTTTTGCGCAGGAGTCGGGGCAGCTCTCGTGCACTCAGACCAAGTTCACGGGCGATAAGGCGTGAGTAGTTCGATGGGATATCAGCATCCACGCTTTGCAAGCTATCACTCTGCGTAGTTATTGCCATTAGCCTCTCCTCGGAAAGTCATTACTGTCTTTAAATGTCCCCGTCCTGTCAAGAAATGTCCTCGCTGGCATGCCGCTATATAGCCAATCTTCAGGTTAGACATAAATACTAGGAGACGCGCTGTGGGAAAAATTATCTTTATTGAACATGACGATACCGAGCATGTGACGGAATTCAGGGCGGGTTCTACGCTTATGCAAGTTGCGGTTGATAACGCCGTGCCAGGTATCGATGGTGATTGTGGCGGCGAGTGCGCCTGTGGTACCTGCCACATGATTGTTGCCGATGAGTGGTTCGGCAATACCGGAACGGTTGGTGACGCGGAAGAACAGATGCTGTCCATGACCCCGGAGCGGGCGAGAACCTCGCGTCTGGGCTGCCAGGTAGAAATTACTGAGGCGATGGACGGTATGACCGTGCATTTGCCTGAATTCCAGATGTAAGCAGGGAGAAAGCTATGTCAACAAAAACAAGCTCAAGCAACAGTTTGCAGACCAAGGTTTTCAACGTTTCGTCGAAAGTGGTGCCAATGCATTTTCAGATTAAAACCATGAAAATGTTGATGAAGGCAAAGAGAAAGGCCGTGGGTTCTCGCTCCACACAAATGGAGTTTGTCGAAACTCCCCTGCCTGATGTTAGCACCTTGGCACTGGAAGATATCGACACCAGCAACCCTTTTCTGTATCGACAAGATCAGTGGCGCGCCTATTTTAAGCGGTTACGAGATGAAGCTCCGGTACATTACCAGAAGAACAGTCCATTCGGGCCTTTCTGGTCAATAACGCGCTATGAAGATATTTTGTTCGTCGACAAGAGCCATGAACTGTTTTCCTCTGAGCCGCAAATTATTCTGGGTGATCCACCGGACGGACTATCGGTGGAAATGTTTATCGCCATGGATCCGCCCAAACATGATGTACAGCGCCGAGCGGTGCAGGGCGTCGTTGCTCCGAAAAACCTTAAAGAAATGGAAGGGCTGATTCGTTCTCGTGCGGCGGAAGTGCTAGACAGCTTGCCTCTGGATAAACCTTTCGATTGGGTGCCGGCGGTGTCCAAAGAACTGACTGGCCGTATGCTCGCTACGTTGCTGGATTTCCCTTATGAGGATCGTCACAAACTCGTTGAATGGTCTGATCGTTTGTCTGGCGCGGCATCCGCCACGGGTGGAGAATTTACCGACGAAGATGTCATGTTTGATGACGCGGCAGATATGGCGAGGGCGTTCTCCAGGCTGTGGCGAGACAAGGAGGCGCGACGTGCTTCCGGCGAAGAACCCGGTTTCGATTTGATCAGTATGCTGCAGAGCAACGACGATACAAAAGACCTGATCAATCGGCCGATGGAGTTTATCGGGAATCTGGCGCTGCTTATTGTTGGTGGAAATGATACCACTCGCAACTCGATGAGTGGTGGCGTGCTGGCTTTGAATCAGTTTCCCGAGGAATTTAGAAAACTGAAGGCAAAACCGGAGTTGATTCCGAATATGGTTTCGGAAATCATCCGTTGGCAAACCCCGTTGGCGAATATGCGCAGGGTTGCTACCCAGGATGTTGAGCTTCGTGGTCAGACCATCAAGAAAGGGGACCGGGTGTTAATGTGGTATGCCTCGGGAAACCGGGACGAACGCAAGTTCGAAAACCCTGATCAACTTATTATTGATCGCAAGGACGCGCGAAACCATATCTCTTTTGGTTACGGCATTCACCGTTGCATGGGTAACCGCTTGGCCGAGCTGCAACTTCGCATTCTGTGGGAAGAGTTACTGAAACGCTTCGAGAATATTGAAGTTGTTGGCGAGCCCGAGCGTGTGCAGTCTAACTTCGTGCGGGGCTATTCCAAATTGATGGTCAAGCTGACGGCAAAAAGTTAATGAAATGTCTGAGCGGGGTGTCGCCTGAAGCATTCGATTATGTGGTGGTCGGCGCGGGCTCTGCTGGGTGTGCGGTTGCAAGCCGTTTGTCCGAGAGCGGCCGCTATTCGGTGCTGCTGCTTGAAGCCGGACCTGAGAGCCGCGGTAACCCTTTTGTGAACATGCCGTTGGGTTTCCTGCAGCTGATGTTCAGCCGCCGATTCAATTGGCAGTTCAATACCGAACCGCAGCCCCATATGCATGACCGTGTCTTGTTCCAGCCGCGGGGCAGAATGCTTGGTGGTTCTAGTGGCATGAACGCGCAGGTCTACATCCGCGGGCATGCCTGGGACTACGACGAATGGGCGCGGCAGGGCTGTGATGGGTGGTCATACACTGATGTTCTACCTTACTTTCGTAGATCCGAACATTTCGAGCCGAAGCTGAACCCGGCCGAGGTTGAATTTCATGGCCTCGGAGGTCCGCTCAATGTTGCCGAGCGCCGTTACACCAACCCGTTAAGTGCGACCTTCGTTGAGGCAGCGAGGCAGGCAGGGTACCGGCTCAATAGGGACTTCAACGGTAGTGAGCAGGAGGGAGTGGGGTTCTACTACGCTTATCAGAAAGACGGCATGCGGTGCAGTAATGCGCGCGCCTATCTCGAACCCGCCGAGGAGCGTTCCAACCTGACGGTTCGCAGCGGCGCGCATGTTACCCGTGTGCTGCTTGATGGCACCCGTGCCACCGGTGTCGAGTACCGAAGCGCTAAGGGGCTGGTGCAGGTCAGTGCCGGGCGCGAAGTTGTGCTCTGCGGCGGAACGTTCAACTCGCCGCAATTGCTAATGTTATCCGGCATCGGTCCGCGTGAGGAGCTGTACCGGCATGGCATTGAATTGCGTCATGTCCTGGAGGGCGTTGGACAGAATCTACAGGACCATATCGACGTGTTCGTGCGCGCCAGAACGCGCAGCCGCCAGAGTATCTCGATGCATCCTAGCTACTGGCTAAAGGGCCTGGGGGCACTGCTGCAATACCTGATCGGTCGGCGCGGTGTGCTGTCCAGCAACGGCGCCGAGGCAGGCGGGTTCATCCGCTCCCGGCCGGAGGAGGCGATACCCGACCTGCAACTACACTTTGGCCCTATGCTGTACGCCGATCACGGGAGGGACATGAAGGTCGCAATGAGTGGTTATGGCTACATAGTGATGATCTACGGACTTAGGCCATTGTCGCGTGGGCGGATTGGTTTGCACAGTGCTGATCCGTTCACTGCCCCGTTGATAGATCCCAACTACATGGCCGAATCCGCCGACGTCGAGCAGCTCGTTCGCGGGGTACGTCTGGTGCGTAAGATCTTGGCGCAGCCTGCATTCTGCTTGCACCACGAAGTCGAGATGTCGCCAGGGTCGGAGCTGCAGAATGATGAGGACCTGGCCGCATGGGTGCGGCGTAGCGGCGAGTCCGCCTACCATCCAGTCGGAACCTGTAAGATGGGTGTGGATCCGATGGCGGTGGTCGATTCGCGTCTGCGAGTGCACGGCCTGCGATCCTTGAGGGTAGTTGATGCCTCTATCATGCCGACACTGGTCGGCGGTAACACCAACCAGCCGGCAACCATGATCGGCGAGAAGGGAGCCGCGATGATACTTGAGGATGCTGAGATGCTCAGCAGTTAGGCATCCTGTGCGTGCGCGATCGATATCGCGGCCTCTTGCTCACCTGCGGTGTTGGGATATGAAAATACGCTTCCAAGGCGCACAAAAGAGACAACCTATGGTTAACAAAAAGAAAGATACGACAGTCATCGTTGGTGGTGGACATGCAGCCGGTACGCTCTTGACAGCCTTGCTGCAAAAGAAATATCAGCATGAGGTAGTACTGGTGAGCGATGAGCCTCATCCTCCCTACCAGCGTCCACCTTTGTCCAAAAGTTATCTTGCAGGAGAGGTTGATCAGTCGTCTCTGTACCTGAAGCCGCGTTCGGTGTATGAGAATGCGGGGCAGCAGTTGCGGCTCGGTGTGCGCGTCGAAGGGATCGACCGATACGCGAAAAGCATCAAGTTGTCGGATCAAAGCACATTGAAATACGATCGATTGGTTCTGGCGACGGGGTCACATGTTCGTCGCCTTAAAGCGCCCGGATCAGATTTGAAAGGAATACACTATCTGCATGATATCGCTGACACCGATGCTCTGCGCAATCAATTAGTGCCGGGTAAACGCCTGGTCATCGTGGGCGGCGGTTATATTGGCCTTGAAGTGGCTGCCAGCGCTATCAAGAAAGGTGTTAATGTCACGGTCCTGGAAGCCGCCGAACGCTTGATGCAGCGTGTTACGGGGCCAGAAATGTCCACGTTTTTCTACGCCAAGCACACTGCTGCTGGCGTTGATGTGCGTCTTGGCACGGCGGTAACTGGCTTCGAAGCGGGTGATAAGGGGCGTGTGGCAGGCGTGACCTTGGCCGATGGTGGCAATGTTCCGGCTGATATCGTGCTCGTATCAATAGGTGTCATACCGGAAACTACATTGGCCGAGAACGCTGGCCTACTCTGCGATGACGGTATTGTCGTGGATGAATTTACCCGCACTGATGATCGCGACATCTTGGCAATCGGCGACTGTACCCGCCACCGGAATCTTTTTTTCGAAAAGATGCAACGGCTTGAGTCTGTTGCCAACGCGGTTGATCAAGCGCGTACGGCGGCGGCGACCTTGATGGGCGAGGAGATGCCCTACGATAGCGCACCATGGTTCTGGTCGAACCAATATGACGTCCGCTTACAGATGGTTGGGCTGTCGCAAAATCATGATCAGCGGGTGCTGCGCGGCACCACCAATGATAAGGGATTTGCGGTGTTCTATCTGCTCGAGGGCTCTGTCATTGCTGTTGACGCGGTCAATCTGCCCATTGCTTTCATGGTGGGCAAGCAGTTGGTCCAGCAACGCAAGAGCGTTAGCGCTGACGCATTGAGTAATACGGATATCGAGCTGAAGTCTTTAATCTGAAGCATGCGAAGTGCGATCAGTAACCGGTCATCCTTTCGTGGTATCCCAATAGAGATTCCGGTTTAAAGGAGGGATCCACTGGCATGGCCTCCTTGAGAGCATCGGCTGGGTAAATTGTAGTGAGATAGTTAATTTGACACTACATCTGAATGTACGATCACTCATTGGGGCCTAAGGTGGATGCCTGTGTGGAAAGGAAAATATTATAGAGTGTTGGAGTCTCTTCAGTGGGACGATCCTGGCTGTGCTGGCGATTTTCCATCGTTCGATGACTTGTCGTGAGGGCTGCGATACACTGCTACTCGCTAGGGGTTCGGGCCCCATCTTCAGGTTATTTTTGATGGGCTAACCGTGTTGGGCAACACCTTTTTCGACTTTGTACTTTTATTTAAATCAGCTGGTTAGGCTGTATTTCAGTCCGGCTTCTGTAACCGTACTGAAAGTGTAGTAATTGGTGTAGCCAGCCTCTTCCCTGTCTTGGAAATTCCACTGACTTTGCCCATAAACACCTGTGCATCAGTCGTAGCGATACTCGGGTACCTTTGTATTATTGGCGTATGCTCAACTGAGGATACCCCTGTCTGCCATTATCGCTGCTAGCCAGGGGCGAAATGCTGTGACATATCGAGTATTGGATAAGCGATACGTTGACATAAACATGGCGTGCTGAGATAGCTACCGTCAAACATCAGTCAGCGGTAGATCCCACCTGGGTGGATAAGGGGGCGGTGTCGTTACGCCCGCCCTAGCTCGCAAGTGAAGGGCAAGCGTGTCACACCAAAGCTTCAGATAACGGTCAAACAGCGCCTTGTCCGCAACGATGTGCAGGTCCTGTGCCATGCCGCGCAATAGCCATTGCGTCAACATCATCATCGAGCGCACATCGGTATCTTCCTTGGTGGCCTCCAGGTAGTGATCGGCTGCGTTACCCACGATGAAATAACTGGATGTCCAGACGCGCTGCAAAATGGCGGCGAGTTCCTGATCGTGCTGGCTGGCGGTCAGTAGCTGCATCAACGGGATGTATTCCGGTTGATCAAAGACATTTTTCCAGGCGCCAAAGATCAGCTCTTCCAGTCGGTCCTCAGAGCCGTGCAGCTTGGCAATGGCTTTGCCCAGTTGAATATATTGCTGGCGAATCAGTTGCTCGGCAGCAGCGGCAATCATGGCGGCTTTGCTGTGGAAATGGTGTAGCGGTGCTCCCCGGGAAACGCCAGCGACCTCGATGATGCGACTCACTGTCGTGCCTGCAAATCCGTCCTTCTCAAGACACGTGAGTACCGCCTGGATGATGCGTTCTCGCATGGCATCGCTACGTTGTTCCTGGGTTCGTCGCTGTGCCTTCATGACGTTATCTGCCTGTTGTCGGGTTTGCTTTCTCTGGCGTAGGATGCTGATTCTAAACGATATATAGCTTATGCGCGCGAACGATTAAAAACAAGTTGAACGTACGTATTGTAAGTTATAGAGTTCTTGTCATGTTTATGAATCAACAGTGGAAAACCTGTAATGAGTGACGTGCATGTACCGGCGGCTGTGTCGCCAATGATTCCCCGTACCCTGTTCAATGAAGACCATGAAGCGTTTCGCGCCACCGCTCGACGTTTCTTCGAGACGGAAATTGCCCCTTATCACGAGAAGTGGGAAGAGCAGCAGCATCTCGATCGCGAGCTGTGGAACAAGGCGGGTGAGCTTGGGCTGCTGTGTGCCACCATGCCCGAGGAATACGGTGGCTGCGGCGTTGACCGCCTCTACTCGATGATTCTTATGGAAGAGCAGGCCCGGGTGGGTGATTCGGCCAGCGGCTTTGCGCTGCATTCGGACATTGTTGCCAACTACATCAACAACTTTGGCTCCCATGAACAGAAAAGCCAGTGGTTGCCCAAAATGGCCACCGGTGAAGCGGTCACTGCCGTGGCCATGACCGAGCCGGGTACCGGTTCCGATCTGCAGCGCATCAAGACCACTGCCACCCTTGAGGGTGATCACTATGTGGTGAATGGCTCGAAAATCTTTATCACCAACGGTTACCTCTGTGACATGGCGGTGGTGGCGGTGCGAACCGGGCCGGCGGATCTGGGAGCACAAAGTGTATCCCTGATGATTATCGAGGCGGATCGCGAGGGCTTCTCCAAGGGCAAGCCGCTGAAGAAAGTGGGCATGCGCGGGCAGGACACCTGCGAGTTGTTCTTCGACAACGTCAAGGTGCCTAAGGAAAACCTGCTGGGCGCCGAGGGTATGGGCTTTATTGCCTTGATGAAGGAGTTGGCCTGGGAGCGGATGATGATCGCCATCATCTGTGCGTCGGCTGCCGAGCATGCGCTGGCAACCACCGTGGAATATGTGAAACAGAGGCAGGCGTTTGGCAAGCCGGTGGCGGCGTTCCAGAACACCCGTTTTGAACTGGCCGAGATGCGTTCTGAAATCCAGATTGCGCGGGTCTATGTGGATCGCTGTATGGAGTTGGTGGTGCGCAATGCCTTGTCCCCCGAGGCAGCCTGTGCGGCCAAGTACTGGGTGTCCGATTTGCTCAGTAATGTGGTTGATCGCTGTGTGCAGCTACACGGTGGCTACGGCTACATGCTCGAGTACCCCATCGCCCGCGCCTATATCGACACCCGTGCCAACCGCATCTACGGCGGCACCAACGAAATCATGAAAGAACTCATTTCCCGCTCTATCTAAAGATTTTCCCGGGCTCGCGCGGCAAGTGGGCCCGGGAATGAAAAGAGGAAAGCATCATGGCAGAACGTCGTTTTGATGATCGTGTGGCCATCGTCACCGGTGCCGGGGGCGGGTTGGGCCGCCAGCATGCACTGACCCTGGCCGAGCGCGGCTGCAAGGTGGTGGTTAACGATCTGGGTGGTAGTGCCCACGGTGATGGCAAGTCATCGTCCGCCGCAGACAAGGTGGTGGAAGAGATCCGGGCCATGGGGGGAAAAGCGGTTGCCAACTATGACTCCGTGGAAAACGGCGAGTCGATAGTGCAGACCGCCCTGGATAACTTCGGCACCGTGGACATCGTGGTCAACAATGCTGGCATCTTGCGTGATGTGAGCTTCGCCAAGATGTCGAAGCAGGACTGGGACCTGGTGCTAAAAGTCCACCTGGAAGGCTCCATGAGCGTGACCCATGCGGCCTGGCCGATCATGCGCGAGAAGGGCTATGGCCGCATCATCATGACCACCTCGGCAGCGGGCCTGTATGGCAACTTCGGTCAGGCCAACTACTGTGCCGCCAAGCTGGGACTGGCCGGGCTGGCCAACTGTCTGGCCGAGGAAGGGCGCAGCAAGAACATTCATGTGAATACCATCGCGCCGATTGCCGCCTCGCGGCTGACGGAAACCATCATGCCGCCGAATCTGCTGGAAAACCTGAAGCCGGAAGCGGTCAGCCCACTGGTGGCCTGGTTGTGTCATGAAGACTGTGAAGAGACCAAGGGCATCTTCGAAGTGGGCGCCGGTTACATCAGCAAGCTGCGCTGGGAGCGCACCCAGGGCAACAACTTCCCGCTCGGCAAGGCATTCAGCGTCGATGATGTGGCCCGTCGCTGGGACAAGATCACCGATTTTACCGACGCGGATCATCCGTCCAACGTCAACGAATCCTTCTCGCCGATCCTCGACAACATCAATAATCCGTCTCTGGGCGGCAACGAGTTCATCGATCTGGATGTGGCCAGCAAGGAAAGCGTCGAGCTGGAATCGGCCTATGATGAAAATGATTTGTCGCTGTACGCGCTGAGTGTTGGCGCCGCCCGTGACCCGCTCGATAAAGATGAACTGAAATTCGTCTACGAGCTGGGCGGCAATTTCCAGGCGTTGCCCACCTATGGCGTCATGCCGCAGATCGGCGCGATGCTGAAAGCGGCGAAGGAAGGTGCGCTGACCTTGCCGGGGATGAACTTTGGTTTTGACCGCTTACTGCATGGTGAGCAGTACACCGAGATCAAGCGGCCACTGCCGCCGCATGCCAAGCTGAAACACACCTTCAAATTCAAGAAGGCGCTGGACAAGGACCCGAACGCAGTCGTCACCTTCGCCATTACTTCCACCGACGAGAACGGTAACGAGGTGGCCTACAACGAGATGACCTCGTTCGTGAAAGGTGCCGGTGGCTGGGGCGGTGAGCGTGGCGATTCCGGCGAGATCAATGTGCCGCCCGCACGTGAACCGGATGCGGTGATCGAAGAGAAAACCGACGCCAACCAGACGCTGCTGTATCGCCTGTGCGGTGACTGGAATCCGCTGCACGCCGACCCGGCGTTTGCCAGGGCGTTCGGTTATGACAAGCCGATCCTGCATGGGCTGTGTACCTTCGGTTATGCCGGACGCCATGTCATCAAGGCGTTCAGCAATAACGATGGCCGTTATTTCAAGAGCATCAAGGTGCGCTTTGCCAAGACGGTATTTCCGGGTGAAACCCTGGAAACGCGCATGTGGAAGGAATCCGATAACCGCATCATCTTCGAAACCTGGGTGAAAGAGCGTAACGAGGTGGTGCTGAAGAATGCCGCCATCGAGTTGTTCTCGGAGATTCCGGCAGAAGCGCCGGTGCCGGAACAGGTGTCCGCCGAGGAAGTGTCTGCGCCGCAGGTGGAGCAGGCGGTGACGCCTGACGATGTGTTCGCGGCGGTGGCGACCTACATCAAGCAGAAACCGGAACTGGTTGATCAGACCGGTACCAGCTTCCAGTTCGAGTTCAGCAATCCGGATCAGCAGTTCTTTATTGATCTGAAAAATGCACCAGGCGCGGCAGGGCCTGGCACGATCGACAAACCGGACGTGACTCTGGCGCTGGACAGCGAGCATCTGGCGACCGTGTTTGGTGGCGATCTTGCGGCGGTGCAGAAACTGTTCTTCGGTGGCGAGCTGAAAATTTCCGGCAACGTGATGGCGTCCAACAAGTTGACCGTGTTGCAGGACATGGACCCGAAACTGGCCGAGCAGGCGCGTGACAAGCGCGTGGCTGACGGTGGTGGTTCACAAGCTGTCGCAGTACCGGTCGAATCGCAGGAGCCGATCATGGCGGATGTGTTCAGTGCCATCGGCCACTTCATCGCTGACAACCCGGATCTGATCGAGAAGGCCGCTACCAGCTTCCAGTTTGCGTTCAGCAACCCGGATCAGGATTTCTATATTGATCTGAAAAACGCACCGGGTACCGCCGGGGCGGGCCAGCTGGACAAGGCGGATGTGACGCTGGAGTTGGACAGCAAACATGCCCCGACCCTGTTTGGCGGTGATCTGGCTGCGGTACAGAAACTGTTTTTTGGTGGCGATCTGAAGATCGGAGGTAACGTGATGGCCTCCAACAAGCTCACCGTGTTGCAGGACATGGACCCTAAGCTGGTGGAGCAGGCACGCGACAAGCGATTGGCCTCCGGCCAGCCGGATAGCGCTACCGCACAACCGAAAAAGCAGAAAGCACCGCAGGCGGAGAAAGTGCTGCCGGAGCTGGCGGAAAAACTGTCGGCCATTGGTGGACAGGGTGGTGTGTTGCAGATCAAGGTGCGGAGCCCAGACAGTGCCTGGTTTATCGATCTATCCGCCTCGTCGCCCGGCATCGTCAGCGGCGAGAAGGACGCGGCGGCGGTGATCACGCTGGACGACAGCAAGCTTGCCGACCTGATTGCCGGCAAGGTGGCCTTGAGCACCTTGTACCAGAAGGGCGACATGCGCGTCGACGGTGACCTGGCGCTGGTGCGCAAACTTGAACAAATCCTGTAACGCCATAATTCGGAGAACAGAGAATGAAACGTAGAGTGAATGTGATCGGTGTCGGGATGACCAAGTTTGCCAAGCCCGGTGCCAGCGATGATTACCATGTGATGGCAAAAGCGGCTGGCCTCGCCGCAATGAAGGATGCCGGCATCCAGTACAGCGATGTTGAGCAGGCGTTCTGTGGTTATGTCTACGGCGATTCCACCTGTGGTCAGCGTGCCGTGTATGAACTGGGCTTGACCGGCATTCCCGTGGTCAATGTGAACAACAATTGTTCCACCGGTTCGTCGGCCCTGTTCCTGGCGCGCCAGGCCATCGAAGGCGGTTTGGCTGAATGTGTCATCGCCCTGGGTTTTGAAAAAATGGAGCGCGGCGCGCTTGGTGCTAAGTTCAATGATCGCGAGAACCCCATGAGCCAGCATGCGCAGGTGATGATGGATACGCAGGGCTTCAATCAGGCGCCGCCGGCGGCACAGATGTTCGGTGGCGCAGGGCGTGAATACCGCTGGAAGTACGGCACCAAACGGGAAACCTTCGGCAAGATTGCCGAGAAGGCGCGTCAGCATGCCGCCAACAATCCTTACGCACTGTTCAATCAGGTGCTGTCGCTGGAAGAGATCATGGCGTCAGACGAGGTGTTTGATCCGCTCACCCGTTTCCAATGCTGCCCGCCCACCTGTGGTGCCGGCGCCGCGATTCTGTGTTCGGACGAGTTCGCCAAGAAGCATGGCATTGCTAACCCGGTGTATATCGCCGCCCAGGCGATGACCACGGATTTCGCCAGCAGCTTTGATGAAAAATCCATGATCAAGATGGTCGGTTACGACATGACCCGTTCCGCCGCCGACAGCGTGTACGAGCAGGCCGGTATCGGCCCGCAAGACATCAATGTGGTCGAGTTGCACGACTGCTTTACCGCCAATGAGCTGCTCACCTATGAAGGTCTGGGTCTGTGCCGGGAAGGCGGCGCGGAGAAATTTATCTGGGATGGCGACAACACTTATGGAGGCAAGTTCGTGACCAATCCGTCCGGTGGCTTGCTGTCCAAGGGGCACCCGCTGGGGGCTACAGGTCTGGCGCAATGTGCCGAACTGGTGTGGCAGTTGCGTGGCCAAGCAGAAAAGCGACAGGTCGAGGGAGCTCGGGTAGCCTTGCAGCACAACCTTGGTCTGGGGGGGGCCTGTGTAGTGACCCTGTACCGCAACGATTGAGCCGTTACATGCAAGGGATGGGCTGGCTGCGCTTCTGATCGGGATGTTGACCAAATAGGGCGGTATCTTAGACGGGCTAGGACGCTTTTGGATGCCTGGGGACTATGCTCAATGACTTGCTTTGCAGGCCTGCGTTATGCTGCCGCCCACGAAGGGTTAGGGTTCCATTTTTTTGCGATTTTTCGGCTGAAAGTCTGTGTTGTTACTTGCACCCGGTGATTTCGAGCTACGGGTGTTTGGTAAAGATCGGAGTGGCGACTAATCAGATGTGGGTTTTTCCTGGGATGCATAATTGCTAAATAAAGCTGTAAAGCTTTTCTTGCCATCCTTCTTTAGATTGCCATTCTCTTTTTCAGTCGATTCGCAGCTAAGGCTGTATTGAGTTTCTGGGGTTGTTCCCGCCCGTTCAAATTGTTTCCCATCTCGAAGGGCGTCTAGGTAGTTGGCCCACTCCTGCATCATTTTGGTGCGCTGACTCAGGAAGCTGGTTCTATTATAGGCGGTACCATTGGGGTCTTTGACGGCATGAGCCAGTTGGTGCTCGATCCACTCAATCCTATAGCCCAGTACTTCGTCCAAGATTGTCCGGGCTGTTGCTCGGAAGCCATGGGGGGTTACGTCATCGTTGCCGTAGCCCATATCCCGAAGGGCCACTCGGACGCCATTCTCGGATAGACAGCGGCTTGCCCCTCGTTGCGACGGAAAAACGTATTTGCCGCGTCCGGTAAACAGGTGGATATCCTGTAGTAACGCCATGGCTTGCTGCGGTAGTGGTACTATGTGGGGATGGCGCATTTTCATCTTGTCGGCAGGGATCTCCCAGCGCTGCTCTTCCCAGTTGATCTCGGACCATTCCATTTGCCGGATTTCGCCTGGGCGCTGGAATAAGATGGGGGTCAGAAGCAGGGCGGTTTTCACCACTGGGCCTGCTGTGGACGCTTGCATGTCCCGTAGCAGCTTTCCCAACCGGGAAGGGTCGGTGATGGCGGCGCGGTGTTTTACCTTGGGTGACTTGAGCGCTCCTCGCAAGCTTGCCGTGGGATCGATTTCGGCTTTTCCCTCAATGATTGCATGGCGGAAGACCTGGCCGCACTTTGTCTTCAGGCGTTGAGCTGTTTCCAGCTTGCCGGTTGACTCGACTCGGCGGAGGACATCCAGCAGTTCTCGGGGGGATATGTCGGCAATAGGCCTGTGTCCTATATAAGGAAAGGCGAAGGTTTCCATGAGCCAGCGATTTTTCTTGTCTGTTTCGGGGGCTACCTGCTGGCGCACCAGCCATTCCTGGGCAACAGCCTCGAAACTGTTGGCCTGGGCTTCGGTGCGAGCCAGTTTCTCCTGGCGGCGAGCTTCGCTAGGGTCAATGTTGTCGGCAAGTTTGAGCCGCGCGTCTTTGTGAGCTTTTCGGGCGGCCTTGAGGGAGATTTCGGGATACACCCCAAGTGCCAAGGATTTCTGCTTACCTAGGAAGCGGTACTGATAGCGCCAGTACATTCCTCCATCAGGAGAGATCTGTAAGTAGAGCCCGCCACCGTCAGCAAGCTTGTAGGTTTTGTCTTTCGGTTTGGCCTTTTTGATCTCAAGGGCCGACAGCTTTTCCATCGCATTCTTGCTCATTTCCTGTTCCTTGGGCGTTGTTGGTATCTGAAAGAGGCCAGCAGGGCAGTGCCAACATAAGTACCAACAGAAATGCTGGTATCTGGTTGGATTCCATCGGATGGGATTAGAGCGAGTATAAACGAAAAAAGCCCTGAACCAGACGGTTACAGGGCTTTGTCGGACTCCGTAAGAGT
This sequence comes from Alcanivorax sp. DP30, assembly GCF_009882945.1. Classification (GTDB taxonomy): domain Bacteria; phylum Pseudomonadota; class Gammaproteobacteria; order Pseudomonadales; family Alcanivoracaceae; genus Alcanivorax. The sequence continues at coordinate 57,671 of NZ_WTUY01000005.1, forward strand.
CATGTTTGGTGCCGAGGAGAGGACTTGAACCTCCACGGGGTTGCCCCCACTAGCACCTGAAGCTAGCGTGTCTACCAATTTCACCACCTCGGCATTTTCGTTCTGTCCCTTAAGTGCTTGTCGGTAAAGTTTTTACCGTTTCACGTAAGGTTCATCGCGAAAGCGCGTGCATTCTAGTATATGATGGCGGGATGTCAAACCCCTTTTCGAAAAAATCTTCAATGCCCCCTAAAAAAAGTTATCGCGACCCCCATGCCGACCGAGAGGCGGAAAAGTACGAAAACCCGGTGCCCAGCCGTGAGCTGATCCTGGACGTACTCAATGATCAGGGTAAACCCCTGTCCTTCGACGAGCTCGCGGAGCTGCTGGAGGTGGGCGAGGACGGCGAAGTCGGTCTCGACCGCCGTGTCCGGGCCATGCTGCGTGATGCGCAGCTGGTGCAGAACCGTAATGGCAAGGTCGGTGTGGTGTCCCGCATGGACCTCATTGCCGGCAGGGTTCAGGGCCACAAGGATGGCTTTGGGTTCCTGATTCCGGATGACAAATCCCTCAGTGACCTGTTCCTCGGCCCGCGGCAGATGGAAAAAGTCATGGACGGTGACCGGGTGCTGGTCAGCGATGCCGGGGTTAACCGCTTCGGCAAGAAAGAAGCCCGCATCGTGGAAATCACCGAGCGCGTTGCCACGGAAGTGGTGGGGCGCTATTACCGTGAGGCCGGCATCAGCTTTATCGAGCCGGAAAATCGCCGTATCACCAAGGAAGTTCTGGTAGAGGACAAGAATGGCATCAAGCCGAATCCCGGCGACCATGTCCGTGCCACCATCACCCAGTACCCCAGTCGTGACCATCATGTGCTGGTGCGTCTGGAAGAAATCATTGCTACTCCGGATCAGGCAGGCATGGAGATCGAGGTGGCCTTGCGCCGGTTCGAGATCCCCCATGTCTGGCCGGACGGTGTCGAAGACGAGGCCAACAAGTTTGGCGACAAGGTCCCTCACAAGGCCAAGGCCAACCGCGTGGATCTGCGTGACCTGCCGTTGGTGACCATTGATGGCGAGGATGCCCGCGATTTTGATGATGCGGTCTATGTGGAGCGCCGCCCCCGCGGTGGCTGGCGCTTGATCGTCGCCATCGCCGATGTGAGCCATTATGTGTATCCTGGTTCTTCCCTGGATCGTGAGGCGGCCAAACGTGGTAATTCGGTGTACTTCCCCAATCGGGTGGTGCCCATGCTGCCGGAGGCTCTCTCCAATGGTCTGTGTTCCCTGAATCCCCATGTGGACCGGCTGTGTCTCTACTGTGACATGACCATCTCAGCCAATGGCCGCCTGTCCGGTTTCGTGTTCCGTGAAGGGGTGATGCGTTCCCGTCACCGCCTTACCTACACAAAGGTGGGGGCCATGATTGAGGAGCCGGAATCTGAACTGGCGCTGGAAACCGTCGCCAGTCTGGATGACGAATCCCTGGATATGTTGTGGGCCTACCACGAAATGTTCCTGGCGCTGCGAAAGCGCCGGGTAGAGCGTGGTGCCATCGATTTCGACAGCGAAGAAACCCGCATCCTCTACGACGAGAACCACAAGATCGAAGGCATGGTGCCGGTGGTGCGCAATGTGGCGCATATCATGATCGAGGAGGCCATGCTGGCCGCCAATATCTGCGCCGCCAAGTTGCTGGAAAAGGCGAAGATTCCCGCCCTCTACCGCAACCATGAGCCGCCCAAGGAAGAGCGCCTGAGTAAACTGCAGCAGTTTCTCGGTGGTCTGGGCCTGAGTATCGCCTGGTCCGAAGGGGCGCCGAAGCCGGCGGTATTCCAGCAGCTGCGTGAGCAAATTCTGGATCGCCCGGACCGCAACGTGATCCAGACCATGATGCTGCGCTCCATGACCCAGGCCAAGTATGAGGCCGAGAACAAGGGGCACTTCGGGCTTTCCTACAAGGCTTATACGCACTTTACCTCGCCGATCCGGCGCTACCCGGATCTGCTGGTACACCGGGCCATCCGTTTCCTGATTCGTAGCGAAGCCATGCCTGCCCACGTAGATAATCCGGGCAAGCTGCCGGTCATTCCGCAGGAAAAAATCGTGCCTTATAACCAGGCCGACATGGTGGTCATCGGTGAGCAGTGCTCCATGACCGAGCGGCGCGCGGATGATGCTACCCGTGATGTGGTCTCCTGGCTCAAATGCCAGTTCATGGAGTCGCGTATCGGGGATGTGTTTGACGGCGTGATCAGTGGTGTTGCCAACTTCGGCCTGTTTGTTCAACTCAACGAGCTGCATATCGATGGTCTGGTGCATGTGGCGAACCTGGACAGCGACTATTACCACTTCGATGAGGTGAATCTGAGCCTCAAGGGGGAAAGTAGTGGTCGCACCTTCAGTCTGGGGGACTCTGTCACCGTGCGGGTGGCAGCGGTGCACACCGAAGATCGCAAGATTGACCTGCAACTGGAGTCGTCAACGCCTTCCCGCAAGGGGCGCCCGAAGGGCGGCAGCCGTCGGGGAGGCAAGGCTGGCGGTGGCGCTGGCGACGGGGCGGCCAAGAAAGGGTCATCCGAGCGAGAAAAGCTGGCCAAGGGCGAGATTCCCAAACCCAAGGCCAAGCGCAAAGGCCCGCCTCGCGGCAAAAAGGCCGCGCGGCGAACCAAGAAAAGCTAGACCGCTTTTCTTTTGGCTGCGGCTGGCGTGCAGTTGGGGGGCAGGTTTGAGCGCCTGTTCCCCTGCAGGTGCTGGCGGCCCCTCCTATCGAATCCCACACCACCCGTTGCGTGGTGCATGTAGCGTGCAGGCGTTCCAACAATGAGCAAAGCCCAAAAACCTCTGATGTATTCCGGCTTCCACGCGGTGGAGGCCTTGTTGCGCCATCGGCCGGAAGCGGTGCTGGAATTGTTTGTTCAAGATACCCGGGCAGAGCGGGAAGAGCCGCGTCTGGCGGCCATGATCCAGGCGGCAACGGATTTTGGCGTGGCCGTTCAGCGGGCTCGCCGCGAGGTGCTGGAAAAGCATGCCGGTCCGCAGCATCAGGGTATCGTGGCACGGGCTCGCCCGCGCCGGGCCGCAGATGAAAATGCCCTGCTCAAGTGGCTGGACAGCAAGCCGGCCAACCCGTTTCTGCTGATCCTGGAAAGCGTGACCGACCCCCATAATCTGGGGGCCTGTTTACGTAGTGCCGATGCGGCGGGTGTCAACGCGGTTATTGTTCCCCGTCGAGGGGCTGCGGGGCTCACGCCAGTGGCTTGCCGCACCGCCGTTGGCGCGGCGGAGAGCCTGCCTTACTACGAGGTGGGCAACCTGGCGACCCTGCTGGATCAGCTCAAGGAGCGCGGTGTTCAGGTGGTCGGCACGGCGCTGGAAGAACGCAGTACCTCCCTGTTTGACTACCAGGCGCCAGAGGCGCTGGCTGTGATCATGGGAGCGGAAGGGCCTGGCCTGAAACGACTTACCAAAGACAAGTGCGACCAGTTGTTGGAGATTCCCATGGCTGGGGAGGTGCAAAGCCTCAACGTGTCCGTGGCCACCGGGGTGGTGTTGTTTGCGGTGAAAGCGCAGAAGGGAAGTTAATAGCAGCGTCCAGATTCCGATTCAGCTTTGCCGGGTTTGTAGAAGGGAATCCTCAGCTTCTTATTTCATCTGTGAGTGACTCACGAAGCGCTGTATCTCCAGGCTGGGCAGGGGGGGCTCTGCCTGCCGTGCGGTCATATCCCGTTGCAGTTGGGAGGCCTCTTCCAGAATGGGTTCAAGATTGTTGTCCGGGTTGTTGGTCTTGAGAGGTGGGCGCACCGGCTCAAGGCGCTCTTTTGCCAGTTGTTGTTTGCCGAGTGGCGGCAGCGGGAAGCTCAGGTGGGTGGTGCGGTCGTAGCGTCGGGGCTCTTTGTAATTGGGTTGCTGATAACCGCGAGCATTCTGAAGTGCAGTATCCAGATCTTCCGGGCCGGTGACATGATGCCAGTTGCCCGGTTGTTCGGGGGCGGGCGGGAGAATGGCTTCGCCCTTGAGCAGTTTGCGGGTGAGCGTCTTGCGTCGAGACTTCCAGGCCAGCAGGTCGGTAACGAACTGGTCCTGCTGGCTGTAATTGCGGATCTCCGGGCGGGGGCCCAGTGCGCGTTCAAGCATCACCTGCTGTTCTCCAGACAGCTCCTGATTGGCAAGGCTGGAGGCGGGAAGCAGTGCCCAGCACAACAGGCCAAGACACAGGATGACGTTGCCCCGGATCATGACTTACAGCTCCCCTGCGGCTATCCCCTCAATGCGAACCATGTTGCCGTTCGAGTCAAGGTAGAAGGTCAGGTTGTTGGCGAAATAGATGCTGGTAATCAGTGGCGCATTCTCTGCCCGGAACGCTGCCTCTGACGCCTCTGACTCCCGGGCGCCGAGGGTGCCGTAGATCATGTCGGATTCCTGATACAGGGCCTCGCCGCCATCATTTACCCCGTCCAGTTGCATGCCCACGATAGTCATGGGTAGCACGAGAGGCTTATCGTTGCCGGCGTTGCCCAGCAGGGTACGGATATGCTCGCTGGACAGCAGGGGGGCCTCCAGAGCCGGTAGCTCGAAGCTGCGTGAGGTGGAGCGGTCATACCAGGTGGGGTGGGTCTGGTAGTCGATGGGGGCAATCCGGTTGGTCCGCGCCAGAGCGTCCTCCAGGGTTTCAGGCTCGACAATGACGGTGGGGTCAGTGCTGGTGATCCTGGGGGGGCGGTAATCCTCCGGACAGGCGCTTTCATGAGCAGCCTGCAGGTGGCTGGCCTGCTTGTACTTCATGATCTGGACCAGAAAGTCACTGTAATCCGGGTAGTCTTCCAGATCGGGCTTGTTTGGTACCGACACAGGGGTTCCGCACGGCGGGAGGGGCTCCTCGGCGTGAAGCGGGGTCAGCAAGCAAAGACTGCACAGGCCGGTGGCCAGGGCTCTCAAGTGCATGGTCGTATCCCAATTGTTGTTGTTTTCCCCTTTTTAATCAGGGGCTTAGGGTAAACGACGCTTTCTGTAAGCGTTTGTAGTGTTTTGTTTCGGTTCAGGATACGACGGCAGGATGTAATTGGCAATGGATATGCCTTGAGCCGGACGGGGTGTATGGGATAGAATCGCGCGCTTCCTGCGTCCCGCCTGTGTTTACACGGCGTGGGGCAGGTCTCCTTGCTTCACCGCGTCGCCAACTGGGCGCCCGGGAAGCTGATCTGACACCGTGAGGTGTCTCAACCGTAAGGAGCTACCATGCGTCATTACGAAGTTGTGTTCCTGGTCCACCCGGACCAGAGCGAGCAGGTGCCGGCCATGATCGAGCGTTATAGCGCGATCGTGACTGATGGCAAGGGCACCATCCACCGTCTTGAAGATTGGGGTCGTCGCCAGCTGGCCTACTCCATCAACAAGATTCACAAAGCCCACTATGTGATGTTGAACATCGAATGTGACGGCGAAACCCTGGCCGAGCTGGAAAATACTTTCCGCTTTAACGATGCCGTAATCCGTCACCTCGTGATTCGTCGCGACAACGCTGTTACTGAGCCGTCGCCCCTGGCGAAGAACGAAGAGAAGGAGGGGGCAGCCAGCTAATTTTGGAAAGTAATCACTGTGAGCTCACCGGTGTAATCGCTGCCTTGGAAAAGGTTGCACTGACACCGGCAGGGGTACCCCGCCAACGGTTGTGGCTCGAGCATCGCTCTCGCCAGCTGGAAGACGGCCACCCCCGCGAAGTCCAGGCCCGCATTGCCGTGATACTGGCAGGCGGGATGACCCGACAGGCCCAAGGCCTGAAAGAGGGTCAGCGAATCAAAGTCACCGGATGCCTGAGTCGCGCCGGTTACAAGGGAGACGCCCGGGACCGTTTACAGCTGATTGCCCAAACGCTGGACACCCTCAACCAGGATTAAAGAGGAGATATCCAATGGCCCGTTTTTATCGTCGCCGCAAGTTCTGCCGCTTCACCGCGGAAGGTGTTGAGTACATTGATTACAAAGATCTCGACACCCTGAAAGCCTACATCACCGAAACTGGCAAGATCGTGCCCAGCCGTATCACCGGCACCAAGGCACGCTATCAGCGTCAGCTGGCTTCTGCCATCAAGCAGGCCCGCTTCCTGGCGCTGCTGCCGTACACTGACAGCCACGACAGCTAAGCCGAGGGGACTATCATGCAAGTGATCCTGCTGGAAACCATCAAGAACCTGGGCGACCTGGGTGCTGTGGTTGACGTACGTTCCGGTTACGGCCGTAACTTCCTGATCCCCCAGGGCAAGGCTCTGCCGGCCACCAAGGCCAACCTGGCAGAAGTTGACGCCCGTCGTGCGGAACTGGAAAAGCACGCTGCCGAGCAGCTGGGTGCCGCTCAGGCGCGTGGCGAGAAGCTGGCGGAAGCGACTGTTACCATCGCCGCCAAGGCTGGCGACGAAGGCAAGCTGTTCGGCTCTGTCGGTACTCGCGATATTGCTGAAGCAATTTCTTCCTCCACTGGCGTGGAAGTGGAAAAGGCTGAAGTGAAGCTGCCTCACGGTGCGCTGCGCAACACAGGCGAGTTCGAAATCGACCTGGCGCTGCACGCCGAAGTGACCGTGACCATCAAGCTGGCTGTCGTACCTGCCGAGTAATCGTCAGATAACGGACAACCGGTTTGCCCCTTGCGGGGCGCGGTGACAGAATCAGGGCATTGTCCGCAAGGGCAGTGCCCTTTTTAATGGCAGTTACAAGCTTCAAGCTGCAAGCTACAACGCGAATCGAGTCTGCTCCAGGGGTTGACGTCTGCCGCCGCGTTGTAGTTTGCAGCTTGCAGCTTGTAGCTCATAACTGGATCCTGGTTATTCCATGAACGAACCCATGCCGCTGGATAAACATCTCCCTGAAAACCTGAAAATTCCGCCCAATTCTGTGGAAGCGGAGCAGGCGATCCTGGGGGGGCTGCTGTTGAACAACAGTGCCTGGGATGATGTGGCCGAGAGAGTCGGGGCGCGTGATTTTTACCGCAAGGCGCACCGGCAGATCTTTGAAGTCATTGCCCAGCTGGTAGAGGAAGAGAATCCCTGTGATCTGGTGACCGTCTCCCAGGCCCTGACCCAGTTGGGCCAGCTGGACGACATCGGCGGCATGACCTACCTCTCCGAGCTGGCACGCAATACCCCCAGTGCGGCGAATATCACGGCCTATGCCGAAATCGTGCGCGAGCGCAGTATCCTGCGACAGCTGATCAACGTCTCCCACGACGTGGCCAACAGTGCCTTCAACACGGAAGGCCGCAAGTCGCTGGAAATTCTTGATCAGGCGGAATCTGCCATCTTCGAGATTGCGGAACAGCAGAAGAAGGGCTCCGGCCCCCAGGATATCAAGACCGTTCTGAAGAAGACGGTGGATCGCATTGACGAGCTCTACAAGAACAAGAGCGCCATCACTGGTGTTACCACCGGCTTTGATGAACTGGACAAGATGACCGGCGGTCTGCAGCCTTCCGACATGGTGGTCATCGCCGGTCGTCCTTCCATGGGGAAGACCACCTTCGCCATGAACCTGTGTGAGAACGTGGCGATCAAGGCCGGCAAGCCGGTGCTGGTGTTCTCCATGGAAATGCCCGCGGATTCCATCGTCATGCGGATGCTGGCCTCGCTGGGGCGTATCAACCAGACCTCGGTGCGATCCGGTAACCTGGAAAAGGATGACTGGCCGCGCATTACCTCGGCCATTCACATGCTTAGCGAGCAGAAATTCTTTATTGATGACACCCCGGCCCTGAGCCCGCTGGAAATGCGCGCCCGTGCCCGCCGGGTCGCCCGTGAGTGCGGCGGCGAGCTGGGTTGTATCATGGTCGATTACCTGCAGCTAATGCAGGTGCCCGGGGTGGATAACCGGGTGAACGAAATCTCGGAAATTTCCCGCTCCCTGAAGGGGCTCGCCAAGGAACTCAATTGCCCTGTGTTGGCCCTCTCGCAGCTTAACCGCTCTCTGGAACAGCGCCCCAACAAGCGCCCGGTAATGTCGGATCTGCGGGAATCCGGGGCCATCGAGCAGGACGCGGATTTGATCACCTTCCTGTATCGGGACGAGGTGTACAACAAGGACACCAACGAGAAGGGTGTGGCGGAAGTCATCATCGGCAAGCAGCGTAACGGTCCCATCGGTACCGTGCGCCTGGCCTTCCAGGGGCAGTTTTCCCGGTTCGATGATCTGGCGCCGGAATACTACGCCCAGCTGGCAGCAATGGATGAATAGGGCGTCTGGCATCTAGCGAGCTTTCTATGCGAGGCACACGGGTCGAAATTCGTAATGCGGCGCTGGCGCACAATGCCCGGCGGGCGAAGCAGTTGGCGGGACAGTCCGAGGTGTTCGCCATGGTCAAGGCCAATGGCTATGGCCATGGGCTACTCAATGCCGCTACGGCCATGCTTGATCAGGTAGATGGCCTTGGGGTGGCTCTCCTGGAAGAGGCGGATCAGTTGCGCGATGCCGGCATTGGCGCGCCTATTCTGGTGGCCGAAGGTTTCTTCGATCACGATGAGCTCAATGAGGCTCGCAGGCTATCGCTGGATGTGGTGGTTCACTCGCCCTGGCAGGTGGCGCTGTTGCTGGACAATCCCGGCACCAGCCGCATCTGGCTGAAACTCAATACTGGCATGAATCGTCTCGGGCTGCGTCCGGCCATTGCGCTGCAGGCGGCGGAGCAATTAGCGGCCGCCGGCATGAAACCGGTGGGGGTGATGACGCACTTTGCCTGTGCCGATGACGAGCAGGACTCAGGGACCAGCAGCCAACTGCATCTGGCTCAGGAAGTGGCCGATGCACTTGGGCTGCCACTGTCTGCGGCCAACTCCGCCGCCCTGATTCGTTACCCGCAAACCCATGGCAAGCGAGTGCGGCCTGGCATCATGCTCTATGGCTCTTCCCCGTTTCTATGGAAGAGCGCAGCGGAAATTGGCCTGAAAGTCAGCCACCGCTTCAGCGCCCGTCTGATTGCCATCAACGATATTCAGCCCGGCGAATCGGTAGGCTACGGGGCCACCTGGACCGCAGCGCAAGCCGGACGTGTCGGTGTAGTCGCTGTGGGTTATGGCGATGGCTATCCCCGCCACGCCCCCAACGGCACCCCTGCCGCTATCAATGGCGAGCCCACCGTGCTGGTAGGGCGGGTATCCATGGATATGCTCACCATCGATCTGAACGGCATTGATGCCCACGTGGGTGATGAGGTGGAGCTGTGGGGCGATGTGGTGGATGTGGATGCGGTGGCGAAAGCCTGCGGAACCATCAGCTATGAGTTGTTCTGCCAGATCACCAGCCGTCCCGAACGTATTATCGTTTAATTCGTCGTCGCTGTAGGAGCACCTCTTGGGGTGCGAATGCGAGCGTTAGCGAGTAACGAGTTGCGAAAAAGCAAAATCCAAACCGACCGTGCCTGATGGGTTGGGTTTTCGCAACGCGCTTCTTGTAACTGTTTTGTTCGCACCTCAAGCGGTGTCCCCCTTTGGGGCCGCACTCCGTGCGTTACTCCGCTGCGCTACGTTCTTGCGGCGGCCTTGTCGATACGCCTGCACAAGAAGGATTTGTTGTGGCCAAGAAAAAAATCGCCTTTGTATGCACTGATTGCGGTGCGGATACGCCCAAGTGGCAGGGCCAGTGCCCGTCCTGTGGTGCCTGGAATACCCTGCAGGAATTTGTCCACGATCCCGCCACGCCGTCCTCCAAGGGCGCAGGGAGCCGTGGTGGGTTTGCCGGGCAGTTGTCCGAAGTGCAGAACCTCAACGACATCGTTCTGGAAGAAACGCCGCGCATCGGCTCTGGCATGGGGGAACTGGATCGGGTGCTGGGCGGCGGGCTGGTGCCCGGGTCGGCGATCCTGATTGGGGGGCATCCCGGGGCCGGCAAGTCCACCTTGTTGCTGCAGATGTTGTGCCGGCTGGCGGATAGCCAGAAATCCCTTTATATCACCGGTGAGGAATCTCTTTCCCAGGTGGCCATGCGTGCCGATCGGCTCAAGCTGCCCAAGGACAGGCTGCGTATCGCAGCGGAAACCGATGTGGAACAAATCCTTGAGCTGGCCCGCAAGGAGCAGCCGAAGATTCTGGTGGTGGATTCCATCCAGGTCATGTTTCTTGCTGCCCTGCAGTCGGCGCCGGGCAGTGTGGCTCAGGTGCGCGAGTGTGCCGCAGCCCTGACCCGCTTTGCCAAGCAGACCGGCACAGTGTTGTTGCTGGTGGGGCATGTTACCAAGGACGGCACTCTGGCCGGCCCCAAGGTGCTGGAACACATGATTGATTGCTCCCTGATGCTGGAAGGATCCACGGATTCCCGTTTTCGTACCCTGCGTGGCCTGAAGAACCGGTTCGGTGCAGTTAATGAACTGGGCGTGTTCGCCATGACCGGCGAAGGCCTCAAGGAAGTAAAGAATCCTTCCGCGATTTTTCTTAACCGTGCGGAAGAGATCGCATCGGGCTCACTGGTGACGGTGGTCTGGGAAGGTACCCGACCGTTGCTGGTAGAGCTGCAGGCGCTGGTGGATGCCTCGCACTTTGGCAACCCGCGTCGTGTCTGTGTGGGGCTGGAAGGGAATCGTCTGGCCATGCTGCTGGCGATCTTGCATCGTCATGGCGGTATCCAGGTGGGCGACCAGGATGTGTTCATGAATGTGGTCGGCGGGGTGAAAGTCACGGAAACTGCCGCAGACCTGTCCCAGGTGCTGGCCATCGTGTCCAGTTTTCGGGATCGTCCGCTTGAGCGTGAGCTGGTTGTGTTTGGTGAAGTGGGCCTGTCTGGGGAAATTCGCCCGGTGCCACAGGGGCAGGAACGTCTCTATGAGGCAGTGAAACACGGTTTCAAGAAAGCGATTGTGCCCAAGGCCAATCTGCCGAGAAACCTGCCCGAAGGCGTGGAGGTTATCGGGGTGAGTAATGTAGCGCAGGCGCTCGAGTACCTGTAAAGGCAATGAATAGTTAATAGTGAATAATTAATAGCTAAAACAGGAACCGGAGCCGGCCCCCGCAGGAGCTCAACGTGTTGAGCGAAGAGGCCCGAAACCGTGTGCCGGATTTCTGTTGATAGGGCAGGGGGGCAGCGGTTTGAAGAACATGGCGGAGATGGGCTTGCGCCCATTTCCGCCCTACGGTTCCATCATTGACGTCCAGCGTTTATTTACTGCTTGTTCAGTTTCCAGTTGTAGTTCAGATGACGAATTGTGATGTCGTCTGCTTTCATCAGTTTCCGCTTTTCTTCAGGTACACCAAGCTCGTCCGCATAGGGCAGTAAATATTCTGCCAGGCTGCCGGCGGTGTTTTCGAAATCCTTTTCGTACCAGTCAAAGATTTTTGAAATTTCCAGGGCGTTGCGGTCATTGTTGAAGCGGTTGCGCTGTTTGTCGCTGAGAAACTTTTTCGCGCTGTCCTCCAGCTGGGCGTCCAGTTTGTCGGCTGTGTAGGCTTCCGGGCGCAGGGCGGGGCAGCCGATGGAGGCGCAGTTCACTGCGAAGTGGATGCGTGGATCCATCAATGCTGGATTGCCGCGGATCATTTCATGTTCCACTTCATCAAGAGTGCGCGGCTTGTCCAGCAGGGTAAAAAATTCCTTGTCCCATGGGCCGGAAAAGAAACTGCCGATATCGCGGATGGAGGCGGGTTGACCTTCAACCAGAATCAGTTCCACGGTAAAGGCATTGTAGGCGTTGATCAGGAATGCCAGCTGTTCGTCCTTTGACCACTGCTGGTAGTCAGCCCTGGATACACCGGACAGCGCATCCAGATAGCCCTGCAATGCCTGCCGATCCTTTTCCATGCCTTGGTAATCCATTGCTGTGGCAACGCCGCCACGCAAGGGCTTCACATGGGTTGCGAGCAGGGTGTTCCAGGCGCTGTGATCAAAGGCCTGGGCGGCGCTGCAAATCAGCAGCAGGAACGGGATCAGAAAACGGGTCATAACTCCTCCTTTAGGCAGACAGTATCACGCTGCCGTGTGGTGATGCCGTGATGCTGTGTGTCTCAAGGGGGGGGTACGACTGCCTGCGTCATGCTGCCTTGCTGGAAAGGATACGACGCAGGAGGTTTCTGTCAGCCTTTATGGCGTGCGACGTTTTGCTGCTCGGCGTTTGAGTTGCCGTTTGGTCCACCACAGGTAGCCGCCGGTTATAAAAAAGAGCAGCGGGGTCAGGCCTGTGATCAACACCAGCAGGCGTCCGGGCATGCCCAGGGCGTCGCCGTTGTGCAGGGGGAATTGCCAGGTCATGAACTGACTGCCTGCGGCCAATTGGTCTATCTGCCAGAGCGCAAGCTGTGCGCCGCTGTACTGATCCAGCCAGACATTGTTGGCGCCATAGTCCTGCCAGGCATCGTCTGGCAGGGTAAAGGCGACCCGGTAACTGTCGGTCGGTGTCTGGGGAAGATAGAGGCGCTGCAAGGTGGCGTCGGGAAAGCGTGACTGCGCCAACGCCATGGCATCGTCGGGGCTCAGCGGAGGCTGCGTTGAGGGCGCGGAGTGTGGAACAGGGCGCTCATCCAGGGGGAGGATGGTGCCGACCACTGCGCTGACCTGTTTGGCGAACACCAGGCTGACGCCGGAGAAGGCGATCACCAGCAGGGCAGGCAGCAGGTAAATGCCGGTGACCTGATGAAGATCAAAGTGCAGCCGGTAGCTGCCCGCACCACGTTTCACTGTCAGGTTTCGTTTCCACTTGCCTTTGCGCTTGCCGGTGGGCCACCACAGCACTACACCGGTGAGACAGAAGCCGAGCAGACACAGGCCAAGAATCCCCACCAGAATCTTGCCATTGGCCCCGGCCAGCAAGGTGTAGTGCAACCGGTAGATCCAGGTCATGGGGTAGTGACCCCAGTCTCGTACCGCAAGCACTTCACCAGAGTAGGGGGAGACGCTGACCTGGAGAGGGCCTGCTGCTTCTGCGTTTTTGGGAAAGCGCAGGGTGTGTGGGCTGCCGGGCTGGCGAGACAGGTCTATTCGCTGGGCTGTCTTGCCAGTGGCGCTTTTTGCGTTGGCGATGACGGTACTGAGAGGGGCACGCTGCTCGCCATGGGTGACCAGTTCCGGGCTGAGCTGTTCGTCGAGCGCATCATGGAACACCAGCAGGCTGCCAGTGAGGCCGCTGATCGCCAGCAGCAGTCCCACTGTCAGGCCGGTGTACTTGTGCAGGGTAAACAGCAGATTGCGCATGGGAGTCTGGTTGTCGGCAAGTGTGCGGGCAGCCGCTGGCTGCCCGCGAGACCCGGTTTAGAAATCCAGGTTGTAACCCAGAGTGACGGTGCGGCCACGGCCCTTGAAATTGCGGCTATCAAGGGTGGTTGCAGTCTGGGAGTAGTAAGTGAAGTAGTCTTCGTTGAAGAGGTTCTCCACGCCGGCGGTGAGCTCGCCTTTGGGCAGGTCATAGCCCAGGCTCAGGTCTACCAGCTGGTAGGCGACAAAGTCGTTGGCGTCACCTTCAAAGTCCTTGTTGAAGTAGTGGGTGCCCTGCAGCTGGGTGTTCAGCTTGTCGGTCCACTGTGCCAGCCAGCGCAACTGGAAGCTGTCCGGGGCGATGTTGTTACCATCCAGGCGAGTGTCTACCTTGTTGTCTTCGTTGCTGTCGTGCTTGCCGGTTGTGTGAGCATAACTGGCGTTCAGGCCGTGGGCGCTGCTGATCTGCCAGCCTGCTTCAGCCTCGATGCCCTGGATCTCGGTGCGCTCACGCTTCACTTCGAAGATGCCGCCGTTGTTTTCGAGGCGCTGGCCAAGGTCGGAATCGGAGCTGAAGTGACTGATCTGGAAGTGGCTGCGTTCACCTGTCAGGCGGATACCGATTTCGGTGTTGTCGGTGAGGATTGGCTGCAGGTCGAGGAAGTCTTCCACGTTCTGGTTGGGTACGTTGATACCACGCAGTACGCGCCCCACATCCGGCATGCCGAAACCTTCGGAATAGTTGGCAAACAGCTGGGCGTTCTCGCTGGCCTGGAAGACCAGGCCATAGTTGAACAGGGTTTCTTCAAAGTCCGGGTTGCCACCTTTGACCTGCTGGCTGCCGTAGGAGGCCAGGGTGGTGAAGTCATCCACGTTCAGTTCGGCGTATTCGTAGCGAACACCGGCCTGCAGGATCAGCTGCTCGACAGGGGAGACTTCCGCCTGCAGGAATGGGGCGATATTGCGGAACTGGGTTTCCGGTACCCATTCGCGGCCGGTCTGGGCCAGGATCTGGGTGGTTTCGTCCTGCAGCACATCCAGGCCGGTGGTCAGCTTCAGATGATTATCCAGCAGGCCATCGCGGGTCAGGGTCAGTTTGCCGCCCACCTTGTCGGATTCATTCTGGGACTGGTCATAGACGTTGGGGCCGTAGGCCGGGTCCTGGAAAGTCCCGAATACGCCACCGCCGTAGCGGCCTTCGAAGGCCTGGCTGTAAAGCTGGGCAGTGAAGTGGCTGCCGGCCAGGTTGCTGTGAGTATAGGTCAACCCGGCGGTAGTCACCTTGTTCATGGGGGCGTCGCCTTCCGGATCGCCTTCTTCCGCGGTGGTAGGAATGCCGTTGGCCCAGTCACCCTCCACGGCCACGTAGTCGTGATTGCCTTCCAGGCGGAAGTGATTCACGGACAGCTCGATGTTCTGCTCATCGGTGAGCCAGTAGCCCAACTTGAAGAACACGTCTCCGCTCTGCGAATCCATGATGTCGCCCTGGGTACCGTCCACACCGATGTAATCGCCTTCAGCATCGTAGAACATGCCGCGTTCCACGTAGCTGGTGCCGAACAGGTAATCCACATTGCCGGCGATGCCATCCACCCGATAGTCCACCTTGTAGCTGAGGCTGTCGGACTTGATGTCGTTGGTTGGGGAGGTTGCCTGCACACCAATGTGCTGATTCACGGTGCCGGCTTCCGGGCGGCGGGTAACAAAGTTGATGATGCCACCGGTGGCGCCCAGGCCGTGCTCGGCGCTGGCCCCGTGGATCACTTCGATCCGCTCGACCATGTAGAGGTCGATGGTGTAGCCGTCCCGGGAGCCGTCACGCAGCGGGTTGGACTGGGGGATGCCGTCGATCAGGAGCAGCGGTGCACGGCCACGGAACGTTTCGCCAGCATTGGTCAACTTCTGGCGGCTGGGCGTATAGGACGGGATCAGGTTGCTCAATACCTGGGATTGGTCCGAGGTCATGCGCAGCTGCTGCTCGATTTCCGCTTTGTTGATTACCGTGATCTTCTGGGGCGTCTTGCCCACTTCGCTATTGGAGCGGGTGGCAGAAACGGTGATGGCGTCCAGTTGGTTGTTGTCCTCAGCCTGGGCCAGCGGCGAAATGGCGAGAGCGAGAACAGACAGCGGCAAACCAGCAAGGGGGAAACGGGGCACGGCAATTCTCCCGGTACGATTGTAGGGAATGTAATAGGCCGTGCACGGTAGTGTTAATGATAATGATTGTCAATATGACCCTAATTCGTGGCCTGGTGTCTAGCGACGCCAGGCATGCAGCTTCTCCACCCAGCGCAACAAGCCTTCCGGCTTGCGGGCTTTTTTCCATTCCCCGGCGGCAAACTTGTTGGCTTCCGCCATGGTGGGATAAATATGAATGGTGCCCAGGATCTTGTTCAGACCCAGCCCGTGTTTCATGGCAAGCACATATTCGGCAATCAGGTCGCCGGCATGCTGGCCGACAATGGTGACGCCCAGAATCTTGTCGCTGCCTTTGGCGGTGATCACTTTCACGTAGCCCTCGGCGGCACTGTCGGCGATGGCGCGGTCCAGATCGTCGATACCGTAGCGGGTCACATCATGTTCGATGCCCTGGTCGATGGCTTCCTGCTCATTGATGCCGACGCGGGCTACTTCTGGATCGGTGAAGGTGCACCAGGGAATCACCCGGTAATCCACCTTGAAGGATTTGAGAAAGCCAAACAGGGCATTCACTGCCGCGTACCAGGCCTGATGTGATGCGGTGTGGGTGAACTGGTAGGGGCCCGCCACATCGCCACAGGCATAGATGTTCGGGTAGCGGCTTTGCAGCAGGTCGTTGGTCTGGATAGTGCCATTGGGATCGGTGGGGAGCTGTAGTTCCTCCAGCCCGAGGTTGTCGGTATTGGCCTTGCGGCCCACGGCCACCAGTACCTGATCGAAGGGCAGGACGGTTTCCTGACCGTCATGTTCCACGTACAGCACCTTCTCGCCGTTTTCGCGGCTGAAGCGAACCGCCTTGTGGCGGGTGAGTACCTTTACGCCGCTTTCCTGCAGGGATCGGGTGACCGTCTCGCTGGCTTCTTCGTCTTCGCGAATCATCAGACGCGGCAGCATCTCCACCTGGGTCACCTGGCTGCCCAGCCGGGCAAAGGTCTGGGCCAGCTCGCAGCCGATGGGACCGCCGCCGAGCACCAGCAACCGTTTGGGCTGTTCATCAAGCTCCCACAGGTTGTCGGAGGTGAGAATATCCATGTCTTCGATGCCGGGAATGGGGGGCACGAAGGGACGGGCGCCGGAGGCAATGATAATGCTTCGGGCGGTGAGGGTTTCCACCTGATCGCCGTTGCGAATTTCCACTTCCCAGGGGGAAACGATGCGAGCCTCGCCCTGACGGCAGTCCACACCAAGATCGCTGTAGCGTTCCACCGAGTCGTGGGGTTCGATCTTCTCGATAACCTTGTGCACACGCTGCATCAGCGTGCCGAACACAAAGTCACTCTTGATGCTGTCGAAGCCGTACTTGGCGGCCTGTTTGTCATGGTAGGCCACGCGGGCGCTTTTAATGAGCGCCTTGGAGGGCACGCAGCCCGTGTTCAGACAGTCGCCACCCATTTTGTGTTTCTCGATCAGGGTGACTTTGGCTTTCACCATGGCGGCAATATAGGCGCTCACCAGACCGGCGGAACCGGCACCGATCACGATCAGGTTGCGGTCGAAGCTTTTTGGTTTGTTCCAGCCCTGGTAGACCTTGCGGGCCTGCAGGCGCGCCATGATGCCCTTGGCAATCCACGGGAAGATGCCCAGCAGCACAAAAGCGCCCAGCAGTTGCGGGGAGAGCAGGCCGCGGAGACTCTCCAGCTGGCCCAACTGGGTGCCAGCATTCACATACACGGCGGTGCCCGCCAGCATGCCCACCTGGCTGACCCAGTAAAAGGTGCGGGTCTTGATGGGTGTCAGGCCCATGACCAGGTTGATCACGAAGAAGGGAAAAGCCGGCACCAGTCGCAGGGTGAAAAGATAAAACGCCCCTTCTTTTTTGACGCCCTGATTGATTTTTTTCAGCCGTTCGCCAAAACGTTCCTGTACCGCATCATGAAACAGAAAACGGGAGGCCAGAAAGGCAAGGGTGGCGCCGATGCTGGACGCAAAGGAAACAAGAATCAGGGCGATAGTGAAGCCGAACAGCGCGCCGGCGGCCAGGGTCATGATGGCCGCACCGGGTAAACTTAAAGCGGTAACCGCTACATAAATCAGGAAGAAGGCCCCCAGCACCATGGCTGGCTTGTCCGCATAGAGGTTGTCGAAAGCGCTCTGCTGTTGCTTGAGGTAATCAAGGCTGAAGTACTGGCCCAGATCAAAGAGAAAGTAGCAGGTGATGAGCGCGGCGATGATGACAAACAACAGCGCTTTCTTGAGGTTCATTAGGCTTCCTTGGTCCATGGTAACGTATGGGGGGCGCTCATGCTGGCAGGGCGTTTGAGTCGCGAGGTACGAGTAACGAGTTTCGAAAGGCAAACCCTGGAAGGGGGATCATGCTGTTGATTGTCGAAACTTGTTACTCGCTTCTCGCTGCTTTGTGTATCGCCTGCAGGCAGTCTACTACAGCGCTAGCAGCAGCTGGCTGCGCCAGCGTCTTCATTATCTACGAACGGAACGTTCAATCCGCAATCTTCAAAAATGCCGTAATGCGTGTCGAAGTTGCCGATAAACTCGAAGTGCCCGGCGAAGCGGCTTTTTTCCAGCATTAGCCAGGTGTTGCCGCACACCGGGAATACCTTGCCGGTTTCGATGATGTGGTGGTCATCCAGCTTGAAGGCATGGGGACAGTTTTCCAGCGTGCCTTTGTAGATGACCGCCTGCCCGTAGTCTTCGCAGGCGGGCTCCAATTCATCGATATTGAACAACCGGTAAGTGGCCGAGTAAAAACGGATGTTGCCGAGTTTCTTCTCAATGGCAGGATTTTCGATGGTCAGGCGGCGGGATTCCACCAGGCGGGGGTCGGCAAAGCCACTGCGTTTTCCAAGGTTGATGAAATCGTTCCAGTACAGGGCGCCGGACAGGCATTCCCCATAAAGCACCGGGTCGTTGACCAGGGCTGAAGGTACCCGGCGGTCGGCGTAGACATCGGAGAAATAAAACTCACCGCCGGGCTTGAGAAGCCGCTTCACATCGGCAAGCACTTTGGCCTTGTCGGTGCTCAGGTTGATGACGCAGTTGGAAATGATGATATCGAAGTAGCCGTCCTGTAGGTCCAGCGTGTCGAGCTCTTCGATATACCCCTTGAGAAAGCGCACATTGCTTGTGCTGTGGCCAAATTGCTCACGATGGTAATCCTGGTGGCGGCGAGCCACCTCCAGTTGTTCGTCCGTCATGTCGACGCCGACCACTTCACCGTGCTCACCCACCAGTGCAGACAAGAGATAGACATCACGGCCCGAACCGCTACCAAGATCCAGGATGCGCATGCCGTCGAGATGTTCCGGGGACACCAGGCCGCAGCCATAATAGCGAGTGACCACCTCGTCGTGCAGCTGTGCCAGCAGAGGCTTGAGATGGTCTGGTGGTTCTTGGTCACAGCAAGCGTTGGTTTGCAGGTCGTCGCTGGATTGCAGCTGCTTGCCGTAATAATCCTGTACATCGTTACGCATTGAGCGTCTCCGGGGGAGAAGGATAGTTTGTCATCATGCTGTGAGCGCTGGCGGCCCACTTAACGATCTGATGGGTCAGAGTAGAGCGCCGGGCATTGGGCCGAAATGATAAAAAGTGCACTGGCGGGTAGTAGCGGTCAGCGACTGTGAAAGTCGTGTGAATCAGGGAGTCTTGTCCAGTTCGTCGAGGACAGCGTCGACTTTCTCCTGGCTGACCGCCTCCGGCGGAGGGCGACGCAGCGAGGTCACCAGTGCGCGCAACTGATGAACATAGCGCCGACAGTGATGACACATCAACAGGTGCATGCGCAGGGCAAAACGCTCACGCCAGCTTAGTGGCGTGCCGTCCACGAGGGCGTCGGCCCTTTCTACTGCGTCTTTGCACTTCAGCACTCGCCTGTCTCCTGAAAATGATCCACCAACTCGAATAATCGGGCCCGAGCCCGGTGCAGCAGCACTCGAACATTGGATGCGCTGATATCGAGCATGTTACAGATGGCGTCGAAGTCCATGCCTTGCATGTCGCGGAGCTCCAGTACCAGGCGCTGATTTTCGGGCATGGCATCGAGACATTTGGCCATGCAGTGACGCAGCTCATCCCGGGTGAGCAGCGAGTCAGGCCCGCCCAGATCCCACTGTTGCGGTCCCTGCTGCCAGTGGCCCCCTTCTCGAAAGCGGTGGGCCAGAGCATCGTTGTCCTCAGTGGGGTCAAACTGAATTTCGCGCCCTTGCTTGCGCAGCATCATGCGGGCCTGATTGATGACGATGCGTGTCAGCCAGGTGCGCAGCTGACTGCGGCCTTCAAACTTGCCGATGGCTCGGTGTGCGGAGATCCAGGCATCCTGAACGGCTTCTTCGGCATCGGCGGGTGAAAGCAGGGAACGGGCAGTAGCCAGCAGGTAACCATGATGGTGTTTGACCAGTTGCCCGAAAGCGACTCGGTCTCCCTGCTTCAGTTTTGCGATAAACGCGGGCCCATCCAGTTCCAAGATATCAGTGCTCCGGGCTCAACAGACTGGCCGGGTTATCGTCGCCCTCGTCACCTTCGTTGAGCATGATCAGTCGGCGCAGGTGCTGCATGTCGTCCACGGAGGGTTTCTCGAACATGATGCCGATCTCCTGTCCTTCCTGGCGTTTGACCCGGCCTGGCAAGGTCAGGGTGATATCGGAATCTTCCAGGATGATGTTCAGTGACACCGGAGAGGAGTCCGGCAGGGCAAGCGGCGTTTCACTATGGACGCGAGCGCCCAGAACAGAGAGATCCTGCAGTTCCACATGGTGACTGTCCTGCTGGAAGATCAGGGTCGCTTCGCCATCAAATTCGATGCGGTTGACCCGGCGCCGTTCGCTCATGGGTATTTCCTTCTACTGGCAACGGACTACTCCACCGGATGCTGGCTCGCGCTATGCCCCGGCTTCCAATTGCCGGGGCGCCGCGACGGGTCAGACGTCGATCCGTTTGTACTTCATACGCTTGGGCTGCAGGGCTTCATCACCCAGCTGCTTGCGCTTGAACTCCTCATACTCGGTATAGGAGCCTTCAAACCACTCTACTTTAGCATCTCCTTCAAAAGAAAGAATATGCGTAGCGACGCGATCCAGGAACCAGCGATCATGCGAAATCACAATGGCACAGCCGGGGAAGGCCAGTAGTGCTTCTTCCAGGGCGCGCAACGTTTCCACATCCAGATCGTTGGTAGGCTCATCCAGCAGCAGCACATTGGCACCTTGCTTGAGCAGCTTGGCCAGGTGCAGTCGGTTGCGTTCACCACCGGACAGGTCGCCCACGCGTTTTTGCTGGTCGCCGCCCTTGAAGTTGAAGCGGCCCAGGTAAGCACGACTGGGGACTTCGTAATTACCGATACGCAGGATGTCGTTGCCGTCGGACACTTCTTCCCACACGGTTTTCTTGCCATCCAGGTCTTCGCGGCTCTGGTCCACGTATGCCATCTGTACGGTTTCACCGGTGGTGATCTCGCCACGGTCCGGGGTTTCCTGGCCGGCCAGCATGCGGAACAGGGTGGTCTTACCGGCCCCGTTGGGGCCGATGATGCCGACGATGGCGCCGCGCGGCACCTTGAAGCTCAGATCTTCGTAGAGCAGCTTGTGGTCGAATTCCTTGGCCACGCCATTGAGCTCGAACACCTGCTCACCGAGACGCTCACCCGGCGGGATGTACAGTTCCTGGGTTTCGTTGCGCTTCTGGAATTCCTGGCTGGCCAGTTCCTCAAACGCGGCCACCCGGGCCTTGTTCTTGGCGCGGCGGCCTTTGGGATTCTGGCGCACCCACTCCAGTTCCTTTTCCACCGTTTTGCGGTGGGCGGACTCGGATTTGGCTTCCTGTTCCAGGCGCTGTTCTTTCTGCTCCAGCCAGGAAGAGTAGTTGCCCTTCCAGGGAATGCCTTCGCCGCGGTCCAGTTCCAGGATCCACTCACAGGAGTTGTCGAGGAAGTAGCGGTCGTGGGTCACTGCCACCACGGTGCCGGGGAATTCGTGCAGGAAGCGCTCCAGCCAGGCCACGGATTCCGCATCCAGGTGGTTGGTGGGTTCGTCCAGCAGCAACATGTCCGGGGCGCTCATGATCAGGCGGCACAGGGCCACCCGGCGGCGCTCCCCCCCGGAGAGGTTCTTGACGCTGGCGTCCCAGGGCGGCAGACGCAGGGCGTCGGCGGCGATTTCCAGTTTCCGCTCCAGGTTGTGGGCATCGCTGGTTTCGATGATGGCTTCCAGCTTGGCTTGTTCGGCGGCCAGCTTGTCGAAGTCCGCGTCTTCCTCTGCATAGGCGGCGTAGACTTCGTCCAGTCGTTGTTGGGCGTCGAGGATCTCGGAGAGGGCCTCTTCCACGATCTCACGGACGTTCTTTTCCGGATCCAGCTCCGGCTCCTGGGGCAGGTAGCCGATATTGATGCCCGGCTGTGGCCGTGCTTCACCGAGGTAATCCTTGTCCACGCCAGCCATGATCTTGAGCAGGGTGGACTTGCCGGAACCATTCAGGCCCAGCACACCGATCTTGGCGCCGGGAAAGAAGGACAGGGAAATGTCTTTCAGGATGTGTTTCTTGGGCGGGACGACCTTGCCCACCTTGTCCATGGTGAAGATGTACTGGCTCATAAACTCCGACCGCAGTGTCATTAAGTGTGCGGGGCAGGGCGAAATCGTACAGCCACTGGCCCGGCGGAATGGCGCCTAAGCTAACGGAAAGCGCCCCTGAGTAAAAGGCCACAGGCCCCATCCGGCACCAGATAAGGCGGAATTGACCAGGTTTGAGGGTATGAGACGACCGGCAGGTTCTCATGAGTGCTCTTCATGTGTCTTTGCCGCCGGTTTTGGTTAGAATACGCGCCCTCGAATCCACCAAATACAGCGCAGGGTTAGCCCATGTTCCCGAAATCCATGTCCATTGCCGAGTTCGATCCGGAAATCCAGGCGGCCATCGAGGCCGAGGAAGTCCGTCAGGAAGAGCACATCGAACTGATTGCTTCTGAAAACTATGCCTCGCCAAGGGTCATGGAAGCCCAGGGCTCCGTGCTGACCAACAAGTACGCCGAAGGCTACCCGGGCAAGCGCTACTACGGTGGCTGTGAAAATGTGGACGTGGTGGAGCAGCTGGCGATCGACCGTGCTTGTGAACTGTTTGGCGCTGACTGGGCCAACGTGCAGCCGCACTCCGGTTCCCAGGCCAACGCTGCGGTCTACATGGCCGTGCTGCAGGCGGGCGACACCGTGCTGGGCATGAGCCTGGACGCGGGTGGCCACCTGACCCACGGTGCCAAGCCGAACTTCTCCGGCAAGACCTACAACGCCATTCAGTACGGTCTGGACAACGAGACCGGTCTGATTGACTACGAGCAGGTAGAAACCCTGGCCCGTGAGCACAAGCCGAAAATGATCGTGGCGGGTTTCTCTGCCTACTCCCAGGTGGTGGACTGGCAGCGTTTCCGTGATATCGCCGACGAAGTGGGCGCCATCCTGCTGGTGGATATGGCCCACGTGGCCGGTCTGGTTGCCGCAGGCGTGTACCCGAGCCCGGTTGGCATTGCTGACATCACCACCACCACCACCCACAAGACTCTGGGTGGCCCCCGTGGCGGCCTGATCATGGGCAAGGCCAACGATGAGATTCAGAAGAAGATCAACTCTGCCGTGTTCCCCGGTGGCCAGGGCGGCCCGCTGGAGCACGTGATTGCCGCCAAGGCGATCTGCTTCAAGGAAGCCATGCAGCCTGACTTCAAGGGCTACCAGCAGCAGGTGGTGAAGAACGCCCAGGCCATGGCCAGCGTGTTCATCGAGCGTGGTTTTGACGTGGTCTCCAACGGCACCGAAAACCACCTGTTCCTGCTCAGCCTGATCAAGCAGGACATCACCGGTAAAGATGCCGACGCCGCCCTGGGCCGTGCCTTCATCACCGTGAACAAGAACGCCGTGCCCAACGACCCGCGTTCCCCGTTCGTGACTTCCGGCCTGCGCATCGGCTCCCCGTCCATCACCCGCCGTGGTTTCAATGAAAACGACGCCAAAGAACTGGCCGGCTGGATCTGCGACATTCTCGACAACATGGGCGATGAGTCTGTGATTGAGAGTGTGAAAGGCAAGGTGAAGGAGATTTGTGCTCGGTTGCCGGTGTACGAACGGTAATTGAAAATTGACAATGGATAATTGATAACTGGAGGCCAAGGATGGCTGAAGGTAGTGTGGTGCGGGTAAAGTCCCGCGCTTTTGCTTTGCGGGTGGTGAAAGTCTGTCAGTATCTGCAGGAGCAAAAGCGAGAGTACGTGCTTAGCAAGCAGCTCTTGCGAAGTGGTACAGCTATTGGCGCTCTTGTTCGAGAGGCTGAACAGGCCGAGAGTCGGGCAGACTTTATTCATAAGCTGTCCATTGCCCTGAAGGAAGCAAGTGAAACTGAGTATTGGCTGGATTTGCTGACCGAGTCTGGTTATTTCGAAAAGCGAGCAGGAAGCTCTGTGCTGCAGGATGTGGATGAGTTGTTGAAGCTGCTCACCTCGATTATAAAAACCTCAAAAAGACGTCGCTAATCGGTTTTTGGGTTTTCGTTATCAATTATTAATTATCAACTATCAATTGGGGTTTCCATGTACTGCCCATTCTGCTCCGCTCAGGACACCAAGGTCATCGACTCCCGTCTGGTTGCCGATGGCGGGCAGGTGCGCCGGCGTCGTGAGTGCCTCAGCTGCAATGAGCGCTTTACCACCTTCGAGACCGCCGAGCTGGTGATGCCGCGGCTGGTGAAATCGGATGGCACTCGCCAGCCCTTTGATGAGGCAAAACTGCGGGCTGGCATGTTGCGTGCGCTAGAGAAGCGCCCGGTGAGCATGGAGGACCTGGAGGCGGCGATCAGTCGGGTTTGTCATCGCCTGCGCGCCACCGGTGAGCGCGAGCTGCCGGCCCGGGAGCTGGGTGAATTCGTTATGGAAGAGCTTCAGCAGCTGGATGATGTGGCTTATGTGCGATTTGCCTCCGTGTATCGCAGTTTCCAGGACATCTCTGAATTCTCCGCCGAAGTGGATCGCCTGCGCAGTAAGGGGAGTCCCAAAGAGGACTGACAGCGGGTTTTTTTGCGGCATCTCCACGCCTGATCCAGTAGAATATATCCATGTTCAGTGACTTTGACCGACAGACCATGGCGCGGGCCCTGCAGTTGGCCCGCCGCGCTCTTTATACCACTGACCCCAACCCGAGGGTGGGTTGTGTGCTGGTTCGCGATGGCCGTATTGTCGGTGAGGGCTTCCATGTCCGGGCTGGTGAGCCCCACGCAGAGCGCAATGCTCTGGCGGCAGCGGGTGGTAACGCCCGTGGCGCCACCGCTTATGTAACCCTCGAACCCTGTTCCCATACTGGCCGCACCGGCCCTTGCGCTGACGCCCTGCTGGATGCGGGTGTGGCCCGTGTTGTGGCGGCCATGGAAGACCCCAATCCCCAGGTGGCTGGGCAGGGGTTGAAGCGGTTGGCAGAGGCGGGAATTGAAACTGCCTCCGGGCTGCTGGAAGACGAGGCGCGGGCGCTGAATCCCGGTTTTATTTCCCGAATGACTCGTCAGCGTCCCTTTATACGCATCAAGATCGCAGCCAGTGTGGATGGTCGTACCGCCATGGCCAGCGGTGAGTCCCAGTGGATTACCGGGCCCGCTGCCCGGGAAGATGTGCAGCGGATGCGGGCGCGAAGCTCGGCGGTGATTACGGGCGTTGGCACGGTGATGGCGGATCGGCCCTCCTATACCGTGCGCCCTGATCAGTGGCTGCTCAGTGAGTACCAGGCGGAGGCAGGAGGCAGTGACTGGGTTCGCCAGCCACTGCGGGTGATTCTCGACCGCACCTTGCGCACGCCACCCAGCGTACCGGTGGTCAGTGCCCCCGGGCACTGCCTGCTGGTCGCCGGAGAGCGACATGATGGTCGCCAGAATGCTCTCGAGTCCGCCGGCGCCGAAGTCATACACCTGCCGGCCTCCGGGTCTGGTATTGATCTGCTGCAGCTACTCAAGGAATTGAACCGGCGCGAATGCAACGAAGTGCTGGTAGAATGTGGCGCCACACTGGCCGGGGCCTTTGTGCGTGAAGGCCTGTTCGATGAACTGGTCGTCTATATGGCACCGGCCCTGCTGGGCTCTTCCGCACGTCCATTGCTGGGCCTGCCGCAGTTGGCCAGCATGAGCGAGAAGGTCTCGCTGAAGTGGCAGGATGTGCGGATGGTGGGCGGTGATCTTCGCCTGACGCTGACTCCGGCCTGATAACCCCTGCCGCAGGAGCGTCGCTGGCGGCGCGATATCCAGGGCCAGAAGCGAGTCACGAGTTTCAAAAAGCGAAAACCTTCAGGCAGTGCCATCTTCTGGTTTTGCCTTTCGAAACTCGTGCCCCGACACGGGAAACTGTCTGATCGCGCCGCGAAACGACGCTTCTACAGTGAGACAATACGAGGTTTATGCATGTTTACCGGCATTATTGAAGCCATGGGCACAGTGGCATCCATGACTCCCAAAGGCGGCGATGTGACTCTGCTGGTCAAGAGCGATGATCTGGATTTCAGCGATGTGCAGCTGGGCGATTCGATTGCCGTGAATGGCGTCTGCCTGACGGCTACGGCCCTGCCGGGCGGGGCTTTCGAAGCGGATGTGTCCGGGGAGACTCTGTCGCTGACGTCTCTGCAGCAGATTGCCGTGGGCAGCAAGGTGAACCTTGAGAAGGCACTGACCCCGACCACCCGGCTGGGTGGACACCTTGTCAGCGGCCATGTGGACGGGCTGGGCAGCATCGTCGAGATGAAACAGGATGCCCGCTCTGTGCGCATTGATATCCAGGCGCCGGCGGAGCTTGCCAAATACATCGCCCACAAAGGCTCGATTACCGTGGATGGCATCAGCCTTACGGTGAACAGCGTGTCGGGCGCGGTGTTCTCCCTGAACATCATCCCGCACACCCAGGACATCACCACCATCGGCCAGTGGAAGGTGGGGACGCCAGTGAACCTGGAAGTTGATATAATCGCCCGCTATCTGGAGCGCCTGCTGATGGGGGAGAAGGCCGCCGAGCCCACTTCCCAGGGTATTTCCATGGCGTTCCTGGCGGAAAACGGGTTTCTAAAAGGCGTCTGACGTCAGACGTCGGACGTCAGACGCTAGGCCGACTGGCAGTGAATCTGCGGCGGCGGTGGCGTTATTGACCGCAGATGAATTGAAGGCAGCAATTGTATGCAGCTCAACAGTATTGAAGAACTGATCGAAGATATCCGTCAGGGCAAAATGGTTATCCTGATGGACGACGAAGATCGTGAGAACGAGGGCGATCTGGTGATGGCGGCGGAGCATGTGACTGCCGAGGCGATCAACTTCATGGCCAAGTATGGCCGTGGCCTGATCTGTATGCCCATGTCCCGTGAGCGCTGTGAGTTGCTGGAATTGCCGCTGATGGTACAGAGCAACGGCAGCGGTTTTGGCACCAAGTTCACCGTGTCCATTGAGGCCCGTGAAGGGGTCACCACCGGGATTTCCGCCGCCGACCGTGCGCGCACCGTGCAGGCCGCAGTGGCCCGCAATGCCCGTGCCTACGATATCGTGCAGCCGGGCCATATCTTCCCGCTGATGTCCGAGCCCGGTGGCGTACTGCGTCGTGCCGGTCATACCGAAGCTTCCTGCGACCTGGCCCAGCTGGCCGGTTGTGAGCCTGCCGGCGTTATCTGCGAAGTCATGAATGAAGATGGCTCCATGGCGCGCCGGGAAGACCTGGAAGTGTTTGCCAAGGAGCATGATCTGAAGATCGGCACCATTGCCGACCTGATTCAGTACCGTGCCCTGAACGAAAAAACCATCGAGCAGGTTTCCGATAACGAGCTGGATACCTGGTACGGGGATTTCCGTCTGGTCGCGTTCCGCGACACCGTGGACGGGCTGACCCATGTGGCGCTGGTGAAAGGCGAGATCAGCGAAGACAAGGAAGTGACCGTGCGGGTGCACCAGGTGGATCCGCTGCGCGATCTGATGAGCGCCAAGATGAATGGTCGTACCGGCTGGAACATGCACCGGGTACTGGAAGAGGTGTCCGATGCTGACGCCGGCGTAGTCATTATCCTGGGACAGGATTATGACTCCCAGGACATGGTAGAGCGGCTGGATACCTTCTTTGGTGGTGGCGTGCGCAAGCCCAAGGGCGAGTCCCGTGCCTACCGCAATATTGGTACCGGCTCCCAGATCCTCAAAGCCCTGGGCGTGCGCAAGATGCGTCTGCTCAGTTCACCAATGCGGTTCAATGCGCTGAGTGGTTTCGATCTGGAAATCACTGAGTACGTGGAAGCAGATAGTTAATATGGGGTCAGACGTCTGAGGTCAGACGTCCGACGGCAGAATCAAAAGCGTCTGACGTCAGACTTCCGACGTCCGGCCGCAAGTTAAACACTGAGTCGGTCGCCGTGAGCCACCGGCACTGACAGGAAGGCAAACATGCAAAACATCAAGACCCTTGAAGGTACCCTGAACAACGTTGGCGGCCGTTACGGTATCGTCGTTGCCCGCTTTAACAGCTTTGTGGTGGAAGCCCTGCTGGAAGGCGCTGTCGATGCGCTGGTGCGTCATGGTGTGAGCCGCGATGACATCGAAATCATCCGGGTCCCGGGTGCCTGGGAATTGCCGGTGGCAGTGAAGAAGGTTATCGAGAAGCGCAATTACGATGCGGTTATCACTCTGGGTGCGGTCATCCGTGGTGGCACTGCCCACTTTGAATATGTGGCCGGCGAAGCGGCCAAGGGCCTGGCCGGTGTACAGAACGCTACCGGCGTTCCGGTGATCTTCGGTGTGCTGACCGTGGACACCATTGAGCAAGCCATCGAGCGCTCCGGCACCAAGGCCGGTAACAAGGGCGCAGAAGCGGCCATGTGTGCGCTGGAAATGGTATCCCTGTTCAAGGCCCTGTAATTCAGGCCGGACTATGATGCCCGTTGTCTGACGCTACGCCCTCGCCTTCGGGAGAGGGCGCTTTTGACTGATCAAGAGATTGTTATGAGCCAAGCCACACCCGCTGCCCGTCGCAAGGCACGCCGTTTTACTCTGCAGGCGCTGTATCAGTGGCAGCTGGCCGGTGCCAGTGTCACCGATATCGAAGCCCAGTTTCTGGCCAATAATGATTTTGCCAAGACGGACCGGGAATACTTTCATGACCTGCTGCATGGCGTGCCTGGCAACGTGAAGGAGCTCGACGAGTTGCTGACGCCGTTCCTGGATCGCCGCGTGGAAGAGCTGTCCCAGGTGGAGAAAGCCATCCTGCGGATGGGGGCGTTTGAGCTGAAGGAACGTCTGGATGTGCCCTACCGCGTCGTGATCAATGAAGGCATCGAACTGGCCAAGGTGTTTGGTGCGGAAGAGTCTTTCAAGTACGTTAATGGGGTTCTCGACAAGCTGGCACGCAAGCTGCGCTATGAAGAGGCGTCGGAACGTCCTTCCCGCGACTAGTGACCGGTGCGGACGGCATATAGTGTTAAGTGTCAGACGTCTGACGCCAAAAGCCTTGATCACTCTC
Organism: Alcanivorax sp. DP30; assembly: GCF_009882945.1. GTDB lineage: Bacteria > Pseudomonadota > Gammaproteobacteria > Pseudomonadales > Alcanivoracaceae > Alcanivorax. Next base: position 86,446 of record NZ_WTUY01000005.1, read on the forward strand.
CAGGTTTTTAGTTTTTTGCGTCCGACCCCTGCCCCGCGAATCTGGTAATTGCCGGGCCGCCCACACTAGACTGATAACATGACCTCCTCCCCAGACAAACAGCTGGATGAGTTTTCCCTGATCCGGCGGTACTTTCACCATGATCCGCAGCCTGCGGGGCAGGGCGACACCGTTGCGCTTGGTCCCGGCGATGACGCGGCCATCCTCACGCCGCCGGCTGGGCAGCAACTGGTGATGACCCAGGACACCAGCCTGGAGGGGCGACATTTTCCCGCTGACATGGCTGCCGCCGATGTGGGCTATCGTTGCCTTGCCGTGAATCTTTCCGATCTGGCTGCCATGGGCGCCGAGCCCCTCTGGTTTCTGCTATCGCTGACGTTGCCAGCGGTGGATGAAGCCTGGCTGGCTGATTTTTCCCGCGGTATGTTCGCGCTGGCGGATAGTGCCGGCATTACGCTGGTAGGCGGGGATATCACCCGTGGGCCTTTGGCGGTATCTATCCAGGCCACCGGTTCGGTACCCCTGGGCAAGGCGTTATTGCGCAGTGGTGCCGGCGTCGGCGACAGCATCTGCCTTGGCGGTGTGACAGGCGCAGGCCTGCACGGGTTGCACCTGTGGCAGCAAGGTTTGCGGCAGGGGGCGGCCATTGATCATTTTCGACGACCCCGTCCCCAGCTGGAGTTGGGCGTGTTGCTGCGTAATCGGGCCACGGCCTGTATTGATGTGTCGGACGGGGTGCTGGCGGACCTGAACCATGTACTGGAAGCGTCCGGTGGTGTGGGGGCGTTGCTGGATGAGGCGTCTTTGCCACTGGATACTGCTATTCTTGGCGATTGCGATCATGACGAGCAGCGCCGTTTGCAGTTGCAGGGGGGGGATGATTACCTGCTGCTCTTCACCCTGCCACAGGGCGAGCCTCTACCTGAAGGCTGTCATGCCATCGGCACCATTGTCCCGCAGCCCGGCATCCGGTTGATGACAACGGCGGGTGAAACCCGGTCGCTGTCTGCGCAAGGTTGGCAGCATTTTTGAGCAGGAAACGCTTGCACGCTTCACGCATCATGCCTGCACGCTGGAAATAGAAAAACGAGAAGATAACGCCTACGAGGAGCAACATGGAACTGAAGCGTCCGCAGATGAAGAACCCGGTGCATTTTCTGGCCTTTGGCTTTGGCTCCGGGTTGGCGCCCATTGCGCCGGGCACTTTCGGAACCCTGGCAGCCATGCCGATCTGGTGGTTGTGTGCCCAGTTGCCACTGTGGGGGTATCTGCTGGCCACTGCCCTGGTTATCGTGGTGGGGCCCTACCTGTGCGGGAAGACCTCCCATGACATGAATGTGCACGATCATCCCGGTATCGTCTGGGATGAAATCGCCGGTTTGCTGGTGACCATGATCGCCGTGCCGGTTACCCCCTGGGGGGCGTTGGCCGGCTTCCTGGCCTTCCGTTTCTTCGACATTATCAAGCCCTGGCCCATCGGTTGGCTGGATCGCCGCGTGGATGGCGGCCTGGGGATCATGGTGGATGACCTGCTGGCGGGTGTGTACGCGGCAGTGGTGATGCAGCTGCTGGTCTTTTACCTGCCGGCCCAGTTTGGCTGATTCCGCTTTCCTCGCTCCCGCGGTTCCCTTTTTCCTCCCGCTGTTGTCTTTTATCAGTGGCCGGCTTCCGGCCACTGATGAAGACTGTGTCACCTTGCAATTCCCTGCACTATGTCATGATATCGTTCTGTCACTACCGTTCGGAGATTGGTGTTGGCATGAGAGCAACGGATAAAACTAACCTCAAAGTGTGACCGAGGGGCGACGGGGCTGTCAGGAGTGACCCAAAGGCCCCAGGCGTCGATTTTGGTTTGTGCAAGGGAATTGCCATGGCGGAGACTGATCCCCGCTCCAGGCGAGTAGTGGTGCCGGGTGTACGCTGGTTGCGTTTCCCCCGGCGTCTGGAGGCTGAATATCGTGAATATCAGAACCTGGAGGCTGTGGACAGCTTCCGGGTAAATGCCTTCTATATTCTCATTCTTTACATGTTGCTGCTCAGTGGTATTTATGCACTGGCCCCGGACGCCGTGCGTGGGCTTTGGCTGGGCGCGTATATCTGGGTCGGTATCATTGTGCTGGCGGCGGGTATTCTGGCCCAGTTTCGAGCTCTGGACCGCTATTTCCCCATCTACACCGGGCTGGGCAGTTTTCTTGCCGTGGCCTTGTCCATGGCTATACCCGGTTTTCTGGATGAGCCCGGTTCCATCCAGTTGGCGAACGTATCGGTGATCTATGCGCTGGTGATTGTCTACGCCATGGTGGGGCTGCGTTTCCCGGTGGCCGTGCTGGCTTGCTGGGGCGGCGGGTTGTTAGGCTGGCTAATTGCCGAGCGTTTCGGGCGTGGCATTGACTGGCAGATGGCGCACCGTACCTACACGGGCATTAGCCTGCTGGGGATGTTTCTTTGCTACACAGAAGAGGTGCGTGGCCGCCTGCTGTTCTTCAACCAGCGCCAGTTGCAGCGTCAGCAGCATCGCACTCAGGCGCTGGCTGAGCGGTTGCACCGTCTGAGCCGAGAAGACAGCCTTACTTCACTGGCCAACCGCCGTTTCTTTGACGAGGCGCTGGATCGCGAATGGCGACGTTGTCAGCGCGAGCAGCAGCCGCTGACGGTCATGCTGGTGGATGTGGACCGTTTCAAGGCCTATAACGACCACTACGGCCATTTGCAGGGGGACGAATGCCTGCGGACTCTGGCTGATGAGCTGCGTCGCTATAGCCGCCGTGGAGGTGATCTGGTGGCGCGTTTTGGCGGGGAAGAGTTTGTGTTGCTTTACCCGGGGGTGGACGAAACCGAAGCGGTCAGGCTGGCTTCGCGGCTCTGCCGCTCAGTGCGCGCACTGGGTTTGCCCCATGTCCAGAATGCCGCCGTTGGGGAGGTGACGATCAGCGTGGGGGTGGCGGTGACACGTCCGGCGGAAAGTGGTTCTGCCCTCCAACTGCTGGATGCCGCTGACCGTGCCCTGTATCAGGCCAAGCAAGGGGGGCGGGATAGCTGGCGCCTTTATGAGCCGCCCCCGCCAGTGCGTCTGGTGCACGATAGCGGGGTGAGCAAGGACGATTGAGACGTTCTAGTTTTCCTGTGCCTTGGGGAGTGGCTGGCGGCTCAGGCGCTGGCGAATACGCTGCTCAATACTGGTGGCGTCGAGCCCGGCTTCGGCCAGCAAGGTGTCGCGTTTGCCGTGATGGATGAAATGATCCGGCAGGGCCAGATTCATGACATCCATAACCACGCCTTCCTCATTCAGCAGTTCGTTCACTGCAGACCCGGCTCCGCCCATCAGCTGATGATCCTCAACGGTGACAATCAGATTGTGGCTGCCAGCGGCCCGGATAATCGCATCACGGTCCAGCGGTTTGACCCAGCGCATATCAATGACCGTGGCGTTGAGTGACTTGCCGGCTTCGAGCGCGGCCCCGGTGAGGGCGCCGAAGGCAAGGATGGCAACCTGGGTTCCTTCCTGCAGCAAGCGGGACTTGCCAACCGGGAGCGGTTCCAGCGGTTGCCGGATCTCGACACCGGGGCCGGTGCCACGGGGGTAACGGACCGCTGCCGGGCCTGAGTGCTGATAGGCGCTGGTCAGCAACTGGCGACACTCGTTTTCATCCGAGGGCGCCGCGACGATCATGTTTGGAACCGTGCGCAGATAAGCGAGATCGAACACCCCGCCATGGGTGGCGCCGTCTTCTCCCACCAAACCTGCCCGGTCCAGGGCAAAGGTCACGTCCAGATCCTGCAGGGCCACGTCGTGAATCAGTTGGTCGTAGCCACGCTGCAGAAAGGTGGAGTAGATCGCCACCACCGGTTTCTGTGCTTCACAGGCCAGCCCACCGGCCAGGGTCACGGCATGCTGTTCACAGATGGCCACATCATGGAAGCGCGCCGGGTACTGCTCGCTGAAGGGCACCATACCGGAGCCTTCACACATGGCCGGGGTAATGGCCACCAGACGCGGGTCCTCGGCGGCCATGTCGCACAACCATTGGCCGAACACATCCTGGTATTTGGGGGCGGCGGGTTTGGCGGGTGCCGCCACCTGGACCTTGGGCTCGATCTTGTTGATGGCGTGATAGCCCACCGGGTCGGCCTCTGCCGGGGCAAAGCCCTTGCCTTTGGTGGTGTAGACGTGCAGCAGCTGGGGGCCTTCCAGGCTGCGCATATTGCCCAGGGTGCGGACCAGTTCATCGATGTTATGGCCATCGATGGGACCGATGTAGTTGAAGCCGATGGCCTCGAACAGCATGTCCGGGCTGACCATGTTCTTCATGCTCTCTTCCGTGCGGCGGATAAAATCCCAGGCCGCCGGCATGGTGGAGAGTACTTTCTTGCCGCCTTCGCGCAGGGCAATGTAGCTCTTGCTGGCCCAGATCCTGGCGAAGTAATTGGACAAGCCTCCCACGTTGTGGGAAATCGACATGTTGTTGTCGTTCAGGATGACCAGCAGGTTGGAGCGGGTGTGGGCTGCGTGGCTCATGGCTTCGAAGGCCTGGCCGGCGGTCATGGCGCCATCGCCGATGATGGCCACGGCGCGACGCTCACTGCCGGCCATCTCTGCCCCCAGGGCCATGCCGAGAGCAGCACTGATTGACGTGGAGGAGTGGCCCACGCCAAAGGTGTCGTATTCGGATTCGCTGCGCTTGGGGAAGCCGGAAAGGCCATGTTGCTGACGAATGCTGGTCAAGGCTTCCTGGCGACCGGTGAGAATCTTGTGCGGATAGCACTGGTGGCCAACATCCCACACCAGACGGTCGTCAGGGGTGTTGTAGAGATAGTGCAGCGCGACGGTCAGTTCGACCACGCCCAGACCGGCCCCGAAATGGCCACCGGATTGCCCTACGGCATACAGCAGGTACTCGCGCAGTTCATCGACCACCCGCTCAAGCTGGCTGGCGGGCAGACGTCGCAGTTCAGCCGGGCTGGTGAGGGTGTCCAGCAGCGGCGTGGAAGGGCGCGTCAGTGGAATCTGCGTAAAGGTTTTGGGCATAACGTTGGATTGCCTGAGTCGGTACAAGCTGTATCAGTGAGCCCGGGCGCAGGGCTCTGGGGCCTCGGTGTGGAGGCATTGCTCGAATGTTCCCTAGTATACAGGCCCTTGGGGGGAGTCGTCAGTGATTGCGAGCAATGATGTACTGCGCCAATTGTTGCAGCGGCTCGGCGCGACTGCCATAGCCGGAAAGTGCCTGCTGTGCCTGCGCACAGAGTTTCTGTGCCCGTTCGCGGCTGGCATCCAGTCCCAGCAGGGAGGGGAAGGTGCTTTTGCTGAGCTTTTCATCGGAGCCGGAGGGTTTGCCAAGTTGTTCGGTATCCATGGTCACATCCAGGATGTCGTCCTGAATCTGGAAAGCCAGCCCGATGGCATCGCCGAAGAGGGTAAGATCCTCGAGTAGCCCCGGTTCGTCGATTTCGGCGGCAAAATAACCCAGCTGCAGGCTGACGGTAATCAGCCGCCCGGTTTTCAGATAATGCATCTCTTCCAGTGCGGCCACGGTCTGCTGTTGCCCCTGGGCCTGCATGTCCTGCATCTGCCCGGCGGCCATGCCATCCACGCCAGACGCCCGGGACAGTTGGCGGATCATGGCAATTCGGGTATCGGCACGGTACTGGCCTTCACTGGCGAGCAGTTCAAAGGCGCGGGTATGCAGTGTGTCGCCGGCCAGTATGGCGGTGGCTTCATCAAAAGCCTTGTGGCAGGTGGGTTGGCCGCGTCGCAGGTCATCATCGTCCATGGCGGGCAGATCATCATGGACCAGCGAATAGGCGTGGATCAGTTCCACCGCCGAGGCGGGGATGTCGGCCCGTACCAGCGGGGCGCCCGCCAGATCGGTGGCGCCATAGACCAGCAATGGCCGGATCCGCTTGCCGCCGCCCAGGGCCGCATAGCGCATGGCCTGGCTGAGACGGTTGGCCGCGCTGTTGGCGGGCAGCCAGCGATCCAGACTGGTTTCCAGTCGGGAAATGCAGGTACTGCGCAGGGAATCCAGTGCCGGGAAGTTACTGGTCATCATTGCCGCCGGTGAAGGGCTCTGGCTCAGCGTCGCTGTTCTGCTCCAGTAGAATGCGGACTTTCTGCTCCGCCTGCTGCAGGGCTTGCTGGCAGTCGCGGGACAGTCGCACACCCTCCTCAAAGGCCTTCAGGGACTCTTCCAGGGTCAATTCGCCGGATTCCATCCGTTCAACCAGGGATTCCAGGTTGTCCAGCGCGGTTTCCAGGGCGGGGGTCGCCTTTTTGGCCATGGGGGTCTCCGGGGCAGCGGTGGTTATAGAGGAATAATACGGCGGCAACAGTAAATCAGGCGGAGGGGTGAATCAATCCGTTTGTATCCTGGGCAAGGCGCCTGATTGGCCATTAAGGCTCAGTCTTTTGTGGTGCTATTGCATTGATTAAAAAGGATATTTTTGTGGAACTTTGCCTGCGAAAGGTTTGATTCCAAATGGTTCTAAAGAAAGGGTTTCGGCTCCGCCCTTTGCCTGCTTATAGTGAAAGACCCGCCGGAATCTGCAGGGCGACTTCTTCCTCTGATCTCCTAAGCTATGGCGTGAGTTCTGCGGCGCCGGCGGGGTTCTTTTACTCTCCAGGCATCATGCTTCACGCAACCCGCAAAGGCGCAGGATGCCTGTCGCTAAGACCCTGAGGTTGTGGGAGCTTGCCCGCAAGAGACCCGAGCGGGGGCGAGGAATAGGTTTCGAGTTACGAGAAGCGAGTTGCGAAAATCAAGGAAGCCGCGCCCCTGCTGGGCGCGGCTTCCTTGTTATCAGGCGGGCAACACGCTTGCTCTGCGTTGTTGTGTGAGGTCAGGTGCGGCTTATTTAAAAGTCATAACGCAGGCCCAGCGAGATCGCCTGGCCGTCACTGTCTACCTGGTAGCCCGCCAGCGGGTTAAAGCTCCGGGAGGTGGGTGTGTAAATGGCGTAACCCAGTTCCTCATAGAAGTAATCGGCGAACAGTTTCAGGTTTTCGCTGTACTGGTAGTCCAGCCCCACCTGGTAAGAGTCGCCCTGAAAGAAGGCGGCTGGCTCATCCGTCTCCTCGCCATTGGCGAACATGGCTTTCACCGTGTACTTGTTCCAGCTGTAGGAACCGTAAAGGTTGTAAGTGACCGGATCTTCATCCTGAACGGCGTCGTTGTTGGTGATCAGTTGTTCCACCTTGGCGGCGAAGCGCCAGCCGCCCAGTACATAGGCCGCAGAAACACCGGCCTGATCCGCGTTGTCAGCGGAATCCTGCTCGGTATCCTGATAGGCCAGCCCCAAAGTCAGATCACCTACGGCCCAGCCAAGGGCATACTGCATGGTATCCAGGTAGCTGGTACCGGCTTCATCGGTTTGGTCCACCGCCGCCACGGAAGCGGTCAGTCCAGCCATGCTGGGGGTGGTGTAGGTCACCGCATCGCGACGAAAGCTGGCCTGGGTGGCGTAGCCGGAATAGAAGCTACTAAAGAAATCCACCGGGTAGGCCACAGTGTTGTAGTAGGCCAGCCACTGGGTACCCACACGCAGACTACCCAGATTCTCTGTGGTCGCGGTGATATCGGCAACGCGAGGCTTGTTGTTACCCTTGTAACTTTGTTGGAAGAAGGTCGGGTCTTCGGCGCGCATCAGGGCAGAGTTGATCGGAAACTCCAGCGTGGCATTGATATCCACCCAGTCCAGATCGTTGTATGCCGCCGTGACACCCAGGCGGGAATAGGCATCGCGTAAACCGGTGTAGGAGTCATCTTCTCCGGGCTGCGCTTCGTCCACCGAAACCGCTTCGGTCTGGATGCGCAGTGAGCCGTAGGGGGTGACTTCCAGGGCCGCATGGGCGGGCAGAGTGGCCAGGCCGGCGAGTATCGCCGCAGGTAGCTTCAGGGTGTGTTTACAGTCCATCGTTTTCTCCCTCTGGTTTCAAACAATCAGTACCGGGCACGTGGCCATGCTGGCGACACGTTGCGACACGCTGCCCAGGAAATAACCGTCAACATCACTGCTGGTGCCCCGGGCGCCCATGACAATCAGGTCGATACCGTTCTCTTTGGCAAACCTGACGATGGCTCGGGACGGACGGCCTCCCTTGACGAACGCGCGGACTTTTCTGGCGCCGGCCTTGATGGCCAGTTCCTTGGCATGCTCGGCAACCGTTGTGGCGTACTCCCGCAGGGCATCGTCGGGGAGCTCGACTTCCTCAGGACGGACCATGGAAAGCGATGCCTCGAAGAGACTGTGATGTTTGAACACGCACAGGAGAATCATCTCGGAGTCATCGCTGTCATCTTTCTGCAGATGGGCTGCATGATCCAGGGCCACCAGCGACTGCTTGGAACCGTCGATTGGAACCAGAATTTTCTTGTACATGCGAGCCTCCGTGCGCTTGTGGCAGCCTTTTATTGGAAGAACACATCCCGCAGGAACAGTGCAATCTGCGGAAAGAAAATCACCAGCAGTGTGGCTGCCAGCAACATGATCACAAAGGGCGGCGTGCCCCGGATGACCTCCCAGTAGGGACGTTTGAAAATGGCAATGGCGGTAAAGATGTCACAGCCGAACGGGGGCGTTGCTGACCCAACGGCAACCATCATGGTAATCAGAATGCCTACGTGTACCGGATCCAGTCCGGTGGCGGCCACTGCCGGTGCAAAGATGGGCGTCAGCACCAGAATGACGACGATCGGATCCACAAACATGCAGGCAATAAAGAAAGCGACAGCGATGGCCAGTAATACGCCGTTGGGGCCTGCCTCGTTGATGCCCAGTGAGCCCAGAACGGCTTGTGGAATTTGTGCAAAGGAGATGATCCAGGAAAAGCCATTCCCCACAGCCACCAGGATGAAGACCACGGCGGTAATCAGGCCGGTGGACTTGGCGATGGCATAAATATCTGCGGCTTTGAGGGAGCGGAAGACAATGAATTCCAGGATCACGGCATACAACACACAGGCAGCGGCTGCCTCGGTTGGACTGAAAATCCCGCCGTAAATCCCGCCGACAATGATCACCGGAAAACCCAGGGGCCAGAGGGCTTCACGGACCGATGTGATTCGCTCCCTCCAGCTGGCTTTTTCTTCCGTCGGCACATCCATGCGGTAGGCATAGATGATGCAATAAATGGAAAACATCACCAGGATAAGAAGGCCGGGACCGATGCCGGCAATGAACAGTTCAGCGATAGAGGTGCCGGAAATGACCCCGTAGATGATCATGCCGATGCTGGGCGGGATCAGGAAAGCGATGTCACTGGCATTGATGATCAGCGCCAGGGTAAAGGAATCCTTGTAGCCGGATTGCAGCATGCGTGGACGCAGCGGTGAACCCACCGCAACAACGGTGGCCTGGGTAGAGCCGGAGACTGCACCAAAAAGAGTGCATGAGGCGGCGGTACTGACCGCCAGCCCGCCTTTGATGTGACCGATGAACGCCATCACCATATTCACCAGCCGGTTGGCGGACTGGCCACGGGTCATGATGTCTGCCGCGAGGATGAACATGGGTACCGCGATCAATGCGGTGGGGCGAATCCCTGCAAGCATTTGCTGGATGAAGAATTCCATCCGGTCGAAACCGTCGAACATCATTACAAAGCCGACGATGGCGCCGAGAATCAGCGGGATTTTCATGGGGAAGCCGAACAGCAAAAGCGCCAGCATGACCAGGAACATTATCCACGCCATGGTTCAGACCTCCTTCTCTTGTTCTTCGTAGCCATCTAGCACTGAAGTAGAAAGATAGACATCACGGGAGACAATGTTCTTGATGCCAGTCATCAGGTACTGAATGCCGGTAACTGTCAGGCCGACAGGCACCCACAAATAAATGACGTAGATAGGAAAGCCCAGGGTCGGTAGTACCCGCCCGGTGCTGTAAACCGAGTGGATGTAGCTGACTGAATACCAGCAAAGAAAAAACATCACGGCGCAAGTAACGAAACTGATGATAACCATCATTACCCGACGCACCTGGGCAGGGAACACATCATAGAGTGCAGACATACGGATGTGGCGCCCATGTCTTGCCGCGTAGCCGATACCCGCGAACGTGATCAGAATAATCAGTATTCGGTTCACTTCTTCGGAAAAATGCAGGCTCTCGCCGAAGAGAAAGCGGCCGACGACGTTGGCGACCGTGTTAAGGGCCATCAGCAGAACGCCGAGGGCAAGGATGACGGCTTCGATGCGGGCAATACCGTTATCTATGGTGCCAAGAAAGCCGGGCAGGCTGGAGTCGTGGTCCTGGGGCGCATCATCGCTCATGGTCGTTCCCTTCGTTCAGCCGGTACAGGACCGGATCCGATCCTCCTGACCGGCCTCTGCTGATGCCGCCACTAACCCTGAGGTGAGCTCGGGGTTCGTGACGGATTGTCTTGCTTGTGGGGAGCAGGGCTCCCATTGCCGTTTTGCCCGGCAGTTTATTCTCCGGTCTCGGAGCTGGTGACGTCGTCCAGATCCGATTTGAACTGTTGCAGCAGTTCTTCACCACGCTCACCGGTCATTTCAATGAATTTGGCTTCCACCTGTGGGGCCCGTTCACGAAATGCCTGCCGCTGTTCTTCTGTCAGGCGGGTGACTGTGACGTCGTCACTGTCTTCGGTGATTTTGGTGAGCATCTTGTCGCCCAGCCCAGGGACATAGTCGAAAATGTATTGGCGTGCATAGCTTGTTGCATCCTGAACAAGCTTTTTATTCTCGTCAGAAAGACCGTTGTAGAAATCCTGGTTGGCCATCATGGCGGTGACGAACTGACTATGGCCGGTGAAGATCAGGTTGGGAGAGACTTCATACAGGCGGGCAGACTGGATCCAGAAAATGGGATTCTCCTGACCCTGGATAATATTGGTCTGCAGGGCACCGTACACTTCGCCCCAGGGAAGGGGAGTCGGTGTGGCGCCAAACGCGCTGTAGGTTTCGGAGAGTAAAGGGTTGGTCATTACCCGAATGTTCTTGCCCTTGAATTCCGCTGGAGAGGTGACTTTTTCGTCAGCGGTGACCACCACTTCACCTTCCGGGTACATGGCAAGCAGTTCCAGTCCCTGTTCCTCATACAGCTTGGGGAACATCTCGTTGATGGCCTTGCTGTCCTTGAAGAAGGTAACGATTTCCTGGCCATCCACCGGCAACAGATAGGGGATGAAAAAAATCTGGGCTTCAGGGATCAGGGAGCCGGTAAAACCCGGGGATTGATTGACAAACTGAAGCACGCCGGCCTGGGTGAGCTCCATGATGTCATCGGATTCGCCAAGTTCGCCAAAGCGGTGGATCTTCAAGGTGTTGGGCGAGTTCTCTTCGATGTATTCCTTGAACTTGTAGGCGAAGATATCTTGAACATCACCTTCGTATTCCTCGTGGGCATAGCGCCAGGTCTGGCCTTCAGTCTCTGCGCTGGCTGACTGGCTGGCAGTGTTGCTGTCGTTGTCGCTGCATGCGGCGAGCGCAGTCATCATGACTGCGGCGACGATAGCACCCGGGAATGATCGAATGGTCATGGCGGTCCCCTCTCATTGCCTGTTTTTCGTCAGATTTTTTGCCCGAAACATGTCCATTGTTACGGGTTAATGTGCTTTACCGTGGCAAAGGAAAACCGTGATTGCAAGGAACTGACGGGATTTATCCCGGTTTTTCTCGGGAATCAGGTCTTTGGTAGTAAAAACGGGTGGGCAGTTGCAGTGCGATAATTTGAAAAATAGAAAACAGAATTTTCAGTGGGTTTGTACCTTTTTATGAGAGTTGGGGATTGAAAAAACGCATGTTGAAGAGTGTGCTTTAAATTGCGCTGATTCCGGGCTCGCGTCCGGTATGGCAGGCATTATTACCGGCCGGATTCAGGTCGGAGGCTGTTCAGCGTCAGGGCCGTCCAGATGCTGTTGCAATTGTTCTCGTTGAATGTCGCTAATGGGCTGGCTTTGTCGTGCGACGGTATCGAAGCTGACCAGGGTGGCTTTGCCCACGGCGGTGAGAGCGCCGTTCTGCCAGGCACGTTGAACCACTTCCAGAGAGCGGTTGCCAATCTTTCCGATGGTAGTAGTGACGGTGACCGGGCTGCCAAACATGGACTCTGCCTTGAAGGTGATATCCATGTGCACCATGGCCAGGCCGTTTTTGCTGAGCGTAGGGTCCGGCGTGAAAATGGCAATTACCGGCTCCCTGGCTTCCAGAAACCAGACCGGCAGCACCGTATTGTTGATGTGCCCCAGAGCATCGGTTTCGCAAAAGCGAGGGCGCAAAGTTGTTGTCCACATGCAGGGAAGTATGGCGGAAAACCCGGGCAGGGCAATGACAAAAAGCGACCAGCTACGAGCTACAAGCTACAAGCTACAAGCTACAAGCTACAAGCTACAAGCTACAAGCTACAAGCTACAAGCTACACTCGGTTGGAATAAGAAAGGCCGAAAAGTTCCCGGTGTTCCGCTATTCCTGCGAAGCCGCTGTAGGTGCTGCCTTCCAGTGGGCGAACCGCGCCACAGCGAGGTAAGGATCCCAGAAACGCATTGGAGATGTGGAATGCTTCCCTTCCCTTCCCACCCACCGTACGTGCCGTCTGCCCCATCCTGCTATAGAATCCGCGCCATGAAACTGATCCTGGCCCCCATGGAAGGTCTGGCGGACTTCTGGGTCCGGCAGGCGTTGACCGATGTGGGCGACTACGACTGGTGTGTCAGCGAATTCGTCCGCGTCAGCGGGCAGCTGTTGCCTCCCAAAGTGTTCTATCGCTGGTGTCCCGAGCTGAAAAACGGCGCGCGCACCCGGGCGGGCGTGCCTGTGCACCTGCAATTGCTGGGATCCGATCCTGCCTGCATGGCAGACAATGCGGCCCGGGCGGTGCAGCTGGGGGCGCCAGCCATTGATCTCAATTTCGGTTGCCCGGCAAAAACCGTGAATCGCCATCGTGGTGGTGCAGTGTTACTGGATGAGCCTGAGGTGGTCCACGCCGTGACCCGCGCCGTCCGTCAGGCGGTGCCGGCGGAGATCACGGTATCGGTGAAGATGCGTCTGGGAAACGAAGATGACGCGCTGTCGCTGGAGAACGCCCTGGCGGTTCAATCTGCGGGTGCTGCCTGGTTAACGGTGCATGGCCGGACCAAGCGCCAGGGGTACAAGCCGCCGGCATTCTGGGATCGTATTGGCTTGATTCGCGAAGCTGTAAACATTCCTGTGATTGCCAATGGTGAAATCTGGAACGTGGAAGACGCCATGCGCTGCCAGCAGGAAAGTGGCTGTGAGGACTTGATGCTGGGCCGTGGCGCGGTAGCGAACCCCTGGCTGCTGCGTGCCCTGCGTACCGGTGAAACCGCCTGTTGGGCGGACGTACTGCCGGTGTTACAGGGGTTTCTCCGCGATGTGACCGGAACCGGCACCGATGCCCAGGAGGCCGGGCGTATCAAACAATGGTTGAGTTATATGCGCAAGCAGTGGCCTGAGGCCAGCCTGCTGCTGCAGCAGATCAAGCGGGAAACCGGCCCTGCCGCTATGGCGCCTTATCTACAGCTGGCGCCTCCAGGGCCAGCGTCTGGAACGGTCGCAGTACCCTAAACGGCCCCTGGTGGCGGCGGGCAAGTGCCTGGAAGGAATCCTCCAGATTGTCCATCACCCAGGGCAGGGGCGGCACATTCTCAGTCAGTTCCGTAAAAAAGTTATCCCAGTGCACCGGAATGATGGTGTGGGCGCCAACGGCTGCCACCGTTTCCTTGAAGTAGGCGTCCTTGTAGGCCTCGCTCTGTTTGCCAAGGCTGGCAGTGGCGACAAGCGCATAGTCGGCCTGATAACGATCCAGTTCCCCCGGCTGCATGCCGGCACTGCCCTGAATCAGTATGCGAGCTCTGGGGTGCTCCACCACCAGGCCATAACTCTGTCCTTCTTCCCAGGCGCCAATCCAGTCCGGCGGCGTTACCGGTTCAGTGATTTCTCCCTTGCCGGTCCATTTTTCGATAAGGCCCGGTAGCGGCACATGACTGGCCGGGACAAAGGTGAGAGTGAAATCGCCGAAACGGTAGGGGTGATGGGTTTGCACCGTGGTGATGCGGGATTTGTCGAGGCCGCTGCCGCTGGCGGCCATGGCCGCCGATGAGGAGCCAAGCAGCTGCGCGCCTGTACGCTGGGCCACGATGCCGGAGTCCATGACGTGGTCGAAGTGGGTATGCAGTACCGGTATGGCATCCAGCCGATCGATGCCTGCCTGACTCAGGGCCCGCTCGATACGTTCTTCGTTGGGTGCCATGCGGGAAAACAGCCCTGGAATGCTGATCCGGGAAAAATAGCCATCGGTGAGCAGGTGGGTGCGGCCATCAGAGACAAGCACTGTGCTGGTGCCCAGAAAGGTGATCGTCACCTGGCCCTCTGCCGGGCTGTGGTCAGTGTCCGCCACTGGCCAGCCATCCATGGAAGGGGTAACGAAATACAGGGCAAACAAGGCTGCTGCCACGATAACAAGGGCGCCGATACTCCATCGCGCTGCGTTCATTGATACATCCAGTGTTGTTATCTGTTTCAGGGTCGATCCTGACCAATTGTCCTATGTTACTGAAAAATCCGGTCTTGCGCAGGCGCTTGTGGCCCCTCAAACCGGCCACAGGCACTGTTCGACTAAAGTCATACTGTGCCTGCACCGCCCTTTAGCTAGTCTTGATACAAGCCCGATCTCCTGAGGAGAAGGCCAATAATCACGAGGACGCAGAGGGACGAGTAATGAAAGAAGAAAACGCCCGCGCCTATTGGGCCGCCAACCTGCGATTGATTCTAAGCTACCTGGCTATCTGGTTCGCTGTCTCTTATGGCTGCGGCATTTTGCTGGTGGACGAACTCAATCAGATTAACCTGTTCGGTTTCAAGCTCGGTTTCTGGTTTGCACAACAGGGCGCGATTTATGCGTTCCTGGTACTGATCATCATGTACGCGCATTCCATGAACAAGCTGGACCGCAAGTTCGACGTCCACGAAGACTGAGCGAGGAAGCCGCATGGATATTCAAACTCTTACCTATCTGTTTGTGGGCGGATCCTTTGCCCTGTATATCGGTATTGCGATCTGGTCGCGTGCCGGTTCCACCAAGGACTTCTATGTGGCCGGCGGCGGGGTATCTCCCCTGGCCAATGGCGCAGCTACAGCAGCGGACTGGATGTCTGCCGCCTCGTTTATCTCCATGGCGGGTATCATTGCCTATTCCGGCTACGATGCTTCGGTCTATCTGATGGGGTGGACCGGGGGGTATGTGTTGCTGGCCATGTTGTTGGCGCCCTACCTGCGAAAGTTCGGCAAGTTTACCGTGCCGGATTTCATTGGTGATCGCTACTACTCCAATGTGGCAAGGACCGTGGCAGTCATCTGCGTGATCTTTGTGTCTTTTACCTACGTGGCCGGGCAGATGCGTGGTACCGGTATTGTGTTTGCCCGCTTCCTGGAAGTGGACGTCAACACCGGCGTGGTTATCGGCATGGCCATCGTGTTCTTCTACGCCGTGCTGGGCGGCATGAAAGGGATTACCTACACCCAGGTCGCGCAGTATTGCGTATTGATTTTTGCCTTCCTGGTGCCGGCCGTCTTCCTGTCCATCATGATGACTGGGCACGTTCTGCCGCAAACCGGCTTCGGTGGCACGGTGCTGGATGCTGCGGGTAATGACAGTGGCGTGTATCTGTTGCAGAAACTGGATCAGGTGGTCACCGATCTGGGCTTTACCGAATACACCGAAGGCTCCAAATCCACCATCGATGTGTTCTTTATCGCCGCGGCCCTGATGTGTGGTACTGCCGGTCTGCCCCATGTGATTGTGCGTTTCTTTACTGTTCCCCGTGTAAAGGATGCTCGTATCAGTGCCGGTTGGGCGTTGTTCTTCATCGCGCTGCTGTACACCTCCGCGCCGGCGGTGGGTGCCTTTGCCCGTCTTAACCTGATCGATACGGTGAACGAAACCCAGTACACCGAACTGCCTGAGTGGTTCTACAACTGGGAGAACTCCGGACTGATCGGCTGGGTAGACAAGAATGGCGACGGTGCCGTGCAAATGCGTGCCGGTGCGCCCTTCGAAGGCAAGCCCACCTTTGCCGGCAGCCGTGAGGAGGCCTCCGGTGTCTATGGCGAGCGTGTGCTGACCAATGCGGCCACCGAAAACACCTCCGAGGTGTACATCGACCGTGACATCATCGTGCTGGCCAACCCTGAAATCGGCAACCTGCCTGCCTGGGTGATCGCCCTGGTGGCTGCCGGTGGTGTGGCTGCGGCCCTGTCCACGGCGGCGGGTCTGTTGCTGGTGATCTCCAGTGCCATTTCCCATGACTTGCTGAAGAAAACCCTGAAGCCGGATATCAACGAGAAGCAGGAGCTGCTGGCAGCCCGCGGGGCAGCAGTGGTGGCCATCTGCATTGCCGGTTACTTCGGGATCAATCCACCCGGGTTTGTGGCGCAGGTGGTGGCGTTTGCCTTCGGCCTGGCTGCAGCAAGCTTCTTCCCGGTGATCCTGATGGGTATCTTCTACAAGCGGATGAACAAGGAAGGCGCCATTGCCGGCATGCTGGTGGGCTTGATCTTCACCTTCTGCTACATCGTGTTCTTCAAGTTCGTTTCTCCGGAGCTGAACAATGCCGAGCACTGGTGGTTCGGGGTTTCACCGGAAGGGATTGGTACCGTGGGCATGCTGTTGAACTTCGCCATCGCGTTCTCCGTGTCCCATGTCACTGCGCCGCCGCCCGAGCACATTCAGCATATTGTTGAGGATATTCGTATCCCACGTGGTGCCGGCGAAGCGCACGCACACTAAATGTTAACAACGGGAGAGCAAGCCGGTATGGATGAAATATTCATGCCGGCTTTTTTCTCTGAGTTTAAAGTTCAAAGCTGAAAGTTAAAAAGCGTGCCTGATGTGATGGGTGCTTTGGTTGCAAAGCTCGGGCACTAACGGGTGGTTAGCGGCAGATTTCGAGTCAGGCGTAATCGCACCTGTCCCGCGTTTTAACTTTCAACTTTTAACTTCCAACTGGGTTTGACCCGATGATTGAACAGGAACTCAATCACTACCCGTTTACCCTGCTTGGGGAGGATGCCCGTCATCGTCTTAACCAGGGAATGGATCTGGCGTATTTTGAAAAAGGCGACATCATTCTGGATGCGGCCAGTGCCAGTGATTATGTCTATGTGGTGCACAAAGGCAGTGTGGCCGAGCTGGATGTGACTGCGCCGGATGGGCGCAGCCAGGTCGGTATTTATGCGGCAGGCGATTTATTTGGGGCGATCAGCGTAATTAACGGCAAGAGCCGTTATCGCTTTCGCTGCGAAGAGCAGACGCTGTGTCATCTGATTCCCGCCAAACTGTTTCTGACACTCTGCAATGAAGAAGATGAATTTGGCCGTTACTTTCGTCAAACCCTGGCGGAAAAATCCCAGCGCCTGGCAGAGCGTCGTGAAGGGGGCGTCACCCTGGCGGGCTTTATGCTGGCACGGGTAGAGCAGTGCATGCGCGAGCCGATGATCATGTCTGCCAGTGCCAGCCTGCGCGATGCAGTAGCCACTCTCAAGCGGCATGGCGTTGATAGCGTGTTGGTGGAGATTGATGCGAAATTTGCCATCGTCACCAAGACAGATTTGCTCACCGGCCTGGTGATGGGCGGGCACAGTCCAGATGATCCGCTATCCAGCGTGGCGGAGCGCAACCTGGTTACCGCTTTGCCTGGGGATTATCTTTTTACGGCCCTGACCATGATGACCCGCCACAAGGTGGCTCGGGTGGTTGTCATGGCCCATGGCCACCCCGTGGGCGTGGTAGAACTCACTGACGTACTCAGTTTCTTCTCCAGTCGTTCCTATGTGGTGGGGCTGGAAATTGAGAAAGCCGAAGATCTGGATGCGTTGAGATTAGCCAGCGAGCGTTTGCCGGATCTGGTCCAGGCGCTGATGGCCCAGGGTGTGAAGATGCGTTTTGCCATGGATCTTCTTGCCGCCCTGAATGGCAGGATCATGGCCAAGGCCTTCGAGATGGTGATTCCTGCCGAGCAGCACTCCGCCTGCCTGATCGTCATGGGCAGTGAAGGTCGCGGCGAACAGATTCTCAAGACCGATCAGGATAATGGCCTGATTCTGGGCGATCATCAGGACTGGCCGCATTGCCACAAGGATGCCGGTCAGTTCACCGAAACCTTGCTGACCCTTGGCTATCCGCCCTGTCCCGGCAAGGTCATGGTGTCCAATCCTGAGTGGGTAGGGACGCAAAGCCAGTGGCGCGAACGCATCCATGACTGGGCCGGCGATGCCGGTGGTGAAGGCATGATCCGGATTACGACGCTTGTCGATGCTCACTGTGTGGCCGGCAGCAGCCATCTGCTGGATGAAATTCGCCAGACCCTGTTCGACCGCTGCAGCGATGATGAGGTGTTCCTGCGGCACTTTGCCCGACCGGTCCTGCAATTCGCCACACCGTTGAACCTGTTCGGCTCACTGAAAAAGCCCCAGCACGGTATTGATATCAAGAAAGGGGCGCTGTTCCCGCTGGTTCACGGAGTGCGTGCCATGGCGTTGCAATGCCGTATCGAAGAAACCTCTACCCTGGCACGGCTGGAAAAACTGGTGGCAGCCGGGGCCATGGAAGCAAGTTTTGCGGAAGACCTGGGTGAAGCCATGGAATTGTTCAGTGAACTGCGACTGAACCATCAACTGGAAAACCTGCATGGGGATGCGATGAATATCCCCAGCAACCATATTGTGGTGCAGACCCTGTCGTCGCTGGAGCGTGATTTGCTGCGCGACGCCCTGCACCTGGTCAGTGACTTCAAGCAGCGCTTGTCCCGTCGTTTCCATCTGGAATACTGAGGACATGGCGCCGCCGTCGGGAGTAAAAAGAATGATCAGACAGTTGCGACGCTATGCGGATCGTTACCGCCACGCCCACGGCCCCTATGGCCACCTGTTCCTGCCCTATGAGGGGGAGGATGTGGTGGCGCTGGACTGTGAGACCACCGGGTTGGACAGCCGCCATGCGGAACTGGTGTCCATTGCTGCGGTGCCGGTACGCGCAGGGCGCGTCTGTGCCAGTGAAAGCATGGATGTGCATTTTAAGCCGCCGGAGAGTCTCTCGAGTGATTCCATAACCATTCATCGCCTGCGCCCGGTGGATCTGGATGAAGGTGAGGAAATTGCCGACACCCTGGAAGCCCTGCTGGCGTTTATTGGCAACCGGCCGGTGGTGGGCTGGTGTATCGACTTCGATGTGGCGATGATCAATCGTTACCTGCGACCCTTGCTGGGTTTTGATCTGCCCAACGCCACCATCGAACTGTCCCTCCTCTATCAGAAGAAAATGCGCTATTGGCAGCCTGAAATGGAGCCGGACCTGCGTTTCGAGGCCATGGCCAAGGCCTTGCAGGTGCCCATGATGGCGCGGCACAGCGCTCGCGGTGATGCCGTGACGGCGGGGCTTATGTACCTGCAGTTACAGCGTGCCACCCAAGACCATTAACCCCATTACGGAGAACTGCCATGCAGATAGCCGAACAGATCTGTCTGGTGCTGGGTCTGGCCATTGTGGCCTTCAGCTACCTGACGTACTGGCGCCGAACCGGCGATGCCCGAGGCGTCATGACCTTCTGGCGCAAGAGGATGACGCTGGATATTCACGAATTCAAACTGCAGCGGGCAGGCCTGTGCCTTCTGGTGGTGGCTGTGGTGCTGCGTTTCACCGGCGCTCTGGTATAAAGGAAGACACAGCAGGTAGTCATGCCATTGGTGGGTGCCTGCAGGTCCAACAATAATCGGGAGCCGCTGTGTTTTCTTTGTGGGAATTGAGCGGGCTGGCACTGTGTTATGTGCTGGTGCTGTTCATCATTGCCTGGCTGGGTGACCGGGCAGCAAGAGAAGGCAGAAAGACCTTCCAGAATGCCTGGGTGTACAGCCTTGGGCTGGGCGTGTATTGCACCTCCTGGACCTTTTTTGGCGCGGTGGGAGAAGCCGCGCAAAACGGCTGGAACTACTTGCCCATTTATCTTGGGCCCATTATTACCGTGCTGTTGGGCGGTTCGCTGATCTACAAGATGGTGTCAGTGACCCAGCAGCAAAACATTACCTCCATTGCGGATTTTCTGGCAGCCCGTTACGGCAAGTCCCGCCGTCTTGCGGTGCTGGTGACGTTGGTCGCCGTGATTGGTGTGTTGCCCTACATCGCCCTGCAGCTCAAGGCCGTGACCCTGTCATTTGATTATGTCCTGCAGGATACGGATACCGCGTCCGTGGACACCGCCCTGGTGGTCGCCGCATTGATGGCTCTTTTCACCCTGCTGTTCGGCACCCGCCATATTGATACCACCGAGCATCAGTCGGGATTGATGCTGGCGGTGAGTTTTGAGTCCTTTGTGAAGCTCGTCGCGTTTGTGGCGCTTGGCATTTACTGCCTCTTCAGTATTTTTGATGGCCCTGCGGACATGTGGCAGAGCCTGGCGGCCCGGCCCGAAGTGCTGCAGACCTTTGAACCGACACTTTTCTCGCAGAGTTTTGTGACGGCCCTGCTGTTGTCCATGGTGGCGATCCTGTGCCTGCCGCGGCAGTTCCATGCCGGTATGGTAGAAAACAACGATCTGCGGCATCTGCGCACCACCCGTTGGTTGTTGCCGTTATACCTGCTGATGTTTGCAATCTTCGTGCTGCCCATTGTGGTCAGCGGAGTACTGACCCAGCCCTATCTGCTGGGCCAGGCGGATACCTACATGTTGTCCCTGCCCATGGCCCAGGACAATTCCGCCATGCTGGTGCTGTCCTTCATCGGTGGCATCGCAGCGGCCACCGGGATGGTGATCGTGTCGACCATGGCGCTGGCTATCATGCTCACCAACGAAGTGCTACTGCCCATGTGGTTGCAGTCACGTCTGAATGAAAAAGATCAGCTGTCGGATTTGGGCAAACAGTTACGCTTGCTGCGCCGCGCCAGCATTCTGGTGTTGCTGGGACTGGCCTTCGCTTTTCATACCCTGATTGATCGCTTTGATGGTCTGGCAAGTATTGGCCTGCTGTCCTTTGCAGCGGTGGCACAGTTTTCCCCGGCCTTGCTGGGGGCGTTGTACTGGCGAAATGGTCACAAACAGGGTGCTTTTATCGGTCTCGGCGTGGGCTTCCTGGTGTGGTTTTACTGCCTGTTGATGCCGGTAATCCTGCCGATGGACTGGGTCATGATCCTCAACACCGATGGCCTGCTCGGTCTCGGGCTGCTTCGTCCCCATGCCTTGCTGGGGATCGAGGGGCTGGAACCGCTGACCCATGGGGTGTTCTGGTCGGTCAGCCTGAACCTGGCGGCGTTTATCTATTTCTCCCGCCGGGCGCGACAGGATGCCCTGGATGAAGCCCAGGCTGCCCGGTTTGTGGATATGCCCACGGACTGGTGGCGTGAGGGTATGGGGCATCCGTCCATTACCACCGCTGAGTTGCTGGAAGTGTGCCGGCGCGGGTTGGGCAATCCCCGTGCGGAACCGCTGTTCTTTGACTACATGAGTCGTCGCCACGTGGCCGAGGACCTGGAGCTGCCTGCGCCCCTGCATCTGGTCCGCTATGTGGAGCGCCTGCTGGCCGGTGCCATGGGGGCCTCCACCGCCCGCATCGTGATGAGCTCTCTGCTGCGTAAGCAGAACAGTCGCCGCGATGATGTGGTGAGGATGATGGACGAGGCCTCTGAGCTGATTCAGTTCAATCATCAGTTACTGCGGACCACCATCGAAACCATTGCCCAGGGCATTTGCGTGGTGGACCGCAACATGCAGGTGGTGGCCTGGAATCAGGCCTATGTAAAGCTGTTTGAGTATCCCGATGGTCTGATTCGTCTGGGGCGTTCCATTGAAGAGGTGTATCGCTTCAATGCGGAACGGGGCTTTTATGATGGTGAAGACATGGATGCCAACGTAAAGAAGCGGGTGCAATTGCTGCGCGATGGCCACTCCCACCGTTTCGAGCGCGAACTGCCCAATGGCATTGTGGTGGAGGTACGTGGTACGCCAATGGTAGGTGGCGGCTTTGTCAGTACCTATATGGACATTACCGAGCGCAAACGGGACGAACTGGCGTTGCGTCAGATCAACGAAAACCTGGAACAGATGGTCTCCGAACGGACCCGCAAACTCACCGAGCTTAACGTGCAGCTGGCCCAGGCCAATGAGGGCAAGACCCGCTTCCTGGCGGCGGCTGGCCACGATCTGATGCAGCCCCTTAACGCCGCCCAGCTGTTTGCGTCATCCTTGCGTCAACAGTTGAGGCAGCAGGATGCGCAGGGATTTGCCCGTGAAGTGGATGTGCTTGGGCATATCGACAGCTCCCTGCAGACTGCGGAGCAGATCATTTCTGCCTTGATGGAAATCAGCAAGCTGGACACCGGTGTCATGCCGGTACATGTGCATCCGCTCAGCCTGCAGAAAATGATGGAACCCCTGGGGCAGGAGTTTTCCGCCCTGGCCCGGGCCAGTGGTCTGCAGCTGCGTATGGTGCCTAGCTCCTGCATAGTGGACAGTGATGAGGTGTTGTTGCGACGGGTGCTGCAGAACCTGCTGTCCAACGCCATTCGCTATACCGAAACCGGGCGGGTGTTGTTTGGTTGCCGCCGGCGGGCTGGTGTTGTGCGGATTGATGTGTGGGATACAGGCCCCGGTATTCCCGATGATCAGCATGAGCAGATTTTTCAGGAGTTCCAGCGCTTGCCACAACAGAATGGCCGTGCCGTCAAAGGGCTGGGGCTGGGGCTGGCCATCGCTGATCGAATCTGTCGGCTTTTGAATCACTCACTGACGGTTCGTTCGTGGCCAGGCCGGGGTACCTTGTTCAGTGTTACGGTGCCACTGGCCAGCGGAGAACTGCCTCCCATGTTGTCCAATGAGGACGAAGGGGAGACCCGTGACGTCACCGGCATGCGGGTTTTCTGCGTGGATAATGACGCGGCCCTGCTGGCAGGTCTGGTGGAAGCACTGGAGACACTGGGTTGTGAGGTGGTCGCTGCCAGCGGTCTGGTGGATGCCCAGCGTAAGGCTCACGGATCCCCGGCGCCAGATCTGCTACTGGTGGATTACCAGCTGGATAACGAAAACGGTTTTGATGTGATTCAAGGGCTGGATGACTGTTGGGAAGATGTGGTTCCCGCTACCCTGATGACCGCTGATCGTCGCCCGGAAATCCGTCAACAAGCGATGGATGGGGGAATTGGGTTTCTTCAGAAGCCGCTGACGGAGGCGATGCTTAAAAGAGCGCTTGAGGGAATTAATAGTTAATAATGAATAATTAATAGCTGCGCGCTCAGCGCCGCTAGGTTTTCAAATCAAGGAGGCCGCGCCCATGCACTGGGCGCGGCCTCTAACATTTCAATAAGAAACAATCTGGTCTGCGACGCTATTAACTATTAATTGTTATCTACGCCTGGTTGTTCAATAGCAAGATCCTTCAGGGCCAGTACCGCCTGGGTGCGGTTTCGGACGCCCAGTTTGCGGAAGATGGCGGTCATGTGGGCCTTGATGGTGGCTTCGGAGACGTCCAGTTCGTAGGCAATCACCTTGTTCTGCATACCTTCCATGAGCATGCCCATTACCCGAAATTGCTGGGGCGTCAGGCTGGCAATGCGTTCGCTCATGGCGGACAGGTCCGGCAGTGACGGGGGCATGGCGCGGCGGGCGTGCTCGGGCAGCCAGCGTTCGCCGTTCATGACCTGCTGCATGGCCTCGGTCATGATGTCCACCGGTGTGGATTTGGGAATGAAGCCATCGGCGCCAAAATGAATGGCGCGCTGTATGACATCCACGTCCTCCGTGGCGGAAATGACGACAAGAGGCACCTTGCGATATTGCTCCCGCAGATAGATCAGCCCAGAGAAACCGTGTGTGCCCGGCATGTGCAAATCCAGCAGGATTACATCGAACGGGACGGCGTTCTGGCCCAGTGACTCCAGTGTGGCAAGGGAATCCGCTTCGTGGATGTTGGCATCACGAAAACTGGCGCTGACAGCCTGCTTTAGCGCAGCGCGGAATAGGGGGTGGTCATCTGCGATCAGAATATTTGTCATGTCTTTGTTTTAGCGATTTTTTTTTGTTGTGTACAGTCTTAAATCCAAGCCTTGGCATGCAGGACGCATCAGGCAAAAAAAAGGCTGCCTTGGCAGGCAGCCCGGGGGAAGTGTGTTAGGAAAATAACAACAGAATCCCTTCCGTGACATCGGCTTTCGATCCATGCATTCCATGCGGGGAATGCGTAAAGACAAGGTCAAAAGTCGGTTCCGTTCCTGGAGGAAATCGGTGCACACGTTGAAGCGCGGACAGTGTGGAATGAGGAGCGGGAAAGCCCAATTAGACTTTGGTCGTAGTGGCTATGCTACAAAGAAAAAATGATCGTGAATGGCTACGACCTATGGCTAATGGAGACGAAATGCGGTCCTGCAGCAAGCTGCTATCCGGAGTCAGTTATTTCTTGCATCCGGATGACAACAAGAGGACAGGGCCATGAAAGCAATAACTCCCAAGTACCTGTGCGCCAGTATCGCGCTGGCATGCGCTGGAACCGTCGGCGCGGCAAGCCTGGAAGAACGCGTAGAGATGCTCGAGCAGCAGGCCGGCAACCAGCAGGCAGCAGGCCAGGCGCAGGCCGGTAATACCCAGCTAAGCTTTGGTGGTTTCATCAAGGCGGACACCATGTACAGCGCATACAGTGACGGCGAAGAAGCAACCTCCGGTGTGGGTGATGACTTCATGGTGCCGTCTACCATACCGGTGGATCCGGCGGATCTGGTGGATGAAGGTTCCGGCAAACTGAACATGATTGCCAAGCAGAGCCGATTTTGGCTGAAGAGCGAGACCGAAACCTCAGCCGGTACGGTAAAAAGCCATATCGAAGTGGACTTCCAGACCAATGGTATGGGCGATGAGCGCATCAGTAACAGCTATGCAGTTCGCCTGCGCCATGCCTACCTGACCTGGGACAAGTGGCTGTTCGGTCAGACCTGGTCCACCTTCTTTAACGTCAGTGCATTGCCCGAAACCCTGGATTTTGTTGGTGCTGCCGGTACCGTGTTTGAACGTCAGGCCCAGATTCGTTACACCAATGGCGGCTTGATGCTGGCCATGGAGAACCCTTCTACCACCCTTTATGGGGGCACCGAGAATCCCTACGACGATAATGCCATGCCGGATCTGGTAGCCCGTTATAACGTGACCGGTGACTGGGGTAACGTGAGTCTGGCGGCCATGGGGCGTGAGCTGGCCTACCAGGATAATATCGGTGGCATCAATCAGGATGAGAGTGAGTACGGCTATGGCCTGTCCCTTGCGGGTCGCATGAAACTGGGTGAAATGGATGATGTGCGTTTTCAGGCCAATTACGGCAATGCGCTGGGTCGATACACCACCCTTAATGCCTTCCGGTCAGGGCAGATCGAAGCCGATGGCAGCATCGATCTGATTGATCAGTGGAGTGCTGTGCTGGCGCTTCGTCATCACTGGAATGATCAATGGCGCTCCAATTTCGCGCTGTCAGTCAGTGAGGCCGACAACCCGGATACGGTGGTGGCAACCACCAGCAAGAGTATCCAGAGCGCCCACGCCAACCTGATCTGGCAGGTGGCCAAACCTCTCTCTCTGGGCGGCGAATTGATCTACGGTAACCGGGAGATCGAGAATGGTGAAGAGGGTGATCTCAAGCGCGTGCAGTTTACCGCCAAGTATGCGTTTTGAATAAAAGACGCTACACGTGACACGCGAAATGAAAGGGCGCTTCGGCGTCCTTTTTATGGCGAGTCACGAGTTGCGGAAACCAACCATCACCGGATTGGTGGGAGTTTTCGAAGCTCGTGACACGACACTTTTTCTCCCTGGGTGCCTTAAGAAGGAAAACCGATTTCCGGGATTTTTTGATTCTCGGTTTTGGCATGCTGCCCGAAGTGGCATAAAAAAAGGGACACCGAAGCGTCCCTTTCTTTAGGCGTGCAGCGTGCCGCATGAAGCGTCTGTTCAATCAGTCCAGATCCGCCGGGTATACGCCATGCTCGTCGTGCACTTCCTTGCCGCTGAGCGGTGGCGTGAAAGCACAGGCAACGACCATGTCTTCATCGCCACCATACAGCCAATGCTCGTCGTGCTCGTCGAGCAGGTAGATGGTGCCGGGCTTGAGATCATACACCTTGCCATCGGCGATGGTTTCGATCTTGCCGTTACCGGAAATCACGTACACCGATTCCCAGTGGTTCTTGTAATGGATGTGGGTCTTGGTGCCTTTGAAGATGGTGGTGATATTAAAAGAGTGCCCCATCTTGTCGTCTTTCAGAGACAGACGAACAGACTGCCAGTTGCCGTTTTCGGCCTTCACACAGCGCTCAGATTTCTCGGCTTCTGCCAGAGTACGAACGATCATGGATTCATTCTCCAGGGTGGTGAGGGAGTAAAAGTGCAGCCCGCCGTAGCGGGCTGCCGAGAGGAAGGTGTTTCCCCTGGCGGGATTAGCTGGCCAGGCTGGATACGGAGTGTGCTTCGCCGCGCTTGATGCGGTCGGTCATCACTTCGCTGACACTTTCCTTGATGATGTCCAGCGCGCGGGTCAGGTCTTCTTCGCTGATGGTCAGCGGACACAGAGTCTTGATGACCTGATCGTCGGCACCGGAGGTTTCGATGACCAGCTGACGCTTGAAGCAGGCCTTGGTGATCTCGCCAGCCAGCTCGCCGTCACGGGCAACCAGGCCCTGCATCATGCCGCGACCGTTCAGGTAGAACCAGTGATCGTCATAGCTATTGGCGATCTCGCGGAAGCGCTCGGTAATGATGCCTGCCTTCTTCTGTACTTCCTTGGCAAATACATCATCGCGCCAGTAGTGGTTCAGGGCGGCGGCAGCGGTAATGAAGGCCAGGTTGTGACCACGGAAAGTACCGTTATGCTCGCCCGGCTTCCATTGGTCCAGTTCCGGCTTCATCAGCACCATGGCGAACGGCAGGCCGTAACCACTCAGGGACTTGGACAGGGTGATGATATCCGGGTTGATACCAATGTCATCAAAGCTGAAGAAGGTACCAGTACGACCACAGCCCGCCTGGATGTCATCCAGGATCATCAGCATGTCGTGCTTGCGGCAAACCTTTTCCAGGTTGCGCAGCCACTCAAAGCTGGCTGCATTGATGCCGCCTTCGCCCTGTACGGTTTCAACAATAACAGCAGAGGGGTGATCCACACCGCTGGAGGAATCACTCAGCACCTTGTCCAGATATTCGGTGGTATCAAAGGCATCGCCAAGATAGCCGTCATAGGGCATCGGGGTGACGCCACTCATGGAAACACCCGCAACGCCGCGGTGGTGGCTGTTACCGGTGGTCGCCAGGGCACCCAGGCTCACACCATGGAAACCATTGGTGAAGCTGATGATGTTTTCACGACCCTTGATCACGCGGGCAATCTTCAGTGCCGCTTCCACGGCGTTGGTGCCAGTGGGGCCAGTGAACTGCATTACGTGGTCCATGTCGCGGGGCTTCAGGATC
This sequence comes from Alcanivorax sp. DP30, assembly GCF_009882945.1. Classification (GTDB taxonomy): domain Bacteria; phylum Pseudomonadota; class Gammaproteobacteria; order Pseudomonadales; family Alcanivoracaceae; genus Alcanivorax. The sequence continues at coordinate 113,900 of NZ_WTUY01000005.1, forward strand.
ACTTCATAGAAGGTGTCCATGAATTCACGCTTGGCCAGGGTGTGCATGTCCAGGCCGTGTACGATGCCGTCGCGCTGAATGTAATCCAGAAGTTTTTCCTTCAGGATCGGGTTGTTGTGCCCGTAGTTCAGGGTGCCGGCACCGGCCAGAAAGTCGATGTATTCCTTGCCCATCTCATCGTAAAGATAGCTGCCCTTGGCCTGGTCGAATACAACCGGGAAGCTACGGGCATAGCTCATTACTTCCGATTCATGGCTTTCAAAAATGTCGGTATCCATAGTCATGGTCAAAATCCTCGCTTGAATTCGTTCAGGCTTCGTCGCGGTTGAAAGGGCCAATCCGCAGCAAATATTCATCGTTGTGTTCGCCGGCAAAGTGAATGCGCGAGTCGAACAGAATAAACTCTTCCGTCGGCATGCTGCGTTCATAGGCGAAGCTTCGGAACATCCCCCAGGATGCTTCGTTGTCCGGGGTGATGGTGGTCTCGATGAACTGGACGTCAGCGCTTTCTTCGCGCTTCAGGAGTTCGGCCAGCATACGCTTGGCCAGCCCTTTGCCACGGGCTTTCTCGTGAACCGCTACCTGCCAGACAAACAACGCATTCTGTTGTTTGGGCGGAATGTAGCCGGAGATAAACCCGACCAGGTCGCCATCCATTTCCGCCGCCACCGAGGTGTCGGCGAAGTGGGTGCATTGCAGCAGGTTGCAGTACACCGAGTTCTCATCCAGCGGTTTGCACTCGCTGATCAGTTTGTGAACCCTGCTGCCATCCTGGCTTTCGGGTTTGCGAAAAGTAATCTCGTCCGTGTTGCTGGACGTTGTCTTTGCGTCGTTATCTGCAGGCATAGTCTCAGTAATGGTCCGCTTCGAAAGGTTATTGGTTGCTGCCGTTGGCTCGCTGGGTGATTTCCACTGCCGGTTGTGCCCGGTCAATGGCGCCCAGGTCCAGCATCGGCGAGGCGTCAATTTCTTCGGCATTCATCATGGCTGCCACCCGTTGCAGGGAGCTGAGTATCAGCGACTGCTCCCAGTCTTCCAGCCGGTCAAATCGGGAAATGAACTCTTCCTGGAGAGGGGTAGGGGCCTGATCAATGATCTCTTCGCCGGAGGGGGTCAGGTGGGCATAAACCCGCCGCTTGTCGCTTTCGCCCCGCTTGCGCTCAATCAGTTCGCGCTTTTCCAGACGATCAAGAATAGTGGTGACAGTGGCCTGACTCAGGGACACCTCGTTGGCCAGATCGCCCATGGTGATCTCGCCCTTGGCTCCCACCGCCTGCATGATCAGCAGTTGCGGGGAAGTGAGCCCTGACACCTTGCTCAGCTTCCGTGAGTAAAGGTCGGTAGCGCGAATAATCTGTCGTAATGAAATCAGCACGTCTTCGTGTCTGGCCATTGCCGCTAATTCTCTTGATAACAAAGTAATGTGACGAAAAATGGTCATGCTGCCTCCTCAAACAGTTTTGAGGTGTAAATGGCCTTTTTCGGTTCAACTTCCGGCTCAGCTAAGGCAAGGCCTTCAAATTCCTTGCTAGAATGGGAGGCGTATTTTAGGGGTAAAACATTTAGATGTCAAAGTAATAGCCGGGTCAAACCTGGCTGTTCGGGCGCCAGGGCGCGTCCCGCAAGCCTTTCAGCGGTGTGATGGCCATCATGGTTGTGGTGAATTTTTGATCAGCGACATGGCCTTCACTCTGTTAGTGTTCCCATCGTCGGCGAGGATTTTTATCCACGCCGATTCATTCGCATCAGGTGGAGGAAGAATCTTGCGGCAACTGGGTAAGCGAATTCTGGTAATTGCGGCACTGCTGGTAATGGCGGCGTCTGTCCATGGTGCCTCTGAGGGGCAGCCTGAAGTGCGGGAAGAGGCGCAAAGCGAGATCGAGAAGGGACCGGTGATCTCCCAATTTCGGGAGAACTGGATTCTCGGGGAGCTGCGCAACCTGCGTCAGGACATGATGGAGTATCGCAACCAGATGAATCTGCTGGTTACGGACCGGGAGCTGGAGGTGGCCGACAAGGCCATGGGTTATGCCACCAACACGGTGACCTACTTCTTCTATTTGATTGCGGGTGCCGCCTCGATCCTGGCACTGGTGGGTTGGTCCACCATTCGCGACCTGAAGGATAACGTACGGGTGTATGCGGAAAAGGAAATGGCCCGCCTCACCAGTGAATACGAATCCCGCCTGGCGGATCTTGAGCGCGAGCTTCGCAAGAAGTCGCGCTACATCGCCGAGAACCAGGAAGAGATTGAGCGTACCAACGAGATCCACAGCCTGTGGCTCAAGAGCACCAAAGAGCCCAGCGCACAGGCCAAGATAGAGATGTATGACCGTATCCTGGAGTTGCGCCCGGACGATGCTGAGGCGCTGGCCTGGAAGGCCGACGCGGCACTGGAGCTGGGTGAGCAGCGCTGGGCGCTGAGCCTGTGTGACCGGGTGCTGGAAGTGGATGAAGAGAATGCCCATGCCCTTTACCAGCGGGCTTGTGCCTGGTCCGGGCTGGGTGAAATCGATAATGCCCTCAATGATCTGGCGGCAGCCATCGAATTCTCGGAAACCCTGGTACGCCATGCCCGGGTGGAAGAAATGTTTCGGCCGCTAAGGGATCTGGAGCGCTTCCAGGCCCTGGTGGGAAACGACAATGACCCGGCGGTTTCGGACTGATAGTCGCTTACTGTCAATGCGATAGGTGCGCAAGCGCCCGTAAGTGGTCATTTTGCGGGTGAGTTTCTGCTAGACTTGCGCCCCCTTGAAGGAAAGGGTGATGAGCCCCACATGAAGTCGCTGTGGTAGCAGGTCCAATGCATGATCGGCTGTCAGCTCATTACCCCCTGTGGAGAAACCCATGACACGTGAAAACGGTGCTGGCGGCACCAAGCAGATGCCCGACGTGGCCTCCAACTCCATGGTGGATCACATCCATAGCACCCTGGACTGGGTGGGCATGAGCGAAATCCATCTGCCTGCCCGGGTGAGCGATACCCTGGCCGGTGAGCGCCCGGTGAGCACCTCTATCCAGGCTTATGTGAACCTGGCGAACCCGGATGCCAAGGGCATCCATATGTCGCGCCTGTTCCTGATGCTGGAAGAAACCTTTGGGGATCACTCGGTGAGCGCTGGCTCCATCGAGCAGCTGCTGCGTAACTTCCTGGAAACCCATCAGGGGCTCAGTACCCGTGGTTTCGTCCAGCTGGATTTCGAATACTCCATGCGTCGCCCGGCGCTGAAGAGCAGCTATTCCGGCTGGAAAAGCTACCCGGTCAGCATCAAGGGTACCCTTTGCGAAGAAGGCATGCGCATAGAGATGTATGTGGAAGTGCCGTATTCCTCTACCTGTCCGTGTTCTGCGGCCCTGTCTCGTCAGTTGATCCAGGAACAGTTCCGCAAGGACTTTGCCGACGGCAAGATTGATGCGGATGCCGTGCATGAATGGCTGGGCACCGAAGAAGGCATTGTGGCAACCCCGCATAGCCAGCGTTCTGTGGCCCAGGTGCGTGTGTTGCTGGACCACACCGAAGGTGATGCCTTCCCCATTACTGCCCTGATCGATTCCATCGAAGGCGCCCTGAAGACGCCGGTTCAGACCGCAGTGAAGCGGGTAGATGAGCAGGAATTTGCGCTGCTGAACGGCCAGAACCTGATGTTCTGTGAAGATGCGGCTCGCCGCCTCAAGCAGGCCATTAACCCACAATCCTGCTACAAGGATTTCTGGCTGCGAGTGAACCATCTGGAAAGTCTCCACGCCCACAACGCGGTGGCTATTGTCACCAAGGAAGTGGATGGCGGTTACCTGCCGATTCCGTAAAGTGCAGGTGGATGCGAAAAAGGCGGCCAATGGCCGCCTTTTTTGTGTCCGCTGCAGTGCTGGGTGATGTGCTGCGGTTGGCGAATCCATGTCGCGGCAGGGGATATTGTGACCCTGTGCAACGATTAGCACTATGGTCTCGACTACATTCCCTTTGCTGGTTACTGCACACGCAATGGTAGTTCGATGGACCACTGACACCACAAACACAGCATAAAAATAACAATGTAATCCCAGGCAGGGGAGACTATGAGTTCGGGAAGAACGGAGCGCCCGTTATCGGGGCAATTTTACCGGCGTGATCTGGTGGTGCGTCTTGATGACTGCGGCCAGTTTCCGCTGACGCTGCTGCTGGCGCCGGCGGGCTCCGGCAAGTCCACCCTGTTGAGTCAGTGGCAGCAGCAAGTGGGTGATCGGCGAGTTGTGTTCATGGCTATCCAGCCCTCCGATGATGACCCGGTGCGTTTTCTGCGTCGCTTTGCCGAGCAGACCCGGGCCGTGGTGCCTGCCTTTGATACCTCCTGGTTCATGCCGTTCGATGTGGCCGAGTTGCCTCCTTCTTCCATTGCCGAAGCCCTTCAGGAGGCACTTGAGCAGGTGTCAGACCCGCTCTATATCGTGTTCGATGATTTTCAGCACATTCACAACAGTGAAACCCTGAAGGTGCTGGATGCCATGTGCGCGCACCCGCCGGGGGACGTGCATCTGATTATTGCCAGCCGCACTCGGCCATCCCTGAATCTTGCCTCGCTGCGACTGGCGGATGCGCTGCTGGAGCTGGATGCCGGTGCCTTGCGGGTGAAACGCGAGGAAGTGATCGAGCTGAACCAGCGGCTTGGTGGTGAGCCGCTGGAAGATAGCGCGCTAGATCACCTGATGAGCATCACCGAAGGCTGGGTGGCCGGCGTCAAGATTGCGCTGATGGGGGCCATCGGTTCCGGTGTGAATACCCTGCATGATTTTCATGCCAGCCAGCCCGAGATCATGGATTACTTTGGTCATGCAGTGCTCAAGGGGTTGCCGGACTTTGCCCGCAAGCTGTTTCTGGAAAGCAGCCTGTTGCACCACTTCAATGCCGAAATGTGCGATGCGGTGCTGGAGACCACCCACTCGGCCCAGCTGATGGAAGAACTGGCCCGGCGGGAGTTATTCATTATTCCGGTCCCCGGCCGGCCTGGCTGGTACCGCTACCATGCGCTGTTGCGGGAGTGTCTGCAGGCACGAGTGGCCATCGATATGCCCGAGTGTGTAGCGCCATTGCACTGCCGGGCCACCCAATATTTCTTGCGCCAGGGCGATTTCGAACAGGCCATGTGGCATGCATTGCGTGCCGATGATGTGGACCTGTTACTGGATGCCCTGGCCCGTGCCTTCGATTTCTGGCTGCGCGAAGGCTATGGCAGCCAGATTCTGGAATGGGCGGAACAGATACCGGATGAAGAGCTGCTGGCGCGGCTGGATCTGGCCGCGCCCCTGATCAGCACGCTCACCCTGTCGCGCCGTTTCTTTCGTGCCCGCTTCTATCTGGATGCCTACCGGTCGCAGGTCAGTGCGACCTCCCGGAAAGATGACGATGGGCAGCAGATGCTCGAATTTCTTGAGTTGCACCTGCAATTCTTTCAGCACGATACGGATTTCATGGAGGGGGCCAATTTATCGCTTTTGATGGAAACCAGCAGTCATCGGGATGTCCGTGCCTTTTCGCTGGCCATGGTGGCTTACTACCATCTTCAGCACGGGCGCCTGCAATCAGCGCTGGCCTTTTCCACCCAGGCCAGGGAGGTGCTTTTGCAGTTGGGGCAGAATTTCACTGCCGGCTATGCCGGGCTGGTGACGGCGCTGGCCAATCAACAAATGGGCCATATCGCGGAAGCGGTATCACTGGTGAATCAGCAGTTTGCGGCGACTCCGCGGGATTGTCCCACCTGGTCGCTGTGGGCCACCGGCATGGTAGTGGTGCTGTATGACCAGAACCGTCTGGACGAGGCCCGCCAACTCTGTGAAGACCTGCTGCCGGTGGTGTCATCGGCGTCGGCCACCGAAGTGATTTCCACGGTGTATCTCACCCTGTCGCGGCTGCAGCATCATCAGGGCAGCCGCAAGAACTCCACACGCATGCTGGAAAAACTGCACAGTATCCTGCAGCTGGGCAACTACGAGCGCTTTCTCAACGAAGCGGTACTGGAGATGGTGCGCCAGGCCTATGTGAATGGTGAGTGGGCCCGGCTGGACGATATCGCCGAGCGTTTTCGGTTGCAGGAATGGGTAGAGGAAAATCTGGAGAAAACCACAGCGGATTACAGCCAGAGCTGGGAACGGCTGGGCCTGGCGGCAGTGTACTGGCTGATGGCCGCGGGCCGCGCCGAGGCTGCCAACAAGGCGCTGGCATTGCTGCGCAGCGTGGTTAACCGCGCGGGTATCCGCAGCCGCGGCGCCATCATGGACGCCAACCTGGTGGTGCTGGCCGGCCGGCAGAATAGTGACGCTGAACTGGCCCGGCAGCTTGATGCCCTGATTACCCGCTACGGCGTCATGAATATCAACCGCTCGGTGTTCGACGGCGCGCCAGGGTTGAGTGCCATGATGAGTGATCTGTGGCGGCGCGGTGTCCTAATGCTGCCGGATTTCTACACGGAGCTGTTTGCCGGCATTTTCAGTCAGGCGCCGGAACAGGCTGCGCTGGACGTGGATCCCGCCTCCGTACTCACCCCGAAAGAGTTGGAGATTTTCACGTTGCTGCAAAACGGTCTTAGCAACGCAAAGATCAGCGAGCACACTGGCGTCTCTGTGACGACCACCAAGTGGCACCTGAAGAATATCTACAGCAAGCTGGGTGTCTCCAACCGCACCGAAGCCGCCCTGCGCGCCACACCAAGATAAAAAGCTACAAGCTGCAAGGCGCGAATGAGGTTGTTGTTTGCTGCCATGCAGTGCCCGCGCTTCGGCGTATCCCCGTGGGCACGGCCAACAAGATTGGCAGGGCCGGTCCCGCGCCTTGTAGCTTGCAGCTTGATGCTTGTAGCTACGCTCAAACCTTGAACCGGTTCTCGATTTGCCCCTTCCCCCCGGCACCCCCTCCCGGAGGAGGGGGTGGGTAGGGCGGTCCCGTTGCTAGAGTCCTGCCGTTGTCTGGAATTACCCCCGATAAAAACAACGACGGAGACTACACATGGCTATGTCCCCCTGGGTCACCTGGCCGGCCCTTACCAAATTCGGCTCGCTGGGCGTGATGGTTGCACTGCTGGTGCTGGCCGCCGAGCGACAGGAACTGCTCGATAACAACATGTTCGACACGGAAGACTGGCAGGAGAAGAATGCCGATATCGTCTGTGATGAACGCAGTCTGACGGCCCGTACCGAAGACGGTACCTGTAATATCCTGGAGAACCCTGCAGAGGGTTCCGTGCATGTGAATTTTGGCCGCAACGTGGATCCTTCTGCGGTCTATGCAGAATCCAACAGCGGCAACCTGCTGACTCCCAACCCACGGGAAGTCAGTAACCTGATCATGTCTCGCGGCGGCGACTTCAAGCCCGCCACCACCCTGAACTTTATCGCCACTTCCTGGATTCAGTTCATGGTTCACGACTGGTTCGATCACGGCCCGCGCACCGATGCGGATCCCATCGAATTCCCGCTACCCGCCGGTGACGTGCTCGGCGGCGGTACCATGTCCGTACAGCGTACCCGTCCGGACCCCAGTTTCAGCGGCGAAGAAGGTATCCTCACCTACGAAAACGTGAACACCCACTGGTGGGACGGTTCGCAGCTGTATGGCAGCAGCAAGGAGAAGAACGATGAAGTGCGTTCTTTCGTGGATGGCAAGCTGAAAGTGGATGGCGATGGCCGCCTGCCCACTGAGTTCTTCAGTGGCAAGCCCATTACCGGCTTCAACGAGAACTGGTGGGTGGGGCTGAGCATGCTGCATCACCTGTTCACCCTGGAGCACAACGCCATTGCTGATATGCTCAAGGCCAACAATCCGGGCAAGTCAGATCAGTGGTACTTCGACAAGGCGCGGCTGATCAATTCTGCCCTCATGGCCAAGATCCACACCGTGGAATGGACCCCGGCGATTCTCGCTAACCCGGTACTGGAGCGGGCCATGTACGCCAACTGGTGGGGCCTGGGTGGTGATCGCGACAAGCGCGACAAATATCAGAACGACCTGGATACCCTCAACAATAACCTTGGTGAAATTGGCGGCCTGTTGAGTCTGGTGGGCATCAACAATGATCTGGGCGATGCGCCTACCGGTTCACTGGAACATGCCCTGGCCGGTCTGGTGGGTTCCCGCACCCCGAACAACAATGGCGTTCCGTACACGCTCACCGAGGAATTCGTTTCTGTTTATCGCATGCACCCGCTGCTGCGTGACGAGATCAAGGTGTACGACATCGGTTCCAATGTGGTGGATGAATCCATTGCCCTGGAAGACACCCGCAACGGCGATGCCGAAGACCTGCTGGGTGATCTGGGTCAGGACCGCCTGTGGTACTCCTTCGGTATCACCCACCCCGGTGCGCTCACACTGAACAACTACCCGGATTTCCTGCGCAACCTGTCCATGCCGCTGATAGGCGACATCGACATGGCCGCCATCGATATCCTGCGTGACCGTGAGCGTGGCGTGCCGCGTTACAACGAATTCCGTCGCCAGATCGGTCTCAAACCGCTCACCAGCTTCGAACAGCTGACCAGCGATCCTCAACTGCTGGCGGACCTGAAGGCGCTGTACAACAACGACATCGAACTGGTGGACACCCTGGTCGGGCAGCTCGGAGAAGAGACCCGTCCGGAAGGCTTCGGTTTTGGCGAGACCTCCTTCCAGATCTTTATTCTCAACGCCTCCCGTCGTCTGATGACCGACCGCTTCTTCACCACCGATTACACCGACGAGGTGTATACCGCTGCCGGTATCGACTGGGTGGAAGAGAACACTATGGTTGACGTAATCCGTCGTCACTTCCCCAACCTGGCCACCAGCCTGGTAGGCATGGATAACGCCTTCAAACCCTGGGGCCTGAACATGCCTGGGGAATATCAGGATTGGGATGCGCAAACCAAACAGAATCATCTGTGGGTGAACGGGGCCCTGCGTACCAGCTATGCGGATGATGAAGTGCCGGGCATTGAGCCCATTGATATCGGTGGGCTGATCAACGCGGTTCTGTGGAAAAAAGTTCAGGACGTAACTGATGTGGCGCCTCCCGGCTATAGCAAGCCGATCCACCCCCGTGGTGCCCTGGCCAAGGTGAAGTTCGTGCCCAGCGCTGGCCATGACTTTACCGGCCTGTTCCAGGGGGCAGATCACGGCCTGCTGCGCCTGTCCGTCACCGGCGATCCGTCCGACCGTGGCTTTGCCCCGGGGCTGGCGCTGAAGCTGTTTGTGGATGGCAAGCGTTCCGAAAACGTCTCTGCGCTCTATACCCTCAGCGGCCAGGGCAGCAACCACAACATCTTCGCCAACGAACTGTCCAACTATGTTCAGGCCGAAGTGAATGAAACCCTGGGTACCACCACCCTGTTCTCACTGGTGTCCCGGAAACCGACCCTGCTGGTCATGAGCGACATGGCCAAGGTAAACCAGGATGGCTCCACTGTGGGCAGCCCAAAGACCCCGTCGCAGATCTACTTCGTGCCCAACAGCACCCTGAAGAATAGCACCAGCACCGGCGCACATGACTTCCGTGACGACCTCACCGCCATTCCCGCAGGCACCAACGTCTACGATGTCTACGGCACCACCCAGAGCATCAGAACCTCCATCTGGCCCTGGGTTACCGAGCGCTACGCCCGTGACCGTCGTAACAGCGCGGTGAAAATTGGCGAATTGGTGACAGATTCCGAATTCACCCTGTCCCAGTTCGGTGATACCGGCATCTTCTTCAAGCACCAGCGGTACGAAGATCGCTAAGCGGTAAAACAATCAACCTCGGGAAAGCTGCATTGCAGCTGATTGATGCCCGGACAGTGAAAGCTGTCCGGGCTTTTTTATGGGAGAACTACTGCTGAATATGCCGTGCTCAACGGTCGGCATCCAAATTTTGTAAGAGATGGCTTACAGAAAATGCTAAACGATTGATATAAAGTAATTTTGTTCTTCGCGAAGATGAGAGCATTGCGGGAATGTCACAGGAAATAACCCGCTTCGTCGAGTTTTTTCAGACTGGAATGATTGCTAAATTTCTGATAAGTGCATGATTGTTTGAGGATTTTCTGTTTCCGAGTATGGCTGGCTCTCAGAGTTATGTCGAAAAAAGATATGTCGAACGATTCGACTGAATACGCTGTTAAATGTGTAGAAAGACCAATGTCTGAGATAGCTAAAACCCCTGAGCCACCATATTACGCGGTTATATTCAGCAGCCACCGTACAGAAGGAGACGATGGTTACGGTGAAATGGCAGATCGTATGGTTGAGTTGGCGGCGCAGCAGCCAGGCTTTCTTGGCTTTGAGTCTGCAAGAGAGGGGCTGGGGGTTACGGTGTCGTATTGGGAAAGCCTTGAGGCCATCGCTAGCTGGAAAAGTAACTCCGAGCATTGTGAAGCCCAGAGGTTGGGACATAAAAAGTGGTACTCGGAGTTTCGGGTTCGTGTGGCTAAAGTGGAACACGAGTATGGCATTTAACAAGGCGCGGCAGGCGGATCAAATCTCCGCTCGTTCCTCACTCCAATTTGCCCGCTGCGCGCGGCGTTATGAATATGAGTAAACGACCCAACTTCATATATATGGCCGGAATGATCCCTGTTTTCTTCGTGGTGGGCCTTCTGATATTCCTTACGTTCGACAACCTGCTATCTAGTAGGGCTGTGTATGGAGACAAGTTTGGGAATGCATATGAGTTTGAGGGGCTTGCTGCAATTTTAGTGAACCTGGGCATATTTGGGCTTATAGGTTGGCTGGGCTCTTACTTGGCGTTCCTTGTAAAGCGCAGTCCAAAGCTCATGCGTTTTCATAGGGCTATCGGGGTCGTTAGCGGTGTTTGTATAGCAGTTGGTCTGTTATATGGGCTTTCATAACAAGCGGCGGCAGGCGGATCAAATTTACGCTCGTTCCTCGCTCCAATTTGCCCGCTGCGCCGGGCGTTAGGCTGATATATGGCTCTAAACGATCTCTACAATAATTTCAGGGCTGAGTTTCCCGAAATAACACGATTAACTGACCTAGTGCATATCCAGGAGTGGGATTCAGTCGATCCTGAAATGGCATTTAGTTGGTTCGAAAGTTTAGCGAGAGTCATAAACCAGGAAATGAGCAAGGGTGTCTCTGTAAAGCCGTACATTCCGGTTTTCGAGTTTTTGCGAAAAGGCTTCATGCTTGGGAATGACGATGAAAAGAAATGTATTGATGTTTCTTTTGTCGAGAATCTCTTCTGGGATGTTGATAAAGAGAAGAGGGCTAGCTACTGGAGGGTTTTTCCCGATGTACTTAAGGGGCTGTATGTTTCATTTCATGGCAGAGAGCCAGCCTAACAAGAAACTGCAGCGGATCAAATTTCGCTGCACTCAATTAGTCCGCTGAGTTTGGCGTTAAGGCCTTTTGAGATATTGCATGGATCAAGAAAAGATATATCAAATAGCAATTGATACAAGAAATTTTGAAATCCAATTATTCTGGCAACGGTCAAATTATTTCTTGGTTTTAAATACTGCAATTGCCGTGGGTTTGTTCTCCGTTAAAGAGCCAGTCTATGCGGTAATTCTAGGTGCGTTTGGAGTTGTGACTTCTTTTTTGTGGTTTAGAGTAAATTTGGGCAGCAAATACTGGCAGTCCAGGTGGGAGCATCGCGCATCCACAATCGAAAAACAGTTGGGTGCAAATGTAGAACTTTTTTCTGCAAAAAAGCTCGTATTAGACCAAGATGTTCGGCTTTCTCTTATTAACAATAAAGAATCGGCTCAACTGTCCTTATACAGTTACGGTGTTATGAGCAAACCATCAGTAAGCAAAGCGATGGCAATGTTATCAATTTCATTTATTGGCTTATGGTCCTGTTTGCTTGGTCTTTCGTTAGGTAAATGGCTATGGCCTTAACAAGGCAAGGTATAGGACTGTCAAAAGTGTCACTTAAATTGCTTACGCAATTACGCGCCACTTCTGCCAGCCCATGCTTGCGACGTTAAATTCTTTTGTCGGGGTGTTGTGGTGGTCTGGTTAGATGAAATTATCTTGGTCGTTTCTCTATCTAAGAAAACTAAAGCTGCCATTGTGCTAGGGATGGTTTTCTTCATTGGGATAAATCTAGCTGGCATTTACCTGGTAAAAAATATAGAGATTAATGGGGGAATGGAGATCTTTCGTACAAGTATTGTAGAAAGATTGGCGCATAAATATGACAAGGTCGCCTTTTGGGTGCTCTTTTCCTCGTGGTTGCTAGCATTTCGGTGTTACCAAAGAGATAGGAAACGATTTCTAAAGTGAATTTAACAAGGGCCTGCAAGCCGACCTTCGGAGGCTGAGGCAGGCGTTATACAAGAGGGGGTGAAATATGAACGATAGTGACAATAAGAAAGTTGATGAAATTATGGCTAGCCTAGAGCGCCACTATCCAGACACTGAAATTATTCAAGGGAGGCAGCAGGGGCGATTGCTCTCCAGTTTCCACATAAGAATCAGTTCAGGTGTGCAGTACATATTGAAAGTTACAGATGAGTGCGTCATGGACAATAGTCTTTCGGCACTCCTTCAGGCGGTTTCAACTGAGTGCTTGGCGGCAATGACGGAAAACCCAAATAATGAAGTGGTTTTGTTTAAAGATCTCCATTTGGAAGTTGGTGAGCCTCATTAGCGACTATGTATAACAAGTGCCTGCAAGCCGGCCTTCGGCGGCTGTGACGGGCGTTAAATTCGGGGATTCTATGTCGTCATACGATGAGTTTAAAAAGAGAAGTATCGAAGACCTTAAAGAGACCTACGACCGGATAGCAAAGACAACATCACCGGGTCTGAGCTTTTATAGAGATGAGATTGCCCGTAGAGAAGCAGAGCTGATGAACAAACAAATGTTGTCTATGACACGACATATGAGAAATATGACTATAGCCATCTCTATTCTTACGTTTGTGAATGTAGCGGCGGTCCTGGTACCACTTTTCATATAACTTAACAGGCCAAAGCAGAGGGTAATAGGAAAGAGGGTTGGTAATGGGCAAGGTGGATCTATTTAACAAGGCACTGCTGCCGACAAGCGGCAGAGCGCGGCGTTAAGCAGACATGGTACTGATAGCGATTTATTTTTTGGCTTCTGTGGCAATTATGCACTCGAGTCTATGGTTTCTTGAGCGTGATAAAGCATCTCCAGGTAAGGCTGCGTTTGCGTGCTTGCTATTCACACTTGGAATCAACATCTTTGGATTAGCACTTACAGAAGTCGATTTGGTTGCAAGGCTCATTGTGTATTTCTTAATGGCCTCAGCCTTGGTATGGCTGGTTTTCAAGATCAGGCTGCATAATGCACTAACCGTGGCTGCTGTCTTTATTGTGGGCAGACTCGTGGTTATCAATTTTCTGGCATTTGTGGACGGATTGGCTGCAAATGCTTAACAAGGCGCTGCTGCCGACAAGCGGCAGAGCGCGGCGTTATACGGTGGGTGTAGTAAGTCCGATTTCGACCCTTAGCTGACGCTCGAGCTTTATTAGCTGAACAGTAATAATCTAAAGAGGTGGACGATGCTAATTAGGCACGTCGAGATAAGAAACTTCCGTGGTTTAAGAGAGCTTTTTTGGTTTCCAAAGCCAGGAGTGAATTGTTTAATTGGTCCTGGTGACTCAGGAAAATCCACTATCCTCGACGCCATAGATTTAGCTGTTGGGGCTAGGCGTCAGTATGTTTTTTCTGATTCTGATTTCCATCTGCATGACATTTCGCAAGATATTGATATCAGAGTTACCATCGGTCAGTTGAACAACGATTTGATGAATATCGATAGGTATGGCCACTATCACCGAGGTTTTAACTCCGCTAATTTAACTATTGCAGATGAACCAATAGCTGGCACTGAAGTTGTTTTGACATTGCGTTTACAGGTCAAAGATGATCTAGAGCCAATTTGGGGGCTTTATTCTGAGCGAGCGGAAGTCGCTGGTGAAGAGAGAAACTTAGCGTGGGCTCATCGGCAAAACGTTTCTCCAATTAGATTAGGAGCATATTCAGCCCATCATATGGCTTGGGGGCAAAACTCTGTTCTCAATAAAATGTCAGTAGATAAAGCACGTGCTGCTAGTGCGTTAGCAGCTGCTGCCCGGCAAGCCAGAAATACTTTTTCCGAAGTTGGCTGCGAAGGAGTTGATGATGTTCTTGGGAGGGTTACTGCTGTTGCTCAGAATTTAGGTGTGCCAGCACAAGATACACAAGCTTTGTTGGATGTTCGTGGTGTCTCGTTCTCGGGAGGGGCTATCGCACTTCATGATAACAGGAGCGTACCACTAAAAAATCTTGGGACGGGGTCATCTCGACTTCTGGTAACAGGACTACAAAATCATGTTGGATCATCATCGGTAACTATCATTGATGAGGTTGAGCATGGTCTAGAGCCCTATCGCATTTTAAGACTTCTCGATGAGTTAGGAGCCAAATCTGACAGAGTAGACACACAGGTCTTCATAACAACTCATTCACCAATTGTTTTACGAGAGCTAAATGCTGGTCAGCTTTCTATTGTTAGGAATGGAACAATACCTACTCCGCCACAGCAAGAGAGGGCAGAAGGTGGAGTCGAACAACAAAATATCATTCTTAACACCGTTACCCCTCTCAGCGGCACTGAAGAAGAGCAAAAGCTATTGCGTACTAATGCAGAGGCGTTCCTGGCTCCCAGTATTATTGTTTGTGAAGGCAAAACTGAAATTGGTTTAATGCGTGGACTCGATTTTAATTACACTTCAAGAGGATGTCGTAGTTTAATAGCGCATGGCTGTTACTGGGCTGATGGAAATGGAGATCCTTCTCTATTTGTCAGGGCAAGAATATTCGCCCAATTAGGCTATCGAGTAGCAATACTCATGGATTCTGATGTTGCAACTCCTCCAGCAATCTTAACTGAAATGGCGACTAGGAATGTATCGATTCACAGATGGCCAAATGATCACTCGACCGAAAGCGTAATATTTATGTCGGCCCCAGAGGAATGTATTCAACAACTATTGTCCATAGCATGCGAATGGAAGTCTGATGATGCAGTTGATGATCGACTTAAGAAGGCTTCTAATGATGCGTGCACATTAGCTTTGTGCAGAGATCAGTTTCAAGATTATATGCGACCTTTTTTAGCTCAAGCAGCTGGAAAAGGGAGTTGGTATAAAGATATAGAACCCGCAGAAAGGGTAATGCGCGAAGTTATCGCGCCAAACTGGGCGCGTTGTCAAGGAATGTTAACACAGCCTCTTTGGAGCTTAATTCAATGGATACAACAGGCTCCTACAGCGCAGCCCGAGCAGCAGGCGCAGGCCCAATAGATGTCAGATGCAAGGACAGTTCTAGCTTCACATAGGGGCTTAGTTGAGGCACCTGCAGGATGCGGCAAGACGCAGTTAATAGTAGAGGTTTTGGATCAAGCCTCGGAGCTACAAACATTAGTCCTGACCCACACGTCGGCAGGTGTGGCAGCACTTCGCAATAGACTGTTGGCGCGAGGTGTACCAAAAAACAGATACAAAGTAGCAACTATTGATAGCTGGGTAATACATACTATTGGATGTTATCCCCAATGTGCTGAATATGTTTTAGACCCCAATCATATTGATTATCTCCTCACTCGGCAGGCCGCTATTAGACTCTGTAATAATGAAACCGTCGGTTCAATTATAAAAGCTAACTATGGCCGGTTACTGGTTGATGAATATCAAGATTGCTCTATTAGCCAGCACGCATTAATTTCTGCCCTCTCCAATATATTGCCAACAGTCGTTTTTGGAGATCCTTTACAGGCTATTTTTGGATTTGGGGGGGACGCATTGCCTCACTGGGGTAATGAAGTTTTAGCTTTCTACCCACATCTTGGAACTATGGGTACCCCTTGGCGATGGAATAATTCGGGTGCAGGTGAGTTGGGAGCTTGGCTACTCCAGGTACGTCAATCGCTTATCGCAGGACAGTCCATTGACTTGCGAACGTGCCCAAACTTTATAGAGTGGTTACCAATTCCAGCCAATCCAGCTGAATTTATACAAGCCCAGATAAATATCCAGATTTCTATCAGTAATCAATTTCCTGGGGATAATATTCTAATCATAGGAGACTCTATAAATCCTGATACCCGCCATTCGTACGCAAGTAGGGCACGGGGAGTTCAAGTTGTTGAAACTGTTGATCTTAGAGATACGTTAGATCACGTAAGAAATATAAATAACAAGATTGGCGCGCCGCTTCTTGAAGCAATCTTAGGCTTTCTTCGAAATGTAATGGTTAATGTTGATGGTAATCGGATGCTTACACGTATCCAATCAATAATGAACGGTCGCAATCGAACCCCGCCTACACCCCAAGAAAATGCGGCTGTGGGTTTATGTCAGAACGGTGGGTATTCCGAAGCACTGATGTTTATTGAATCTATGAGCCAGGATACGAATCGTCGTGTATATCGAGGAACACCTTTTCGTTTACTTGTTGAAGCATTAAAAAGAGTCTCTTCTGATCCTAGTATGGATTTGGTTGATGTTTTTATCAGTATGCGAGAACAGCGAAGACATGCTGGCCGAATGGTGAAAGGGAAGTCAGTAGGTTCAACTTTACTTCTAAAAGGTCTAGAGGCAGACCATGTAATAATCCTCGATGCGGATCATCCTGACCCACGGAGAAAAATGGATGCAAAACACTTATACGTTGCTTTGACGCGAGGAGCGAAGAGTGTAAAGATTTTTTCACGTAGTCCAATTTTGCCATGAGTAGATAGTCTACATTGCTGTGGCTGAACGACCGCTTTTGGCCGAATTTGGCCGTGGCGAAGTTGAATCAGGTAACGTATAACAAGCGCAAGCAGTCGGATAAATTACTCGCTGCGCTCCCAATTTCCCGCTGCTGCAAGCGTTAGTGTAAAAGGGGATGGTGATGCAGTATTGGCCTTACATTATTGTGATGCCCACGTTTTTTGGAGTTATCACTGGGGTAGTATTTGCGGTTGCGTCGAGGAAAAAGGTCAAATCAGTAGCTGAGCTATTGATTGCTGGGGTTTTTCTTGCAATCTTTTTCTCTATTCTTGCTGGTAGTGTTCCTGGGCCTTGGCAGGCGGCCAATGTGTATCTTTTGGAAAGTCCGGGATCCGGATCTGCCTCAGAGAAAATAGTTGAAGACTTTGTGGTGGAAGAGATAAAGCTAATGCGATACCAAGTTGATTTTACTGTGGTGAGTATGGTTCCTTGTTTGTATATGGTTCGGCGGTTTATCGGTTCGCCAAATGAAGGAACTAACAAGTAGCTGCACAGGAAAATGTAACTCCCCCGCCTTAGTAGACACCTTCTTCTAACCAGAGGGGCTGGCGCACCGCTGGTTCGCTGAACGTGGTATGCAAGAGGAAATCAGTATTGTGATGGCTAACATACTTAAATTATTTCTGGCAGCTATATGTCTTGGTATGTTTTTCTATACCGGCTCGATTTTTGGTTTTTCTCTTGGTCATTTTTTGCTGCCTGTTATTTCTACGTTAATAGTTGTCTCCATCTTCTATAAGCCACTATCTCTTCCTATAAAAAATCTGTGCAAAGGCGTTGGCATTCTGTCATCACTTGCTTTTATTCTGCTTATGCTTGCTGCCACAATGGGTGGTTCATTTCATCTTTCCCCATCTAACCAAATAATTGCTTTTTTATTAGTGGGCATGGCGCTATTTGGTCTAACATCATTCTTTTGGTCAGAAAAAAAGAATGTCGGCAGATAACAAGGCCCAGCAATTCGCAGCCTATGGCTGCCGGACTCGCTGCGCTTCCCGTTGTAGGCGGCGTGATCCCTTCTCTTTCGGCGCGATCGCCTCTCTATTCTGATTGGGCCAATAGGTCTGGTCGTGGCTGGATTCAAGTTTCTTTCCTGCATGTGTGCCTTGTAACGGCGATCAGGCTCCCCATCTTTAACTGGCCTTGTTGTGTTTCCACAAGGCGCAAACCGTCGGGATGCTGTTGTGTTGTGGCATGACGATACCGTTCTGAAGTTGCTTGGGAATCTATGGTATGGGGAAGCGTGTTGCAGTCATTCTGGGGAGTCCGGATTCCGGGAGTTTCTGTCGGGCATTGGCGGATGAGTATGTGAGCGCTGCTGAAAAGGCGGGTCATGAAATTCGTTATTTCCGTCTGGGAGAGATCGATTTCGATCCGGTGTTGCGTCATGGCTATAACCAGCGCCAGTCACTGGAGCCCGGATTACAGGAGGTTCAGGATGCAATTACCTGGGCGGAGCATCTGGTATTGGTGTATCCGGTTTGGTGGGGCTCCATGCCGGCGATCATGAAAGGCATGTTTGATCGTATCTTCCTGCCGGGTTATGCATTCAAATACCGGAAGAACTCACAGCTCTGGGACAAGCTTCTGAAGGGCCGTTCTGCTCATGTGATCATGACCATGGATACCCCACCCTGGTATTTCAGGCTGGTTTATCGCAATCCGGCCAATCACCAGATCCGTAAAACGATTCTGGAGTTTACGGGTTTCAAGCCGGTCAATATCACAACTCTGGGGCCGGTACGATATGCCTCTGAGGCACGGCGAAAGAGTTGGCTTGAGCGGGTGACAGGGTTTGCCGGTCGTCTTTGAGTGAGAGCCGCACATAAAAAAACCGCACAGGGTGCGGTTTTTTTATGCTTGAGATATGGGATCAGAAGCGGCCGTTCAGACCCAACGCCAGGTTGGTGACTTCATCGCCGCTGCGGTCTACCACGCGCATGTATTCCAGGCTGACGAACATGTTGTTAGTCACGGTAACGTCGACGCCCAGACCCAAGGACAGATCCTTGAAATTTTCGCCGTCGCTGCTGCCGTTATCGAATTCCACGGTGGTTTCCATGTAGCTGACACCGATGAGGCCGTAGGGGCGAACCGGCAAGGTGTTGGGGAACTGGCCGCGGAAGAAGGCGCCGTAGTAGCGGTCGATTTCCAGGTCGGCATTGCGAGTCAGTTCATCGTCGCCCATGCCCAGACCGAGGCGGAGTTCGCCACCCAGGGTTTCATCCTTGTTGATCCAGCTGCCGAACTTGAATTGCAGGGCGCTGGGTTTGGCGGAGGCGGTGGTGTTGTCCGGTTCGATCTTGCTGCTGACGTAGTCCAAGCCGGCAAAGCCGCCAGCATTGGCCAGCAGGGGCAGACTGCCAAGGGCAGCGATGAGCATTTTTTTCATCATTATCGGAGTGGTCCTTTCGCAAAGTGACATTGCCATGGATTGTAGCCAATTCACCGCCGGGCTGCGATGGTCCGTGTCACAGCGGCGAGGATGGCTGCCGCCGCCAGAGTGGTAACCACGGCCGGGCCGCTGGGCCAGTCCAGCCAGAGGCTGGCGGCCAGGCCTGCCATATAGCCGATAATGCCTACGGCGGCGGCGATCAATATGGGACGTTGGCTGTGGTAGGCCGCCAGGGCAGGGAAGATCAGTGAAGCAAATACCAGGTACACGCCCACTGCCTGCACTGAGGCGGTAATGGCGATGGCAAAGGGCAGGTAGAAGGCCATTAGCGGATGGCGGAACAGGGCCATGGCTGCGAGGGCGGCAATGGCACTGGCGGCCAGGCCAAGCAGTTGAGGGGTGTCTGCCCAGAGGATCTGTCCGGCGAGGCTGGCGCTGAGGTGTTCGCCGCCGTGGGGATCGTTGGCGAGCATGAGTACGCTGGCGCTGGCCAGCACCACGAAGGTGGCACCAATCAGGGCTTCCTGTACCCGGTGGCCGAGTTTTTCCAGCTGGTGCAGCAGCAGGGCAAAGCCGAGCGCGGTGGCGATGGCGGCCAGTTGTAGCAGCCAGTCGCTTTCCACGTGGGCGAAGTGGCGCACGGCGAGCAGACCAGTGGCGGCGGCTTGCGCCACCGCCAGGTCGATGAAGATGATGCCCCGCGCCAGTACCTGCCTGCCCAACGGGATATGGCTGGCGAGTACCAGCATGCCGGCGATGAACGCCGGCAGCAGGATATCAATCATGGGTTGTCCCCCTGGCACACCTGGTGGGCGTTGACGAGACGCTGGATCAGGGTGTCATAGAGGCTGGCCAGGGTGTCTGTGCCCTCCTCGCCGGGTGATAGCGGCAGCTCCACGGCGCAGGCCGGGGTGCGGCTTGCCAGCCAGTTGGCGGCATCGTCGCCGTTAATGGGTCGGTAGAGGATCAGCTTCACCTGCTGCTGTTCGGTCTTGCTGACCAGTTTGGCCAGATGCCCCGGAGTCGGTGGCAGGCCGGGCTTGGGTTCCAGCTCGTCCACGCGTTGCATGCCCAGCCAGTCCAGCAGGTAGATCCAGGAACGGTGATGGGTGATTACCTTGAGACCTTTGAGGCTGGCGGCCTGTTGTTCCCAGTCAGCAATCTTCGGTTCGAAGACAGCCTGCCAGGCTTCTTGTTGCTGCTTGTACTGATCCGCGTTGCCTGGGTCCAGCGTGGCAAAGCGGTCGGCCAGTTGCTGGCTGAGGCTGACTATCCGGCGCGGATCCAGATGCACATGAGGATTGCCCATGGCATGGACGTCGCCGTCGGCCCGGTCCAGGGTGGTGGGAATTTCCAGCCGGTCTACCCGTTCGGCGGCCAGGAACAGGCCAGGGGCCTGGCGCACATCCGGGTTGCCTCCGCGGTTGAGCAGTACCGGCAACCAGCCGGCTTCCAGCCCGGCGCCGTTGCACAGTACCAGATCTGCTCTGCGGACCTGGGCAAGCAGGCTGGGACGAGCCTGGATGTGGTGGGCATCCTGGCCCGGTGCGCTGGCGGTTTTCACGGTGACGAGGTCACCGCCGATTTCCGTGGCCAGCTGGCCCCATTCCGGTTCACAGGCGAGGACTCGCAAGTCCGCTCGGGCGCTGAATGACGCCGCGCAAAGCGCGGCGATCAGCAGACGGGGGAGCATTGCTGAGAGTGTCTGCACTTTCATGTTAACTCCCTCAGAATGAGTGGGCGCCGTGGGCACCCAGGCTCAGGTTGTACTGCAGAAAGACCTGGTTGTACTCCTCGCTGCCATCATGGCCTTGCACGTCGTTGCGGTTGAATTGCAGGCGCAGCTTGGAGAACTCGGTGGCGTACCAGGTCAGCGCGGCGCTGTGCTGGCGGGACAGGCGGACTTCCTCGGTTTCGTCGCCCTCACTGAATTCACCACCGATACCACTGGCCGCCGTACGCAGGCCGATCTGCCAGCGTGGGGCGAAGCCGTAGTTCGCTTCCACGTAGGCGGCACCCTGTTCGCTGGTCACCGGCAGGCCCAGTTCGGCAGGGTCGCTGTGGAAAACGGCTTTCTGGTCGGAGTCGGCATAGAAGTATTCGCCGGCGATGCTCCAGCCGCCCTTGCCGTACTGGCCAGTGGGGAAGTGCTTGTAGACCGCTTGGGCGCCGTACACATCGGTATCGCCTTCGGTGACGAACAGTTCGCCGCCGCCTTCCTCATGGAAGGACTGGCTGTCCTGGTGACGGGCCGCAGACAGGCCCAACTGGATGGCGCGGTGGGCGCCCAGGTCCGGGGCGTAGCGCAGGGTAAAGACGCCCAGTTGCGGGCCATCCTGCTCGGCCAGGTTCAGGTCCTCTTCGGTGACGGTGGTGCCCAGCTCGTCACTGATATCTTCGGCAATGTGCTCGGCGTCGATGATGCTGCCGGCACGTTCAAGGTTGTCCCCCTGGGTAATTTCCAGACCCAGTTGCAGGTAGCTGTCGGTCGGGGCCAGCCAGGTGAGCTGGATGCCGTCACCGCTGACGCCGTGATCGCCGAACAGGCTCAGATACGCCAGGTTCTGGTCGGCGAAGTTCCAGCTATGGGGATGTTTCTCATTGTGGTAGCCGATGGCGCTGAGGAAACGGCCGGCTTTCACCTGCAGCCCGGCAGGCAGGGACTGGCTGCGGATCCAGGCTTCTTCCAGTTCGAAGTCGCCCTCGCTGCTGATGGCTGCGGACAGCCAGGCATCGAAGTAGCTGTCCACGCTGCCACTCATGGTCAGCTCGGTCTCGTTGAGGTTGAAGCCGCGCTTCAGGTCGCCGTGTTCATGATCGTGGTGGCCGCCGTGGCTGTGGAAGGCGCTGTCTGCATCTTCCAGCAGGGCAGCCCCTTCGCCGTCCACATTGTCGGTGTAGTACATGCCATCAAAGATCACGGAGAAGGCCGGGTTAAAGGCGGCCAGCGGATTATTGGCGGTACTGTTGCTGGTGTTCGCCTCGGCGGCAACCACGGAAGAAGAAGCGGCCAGCAGCGCACCGGCGAGAGAAAACTTTTTCATGTTAGATCCTGAATAATCGTTATTTGTCTGCGACGGGCATGGGAAACAGGCACGCAAAAAAAGAGGCGCACTCACCATGACCGTTGGTTATCAAAAAATGGGGGTATTCAGGCGTGGAAAGGGGGCGCCCGTGCCTGCGCCGGCAGGGCAAAAAACGGGGGCAGGAAGGGGTGCGGCTGTGCCTGACCGAGCACCGGGGTGCTGACCGGCAAGGCGGGAACGCCATCGCTGGGCAGGGCAACAAAACCGCCGTGGCCACACAGGTCGCAGTCGGCCACCAGCAGTGCCTGCTCGTGGGGGCTGCTGGTCGGGTCGATGTGACTGGGGGCGTGCCAGGCAATGAACAGCTGGGCACACAGCAGCGACAGCACCAGGGTCAACGACAGGCGAGAGCGGCTCATTGGCTGGCCTCCGCGCTGTCGTGGGGCTCGGTGCCGGGCACATAGTCAAAGCCGCCGGGATTCCCGGGGTGGCATTTACAGATGCGTTTGGCTGCCAGGGTGCTACCGCGCAGGGCGCCATGCACTTCTATCGCCTGCTTCGCGTAATGCGAGCAGCTCGGGTAGAAGCGGCATTGGTTGCCTGTCCAGGGGCTCAGCACTTTCTGGTAGAGCCAGATGATGCCAAGCAGGAGCGGTTTCACGTGGGAAGCCCTGCGTATGATTGATTCAACAGGGGATGATACGTGGATTTTGGCGCTGCTGGCTACCCTGGGTCGATCGGGTGGCGCCGTAGGAGCCTGCCTGCAGGCGATGGCGCCTGGCCGCAAGCGACAAGCTTCAAGTTGCAACGCGAGAGAGGTTTTCGTGAGCTGCGAGACCGTGTTCGCGAACGCAAACAAGCGCGGAGCGCGGGGCCGTTTGGGTCAATCCGTTGCGAGGCCTTGAGTCCGGGGAGCGTGGGTGCATACTGCGACCACCTTGTACCCCGTTGGAGTGTTGATCATGAAAGCGCTGATTTTGGCCCTGATGATGGTGGCCTGCCCGGTTTGGGCTCTGGATGACGCAGGCAATTGGGAAACCACCCGTGAAGGGGCTGGCCGGGGAGAAGTGAGCACTTACGCCATGGCGGTGGAAGGCAGCCCGGTGAAGGCCTTCAAGGGTGTGGTGGAGCTGCAGGCGTCCATGACCTCGGTGCTGGCGGTGATTACCGCCGTGGATACCTTCCCGGAGTGGATCTTCCAGAATCAGAGTGCCGAGCGCCTCACCAGCGATCACCAGGAGCGGATTCTGATGGCGTTCAATGGCATCTGGCCGGTGTCGGACCGGGATGTGGTGCTGGCCAATACGCTGAGCCAGGATGCCGACACCCGGGTGATTACCCTGCACAGCGTCAATGCCGTCGGCTTTGCTGACAAGCGTGATGGCTTTGTGCGTATCCCGGCGCTGGATAACCGGTTCACCCTTGCCCCGCTGGATGATGGCTGGGTGCGGGTGAAGTTCGAGACCTTTGTGGATCCGGGCGGCAGCGTACCGGTCTGGCTGGCCAACCTGGTCGCTACCAAGGCACCGCTGGTGACCCTGGAGGGGATCAGGGAGCAGCTGCAAAAGCCAAGGTTTGCCAATGCAACGCGGGACGACCTGCCGGCGTTGCCGGGGATGGACGCGCTGGAGTTGTGAAGAGCAGCCGGGAGCTTCTAGCGACAAGCTGCGAGGAAAAGCGACAAGCTTCAAGCCTCAAGCTACAACGCGGGTTGGGCTTGGAGTGAGCGGAGAGCCACGATGCCGCGCCCATATACTGGTTGCGCTCTGTTTGCCGTAGGAGCTTGCCTGCAAGCGATCCGAGCCCAGGCGAGGTAAGGATTCCAGAAGCGAGTTTCGAAAATCAAAAACAACAACCAGGCACGAGGTTTTAGGTTTTGCCTTTCGAAACTCGCTTCTCGCAACTCGTTTTTCTCGTAGCTCGTAGCTCGTAGCTCGTAGCTCGAGGCTAGAAGCTCGTCGCTGCTTCACCGACTCCAGCGGGTGCCTTCGCGAGTATCCTCAAGCTGGATGCCCGCGTCGGTGAGTTGCTGACGGATTGCATCGGCACGGGCGAAGTTTTTGTTTTTCTTGGCCTGGGTACGTTCGGCCACCAGAGCGTCAATCTCGTCATTGCTGAGGCCGTCTTCGCTTACATTCTTGTTCTGGAACCAGGCGGTGGGTTCTTCGGTGAGCAGGCCGAGGAGGTCGGCGGCGGCCAGCAGTTCGGCTTTCAGTTTTGGCTTGTCGGCCAGCTCGGCCTTGTTCAGCTCACCGGCGATGGCGTGCAGGGCACTGACCGCTTCCGACGTATTCAGATCATCTTTCAGGGCTTCCAGTACCGGGTGGTTATCGGGCAACTGGTAGCCGGCTTCCGGCACTACGGTTTCCCCACGACCCAGCAGGGCGTAGTAGAGGGTATCCAGGCCTTTCTCGGCATTCTCCAGCACGTCGGCGGAGAAGTTCAGCGGTGAACGGTAGTGGCTGGAGACCAGTGCGAAGCGCAGGATTTCGCCGTGGTACTGGGTGAGCAGGTCGCGCACCAGACGGAAGTTGCCCAGGGACTTGGACATTTTCTCGCCGTCGATGTTGATGTAACCGTTGTGCATCCAGTAACGCACGTAGTCGGTGCCGTGGGCGCAGCAGCCCTGGGCAATCTCGTTCTCGTGGTGCGGGAAGATCAGGTCCTGGCCGCCACCGTGGATATCGATCACATCACCCAGGTGCTTGTGGATCATGGCGGAGCACTCGATGTGCCAGCCGGGTCGGCCGCGGCCCCAGGGAGAGTCCCAACCGGGTTGCTCATCCGTGGACGGCTTCCAGAGGATGAAATCCCCGGGATGGCGCTTGTAGTCGGCCACTTCCACCCGTGCGCCGGCGAGCATGTCTTCCAGCTTGCGACCGGAGAGCTTGCCGTAGTCGGGCATGGATTCCACCGCAAACAGCACTTGGCCGTCGGCCTCGTAGGCGTGGCCTTTTTCCACCAGGGTGGAAATCATCTCGATCATCTCGGGGATGTGATCGGTGGCCTTGGGAATGATGTTCGGGGTCTTGGCGTTCAGGGCCGCCATGTCGTCCAGGAAGGCGGCGCTGAAACGTTCGGTGAGCGCACTGATATCTTCGCCGTTTTCCGCCGCCGCATTGATGATCTTGTCATCGATGTCGGTGATGTTGCGGGCGTAGGCCACTTCCGGGTAAAGCCGTTGCAGCAGGCGATACAGCACATCAAACACCACCACCGGGCGGGCGTTGCCGATGTGGACGAAGTTATAGACCGTGGGCCCGCACACGTAGAGGGTGATGCGGTTGGGATCCAGCGGAATGAAGTCGTCCTTTTGCCCGGTGAGGGTGTTGTGCAGTTTCAGAGTCATGACTTATAGAGTTCTTTGGGGTCGATGATCGGCGTCTTGTCGATGGTGACGCTGTCGGCGTCGGCTTTCCAGTAGAAGCAGTCGCGGCGGCCGGTGTGACAGGCGGGGCCGGTCTGGTCCACTTGCAGCAGCAGGGTGTCGGCGTCGCAGTCGATGCGCAGTGTTTTCAGCAGCTGGACCTGACCGGAGGATTCCCCCTTGCGCCACAGTGTGCCGCGGGAGCGGGAGTAGTAGCACACGCGTCCGGTCTGCAGGGTTTCCTCGATGGCGTCGCGGCTCATCCAGGCCATCATCAGGACTTCGCCCGTGTCGTGCTGCTGGGCGATGGCCGGCACCAGGCCCTCGGCGTTGTACTTGAGGTTATCCAGCGCGTCCTTGAGGGAGAGCTGGAAGCCTTCGGGTTGGTGTTCGTTGTCTTTGAACATGGTTGATCCAGTCTGTGGTCGGACGTCTGACGTCGGACGCTTTAAACATGAAAACCCGCCCAGGCGGGTTTTCGCGTCAGACGTCAGACTTCCGACGTCCGACCGTTTAGATCGGCAGGCGTGCGGCGGCGGCCAGGGCTGCCACGGCCTCGTCCAGACTGACGTTTTCGGTAGCCTGGGAGCCGAGGGTACGGATCGCCACTTCGCGGTTTTCCGCTTCCTGGGCACCAATCACCCAGATGCGCGGGGTCTTGGTTTTGGAGTGCTCACGCACCTTGAAGCCGATCTTCTCGTTGCGGATGTCCAGTTCGGCAGGTACGCCGGCGGCAACCAGCTTCTGCTGCACTTCCCGGGCGTAATCATCCGCTGCGTTGGTAACGGTACAGATGGCTACCGGCACCGGTGCCAGCCACAGGGGCAGATGCCCGGCGGTGGACTCGATCAGGATGCCCAGGAAGCGCTCCAGGGAGCCCAGCACCGCGCGGTGCAGCATGACAGGACGCTGGCGGGAGCCGTCTTCCGCCACGTATTCGGCATCCAGACGATCAGGCAGTACGAAGTCCACCTGCAGGGTGCCACACTGCCAGTCACGGCCAATGGCGTCACGCAATACGAATTCCAGCTTCGGGCCATAGAAGGCGCCTTCGCCCGGATTCAGTTCGCATTCCAGCCCCAGGGATTCCACCGCGGAGCGCAGGGCGCCTTCGGCCTTGTCCCAGGTTTCGTCGGAGCCGGCACGGTTGTCCGGGCGGTCGGAGAACTTGATGCGGAAGCTGTCGAAGCCGAAGTCTTCATAGACTTCACGCAGCATCTTGATGAAACCGGCGGTTTCTTCATTGATCTGCTCTTCGGTACAGAAGATGTGCGCATCGTCCTGGCTAAAGGACCGGGCACGCATCAGGCCGTGCAGGGCGCCGTGGGCTTCGTTGCGGAACAGGGTAGTGAACTCGCCGAGGCGGATGGGCAGATCCCGGTAGCTGGTGATGCCCTGCTTGAAGATCTGCACGTGGCCCGGGCAATTCATGGGCTTCACGGCCATTTCTTTGTGGTCGTGGGTGCAGACGGTGAACATGTCTTCGCCGTATTTGTCCCAGTGGCCGGACTGCTCCCAGAGGATGCGGTCCATCATCTGTGGTGTGGACACTTCCTGGTAGCCGCCTTTTTCCATCTTGCCGCGGATATAGTTTTCCAGGTTCTTGCGCATGCGCCAGCCTTTCGGGTGCCAGAACATGCTGCCCACCGCTTCCTGCTGGATATGGAACAAGCCCATTTCCCTGGCCAGTTTGCGGTGGTCACGTTTCTCCGCTTCCTCAAGTTGCTTGAGGTAGGCGTTGAGTTCTTTCTTGTCGCGCCAGGCGGTGCCGTAGATGCGCTGCAGCTGGGCCTTGGTGGCATCGCCACGCCAGTAGGCGCCGGCCACCTTGGTCAGCTTGAAGCCATCGCCCAGCTTGCTGGTGCTGGGCAGGTGCGGGCCACGGCACAGGTCGATGAAATCGCCCTGGCGGTAGAGGCTCACTGCCTGATCCGCAGGCAGGTCACGGATGATTTCTGCTTTGAATTCTTCGCCTTTTTCCAGGAAGAAGGCCACGGCTTCATCGCGGTCCCAGACTTCACGGCGGATTTCTTCATTGCGGCGCACAATCTCCTGCATGCGCTTTTCAATGGTTTTCAGATCATCCGGAGTGAACGGAGTGTCCCGGTGGAAGTCGTAGTAGAAGCCGTTGGCGATGGTCGGGCCAATGGTCACCTGGGTATCCGGGAACAGTTCCTGAACGGCTTCGGCCATGACATGGGCAGCGTCGTGACGGATCAGCTCCAGGGCTTCGTCGGTGTCACGGGTGATGATTTCCACCGTGGCGCCATCGTCGATGGGCAGATAGACGTCGATCAGGGTGCCGTTGGCCTTGGCGGCCAGGGCCTGTTTGGCGAGTTTTTTGTTGATTCGACCGGCGATATCCAGTGCGGAGGCCGGTTGATCAAACTCCATGGTTGCCCCATCGGGCAGTTGGTAGCTCACGCTCATGGGTGAAAGGGATCCAGGTGATTGGCTCAGAACCGGAGGATGGTAGGGGCTGTTGGGGTTTCATTCAAGGTATTGCCCCCTTTGGGGCCGCTTCAGCCACGGATTATCGGATGTATGGCTACATGTATACTCAAGAGGTTTCCCGCGGAATCCTCCCAGCCTATCCTTGTCTGAGAAGGACATCACAATTGGAGCCGGACGCTCATGACAACACCTGAACCCGATACAGACGTACGTGATGGCCGGGACGTGCTGCCGCGATTGTTACGGGTTGCCCAGCATCTCAGTGAACAGAAGGACGTGCCGCGGCTGATGGACGCGCTGCTGCGTGAAGCCCGTTTTCTGTGCAAGGCCGATACCGGTTGGGTCTGGCTGTACCGTGATGGAAGCCAGAGTGAAGGCCTGTTTTGTCTGGCCTCGCCAGCCGCTGGCGGCGCGCTTCGGGAAGATCCTTCGCTGTATCGCCCGCTCAATGGTGACGGGCTGGTGGAGGCCTGTTTTGCGGACGGTGAGCCACTGACTGTGGTGCTGGCGGATGATCAGCCGTTGCCGGAGAAGGACCGGGCCGTACTGGCAGCGCTGGCGCTGGATTGTCAGGCGGTCCAGCTGTGGCCACTGTACAACCACGAGGGGCGTGTCACCGGCGTCATGCAGCTGGCCTATCAGCGAGAAGTGCCCCGCCATCTGCAGCGCCTGCAGAATGGTCACCTGATCTTCCAGTCCCTGCTCACCTATGGTGGCACTGCGCTGAGCAACCTGACTCAGGTGCAGGACCTCAAGGCTCTGCTGGATGCCTTTATCAAGGTGCTGGCACAGGCCATTGATGCCAAGAGCCCACATACCAGTGCGCACTGTCAGCGGGTGCCGGTGATCACCGAAATGCTTGCCCAGGCGGCCTGCGAGGATCAGGACCATTTTGCCGACTTCAGTCTGGACGAGGATGGCTGGTATGAGCTCCATGTGGCGGCATGGCTGCACGACTGCGGCAAGCTTGCCACCCCGGATTCGGTACTCGACAAGTCCACCAAATTGCATACATTGCATGACCGAATCGATGAGGTGGCCAGCCGCTTTGCCGCCCTGCGCGCCGAAATCTGTTTTCGCTATGAGAGGGATTGCCTGCAAACGCCCCAGCTGGAGCCCTCATTGCGCGAGCGCATGGAGCAGGAGATTAGTGCGCTGACGGGCGATCTGACGTTTCTGGAGCGTATCAACCGCGGTGGCGAAGCCATGGCTGCGGAAGATCAGCAGCGGGTGAGGGATATTGCCCACCGACGCTGGACGGATGCCTGGGGTCAGAGCAAGCCGCTGCTGAATGAGGATGAAGTGAAAAACCTGTGTATTCCACGGGGTACCCTGACGCCGGAAGAACGTCAGATTATCAACGGGCATATGGATGTGACCCTGGACATGTTGGGGTCGTTGCCGTTCCCTCCCCAGTTGCGACAGGTGCCAGAGTATGCCGGTGGGCACCATGAGAAAATGGATGGCACGGGGTTTCCGTTAGGACTGACCCGGGAGCAGATGTCGATTCCGGCACGGATCATGGCCATTGCCGATGTTTTTGAGGCGCTCACCGCCAAGGAACGCCCTTACAAGACGCCGCTGAAACTCAGTGAAGCGCTGGCGATCATGCAGCGCATGCGCGACAACGACCATCTGGACCCGGATTTGTATCGGCTGTTTATTCGCTCAAGGGTATGGCGTGATTACGGCAAGAAGCATCTGGATCCGGTGCAGCTGGATGTGGATGATGCATCGGCGTTTGAGTGACGAGCTACGCTCGATTGGCCAGGAAAACCTGGAAGAGTGCCCGGCTTTTTCCGCATTTCTGCGAAGCTGCTGTGGGAGCTTGCCTGCAAGCGATCCGAGCCCAGGCAGGGCAAGGATTCCGGAACCGTTCGTTGAGCAAAACTCTCATGCCTCATGGTCATTCCCTTCGAGGGGCCGAGGGGCTCTCGGCCGTGGGTAATGCTGCCGGAACGGGCTTGTCCGTTCACTCAGGCTGGATTTTTTATCTCGTTTTATTGTCGAAATCGTTAATGGTGGATTTGGTGGAGAACGGCTTGTGCTGATTTCCACTCTTCATGTGGTGCAGGAGAAGGCATTGAAGTCTGTTGCGGTGATATTGGGGTTGATGCTTGCCAGTTCGGCCATGGCCAGTGACTGGCTGCTCTCTCTCGACGGTGAGCGTACCCAGGGCTCCCTGTTGCGGGGGCAGGTTGTGCCGGGCGTGAGCGTGTCGCTTAATGGCAATCGGGTGCGAACCACCGGCGACGGTTTTTTTGCCGTGGGCTTTGGCCGTGACGCTGCTCTGGAACAGACCCTGGAATTGAAAAAAGGTGGCGACACCGAGAGTGTGCCGGTGACGTTGGCGAAGCGGGAATACGCAATCCAGCGGGTGGAAGGGGTGCCGCAGCGTACCGTGGAACCACCGCCGGAGGCTGTTCTCAAGCGAATCCAGGCTGAGGTGGCTGCGATCAAGAAAGCCCGTGCCAGTGATACTGATCTGGAAGCATTCCTGAGTGATTTCCAGTGGCCGCTGACTGGCCGCATCAGTGGTGTCTATGGCAGTCAGCGGGTCTACAACGGCAAGCCTGGCCGCCCTCATTATGGTGTGGATGTGGCCCGACCGGTGGGAACGCTTGTGGTGGCGCCGGCGGATGCGGTGGTTAGTCTGGTGCAGGACGACAATTACTATTCCGGCGGCACCC
The DNA here is from genome assembly GCF_009882945.1 of Alcanivorax sp. DP30. Taxonomy (GTDB): domain Bacteria; phylum Pseudomonadota; class Gammaproteobacteria; order Pseudomonadales; family Alcanivoracaceae; genus Alcanivorax. The sequence continues at coordinate 144,567 of NZ_WTUY01000005.1, forward strand.
TGATCATGGACCATGGCTACGGCGTGTCATCCACCATGATTCATCTCAGCGAGGTGCTGGTGGAACCCGGTCAGGCGGTGAAACAGGGGGAGCCGGTGGCGAAGGTCGGTGCGGGAGGTCGTGCCACTGGCCCGCATCTCGACTGGCGATTGAACTGGTTTGAGGAAAGGCTGGACCCGGTCACCATCGTGCCGCCGATGGTGCAATGAGTCGCCCTGTTCTGGTGGCAAAGGCGCGGTAGGAGGCTGCCCGCAGGCGAATCAGGCCTGGACAGGGAATGCGTGTCGATCAGCGAGTTGCGTGAAACGTGGGGCCATGGTTTCAGGTCAGCATCTCTACCATGCCCTGGCTGCTCATCATTGCCACCCGGTTTCTGCCGGCCCCCTTGGCCTGGTAGAGCGCTTCGTCGGCCTGTTTGAGCAGGACGCCCCCGTCTTCTGCGCCACCGTCAGAACAGGCAACGCCAATGCTGATCGTCACTACCTGATTTACCCGGGAGCCGCTGTGAGGGATGCCCAGCTGTTCGACGCGGTTACGCATGCGTTCTGCAAACACCAGGGCATCATTAAAGCTCGAATCAGTCAGTACGATAACGAATTCCTCGCCACCATAACGGGCCGCAAAGTCCTTTTCTGCCTGCACCATGGAAAGCGGTACGGCGGAGACTTTCTTGAGGCATTCATCGCCGGCCGGGTGGCCGTAGGTGTCGTTGTATTGCTTGAAGAAGTCGATATCAAACAGCAGAAGGTTGATGCGTTCTGGTGCATCCGGACTCTGTTGTTTGAGCAGGTGGTATAGATGATTCAGCCGCGCTTCCATGCCACGCCGGTTGATGCAGCCGGTCATGCCATCCACGGTCGCCTGGCTTTCCAGAACCTGATTGGCGCTGTGCAATTCGTCGCGATGCTGATAGAGCACATGCTCTGAGAGGAAGTGTTTGCGTAGCAGCTTTTCGTAAACGTACTGGCCGAACAAACTCATGCTGATAAAAGCCAGGCTGAGCAGTGCCAGCGACAGGTGTTCGTAGGGGGCATATTCCTTCGCGAAAAACAGGCCGCCAATCATTGCGATGGTCATCAACACGGCACTAAAGGCGCTACGGTGCAGCGGCAGTCGGAATAGCGTGCTGATCATCACCACGGACAGTGGCGTTTGCAGGAAGAAAACATAAGAAAGGGGGTGGTCAATCACGACCCCCATATAGACGCCGGACAGTGAAATGGTAAAGGACAGCACCAGTAAGCAGGGTTGCAACCACTCCCGCCAGCGTGGCTGGTGACAGAGCACAATGCAGCCGCCAGTGACCATGAGCGTGAACAATCGCGGCCGCCAGGTCTGCATCAGGATGTCGGAACCCACTGTTGATTCCACCAGCAAGGCACACACCAGCAATAGCGCGATTAGCATCAGGGCGCCGGACGCGGCGCCCGCTGCACTGTTACGGGAGTAAAAGAGAAAGTCCTGCTCCAGCGGCGCGGGCAGGCGAAGATGCCAGGGCAGGCTGATGTCATTGCCTGTTGGAAGAGGATTGTGTGTCTGGTTAGCAGTCACGCCGGTTGTGGCTCCCTGGGTTCTTGATAGGGCCGGAATTCCTTACTGATTCTCCGGCCTCTGAACGTCCATTGTAAGGGAGACTAGTCCAGCAGGGCCAACAGTGCCTGTTGTTTGGCCGGTGAGAGGCGACGAAAGCGCTCCAGAAGACAGGCTTCTTCATTGCCTTGCGGAACGGCGGTCCCCCCGATTGGCAAGGCTTCGGGCCAATTGCCCAGGCTATGTTGCAGCCTGGCGATGATTTCTGCATTCATGCTGCGGTGGCTAAACCGCGCCGCTTTTGAGACTTCTGCACGCATTCCGCAAGGAAAACGCACCACGAACTTCTCGGCTCGCGTGGTGGCGTTGCTGTCCATAATTACCTCTGACTCACTTCCTGCAAACTGAACCCTGATGGCGTTTGCGGCTCGCCCTGGTTCGACAACTTGGCTGGAAGGTTAGTGAACAGGGGATAACATACGCACTTTTGCAGTGTGAGGCGATACTGGCAGGTTGCTATTAATGCCGATTTAGCGACGCTGTTAACATTGTTTTGGCTAACTAATGTCATTGGCGCGCTTTTGTCCACGGAGAGTGTGATCGCTGACACATTAGGTGTGGACCCGGCGCAGTGATAGGATTGATCAAATTGATGGTAACTCTTCGGCTATTCAATCCATGAATGTTGCGTCTGCTGATCTGAACTTGCTCAAGTATCTGGATGTGCTGTTGCGCGAGCAGAATGTCACCCGTGCTGCTGAGCAGCTGGGAATTACCCAGCCTGCCATGAGTAATTCCCTCAAGCGGTTGCGGGAATTGTTTGGTGACCCCCTGCTGATTCGTACCAGTGACGGTATGACAGCCACTGAGCGTGCCCAGGAACTGCGGCCACTGGTGCGTCAAATTCTTTCCCAGACTGAGCAGTTATTTACCCCGGAAGACGGGTTTCGTCCGGAAGAAAGCCGTCGGGTTTTCCGGATCATGACCAGCGATTATGCAGAAGGCACCCTGGTGCCGCATATTGTTCGTCGCCTGCGGGCTGAGGCGCCTAATGTGGTGCTGGACTTCCTGACGCCCTCAGATGTCAGTTATCAGGACATGGAACAGGGGCGGGTGGATATGGCGGTGAATCGCTTTAATGAGATCCCCGGCTCATTTCACCAGGTCAGTCTGTGGAAGGATTCTTTTTCCTGTCTGCTAAACCGCGACAATCCAATTGCCAAGGACTTTGACCTGGACAGTTACCTGTCAGCCCAGCATATCTGGGTGTCAAAGACCGGTTTTGGCGTGGGCTTCGGCATGAATCCGGAAAAACTGGGTGGGTTAGGCTGGATTGATCATGCCCTGGAGCAGCTGGGCAAGAGCCGCAAGATCAGCATCTTTACCCGCCACTATCAAATGCCGGCGCTGCTGGCCATGAATAACGATCTGGTAGCCACGCTTCCCTCCCGGGTGGCCCGCATGCAGGCGCAGAATCCGCAACTGCTGATCAAGCAGCCGCCGTTTGATATTCCCGAGTTCGAACTGAACATGGCATGGTCATCGTTGCTGCACCATAACGTGGCGCATCGCTGGTTACGCAGGCTGATTCAGGAAGAGGCGGAACGGATTTTGGAAGAGGAGTAACAGCTACGAGCTACGAGCTACGCTTGATTGGAACAAGAAAGTCCAAAAAGTTCCCAAGGCTGGTGGGCTTTAGCTACCCGATTCGCCTAGGCAAGCTGGGCGATCCGAGCCCAGGCGAGGTAAGGATTCCAGAAACGCGTTTAGAATACGGGAACCTGAACTCGGCATAGCGGAACCGTACGCAGCCTGAAGCTGATCGGAAGGCCGGACGCACAAACGGCATTCCGCATTGTCTTTTTCGCTACCAGACCCGATGTTCTCCGGTCTTCCTTTTCAACTTTAAACGTTGATCTTTCAACTCGCCTTTAAATCACCGCCGCGCCGCTGAGCCAGCCGGAATGGGTTTTTCCAGGCAGGTTTTCACCGGCTTCGGCAATGGCGCCCTTGCCCACGCCTTCAAAGGCGCGGACACGGAAATGTTTGCCCGGGGCTTCCTGAGCCAGTTGTTCGGCGATGTGGGCGGCGAGCTGTTCAACGGTGGAATCAGTGTCAATCAGGTAGCAATGGTCTTCCGGAATCACCAGTTCGAAGTGCCCTTGCGGGGCATCGTAGCGGAAGCGGTGGTGCGGGATCTCGTCAATGAAGTAGGTGCCTTCCAGATCCTCCCGGGTGCCCAGGTAGATGTCTTCCCAGCGATCGGCCCAGAGTTTTTCCCAGTAACGGCTACGACGCCCATTCTCGAAGATGTGAATATTCGAGCGATGACCATGGGCAATGCGCTGGCAGTTACCGTCGTGTTTTTTCAGGCCGTGGGAATAGTGGTAATAGGGGGCTGTGCCGGTGTCTTCCTCGCGCAGCACAATGCGCACCTCGTGCACGTTCTCGGGAACAACGCTCTGAACCAGCTCCATCAGGTGCAGGGTCAGGCTGGCTTTCGAGACTTCTGTGCCCTGCATGATCAGCAGGCTTTCGCTGGGGACCACCATGCGGATGGTGCCGCCACGGTATTGCCACTCCAGGCTGGTGTCATTGTCACGCTGCACGACAGTAGCCTGATCACAGTCCACGGGAACCAGCAGCCGATGGTCAACGCTCTCGTCGACGGCTTGCTTGATACGCTTCTTGATGTGGCCGAAGTCGAACACCATGCCCTGGTGATCCAGATCCCCGCTCAGCTCAAGGTCTACCAGCCAGGATTCACCGACCATACCGCGCTTGGGGTGCAGGTAGGAAAAGTCGGCGACGGTCAAATTTTCAACAAAGAGTGTGGCCATGCTGTTCCGGTTGATCAAAAGTGGGTTCAGAGAGCACTATAATGCCACCATTCTGGCCTGCCGCTAAGGTGAACGTCACCGTATAGGAACGAATTTGGTGCGATTATCGTGTGAGCTGTGAACCGGGCCACACAAAGATAGCAAGCAAACTGCACATCTCGATTCCGGCTGCCGGTAGTCATGATCAGCCTCAGGAGCCACTAGATCCATGTCTGTCACTCTTTTTTCCAAGATTATCGATCGCGAAATCCCTGCGGACATCATTTTTGAAGATGATCAGTGTCTGGCGTTTCGGGATATCAATCCTCAGGCGCCGACGCATTTTCTGGTGATCCCGAAAAAGCCCATTGCCAAGCTGTCTGATGCCGAAGCGGAAGACCAGGCGTTGCTGGGGCATTTGCTGCTGGTAGCCAGCCAGGTGGCAAAGCAGGAAGGACTGGAGGATTTTCGCTTGAATGTGAATAACGGCGCTGGCGCCAGCCAGACTGTATTCCACCTGCACGTACATGTTCTGGGTGGTCGCTCCTTCAGCTGGCCTCCGGGCTGATTCTGGCGCGCCTCGTTTGGCGGGGCGCCAAAGCATGAATTACCTGGCTCATCTTTCCCTGGCTCAGCCGTCGGTGCCTTCCAAGGTAGGCAACGTGCTTGGCGACTTTATGCGCGGGGTAGATGCGGAAACACTTTCCGTGCCTGTGCGGCAGGGTCTGGACAATCATCGCCTGGTCGACCGGTTTACTGACACGCATCTGTGGGTGGTGGAACAGCGTCGACAATTCTCCCCGGTTCGGCGTCGGTTTGCGGGTGTGGCGCTGGATGTATTGTTCGACCATTTCCTCTGGCGACACTGGTCATCCCTGTATTCCCAGCCGAGGGGACAAACCATTGAGCAGCATTACCAGCATCTATTGGCTGGTGGCACCCTGATGCCGGAAACCATGCGTCTGCGCATGCAGCGCATGGTGGAGCATGATCTGCTCAATCGTTATGCGCGGCTGGAACAGGTGGGGCAGGCGCTGGACATGATTGCGGCACGGATCCGCTTTGCCAATGGCTTCGCTGGCATCGTCGAGGAAATCGCGCCCCGGTATGAAATACTTGAAGCCGGGTTTCTGGATTTCTATCCCCAGCTGCAGGATGCGGTGAGTGCGGCGGGGCTGGAATGATGTCTGGCGACAAGCTACAACGCGACGTCAAGGGCAATGCCGCGTCCTGAATCCGGGCGTGGCATCGACCCTTGAGGAAGGTGGTCATTCCTGGCGCGTTGTGGATTGTCTGTGCCGCTTACAGAGCGGGTAGATCCAGTTCTGCCATGGTGTCGTAGTAAAGGGTTTCGGCCAGCTTGGCGTTGCGGGCCAGAGGAGAGCGCATGGCGGGTTTGAAGTTGGCAAAGTATTCACCGGTCACTCCCGCATATTGCGGATCCAGTGCCAGACTCACCGGCAGGCGGGCGGCCTTTTCCGGAGTGGTGAGAGTGGGGCGGATCAAGGCCATGAGCGGCTTGGGGGCGTAGCGGAAGATGGGAGTGTCCACGCCGCCCGGGTGCAGGGCGTTGCTGGTGATGCCCAGTTCGGCGAGACGGTCGGCAAGAATATTGCTGAACAGGATATTGGCCAGCTTGGATTGTCCGTAGGCATCCATGGTCAGGTAGAGTTTGCGGCCACGCCAGGTTTTCTTGTTGATGCGACCCAGCCAGTGCGCCACCGACGCCAGGTGCAGGATGCGCGGTTGTTCACCTTTCTGCAGCAGCGGCAGCATCAGGTGGGTGAACAGTACCGGCCCCAGGTAGTTGACCCCGAACTGCATCTCATAGCCGTCTTTGCTGAACTGCTGGCGCGTAGGGACCACACCGGCGTTATTGATCAGCACATCAATATGATCCAGCTCCTGAAAAATCGTCGCGGCGCTGTCGCGAATGCCTTCCAGGTCGGAGAGATCCAGTGGAAACAGCCTGACTTTGGCGCGAGGGTGTGCATTCTTGATGCGCGCCAGCGCGGCTTGCCCCTTGTCCAGATCCCGGCAGGCCAGGATGACCTCTGCTCCGCGGGCAGCGAGTTGCTCTGCTGTACAAAGGCCAATGCCTGAATTGCCGCCGGTGATCAGAACCCGTTTGCTCATGGTGATACTCCCCTGGAATAGGCTAACTGCCAGTATGCGCCTGTATTGATGAAGGCACAGGGTATCAGTCTGAGCCGGCGTGTAACTGGCCTGCTGGGCCAATTGTGCTGACAGTGGCAGGTTTCAGGGATGTTTTCTGTTGCGGTGTGCGTGATGCTGTCTGTTGCTCTATCCAGTGGATAATCAACTGGCTTGTCGCCTGCCATTGGGCTCCTTGCAGCAGCAGGTGTGGGCCGCCTGGAACTGGGTGGTAGGTTAGCTGCTGCTGGAGGTGTTGGCGCAGGGCCAGAATACCTGCCTCGGGGACGCTGTTGTCGTTTTCTCCGTAGAGCAGTAACACGGGTATCTGGAGCGGTATCAGGTTTGGGACCTGATCGCTGGCACTATCGGCAATCTGAATCAGTCCCCAGTAACTGTCCAGGCGCACCTGCCTAATCACCCTGTCATCCGTGGCGAGTCGTTGTGCGTTGGCCGGGGCAAGAGACGGATCTTCGGGGTCTCTTTCCACGCTGACACGATAGCCCGGGGCCACGGCAGCGGCGCTGGCGATGGCCAGATTCCAGCCGTAGCGGAAGCGAATCCCTTCCCTGACGGCAGGGGCGGACAGGATAATGCCGGCGACCGAATCCGGGTTTTCCAGTGCAGCCAGAATGGCCACGGCCCCGCCCAGGCTTTCACCCATCACAAACACCGGTTGCTGGTACAGTGAGGACAAATGCTGAATGCGTTGTGAGGCTTCCTGGACCAGCTGTTCTTCGCCGGCCCAGCGCCCCTCCAGCTGCCGCTCGCCAAAGCCTGCCTGATCATAGCTTTCCAGATACAGGCCGGATTCGCTGAAACGTGGGCCAAGTTGGGCAAAGGCGGCAGAGAAATCGCCGAAACTGTGCAGGGCCAACACCACTGCATCAGGTTCGCTGTCAGGCGACCAGTGACGTAGCGTATTGCTGAGCGGGGGCGTTTCAGTTGCCACGCTCTTGCCCAGGGTGCAGGCATTCAGCAGAAATGGAAACATGATAATAATCGCAATTCGGAGCATTGAATGACTGTACCTGTTTCGCTGCAACGCAAGGTGAATGCCGGCGCTGTTGCCCTGATCCTGGTGGCGGTTACCTGGGCGGTATCCATTGGTGAGGCGGGTCCGCCTTCGGTGACCATGACCGTCACGGCAACGGCCTATAATTCGTTGCATGGTCAGGGTTACGGTAAAGACCATGCGTTGGCAGCCTGGGGCGACCGGCTGAAGCCGGGCATGCAGGCCATCGCGGTATCGCGGGATCTGATTCCCCTTGGGCTGGGCCACAATGCGCAATTGCAGATTGAAGGGCTGCCGGGTGTCTGGGTAGTCAAAGACAAGATGCACCGGCGCTGGAAAAAGAAAATCGATATTTATATGGGCGAGGATATCGATGCGGCACGGGAGTGGGGCAAGCGGAAGGTGACCATTACCTTCGCTGCGCCGAAGGACGCAGACCAGTAGCGAGCTACGAGCTACGAGCTACGCTCGATTGGACAGGGAAGTGACAAAAGTTCCCGGACTTGGGCATTTTCTTTAGAGAGCGGATTCGCCCTGGGTTTGGATCAAACTCAGGGCCTCTCCTGCTGAGCAATCCCGCCGCGTCCGCGTTTATTCCCTGCTCAAAAATTTCATCAGCATGCGGGTTGTGGCGGCGGGCAGCAATTTGTCACCCAGCTTCATCATTTTGAAGAAACCACCCACCGGATTGTGGACGCCGGTGTCCTGATTGGCCGTTTGCCAGACGGCGTTGGCGATATCTTCAGCATCCAGATTCACGCCCATACGATCAATCACCGGGGCACGGAATTCAGCCTCCGTGACCATGGGGGTGCTGACAAAGGGCGGCATCACGTCAGTGACCCGGATTCCCTGGCGACCCCATTCAATATCGAGGGATTCGGTCAGTGCACGAACTGCAAACTTGCTGGCCGAGTAGGAGGCAAAGTGTGGGGTGCCATACATGGCGGAAGCGGAGCTCATGTTGATGACCACCGGGGACTTGCTTTCCAGCAGGTGCGGGTAGGCGGCCAGGCTCATGTTGATCAGGCCGGTGACATTGATGTCGATAATCTGCTTGTGCTTTGCTGCAGGAATGTCTTCAAACCGCCCCATCTGCAGAATCCCGGCGCAGTTGAACAGCACATCCAGCCCGCCTTCTTCGGCAAAGTCCTTGACGGCATGCTGGCAGGCGATGTCGTCAGTCACGTCCAGTTTGCGATACCAGATGTTGTCCAGCTCCGCTGCCACGGACTTCAAGGCCTGTGAATTGATGTCGGTAATGCCCACTTGCCAACCATTGCGGTGGAACAGCTTTGCCGTTGCCAGGCCGATGCCGCTGGCGGCACCGGTGATGAAGATTCGCTTCATGGTTGGGGCTCCTTACGGTGTTGATGAATAAAACGGGCGCAGGTGATCAGGGCCTGATCCGCATCCGCCAGTACGCCGGCATGGATCTGGAAATCGTGCCAGCGTTGCGGGTGAACCTGGAGTCGCGCCGGGTTGCCGGCCTGGTTGAGGGCTTCGCACAGACGCAGGCTGTCGTTCAGCAGAATCTCGTCGGCGCCGACCTGAATCAGTACCGGAGGCAGGCCGGAAAGGTCGCCATTGATGGGGGAGGTGGCCGGGCGCTCGGGCTGGTCGCCGGCATAGGCGCTAACGGCATTTTCCAGCCAGCCGCGGGTGAGCATGATTTCCTGGTCGGTATCGAACAGCTGGTTCAGGGTCAGGTCCACCCAGGGGGAAAACAGGATCATGCTGCTGGGCAGGGCTGCGCCCTGTGCTTTTAATGCCTGCAGGGTTGCCAGGGCCAGGCCGCCGCCGGCGGAGTCGCCCATCAGGGTCAGGGTCTCCGGCTGGACGCCTTCTGCCAGCAACTGCTGGTAGACCTGTACCGCATCTTCGATGGCTGCCGGGCAGGGATGTTCCGGGGCCAGCCGGTAGTCCGGCACTACCACGCGGGCATTGGCGAATTTGGCCATGTGCGAGGTGATGGCCTTGTGGCTGTCCGGGCTGCCGCCCACGTAGCCGCCGCCATGCAAGTACAAAATGGTGCCCTGGGCATGGAGGGTCTGGTAATGGCGACAGGGCACACCGGCCACATCCGCATCATGGCTGGCCACCATTTTTGCGTGCAGGGTGGTTTTTGCCATGAGATCCATCCAGCGGCGCTGGAAGGCAACGCTGAAACGGGGGTTGATAAAACCCTTGAACAGCAGCCCCAGGGAGGCGCGCAGGATGCCGGCAAGCAATTGCTGAATCAGCGATTGCGACCGACTGACGCGGTCAACGAACGAGCTCATAGTCACTCCAGTTTACCTGCCGGGTCAGGCGGCGATAGTCGAAGGTGAAGCCCGGCCAGTTGTTGGTATTTTTACCGCTGTCGGTCTTGTACCAGCTGTGGCAGCCCTTGTCCCATACGGTGTTGCGAATTTTTCGCTGCACCTCTTCGTTGAATTGGGCCTGGGTGCCTTGCCGCACTTCCATTGCCTGCAGTGATTGCTCGTCCATGGCGGCCAGGCACTGGCGGATGTAGTGAATCTGGCTTTCCAGCATGTAGATGATCGAGTTGTGGCCCAGATTGGTGTTGGGGCCGTAGAGCATGTAGAGATTGGGGAAGCCGTTCACCGTCATGCCCAGGTAGGCCTCCGCGCCGTCCTGCCAGGCCTGGTTCAGATTCTGCCCGTTTCGACCAGTGATGGTCATGGGGGTGAGGAAATCCGTGGCCTGAAAGCCAGTGCCGTAAATGATCACATCCGCATCATGGTGGGTGCCGGTGCTATCGGTGAGCCCGGTCTTGTCCACCGACTCGATGCCGTGGTTGATCACTTCCACATGGTCCTGAACCAGCGCAGGGTAGTAATCATTGGACATGAGAATACGTTTGCAGCCCATGGGGTAGTCCGGGGTGAGCCGCTCGCGCAGGGCCGGGTCTGCCACCTGCTTTTTCAGGTGGCGCTGGAACAGCCATTCGTAGAGTTTCATGGCCTGCTGGAAGGAGGTAAAGCCCAGTGCGCGGGACTCGTTGGTGGCGTAGATGCGCAGGCGGTCCAGGGTCTGGGTGATGGGCAGCTTCTCGAGCAGCAGATGCTCGACCTTGCTGTAGGCACGGTCCGGTTTGGCAATTACATGCGCGGCGGAGCGCTGGAACAGCATCACCTTGCCGGCCACTTTGGTTACCTCCGGCACGAACTGGATGGCACTGGCGCCGGTACCCACCACAGCCACGGTCTTGCCGGTCAGATCCACATCGTGGTTCCAGCGGGCGCTGTGGAAGTGAGTGCCCTCGAAATCACCAATGCCGGACAGGGGCGGATACGCAGGCTGGTTCAGCTGGCCGGTGGCGGTGATCAGTGCCTTGCATGACAGGATGTCACCGCTGGTAAGCGTCACTTCCCAGATGCCGGTGTCTTCCTGGTAACGGGCCTCTGCCACTTCGGTATTGAAACGGATATGGCGATAAATATCGTATTTGCGTGCGCAGTACTGCTGGTAGGCAAAGATCTCTTTCTGGGGTGCAAAACGTCGGCTCCAGGGATAGTGCCGTTCAAAAGAGTAGGAATACAGGTGAGAGGGCACGTCACAGGCAGCACCGGGGTAGGTGTTGTCGCGCCAGCAGCCTCCCACATCATCAGCCTTTTCGATGATCAGAAGGTCGTCCTGGCCTTGCTCTTTAAGGCGAATAGCCATGCCCAAGCCGCCGAACCCTGCGCCAATGATGATGGCCTGATAGGTGGTTTTCATGGTTATACATCCCATTTGTCGTTATTGACCTCACTTTAGCGAGACTGGCGTGCCATGGTTATGGCATTCTGGGACAGAAAATTGTGGATATCGGACACATCATGAATGCCCTCAGAGCTATCACCAGTGTTCGCCTGCAAGTGGCTTATGGCGCTGAGCACGGCGTCCCCGTAGCGGTCAGTCTGGCCGGGTCAGGACTGGATGCGGGGGTGTTGCAGCAGGCTGATGCCACGATCGAGCCGGAGCAAGAGCTCATCGTCATCCGCAACCTGTGCGAGCATCTGGATGATCCCGTCGCCCACGGCCTGGCCATGGGCCAGCGGTACCATCTGAGCAGTTACGGTGTATGGGGATTTGCGCTGCTCAGTAGCACCACCTTCGGGGATGCGATTCGGCTTGGTCTGCGTTACCTGGGGCTCACCTTTGCGTTTCTGGATGTTCGCCTGGAGGAGCGTGGTGGTGAAGCGGTGCTGGTATTGGACGATACTGTACTGGATGAAACGGTGCGCCCCTATCTTTTGGCCAGGGATGCCAGTGCCATCATGGTGATCCAGGAAGAACTGTTCTCCCTGCGCGTCCCGCTGACCTCATTGAATATGCGATTGCCGCCACAGTCTGTTTCAAACTTTGAAACGGTGTTTGGTCGCGTGCCGGTCTTTTCCGCCGCCAGGAGTGAAGCGGCCTTTGCCCTTTCCTTGCTGGACATGCCGCTACCCCAGGCCAACAGCGTGACGGCCAGGCTCTGTGAGGAGCAGTGTCATCAGCTGTTGGTGCAGCGAAATACGCGAGGCGAAATGGCCGCCAGATTGCGTAGACGCTTGTTGCAGCATCCCGGACACTTTCCTGATCTGGAAAGCCTGGCAGCTGAAATGCATGTGAGCAGTCGAACCTTGCGACGGCATCTTGCCAGGGAGGGGACAGGGTATCAGGAGTTACTGGATGAAGTGCGCAGGATGCTGGCGGAACAGTGGTTGGCGTTGGGTATTCTGACGCTGGAAGAAATCAGTGAGCGTCTGGGTTATTCGGAGTTATCAAATTTCATCCACGCGTTTCGCCGCTGGACCGGGCAAAGCCCGGCGCGGTTTCGCAGAGGGATTGAATGAATTTTCCCTCCCGGGGAATACAGAATGAGGGAACGTGCCTGCACGCGAAAATGCTATCTATGAGCGCACAACCATTGCGGTCACAGGCAAGCGTCTGACACTCTTGTAGTGAACAATCAGGGCATGGCCGGCAGCTTCACTTCCCCTTCCTTGTCGAAGCTTAGCGGGATTGGCACGCCGGCCACACGGGCCTTGCCGACCAGTCGGTAGGTCAGGGGCTTACCTGGATCTTTCTGGATCTGCTGCAATTTCTGCAGGCTTTCCAGCAGGCTGGTGGTAATGGTGGTCTTGACGGTGGCGTCTCCCATTGCCGGCAACGTGACGCTTTCAGCTGTCAAGCCACGGCCAAACTTTTCCCCGTTAACATAGATTTCGTAGTCCATACTTTTCAGGGTAAGTTGGCGATCATTGGGATTGCGGGCTCGCAAGGTGAGTCCCCATTCCTGTTCGAACAACGAGACCTTGTTGAGGTTAATGCCAGAGACGGACACCTCCGGTGCTTCCAGTGATCCAAGCGTCTGACAGCCCGCCAGCAATAAAAGACTGGCCAGCAGCCAGGAAGAAAGCAGAGTTTTCATGGGGATTCCGTTGCAAAGTGTTCCGGGGTTGGAGCAGAGAATAACCGGAAGGTTCCGTTTCGGAAAAGCTGGGTGCAGAAAGAATGCGTTTCAGGCTGCAACGTGATGCGGAGATAAGTGCATGCCGGACGGCCCGGACTCCTGTCGCGCCACCGCGCCCTGTAAAGGGCGCGCATGGCGCGGCGTCTGACCGGGCCGCCGGCACGGTGTCGATATGCACTACCGACCTTTTGATAATGGTACTGTTGTGGAGGTTGTGGCAAGAGGCAATTGTCGCAATTATGTATCTGCCGATGGATGGTGCAGGGATCACGCTGAGAGGCGTGCAACAGTTAATGCCATGAAGCTGTGGTAGATTCTGCAAAAAACATTGTGAGAGGGAAGAATGCGCTGTGTCGTCATGGTGCTTCTGTTGCTGGCGTTTACCCCGCTACAGAGTGCAGAGCTGGACAAGGATCTGGCAGATTTCAAACGAGAAGTGCTGGAAGTCAACAAACGCCTGTTACTGCTGGAGGAGGAATTGCTGTTTCCTGCGGATACCCAGGTGGGCATTTATGTGTCGCTGGATGTCGGGCACTTTTTCGAGCCGGACAGCATTACCCTTGAAATGGATGGCGAAGTGATTGCCAGCCATTTGTATACCGAAAAAGAGGTGAGGGCGTTACGCAATGGTGCGGTGCAGCGTCTGGCCGTGGCCAATGTCAAAAACGGTGGCCACGAGCTGGTAGCGTTTGTGACCGGTGATGGTCCCCAGGGCACGGAAATACGCCGTGGGGTGAATGGTCAGTTCGAGAAAGGCCATGGTCGCCACTTTGTGCAGCTGCATATTGAAGATGACAGTGCCAAGCAGCAGCCCCGATTTCGTTTTCGTGATTGGCGTTAATCCATGCGCATATTGCTGTTCTGCTTGAGTCTGTTGCTGGCGTCCCACACCTGGGGACGTCTGGATCAGGCGCACCAGGTGCAGGAGCCCGCTTATGGTGAAGTGGCTTATCTGTACCTGCAGGGTGAATATTTTGCCGCGCTGACCCGAGCGCAGATGGCCCTGGAGCGTGGTGAGGTGACGCATCACCGTGCCGATCTTCAAGTGCTGTTGGGGGCCATGTACAGCGCCTATGGCATGCCGGAGGATGCGCAAAAGGTGTTCAGCACCCTGTTGGATACCCAGGTCAGTGACTCTGTGGCACAGCGTGCCTGGATTCATCTTGCGGGTCTTTTCTACCGTCAGGGGAAGTACCGGGAGGCGTTACAGACGCTGGACGAGCAGATCGGCGAGCCTCCCTCGGAGCTGGCTGAAACCTATCACAGTCTGCGCGCCAAAATCCTGATGCGGCTTGGCCGTTATGAAGAGGCGGCGGAATCCCTGGATGCCTTTGCCGCCGATCATCCCCTGAATGCCTATCTGCGTTACAACCTGGCGATCAGCTGGATCAATGGTGAGCATCCCTCGCTGGGGCAGGAGTGGCTGTGGCAGCTGGCCAACTTGCCACCGGGGGAAGCGGAAACCGATGCCATCAAGGACAAGGCCATGCTGGCCCTGGCCATCTACATGTTGCGCAGTGAACAGGAACCCCGTGCGTTGCAATTGCTGTCCGCGGCCAGGGCAGACGGTCCTTTCGCGGATGAGTCCATGATGCTCTACGCCCGGGCCCTGCTGATAGAAAACCAGCCATCTCGTGCGTTGCCGGTGCTACGGCGCCTGGATGAGATGTCGATTCAGCGGCGCGCGGTGCAGGAAGCACAACTGGCCATTCCCATCCTCTATGACCAGCTGGGTCACCAGAGCCAGGCGAAGGTTGGTTTCGAGACGGCCATTGCGCGGTTCTCCTCGCTGGATGCATATCTGGTGGATCTCGAGGCACGCATTGCCAGTGGCGAGTGGTTCAGCGCCATGGTGGGCGAGCCACAATGGTCTACCGCCATGGATCCCGTGCCCCGGTTTTTGCCACAACGGGTGAGCAGCTTTCCCACTTTCTACACTTGGTTCGCCACTGCCGGTTTTCAGCAAGGCTGGAATCAATATCACGAGCTGATGCGTCAGCAGAATCTTTTGGCGCTCTGGCAACAGAAGATGCCGGCACTGGATACGCTGCTCCATGCCCAGGAAAACAAACAGAAAGCCATGCGTCCGCAGGCGAAGGCCTTACTCAAACAGTTATCGAACCAGAATTTTCAGGGGCAATTGGGCCGTCTTGGGCGACAGTTCGATGAAGCGGTGGATGATCAGGATCCGCTGCCGTTTGCGACCGAAGAGGAGCGTCGCCTGTGGCAGGCTCAGCAGGAAGCCCGAGACCTGACCGGAGGCTGGGGAGAAATGGCCCGCCCGGACATGATTGAAAAACTGGATTTCTATCGGGGCCTACTGCTTTGGGAGATGCAGGAAGATATTGTTCCCCGGCAGTGGCAACGTGAGAGAGAATTGAATGATATCCAGCAGCTGCTGGAAAAAAATCGCGATCTGCGGACCCGGGTGCTGTATGCGGCGAACCGGGTCGATCGGCTGGAACATTTCAGCAAGGAGCTTCCGGAATTACAGCGCATGCTGGCTGACCTGCAACAGCGTGGTGAGGTATTGATGCGGCGGCAGCAGTATGGCTTGCAGGCGGCAGCTTTTGAGCAGATCACGCGTACCCGAAACCGGCTCAAGCGCTTCTCGGCAACGGCCCATGAGGGCCTGGCGGATCTGGTCTATCGTTCACTGAGAGAAAGCCGGCCGCAGCGATCCTCCGCACCGGTGCCGGATGGAGTGAGCCCATGACCTCCCAGTTACAGAATTCACTTAGCTATCAGGGTGAGGCATTCGAGGTCCGTGAAGGATTGTTCTCCCCTTGGGAACACGGCATTAGTCCCGGGTCGGATAGCAGTGGCTGCTGGCGTGGCTATGTGGCTTTTTATGCCATCCGGGACGGGCAGCTTGTCCTGACGAATTTGTCCCTGGCCGACCCTGAGCAGCCGCTTGCCTTTGATGAGGATGGCAACGAAATCCAGCAGCGAGCCAGTTACCCCGCGCTGAATGGTGTTGCTGCCATTCGGGATACGGCTTTCATGGAAGGAAACTGGCACTATCGAGAGGTGGATCTGCCGCTGGACTACAGCGGTACCCTGACGTTGTGCCGTCTGCCGCGACATCTGGATGTGCCTGACTACTGGGAGGGCCTGGATAATCCCGATGAAGAGGACTTCGAGCATGTGCTGCGGCTGACGCTTGAAAAGGGTCGGGTCATCGCTGAAGAAGTCGTGCGTGTTCCGCAGGATAGGCCGCAGGATGAGTCATCCGTTAGCCAGTTTTTCGAGCCGGCCCCCGTGGACCTTGATGCCTTGCCGCAAGTGAATCATGGCACAGCGGACCTGGACGAAGATTTTCTCAAGGAGTGGGGCGACTTCCTGTTGCCTGACGACGACAAGAAATAGCGGCTTTTCGGTTTGGGCTTTTTTCCGGTGCGCCTTCATCCCGGTTGCTATTGCCCTGGTGCCAGGTCGTTGGAGTAATGCACCGCTCCCTGTTGGTCGATAATGATCACCGAGGTGTTGGGTAAACGATTGATCAGTGCCAAACCCTTTTCCCTGCCAAGCACAAACACACTGGTTGAGAGTGCATCGGCATCTACACTTTTCTCCGCAAGTACTGTCACGCTGACCAGCTCCCCGGCGCTTTTGCCGGTTTGCGGTGAAATAATGTGATGAATGCGCTCCCCGTTATCCATGAAGTAACGCTGGTAATCTCCGGAGGTGGACATGGCCGTGTCCCTGAGTGGCAGTCTCATGGCGATGGCCTTGCGATTGCGGGGGTGCTGGATGCCCACGCCCCAGGGGCGCCCACGATGATCGCCCAGCACATAACTGTCTCCTCCCAACGATAACCAGGCTTGTTCGATACCGGCTTGCTGAAGCAGGGCGATGCCCTGGTCAATGGCGTATCCCTTGGCGATGCCGCCCAGATCAATGACCGTGCCCGGGTCGGTGAAGCGCACTTGATGATCCGGCAGCAACTGGATATTGCGGGCATCAATGTGGCTGGTGGCGCGTTTCAGGGTGTCATCATCCGGCGCCTTGCCTTCGCGATAATCGTAAAGATGACCGGCGCTGGCGAAGCTGATATCAAAGGCGCCCTCAGTGATCTGGAAATAGTGGCGGGATTTTTCCAGCAGGGCATAGAGCTCAGCGCTGACCGTTTGTGGTGTTTTCGAAGCTTTACGATTCAACGTGGCCAGTTCACTGTCGTCGATCCAGGGCGAGAGGCGCTGATTCAGGCGTGACATCTCCGCTTCCAGGGCCGCAAACAACGGGCTGGCATCCTGTTCAGACCAAAGCGTGACACTGGCGCGGGTGCCCATCACCTCCCACTGGTGTTGTTGCCATTCGGCCCTTGCCGGCGAGGGCAGGAGGCAGGGGAGAAGCACGAGGCTCAATAAAAAGGGGCGCAACATGGCAGGCTCCGGCTTGAGAACAGCAGGCAGTGTAGACATAGCGAACGGATCCCGTCACCCGCCATGGTGCAAAACTGGTATCGGCTCAGCATTTAGGCTACAAGTGAGAGCAATTCCCTGGTACAGATTTTTTCATGGCTCACGGACCGTCAGGTACAGCCCCGATTGACTGGCCCGCCCTGGTGTTTGATCCCGCTTTCATGGCGGGACTGGAACGCATGGCGGCCCGCCGCTTTGTGCAGCCGGTGCTGGCGGAAGAAGCCTGTACCGCCATGCTGGAAGCCCTCAGCGAACATGACTGGGCGTCGCTGCAATCGTTTACTGGCAAAAGTTCTCCGTCAACCTTCGCCTATGCCGTGGCCGGTCGCGCCATGGAAGACTTTGCCCGTCGCAGGTTCGGGCGTCCACGGCCGCCCCAGTGGCTGCTGGCCATGGGGCAGGGCTGGGTCAAGCTATGGCGCATGCTGTGCCTGGAACGCCAATGGCCGGAAACCATCAAAACTCGCCTGGCCACGGAGTTTCGCGATGGCCTGATCAGTGATGCCATTCGTGAGATCAAGCAACGCATCCCCCGCTGTGGAGAGCCTGGATTCTCGGAGTGCTGCGTCACGGAACTGGGGCTCGACACCTTGCCGGATGACAGAGGTGGGTCACTGGATGCCAGTTTTCAAAAGGCGCAGCGGGAGCAGGCGCTTGCGTTGATGGCGACGTTGCTGAACGCCAATCCGGGTGAGGCAGATCGGTCGTCTTGTCCGTCCAATGAAGAACAGGCGCTTGCCGGATTGGCCGCATCGCTTTCCCTGTCCGAGGACGACCGTCTGCTGCTGGCGCTGCATTACGAGGACGGGCTGGCCAGCCGGCGCATTGCCGAACTGACCGGCAGCAGTGCGGCCACGGTGCAGCGCCGTTTGCAGGGATTGCGCCAGCGCCTGCAGACGGCACTGGCGGACATGGGCATGACAGATGACGGGGAGGCAACGGTTGAAAACGGACAATGAAAACGCGTTGATGCAGTCCCTGAGGATGTCGGCGACACCCTCCGGTGAGCTGTTGTCCTTGCCGCTGTTCAAGGGTTTTGCCAGCGAGGATGAAATTCTTGCGGCCTGGCAGGATGGGGCGTTGAGTACCGCGCAGGAAACGGCGCTCAAGGCGGCCCTTGCCAGCAGTAACAGTCTGCGCCAGCAGTGGCTGGCGCTGTCAGCGGCGGTACCGAAAACCACCCATGGTGCCGTCTGGCACGGCCTGTTCCGCTGGCACTGGGCCACCATCGGCATGACGGCGAGTGTGGCATTGGTGGGGGTGCTGTTGTTCCGCCAGGGGCAGCTGCCAATGATGTCTGGCGACAGCGTGGCCATGCAGGAGCCCATGGCGGAAATATCCATGAATGAGGCGGATGTTGCGTTCAGTGATGCGCTTGTCGCGCCGAAGGCAAAGGCGCTTGGCGAGTCCCTGGAAAAACGCCAGCTGACGACCAATGAAGCCATGTCATCCGGCGCAGAAGGGTTCAGAGAGGAAGGTGCCGAGGTGGCGAGTGCTCCGCCCATGGCAGATCAGGCCCGGGCACCGGCCAGATCTCAGCCCGGACCGGTGGCGGTAGCGCCGCCGGGGCTACCGTCGGCCGCACGCCTGGCTGCGCCATCCGCCCCCGATTGGCAAACCTATCTGCAGGTCTACCGGGGCCAACAGGATGCCGCCGACGGTCATGACATGGCCCGGCTGGCCCGGGCTGCCTTGGCGGTTCAGGCCAGTCAGTGCGCCCCTGAGGATGTGGTTACCCTGAAGCAGGTATTCCGGATGTTGGCGCAGCGTTATCCGCAAGCCCTTGGCCCGATGGCGCCGGACAACGAAGCCGGTTGGTGTGAGCTGGGCGAAGTGTTGGAGCGCAAGGCCGAAGAGTTGCTCCAGTAAGGCCGGTCTTCATATCAGTTGTGGCAGCGCCTTTTGATGGAGGGGAAAGCCAAAACCTGCTGCCGGAAAGCCTTTACGATTTTCTCTCTGCGGTTCGCGACTATCAGTCACCCGGCCCTTGGCATGCAGTGATCTGTTGCCGACCAGGAAGCGCCGTAAGACCCTCTTCGCACTTTTCTGAAAAAAACCTGAGGCAGATTCTGGTCCTGTCCGTCTTACCTCCATGAAGGATAAAAAACCCCAGGAGGTAACCGTGAACACTCTGATTCGTACCCCGCTTGTTCTGGCCATCGGTATTGCGCTGGGAGCTTGCTCCCATCAAGGCGAACAGGCCGTGGATGCCCGGCAGCATCAGGAGGTGGCCGCCAGGCCAGTAGCGCCCCAGGCCAAGCGTATGATGGAAGACAGTCCCTATAGTGGTCTGGCTTCGGTGCGGGCTACGCCCCAGCCGCAGATGATGGTGATGCCACCGCAGCAAGAGCGTGACCGTTTCACCAAGATTGATGACAACGGCATTATGCGGACGGCGGAAACGCCGGTCTCTACCTTTTCCATTGATGTGGACACCGCCTCGTACAGCTTCTCCCGACGCCAGATCAATCATGGCCGCCTGCCGCAGCCGGATGCCATTCGTCTGGAAGAATGGGTGAACTATTTCGATTACGACTACCCCGCCCCGGATTCCCCCGAGACCCCGTTCCTGACCCAGGTGTCCGTGAGTGATTCTCCCTGGCGTGCGGGCAACAAACTGGTGCACATCGGCATCAAGGGGTATGAGCCTCATCAGGAGACCCGACCCCGTGCGAACCTGGTGTTTTTGCTGGATGTGTCCGGGAGCATGATGGCGGAAGACAAGCTGCCGCTGGTGACCCGCTCCCTACGCATGATGGTGGACCAGATGCATCCGGACGATTCCGTGGCGCTGGTGGTCTATGCGGGCGCCGCCGGTGTGGTGCTGGAGCCCACGGAAGTACGTGACAAACACAAGATTGAAGCGGCGCTTAACCAGTTGCAGGCAGGGGGCTCCACGGCGGGTGGTGAAGGCATTCAGCTGGCCTACGATCTGGCCCAGCAACATTTTGACAAGGAAGCGGTGAACCGGGTGATTCTCGCCACCGATGGAGACTTCAATGTGGGGGTGACCAGTCAGGAAGCATTGGAGGGGCTGATCACCCGGGAGCGCGAAAAGGGCATTTACCTTTCTGTACTGGGTTTCGGTCAGGGCAATTATAACGACAGCCTGATGCAGACCCTGGCCCAGAACGGTAACGGCGTTGCTGCCTATATCGATACTCTCAATGAGGCGCGCAAGGTGCTGGTTACCGAGGCGACATCATCGCTGGTGCCCATCGCCCAGGACGTGAAAATTCAGGTGGAATTCAACCCGGCTACAGTGCAGGAATATCGTCTGCTGGGGTATGAAACCCGTGCTCTGGAACGGGAAGATTTCAATAACGACAAAGTGGATGCCGGTGAAATCGGTGCCGGACATACGGTGACGGCGATCTATGAAATTACCCCAGTGGGTGAAGCGCCAATGATCGAGCCGGGCCGTTATGAAAAGGGTGATAACAAAACGGAGACCCCGTTCGCCGGGGAATATGCCTTCCTGAAACTGCGTTACAAGAAACCAGGCGAAAGCACCTCAAAACTGATCGAGACCCCTGTGCCGGTTGAGCAGAACAGCGCCAGTGCCCGGCAGGCCCGTGAAACCGGTTTCGCCATCGCCGTGGCCGGCGCGGCCCAGTTACTCAAGGGCAGTCAGTACACCGGCGACTGGGATCTGGACGATGCCATCGAACTGGCTCAGCAAAACAAGGGCGAGGATGCCTATGGCTACCGCTCCGAGTTTATCCAGTTGCTGCGTCAGGCGGAGGTGAGCGAGAAAATCTAGCTACGGGCTACGAGCTACGAGCTACGAGCTACGAGCTACGAGCTACGAGCTACGAGCTACGAGCTACGAGCTACGAGCTACGAGCTACGAGCTACGCNTGATTGGATTAAGAAAGGCCGAAAAGTTCCCCGCTTTTCGGCCTTTCTACGAAGCATGGCAGCGCGGAGCACAGTACCGGTTAAACGCTGTATTTCCACGTGTCGCAGCTTCTAGCATGAAGCTTGCGTCTCAAATCGTCCCGTTCACGATGGGTTCAAACGCGGTAAGCCTGTCCTGGGACGTCGCGTTGCCAAGACTGTGATTGGGGAAACGGCTGGCGAATTGATTTTGTTCGCCGTGCAGGGCCATGTAGTTAAGCCAGACGGTTTCGGCCAGCAGGTTCACATTGTTCGCTGCAGGGCTGCCGGCAGTTTCCACCGAGGCGTCCGGGCGCATCCAGCCCAGCTGTTGCTGGCCGTTGTTGAGACTGGGACGACTGGCGGGGTTGTAGACCAGGATGAAGGAAGCAGCAGTGGAGGAATTGTCGCCGGTCCATTCGCCTTTGCCGCGGCCATTGACCGAGTCATCAATTCGTCCGTTACTGGCGACCGACCCGTCGCTGAATACATACAGCATGATGGGTACGCCCTTGCGGCGTGCATATTCCAGGCAGGCGCCCATGCAGCGACCCGCGCGCAGATCACGCAGTTCGCCAGTGGCCCGCTCCCCGGTGTGATAATCAAAACCGCCCATGGAAATACAGCCTGCGCCGGCATAGCCGTTGACCACCAGCTTCATGATGGAAGCGGTCTTGGCAAACTCTCGGTCATTCAATTCGTTGGCAGAAAAGATCGACAGGATATCCAGGTCTTCCTCCACATCCAGCGGGGTGGGATCACCATAACGGTCAGTAATGTCCGCCGCTTCCACATAACCACAGCGGAGCAGATCGCGCAGATTACTGCGCCGGTTGGCGTCAGTGAGGCCGCTGTCGATGCGGTCGATGCGTTTGTGGCTTATACGGGCGATGGATTCCATCACTGAGGTGGCATCTTCCGGACTGAGCAGTCCTACCAGTTTGCCGGTATCCACCAGACCGGTCACATCGGAAAAGCGATCAATCTTGGTGGGACGAGCGGACGCAACCACTGAGCCATCCGGTGCCAGCGAGTTGCCGCCAGACAGGGAGCTGCGCGAACCAATCAACGACATTAATTCACCATCAGCTCCGGCAGTGAAAATCCCGTACATGGGGTTGTGCGGATTGTTGGCGGTGTCATTTTCCGAACGAGCAGGGATAACACACCCATTCACATTGGGGGCGGCCGCCGAGGCCTTTTCCATGATGCCGCGCAGGAAGGCGGAATCGCTATGGAACGCCAGGCCGAGATCGCGGTTCACCAGTCCGGGGTTATTGTTGGGGGCCAGATTGCCGGGAAGTCCGAGCTTGGAGTATCCCGCGCTGGACAGAAAATCCTCCTGTCCCCCCTGGCCTCCCACCAGGACGTTGGAGCCGGAAATATTGGCGCCGCCGGCCAAATCGAAACAGATAAACGGAATCTTGCCCGCGCCTTCTGCCACGATGCCGCAATCGGTTTTGATGGTTTCCAGATCCGGCGACAGGGCGGCCATGGCCTCGCGTGGATTACTGAACAAGCCAAACAGGCCGACAGTGCCGAAGGCCGCGCCGCTGATCAGACCTCGGCCGAGCATGTCGCGACGGGTCACGGGTTTGCCGTGGCCCAGATTCAGCAGCGGTGCATCCGGGTGCAGGGGTTGCTGACGTTTTTTGAAAAAGTGTCGGGTGATCATCATGTTCCCCTTATTGCACCAGCATGGAAGCGCTGCCCAGCACGGTGGCACAGGCGGCCTTGGTGGCAGTAGCGGTGCGTTCGGCGCAATTGCTACTGCACTGGGTCAGGTTGGTATCAAACAGCAGATGCTCCAGTTCGGCTCCGACTTCCGTGCGCAGCGGCTGACGCGCCTGGCCGTTGCCGATCATGCGTTCAAACAGCGGGTCGATAACCCGATCCCGCCATTGCTGCTCGGTAATGGTGGTCACATCACTGTTGTAATTCATGGACGGGAACAGCGGGGTAATGCTTGAGTCATTGTTGCGCTCCGCTTCCACCAGCGCGTTGCAGTACTCAATCGCCAGCTGGGCAATCCCGATCTGGTGGGCGGTGAGAAAGGCCTCGATGTTTTCTTCGCTGGGTAGCTGTGTACGCAAGCGCAGATAGGTATCCGGAATCTCACCACGGGTTTGGGGCACGCCAGTGAGTTCGCTCATGGTGGCATTGATTTCGGCAAAGTCGCGCAGGCCCACTTCCGGTTGTTGGCCATACTGGTTGGCTGTCAGGGGAAGCGGCGTCGGTTCGGTAAAGGCATTGCTGTGGCTGCCCAGGCGCTCAAAAGTCAGGAAGAATTCGTCGTTATCCTGACCCTGTTCCACCGGTAGCAGGGTGCCCAGTCGGGACAGGTTTTCTCCCTGGCTGCTGTAGCCTTCACCGCCCAGTTCAGTGTCGAGTTGGGCAAAGGACTGGCCCACATCGGGCACTCGACCATTGATGCCGATCCGCATGCCCTGCATGGCGGTGCTGCTTTCCACACTGTCCTGCTGCAGGTTGATGAAGTAGGGGGCGGCGAACAGGTAGCTGTAGTTGTCGAAGCGGGAGACTTCAAATACCACGTAGGCGCCGGGTTGATCGATAAGATGCCCGATGTAGAACGGCAGGAAGAAACGTTCCCCGACACCGGCGGCAAAGTTGGTCAGCACCTGCTGCGCAGTGAGGGCGCGATTGTGAATGGCGGCGAAGCGAATCACCCCTTCCCAGGGATGGTCGTTGGAGGCTTCGTTGCCAAGGATCAGGGCAAAGGTGTCGTCCCAGGTGTTAAGCAGGCCGGGGGTGGCCGGGTCAAGGGCAGGATGCCGTTCGCCGTTGATATACAGGCGGCGGCCATTGACTGGATCGTAGGTGACGGCCACGTGCTGTTGGCTGGCCTGCAAAGGCATGTCGTCCGTGGCCAGAATCGGCTCGCCATTCAGGTCGGTGGATTCGCCGGTGCGCTGATAGACCACGAAGTCGCTGTCGCTTTGTGCCAGCGTCAGGTTGCGGGTATCGGGGCCGGCAGAATAACTGATGATGTGGGCGTTATCCTGGCCGGTGCTCACCGGGGTGATCCAGGCCTCCAGAGTCAGCTCGCCGGTGGCCTGAATCATGTCACTGAGTTTCTTGCTGGCGAGGGTGCTGCCCTGGGCCTTGCCGTTGTTGAGGCGAATGCCCCAGCCGCCTTCCCAACTCACGTCGCCGCTGAACTGCAAATTGATGGCCGGTTCCACCCCGGAGGTGTCATAGGCAACGGTGCCTTCACCGGTCTTGAATTCATAGCGGGCGATCACATTGCTTTCGTAGCGTCCGCCGCCGGCAGCAAGCGTGCCATCGCCCACATTGAGAGCCTTGCTCAATACCAGATCGTCATCCGGGGCAGTGGCGGTGATGCCGTTGGCCATGGCGCGAATGGCATCTTCCATGGTTTGGGCGTCGCTGCCGCAGTCACTCCAGCAGTTGTGGCCGTCTTCGCCCAGACGCTCCACCAGCCGGCTGAGTGCGGGCTGGTTCAGGTCGATCTTGCTCTGGGCGCCGGCATAGGCCTCGTTCACGTCGTCGGCGGCCAGGTAAGGGCTCTGCGGGGTGCTGGCGTCACTCTGATGGCAGTCGGAGCAGTAATCATCCAGCAGCGGGTAGACATGGGTCTGGAACAGGGTCGGATCCGCCGGGAAGTTCTTGCTGTTGCCCGGATCCTTGATGGTGGGCTCGGTGAGTTCCGTGGTGCCGCCACCCAGGCCCAGGCTTTCCCCGGCCCAGGCGCTGATCCAGGTGCTGATCAGATCGGCGCAGACCTGCGCATCGCTTTCCCAGCAGTTATGGCCTCCGGCCACTTTCTGCACCATCGGGGAGGCAGCAGGATTATTCAGGTTGATCAGGGGGTTGGCGGCGGCGTAGGCCGCATTGATATCGCCACTTTGCACGAAGGCGGGCTGTTGGCTGCCATGGCAGGCGCCGCAGCGCTGTTCGCTGACCAGGTTGTTCCAGATGTAGATCTTGAAGGCAGACACGTCGCTGTTGCGCGGTGCCGGCCCCTGATAATTGACCGAGCCGTCCCCGCTGGTGGGGGGCGGATTGTTCTGGGTGCTGGCGCCGCTGCTGCTACCGCCACAGCCGGCCAGCAGGGCCAGACTCAATGTGCTGATGAGAAGTCCGATACGCATTGTCTCAGTCTCCCATGCAGTAGGTGGCCGCATCGGCAAACAGGGTCTTCATGCGGTAGTTGTCGTTTTTGAAAGCGCTGGTCATGGTGGCCAGCTGGCTGGTGTCTGCACTGTCCGCCGGTTTGCGCAGGCACACGGCCTGGAATACTTTTTCGGCCTGGCAGCTGGCAAAGACCTCGCTGTTGGCCAGTTCCTCGCCAAGGCTGGCCGCGCCATTGCCGCTGCCGGCAAGGGTACTGTCCCAGCCCAGGTTGGCATTGGGGCCTTCGCGCCAGTAGTTGTCCCAGCGATCATTCGGTGTGATATAGCCCCAGGGGAAGTTGTTGCTGTTGATCAGGTACTTGCCCTGTACCCGGGTGCCGGTGTCCGGATCGGTGCCGGTGTTGTAGACCATGCGTCCGCCATCGCCTTCCTGGTCGCCTTCCCAGTCATAGTAGGCGAACGCCTGGGCCAGCGGGTCCATGCCGCTGTGGCAGCCCACGCAGCTGTTGCGGAAAATGCGGCTGTCACCGCCGGGACTGCGGCTCACATCCTGGCGAACCCGGTCGGAGGGGCGGGTGGTGTCCTTGACCTGTTCCAGATCCCGGCACATGTGATTCATCAATGTGAAGCGCAGCATGGCCCGGTTGGTTCCGGCATAGAAGAAGGCGTTGGCGGCGGCGCGGGTGGTCAGCACACCGGCTACCGCTTGTGCCGGGGTGCCGTATTGACTGGTCTGGCTCGACGGCTGCAGCACTGCTTTCAGGTTCGCGTGACTGGCTTCCAGATTGCGGTAATGTGCGTTGCTGTCTGCGGCGGCGGCTGGACTGGCATTCCCCACATAGAGCAGATCGGCAAACAGGATGCGGCGAAAATCCACGTCATCGCGGATGGCGCCGATGACCGTGGCGGTGTAGTCGTTGAGATCGGCAAAAACGTCCTGGGCCTCATTGGTCCAGGGGGTGGCAAACTGCTTGAGGGTCACGCTGTAGAAGGCCGGGTGCTCCATGGCCAACTCGGCGGCGGCATGGGCATTATTGATGTCGATCAGCGATGCCATCTCGGTGAGGGTGGCGGCATCGGCGGGCACGCCGGCAAGGCGGTTATGTATCCGCTGTGCCTGATCACGGCTGTTGGCCAGACTGTGCTGGGCGCAGAACAGCATGGATGCTGCTGTCAGCGCTATCCCCCAGATGCGTATCATCGGATCCATCCCCCTTTATTCTGTCTTTATTCAGTCGCCGGATTATTGGCGTTGTTAACCTTTGTTCAACTGAATTCCCGTTACCCACTGCTATTCTCTACGACATTCGGTGGTGGGCACTGTGATTCGGGCCCCAGAAATCTAAGAATATCTTCGCGATACTGTCGGAAATCTAATAATTACGGACGGGCGGGTGAAAATACTAAAAGTATCCATTCGGCTAGCGCTGCTTGGGGCCTTGAGTAGCTGCGGCGGGATGGATGGGGGGAGTCAGGGGGAAGATTCCACAGTGACGGACATTCCTCTGGCCTATGTGGAGCGAACGGCGCCACGCCTCGGCATGGATGATGATGCGCTGGATTCTCTGGAAGATCCGGCGGGCTTTCTGCCGGGGGCTCGGTTGATCGTGCGCGAGGGGGTGTCCAGCCGTTCGGTGGCGCGGGATGTCACGACTCCGGTGTTGGGGCGTGGCCATGATATCCGCGACCTGACGATGAGCTTCGATGGTGGCCGCATGCTGTTTTCCGCTCGTGCCCCGCAAATACCGGATGCAGATGATGACGAGCAACCCACCTGGAATATCTGGGAGTACGAATTTACCAGTGGCGTAGCCAAACGGGTCATTTCCAGTCGCGTGCTGGCGGAGCAGGGCCAGGATCGCTACCCCGCCTACCTGCCGGATGGCCGGATTGTCTTTGCCTCCACGCGCCAGCCGCAGACACGTGCGCGCATGTTGGATGAGGGGCGCCCACAATATTATCCCCTGGAGGAGGGTCGCGATGTGCGCGCCTTTGCCTTGCATGTGATGGAGGCGGATGGCTCCGGGGTGGAACAGATTACCTTCAATGCCAGCCATGATGTGGCGCCACTGGTGATGGCCGATGGGCGCATCCTGTTTCAGCGCTGGGACAACAAGGACAGCGTAAACCGCTTTGATCTCTATCGGGTCAATCCGGATGGCACGGCGGTGGAGCCGCTTTATGGCGCCAATAGCCACGAATGGGTGGGCGATTTGCGCCGCCAGTTCCAGCCGCTGGCCATGGCGGAAGATGGCAGGGTGATCACGGCGCTGCGAACGGTAGAATCCCGCAATCTGGCAATTCAGCCGATACTGGTGGATGTGGGGGCTTTCGTGAATCGGGATGGCCCGCTGGAGGGGGTTAACGGCGGTGCCGCCGAGCAGTCGCTGAGTTTGTCATCCGCTCGCCCCGGGTCGGTTGATGTCGCGGGTTGGCTTGCCGATCTGGCGCCCATGAATGACGCCAGCGGGCGTTTGCTGATGGCATGGTCACCTTGCCGGCTGGATGAAAACGGTACCCTGCGCCCCTGTACGGAGGAGTATCTTTCCCGCGGTTTGCCTGGTGCGCCACCGGCCTACGGCTTGTGGGTGTTTGATCCTGCAGAAGCCGTGCAACGGCCTGTGGTGAAGCCCCGCGATGGTATCTGGATTACCGAACTGGCGGTGGCCACCGCTACCCGGTTGCCTGCTCAGCCACTCCTGCCGGAACGCGAAACGACGCTGGCGGACAGTAATCTGGCCGTGCTGGATATTCGCAGCATTTATGATCTGGATGGCGCTTTCTCAGGGTTCATGGATCCCTTGCCGGCAGGAGGTGAGAGCTTCGCCAATTTTGCCAACCCGGCACGGGTGGCTCCCGAACAGCGCGCAGTGCGTTTCTTGCGTGTGATCAAAGGGGTTCCGATTCCCGGTGATGAGGTTCGCAATATCCCCGCCAGCCAGATAGGGCGAATGCCAGCTTTCGGCATGCGCGAGATTGTGGGGTACGTACCAGTGCAGCCGGACGGATCGGTACGGGTGCGGGTGCCAGCGGATGCGCCACTGGGATTGCAACTGGTGGGTGCGGATGGCCAGTCTGTGTACGGCCGGCATGGAGCATGGATTACCCTGCGGCCGGGTGAGACCCTCCATTGCAAGGGGTGTCACGGGAGCAGTAGTCCGCTTCCCCATGGCCGTCAGCAAGGCATGGCAGCTTCGCTCAATCCGGGCGCGCCACTGACCGGCTCTCCTTTCCCGAATACCCGCAGTGACGTGGTCAGCTTTGCAGATGCCGGAGAAACCATGGCCCAGGCGCTGACCCGACTGTATCCGGAACGGGAACTGCCGATGATGGATATGGTGGCTGAGGATGTGTGGACCGATCCTGCACCGGATCCGGCTACGGAGTTGCAGCTGAGGTATACCGACCTTGAAACCGAGATTCCTGTGGATCCGGTTTGTCTGGCGGATTGGCAGCCGGGTTGCCGCACCATTATCAATTATCCCGACCATATTCAGCCGATCTGGGACCTGCCGCGTAATGCGATGGTAGGCGGAGTGGCCACGGAGGTGACCTGCACGCAATGCCATAACCGTCGTGACGCCAGCAACGCCATTCAGGTGCCCCTGGGCCAGTTGGAGCTTACCGGGGACCCGGCAGTGGATCAGCCTTCCCAGCTGACCAGTTACCGCGAGTTGCTGTTTGATGATAATGAGCAAATTTTGCTGGACGGTGCATTGATAGACCGTTTAGCTATTGCACTCGATGATGAAGGGAATATCGTGTACCAGACGGATGAAGACGGAGTATTGGTGCTGGATATCAACGGTAACCCTGTACCCTTGGTAGAGCCGGTTGAGATATCCGCTCCGGTTCGTGCAGGTCAGGCCCGGAACTCGGGGCGTTTCTTCAGTCTGTTTGCTCCTGGTGGGAGTCATCATGATTGGCTGAGTGATGAAGAGTTGCGGTTACTGGCAGAATGGATTGATCTCGGCGCACAGCAATATAACGACCCGTTTAGGGTGCCGGAGTAAACGGACTTGCCGCATGAATGCTAGATGTTAAAGACGCACGCAGAGTATTTTGAAATCCTGCTCAGGGTATGTTGCCTCGTGGTCTGCGCGGGAATATTTCAGCCAGCCATTGCAGAACAATCGCAGACCACCAGGCCGTTGCAGGTCAAGGTCGAGGCATCATTCCTGGAATTGCATACCGGTCCTGGCCGAGGTTATCCGGTCTTTCATGTGGTTGAGCGCAATGCACCGCTGACCCTGCTGTTTGAGCGAGCGGGCTGGATCAAGGTGGAAACCGTGCGTGGCCGGGTGGGCTGGGTGCCTCGGAAGGCACTACTGGAAACCCGTGATGGCACTGGCGAGCCGCCGGCGCTGGCCTATTCCAGTGAGCAGTGGCAAAACCATCGCTGGCAGGCCTCGTTGCTGGGGGGAAGCTATGATGGTGCCTCTTCGCTGGGCGTGGCGTTGGGTTATCGGTTCACTGAAAACATTACCGCAGAAACACAGTATTTTCTTGCGAGTGGTGACTTTTCGAATAACGATGTTTTCGAGATCAATCTGCAGCATCAGCTTTTTCCTGCCTGGCGCCTGTCTCCCTATGTCATGTTAGGCACAGGACGTGCCACGATCGAGCCAAGAGCCACTCTGGTGCGCCCGGAAAACCGCAAGGAAAACTATGCCCAAGGCGGTCTGGGCCTGAAATATTACCTGGCTCGAGGCTTCCTGTTGCGCACAGAATATCGCAGCTACGTGCTGTTCACTGAAGAAAACCAGAATCGGAATATTGAAGAATGGAAATTCGGTTTCTCTGTATTGTTTTGAGCCTGCTGTTGCCGATACTGGCTGGGGCCGACGAACGGGCAGAACAGGAAGCGGTAGTGCGCGATGCCAGACCGGAATCTGTGCTGGATCCCCGCATCGAACGGCGCCGTATTACCGAAGCGGATATTGATTCAGAAAATTTTGAGGCAGGGATCTACACCGGTCTGATTTCCATTGAGGATTTTGGTACCCAGCCGGTGTTGGGGCTGAGACTGGATTATCATCTCTCCGAAGATGTGTTCTTCGAGGCCATGTTGGGCAGGGCCAAGGCGGATGAAACCAGTTTTGAAAGGCTGAATGCCGGGGTGCAATTGCTCACGGATGATGAGCGAGCCTTTACCTACTACCAGGCAGGGGTCGGTTATAACCTGTTGCCGGGCGAAGCCTTCCTGTCCCGAAACCGTGCGTTCAACAACGCGCTTTTTGTATTGGGTGGCGCCGGAATGACAGAGTTTGCCGGAGATGAACATTTCACCATCAGTCTTGGGGTGGGGTACCGGTTGTTGATCAACGATTTCACCGCTTTTCGGGTAGACATGAAAGACCATCTGTTCAATCTCGATGTGCTGGGCGAGGACAAACTCACACACAACATGGAATTGAGTGCGGGCGTGAGCCTGTTTTTCTGATTTTGGGGGAAGGCCACAATGAAAACAGTATTAGCGGTATTGATCACGATAGCCATGGCGCTCTCTATGTTGGCGGCTCCGGCGCTGGCAGCGGAGGAAGGTAAGCCGGCGCCGGATTTCACTCTCAAGTCACTGGATGGCCGAAATGTAAAGCTCAACGAGCTACGCGGCACGGTGGTGCTGGTGAACTTCTGGGCGTCATGGTGTGGCCCCTGTCGTACGGAAATGCCGTTGCTGAATGACCTTTATCGTGAGTATCGTGATTACGGATTTACCGTGGTGGGCATCAACCTGGATGAAGAGCGCAGTCAGGCCATGAAGCTGCTGGACAAGGTGCCTGTATCGTTCCCGGTGCTGTTCGATCCGGATAACGGAACCAGCGAAACCTATACGGTGGATGCCATGCCCACCACGGTGCTGATTGATCGCAACGGGGTGGTGCGCCACCACCATCGCGGCTACAAGGACGGTTTCATGGACAAGTACGAAGCGCAGATCAAGGCATTGGTGCTGGAATGATGATGCGTATCGCGCTGCTGATTGTGGTCATTCTGCAAACCGGCTGCGCCATCAAGCCCTGGGTGAAACCCTATGAGCGTTCACGACTTGCCGACCCGGTGATGAACGCTGCGGGCCATCCGGTGGCAGAAAATTATATGCATCACGTGCATCAGGCTCGTGAAGCCATGCGCGGAGCAGAGGGCAGTGCGGGTGGAGGTTGCGGGTGCAACTGATACGTAATCCTTTTTTGCTGATGGCTGTGCTACTGCTGGGCGCGGAGGTGCAGGCGGCAGTGCTGCCCGAAGACCGCTTCGATCTGTTGCGCCATGAATATGATGGCGGCGGGATGGAGATTGCCGGGCCGTCAGTGCTGGTGAGGAAGTCCTTTGCCGACAAGGTGGCGGTAAGTGCCAACTACTATGTGGACGAAGTGTCCGCGGCCTCCATCGATGTGGTGACCAGTGCCAGCCCCTATTCGGAAAAGCGCACCGAGAAAAGTGTCGGCGTGGATTACCTGCACGGCAAGTCGATTTACTCCCTGAGCTATGGCGTCAGCAAGGAAAATGATTTCGAGGCGAACTCGGCCCACTTTGACCTGAGCCAGGATTTCTTTGGTGATTTGACTACCTTGCGCCTGGGCTATTCGCTGGGCAAGGATGAAGTGTTCCGTAGCGGAGATAACACCTTTTCCGATGAAGCGGATCGCCAGCATTTTCGCATTGGTCTGTCTCAGGTGCTTACCCGGGATCTGGTGGCCAGCCTGGGCCATGAGTTGATTACCGATGAAGGATATCTGAATAACCCTTACCGCTCCGTACGCTATCTCAATAGTGGTGGCGGCTACAGTTTTCAGCCGGAACGGTATCCGCGAACCCGCACCAGTGAGGCAACGACCCTGGGGTTATCGTATTACCTGCCGTGGCGGGCCGGGTTGCATGGTGAGTATCGGGTTTATAGTGATTCCTGGGGCATTGATGCCAATAGCTGGCAACTGAAACTGATACAGCCGCTGGGTCAACGCTGGACCCTGGAAAGCCGTTACCGTCGTTATGAGCAGGGCCAGGCAGATTTTTATTCCGACTTGTTTCCCTTCAGGGATGCCAGCAACTTTCTGGCCCGGGACAAGGAACTGAGCGATTTCGAATCCACGGTGATCGGGCTGGGGATAGGTTTTCAGTTCAACAAGGAGAACTGGGAAACTTTTGATCGCGCTGGCTTGCACCTGTGGGTGGATCGTTTCCAGTTCGACTACAACAACTTCCGGGATATCCGTGTGCAAACCACGCCGGGCACTGAGCCGCTATACAGTTTTGATGCCACTGTGACGCGGTTGCTGTTTACGCTGTGGTATTGATGCAATAGCGGACGACGAGTCTCGAGTAGCGAAAACCCGAAAGTGCCCTCCTGCTTTTGGCTGGATCGGGTTTTGCTCTTGGCTACTCGAAACGCTTACAACGAATCCGTCAACAAGATTCCCAGGCTGAACCGGTTTTCGTAATCGTCGTAATTGATCAACGAATCCCCGTAACCACTGAATACTTGCACCAGTCCCTTGAAGCGCTTTGACAGCGGGAATGAATAATTCAAGCGTCCGGCCCCCTTGTTGTCGCTGCGCAGATTGTTGCGCACCATGATTTCCAGTACGTGATTGCCGAATGGGCGGGCGACTTCCAGTTCGAAATGCCCCAGGTATTTTTCAATATCCGGGTTGTCATCGCCCTGAGTATCCAGGGGATCGTCCTTGCTGCTTTCCGGAAGGCGGTACCAGGGCTTGAGTGACCAGTAGTAATCCCCGGTCTTGGCCACATAAGTCATGAAGATACGGTTCCAGCTCCGTGATACCGGAACGTCCTGTCCGTTGGATTCATGGACAAAGCCCAGTGCCAGCAGCTCGGAATCCACTGGGCCGATTTGCCAGTTAACCGGCTTGGTGATGAAGATTTCCGGCTCGTAATTCACCTCGCGAAACGGTGCCGACTCGTCCTTGTTGTAAGCCTGCCAGTAGAAGGTGCCGGTGAAAGCCATCCAGAGGGTGACATCATCTATGATGTTTTCCTTGATGGGGGCTTTCAGTGAAAGTTGAAATTTGACTTCAGTGGGATCCAGCGAACTATCGTCCTTGTCTGGATCGTTCCATTTGCGATTGGACCAGTAGCTGTAGGGCATCAGGTAATTACGCCGGTGAGGAGTAATCACGAAGGGATTGCCCTGGGAGGTGTTTTCCAGGGCCAGTCTCGCCCGCAAGGCATCTTCATGGAGACTGCGTTGCTTTTCCGGTTCACCGTTAGTGCACCAGCCCCGAAGTTCCCTGGCCGTGACATTGGGGTCGGCGGTCTGGGCACTTCGCAGCAGGCAGTCATTGAGTTTCTGCTTTTCGCTCATCTGACTGGGGGAGGTGTTTTCCGAAGGCACTTCAGCCTGTCTGTCGGGATCGTTTGCGCTCCCTTCGACTCCGCTGTTTTCTGCGGCAAATAATGTGCTGCTGAGAAGCGTCAGGGAAAAGGCGATGGCCTTGTGCATGGGGATTCCTTGTTCGACAACTTAGAGCTTGCTGATCTCGGCGTCAGTCATTGTGCGTGCCTGTTCTTCCAGCATCACGGGAATGCCGTCGCGAACCGGGTAGGCCAGACCGCTGGCCTTGCACTTCAATTCACCTTGTTTCTCGTCGTAGATCAGCGGGGCCTTGCTCACCGGGCAGACCAGAATATCGAGCAGGTTGGGATCGAGCATATTCATGATTCCTTCATCAGTTGGACAGGAGTATAGCAGCGATGGCGGAGTAATCGGTGGTGCGATATACGCCTTGTTTATTTTTGCGATATTTTAATAAGTCACTGTAAAACTTGGCTTTTATATTGCAAACGGCAGTTTCAAACGCTTGTTTGACTTGTGGGTCACAAATAGCACTGGAGACTCGCTGGAACGCTGACCTAAGATTACCCTCCCAATGACCGGCGAGCTCGTGGCCCGCCGCATTTTCACTCTTTGATTAGGGAGATTTGAGATGCCGGATTACAAGGCTCCCCTGCGCGACATGCGCTTTGTACTGAACGAAGTCCTGGACCTGGACGGCCACTACGCAAGCCTCGGTCTGGAAGACATCAACAGTGAACTGCTGAACGCCTTTCTGGAAGAGGGTGCCAAGTTCTCAGAAAACGAACTGGCTCCCCTGAACCGTTCCGGTGATGAGGAAGGCTGTGGTTTTGACAATGGTGTTGTTACCACCCCGAAAGGCTTCAAAGAAGCCTACGCCAAGTACGTGGAAGGCGGCTGGCCGGCCATGGGCGGCGATCCGGAGTTTGGTGGTCAGGGCCTGCCGGGCTCTGCGGGTATCGCCATCTCCGAAATGACCGGTACCGCCAACTGGTCCTGGAGCATGTATCCGGGTCTGTCTCATGGTGCAGTCGCCACCATCGAAGAGCACGGCACCGACGAGCAGAAGCAGTCCTACCTGCCCAAGCTGACCAGCGGTGAGTGGACCGGCACCATGTGTTTGACCGAGCCGCACTGTGGTTCCGACCTGGGTATTCTCAAGTCCAAGGCCGAGCCGAACGCCGATGGCTCCTACAGCATTACCGGTACCAAGATTTTCATCTCTGCCGGTGAGCACGATATGGCCGAGAATATCGTCCACATCGTTCTGGCCCGTCTGCCGGGCGCGCCTGCAGGCACCAAGGGTATCTCCCTGTTCATCGTGCCGAAGTTCCTCACCGACGGTAATGGCGGTGTGGGCGAGCGCAATGCCGTTGCCTGTGGTTCCATTGAACACAAGATGGGCATCAAGGCATCTGCAACCTGCGTAATGAATTTTGACGGTGCCAAAGGTTACCTGATCGGCCCGGAGAACAAGGGCCTGAACTGCATGTTCACGTTCATGAACTTTGCCCGTCTGGGTACCGCTATCCAGGGTGTGGCTCACGCCGAGCTGGGCTTTCAGGGTGGGCTGACCTACGCCAAAGATCGTCTGGCCATGCGCAGCCTGTCTGGCCCGAAAAACCCGGAAGGTCCGGCGGATCCGATTATCGTTCACCCGGACGTGCGTCGCATGCTGCTCACCTCCAAGGCGTTCGCCGAAGGTGGTCGTGCGCTGGTTTACCTGTGTGCCCAGCTGGGTGACAAGGTGAAGCTGGAGAAGGATGACGCGGCCCGCAAGGAAGCCGATGATCTGATGGCTCTGCTGACGCCCATCGCCAAGGCATTCGTGACCGAAGCGGGTCTGGAAGCCGCCAACCACGGCGTGCAGATCTACGGTGGCCACGGCTTCATCCGTGAGTGGGGCATGGAGCAGAACGTGCGTGATGCGCGTATCTCTACCCTGTATGAAGGTACTACCGGCATTCAAGCGCTGGACCTGTTGGGTCGTAAAGTGATGATGACTCAGGGTCAGGCCCTGCGTAACTTCACCAAGATCGTTCACAAGTTCTGCGAGTCGAATGCAGACAATGCTGACCTGAAGGAACTCCTGGAGCCGCTGGCGGCTTACAACAAGGAATGGGGTGAGCTGACCCAGGCCATCGGTATGCAGGCCATGCAGAACCCGGATTATGTTGGCGCTGCTTCCGTGGATTACCTGATGTACTCCGGTTACGTGACCCTGGCGTATCTGTGGGCGCGCATGGCGGCTGTGGCTCATGCCAAGCTGGAAGCGGGTGCGGGTGACGAGGACTTCTACAAGGCCAAGATCAGCACTGCCAAGTTCTACTTCAAGCGTATCCTGCCGCGCGTTGCCGGCCACAAGGGTGCCATTGAAGGCGGCCTGGACTGCATGATGGAACTGGATGCCGAACACTTCGCATTCTGATCCTGCGGCTCAAGCCCAATAAAAAAACCCGCCTTTATGGCGGGTTTTTTTATTGGGCGACGGGCCCAGGGCAGTAAACCGGGAGGGGGCGCTTGCGCCACCCTGATTTACGACGAAAGGCACACATCCCGGGTCTGTAATGCCTTTGCCTGAGTCCGCAAGCCGTCGCATACTGAATCCTCGTAATGAGCAGGTGGTCCCGTTCAGGGCGGGATCCCGAAGGATCAGGGTAATGGTACGGACACTGTGCTGGCGTTTTCTGGCGATATGTTTTGTCACCCTTGGGATGATCGGTGTGGTGGTACCGGGCTTGCCCACGGTGCCCTTTCTGCTGGTGGCCGCCTGGGCCGGAACCCGCGGCTGGCCTGCGCTGGAGCAGTGGCTGCTGGAACATCCCCGCTACGGTGAGCCGATTCTGCAATGGCGCCAGAATGGCGCTGTATCCCGCCGGGCCAAGTGTGCGGCCTCCACCATGATGCTGATCAGCATCATGATTATCTCGTTCTCCAATGCCTATATTGCCGTCAAGATTGTCGTGCCCTTGATGCTGTGTGTGACACTCTTGTGGTTGTGGAATCGACCCGAGCCCGTGAAAGAGGGCTCGGACAGTCACAAGGCGTGACTTTTCGGTCAGCCCCGGAATCCCCGTATGGCGTGCCGTCATGAACGGTGAGTCACAAATAAGCCTGTAATGACGGGCTCCGGCTGCCTAAAATTTGCGCCCTGCCAATTTTCGGGAGAAGTGCAAATGGCGATCTATAAAGCGCCCCTCGAGGACATGCGTTTTGTTCTCAACGATGTGTTCAAAGCGGACGAGCAGTGGGCCACCATGCCTGCTACCGCCGAGGTAACCCGCGACCTGTCCGACGCCATTCTGGAAGAAGCGGGCAAGATGACTGAAGGTCTGCTGTTCCCCCTCAACCGTGAAGGTGACGAACAGGGCTGTCGCTGGAACGACGGCGATGTGACCACGCCGGAGGGCTTCAAGGAAGCCTTCAAGACCTTCGCCGAGAATGGCTGGACTGCCTTCTCCGGTAACCCGGAGTTCGGAGGCCAGGGCATGCCCAAGTCCCTCGCGGTGCTGTTCGAGGAAATGATGCACAGTGCCAACTCTTCATTTGCGCTGTATCCCGCGCTGACCAGTGGTGCCTGTCTGGCCATCGATGCCCACGCCTCCGAGGCGCTGAAGAGCCAGTATCTGCCCAAGCTCTACAGCGGTGAGTGGAGCGGCACCATGTGCCTGACCGAGCCCCATTCCGGGACCGATCTGGGCATTGGCCGCACCAAGGCAGAGCCCAACGATGACGGTTCTTTCAGCATCACCGGCACCAAGATTTTCATCACTGGCGGTGAGCACGACCTGACCAGCAACCACATTCACCTGGTGCTCGCCAAGCTGCCGGATGCGCCTGCAGGCTCCAAGGGCATTTCCCTGTTCCTGGTGCCCAAGTTCCTGCCCGATGCTGACAACAACCCGGGTGAGCGTAACGGTGCTACCTGTGGCTCCATTGAGCACAAGATGGGCATCAAGGGTTCCGCTACCTGCGTGATGAACTTTGACGGCGCCAAGGGCTGGATCATCGGCGAACCGAATCAGGGCCTCGCATGCATGTTCACCATGATGAATTACGAGCGTCTGTCCATTGGTCTGCAGGGCCTGGGTCTGGGTGAAGTGAGCTACCAGAGTGCAGTGGACTATGCCCGCGAGCGCTTGCAGGGTCGCAGCGCCACCGGAGCCAAGAACCCCAGTGGCCCGGCTGACCCGATTATCGTACACGGCGATGTGCGTCGCATGCTGATGAACATGCGTGCCATCAACGAAGGTGGCCGTGCCCTGGCTGCCTACGTGGGCATGCAACTGGATGCCGCCAAGTTCAGCGACGATGCAGACATCAAGAAGAAAGCGGAAGATCGTGTCGCACTGTTGACCCCGATTGCCAAGGCCTTCTTCACCGATCGCGGTCTGGAAACCACCATCACTGGCCAGCAGGTCTTCGGTGGTCATGGTTATATCCGCGAGTGGGGGATGGAGCAGTTCGTTCGTGACTGCCGAATTTCCCAGATCTATGAAGGCACCAACGGTATCCAGGCGCTTGACCTGGCTGGCCGTAAAGTGGCCCGTAATGGCGGCAAGTCTGTCGATGCGTTCCTGGCCGATGCCAATGCCTGGCTGGAAGCCAATGCTGGCAACAGCCAGCTGGCTGACGTGCTGGAGCCGGTACAAGTTGCGCTGGCCCTGCTCAAGGACGCGACGGGTGAACTGCTGACGCAGGCTGGTAACAACCCCGACGCAATCAGCGCGGGCGCGGTGGAGTACCTGGATATCTTCGGCTACGCCATCTATGCCTGGCTTTGGGCACAGATGCTGGCCGCCACCGATGGCCGTGATGACGACTTTGCCAAGGCCAAGCGTGTTACTGGCAAGTACTACGTCCAGCGTATCCTGCCCAAGGCCGAGGCCCTGTTTGCCCAGCTGAAAGCCGGTGCTGGCACCATGATGGAGCTGGACGCCGATCTGTTCTGATTGAGCGCGACGTCACGTCGCAAGCTCCATGCAGCAAGCAAAAAAAACCGCACCCTGGGTGCGGTTTTTTTATTGCCGTTTCGCGTGTTGCGTGAAGCGCGCGACGTTCCTCCCAATTTAGGGGAACTGCATGTTCAGAGGTGATGAGCCCTTCAGTGACTCTGCCTTGGCAGGATTATCAATAAACGGATTGCGGTTGCCCTGTAACTTCTCAATATCGTCATTACGCCGTTTCTCTCCCTCGTCCACAGGGTCTTCCTTGTTCCAGCGCTGATACATTTCCAGGGTGCCAATCAGTGGGAGCTGGTAGCGGTCATGCAGGTAGAGCATGGCTCGGGCAACGTCACCCTTGGCATGCAGTGGCGGTTCAAAGACCTGGAATGACTGTCGGTAACCACATTCTGTATCAGTGGTGATGTTGTCGGGCAAATCTCCAAACAGGGTGCGGCGCCGATCAAGTTCCGTCTTCCGGGTGACCGGGAAACGGCCATGAAGATCTTGTGAGATGGTGGTGTAGTCTGCGTTGGCAGTGCAAAAACGACTGCTGCGACAGCCAAAGTGCTTGGCTAAACGGCGTTCGTCATAAATGTTATCCACGGATAGGCGATCGCCGGCCCGGAACGCTTCCTGACAATAAAGGGTAGTACCGCCATCCGGATAAAGCTGTTCAAGAAAGCGCTCATCCTGCCCATCAGCAAAACTGGTGCCGACCAGCAGAAAGGTTGCCGCAAGCACCAGTGAAATATTGTTCATAATGTGATCCCTGTCACGTTCTCGTCCCCATCTTAGCCCCCAAGGCTTAGGTGACAGATATCTATAATGTATACCCAGGGGATAGGTGGTGCCAATCAATGGATAAGTGGTTGTCTGACAATGGGAAAGCATTTCGGGGAATCCAAATTAATGCATTGGCAGTCAGTTAATGCACCATGGGGAATGCGCGGTAAGCAATACGTGAAAATGGATGCCTTCTTTCATCAATTTCAGAGAGTGAGGGGCGCAAAGGCTTGAGGGAGATGAAAATAAGGAGGGTCTCCCAATGTGTCCCTCCATTTGCATGGTTAAGAGGCAGAAATTCACAGCGCCAAGGGGGAAAGACCGCCAAAATACCCCTATAAAGTCCGATATTGCTCGTATCCTGGCTGGTGGCGAAGTCAAATCGTTAATGCAGGCCCTTTACGTTAGCTATTTCTGGGTAAGGCGATCCAGCTGAGTACGCTGTGTTGCCTTTCGCGCCAGCGGAAGGGTATCTGTGTGCCCTTGGGCCACTCCGGTGACAAGGTGCGGAGCAAGGTCAGGCTGTTGGGTTGGCGGCGCACGGCATCGTGGAAGTAGAAGCGCTTCCCTGTCAGCGGGTAGAGGGCTTTGAACAGACTTTCCTTGGCTGAAAAAATCAGGGTCAGACGATTCGCCCTTTGCAGCGGACTCATTCCGGCTAGCGTCTTCAGCTCCTCTTCCGTCAGTAATTCTCTCTCCAGCCTGGCTGCTCGCTCCGGGCTTACCCATTGCTCCGTGTCCAGCCCAACGGTCAACCAATGGCGCGCATCCCCCACCATGACTTCCGCAATGCCGTGACTGTGGGTGATGCTGCCCAGGGTGCCGACGGGCCAGACCGGAGAGCGGTCGGAATGGAATCCGGGCACCCCGTCGCTACCTATCTGGCGGAGTGCTTCCCGGCCACACCAGCGCCCTGCCAGGTACTCAGCTTTGCGCTTGTTGACAGCCGTTTGCAGCGAGGGAGGGAGAGTGATGTCTGCCTCCTGAAAGTGACGGCTTTCAAGACGTTCGGGAAAGTAGTGGCAGCTTACCCGGATCAGGCCCGGGGACAGTTCTTCACGGTTAAACTGGGTCAGGCACGCTGGGCGCTGAGAGGAAGAGGCGGGCATGGGCAGCGACAAGTCATGAATGTATGAACAGACTATAGCAAAGGATGGCAGTGTCGAGTGCAAGCGGTGCACTGCCGTGGTCTTGAGGTTACACTGCAGCCCGCAATGGCCGTAGGTAAGGAGACAAATATGGCGGGAACCAGCCTGCTGGCACTGATTGATGATATCGCAACCTTGCTGGATGACGTGTCTGTCATGACCAAGGTGGCGGCCAAGAAAACTGCCGGGGTGCTTGGTGATGATCTGGCGCTTAATGCAGAACAGGTGTCTGGTGTAAAAGCTGACAGGGAGCTGCCGGTAGTGTGGGCGGTCGCCAAGGGGTCGGCCATCAACAAACTGATTCTGGTGCCGGCCGCCTTGCTGATCAGTGCATTTATGCCCTGGTTGATTACGCCCTTGCTGATGATTGGCGGCGCGTTCCTGTGTTATGAAGGCTGCGAAAAACTGGCCCATAAGTTTTTTCACAAGGAAGAAGCTCA
Organism: Alcanivorax sp. DP30; assembly: GCF_009882945.1. Taxonomy (GTDB): domain Bacteria; phylum Pseudomonadota; class Gammaproteobacteria; order Pseudomonadales; family Alcanivoracaceae; genus Alcanivorax. The sequence continues at coordinate 185,583 of NZ_WTUY01000005.1, forward strand.
CGCCACACACCAGGAAACCCTCAAGGCAATTGCCGATCCCGGCGTGGATCTGGTGGCCTTCGAGAAAGAGAAGGTCAAGGGTGCCATTCGAACCGACTTCATTCTTTCCGCAGAGATTATCGTGATTTCACTGGGGGCGGTGCAGTCTGCCACCTTTGGCGTGCAGGTCGCAGCCATCTGCGCCATTGCCGTGCTGATGACCATCGGTGTGTATGGTCTGGTGGCGGGTATCGTGAAGCTGGATGATGCGGGCCTCTACCTCGCCAGGACCCATCCGCAGGCGCCCGCTGCCGGGCTGCGCATTGCCCTTGGCAAGGGCATTCTTGCCATGGCCCCCTGGCTGATGAAGACGCTGTCTGTGGTGGGCACCCTGGCCATGTTCCTGGTGGGCGGCGGCATTCTGGTTCATGGCATTCCCGGTTCCCATGACTGGGTGCATCACTTGCAGGAAATGGCGGGTGCTGCATCGATTGTCGTACCTTTGCTGGTCAACCTTATCGGGGGGGTATTGGCCGGTGCGTTGGTGCTGGGCGTGGTGAGCATCATTGGTAAATTGCGAGAGAGATGATGCTCTCGTGATCCTTTTGGGGTCATGACCACATCTGAAATATTGTCATGGCAGAGATCAGCCTGCTTCGGAGTGGGCGTTCTTTTCCCGGGAGGGTATAGGTTTCTGCACTGGATACCCCTTTCCGGATGTCACCTGCGCCAAGCGGTGGCGCTATTCATCGCTCTGGTTTTCCGGGTAAAGCCCCGATGTTTTTAACAACTTGATCGCACGGATTTTTTGTCCATCCTGCAGGGCAGCTTCAATGGCCGCCGCCTGTTCACCTTGCCCTTCCTCTCGAAGTTTGCGCAAAGCATTTTGCCAATCGGGTACCAGGGTTTTGTGTCCATCCATGAGCGAACTCTCCGGGTTATTCATTGTCGGCCTGCCAACGTGATGTGGGCAGGGGGGGTAAGCCCCACCCCCTGATAAGGCGTGAGAATACTGCTCAGTTTCCGGTTGTGGCGGAATTGCCATACACGGGCTTCTACAGTGAAGGCGCGCTGCGAATTTTTTGCGAGTAGTTGTCCGTGTCAGGGGCAATATCCGGATTTACCCTTGCCTGCGCCTGAATCTGTTCCAGGCTTTCGCCTTGCCCAATCAGGCCGTGCTCGTAGAGAACTTCATGGGAATAGCCAGGAAGCAGTAGCCGGTAGTCGAGCCAGTCATGAAGCTCCGTATAGCGACCGGATTCGGCCAGCAACCCGGTGAGGCAATTGTCTGTCAGGGTGTTGTAGAAATCTGGAGTCCTGGAGAGGATGTCGGCCCGGCGCAGGAAGTTGAGTAACAGCGCCTGTCCCTGCAGTGCAGAGCCATTGATTGGATAAAGGAATACGGGTTCCTGTGCGGAAAATGCTCGCGAACCGATCACGTCTTGCTCTGTGCCAAGGACCACCATCTTGGTGTAGTTTCGAAAAGCGCCCGCCAGGGGGTTGTACCTGTTTTGCTCCTTGCGCAGTCGTGCCTCAATGGAAACGGCCAGAAAAGTACCGTCAGAAAATTCAAAGCTTGCAAACGCATGGGCAAGGCCATCGCCGCCAAAGTGGGAGAGGCCGAACCAGAGGCCTTTGAGTTTCGACAACGTATAGGTGCGGTTCAGGTAGCGGGCTTGCACAACCTGGCCATCCGAATCAAAACGAAAATCCCTGATGCCGTTAATGTGCAGGGTGTCGCCATGAAGGGTGACCTCGGGCGTGACGGCATATTTCTCTTTCCAGTCTGCGTCCTGGACGGGAACACGGCTGTGAAACCAGATGCCATAACCCAAAAGTAACGCCACAGAAAGTATCAGTGCCCAGCTTTTTTTCTGCATCATGACCTGGCCTTACCGAAATACATAACCGAAATAAATATTGAAGGCATAGAGGTCTCCTTCGGTGCGGCCAATAGATACATAGCCGGGGCCGAGCGGTGTCCGGGTGCCAAGAAACAGGCTGCCGCTGGACAGCAGGGAATCGGTATCCACATCATCCCGGTCAATCCAGACATTGCCCAGTTCGTAGGATGCGCCGGCATAGATTTGAACCGAGGCAGGCAGGATCAGATTAGGTCGTAGTGGCTTGGAGACCACCACGCGGCCAAGGGCGCTGTGATTACCCCAGATGCTGTTGGGTGGCAGCCCGGAAAGGGAAAGAAAGCCACCGAGCGGTTCAATGGCTTCGGCGCCTGGCTCGGTGTTGGATATTGCCGCTTTTGCTTCAGCAACAATAGAAATGTCGGCGACCGTGGTGGCGATGCCAATGTCGAAGAGGTTGCGGTGGTAATCCACATCGGCGCCGAATTCAGTATTGTGCTCCTGATATTCGTATTGTCCCCGTATGCCTCGTGAGGGAAAGGCCAGGTCATCGTAGGTGTCCCAGCTGAGCCGGGAAAACAGGTAACGATCATGATAGGTGTCGCGCTCAATCAGAAAGCCAACCTTGGGGTCAACTTCCCCGCGGAGTGCCCTGGCACCCACCCTGACCTCGCCGCGCTGCCGAAAAATTGCGGCCCCGGTATCCAGACCGCCGAAGGTCTCGGCGCGGCGCAGGGTCACTGCGGCCGGCTCGGTAATATCGTTGCCAAAATACAGATCGATGTCATCGGAGCGGTAGCCTGCTACGGGCTCGACAAAGAAAATCAAACGATGGTCAATGGGTTGAAAGAAGCGTGCTTCCAGTAGCGGGCGAGATCCCAGATTGGCAAAAACGGCCGCCGTTCCGCCATAGCGGTTGAGGCCAGCCACACGCAGGGAGCCGAATATGCCGAAGGTTGCATCGCCGCGCATATCATCGGAGAACTGTAGCCCAAGCTGGGCAAAGGTGTTGCTGGTATGGCGTTCCTTGGCCTGAACATGCAGGCGGGTTTTACCGTCCACATTCTCCAGCTGGTAACGGATGCTGTCGTGATAATCGAGCGCATAGATATGGGAAATATCGTCGCGAATGCGCGCCCGATCCAGGGGCTCGCCTGTGCGTTGGTTAATCATGGCCGCAATGACACGGTCGCTGACCACGCCACTGTTGCTGATTTGAATCTCATCGATGATCGGGCTGGTCTCGACCGCGATGGGGGACACGTGATGTTGGTCGGACTGCGCACTATCTGCGATAGCGGTGTTGGCAGGAGGTGGGCCAAGCACAGCCATGGCCGCGGCATAGCCGGCATCAATGGCCTGTTGTGCCTGGGTGAAGCCGCTGCTTGAAATGCCGTCCAGATCCGGTTTGATGACAATGTCCTGTTCATCAAGCTGGGCAAGGCTCTGGTCACTGTTGTTGCGAACCATCAATGCGGTGAGCTGGGCCAGCACCTGACCGAAGGAGTTGATATCTTCCTTGGTCCAGCGGGGGCTGCCGACATCGACGACGATCAGTCTGTCCAGCTGCTGATCATCCAGCGCAGTAATGGGGATATTGTTGGCGATACCGCCGTCGACCAGCAGCCGATCGTCAATGACGATGGGTTCCAGCAGCCCGGGTATGGACATGCTGGCTCTTACTGCGCTGCTCAATCGGCCCTGTTTGAGAATGACCTGTTCTCCGGTAACCAGGTCTGCCGCAACGGCACGGTAGGGAACGGCAAGGTGATCAAAGTCCTGAACGTCACGGGCCGGGGCAAAAATTTCGTCCAGGATCAAGGTCAGGTGCTGGCCCTGCAGGGCCGCGCGGGGTAACGCGATACCATCGCGGTTAATTCTGAGCCGGTAATCCACCGGCGCTCCCGCATCCAGCTGGCGGTAGGCAAACAGGGAATGGGAACGAGGTGAGGTGTCGGAGAACGCCTCTCTCCAGTCCATCTCCACGGCAATTTGCTCGATTTCATCAACCGAGTATCCGGTGGCATAGAGGCCACCCACGATGGAGCCCATGCTGGTGCCGGCTACCGCATCAACGGTGATGTTGTGTTCCTTGAGTGCCTTGAGAACGCCGATATGGGCGAGCCCTCTGGCACCGCCACCGGAAAGCACCAGCCCCGTCCGTTGTTCCGCAGAGGCGGTGTTGGCCATTAACCCACACCAGAGTGCCAGTGCCCCCGCAGCCCGGCACACCCATTTATTGTTCACGGTATCGGATTCCCTTCAGTTGATCCGTCCAGAGTGCCTTCATCATAGCGGGAGGAGAGGGGGGATGCGATGTCTGCGCCTCTCGTGGGCAATGCCGGCATAACCAGGCCGATGCCGGCGCTTGTCTGCTTCATTTGAGACGGAGCGCTGCTTGCGCAGAAATTTCTCTTGAGCGGCAGTTACAGCAGAAAAATCTCACGTTACCCGGTATGAGCGAATGATCTCATTGCATCCTGTGGGATGACCACGCCAGATCCCGGTGGGTGTGAACATGATAGTTTCGAGCATCTGGATTACTATGCGGCCGGGGAAAAATAAATCGGGATGCACGCTGCCATATTGAAAAGGCGGCGCTGACATTAAGGTGATATCGCTTTTTGCGGCCATCAACAGGCTGCTTTCAGCCTGACTTCTCTCGGACAACATTATGACAATAACACTGCGCTACAGCCTGGCATGCCTGGTCACCCTGATGACGGCCAGTTGTGGAGGAGGCTCCTCATCCAGCGGCGGCGCCGTCACGGAAACCACAAACAGCAGCGCGCCAAGTCGCGCCTGGTTTTATGACGCCGACGGCGCCCAGGTGGCGCGTATGCAGTTCCAGTATCCTGATGAACTGACGATCAACGTGCAGCTGGATTCGGTCGGGCCAGATAGGGTCTGGGATACCGGGGATGACACGTCGCATCCCTATCTTCAGTGCCAGTACATGTCAGCGTCGACCCCGTTGCTGCGCTATCCGGATCTGTATTTTCATGGCATGGCAGGCTCGCCGACCGGCGCTACGGGGCTGGCTGTGCTAGGTCTTTCGAATAATGGGCCAATGAAGTGCCCGGTGCGTGACGGCCGACGACTGCAGCAAGAGTCCGGTTACGTAACCGGACTCTTCATGTATGGCTTTGACTCTGGTTACAGCTACCTGATCAATGCAGAACTCGAGCATTTTGGTGGGACTGCAACGGAGGTGATCGACTACGAATTTGTTGGCCTGGACGCGACGGTTGCCGAGATATTGGCGTTGTCAGAATTTACCACCACGAATATCGACCTTGAGGCTGTGGATGAGCCTGATCTGCCCGCCATCGTCGATCACACGCAGACCAATACCGTCATCTTCGATGCCGAGCAGCGGCCCCTGAGCATTGACCTTGCTGCGGATAGTTCCTGGACGGCGGTGCTCGATGAATACTGCATGGATGCTCATCCAATTGCCGTCTCAATCAAGCTTCTGAGGGGATGCTCTTCCGCCCATCAAACACGGTCCTACCGCTATCTGGATGATAGCGTCGAAGAGGACTCTCAACGCTACAACGGCTCAACATCTGCCGACTTATATACCAACACGGCCACTCGCTTGGCCGATCGCGTGATCGTCCATCCGGGTGCCGCCGATGCTGGTCCTGAATCAGGCAGTTATTACTACTCCTATCTCTTCAATGCGTCGGAACAAGTGACGGCCATGGTGCGAAGTTCCTACGGTGAAGACGGGATTTGGGGCACAGAAGATGATCAGCATGAAACTCTCGATAGTTATCACTATGACCACAACGGCAGGCTCTCCGAAGTTGGCGATCCCGGCTCGATAGCGCTCAGGTACAGTTACTACGACGATGGAAAATTGAAGCAGGTTGACGACGTTGCTAGTGACTCCAACGTCCCCTGGGAGCGAACGCTGGTCTCCTACCGACAGGGTGCGCCAGCAAAGATCACCGTGCAGAAGCGTAAAGGTGACGAGAATGAGGGGTATGAGTTGCAGACGCGTATTGTCATGGAGTTTGCGCCCAGCGAAGAAAACTGGCCCGAACTTTTTTCTCCCGTCCCCTTGTTCCCCGAGTACCGGACGCCGCCCAGTATTGATGACCTGATGCGCTTCCAGCCGATAAGGTGATCAAGGAAATATAAGCGGTTCAGATGGGGCCGCTTTTGTTTTCCCCTTCTATAAGAGCTGCTGTCACCTGTCGAAAAAGTGTGAAAGTCACTTTATGCAGCATGTGAAGTACAGGCTGCCAGTTGCAGGCAGCTCATGCTACACACTAAGAGATGGGAAACAGGAAAGAAAATTGGTGGGCCCACCAGGACTTGAACCTGGGACCAATCGATTATGAGTCGACTGCTCTAACCAACTGAGCTATAGGCCCGGAGAAGTCGCCTAGCGCCGTCGTTACGACGTTTGACGTCTTGCTGCGCATTTGCGCGGGCAAGGATTATAACGTGAATTCGAAGCAGGGAAAGGTCGATCCTTTTTTATTATGAACCCGGACTGCGTAGCAGCCCGGGTTTGCGTCTTGCATCCGGCCTCAAGCGCCCGGCTTTAATTTACAGATCGCCGTCCAGGAAGCTGCGCAGGTGTTCGCTGCGGCTCGGATGACGCAGCTTGCGCAGGGCCTTGGCTTCGATCTGACGGATACGCTCACGGGTCACGTCGAACTGCTTGCCCACTTCCTCGAGGGTGTGGTCAGTGTTCATGTCGATACCGAAACGCATGCGCAGTACCTTGGCTTCCCGTGCTGTCAGGTTGGCCAGAACTTCGCGGGTGGCTTCTTCCAGACCCAGAGACGTCGCTGAATCCACCGGGGATTCCATGTTGCCGTCTTCGATAAAGTCGCCCAAGCTGGAATCTTCATCGTCACCGATGGGGGTTTCCATGGAGATCGGCTCTTTGGCGATCTTCAGTACCTTGCGGACCTTGTCTTCCGGCATTTCCAGACGCACGCCCAGTTCTTCCGGAGTTGGCTCACGACCCATTTCCTGCAGCATCTGACGCTGCACCCGGTTGATCTTGTTGATGGTCTCTATCATGTGCACCGGAATCCGGATGGTGCGCGCTTGGTCCGCAATGGAGCGGGTGATGGCCTGACGAATCCACCAGGTGGCGTAGGTAGAGAACTTGTAACCACGGCGATATTCGAACTTGTCCACGGCTTTCATCAGGCCGATGTTGCCTTCCTGAATCAGATCGAGGAACTGCAGGCCGCGGTTGGTGTACTTTTTGGCAATGGAAATCACCAGACGCAGGTTGGCTTCCACCATTTCCTTCTTGGCGCGGCGAGCCTTGGCTTCGCCAATGGAGATGCGGCGGTTGATTTCCTTGATGTCTGCAACCGGCAAACCGATCACTTCTTCAATGGTGGAAATCTTGCGCTGTGCGCGCTGGATGTCTTCTTTCACCAGGCTGAGCTTGTCAGCAATGGCTTTGCCTTTCTTGGTCTTCAGCTGGATGTCCACCCAGCCCATGTCGGTTTCATTACCCGGGAACTGTTTGATGAAATCCTTGCGGTCCATGCCGCCACGGCGGATGGCGGAAGACATGATCTGACGCTCGAACTTGCGCACCAGGTCGAGATTGTTGCGGGCGCCAACCAGCATCTCGTCATAGATGCGCGGAACCAGTTTGAACAGGGTGAAGTGCTCGGCCAGGGCTTCCAGCGCCTTGGCGGTGCTGGCGTGGTCGCGGCCATTGCGCTTGAGTGCCCGCTCCGCTTTTTCATGGAGCTTTTTCAGCTCGTTGAAGCGCTCGGCCGCCAGTACCGGATCCAGACCGCCTTCATCTTCATCATCATCATCGTCGTCGCTGTCGTTCTTGTCTTTGTCGTCAGCGTTTTCTTCCTTCTTGGCTTTTTCCGCGAAGGTGGGCTCCTTGTTGGCGTTGGTGGCCGCAGCCCCATCGTCGTTAGGATCCAGGTAACCGGCAATGATATCGGTCAGTTTGCGTTCTTCGTTTTCGACGCGGGCGTATTCGTCGATCAGCATGTCGACTGCGCCAGGCCAGAAGGCCAGGGCGTGCAAGACTTCGCGGGTGCCTTCCTCGATGCGCTTGGCGATTTCAATTTCGCCTTCCCGGGTGAGCAGCTCTACGGTGCCCATCTCGCGCATGTACATACGCACGGGATCGGTGGTGCGGCCTGGCTCACTTTCTACCGAGGCGAGGACGGCAGCAGCTTCTTCGGCAGCAACTTCATCGGTGCTGTCGGCGCTTTCATCGATCATCAGCTGATCGGCATCGGAGGCTTTTTCGACCACCGTAATGCCCATGTCGTTGATCATCTGGATGATGTCTTCAACCTGGTCGGTGTCGGTGATGGAGTCCGGCAGATGGTCGTTAACTTCAGCATAGGTCAGGTAGCCCTGTTCCTTGCCGAGAGCGATCAACAGCTTCAGCTGTGATTGTTGCTGCTGCTTTTGAGTCGTCATGCAATAAAGCCCGTCGTCGTGATGATGCCTTGGGGAAACGGCGTATTATACTCCTAGATGGGGGTGACGGCCAGTGATTGCAAGGGATGGAGCCAGTTGGCCGTTGACAGTCGCTGGAGAACCGCTAACTGAAAAAACAAGGAGTTAGCATGTATCTCTAGTGGAATGGCTTGCGTGCATGCTGGCGAGCTTCAGCCAGCGCCCGGTGGAGTTCCTGCCAGTGTGCTGCGTCGGGGATGCCGGCCTGTTCCACCGCCAGTAGTGCGGCTTCCAGGCGCGCCACTTCCAGTTGCGAAAGGGCATCCTGCCACAGGCGGGTGGCCATGGTTTCTTCCATTGGGGGCTTGAGGCTGGCCTTGAGCAGGCGGGAGAAGGCTTCTCCCTGTTCCTGAGCCATCAGGGATCCCATCAGGGCCGCAGGATGCTGGTGTTTGCGGCACAACCCGGCCACTTGAATCAGCAAATCGATATGCGGCACGTTCAGCTGTTCTACGCCCTCGGGCAGCGGGTGCGTGTCCACCAGGGCGGGATAGTCCAGCAATACCAGTACCAGGCGCTCGGCCATGGTCAGCGGGCCTTTCCGCCGTCCGTTGTTCGGGCGCTGAGGTGCCGTGTTGCCGGCTTCCCGTTCGATCGGAAAATCATCGCCGGGGTAATAATCGTCATCGTCCCGGGGCGGCGGGACATCCCATTCCGGCGGCGCTGTCATGGCTGCCATGTCATCGCTGTCGTGGCCTGATTCGGGCGGGCGCTGGCGGGGGGCAGGCTCGGCGGGAGCCGGTTTGGCAGGTTTCAGCTGGATCAGGGATTCCTTGTCCAGTCGGGTTAGCTGGGCCAGCTCTTCCGTTAGCAGGGCGCGGTAGACAGGCCCGGCGGGTTTGTCCAGGTAGGGCAGGGCGAGACGGGCCAAACGGGCGCGGCCATCCACGGTGTTCAGGTCGAGCCCTTCGGAGAGATGCCTGAACAGGTAGTTGGACAGGGCGTCGGCCTTGTCGGTGAGGGCGCGCAGGGCTTCCGGGCCTTGTGCCCTGACCAGAGTGTCCGGGTCTTCGCCATCGGGCAGGAACAGGAAGCGTACCTGCTTGCCGTCATCCAGGGCCGGGAGCAGGGATTCCAGCGCTCGCCATGCCGCACGTACCCCTGCCTTGTCGCCATCAAAGCAGAGGATGACCTCATCCACCTGGCGGAACAGCTTGTGGGCATGTTCTTCGGTGGTGGCGGTGCCGAGGGTGGCGACCACATTGGGGACGCCGTACTGATGCAGGGCGATCACGTCCATGTACCCTTCCACCACATAGAGGCGCTCGCTGCGATCGCGGCTCTGACGCCACTCCCACAGGCCATAGAGCTCCTGGCCCTTGTGGAAAACGGGGGTTTCCGGGCTGTTCAGGTATTTCGGTTTGCCGTCACCCAGCAGTCGCCCGCCGAAGCCGATGGTGCGGCCGCGGGTGTCGCGGATGGGAAAGATAATGCGGTCACGGAACTTGTCATACACCCGTCCGGTGTCGTCCCTGCGCACCAGTAGCCCGGCAGTGAGGGCCTGTTCCAGGGTGGCTTCGGTGAGCGACAGGCCGGTGATCAGGTTGTCGAATCCCGGGGGGGCAAAGCCGAGGGCAAACCGTTTGGCGATTTCCCCGCTCAGGCCGCGGTTCTTGAGATAGTTGACGGCGCTCTGTTTCTCCGGGGCCTGGCGCAGCTGCTGGGTGTAGAAATGTTCGGCGCGGCCAAGAAGATCGTAGAGGGATTGAAGACGATCCTTGCGTTGCCGGTCTGCGGCGGTTTCCGGACGTGACTCCGGCACTTCCATGCCGGCCTGGCTGGCCAGCTGCTTCACGGCCTCCGGGAAGCTCATGTGTTCGTATTCCATCAGGAAACCCACCGCGTTGCCCTTGGCGCCACAGCCGAAGCAGTAATAGAACTGCTTGTCCGGGGCGACGGTAAAGGACGGGGTTTTTTCCTGATGAAAGGGGCAGCAGGCGCTGTAGTTGCGGCCGGTTTTTTTCAGCGGCACACGGGCATCAATCAGCTCCACCAGATCGGTGCGGGCCAGCAGATCCTGTATGAAGTTATCCGGTATGCGCGCCATGACTAGAATGCTTTTGGTAAAGGGCCGTGTATTCAACCAGAATGGCGTACCGGGTGATAGCTCGTAAAGGCTCCTCTGCTGTGTAAAGTTTTGCATTCAAGGGTAGAGAAATCAGATTCAAGCGCTAATAATCGGTATACAGCAGTAAAATCAATGGGCAGGAAGCCATGGCAGAGGCGAATACTCAGGCTGTAAAAGCCTACATGGAGATCAACGGACTCGTCTGGAAATTGCTGGAGGATGGCAGTCTGGCTCCCATGCTTCCCGAGGAAGTGATGGATCCGTCTTGAAAACCTGGCTGGATGAGGAAACCGTACTCCGGCAGGCCTATTCCGGGCAGATAGAGGGGGCGCAACTCGTGCGTTTCTATGTGCGTGCCGACAAGGCCCGGCACATTATCGAGCAGCGCCAACTGGAACCCTTCCTGGCCTATCCTCCTGAAGAGGATGAAGAAGACGCGCAGGCGCAGCAGGAGCAGGAAGACAGTATGATTTTCCGACCGGCAGACGCCACCACCGAGCAGAACCGTGCGGGTGAAATACGAGAGTATGATCAGGGGTTGCTGGTGCTGCCTTCTCCTCAGGTGCAGCAGGCCAATGCGGTGCGTGCCGGTGTGGCAGAGCCTGTCTATATGGGGGGGTATCGGTGAGACGGTTAACCGTGAATCGTTAACAGCGAAACATGGGCTGTATTCAAGGCGAGGCTGGGAGAGTGGCAATCTGGTTGCCTCGTCCCGGCCTTTTTTTGTTGCGGATGACCGGAGGGAATCCGAGAGCTTGCAGGCAGGCGATCTCCGCGGTAGACGCAACCGCATGGTAAAAACCCCGGAGCGAGCCCGGTGGATGCAGAGGAATACGGGATTATATTTGAGGGGCGTTTAGCTGTTCAGCTTGGCGCGAACCTTGCCGCTGGCAGCGCCCATGTCGGCACGGCCCTGAAACTTGGGCTTGAGAATGCCCATGACTTTGCCCATGTCCTGCATACCGGCTGCACCGGTGCTGGCAATGGCGTCATCAATCAGGGTATCGATTTCAGCATCGCTGAGTTGTTCGGGAAGATATTCCTGGAGCACGGCGATTTCCGCTTCTTCCACCTCGGCCAGATCGGCCCGGTTGGCATCACGGTATTGGGTCGCAGAGTCCTTGCGCTGCTTGATCAGCTTGTCGAGCAGGGCCAGTACACGCTCGTCATCGGGTTCGATGCGCTCGTCCACTTCAATCTGCTTGATCGCTGCCAGCGCCATACGAAAAACGCCAAGACGTGCTTTATCTTTCGCACGCATGGCGTCTTTCATGGCTGCAGTGAGCTGCTCTTTGAGCGCACTCATCAGACGTCTCTACTCAGCGGTGCTTAGTAAAGGCGCTTGCGAGCGAGTTGCTCACGCTGCAGTTTTTTAAGGTGACGCTTGACGGCTGCGGCACGCTTGCGCTTACGCTCTTGAGTGGGCTTCTCATACTGTTCGCGACGACGCACTTCAGACAGGATGCCCGCTTTTTCACAGCCACGCTTGAATCGGCGCAGGGCCACATCAAACGGTTCGCCTTCTTTCACCTTCACCTGAGGCATGAAGAATCACCTTCCTAGAAATTAGAGTTTATGGATTCGCTGCGGGCTCAGGTGTCCCATTTGCAGCGAGGGCGCGATTGTACCGGAGTTGCTGGAAAATGCAAATCAGCCTCTCAGCGGGTATTATGGCGCCCTGATTTCAAAGGTAGGCATCATGCGCGTTTTGGGTATCGAATCAAGCTGTGACGAGACCGGTGTGGCGATTTACGACACCGAGGCCGGTTTGTTGGGCCAGGCCCTGTTCAGCCAGGTGGACATGCACGCCCGCTATGGTGGCGTGGTGCCGGAGCTGGCCAGTCGCGACCATGTGCAGCGGGTATTGCCGCTCCTGAAACAGGTGCTGGCGGAGGCAGATACCCGGCCCGATCAGCTGGACGGTGTGGCCTATACTGCTGGTCCTGGTCTGGCGGGGGCCCTGCTGGTGGGCGCTGGCGTGGCCCGTTCCCTGGCCTTTGGCTGGGGGATTCCTGCGGTGGAGGTGCACCATATGGAGGGGCACCTGCTGGCGCCTCTGCTGGAAGAGCGCGCCCCCAAGTTTCCGTTTGTAGCGCTGCTGGTCAGCGGCGGCCACACCCTGTTGCTGGACGCCAGCAGCCTGGGGGATTACGCGATCCTCGGTGAATCCGTGGATGATGCAGCCGGGGAGGCCTTTGATAAGGCTGCCAAGATGATGGGGCTCGGGTATCCCGGTGGCCCACGCATCGCCGCGTTGGCTGAAAACGGCACTGCAGGGCGTTTCCGTTTCCCCAGGCCCATGACCGACCGCCCCGGCCTGGATATGAGCTTTTCCGGCCTGAAGACCTTTACCCTCAATACCATTCACGACCTGGGTGGCAAAGAAGCCCTGTCCGAGCAGGACCGTGCCGATGTGGCCCGGGCGTTTGAAGAGGCGGCGGTGGACACCCTGATCATCAAGTGCCGCCGGGCCATGGAGCAGACGGGCTACAAGCAGCTGGTGATGGCGGGAGGGGTGAGCGCCAACCGTTCCCTGCGCGCGAAACTCTCTGAGCAGATGAAGAAGCGGGGCGTGGAGGTATTCTATCCGGCACCTCAATACTGCACCGACAACGGTGCCATGATCGCCTTTGCCGGGGCCTTGCGTCTGCAGGCGGGGGAAACTGCCGAGTTGCCGATCAAGGTACGACCGCGCTGGCCGTTGACGGAGCTGGCGGCGCTGTAGGAGCCTGCCCGCAGGCGATCTGAGCGATAGCGATAGCGAGGGTAAAGGGGCGAGGCGCAAAGGCAACCTTCTGGCATTCTTCCTGGTTTCGGGAATCCTTTCCTCGCTTAGGCTCGGATCGCGAGCAGGCTCGTTATTCGCTGCGCTCACCCTTCGGGCTGCACTGCGTGCGTTACTCCGCTGCGCTACGTTCCTGCAGCGGGGTATCGCGAGTGTTCTACCGACGCAAAAAGGCCCGCCCGGTGAAACCGGGCGGGCCTTTTTGCGTCAGGCGTGAATCAATCTTTCTTCCTGAACCCCAGCTCTTCCCCGCGCAGGATCTTTTGCAGGTTACTGCGATGACGCATGATCATCACCACAGACATCAGAAGAATTGGCCAGAAGGCAGGATTGAGCCAGGCGAAGATGCAGGCTGGAGCGACCACAAAGGCGCTTAGTGATGCGATGGACGAAATCCGGTTGAGGCCGAACACAGCCAGCCAGGTGCCGCCGGCTACCAGGCCGCTGGGCCAGTGCAAAGCGAACAGAAGACCGAAGGCCGTGGCCACGCCCTTGCCGCCCTGAAAATGGAAGAATACCGGGAACAGGTGGCCAAGAAAGGCGAAGGTGCCCACCAGTGCGGCCACGAAAGGGCCCATGTTCAGGTAATGGGCGACCAGTACCGGAATTACCCCTTTCAGCACATCGCCGAGCAAGGTCAGAGCAGCAGCGGGTTTGCCGCCAATGCGTAGCACATTGGTGGCGCCGGGGTTGTTGGAGCCCTCGGTGCGCGGGTCCGGGTAGCCGAACAAGCGGCATACCAGGATAGCACTGGAAATGGAGCCCATCAGATAGCCGGCTACGCACAATGGCAGCAGCCAAATCCACACGTCCTGTAATGTCCCTGCTTCCACCGGCTATAATCTCCCTTCATATCGCTGGGCGGCCCCTGGGTCGGCCTATTGTACACAGGGCGACAGCGTTGCCCGCGTTGCAAGCGTAACATCTGATTACCACCAATGGGATGGTGCCACGACGGCCACCATGCTGTTGCCGGCGCCGAGAGGGCGAGTATGGACATCGTTTATATCAATGATTTGAAAGTGGATACGGTGATCGGCATTTTCGACTGGGAACGCCGTATTCGTCAGACTGTCAGCCTGGATCTGGAAATGGCAGCTGATATCCGCAAGGGCGCAGCCAGCGATCACATTGATGATACGCTGGATTACAAGGCCATCGGCAAGCGCGTGATTGCCTTTATTGAGGGCAGTGAGTTTCAACTGGTGGAAACCCTGGCCGAAAAAGTGGCCCAGCTGGTGCTGAGCGAGTTCGATGTTCCCTGGTTGAAGCTTCGCCTGAGCAAGCCCGGTGCATTGCGCGGCGCCCGCGATGTGGGGGTGATCATCGAGCGGGGTGAGCGTCCCAATGGGTAATATCGACGATACACAGGTGTATCTCAGCCTGGGATCGAATATAGACCGCGACCACAACATACGTTCCGGGCTGGTTGCGCTTGAGGCAGCCTTTGGTGAGCTGACCATCAGTCCGGTTTACGAGAGTGAAGCGGTGGGGTTTGACGGTGATGCGTTCTATAACCTGGTGGTGGGTATCAGAACCGCCATGTCGGTGGGGGAGCTGACAGCCTGCCTCAAGAGCATGGAAAAGGATCACGGTCGTGTCCGGGGCGAAAAGAAATTCGCCAGCCGAACGCTGGATATCGATATTCTCACCTACGGGGAGCTCACCGGTACTATCGACGGGGTGCAGTTGCCCCGCGACGAAATCCTCAAGCACGCCTTTGTGCTCATGCCGCTGGTCGATCTGACGCCGAACGGTGTCCACCCGGAAACCGGGGAGACTTATCAGGAAATTCTTGAGCGGTTGAATTTCGATGCGCAGAAGTTGTGGGTGGTGGAATTTACCCGGTAGCGAATGCGAGCTACGAGCTGCGCACGATAGGATAGGAAGCCCCGAAAAGTTCCCAGGTTTCTGCATTTCTGGAGCTGCCTCATTTAGTACTGATGTGGCTGCATATCGCTTTGGGCCCAGCGGAAAAAGTCGTATTCCATGCGCGAGAGCCCGCCCGGGTAGAGGTGGTCGATGCGTTGCAGGGTGGGCCGGCGGTCGGTTTTTTCCAGATCCTGTAACAGCTGTCGCAGGGTGCTGCGGCCAACCGGCTTCGACATCAGAAAGGCGGTGGTGCCCCAGGCCACTGTATAGGGAATGGCATTGAGCTGATGGGCCATCTTGCGCCAGGCCTGGTCATCCAGTGACAGGTACTGACGCAGGGTGATCAGCTTCTGTTTCTCGATCCAGGTCTGGATGCGGGTCTCGGCACCGGGCAGTGCGGTGACCACCGTTTGTCCGTTCGGCAGGATTTTCAGGGTTTGAAAATATTGTGCCAGCCCTTCATGCAGCCACACCGGTGAGGCCGGGGAGAGCTGAAACAGCAATACGTGGCTGGATTCATGCAGAATGGTCTGTGCCACCTGCTCATCGCTGGCGCTCCAGCGCCACACCCCGACTTCATTGGTGGCGGGCAGAAAAACCCCGGCATAATTGGGATTGCCTTTGGCGCCGCGGGCCTCCATCCATTCCACGAAACTGTCTTGCTCTGAGAACAGATACAGGTTCACTTCAGCGGTGCCACGCAGGTCCAGCCCCAGGTCTTGACGATAGCGATCATGAATGTGCTGGATGGCTGTCAGGGTTTGCTCATGGAGTCCGTTGCCCAGGGTGAATTCCTGAAGATGTGTCTCAATCTTCAATGTTTCCATGCCGGGCGATTGTACCTTGGGGATGACCTTCTCAGCGGGTGCTTCGCGGGGAGGCCGATCGCCGAAATGCAACTTGCCGTTGGCATCCCGCCACTGATAGATCTCGGCCTGGCAAGGTGCAGCTGCGACCAGGGCGAGAAAGGCGATTACGCGGGCTAATAATTGTCGCAATGCTCATCAATCCATTGTTGCGTTTTGGCCCTGTCGGCTTTGGCTTCTGCGGGCAGGCTGTCACGCTGATTGCCTTCTTCGTCAACATACACAAAGGGACGGTCGAGTATTCGCATCCGTTCGCGGGCCTGCTGGCAGAGAGGTGCCAGATGTTTGCGGCGGGCCTCTTCTTCTCGTCGGGCCTGTTCCTGCTCCTGCTTTTGACGGGTCTGTTCGCTTTCGCGCAGACGTTGCAGGCGCTGATGAATCTGCTGGACGTTTTCATCCTGACCCAATTTGTCCGGGCCTTGGACATCCATGGTTTCATGCTGGGTGTCGGGTGCCCGGTCGCCGAATTGCCAGTTGCCATTCTCATCTTTCCAGCGATAAATTTCGGCACTGGCGGTTAATGGCATTAGCAGTACCATCAACACCATCGCCCACTGAGCACTGCGCGTCACCATGCGCCTCCCCTATCGTTCTTCCCTGTTGTGGTCTTCGCCTTCCGTTAAACGAATCGACGTGCTTGCTGAACAATCAACTTCCCTGCAAAGACAGCGAGCGACCGCCGTCCACCGCCAGAATCTGGCCGGTGACGAAGCCGGCATCCTGGGCCAGCCATTGCACGGCGTCGGCAATATCCTCGGGCCTGCCGCAGCGTTTCAGGGCTGTGGCGTCAGTGATGGCATCCTGGTTCATCTGGCCGCTTTCCGGCCAGAGGATGGGGCCCGGTGAGACTCCGTTGACACGGATGTCTGGCCCCAGCTCTCTGGCCAGGCTCTTGGTCATCATGGCAAGGCCCGCTTTGGCCATGCAATAGAGAGTATGCTGGGAGAGCGGTTTTTCTGCGTAAACGTCCACAATATTGATGATGCAGCCCTGCTGCTCTCGCAGCGCCGGCGCCAGCGACTGGCTGAGGATAAAGGGCGCACGCAGGTTACTGTGAATCAATCGTGTCCAGTCATCATCTGTGGCGCTCTCCACCGGCGTCGGGTAGAAGCTGGAGGCGTTATTGACCAGCAGATCCAGTCGCCCAAAAGCCGCCATGGCCGCGCTGGCCAGTGCACGGACGGCATCCGGATCATCCAGGTCTGCCTGTAACAGGGCGGCGCTTTCGGGGCGCGCCTGATTCAATTCGGCGGCCAGGGTTTCGGCTTCCGTCTGGCTGCCGCGGTAGTGGATGATGACGCGCATGCCGCTGGCATGCAGGGTGCGGACAATGGTGGCGCCGATACGGCGGGCACTACCGGTAACCAGTGCTACTGATTCCATGACTGCTTGTACTCCTTGATCGCATTGATGCGCGCCTGGGTGATAGCCTCTCCCAGTTGTGGGCCGCTGAATCCTTGCGTCTGCAGCGCCTGCACATCCACATTGCGGGCAGCGTCGGCGGCGCCCAGCAGATAACTGGCCTGGGGGTAGTCACGGTCTTCAAAACCGGTACGGCCGCGGGCGTCTGCTTCACAGGCCCCCACAAAAGTGGTTAGCCGTTCAGGACGACGAAGCACATCCAGACTCTTGAGCAATTTCCACACGGTGGCGGGTTTCAGCTCCAGGGCGCGATGGCAGTGGGTATGGTATTCCCCCACCAGTGAAGCCAGCGTGGCGGTCTCTTTGGGCACCTTCAGCCGTTTGGACACGGTCTTGCTCATGCGGCTGCTGCGGATTTCATGGGCGATGTGACGCGGCCATTCCTCCTGCGGTGTCTTGCCCTTGCCCAGGTCATGGCAGAGCAGGGCATAGCGGGCGTCCAGATTCAGGCCCATACGGCTGGACTGCTCGAGGCATAGCCATTGATGCACCAGGGTATCGATTTCCGGATGATGCTGTTCCGGTTGGGGGACGCCATCCAGGGCAGCAAGTTCGGGGAACAGTTTCTCCAGCGCTCCGCAATCATGGAGCACCTGGAAGAAAACCTGGGGGTCCCGTTCCATCAGGGCGCGGCTGGTTTCCTTCCAGACCCGCTCAGGAACCAGGTAGTCCAGTTCGCCGCTGTCGCTGAGCTGACGCATCAATGCGCGAGTGTCATCGGCGACCCGAAAACCCAGCCAGTGATACCGGGCGGCAAAGCGGGCCACTCGCAGTACCCGAAGCGGATCTTCAGCGAAGGCGGGTGATACATGACGTAGCAGGCGAGCCTTGAGATCGGCGCGACCGTTGAAGGGATCCACCACGTTGCCGCCGTTTTCGCGGGCCATGGCATTGATGGTCAGATCGCGACGCACCAGATCCTCTTCCAGGCTGACATCAGCGGCGGCATAAAAGGTAAAGCCGCCATAGCCATGACCGGACTTGCGTTCGGTGCGGGCGAGGGCGTATTCCTCGTTGGTGCTGGGGTGAAGGAAGACGGGAAAATCCTGGCCCACAGGCCGGAACCCTTCTGCCTGCATCTCATCGGGTGTGGCGCCAACCACCACCCAGTCCTTTTCGGTGACGGGCAGGCCGAGCAGATGATCTCGTACCGCACCGCCCACCAGATAAATTTTCATCTTGTGCGCCTTTGCATTCTTGAGCAGAATGTTCTCATGCTTTCTATCGTACTGAAACTGAACAGTCTTGTGATGGTCGTTGATCACTGTGCACGCAAATGGCGTGCGCAGGGACGGCGGCTGTGTGACTGATAGTTTCAGTTCTGCAAGAAGGCCGCAGTGTCCCCGACCTGCGGCCTTTTTTTTGTTTATGGGGTTTGCAGGTCGTTAACCCGCTACAAGCTTCAAGCTGCAAGCTACAACACGAGACAGGTTTTCAGGTTTGATATGCCTTTCGCCGCGCACACACGTTGAAGCGCGGCTCCCTTGAGGGGAATTCAAGACAAACCCTAACCGCGTTGTAGCTTGCAGCTTGAAGCTTGTGGCTCATGCTTAGGAGAACGAAATGCCAACCCTGGCAGCGTATTTGATCGTGGTGGCGGTGTGGGCAACCACGCCGCTGGGGATTAAATGGAGTGGTGAGGCCATGGCACCGCTGGCGGCGGCCGGTGTGCGAATGGGTATCGCTGCGCTGCTGGGTCTGGGTTGGTTGTGGTTGAAACGACAGCCGTTGCCGTTACATTCCCGTGCCCGCCTCAGCTATCTGGCGGCTTTGCCCGGTATCTTTGGGGCCATGGGGTGTAGTTACATGGGGTCCACCTATCTGCCCTCGGGGCTGATCTCGGTGATCTTTGGCCTGGCGCCGTTGCTGTCCGGTCTGATGATGCAGGTTTTGCCGGGCAGCGTGCGCTTGAATGCCTGGCATTGGAGTGCCTGTGCCATGGGCGTGTTTGGCTTGATGCTGGTATTCGATGACAGTCTGGCAGCCCTGTTTGCCGGCGGTGATCTGGGCGATCGAGGCATTGGCGTGCTGTGGATGCTGTCTGCGGTGACCCTGTTTGCCGGTAGTGGAATTGCGGTTCAGCGTGTGGGTGCGGGGCTGAAACCCATGCAGCAGACGGTGGGCGGATTGCTGTTGTCACTGCCTTGTTATGGCCTGGCCATGGTGCTGGCAGGGCAGCAACCCGAGTGGAATGGCGATGTGCGCGGGCTTTCCGCCATCGTCTATCTTGCGGTGTTCGGTTCGTTGCTGGGCTTTTACAGTTATTTCCAGATTCTGTCCCGTTTGCCGGCGGCGACCGTCGCACTGGTGACGCTGATTACGCCGGTGCTGGCATTGTTGCTGGGCAATCTGTTCAACGGAGAAAGTCTGGGCATGATGGTGCTGGCGGGTGCCTTGCTGATCGTGTTCGCTCTGGGCCTGTTCATGCTGGGTGACCATCAGGTGCGCCAGGTTTTGAAGCGCCTGCCCGCGGGCGAGACGGCCTAACGGTAACCCGGAACGCATTGGCGGCTCTCTCCCGGAGCCGCCTCACGTTTCTGTCTTGGCTTGCGGAGCGGGGGGCATGGAGTAACGCTGCACGACGCTGCCGTTCTCCACACTTTCCAGGTGCACATCGAATTGCCACAGGCGATGCAGGTGGCGCAGCACTTCGTCGGCGCTGTGGTCGTCCAGTGGCCGGCCGGCACTGCGCTGATGGCGTAAGGTCAGAGCTCGGTCGCCATGGATGTTGGCACTGACGATCTGGATGTTGGGTTCCTGAATGCTCAGGTTGTACTGCTCAGCCAGGGATTCGCGCACCCTGCGATAGCCCTGCTCGTTATGAATGGCTCCCACCTCAACATAATCATTGCGGTCGTCATCGCTGATCTGGAACAGCTTGAAGTGGCGGATCATCTTCGGTGACAGGAACTGCTGGATAAAACTCTCATCCTTGAAGCTCTGCATGGCGAACTTCACCGTTTCCAGCCAGTCACTGCCGGCAATTTCCGGGAACCACTCCCGGTCTTCATCGTCCGGGTTTTCACAGATGCGGCGAATATCCTGGAACATGTTGAAGCCGATGGCGTAAGGGTTCATGCCGCTGTAGAAAGAGGCATCAAAGGGCGGCTGGTAGATCACCTGGCTGTGGCTTTGCAGGAATTCCAGCATGAAACCATCGGTGACCTTGCCCTCGTCATAAAGTGCGTTGATCAGGGTGTAGTGCCACAGGCAGGCCCAGCCTTCATTCATGACCTTGGTTTGTCGTTGCGGATAAAAGTACTGCGCCATCTTGCGCACGATGCGAATGATCTCCCGCTGCCAGGGTTGCAGCAGGGGGGCGTTCTTTTCCAGAAAATAGAGCAGGTTCTCCTGCGGCTCTGCGGGAAAGGTGGAAGGCGCTTCGCGGGTCTTGATGGCCGGCTGAAGCTCCGGGAACGTACGCCAGAGTTCCGACACCTGTTTCTGCAGGGCTTCCTCACGGTCACGTTGACGGCGGCGCTCCTCAACAGCCGAAACCGGGGAGGGACGCTTGTAGCGGTCCACGCCGTAGTTCATCAGGGCGTGACAGGAATCCAGGGTTTCTTCCACTGCAGTGACGCCATGGCGTTGTTCGCATTCGGCGATGTAGTTGCGGGCAAACACCAGGTAATCGATGATCGAGGAGGCGTCGGTCCAGGTCTGGAACAGATAATTACCCTTGAAAAAAGAGTTATGACCATAACTGGCATGGGCAATCACCAGCGCCTGCATGGTGATGCTGTTTTCTTCCATCAGATAGGCAATGCAGGGGTCTGAGTTGATCACGATCTCGTAGGCCAGGCCCATCTGGCCGCGCCGGTAGCGGCCTTCTACTTCCACGAATTGTTTGCCAAAGGACCAGTGGTTGTAGCCCACCGGCATGCCCACTGAGGAATAGGCATCCATCATCTGTTCGGAAGAGATCACCTCGATCTGGTTGGGATAGGTATCCAGGCCGAATGTGTTATGTGCGAGATCAGCAATGGCGGCGTCATAATCCGCCAGCAGCTCGAAATTCCAGTCTGAGCCTTCGGATAGATAGGCCATCAGCTTTCCATCCTTTTCTTGAAGAGTTGGCGGAATACCGGATAAATCTCACCCGGTTCATCAATCTCGGCCATGGAGAAGGCGGCAGGATGTCGCTCCATGATCCTTTCATAGTGATCCCACAAGGCCTGATGGGCACGCGGCATCACCTCCACATAGGAGAAATACTGCAGTTTTGGCAGCAGCTCCTCTTCAATCAGTTTGGCGCAGGCGGGGGAGTCATCGTTCCAGTTATCGCCGTCGGACGCCTGGGCAGCATAGATATTCCATTCGTTCACCGGGTAGCGCTCATCGATGATGTCGCGGGCCAGTTTCAGGGCGCTGGAAACAATGGTGCCGCCGGTTTCGCGGGAATAGAAAAATTCCTCTTCACTGACTTCCTTGGCGCTGGTGTGGTGGCGGATGAAAACCACTTCGATCTTGTCGTAATTGCGCTGCAGGAACAGGTACAGCAGCAAGAAGAATCGCTTGGCCAGGTCCTTCATGTTCTGGTTCATGGAGCCGGACACATCCATGATGCAGAACATCACCGCCCGGCTCACCGGTACGGGCTCCTTCACATGATGGTTGAAGCGCAGATCCACCGTGTCCAGGTAAGGAATACGTTCCACCCGCCGTTCCAGGCGTTCGATTAATTCATTCAGTTCCTGTAACCGGGCCTGGCGCTGCGGAGACTGTTCTTCGTCCAGCAGGGCTTCGCGCTCTGTCTTGAGATCACGAATCCGCCGGCGAGTGGCCGCGGTAAGCGCGCGTCGGCGCATGGACGCCTGACGCATGGAGCGCACAATGTTGATCTTGGCTGGCATCCCCTGGCTGACAATGCCGCCGTGGCGGGTCTTGAAAACCTGAGCGCCTTCCAGGTGACGCTTTACCAGATTGGGCAGTTCCAGGTCTTCAAACAGAAAGTTGAGAAATTCCTGTTTGTCGATCTGGAAGGCAAACTCATCTTCCCCTTCGCCTTGATTGCTCGCGTCGCCGTCGCCGGAGCCTTGTCCGCCACCGCCGTCCGGTCGCTTGAAACGATCCCCCTGACTGAACTCCCTGTTGCCGGGGTGCACAATGCTGCGTTGCCCGCCCTGACCATGGTGGAAGACGGGCTCGGAAAGGTCCTTCTGGGGAATGCTGATCCGTTCGCCCTGTTCCATATCACGGATGGAGCGACGGTTGACTGCATCGTTGACTGCGTCACGAATATGCTTGCGATAGCGACGCAGGAACCGTTGCCGATTGACGGTGCTCTTGTGCTTGTCGTTCAGGCGACGGTCAATAATGTAGCTCATGGGCGGCTCCGTATCGAAAACAGCCTTTCACCACAGAGCTCGCGGAGAACACAGAGAAAGAGTATTCAGATCTTGTCTTTCTCCTCAGTGATCCCTGTGAGCTCTGTGGTAAAAAATTACTGCGCCTTTCGTACCCGCAGATACCATTCGGACAGCAGGCGGACCTGTTTTTCCGTATAGCCACGGGACACCATGCGTTGCACGAAGTTATTGTGCTTGCGCTGGTCGTCTTCACTGCCCTTGGCATTGAAGGAAATGACCGGGAGAAGATCCTCGGTGTTGGAGAACATCTTTTTCTCGATCACATCACGCAGTTTCTGATAGCTCAGCCAGCTGGGGTTCTTGCCATGGTTATTGGCCCGGGCTCGCAGGACAAAATTGACCACTTCGTTGCGGAAATCCTTGGGGTTTGAAATGCCGGCGGGTTTCTCGATTTTTTCCAGGTCTTCATTAAGTGCCTGGCGATCGAAAATTTCACCGGTATCGGGATCACGGAACTCCTGATCCTGAATCCAGAAATCCGCATAGGTCACATAGCGGTCAAAAATGTTCTGGCCGTATTCAGAGTAGGATTCCAGGTAAGCGGTCTGGATTTCCTTGCCGATAAAGGCCACGTAACGAGGCACCAGATATTCCTTGATGAAGCGACGGTACTGGTCGGAGCGTTCCTGGGGGAACTGCTCTTGTTCAATACGCTGCTCCAGGACATGTATAAGATGCACCGGGTTGGCGGCTACCTCGGCATGGTCGTAGTTGAATACCTTGGAGAGAATCTTGAACGCAAAGCGGGTGGAGAGCCCGTTCATGCCTTCGTCCACGCCGGCCATGTCGCGGTATTCCTGCATGGATTTGGCATGGGGGTCGATGTCTTTCAGGTTCTCGCCATCATAGACCCGCATTTTCGAATAGATGCTGGAGTTTTCCGGCTCCTTGAGTCGGGTAAGAATGGAAAACTGGGCCAGCATATTCAGGGTGTCGGGTGCGCATTGCGCATCGCGCAGACTCGAATTTCTCAGCAGTTTATCGTAAATCTGCACTTCTTCCGTCACGCGCAGACAGTACGGCACCTTGACGATATACACCCGGTCAATAAAGGCTTCGTTGTTCTTGTTGTTGCGGAAGGTGTGCCATTCCGCTTCATTGGAATGGGCCAGCACGATGCCATCGTAGGGGATCGCCCCGAGATGCTCGGTACCGTTGTAGTTACCTTCCTGGGTGGCGGTCAGCAACGGGTGCAAAACCTTGATAGGTGCCTTGAACATTTCCACAAATTCCAGGATGCCCTGGTTGGCCCGGCACAGTCCTCCGGAGTAGGCGTAGGCATCCGGATCATCCTGGGCAAAATCTTCCAGCTTGCGAATGTCCACCTTGCCGACAAGGGCTGAAATGTCCTGGTTGTTTTCGTCACCGGGTTCGGTTTTGGCAACGGCAATCTGATCCAGAATGGAGGGGTAGCGTTTCACCACGCGGAACTGGCTCAGGTCGCCGCCAAATTCATTCAGTCGTTTTACTGCCCAGGGGGACATGATGGTGCGGATGTAGCGGCGGGGTATGCCGTATTCCTCTTCAAGAATCGGACCGTCTTCTTCGGAGTCAAACAGGGACAGTGGAGAGTCGTTAACCGGCGAGCCCTTGATGGCGTAAAAGGGCACCTTCTGCATCAGGGCCTTGAGTTTTTCTGCCAGGGAGGATTTACCACCACCCACCGGGCCGAGCAGGTAAAGGATCTGTTTCTTTTCTTCCAGCCCCTGGGCGGCATGGCGGAAGTAACTGACAATATTTTCGATGACTTCTTCGAGACCGTAAAACTCATCGAAGGCGGGATAGCGGCGAATCACCTTGTTGGAAAAAATGCGTGACAGACGGGGATCCTGGGAGGTGTCGACCATTTCCGGTTCGCCAATGGCCATTAACATACGCTCCGGGGCGGTGGCGTAGGCGCTGGGGTCGCGTTTGCACAGGTCCAGATACTCTTCCAGCGACATTTCTTCCTGCTGGGTCGCATCGAAGCGGTCCTGGTAGTGGCGGATAATGCTCATGCCGGCTTCCTCCTGCGGAACCAAAATTGTCACAACAAAACTACATTCAGGGTGATTCCTTGTTAGTGAAAAAAACGTGTAAATGAATGGTAAAAGGGCGGTGCCAATCCTGACTGTCAGCATCACCGTACAGCTTTAGGATGTAACCAAACAACGGAACAAGTCAAAGGGAAGCGAAAACATATTCGCAAAAAAAAGGATGAAGTGTAGGGATGTGGGGCTGGACGTTATGGTGCGCGTGATTAATGTCTTAAACGCGGATTTTCAGCAGTCACATTGAATGCGGGTTAAGTCATCCAGGCGTAATGCGGTCAGGCTGCCACCCCAGACACAGCCGGTATCCAGTGCGTCTACCTTGTCGATGCCTGTCCGGCCTTCCAGTGCGGCCCAGTGGCCGAATAACAGGCGAGTGTCGGTGACCTTGCGGGCGGGATGTCGGAACCAGGGACTGTAGCCACTGGGCGGTGCGTCCGCTTCGCCCTTGGTAGTCAGATCCAGGGCGCCCTGGCTATCCACAAAGCGCATGCGGGTAAAGTGGTTGGTGATAACCCGCCAGCGATCCGTGCCCGTCAGGTTTTCATCCCAGCCGGCGGGGTGGTTGCCGTACATATGGGTGAAGAACGCGCTGCAGCGATGATCCTGCAACACGGCCTCCACTTCCCGGGCGCGGCTGCGCGCTTGCTCCAGGGACCATAGTGGCGGAATGCCTGCATGGGTGAGCACCGCATTATGCTCGGGAATATCAATCAGTAACGGGCAGTGCTGCAGCCAGTTGAGCAGTTCGCCCCGATCCGGGGCGTCCAGGATCTCGGCCAGGGTGTCCTTGCGCTTGCTCCTGGTGGCGCCATGGGCCACCGCCAGCAGGTGCAGATCATGGTTGCCCAGCACACAGTGCACATTGTCTCGCAGCTCAAACACCCGGCGCAGGGTGCCCAGCGAATCCGGTCCCCGGTTGATCAGGTCTCCCGCCAGATACAGCCGGTCCCGATCCGGGTGAAAGTCGATCCTCGCCAGCAGGCAGTCAAACGCCTGAAGACAACCCTGCAAATCCCCGATCGCGTAATCAGCCACGCCAGGCCTCCGGGAGGTCTGGCGTGTTGCGTGTTGCGTGGAGCGTGCCTGCGTTAATGCAATGCATGCGGTGCCGCAAGGGTAAAGGCGGGAATTTCGGCATCAAAATGAATGCCATCTTCGCCGATCATCTGGTAACTGCCGCGCATGCTGCCAACTTCGGTTTCCAGGATGGCGCCGCTGGTGTACTCGAAGGTCTGGCCGGGGGCGATGTGGGGCTGCTCGCCGATAACGCCTTCGCCATGCACTTCCTGAACACGCTCCTGACCATCGGTAATCACCCAGTGGCGGGTGAGCAGGCGGGCGCTGACGCTGCCTTCGTTACGGATGGTGATGTGATAGGCAAACACCCAGCGCTGGCTCGCCACATCGCTCTGATCGGCAAGGTATTCGGTGGCCACGGTGACCCGGATGTTGTGTTGTGGGTCGGGGGTGGTCATGCGCGTTGTGTCTCCCTTGTGGGTTTCATTGGTCGTTCTGTGGGCGGGTCAGGTTGGCCAGGGCCACGTAATCCGCCACGCTGAGCTGGTCTGGCCGTAATCCGGCGTCGATGCCGGCGACTTCAAACTGCGACAGCTCAACCATGGATTTTAAACTATTGCGGATCGCCTTGCGTCGTTGAGTGAAGGCCTGGGCCACCAGCCTGCGCAGATGATCCTCATCCTCTGCCGGGTGGGGCAGGGTGTCATGGGGGATCAGCCGTACCACAGCGGAATCTACCTTGGGGGGTGGGCTGAACGCGCCGGGTGGCACAAAGAACAGGTAATCCGCCTGACAATGGTACTGCACCATGATCGACAGCCGCCCCCAGTCCCGGGTGCCCGGGCTGGCGGTAAGGCGATCTACCACTTCCTTCTGCAGCATGAAGGTCATGTCACTGATGGCTTCCGATTGCGACAGCAGGTGGAAAATCAGCGGGGTAGAGATGTTGTACGGCAGGTTGCCGATCACCCGCAGGGGCTTGTCCGCCGGCTTGAGGGTGCGGAAATCGAACTTCAGGGCGTCGCTTTCGTGGATGGTCAGCCGTTCCGGGGTGTTTTCCTGGCGCAACAGGGCAATCAGGTCGCGGTCCAGCTCTACCACGTGCAGATGGGGCAATACTTCCAGCAGCGGGTAGGTGAGGGCGCCACGGCCCGGCCCGATTTCCACCAGGGTGTCGCCCTCTTGCAGGCCCACAGTGCGGATCATGCGGTCGATCAGGTTGCGGTCATGGAGGAAATGCTGGCCGAAACGCTTGCGGGTGCGGTGTTCAGTCATGTTGTGCGTCCTGTGGGGTGGCCAGATTCAATGCCAGGCGAGTGGCCGCCACCAGGCTGCCGGCCTTTGCCTTGCCGGTGCCGGCCAGTTCGAAGGCGGTGCCATGGTCCACCGAGGTACGGATAAAGGGCAGCCCCAGGGTGATGTTGATGGCTTCGCCGAAGCCGGCATATTTCAGTACCGGCAGGCCCTGATCATGGTACATGGCAAGTACGGCATCATGTTGCTCCAGCAGATGCGGCTGAAAGGCCGTATCGGCGGGCAGCGGGCCGGTCAGCTGCATGCCTTCGCCACGCAGCCGCTCCAGGGTCGGGATAATCACATCCAGCTCTTCGCGGCCCAGGTGGCCGCCTTCCCCGGCATGGGGATTGAGCCCCAGCACCAGAATGCGCGGTTCCGGGATGCGGTACTTGCCGGTCAGGTCGTTGCGCAGAATGGTCAGGGTACGGGTCAGGCCGTCCGGGGTGATGGCGGCGGCCACTTCGCTCAGGGGTAAATGGGTGGTGGCCAGCGCCACCCGCAGAGCCCTTCCACCCGGAGCGGCGGTGAGCATCATCACCACTTGGTCCACGCCGGCTTGCTCAGCCAGAAACTCCGTATGCCCGGTAAAGGCCGGATAGCCTCCTTCGCAGATGATGTTTTTGGCCACCGGGGCAGTGACCATGGCCGAGAAGGTGCCATCCAGGCAGCCCTGAGCGGCCCGGGTGAGCATGTTCACGGTGCCTTTGGCGGTGGCGGTGGCGGGTTCGCCGGGTACAACCACGGCGCCGGCGGGAGTGTGCCAGACCGGCAGAGTATCCGTTGTCAGCTCGTCGCCGGGATGCCAGTCAGAAAGGGTTACGTCCAGACCCAGCAGCCGGGCCCGGTCGGCAAGCACAAAGGCGTCCCCGATCACCACCAGCGGTGCGTCAGGGAAATGCTCCGACATGCCCAGGAGCAGATCCGGCCCGATACCGGCAGGATCGCCGCATGTGATCGCTATGGGACGTGCAGGCGTCCGACGTCCGTCGTCAGACGTCCGACTCATAAGCGCACATCCACGTAGGATTCGCTGCGCTGTTCCTGCACCCAGATTTCCAGCTCTTCCTCGAAGCGGCGTTTCTGGAGTGCCTGCATGGCCTGCATGCGACGGAATTCATCGCTCATGTCGGCATCGCGCACGCCATCCACGCGCAGGAAGTGCCAGCCAAACTGGGTCTCGAACACCGGCGACAGCTCACCCTGGGGCGTATTGAGCATCATCTCCTCGAATTCCGGCACCATCTCCCCGTTGGCTACCCAGCCCAGCTCGCCGCCGTTGCGGGCGCTGCCCGGGTCGTCTGAATATTCCGCTGCAACGGCGGCGAAGTCGGCGCCGTTGGCAATGCGCTCACGCAGACGGTTGGCCTGCTCCAGGGCCTGCTCGCTGCTGGTGAGGGCGTCTGTCTTGATCAGGATGTGACGAACCTGGTGCTGGGTGACCACCTTCTCGGCCCCGCCGCGGCGGTCGATCATCTTGAGAATATGAAAGCCTGCGCCGGAACGAATGGGGGCAGAGATTTCGCCGGTTTCCAGTTCGAGGGCAGCTTCGGAGAACAGCGAGGGCCACTGCGCCGCGGGCCGCCAGCCGAGATCTCCACCTTCCAGGGCCTTGGGGCCGTCGGACTGGGTGGTGGCCAGCTGCTGGAAATCTTCTCCCTGCTGCAGGCGTTTCTCAATCTCACTGATCTTGCTGGAGGCAGCCTGAACCTCTTCCGGGGTAGCGCCGGAGGGCACCCGCACCAGAATATGGCCCAGGTGGAAGTCTTCCTGGAACATCTGCTTGCCCATTTCCGAGGCCAGAAAGCGGTCCACTTCCCGGTCGGTGACGCGGATGCGGGACGCCATGCTGCGCTGCTGCAGGCGGGAGATGATCATGTCTTCACGAATCTGCTCGCGGAACTGGGGCCAGTCATAACCGTCCTGCTGCAGGGCGGCGGCGAAGTCTTCCAGGGTCATGCCATTCTGGCGGGCGATGCCGGCCAGGGCCTGGTTGAGCGTGGCTTCGTCCACCTTGATGCCGGCACGGTCAGCCAGCTGCAGCTGTACCCGCTCAAGGATCATGCGGTCGAGCACCTGCTCGCGCATGACCGCGGGCGGCGGCAGTTGCTGGCCCTTTTCCTGGAACTGCAGGGCGATGATATTGATGCGCTCGTCCAGCTCGCTGGCCATGATGGCGCCATCGTTAACCACGGCCACAATGCGATCCAGCATCTCCACCTTGGCCTGGCCCAGCAAGGGCAGGCACAGGGCGGCAACCATCAACAGTCCCCGCAGGGGGCGGGTGTGATGCGTGCTGCGTGATGCGTGCAGCGTCTTTTTACTCATATTCTCTCCTGTAGCCCGGGATGCTGCGTTCCAGCAGGGAGTCTACCTGCCCGCCAAAGCCACCCAGGCCAATCATCTGAATCTGGAACCAGATCGTGCTGTCGCCTTCCAGGTCGCCATCGCCGTCTTCATCGGTGAGTTCGCGTTGGCTGAGCAGGCGCAGTTTCCAGCAGCAGTTGCGGTATTCGGCACCTGCCATGGTTTCCAGTGTGCGTTTGTTTTCCAGGTCATACATCCAGCGTCCTACCACGCGCCAGTGGCGGTGGACGGGAAGTATGGCGCTGATTTCCGATTCCTGAATGTCGTCAGCGGGGCGGTCGTGATAGCCCACGTTGAATACCCGTCGCTCCCGGTCGTTGTAGCCAATCTGGAAATTGGAGCGTTCGCGCTGGTTCTCTTCCAGATCCCACTGGGCTTCAGTGTAGAGGTACCAATCGCTGGCAAAGTTCCATCGCGCATCGCCCACCAGCGGGGTCTGGTCGTCGGTGGGGTCTTCCAGCGGTTCGTCGGTGAGTACTTCACGGTCTTCAAAATAGAACCCCTGGGCCAGCCGCAGGCGCAGCTGTTCACGGCCGGAGGCATCATGCAGGAAGCGGCTGGTCAGGCCCAGGGCCAGCTTTTCCTCATCACCAATGCGGTCGTAGCCAATAAAGCGGTTTTCGCGAAACAGGGCGTTGTAGGAAAAGGTGATTTCCCGGGTGTCGAAGTTGGGCAGGTCGCCCTGGTCTTCATAGGCCACCTTGTTGAAGAACAGGCGCGGCTCCAGGGTTTGGGTGTAGCTGGTGCCGAACCAGTTGCCGGGCCGTTCGAAGGTCAGCCCGGAATCCACACTGGCCCCCCAGGTGGTCATCTCCGGGGTCTCCTCTTCCGTGGCATCCACGCTATCGAGCTTGTAACGGGTGTGGTACACCCGGCCCCGGGGTTCCAGATAGCCCCAGCTATTGGCCAGGCGCAGGCTCAGGGCCGGGGCCACATGGCCACGCAGGCCGGTGGCCTTGCCACTGTCGTCTGAGCTGCTGCGCTCAAACGCGGTGAAATCGGACAGCCACAGGCCTTTCAGCGGACCGTACAGGGTGGGGTCACCGGACAGCTGCAGCTGCGGCAGGCGGCGGTAGGGCAGGTCTTCATCAGCCAGGGTCGGGTCGATGGTCTGCCAGGACTGCATGCGGCCCAGCACCTGCCAGGTGCGGCCATAGTAGCGGGCTTCCGCCAGCCGGGGCAGGTGCGTCTGGGAGCTGATTTCCAGGCCGGTGTCGAGATCCTTGAAGTAGAAATCATCAGACACGTAGTTGAAGTCGGTTTCCAGGTTCCAGCGGCCCACATTGCCGCTGTGGGTCCAGCGGGCGACTTCCCGGTCTTCGTTATCGAACTTGCGATCATTGAACAGAATGCCATAGCTGATATCCCCCTCGCCCAGCGGGGTCAGATAGCGAAATTCGGAGTCGATACCGCTGCCTCGCCCGTCAATGTAACGGGGGGCCAGGGTGGCATCCATCTGCGGATGAATGTTGATATAAATCGGCTGGGAGATATCCAGCCCATTGGCATCGCCGATGCTGATGGTGGGAAACAGCAAGCCGGTTTTGCGCCGGTCATCAATGGGGAAAGTGATCCAGGGCAGCCAGAATACCGGCGTGTCGCTGACCTTGAGGACCACATTCTCTGCCTCACCCCAGCCTTTCTCACGGTCCAGGAAGATACGTTTGCCGTGCAGGGACCAGCCGCTGGAACCCGGTGCACAGGTGGTGTAGCTGCCATTGGTGATGGTGGTGGTATTGTCGTTGAGGTAGATGTATTCAGCGCTGCCCCGGGACGAAATATCGAACAGGGAGTAACGCACGCCCTGCAGGCTGCCTTCGCGGCGGCGGGTCTGGCCGCTCATGCTTTCGGCGATAAAGGTGGCCTGGTCACTTTCCAGACGCATGCCGCTTTCCAGCTCGTATTTACCGGTAGACTGGTCAAGGCGGGCGCTGTCGGTGGTAATGCGGCGGCCGGGTTGTTCGATGAGCACCTCTCCATCGAGAGAGATCAGCCCGTCCTGGGTTAACGTGGAGTGATCGGCGGTGACCACCGTGTCGCTACCCTCAATGGGCAGGCCAACACTGGGGTTGTAATACATGCCGCCACACCAGTCCGGCACGGCGCGTTGCTGTACCGGCGGGAACGTGGCCATTTCTTCGCGGTCAACCCAGTTAAGGTCGTTGTCCGCGGCACTGGCCCCGGCCAGCAAGAGCAGGGCGGGTAATAGAATTCGTTGTGTGGGCAGTGGCATCAGCTGCTCAGAACAGGTAAAAAGGCCGTTTTGCACAGACGCGGGTAACCCGCGCTGTAAAAGCGGCAGTGTAATGGAACAAGGAAGGCAATGCAGCCTGATAAAAGTAATTCTCACGTAGATCTGCGTAAGCAGGCACTGGATAAGTGGGTGAGTGCTCACCTAGGCGCCACACTGGAAGGTGTGCCGGCTTCTGCTGACGCCAGCTTTCGCCGCTATTTTCGCTATCAGCATGCCGGGCAGAGCCTGGTGGCCATGGATGCCCCGCCGGCGCAGGAAGACTGTCGCCCCTTTGTCGATGTGGCCGGGCGTCTGAAGGCGGCTGGCGTCCATGTCCCCGAGATTATCCAGCAGGATCTGGATCAGGGTTTTCTGCTGCTCTCTGACATGGGTACCCAGACCTGGCTGAAGGCCCTCAATGAGGCCAATGCGGATGACTGGTATGCCGCTGCCATCGATACCCTGATCACCATGCAGCTGCATACCCGCACCGACGGCCTGCCGGAATACGATGAAGCCCTGTTGCAGCGGGAGCTGGAACTGTTCCCGCAGTGGTACCTGTTCCGTCATCGCGACAGGGTGGTCACCGGCGAGTTGCGCCAGCGGCTGGACAAGGTCTTCGATCGGCTCATGGACGCCGCCCTGTCCCAGCCCAGGGTGTTCGTGCACCGTGACTACATGCCCCGCAACCTGATGGTCTCCGAGCCCAACCCCGGTGTCATCGACTTCCAGGATGCGGTGGCCGGGCCGATCACCTATGACGTGATCAGCCTGTTCAAGGATGCCTTCCTGAGCTGGCCGGATGAGCGCGTGCAGGGCTGGCTGCGCCAGTACCACCGGAAGGCGCTCACCGCTGGCCTGCCGGTGCCGGAGGCTTTCGAGGATTTCCTCCGCGATTGCGACCTGATGGGCGCCCAGCGCCACATCAAGGTGATCGGTATCTTTGCCCGCATCTGCCACCGCGATGGCAAACCCACCTACCTGGGCGATGTGCCGCGCTTCTTCGCCTATCTGCGCACGGTGATCGCCCGCCGTCCGGAGCTGGCAGACCTGCAGTGGGTGCTGGATCAGATCGAGGACAACGAGTGAAGGCCATGATCCTGGCCGCGGGCTACGGCAAACGCATGCGGCCGCTCACCGATCACACCCCCAAGCCCCTGCTGCAGGCGGGGGGCAAGGCGTTGATCGAATACCACATCGAAAAACTGCGTGACGCGGGTATTGAGTCCCTGGTGATCAACTCCGGCTGGCTGGGTGACAAGCTGGCCGAGGCCCTGGGCGATGGCAGCCGTTACGGCATTCCCATCGCCTGGTCCCACGAAGGCACCCCGCTGGAAACCGCCGGCGGCATCAAACGCGCCCTGCCGCTGCTGGGTGACGAGCCCTTCCTGCTGGTTAACGGTGACATCTGGACCGATTTCGACTTCCCGCCGTTGCTGGCGGACCGCCCGGACCCGGTGCATCTGGTGCTGGTGGATAACCCCGAACATCACCCGACTGGGGATTTTCATCTGACAGCAGGGGGCCGGTTGCGCGATAATGCCGAGCCCAGACTGACCTATGCCGGCATCGGCCGCTTCGACCCGGCCCTGTTTGCCCATCTGCCGGAGGGCGAAGCCAAACTGGCGCCGCTGCTGCGCGCCGCCATGGCCGACGATGCCGTCAGCGGTGAGCATCACCCGGGCCAATGGTGGGATATCGGCACCCCGGAGCGCCTGGAGGAACTGGATCGGTTACTCAAGAGCCCCTGATCCAGCACCGAAAATGGTTTTGTAGGAGCGTCGCTGGCGGCGCGATCACTGGGTTTCGAGTTGCGAGTCACGACTGTCGAAAGGCCAAACCGGCACTTTTGGTCTTGCTTTTCGCCACTCGAAACTCGTCACTCGCAACTGTCTTTACCGAGGAATACTCATGCCCAAGCAGGATTACCTGATTGCCCCCTCCATCCTTGCCGCCAACTTTGCCCGTCTTGGCGAGGAGTGCGATAACGTACTGGCCGCCGGGGCGGACGTGATCCACTTCGACGTGATGGACAACCACTACGTGCCCAACCTCACCATCGGCCCCATGGTCTGTAAGGCCCTGCGTGACCACGGCATCACCGCGCCCATCGACGTGCACCTGATGGTCAGCCCGGTGGACGACCTGATCGGCATGTTCGCCGAGGCCGGCGCCAGCTACATCACCTTCCACCCGGAAGCCAGCCAGCATGTGGATCGTTCCCTGCAGCTGATCAAGAGCCACGGTTGCAAGGCCGGCCTGGTGCTCAACCCGGCCACCCGCCCGGACTGTCTGGAATACGTGATGGACAAGCTGGACATGATCCTGCTGATGAGTGTGAACCCGGGCTTCGGCGGCCAGAAGTTCATCCCGTCCACCCTGGACAAGACCCGCGCCGTGCGCCAGATGATCGACGCCAGCGGCTACGACATCCGCCTGGAAGTGGACGGCGGCGTCTCCGAAAAGAACATCCGCGAAGTGGCCGCCGCCGGTGCCGACACCTTCGTGGCCGGCTCCGCCATCTTTGGCAAAGACGACTACGCCGCTGTCATCCAGCAGATGCGAGAAGAGCTCGCCCAGGCGTAAGCAACGAAGCCGCTGTAGGAGCGTCGCTGGCGGCGCGATAGCCCAACCTCAGAAGCGAGTCACGAGTTTCGAGTTGCGAAAACCTATCCCGTGCGGAATACGTTTTTGCCCTTCGAAACTCGCTATCCGTAACTCGAAACTATGGTGATCGCGCCGCGAGCGACGCTCCTACGAAAAGTTTTTTGCAGCGGTTTTGTAGGAGACTCAACTCGTTGAGCGAACCGTGCGCAGCACGACATCGCCCGCAGGCGATCAATCCTCCAAGGCACAACCTCGCACCCACCCACGGAACCATACCCAACAATTGCTGCCACACCATCAAAGTCAGCAATCACAAACTCCCCATGCCCTTAAAACCGGTCTCCCCAACAAAACCCTACGCAACAATGCTCCTCTGCATTGCGTTAAGCGCCTGCGCCACAAAACCCAAACCCCCCGTCCAGGAATCCCAACCCCCAAAAGACGACAACACCACCGCCGAACTTCTCACCTCCGAAAACCTCCTCCTCAACAGTCTCCTCGCCCAAAAAGAAGACTGGCAAGGCGTCCCCTACCGCTACGGCGGCCTCAGCACCAAAGGCGTGGACTGCTCCGGCTTCGTCTACCTCACCTTCCTTTCGCAACTGAACATGCAAGTGCCCCGCACCACGGCTGAACTATTAAAAGAAGGCAAGCCCGTCGCCCGCAACCAGCTTGCTGTAGGCGACCTGGTGTTCTTCCGCCTGGCGCGGGGCAATAGGCATGTGGGGATTTACCTGGGCGACGATGCGTTTCTGCATGCGTCGGTGAGTAGTGGCGTCATGCAGTCGTCGCTGGGGAATCCGTATTGGGAGTCGCGGTATTGGCAGGCGAGGCGGTTGGTGGGTCGGTAGTTCTCGATCCGGTTTTCTGACGTCCGCAAGCTCACATTGTAGGGGATGGCTTACATAAACGGGTAAGGGGCTGAGTTAAGGTTATTTTCCCGAATCCGGGAGCGGGCTGCCGTTTGTTGATGGGTGCAGGTCTGGAGCTGTTTCGGGGTATTGAATTGTAACGTGTATCGATACAGGGTACAGTGTGGATGATAGAGTCGTTCAAGGAACGGGTGCTGGAAGAGTATTTCTTTAATGGGAACTCATGTCCGGCCCCAAAGAACATTGAGGGAGCCCTCAAACGCAAACTGGAAATCCTTCATGTCGCCACCGGCGAACAGGATTTAAGGGTGCCCCCAGGAAACAGGTTTGAGCATCTGAATGGAAAGCTGAAGGATTGGTGCTCGATTCGGGTCAACAAGCAATACCGCTTGGTGTTCAAGTGGGATACAGGTAAAGCGTCAGAGGTTTACCTTGATCCCCATCAGTACAGGTGAAAGGTGAAATCATGGTCGAAGCACTAAGGCTGCCTGCTCATCAACCCACCAGCGTGGGCGCCATGCTCAAGGAAGAATTCCTCGAGCCCCTGAAAATCACCCAAGGGGAGCTGGCCAAAGCCATGGGCGTCAGTCGCAAAACGGTCAATGAGCTGTGCGGCAATCACCGTGGCGTCACGGCGGAAACCGCGTTTCTATTGGCAAAGGTGCTGGGTACAACCCCTGAGTTCTGGCTTAACCTCCAGTACATGAATGACATGTGGTTAGCCATGCACAAGGAGTCCCTGGCAAAGAAAGTGGCTGCTGCCAGGTCGCTGGTTGCAGCTTGAGAAGGGGGCTGGGGATTAGTCTCGTTTGGATTCTGGGTCAGATTCTTCATCTTGGCGCACGATGCAAGACCTGATCCTCGAGTTCTTGAAAAAGCTATCGAGATGAACAAGGCCACTTCAGTCCAATAGAGTATTGGGGAGCAATGAGGCTGGGTGGCGCCTGTGCTTTAATGGTAAAAAACAAGAGCGGAACCCAGCTCTTTGGATTAATTGAGTAATGAGGGGTCCGGCTCCTGGAGAGGAAGGATGATGATTAGGTTTCTGTTTCTGATAGTGGTTTTTCCAATAAGCGTTTCTGCGGAGAGTTCGTTTCCGTCAGGGTCGGTGCAGGTAAGATACTCTATGTATGATTATCCAGTGTTACCTGAAAATTTAGATGATATATTGAAGCCATCTAAAAGGGCTGTATGCGACACCTATCAATTATCAAGCGTAAATTCTCCTATTTACAAAAGTCTTATGGAGCGTATTGATCGAGTATATAAGGAAGGTGATCATAAAGATTTTTTCTTCAAATATTTGCTTACTCTAGATTGTTATCCTTTCCAAGAGAACTTCTTCGATACAACTGTTGATGCTATGGGGGTTTCTCATATGTTTAGTCATATGATGCGAACCCCTTTTGGAGGAGTTGACACCAACGCTTTCATTAGAATTAAACGAGAAGGAAAGGTCTTTGAAGGACCAATTTATCTAGTCTATGAACATTTAGAGAAATATTATAAGAATTCAAAGATATATAAGAAAGAATATTATAGTGCAATGAGAAGACTAAATCATCCTAGTTATAGATTAACTGAGCCAAAAAGCCTATCTCAAATAAGAAGAGAGCATCCTGATATGCCGATTTCACTACCAATGCCATAAGGGAAAGTATTAATGGAATAATTTGTATCTCTTTCTGCCTGGCACGGTAGTGTTCAGAATTCTGTGCGAGGGTTCGGGGTCAGGTCTTGCATCGTGCGTTTGGCGCAACATTCAAGACCTGGCCCCAATTTCATGAGGTTGGGTGGCGCCTGTGCTTCAATGGAAAAAAGAGAGCGGAATCCAGCTCTTTGGATTAATTGAGTAATGAGGGGCTCGGCTCCTGGAGGGGAAGGATGATGATTAGGTTTCTATTTCTGATAATGGTTTTTCCTATAAGCGTTTCTGCGGAGAGTTCGTTTCCGCCAGGGTCGGTGCAGGCAAGATACTCTCTCTATGATTATCCAGTGTTGCCTGAAAATTTAGATGAAATTCTGAGGCCATCTAAAAGAGCAGTGTGTGATACTTATAAAGTGGCAGACTCTCATGCGCCTTCTTATCAAAGTGTGATGAGGTGGATTGATGAGAAGTATGAAGGTGGTGATCATCGGGATTTCTTTTTTAAGATTATGTTGACGTTGGACTGTTATCCATTTCAGGAAAATTTCTTGGACTCTACTATTTCAGGAAACGGAATTACGCATGCGTTTGGGAATATGATGAAAATTCCATTTGGTGGGGTCGATATGAATGCATTTGTTCGAATAAAAAGAGAAGGGAAGGTGTTTGAAGGTCCTTTGTATCATGTTTTTTCTCATCTGGAAAAATATTATAAGAATTCAGAAAACTACAAGAAAGAATATTTGAAAGGAATGAAGAGATTGAATCATCCTTCTTATCATTTGACTGAGCCCAAAAGCCTTTCTCAGATTAAAAAAGAAAACCCGGATATGCCAATAAATTTGCCAATGCCTTAATGGATGAGGTGAGGTGAGGCAAAGTGGAGGTGTAGGTATCCCATTTTCCGCTCCAGGCCTATCAGTCTGGCCCTCCCCGTTAGAGTAGTGAGTCGAGGAACGCAATAATCTGAAGGCGTAGAGCAAAAAATCTGTTTGAGCGGAGCGAGTCTTTTTTGCGTCCTTCAGATTATGAGTACCGGAGTGTGCCCGCGGAGCGGGTCGAACGGAGTCGGGGCGCGGGGGCGTAAGCGGGGGTTTGCAAAACATGTTTTGCCCGCTGGAGCGCCATTCCCATACCGGGGAATGGCCGGAATGCCAGAGGGGAGCCAGTTCCCCCTTTGGGCCCGTCCGTCGAGGACTCGCAGCTTTATCGGGGCGATGAAATAGCCGTTAGCTGTAGCGTGGCCAGGCAGTGCTGCCTTTACCTAAGTTGATCGCGCCGCGAGCGGCGCTCCTACGGGGCGTTAGCCCGCTTCCTCTAGTGGCTTGCCGTCTTCATCCACAAACCGCACATCCCGTACTGTCAGGATCTGGCCCTGTTGATTCTGCACCGTCACCGGCGCCAGCGGTTCGCCGCTCTGACCGTCCACCAATTGCATGCTGTCTTTCTCGCCGTTCCAGCGTTCGCTCCACTGGCGCAGGGCAGTGACCACGGTAAACAAATCACGGCCCTTGTCGGTAAGACGGTATTCGTAGCGCTTGCCGTGTTCGCCCACATCTACGCGCACCATGACGCCATTCTCGACCAGGCGGGAGAGGCGGTTGCAGAGGATGTTCTTGGCGATCCCCAGGCTGTTCTGGAAATCCACAAAGCGGCGGGTGCCCAGTATGGCCTGCTTGACCACCAGCAGGGACCACCAGTCACCGACCTCATTGAGGGCGCAGGCAACGGAGCAGCCCATGTCGTCGAATCGTTTACGTGTCATGGGGCCAGTATAGGGCAGAATGGTTGCATTAAGAAACCAAATAAGGTTTCATCACGCAACTAAATTTGGTCGGCTTTGTCTGGAAAGGATGAAGTGCCGGGTTATGGGTCGGACGACGGACGTCTGAAGTCGGACGCCATAAACCCTTGAGTGTGGTTACTGTTTTTTTGCGTCAGACATCAGACGTCCGACCTCAGACTGTTTTGCATTTTATATCGGGAGAGCACCTATGAGCGGTTCACTGGATAGCCTGTTGCGTCCTTTTGAGCATAAATCACTGAAGCTGCGTAACCGGGTGGCCATGGCCCCCATGACGCGGACTTTTTCGCCGGGCTATGTGCCCAATGACGAGGTGGTGGGTTACTACCGCCGTCGTGCTGAAGGCGAGGTGGGGCTGATCATCACCGAAGGTACCTTTGTGGGCCACAAGGCCGCCAACGGGTACGAGCGTGTGCCAGCGATCTATGGTGATGAGGCCATGGCGGGCTGGAAGAAGGTGGTGGATGCGGTGCACGAGGCCGGTGGCCAGATCATTCCCCAGCTGTGGCATGTGGGCGCGGTGCGCAAAGCGGGTATTGGTCCAGATAAGGACGTGCCCGGTTATTCCCCGTCTGGTCTGTTCAAGCCGGGCAAGGAAAATGGCCATGCCATGACCAAGGATGATATCCAGGACGTGATCCGCGCTTTTGCTGACTCCGCCAAGGCCGCCAAAGAGGTAGGCTTTGACGGCGTTGAAATCCACGGCGCTCACGGCTACCTGCTGGATCAGTTTTTCTGGGAAGGCACCAACCAGCGTGATGACGAATACGGCGGCTCCATCGAAAACCGCGCCCGTATCGGCATCGAGATCGTCAAGGCGGTGCGTGAGGCCGTGGGGGAAGACTTCGCCATCGTGCTGCGCTTCTCGCAATGGAAGCAGCAGGATTACGAGGCCAAGCTGGCTCAGAACCCGGAAGAGCTGGAACGCTTCCTGATGCCGTTCGTGGACGCCGGGGTGGATATCTTCCATGCGTCTACCCGTCGTTTCTGGTTGCCAGAGTTTGAAGGTTCCGATCTGAACCTGGCTGGCTGGACCAAGAAGATCACCGGCAAGCCCACCATTTCTGTGGGTAGCGTGGGTCTGGACGGGGATTTCCTGAACAGCCCGGAAGGGATGGGTGGCACGGCGAACCCGGCGGCGCTGGATGAACTGACCCGGCGCATGGATAACGACGAGTTCGACCTGATCGCGGTGGGCCGTGCGTTGCTGCAGGACCCGAACTGGCTGGTGAAGATGCGTGATGGCAAGGAAGACGAGATCGCGCCGTTTACCAAGCAGGCGTTGGGGAGCCTTAGCTAACAGCTGCTCGCTACGAGCTGCGAGAGAAAGCACGCGATCCGGGTTGCCGGGTCGGGCAGGAAAGAGGCCGCATCCACGGGTTGGGTGCGGCCTTTTTCGTTGGCGCTGGGGTTTCTGTGGGAGCGGCGGTTTCACCGCGAAAAACCGCGTGCCACGGCTATCGCGGTCGGACGAACGCTCCTGCAGCAGCTTCGAAGCATGGGGGCCTTGCCGTAGGAGCGTCGCTGGCGGCGCGATAACCCCAACCCGAGAAAAAGGTTAACCACAGAGGCTGCAGAGTTCATGGAGATACAACAATCGGTTCTCTCTGTACC
Organism: Alcanivorax sp. DP30; assembly: GCF_009882945.1. GTDB lineage: Bacteria > Pseudomonadota > Gammaproteobacteria > Pseudomonadales > Alcanivoracaceae > Alcanivorax. The sequence goes on from NZ_WTUY01000005.1 coordinate 225,771, forward strand.
TCTTTGTGCTCTGTGGTGAAAGTGCCTTTGGTCGTGGTTTGGAATCGCGCCGCCAGCCACGCTCCTACGGACAGGCTTGCAGAAATAATGAGGCCGCGCCCAATGTCTGGGCGCGGCCTCTGTGTTTCAGGTTGCTTGGGCCTCAAACCGCGTTGCAGCTTCTAGCTTGGGGCTTATTCCTCTGCCTGATCCTCCAGCGACTGGTTGATGGCCAGCGCCAGCAGGGTACAGATCACCCCGGACAGCAGGTACACCGTCACCGACAGCAGGCCGAATTTGGCGGACAGGCCCAGCGCCACCAGGGGGGCAAAGGCGGCGCCGAACAGCCAGGCGAAGTCGGAGGTGAGGGCCGCGCCGGTGTAACGGAAGCGCGGGGCAAAGTTGGCGGTGACGGTGCCGGAGGCCTGGCCGTAGGACACACCCAGCAGGGCAAAGCCCAACAGGATAAAGGTGTCCTGCATGACCGGGCTGCCGCCCATCAGTAGTGGGGTCAGCAAGCTGAAGATGCCGATCATGGCCGCCAGTGCGCCTACTGTGGTGCGTTTGCCGATGCGGGCGGCGATCCAGCCGGAGCCGATGGTGGCGAGGATGCCCACGAAGCCGCCGACGATTTGTACGGTGAGTACCTGGGCGGTGGTCTGGCTACCCTGAAAGGCGATCCAGGACAGCGGGAAGATGGTCACCACATGGAACAGGGCGTAGCTGGCCAGGGCGGCGAAGGAGCCAATGAAAATGTTGTGCCCTTCTTCGCGCACCATTTCGGTGGTGCGGATGGGCTCCAGTTCTTTCTCCTGCATGGCTTCGGTGTATTCCTCACCCAGTACCAGACGCAGGCGGGCAAACAGGGCCACCACGTTGATGGCGAAGGCCACAAAGAACGGGTAGCGCCAGCCCCAGCCGAGGAAATCGGCAGCGCTAAGGCTGTTGTAGAGGTACAGGAACAGGGCACTGGCAATCATAAAGCCCAGTGGCGCGCCGAGTTGGCCGATCATGGTGTACCAGCTACGGCGTTCTTTGGGGGCATTCAGGGCCAGCAGGGAGGGCAGGCCATCCCAGGAGCCACCAAAGGCAACCCCCTGCATGATGCGAAGCAGGGCCAGCAGGGCAATGGCGTAGCCGCCCAGGGCCTCGTAGCCGGGGAGGAAGGCAATGCCGGCGGTGGCGGTGCCGAGCAGGAACAGGGCGGCGGTAAGTTTTATGCCGCGGCCCCACTGGCGCTGGATCCACATGAACAGGGCGGTGCCGAAGGGCCGGGCCACAAAGGCCAGGGCGAACAGCGTGAACGAATAGAGCATGCCCTGCAGCTGGCCGGTAAAGGGGAAGAACAGCTGCGGGAAGATCAGCACCGAAGCGATCCCGTAGACAAAAAAGTCGAAGTATTCGGATGTCCGTCCAATCACAACGCCCACAGCAATTTCATTGGGGGCGACTTCTGTGTGGCTCTCCTGATGAGAGGCCGTAACGGTATAAGACATGGTATGCGCTCTTGTTCTGTGATGGATGCAATGACCTGCGTCAACTTAGGACTTTAAGCCGATGGGACAAAATGTCCAATACCGGCTACCCCATTGCTTGGCTAAGGTGCCACCTATCTCCCATAAGCCAACCGAAGTACGCCAATGCAAATAGCCAAACTTTTGCGTGGGGTAGTGTTGACCCTGCTGGCAGCCGCACTGCTAACCGGCTGTGACACGGTGGTAATGTCCCCGTCTGGCGACATTGCCATGCAACAGCGTGACCTGCTTGTCTGGGCCACGATCCTGATGTTGCTGGTGATTGTGCCGGTGATCGTGCTGACCCTGTGGTTCGCCTGGCGCTACCGCGATACCAATGAGGACGCTACCTACGCGCCGGAGTGGACCCACTCCACCGTGCTGGAGCTGGTGATCTGGTCGGTGCCACTGCTGATCATCATCGCCCTGGGCGCCATGACCTGGGTGGGTACCCACAAGCTGGATCCCTACCGTCCGCTGGATCGTATCGATGCGCAGACCCCGGTGCCCGCTGATATGGAACCGCTCACCGTGGAAGTGGTGGCGCTGGACTGGAAGTGGCTGTTTATCTATCCGGAGCAGGGCATCGCCACCGTGAACGAGCTGGCGGCGCCGGTGGATCACCCGATCCGCTTCAAGATCACTGCGTCTACCATGATGAATTCCTTCTTCATTCCTGCCCTGGCCGGGCAGATCTATGCCATGGCGGGCATGGAAACCAAGCTGCATGGCGTGATTAACGAGCCGGGTGTCTACAAGGGCTTCTCCGCCAATTACAGCGGTGCCGGCTATTCGCAGATGAAATTTGAATTCCACGGGCTCTCCGAGGCGGATTTTGATGCCTGGGTTGCCCGGGTGAAAGCCAGCGAGGCAAACCTGGACCGGGCCGAGTACCTGGAGCTGGAGGTGCCAAGCATCGATGATCCGGTGAGCTTTTATGGCCAGGTCGACCCGACGTTGTATCACGCCATCTTCAACCGTTGTGTGGAGCCGGGCCAAACCTGCATGGAAGACCTGATGTACCACAGTGGCATGGGCCAGCACGGCGGCCATCACGGTGACGAAGAGGCCGGCCATGAAGGCCACCAGAGCCATGAAACTCATGAGGGTCATCAAGGTCATGCCGACCATGCTCAGCATGGAGCCCACCATGACTAAGACCGAATTCCAGACCGCATACGCAACAGGTGCTGCCCATGTTTGAGAACCTGGACCTGACCAAGCTGATCTTTGGTCGCCTGACCTGGGACGCGATCCCGTTTCATGATCCGATCATCCTCGGCACCTTCGCGGTGGTGGCGGTGGGCGGTGTGGCCATGCTGGCTGCCATTACCCGCTACAAACTGTGGGGTTACCTGTGGAACGAGTGGTTCACCACCATCGACCACAAGAAGATCGGCATCATGTACATCATCCTCGGCCTGGTGATGCTGCTGCGCGGCTTTGCCGACGCCATCATGATGCGTCTGCATCAGGCCATGGCCTTCGGTGATGCCACCGGCTACCTGCCGCCCCACCACTACGACCAGATCTTCACCGCCCACGGCGTGATCATGATTTTCTTCGTGGCCATGCCGCTGGTCACCGGGATCATGAACTACCTGATTCCGTTGCAGATCGGCACCCGTGATGTGGCCTTCCCGTTCCTGAACAACTTCAGCTTCTGGATGACCACCGGTGGTGCCGTGCTGATGATGGCATCACTGTTTGTGGGTGAGTTTGCCAAGACCGGCTGGTTGGCCTATCCGCCGCTATCGGGCATCTTGCAGAGCCCCGGGGTGGGGGTGGATTACTACATCTGGGCCCTGCAGATTGCCGGTGTCGGTACCCTGTTGTCGGGTGTGAACCTGCTGGTGACCATCGTCAAGATGCGTGCTCCGGGCATGACCCTGATGAAGATGCCGGTATTCACCTGGACATCCCTGTGCACCAACGTATTGATCGTGGCGGCGTTCCCGGTACTGACCGCGGTGCTGGGCATGCTGACCATGGACCGCTACCTGGATACGGCTTTCTTCACCAATGATCTGGGCGGTAACGCCATGATGTACGTGAACCTGATCTGGATCTGGGGCCACCCGGAGGTGTACATCCTGATCCTGCCGGTGTTCGGTATCTTCTCCGAGATCGTGGCCACCTACAGCCGCAAGCCGCTGTTCGGTTACACCTCCATGGTCTATGCCACCGTGGTGATTACCGTGCTGTCTTACCTGGTCTGGCTGCATCACTTTTTCACCATGGGCTCGGGGGCCAGCGTGAACTCGTTCTTCGGGATCACCACCATGATTATCTCGATTCCGACAGGTGCGAAGATCTTCAACTGGCTGTTCACCATGTTCCGTGGCCGCATCCGCTTTGATGTGCCGATGCTGTGGACCTTGGGCTTCATGGTCACCTTCGTGATCGGTGGCATGACCGGGGTGTTGCTGGCGGTGCCGCCGGTGGATTTCGTGCTGCACAACAGCCTGTTCCTGATTGCCCACTTCCATAACGTGATCATCGGTGGTGTGCTGTTCGGTCTGTTTGCCGGCATCACCTACTGGTTCCCCAAGGCCACCGGTTACAAGCTGGACGAGTTCTGGGGCAAGATGTCGTTCTGGTTCTGGTTGATCGGTTTTTACTTCGCCTTCATGCCGCTGTATGTGCTTGGCCTGATGGGCGTGACCCGTCGTGTCAGCCACTTCGAGGATCAGTCCCTGCAGATCTGGTTCCAGATCGCCGCCTTCGGTGCGGTATTGATTGCCGTGGGTATCGCTGCCTTCATCATTCAGCTGGTGGTGAGCTTCAAGCGCCGCGAAGCCCTGAAGGATGAAACCGGTGATCCGTGGGATGGCCGTACCCTGGAGTGGTCCACGTCGTCACCGCCGCCGCCGTACAACTTTGCGTTCACCCCGCAGGTGCACGATCTGGATGCCTGGTGGCAGATGAAGCAACACGGCTTCCAGCGTCCTGAATCCGGCTTTATCCCGATTCACATGCCCAAGGGCACCTGGGCCGGCATCGTGCTCTCCGGTATCAGTGTGGTGTGCGGCTTCGCCCTGATCTGGCACATGTGGCTGCTGGCTGGCGTGTCCTTCGTGGGCCTGATCGCCACTGCCATTTACCACACCTTCGATTACGACCGTGACTACTACATCCCGGCGGAAGAAGTAGAGCGGATTGAAGCGGAACGTACACGGGTGCTTGCCAATGTCTGATAACACCATGACTGCCAACACGCAGAAGGCCCCGCTGGAATTTCTCGTGAAGGGGGATCACCACCCCCAGAACGGCACCTTGCTGGGCTTCTGGATCTACCTGATGAGCGACTGCCTGATCTTCGCTTGTCTGTTTGCCACCTACGGGGTGCTCGGCCGCAGCTATGCGGGCGGGCCCACCGGCATGGAACTGTTTGACCTGAACCTGATCGCCATCAGTACCTCGCTGCTGCTGGTGTCATCCATCACCTATGGCTTTGCCATGCTGCAGATGCAGGCCAACAAGGTGAAAGGCACCATGTTCTGGCTGGCCGTTACCGGTCTGTTGGGCGCGGGCTTCCTGGGGCTGGAAGTGTATGAATTCCATCACCTGATTCATGCGGGCGCCGGTCCGCAGACCAGTGGTTTCTGGACGGCGTTCTTTGCGCTGGTGGGCACCCATGGTCTGCACGTGTTCTTTGGCATCGTGTGGCTGGTGACCCTGCTGTTCCAGCTGAAGAAGCATGGCCTGATTCCGGCCAACAAGCGTCGCGTATTCTGCCTGTCCATGTTCTGGCATTTCCTGGATGTGGTCTGGATCGGCGTCTTCACCTTCGTTTACCTGATGGGAGTGCTGCCATGAGTGAGCATACACACGATCATGACCACCACGAGGCGGAAGGTCCCCACGTTTCCCTGAAGGAATACGTTACCGGCTTTGTGTTGGCGGTGTTTCTTACCGTGATCCCGTTCTGGGTGGTGATGGGCAATGTATTCGAAAGCTCCACCACCACTGCTATCGTGATCCTGGCGTTTGCATTGGTGCAGATCATCGTCCACATGGTGTATTTCCTGCACATGAACTTCCATTCGGAAGGCGGCTGGAACATGCTGGCGCTGATATTCACCCTGATCCTGGTGTTCATCACCCTCGCCGGCTCCCTGTGGGTGATGCACAACCTGAACGTGAACATGATGCCGGGCATGATGAACTAGGGTTCCGGTTGTTCCCGCTGTGGGAGCTTGCCTGCAAGCGATTGTCTACCTTGCCAGGTAAGTATCGCTTGCAGGCAAGCTCCCACAGGTTCTTAACAGCTTCCTTCCCCCCACGTTTGAAGAGGCATGACCATGGCTCGTCGGCGTTTTCTCTCTTTCCTGTTTCTGTTACTGGCGGCCGTGGCGTTTGCCGGCTTTATGGCGTTGGGCGTGTGGCAGGTGAAGCGACTGGCCTGGAAGGAAGACCTGATTGCCCGGGTGGACGCGCGGGTGCATGCCGAGCCGGTCGCGGCGCCTGTGCAGCGGGGCTGGCCTGAGGTCAGTGAAGCAACCCATGAATATCTGCATGTCCTTGTCCGTGGTGAGTATCGCGCGGATGCCGTGTCATTGGTGGCGGCGGCGACGGAGGAAGGCCAGGGCTATTGGGTGATGGCGCCGCTACAGCAGGAGGACGGAAGCTGGGTGTACATCAACCAGGGGTTTGTGCCGCAGGCGCAGCGCGAGGCCGCCCAGTCGGGTACGTTCACTCCTGAGGGTGTGCTTACTGTGACCGGTCTGCTGCGTCTCGGTCATCCCGGTGGTGGTGTGCTGCGTGACAATGTGCCGGCAGAAAATCGCTGGTATTCCCGGGATGTGGAGGCCATGGCCGCCACGCAAGGGCTGTCCCCGGTGGCGCCGTATTTCATTGATGCATCAGCGACGCAGGCCCCGCTTCCTGTCGGTGGCCTCACCGTGATTCGTTTTCCCAACAACCATCTGGTGTATGCGATTACCTGGTTTGCCCTGGCGCTGGGTGTGGTGCTGGCGGTGGTGCTGGTGTTTCGCCATCGCTGACGCTTTCACGTTGAAGCCGTTACACTGGATGCATGGATATGAGCACAACCACTGACTCCGCCAGCCGGCACCCGCTCTCTGCCCTGCGCAATGCGTTGGGTAGCGGCAGCGATGATGCTGCCGGTCGCAAGAACCTGCAGCTGCTGATCCAGCTACGCTGGATCGCCATGTTTGGCCAGTTCGCCACCATTCTGGTGGTGCACTTCGGTCTGGGCGTTGCCCTGCCGGTATTCAACATGCTCATCGTGTTGTTCGGCCTGTTGCTGTTCAACGCCCTGAGTATGCTGCGTTTGCGGGTTCGTCGCCCCATTGGCAACACTGAACTGTTCCTGTCTCTGCTGGTGGATGTGGGCACCCTTACCATGCTGCTGTTCCTCAGTGGTGGCGCCACCAATCCCTTTGTGTTCCTGTTTCTGTTGCAGGTGATTCTCGGTGCGGTGCTGCTGGAAGCCTGGTCCACCTGGGTGATCCTGATCGTCACTAGCTTGTGCTTCGGCTGGCTGGCCTGGTACGGGCATCCGCTGCCCATGCCGCTGGATCATTCCAAGGGGCTGTTCAGTCTCTACATCGAAGGCATGTTGATCTGCTTTGTGCTTAACGGTGGCCTGCTGGTGATCTTTATCAACCGCATCAACCGTAACAAGCGTCAGCGGGATGAGCGTCTGGCGGAGCTGCGTCAGCGTGCTGCGGAGGAAGAGCACATTGTCCGTATGGGGCTGCTGGCGTCTGGGGCCGCCCATGAGCTGGGTACGCCGCTGGCGACGTTGTCGGTGATTCTGGGTGACTGGAAGCACATGGCGCCGTTCAAGAATGATCCGGACATGGCCCAGGAAATTGCCGAGATGCAGACCCAGGTGCTGCGCTGCAAATCCATCGTCAGCGGTATCCTGCTCTCTGCCGGGGAGACCCGTGGTGAAGCCTCGGAAGAAACCACGGTGCGAGAATTCCTGGATGCGCTGGTGGAGGAATGGCGCGATACCCGTCCGGTGAAGGACTTCATCTACATGAATGACTTCGGAGCGGATCTGCGGATTGTCTCCGACGATGCGCTCAAGCAGAGCATTCATAACGTACTGGATAATGCCCTGGAGGCGTCGCCGAACTGGGTGCGGCTGGATGTGCACCGGGAAGACGATACCTTGCTGATTTCGGTGACGGATCGTGGTCCCGGTTTCCCGGAGGATATGCTCGACAGCATCGGTCGGCCGTATCAGTCCACCAAGGGGCGACCCGGTAGCGGCCTTGGTCTGTTTTTGGTGATGAATGTATTGCGGACCCTGGGCGGCAATCTGCGTGCCCGTAACCTGGTGCAGGGTGGTGCACTGGTGACATTGTCATTGCCGCTGAACACGGTAACGCTGGAACAGGAGTGAACATGTCTGATCCCATCGAGAACGAAGAACGCCTGTTGCTCATCGTTGAAGATGATGAAGCCTTTGCCCGCACTCTGGGGCGCTCTTTCGAGCGTCGCGGTTACACCGTGGTCACGGCGGACAGTCATGAGGCGATGGAAGCGGTGCTCAAGACACATAATCCCGGTTATGCGGTGGTGGATCTCAAGATCAAGGGTGAGGCGTCTGGCCTTGCCTGCGTGCAGACCCTGCACCAGCATAATGAAGAGACACTGATCGTGGTACTCACCGGCTACGCCAGCATTGCCACGGCGGTGGAAGCGGTGAAGCTGGGCGCCTGTCATTACCTGGCCAAGCCTTCCAACACGGATGATATTGAGGATGCCTTTCTGCGTGCAGAAGGGAGCACGGATGTGGCGCTCACCGCGCGCTCATCGGACCTGAAAACCCTTGAATGGGAACGAATTCACGAAACTCTGGCCGAAACCGGTTTTAATATTTCCGAAACCGCCCGCCGGTTGGGCATGCACCGCCGCACTCTGGCCCGCAAGCTGGAAAAACAGCGGGTCAAGTAAAGCAATTAATAGTTAACAGTGAATAATTAATAGCTAAATTCAGAATCAAATTCCTTTTTTGCGTGCAGGCACGCACCCACAATTGGCAGGATGTTCTTCTGTAGGAGGTTGCCTGCAAGCGATCCGAGCGACAGCGAGGGACAGGGTTCGAGTTTCGAGTAGCGAGTTCGAAAGGCAAATCTCGAACCTGGACAGGCCAGGTTATCGCAACTCGAAACTCCTGCCTCGCTGCTGACGTTGGCAATCGCGCCGCCAGCGACGCTCCTACGGCGGAGGCGTTCGTATGGGAGTCAGTGCAACCGTTCCGGTGGCGGGGTGTAGCGGTGGGGTGGCAGGTCAACGCGCTGGACGATGCCACCCATGACGATGGTGTGGCCCTGATAGCGCTCGCCACCGGTGACGGTAAATTCGAACCGGTAAATTCGGGTCACGCGCAGTTTGTCGTTGCCATCGCGCTGTAGTGTGAGTTTCACCAGCCCCACGGTCTCGTCGAGGAATTCCACCTGTTCCCGCTCGCAGTATTTGCGGGTGTAGACCAGCGCCCGTTCGCGAATGCCGTGGGCGCGCCAGAACAGGGCGGCGATGATGACCAGGGTGGTCACCATCAAGATGTCGCTTAAATCCAGATTCACCGCGTTGCTCCCGGCAGGCCGCCGAACAGGCTGACCCACTGCGTTTCGGTCAGGTTTTCCAGGGTATCCATGTTGCGCTCGGGGATGGCTTGCGGATCTGGATAGCTGGCCAGCCCTTGCTCAAGGCTGTCTTCGCGAAGCAGGTGGAGAATGGGGAAAGGGGCGCGGTTGGTGTAGTTGCCCGGGTCATCCGCTTCGGTGTCGGCAAACTGGTAGGCCGGGTGGAAACTGGCGATCTGGAAGGTGCCCACCCATTCCTGTTGTTCCAGCAGGGCGTCGGCCAGATCCAGTACATCGTTGTAGTCGTAAAAGTCGTCCAGTTGGTCCGGGATGATCAGCAGGGTGGTGTCGATGGTACTGGCCGGGGTGTTGGCGAGTTTTTCCAGTTCGTCGTAGAGGTCCTGGAGCAGGGTTTCCACGTTGCGGCTGTCGCTGACTGCAAAGCGCACCTGTCCTTTCTGGAACGGCTTGCGGGCAAACGGACACAGGTTAAGGCCGATCACTACCTGTTCCAGCCACTGGCGGGTCTGGTTGATATAGCGGTTTTTTTCTACGTCGTTCATTCAGTGAAACGCTCTAAAAGTGTCGTAGGGCGGAAACTCCCTAAGGGGATCTCCGCCGCTGGGTGTTAACGGCGGAGATTGGCTGACGCCAATATCCACCCTGCGGGCAGTCGGTATGCCCGGTTTTGTGGGGGCTCTCTGTGCCCTTCAGGGTATACCTGCAAGCGATCCGAGCGACAGCGAGGCAAACAAGACGCGAGTTTCGAGTGACGAGTTTTGAAAGGCAAAACCCGGAACGTCCTGGTTGTTCAGGTTTTCCAACTCGTACCCGGTTACTCGCTTCTCTGGAATCCATACCTCGCCGAGGCCCGGATCGCGAGCAGGCTCGTTATTCGCTTCGCTCACCCTTCGGGCCGCACTACGTGCGTTTCTCCGCTACGCTACGTTCCTACAGTAAGCGTTAGTCCGGTATTTCGATATCGTCGCCCACGCGCACCACCCCGGTGGACAGGATCTCACAACGCAGCCCGCCACGGCCCATAAAGGACTGGATAATGCGGGTGGGTGTCAGTTCGCCGGCCAGCAGTTTGCCGACCACGGAGCAGGGCTCACACAATTCGATACCGCGTACTCTCACCGGACCTACCATGAATTCGCGCCCTTCCAGGGCATTGAGATCCACCCCTTTGGTGACGATGTTGCGGCGCAGCTGATGCGGCTGGACTTCCTGGCCGAATTCATCGTTGAAGGCGTCCACGGCTTCGTGCTCGATCAGGGTCAGCTGTTCCTCAGGCTTGGTGTTGCGCTTGTAATGGCGGTCGCCGACGATGCCGCAGCCGGCACGCAGTTGCACGGCTTCATGGCCGGTCATGGGCCCGCGGGATTCGTCAGCAGTGTAGAGGGCGACAATGTTCATGGTTTGGCATGCCTGACGCCGGAAGTCCGACGTCGGACGATCAATCTGTCCGGATGGTTGGTTATGATTGTAGTCTACATGAGTGTGCGGGCGGTGAATTCAATCCTGCCTGCGAAAATCCCGTCAGGCATCCCGTGTCTGGCGCCGAGCGTTCACATTGACTACAATTTTAGGCATCTTCCTGATGTGAGAAAGGACGTCCCCCCTTGGACTGTGCCCTGATCAACAGCTTTGCTTTCCTGTCCGCACCCGCCAGCTGGCGATGGTGACGCTCCCCTGTGTCTGCGCTGATGCACTGACACGCCCCTTTTGCTCCATTTTTCTCTACAATCTGCGTTCTCGATATCGACCTGCCTGAAAAAGGTCGGATAAGGAAAAAGCATGTCACCACAAGAACTGGATCGTTACGCCCAAGAGGGCTACACCCGTGTTCCGATGGTCCGCGAGGTATTGGCGGATCTGGACACGCCGTTAACGGCATACCGCAAGCTGGCCCAGGGGCCCTACAGCTATCTGTTTGAATCTGTGCAGGGCGGCGAGCGCTGGGGGCGTTACTCCATTCTCGGTTTGCCAGCCCGCGAGGTGATTCGCATCACCGGGCAGAAGGTTCAGGTGAGCAATGCAGATGGCGAAACCCTGCTCGACGTGGAGGATCCGATTCGCTGGATCGAGAGCTACCGGCAGCAGTATCGCTCCCCGGAACTGCCGGATCTGCCCCGTTTCAACGGTGGGCTGGTGGGCTACTTCGGCTATGACAGCGTACGGTATTTCGAACCGCGTCTTGGCCCGGCCCCGGGCAAGGATGTACTCGGCGTGCCGGATATCCTGCTGATGCGTTCCGAGGAAGTGGTGGTGTTCGACAACCTGCGCGGTGCCCTTTATCTGATCGTGCATGTGGACCCCACCGCGCCAGGGGCGGCGGAAGAGGCTGACTCACGGCTGGATGCACTGGAAAAGCAGCTGCGCGCCCCGCTGCCCGAGCCCGAGCATACGGTCTATGGTGACCCGGTGGATGAGAGCGATTTCCAGAGTGAATTCCCGGAGGAGCAGTTCAAGGCCGGCGTAGAGAAGGTGCGTGAGTACATTCTTGCCGGCGATGTGATGCAGGTGGTGCCGGCTCAGCGCATGAGCTGCCCCTTCAAGGCGCCTGCTCTGGATCTGTACCGCGCCTTGCGTTACCTGAATCCGTCTCCCTACATGTTCTATCTGGATCTGGACGACTTCCATATTGCGGGCTCATCGCCGGAAATTCTGGCTCGGGCCGAGCAGGGAGCGGTAACCGTGCGTCCCATCGCGGGTACGCGAAAACGCGGCGCTACCGCAGAAGAAGACAGAGCTCTGGAGGCCGATCTGCTGGCGGACCCCAAGGAAATCGCCGAGCACCTGATGCTGATCGATCTGGGCCGTAATGATGTGGGACGGGTGGCCAAACCGGGCAAGGTAAACCTTACTGACAAGATGGTGGTGGAACGCTATTCCCACGTGATGCATATCGTCTCCAACGTGGAGGGTGAGCTGAAAGAGGGGCAGGGGCCGCTGGAGGTCCTCAGCGCTACCTTCCCGGCCGGTACCCTCAGTGGTGCTCCGAAGATCCGTGCCATGGAAATCATTGATGAGCTGGAGCCCACCAAGCGTGGCGTCTATGGCGGCGCGGTAGGGTATATCGGCTTTAACGGAGATATGGACACGGCCATCGCCATTCGCACGGCGGTGGTGAAGGACGAGCGGCTTTACGTGCAGGCGGGTGCCGGCATCGTGGCTGACTCCGTGCCCCAGTCGGAATGGGACGAGACCATGAACAAGGCCCGGGCAGTGTTCCGCGCGGTAAACCTGGCATTGGGTGGCCTCAACCTGGCAGACGGAGGGCAGCGGTAATGCGTGTCTTGATGATCGACAACTACGACAGTTTTACCTACAACCTGGTGCAGTACCTCCAGGAGCTGGGCGCCGAGGTGCTGGTACACCGCAATGACCAGATCACCCTTGAAGAGATCGAGGCGCTCAATCCTGACCGGTTGATGGTATCGCCGGGGCCATGCACGCCCAACGAAGCGGGTGTCTCCATCGCTGCCATCAAGCACTTTGCTGGCAAGCTGCCGATTCTTGGTGTGTGTCTGGGTCACCAGAGTATTGGCCAGGCGTTTGGCGGCAAGGTGGTGCGGGCCCGTCAGGTGATGCACGGCAAGACCTCGCCGATTTATCACAGTGGCGCCGGCATCTTCCGGGATTTGCCGTCGCCCTACATCGCCACCCGCTATCACTCCCTGGTCGTGGAAAAGGACAGCCTGCCGGATTGTCTGGAGATCACCGCCTGGACCCAGCTTGAGGATGGCAGCATGGATGAGATCATGGGCATGCGGCACAAGACCTTGCCCATCGAAGGCGTGCAGTACCATCCCGAGTCCATCCTGAGTGAGCATGGTCATGCCCTGCTCGACAATTTTCTGAAAGGGGAGCAAGGCGCATGAATATTCAGGAAGCCCTGGCCAAGGTGGTTGAGCAGATCGATCTGAGCGTGGACGAGATGCAGGACGTGATGCGCCAGATCATGACCGGCGGTGCCACCGATGCCCAGATTGGCGGGTTCCTGGTGGCCCTGCGCATGAAGAGCGAATCCCTGGATGAAATTACCGGTGGCGTGCAGGTGATGCGCGAGCTGGTCACCGCGGTGCCAGTGGAGAACCGCCAGTATCTGGTGGATATCGTGGGCACCGGTGGCGATGGCGCCAACCTGTTCAATGTGTCTTCTGCCAGTGCCTTTGTGGCGGCCGCTGCTGGCGCCCATGTGGCCAAACACGGTGGCCGTTCGGTGAGCTCCAAAAGTGGCTCTGCCGACCTGCTGGAAACCGCCGGCATCGCCCTGGATCTGACCCCGGAACAGATCGGTAGCTGTGTGGACAATGTGGGCGTGGGCTTCATGTTTGCCCCCAATCACCACAAGGCCATGAAATACGCGGTGGGCCCGCGCAAGGAACTGGGCATGCGTACCCTGTTCAATATCCTCGGCCCCATGACCAACCCGGCGGGTGTGCAGCGCCTGGTGCTGGGTGTGTTCAGTGAAAAGCTGTGTCGGCCCATGGCGGAAGTGATGGGGCGTCTGGGCGCGGAGCACGTGATGGTGGTGCACAGCAAGGACGGGCTGGATGAGATTACCCTTGCCACTCGTACCCACGTGGCTGAGTTCAAGGACGGTGCCGTCAGCGAATATGACGTGACGCCGGAAGATCTGGGGCTGGAGTCCGCTTCCCTGGTGGGGCTGGATGTGACCGATTCGGACAGCTCCCTGGCGCTGATCAAGGATGCACTGGGCAAGCGCAGCAGTGATGCGGCCAACAAGGCGGCAGACATGATTGCACTGAATGCCGGTGCAGCCATTTATGTGAGCGGGATTACCCGTAGTCACAAAGAGGGGGTACGCATGGCGGAAGACCTGATACACAATGGAGAAGCTGCCGAACGGATGCGTGAGCTTGCCCAGTTCAGCACCGCCCTCACGGCGGCCGATTAGGGTGAACAGGCCCTCAGGAGAGCCAATATGAGTACAGGGACCATCCTCGACAAGATTATCGCCCGCAAGCAGGAAGAGATTGCGGTGGGCAAGAACAACTACACTCTCGGTGATCTGCAATCCATGGCAGAGAATCAGGGTAAGCCCCGTGGTTTTGCCCGTGCCCTGTTTGACCGGGTGCGTGACAAGCAGCCGGCAGTGATTGCCGAAATCAAGAAGGCTTCACCCAGCAAGGGTGTGATCCGGGATGATTTTGATCCGGTGGCCATTGCCCGCAGTTATGAAAAGAACGGCGCGGCCTGCCTGTCGGTGCTGACCGACCAGGATTTCTTCCAGGGCCACGAAGACTATCTGCGTGCAGCCCGCAATGCGGTAAGCCTGCCGGTGATCCGCAAGGATTTCATGGTGGATCCTTGGCAGATCTTCGAATCTCGCGCCATGGGTGCCGATGCGGTTCTGCTGATCGTGGCCGCCTTGTCCGATGCCCAGCTGGATGAGCTGAATCACGCTGCCCAGCAGGCAGGCTGTGATGTGCTGGTGGAAGTGCATACCCAGGACGAGCTGGAGCGGGCAGTTGCCATGAATGCCGAGCTGATCGGCATCAACAACCGCGATCTGCATACCTTCGAAACCAGCCTCAGCACCACCCTGTCCCTGGCCGAGCAGGCCCCGGCAGATCGTCTGATCATCACTGAGAGTGGCATCAATAGCGCCGCTGACGTAAAACTGATGCGCAGCAATGGCATCAACAGCTTCCTGGTGGGTGAGGCCTTCATGCGGGAGGAGGATCCGGGGGTGGCGTTGAAGGCGCTGTTTTTTAATTGATAGTTGATAATGGATAATTGATAACTGCGCGATCAGCCTGGGTCGCGGCAGAATGCAAAGAGGCCGCGCCCGCACGGGGGCGGCCTTCTGTTATGAAAGAGGGAAGAAATGGTCGTTAAGCCCCCGGCTGAGTGCACTGGGATGGAAGATATTCGTTCTGAGATCGACAGGATTGATCGCCAGGTCATTGCATTGCTAGGTGAGCGGGCGGGCTATGTGCATGCGGCAGCGGCATTCAAGCGCAGTGAGGATGGGGTTCGAGCGCCGGAGCGGTTTCGGACCATGTTGAAATCCCGGCGGGATTGGGCAGAACAGGTAGGGCTGGACGGGGATATGGTTGAAAAGCTCTACCGGGACCTGGTGGAGTTCTTCATCCAGAAGGAACTGGGCCAATTCAGGGACAATGGCTCACCACGAGATCGCGGCTAGTACCGCTTTAAAACAAGGAGGCCGCGCCCAAATCCATGGGCACGGCCTCCTGTGCTGTGGGCCTCCATAAAGCCGGCCCGCGCAGTTATCAATTATCCATTATCAACTATCAATTGCTTACCGGGTGCCGTAAACCACCATGGTCTTGCCCTTCACGGACACCAGACCCTGCTCTTCCAGGTTCTTGAGTACCCGCCCCACCATTTCCCGGGAGCAGCCGACGATGCGGCCGATTTCCTGGCGGGTGACCTTGATCTGCATGCCGTCCGGGTGGGTCATGGCATCGGGTTGCTTGCACAGGTCCAGCAGGGTGCCTGCCACTCGGCCGGTCACGTCCAGGAATGCCAGGTCGCCTACCTTGCGGGTAGTCGCGCGCAGGCGGCCGGCGATCTGGGCGGAGACGGCGAACAGGATGTCAGCGTCTTCCCTGGCCAGTTGCTTGAACTTGGCGTAGCTGACTTCAGCTACTTCGCATTCGGTCTTGGCCTTTACCCAGGCGGAACGGGATGGATCGTTTTCAAACAACCCCATCTCGCCAAAGAAGTCCCCCTCATTGAGGTAGGCCATGATCATTTCGCGGCCGTCATCATCCTCAATCATGACGGTCACAGACCCCTTCAGAATGTAATACAGTGCATCTGACTCATCCCCGGCATAGATAATTGTGCTTTTCGCCGGATATTTGCGACGGTGACAATTGGCCAGGAAATGGTCCAGATTTGGAATAATTTTGTTGCCTTCAGTCATGGGCGCTCAGTCTTAAGCCAGAAGAATGTCTTAGCCAATAAGACCATGGATATTGCCTGTTTTTCTGAGGTATGCCAAGGGAACTGGCTCTCACTCTCGGTTTTCGCGGGCCCAGTGGCAGTAAAGGCAGGATAAACCCCTTCGAAAGAGGGGGCGCCTGTTGCGCAGAACGGTTGTCGGTGGTGGCGAAAAGGGGGTGGCTAAGCCACGCCGCTATGGTACTCTGCGCGCCTTTTTACGGGGTTGCTCCCCGGACGAACAGACTCAGGAGACGGCCATGAAAGCAGTGGTGCAGTGGCAGGGAGAAGCCTGCTACGAAGGGCAGACAGAAAGCGGCCATACGGTGCTGATGGATGGCCCTCCGGATCATGGCGGCCAGAACCGCGGTCCCCGGCCCATGGAGACCCTGTTGCTGGGCGTCGGTGGTTGTTCGTCCTTTGATGTGGTGCATATCCTGAAGAAGTCCCGCCAGGACGTCACCGACTGCCGCTGTGAGATCAGCGCGGAGCGTGTGGATGAAGTGCCGGCAGTGTTCAGCAAGATTCATCTGCACTTCGTTGTCAGCGGAAATAACCTGAAAGAGAATCAGGTCAAGCGTGCCGTTGAGCTGTCTGCCGAGAAGTATTGCTCCGCGAGCATTATGCTGGGCCGTGCTGGTGTTGAGATCACCCATAGTTATACCATTGACGCCTGACGGAAAACGGTCAGGATACAGTTTCCCGGCAATCGCCGGGGCAAGGACGAGATGACAGTTGTCTCGTGACCAGGTCGCCGCCGTGGGGCGGTAATGTGTTAGTTCTAATGTGGCGGTGAAACGCCCGTGGGGTACGGCTGTGGTGAAAGATCCCAATCCCAAGATTACGGTTCACGGTTTCAATAACCTGACCAAATCCTTGAGCTTCAATATTTTTGATATTGCTTACGCGAAGACCGAGCAGCACCGTAAGGAATACATCGAATATATTGATGAGCTGTATAACGCTGAGCGTCTTACAGAGATTCTCACCAATGTGACCAAGATCATTGGCGCCAATATTCTCAATGTGGCTCGTCAGGATTACGACCCGCAGGGTGCCAGCGTGACCATGCTGATCGCCGAGCACGAGACACCGCCGGACGGTACCGACTGGGATGAGGAAGCTCCCGGTCCGTTGCCGGATACCGTGGTGGCCCACCTGGACAAGAGCCATGTGACCGTGCACACCTATCCGGAATCCCATCCGGACAACGGCATTTCCACCTTCCGGGTGGATGTGGATGTGTCCACCTGTGGGGTGATTTCACCGCTGCGCGCGCTGAACTACCTGATCCACAGTTTTGATTCCGACATCGTGACCGTGGACTACCGGGTGCGTGGTATGACCCGTGATCTGGACGGCACCAAGCACTACATTGATCACGACATCAACTCGATCCAGAACTTCCTGACCGAAGATACCCAGAACGCCTATCAGATGATCGACGTGAACGTCTATCAGGAGAACATCTTCCATACCAAGATGTTGCTGAAGGATTTCGACATCGATAACTATCTGTTTGGTGCCGGTAGCGACGAATTCGAACAGGATGAGCTGGATCAGATCGAAGAGCGCCTCAAGACCGAGATGCTGGAGATCTTTTACAGCCGTAATCTGGGCTGAATGAAGAATTGATAGTTGATAATGGATAATTGATAACGTCGCTGGCCAGACCCGTGGTTACTAAAACGCAAGAGGCCGCGCCCAGAGATTGGGCGCGGCCTCTTTGTTTTCTGCTACAACCCATTCTGATCGCGCAGTTATCAATTATCCATTATCAACTATCAATTCAGATTCTATAGGTTGTAAACGTCATCACCTTGCTCATCAATGTCATGGCGTGGCGGATGGGTGGGGGCAGGTCGGCGCCGCCAGCGTCTTTGGCGGTGACAGCGTGTTTGAGCTCGTCGGTTTTCATCTGTTCGAGGATAGCGCGGGTGCGCAGATCGCTTTCCGGGACCTGGTAAAGATGGGCTTCCAGGTGTTTCACCACCTGGTTTTCCGTCTCTGAGACAAAGCCCAGGCTCCAGCGATCACCGATCAGCCCGGCAGTGGCACCCATGGCGTAGCTCATGGCATAGAAGATCGGATTAAGTTTGCTGGGTGCGCCGCCCAATTCGCGAATTCGCTCCTCACACCAGGCCAGATGATCTTCTTCTTCCCTGGCCGCTTCTTCCATCGAGTGACGGATATGCGGCAGGCTGGCGGTGCTGGCCTGGCCCTGATACAGCGCCTGGGCACAGACTTCCCCGGTGTGGTTGATGCGCATCAGACCCATGACATGGCGGCGCTGCTCCGAGGGCAGGGTGCCGGGCTGTTCGACACTGCCGGGGCTGTTCGGTGTCGCAGTGGGTGCACGTTCGGCCTGAATGGTGCCCGGTGTCAGGGTACGCAAGGCATTGTCGGCACGGGCCAGCAGGCGATCAATGGGGGTAAGTCGGCGTTCAGTCATGGGGTCCGCAGCATGCAACACGCATGAAAGTGGGTGGAGTTCTAGTGTAGCCTAAGAGCTTCCGATGAAGCACCCTTTGCACTTGATCCTGAACAATAACAAAAGGATATTGCTGTCCCGCGTGAAGGCCTGTTGCGTGCAGCGTAAAGCAAAACCATGAGTGATCTTAACGACCTGAGAATGTTGCTGGATTCCCGCTATCCCATTGTGGTGATCGAGACCTGGGAAGAATTGCGGGCACTGGATCTGATCCGACGGCTGGGGATGAAAGAAGGGCGACCGGTGTTCGCCTGGACGTCGGTGGATGGCATGCGGCGGCTGGAATTTGATGACGTGCCCAGTCAGAAACACACGGTGGAACCGGACGCAGTACTGGGACAGATACGAGGGACCAACCAGCCGGGCATTTATGCGCTTTGTGATATTCATCCTTTTTTGAAAGACGAACCCAAGAACGTGCGTCTGCTCAAGGAGATCGCGCTTCATCACGAGCGGCTGCAGCATTCGCTGGTGCTGATCAGCCACCAGTTCGATATTCCCCCGGAAATTCGCCGCTACTCGGCGCGCTTCACCCTGTCCATGCCGGATGAAAAGCAGCTTGAACATATCGTTCAGGATGAGGCGCGACGCTTCAAGCAGGAGAAAGGGGAGCGGGTACGAGCGGATCGGGAATCCCTGGATCGACTGATCCGCAACCTGCGAGGCTTGAGTGTGGAAGATGCGCGCAAGCTGGCCCGTGGGGCGATTCTGCATGATGGCGCCATTACGGAGGCAGACCTGCCGGAGGTGAACAAGGCCAAGTTTGCCCTGATGGAAATGGATGGCGTGCTTAGCTACGAGTATGACACCGAGAGTTTTGCCAATGTGGGTGGCTTGCAGGGGCTCAAACGTTGGTTGGGCAAACGCGAGAAGGCCTTCCATGGTGAAAGCGATATTGATTCTCCCCGCGGCGTGATGCTGGTGGGGGTGCAGGGCGGCGGCAAGAGCCTGGCGGCCAAATCCGTGGCCGGCCTGTGGGGGTTGCCGTTGCTGCGCCTGGACATGGGGGCCATCTACAACAAGTTCTTCGGTGAATCCGAGCGCAATGTACGCGAAGCCCTGAAGATGGCCGAAACCATGTCGCCCTGTGTGCTGTGGATCGACGAGATTGAAAAGGGTATCGCCGTGGGGGACAACGACGGCGGGACTTCCCGTCGGGTGCTGGGCACCCTGTTGACCTGGATGGCGGAAAACCAGAGCAAGGTATTCATGGTGGCCACCGCCAACGATATTGAACGGCTGCCGCCAGAGCTGATCCGCAAGGGGCGCCTGGATGAGATTTTCTTTGTGGACCTGCCTGATGCGCAGGTGCGTGAGGTGATTTTCCGGATCCACCTGGGCAAGCGTGGACAGCGGCCAGAGCAGTTCGATTTGCCGGCACTGGCGGTGGCCAGTGATGGGTTTACCGGTGCCGAAATTGAGCAGGCGGTGGTGGCCGGATTGTACAGCGCCGGGGCTGCCGAGCAGTCTCTTGATCAGGCGCTGCTGGAGGCCGAACTGGCGGCGACCGTGCCGCTGTCGGTGACCATGGCCGAGCCGTTGGCAAGACTGCGGCACTGGTGTCAGGGCAGGGCCGTCAATGCCGGTGCTTGATCCAGCCCTGGCCGGTTCGGACCAGAGCCTGTCTGCGGCCTATGTGGATTCCGTATTGCCGGAAGTGCTGGCCCATTACCGGCTATCCCGGGAGGAGGTGCTGGCCCGGGCGGGGATTGCGGAAAGCAGTTTTGCCCGACCGGAACAACTGTTGCCGCTGGTGGATGTGCTGCGCCTGTTCCTGGTGATCATGCAAGCCTGTGGGGATTCGGGGTTGGGATTCGAGATTGGTCGCAGGGTCAAGCCGCGTTCCTATCAGGTGTTGGGGTATGTGATTCTCGCCAGCAGCAACCTCGGTGAGGCCATTGATCGTCTTGTTCGTTTTGAAAGCCTGTCCGGCAAATTGGGAGAAACCCGCATTGAGCGTGGAGATGACCAAATTCGGCTGGAGTGGCTGTGCCCGTTGAGTGGTGAGCCGGCGCGCTATCTGGTGGAAGCGGCGATTACGGGCTGGGTGGCCTTCATGCGACCCTTGCTGGCGGATCAGCTGGCGCCCAGGGCGGTCTGCTTTCGTCATGCAGCACCGCCGGACGTGGCCCGCTACGAGGCCTATTTCCAGGCGCCTGTGCAGTTTGATGCCTCGTTTGATGGCGTCTTGCTGGCGCCGGCTCTATTGTCAGCGCCCCTGGATACGGCTGACCCGGGGTTGGCCGGGATGATGGAACGGGAAGCCCGGGAGTTGCTGGCGGACTTTGATGTGAACACCAACCTGGCCAGTGCGGTGCGGGCGGAAATCTATCGCCAGATGGTGGGGGGCGAGCCTTCACTGGACAGCGTGGCGGAGGCGCTGGGTTTTAGCGGTCGGGCGCTGAGCAAGCGGCTTACGGCACAGTCTCTGCGTTTCCCCGACATGCTGGACAGCCTGCGCAAGACGCTGGCCGAGCTGTATATGCAGGACGAATCCCTTTCGCTGACAGACATCGCCCTGCTGCTGGGCTTTGCCGAGTCCAGTTCTTTCAGTCGAGCGTTTCGCCGTTGGCGAGGGGTGAGCCCGAATCAGTACCGTCATCGCGAGTAAAGCGCAGTATGGTTTCCCGCAGGGTATTCAGCTCCACGGGTTTGGGTAGGTGGGCATTCATGCCAGCGGCAAAACTGCGATCCTTGTGTTCCTTGAGAATGTGCGCGGTGAGCGCCACGATGGGCGTGGACGGCAGTGCGTGGCGTTGCTCATGCTGGCGAATGCGACGGGTCGCTTCGAAGCCGTCCATCTCAGGCATTTCGCAGTCCATCAGAATCAGGTCGTAACGTTGTTTTTCTGCCAGCGCCAGGGCTTCCTGGCCATCGCTGGCGATGTCTGCCTGCAGCCCCAGTTTGCCCAGCATGCCGCGAATTACCTTCTGGCTCAGGTAGTGATCTTCCGCGACCAGAATACGCAAATCCGGGTTGGGTTTGGCGTCTACGGTTTCGGGTGTTGGCCGCACGTCACTGCATAATTCTTCGGCCAGTACCTGACGCAATCGTGGCGCGGAAACGGGTTTGGACAAGACCCGGTGAATGCCCACGTTGCGTGCCTGGGTGGCGCTGGGTGCGTGCTGAATACCGGTGAGCATGACCAGCACAGTAGGGTGAACGATGACCGGATCTTCATGGATACGGGCAGCCAGTTGCATGCCATCCATGCCTGGCATTTGCTGATCCAGGACCACCACATCAAAGGGTTCGTTGATGTTGGCCTGGGTGCGCAGGGAGGCAAGGGCCTCACGGGGGTCATGACAGGCAGTGACCCGCATTCCCCAGGACAGTGCATGGTGACGCAGTACGCGAGTGACCGTACTGGAATCATCCACGACCAGCAGGCTGCGCCCTTCGAGACTGGATGTATCTACCCTCGGCGCCTTGGGCGGCGCGGCATGATCGGCAGGCAGGGGGACCACAAACCAGTAATGGGTACCACGCTGGTCCTGCAGGTTACCCATGCGGCCATGGAGGGCGTCCACCAGTTGCTCGGCAATCACCAGGCTGAGATGGCTGCTTTCGCTCTGGCGCTGGGTATCCTGGAGTCGCTTCAGGGCCTCTTCGCTGAGGGCACTACCGGAAAACCCGAAGCGTACCCGGTCGGCCTGGCCGGTGGGTTCCAGTGACACATCAATGATCAGTTCACCCGGGGTGCCATGGCGGATCAGGGCGCCGGTGAGGTTGGTGAGCACCTGACGCAAACGTCCGGCATCGCCCAACACCCGTGGTGGTACATTGGTGTGAACGTGGGTGATCAACTCAATCTGTTTTTCTTCGGCCCGTTCCTTGAACAGGTCGATGGCTTCCATCAGCAGTTCATGCACATCCAGGGATGCCTGGTTCACATTGCCGCTGCTGGTGGAGAGCTGGGAGTGCTCGAGAACGTCGTTGATGATGCGTAGCAGGTTATCCCCCGCATTCTGGATGGCACTGACGCATTCGCGTTGGTTGGGGGTCAACGGGGTGTCGACGAGAATTTCTGACATGCCAAGGATGCCGCTGAGGGGCGTGCGAATGTCATGGCCGATCCGCGCAAGGGTTTCCCGGCGCGTGCTGTCCACGGTGTCGGCGATGGCCTGTGAACGCTGATGCTCAATGCGTATTTGGGCGCGGTGTGCAAACCGTACCCGCAGGCCAATACCCAGGGTCAGGGCTTCGACCACAGTGGAGACCATCAGCCATTGCGGTAGTTCGGCGCTGGTTTGCAGCAGTCCCAGATAGGCCAGTCCCAGAACCAGGGCCGGTAAGCTGACAAACAGTGTGGTGATAAGGAACAAGCCGCCGCCGTTTTGCTCGCGGTGCCAGGTGGCATAGCCCATGGCAATAAGCAGTAATGCGGACAAGCTCACCAGGGAAAAGCACAGATAGGCGGTGAGGGTGATCGGCAGCAACTGGGTCAGGGGCAGGCTGATGATGGTGAGAATCAGCAGTACCCGGGTAGTGTGATTCAGCCAGCTATGGTCCTGATTCAGGCGGAAATAACTGCGGGTGACCCCGGCCGCTGAGCCCATTGCGATCAGCATCAGGGGAAACAGGATCCGTGGTTGCAGTTGGTTGCCGTCGGTAAAGCGATGGGGCAGGAAGTCCGCCAGTAGCAGGCTGATCAGGGTGATACAGGTGAGAAAGCCAGCGTGATACCAGTAGGGGCCCCCGCCTCGCATGGTGCCGGCAATCAGGTTGTAGATGATCAGGATCAACAGGGCGCCGGTCAGCACCATATAGATGGCATTCTGCCGTTGTTGTCCGGCCAGGTGATCGTTCAGGGTGGAGAGGCTGAGGCCATAGGTCAGATACCCTCTGGGCTGAAGCCGCAGATACAGCAATTGCTGCTCACCCACCGGCAGGTGGACACGAAAACTGGCATCGCGGCCGGGAATGCGGGCGCTGGGTGGCGCCAGAGTATAGCCTTGCCCATTCGCGGCGGGCTGGTACAGGCTGGCATTGGGGTTGCCACGCAGCTGCAGGGCAAACGTACTATGCTCACGAAATTCGTTCTTGATGGCCAGACGCACCCACCAGGGATTCTGCTGAATACCGAGACGCTCCACGTAGCGGGTGGCGGGCTGGAATCGCTCAGCGGAGGTCGGGCTGCTGACCTGCTGAATGGTCAGGGTGCCTTCGTCATCACGCAGGTACTCCGAGTAGATGGTAACCCGGGCATCATCTGGCAAGCTGTGAATGATGTACGGGGGCGGTGGTTCCGCTGCGCCCCTTGCCATGCTGCTCAGAAGCAGCAGGGCAATCATCAGCAGCCCGAAAAGGTATTCAGGCTTGTTCGGCCATGTTGTTGTGTTGCTCTGCATCCGCTGGTTGTCCCCGGTCAAGCACATAGGCATTCAGCCCGGCTTCGGAGAGGATATAGGCTCCGAGCTCACTGCGTCGACCGTCTCCGCATACCACATAGAAAAAATCCTTTTCCAGGTTGTGCACTTCCCTGCGCAATTCGTTGAGTGGAATGTTACGGGCGCCGGGGGTGCGATCGTGGCGGAACTCCATGGGCAGGCGCACGTCCACCAGTATGCAGGCAGTGTCGGCTTCCAGCACCATGGTATCCAGTTCATCCTCGCTAAGATGGCGAATCACGGAATCCTGCAGGATAGCCTGAAAATCCTTTTTGCCCAGACACATGATCACGCCGTCACTGGTCATGGTGACGGTGGCATTGCGCGGACTGTCGCTGATCAGCGCATCTTCACCAAAGAAGCGGCCCGCTGACAGGGCTGCCAGGGTTTCCTGCTTGGCGCCCTTGGTGCGGCTGACCATGGCCTTGCCCTGTTTGATTACAAAGAAGGTGTTGCCATCTTCCCCTTCGTTGACGATGGTTTCGCCAAGCTGTACTTCCCGTTCTTCGAACTTCACGAACAGGGTGTGGATCATGGCCGGCGGCACAGCGGCAAACAGTTCCGAAGAGAGCAGGGCATCCATCCAGTCCCTCTCGCTTTCATCATCGCCTTCGTCGAGCATGGATTCTGCCGCCTGGGTCCAGGTCATCAGCAGATCGAGCTTGTTGCGATCGATGGCGTATAGCGTGGTGGGTTCTGCGGTGATTGCGTTGATGGTGTGCTCGGGATAATTGTCCAGCGCGAGATAGTTTTCGTCGTCATCGGCGCCGAAGTGACGTACCTGAAAGCTGGCATCGGTGAGATCCAGGGACCCCTCCACCAGAAAATAGGCCTTGTCGGTGCGCTGGCCGCGTTTGAACAGTAACCGGCCTGGCGCCAGTTTGATCACTTCGATCTGGCCCTGAATTTCCTGGAGGTGGGATTCGCTCAGACAATCGAAGGGAATGAAGTTCTCAAGGCGGGACATTTCCGCCGCTGTTGTAGACATGGCAACCCCTTGAATTCGGGTAAAAGTGGCTGTGCCAGCAGAGTGTGCTGGCTCAGCCTTAATTATTAGTTGCCTTAACTTTATGCCTTTTCGCGGGCGACTGCACGGTAGCCGATGTCGGTGCGGTACTGGGCCTCGCGCCATGTGATCTGCTTCACACCCTGATAAGCATTTGCCTGGGCTTCGCTGACCGTGCTGCCGACGCCGGTGACGCAAAGCACGCGTCCGCCGCTGGTGACCACATTGCCATCTTTCTCAGCGGTGCCGGCATGGAACACCTTCACAGTATCCGAATCTGCCTGGTCCAGGCCTTCGATCACGTCGCCCTTGGCATAGCTGTCCGGGTAACCGCCGGCGGCCATGACCACGCCCAGGGTGGGGCGCGGATCCCAGTGGATCTCGGTCTGGTCCAGTTTGCCGTCCAGCGCTGACAGGCACAGGGCGGCCAGGTCGGACTGCAGGCGCATCATGATCGGCTGAGTCTCCGGATCGCCAAAGCGGCAGTTGTACTCGATGACCTTGGGAGCGCCTTCCGGGCTGATCATCAGGCCGGCGTACAGGAAGCCGGTGTAGGGCATGCCTTCGTTGGCCATGCCTTCCACGGTGGGGGTGATGACCTCGTCCATGATGCGCTGGTAGACCGCATCGGTAACCACCGGTGCCGGGGAGTAGGCCCCCATGCCGCCAGTATTGGGGCCAGTGTCGCCGTTGCCCACACGCTTGTGGTCCTGGCTGGTGGCCATGGGCAGCACATTTTTGCCGTCCACCATGACAATAAAGCTGGCTTCTTCGCCTTCCAGGAACTCTTCCACCACCACGCGGTGACCGGCATCGCCAAACTTGTTGCCGTCCAGCATATCGCGCACGGCTTCCTCGGCTTCTTCCAGGGTCATGGCGACAATTACGCCTTTACCGGCGGCCAGGCCGTCGGCCTTGATCACGATGGGGGCGCCCTGTTCACGGACATAGGCCAGCGCCTCGTCCATGTCGGTGAAGTTGCCATAGGCGGCAGTGGGAATATTCTGGCGGGCCAGAAAATCCTTGGTGAAGGCCTTGGAGCCTTCCAGCTGGGCGGCGGCCTTGCTGGGGCCGAAACACTTCAGGCCGTTGTCCATGAAGGTATCCACCAGGCCTTCCACCAGCGGCGCTTCCGGGCCAACGATGGTCAGGTCGATGCCGTTGTCTTTGGCGAACGCCAGCAGGGCCGGCTGATCGAGCACGTCGATGGCCACGTTTTCCAGCTTGGCTTCCCGGGCAGTACCGGCATTACCCGGCGCCACGAACACCTTCTCTACCTGCTCGGCCTGAGCCACTTTCCATGCCAGCGCATGCTCGCGGCCACCGCCGCCAATGATCAGAACTTTCATTGAGGTTACTGCCTCTTCTGACGTTGTCTCTATTGGAGACGGGTCAGACGTCCGACGTCGGACGCTAACCCGGTTTTGTCGTCAGACGTCCGACTTCAGACGTCCGACGGTTCATTGCCCACTTTACCATTGGTGCTGGTGAAACGTGGCTGCCAACGGTCCCATTGAGACTGTTGTCTCTTCTGACGTTGTCTCTATGGGAGACGGGTCAGAGGTCGGACGTCGGACGTCGGACGCTAACCCGGGTTTTGTCGTCAGACGTCCGACCTCAGACGTCCGACGTCTTAATGCCTGAAATGACGCATGCCGGTGAAGACCATGGCCATGCCGGCTTCGTCGGCGGCGGCGATGACTTCTTCGTCGCGGATGGAACCACCGGGCTGGATCACACAGCTGATGCCCACCTTGGCGGCATTGTCGATGCCGTCGCGGAACGGGAAGAAGGCGTCGGAGGCCATCACCGAGCCTTCCACCTGCAGACCGGCATGCTCGGCCTTGATGGCGGCAATACGGGCAGAGTTCACGCGGCTCATCTGGCCGGCGCCCACGCCCACGGTCTGACGATTTTTGGCATAGACAATGGCGTTGGATTTCACGAACTTGGCCACTTTCCAGGCGAAGATCAGGTCGTGCATCTCGGCTTCGGTGGGGGCGCGCTTGGTCACTACCTTCAGGTCGCCTTCGGTGATCATGCCGATGTCACGGTCCTGCACCAGCAGGCCGCCGTTGACGCGCTTGTAGTCCAGGCCGCCTTCGGTCGGCCCTTCGATATCGCCACATACCAGCACGCGCACGTTTTTCTTGGCGGCGGTGATGGCCAGGGCTTCGTCAGTGGCGCTGGGGGCGATGATCACTTCCACGAATTGACGATCCACGATGGCTTGGGCGGTGGCTGCATCCAGCTCGCGGTTGAAGGCGATGATGCCGCCAAAGGCGGATTCGGTATCGGTTTCGAAGGCCAGGTCGTAGGCTTTGCCGATGCCGTCCAGGCTTACGGCCACGCCACAGGGGTTGGCGTGCTTGACGATGACACAGGCGGGCTTGGTAAAGCCTTTCACGCACTCCAGAGCGGCGTCGGTGTCGGCAATGTTGTTGTAGCTCAGTTCCTTGCCCTGCAGCTGCTTCGCGGTGGCGATGGAGGCGGGGGCCGGGTTGCGCTCGGTGTAGAAGGCCGCTTTCTGGTGCGGGTTCTCGCCGTAGCGCATGTTCTGGGTTTTTTCGAAGTTCAGGTTGATGGTGCGCGGGAAGTCGTCATTGTTCTCGCCCACCTTCTTGCCGAAGTAGTTGGCAATGGCGCTGTCGTAGGCCGCGGTGTGCTCGAAGGCCTTGATGGCCAGGTCGAAGCGCAGGGTGTCGGAGAGGGCGCCGCCGTTGGCGTCCATGTCATCCAGTACACGCTGGTAATCCCCGGCGGCGGTGACGATGCCCACGTGGGCATTGTTCTTCGCTGCAGAGCGCACCATGGTGGGGCCGCCGATATCTATGTTCTCGATGGCGTCCTCCAGGGAGCAATCCGGGTTGGCCACGGTGGCTTCGAACGGGTACAGGTTCACCACCACCAGGTCGATGCGGCTGATGGCGTTATCGGCCATCACCTGATCGTCCTGGCCGCGACGACCAAGGATACCGCCGTGCACTTTCGGGTGCAGGGTTTTCACCCGGCCATCCATCATTTCCGGGAAACCGGTGTAGTCGGAGACTTCACGCACCGCGATGCCGGCCTCCTGCAGTTTCTTGAAGGTACCGCCAGTGGACAGCAGTTCCACGCCCTTGTCGGCCAGGGCCTGGGCAAATTCAACGATACCAGTCTTGTCGGAAACACTGATCAGTGCACGTTCAACGGCGTTGCTCATGGGATTTCACCAAGTTGCGTAGTCTTAAGTAAATCGAGGTCCAGAAACAAAAAAAGGGCAGTGTGGTCACTGCCCTTGATGTAGCAGGTCTGTATTACAGCAGACCGTACTGCTTGAGTTTCTTGCGCAGGGTACCGCGGTTCAGGCCCAGCAGCTCGGCGGCTTTGGTCTGGTTGCCACGGGTGTATTCCAGCACTTTTTCAAGCAGCGGAATTTCCATCTCCGCCAGTACCATCTGGTACAGCTCGCTGACCGGCTCGCCGTCCAGCTGGTTGAAATAATCGTTTAACGAACGGCGCACACAATTACGCAGGGTGTCGTGGGTTTCACTCCGCGCAATAGTGAGATGCGGCTGCTTTCGTGCTTCTGCGGTGTTCATTTCAGTAAGTGTCCGTGCAGCGGCTGTGTTAACTGAAGAAAGGGTCATGCGGCCAAGGCTCCGTTTTTCTTCCGGGCAGACACTTCGCCATAGCGACCGAAGCGAACCCGGTCGGTATTGGCGTTGATCTGTTGGAAAAACTGCTCGATCGCCACGCGTTGGTCGGTGGCATTTTCCAGTGTGTTAAATCCACGCCGGAAGTCTTCCCCACCGGGCAGGTTCTGTGTGTACCAACCCAGATGTTTGCGCGCGATACGTAACCCCATGAACTCACCGTAAAACTGGTGAAGTTCAGCAAGGTGCTGTTGCACGCAATCATGGACTTCCGTTACTAACGGCGCTGCAGGCAGCGAGCCGTGCTCGAGGTAATGCAGGGTGTCCCGGAAGATCCACGGGTTACCCTGTGCAGCGCGGCCGATCATGATACCACCGGCTCCGGTGGATTCCAGTACCAGTTTGGCTTTTTCCGGGCTATCCACGTCACCGTTAGCCATGATCGGAATATTCACGGCCTTCACAACCTCGGCGATGGTGGCGTATTCCGCCTCACCGTTGAACTTGTCGGCGCGGGTGCGGCCGTGGATGGCCAGCGCCTGGATCCCGGCGGCTTCGGCGATTTTGGCAATGTTGATGGCATTGCGATGTTCGCGGTCAGGACCGGTACGGATCTTCAGGGTGACGGGGACATCAACGGCCGAGACCACGGCATCGAGAATGCGGGCGACCAGGTCTTCGTCGGCCAACAGGGCGGAGCCGGCGGCGCGTTTACACACCTTCTTGGCAGGACATCCCATGTTGATGTCGATGATCTGGGCGCCGTGCTCCACATTGGCGCGTGCGGCCTCGGCGAGCATCTGCGGTTCACCGCCGGCAATCTGCACCGAGATCGGGCCGGGCTCGCCGCTATGATCGAGACGTTGGCGTGACTTTCGAGAGTTCCACAGACGGGTGTCTGAGGTCACCATCTCGGAGACCAGCAGACCCGCACCCAGGTCACGGCAAAGGCGCCGGAACGGCCGATCGGTGACGCCGGCCATGGGGGCCAGGATCAACGAGTTGGGCAGTGTGTAGGGTCCGATCTGCATGATCACGAGAGGGTAGCTGGTTAAAAAGGGAGCTAATGATAGAGATCGGGACAGGGGGATGAAAGGGCAGAGCGGGACTTTTCGCCCCCGTCCGTCAGCTGGGCTCCGATCGTGCCGGGGAAGGCGTGGTCTTGATGCCTTGCCCGGCCCATCATCCTTTTTGACGTCAGGCGTCTTATCGTTGGCTGATCTGGTCCGGGTTTTTCAGGCTGGGCAGCAGGCGCAGGTTGTAATTGACGGCACTGTCGCCGGGGTCAACGATTTCCAGAGAAACGTGCAGGGGGGTGTTGGTCGGCATGCTGTCCATGCCTTTGAGATCTCCCTGCAGGTACTCTTCAGGTTTGAAGCGGCGGCTGGCAACGGCTTTGCCGTCCAGAGCGCTAAAGCGCAGCTCCAGATCAGGAAATGGCTGGGGATAGCGGGCTTCATTGAACAGGATGGCGTCCACGATCAGGGCGTTGCTGTATTCCGGGTGGCTTCGCACCACCAGGTTGGCGCCGCGCAGCTTGCTGATGTCGCTGCGGCTGGGCAATTTGCAGCCCAGAGCCTCGCAAGCCTGCTGGTAGGCCGGACGCCACTGGGGGCTGCGGGCCAGATGATCGAAGTTGAACCAGGCATATTGCCCAACCAGAATGATGGCCGCGAAGGCGGAGAGCAGGGTCCACTTGACCAGTCCCTGCCAGTCATAGCTTGGCTTGAAAGCCAGGTCCCGTTCCCTGACCGGCTTCGAGGGGAAGGCCACGGGTTCGTCGTTGAGGTCATCGCCAAACAGGTCAAGCCCGCCAAACAGGGAATCGCTTTCGGGTTCGGGGGCCGGTTTGCTGGCTGTGCGCTGCGCAGGTGCGGGCGTTGCCGATTGTGATGAAGGTTGCTGTTCGTCCTGGGGTGCAAAGTTGGCTCGGGGCGGGGTTGCGGGTTCCTGTGTTTCGGGCTCGTCCTCATCCTCAAGTTCATTCAGCAAGGCTTCCGCCCAGGATTCATCGGCGCCTTCGTTATGGGTGGAGCGGCCTGCGCCAGCCATGTCGGAAAAGTCTTCACCCAGCCCCTCTTCGCTGCTCCCTTCTTCCAGATTCATGAAGGAATCGCTGAGCTCCATGCCTTCCATGCTCAGGTTGTCAGCATCCGGTTCCGGCTCTTCTTCAAGCCGGGGCTTGCTGTCCCTGGGAGTCGGGGGCGGGGTGGTGGCGTTAGTGTCCAGGGCGCCGGCCCAGCGGTCCGCAGAGGTGTTGGTGTCTGCGGCTGGCGGGTCTACCAGGTGATCCGTGGCCTGAAAGATCTGCAGGCAAGAGCCACAACGCACGGCGCCGTTGGCTTGCTTGAGATGTTCTTCAGTGATCTTGAACTGTGCTGCACAGTGGGGGCAGCGCGTCTTGAACTGGGTGGCCATGAAGATCGCCTGGTTGTTATTGGTTAAACCCGCTACATGTGGTGTGCACCACGCTTCCCGCACCCCTTGACGCGATCAGGTATGTAGCTGACTGGTGTTCTTTTTACAGAAAAAACGGCTTTTGCCGCAAGGACCTGGGCCGCATTTATCCATCCCGGCGTACGCCATCGATTCTTACCCAGTCTCCCTTCCGGGTGGTGGGGGTGAGGTCGAACCAGGGCTGGTAGGCTTCACGGACAGACTCGGCCTGCTCGGCCAGAATGCCGGAAAGTGCCAGGCGACTGCCCGGACGGCAGTAACTGGCCAGCAACCCGGACAGCTCTACCAGTGGGCCAGCCAGAATATTGGCTACCAGCACATCGCACTGAAAGGGTTGCGGCATGTCTTCGGGTAGATACAGGCTCAGGTGTTCAGCAACGCCGTTGTTGCCGGCATTGTCTTTGCTGGCAATCAGGGCCTGGGGGTCAATGTCGGTACCAATGGCCTTATCGGCACCCAGCAGCAGGGCGGCAATGGCCAGCACCCCGGAGCCGCAGCCGAAATCCAGTACGGTCTGGCCGCTCAGGTCGCTGCCATCCAGCCATTCCAGACAAAGGGCAGTGGTCTCATGGGTGCCAGTACCGAAGGCGAGGCCAGGATCAAGCTTGAGATTGATGCCCTGGGTGTCCGGGGCGTCGGTCCAGCTGGGCACGATCCATAATCGTTCGCCAAACTGCATCGGCGCGAAGTCGTCCATCCAGGCCCGTTCCCAGGCCTGATCTTCCAGCATTTCATGATGCATGGCGTCGGCGTTGAGTCCCTGCAGCTCCAGGGCCGCCTTGATCAGCGCCGGGTCGTGGTCAGCATCAAACAGGGCGGTGACCACGGTGTTTTGCCACAGCGGGCGCGTTCCTGGTGGTGGCTCGAAAACAGGCTGGTCAGCACCATCGGTAAGACTGACCGCGCAGGCACCCAGATTTTCCAGGGCTGCCTGAAAGGCATCCGCATGTTGTTCGGTGGTGGCAAGATGGAGTTGCAGCCAGGCCATTTTCACTTCGCTCAAGTTAATAATTAATAGTGAATAGTTAATAGCTGCGCGGGAGGGGCTTGATTAGCTCAAACTCCGAGCGCCGCGCACGCACTTTTGGTGCAATTTGGCAGGAATGATAACAGCTAAGACGTGCTGGATGGTTATGGGGGGCTTTTATTGGTGTTAAAAGCACGAAGCCGCGCACAGAGTCTGTGTGCGGCTTCGGTGATGGGGGAATAGCAACCAGCAATAATCGCGAGCTATTAATTATTAACTATTAATTGCTTCTAGTTCGACCCCAGCTTCTTCTCCAGATGGTGAATATCCACCCCGCCTTCCAGGAACGCCTTGTCCTTGAAGATTTTGCCGCGGTGCAGGTCCACATTGGTCTTGATGCCTTCCACGACAATTTCGTCCAGGGCATTGCGCATGCGTGCCAGGGCAATGTCGCGTGTCTCTCCCCAGGTGATCAGCTTGCCGATCAGGGAGTCGTAGTAGGGAGGTACGGTGTAGCCACTGTAGATGTGGGAATCCACGCGGATGCCGTTGCCGCCGGGGGCGTGGAAGTAGGTGACTTTGCCCGGAGACGGGGTAAAGCGTACCGGATCTTCGGCATTCACCCGCACTTCAATGGCGTGGCCCTGGAACTTCACATCGGATTGCTGGATCTGGAGGCCTTCGCCACCGGCAATACGCAGCTGCTCTTTGACGATATCCACCCCGGTGATCATCTCGGTAACCGGATGCTCAACCTGTACCCGGGTGTTCATCTCGATGAAGTAGAACCCTTCATTTTCGTAGAGAAACTCGAAGGTGCCGGCGCCGCGGTAGTTGATCTCCTTACACGCATTGACGCAGCGCATGGCGACTTCGTCTTTCAGATGCTGGGGGATCATCGGAGCAGGGGCTTCTTCCACGACTTTCTGGTGACGGCGTTGGAGGGAGCAGTCGCGGTCGCCCAGATGGATGGCGTGACCGGCGCCGTCGGCCAGCACCTGCACTTCCACGTGACGCGGCTTTTGCAGGAACTTTTCCATGTACACAGTGGAATCGCCAAAGGCGTTCTTGGCTTCGGAGCGGGTCAGGGTGATGGCGTTGAGCAGGGTGCGCTCTTCTTCCACGACGCGCATGCCACGCCCGCCGCCGCCGGCGGCGGCCTTGATAATGACCGGATAGCCGATTTCACGGGCCATCTTCAGGGCAGCTTCGTCATCATCACCCACCGGGCCGTTGGAGCCGGGCACGGTAGGAACGCCCGCCTTTTTCATGGCTTCAATGGCGGCAACCTTGTTGCCCATCAGGCGGATGGTTTCTGCCTTGGGGCCGATGAAGGTGAAGCCGGAACGCTCAACGCTCTCAGCAAAATCAGCGTTCTCGGCCAGGAAACCGTAACCCGGATGGATGGCGTCTGCATCGGTGACTTCGGCAGCGCTGATGATCGCCGGGATGTTCAGGTAAGAGTCCACTGAGGGGGCGGGGCCGATACATACGGCTTCGTCAGCCAGACGAACGTGCATCAGGTCCCGGTCAGCCTTGGAGTAGACGGCTACCGTTCGGATGCCCAGTTCCTTGCAGGCGCGCAGGATACGCAGGGCAATTTCGCCACGGTTGGCAATGACAACCTTTTCCAGCATGAGAGGTGCCTCCCTTAAACGATGGAGAAGAGAGGCTGATCAAACTCAACCGGTTCGCCGTCTTCAACGAGGATGGCATCAATGGTGCCGGACTTGTCCGCTTCAATCTGGTTCATCATCTTCATGGCTTCAACGATGCACAGGACATCGCCGGCCTGAACCTTCTTGCCCACTTCGGCAAACATCGGGGCACCCGGTGCCGGGGAGCGATAGAAGGTGCCTACCATGGGAGAGCGAACCATGTGACCGCTGGGGGCTTCGGCGGCAGCAGGGGCTGCGGGTTCGGCGGGCGCGGCCGGTGCAGGTGCCGGTGCTGCCTGCGGCGCAGCAACATACTGGGTCGGGGCGGCTGCCTGGCGGCTGCCACGACTGATGCGTACAGATTCTTCGCCTTCGCAGATTTCCAGCTCTTCAATGCCGGACTCTTCCAGCAGCTCAATCAGTTTCTTGATCTTGCGAATATCCATGTCTGTTAACCATCCAGTTGTTCGGGGGGCAGTTGTTCAAGCGCAGCGGTCAATGCCAGTCGGTAGCCAATGGCGCCGAGGCCGCAGATCACGCCGCTCGCGATATCGGAAAAATAGGAGTGGTGGCGAAACGTTTCCCTGGCGTGCACGTTGGACAGGTGCACTTCGATAAAGGGAATCGCCACGGCCAGCAGGGCATCACGCAGGGCCACGCTCGTGTGGGTGAATGCTGCCGGGTTGATCACAATAAAGTCGATGCCTTCGGTGCGGGCATCGTGGATCCGCTCAATCAGCTCGTACTCCGCGTTGCTTTGCAGGTGTTGCAGGTGGTGGCCGGCCTGGCTGGCCTGATCCTGCAGTTGCTGATTAATGTCGGCCAGGGTGGTGTGCCCATACTTCTCCGGCTCGCGGGTGCCGAGCAGGTTCAGATTGGGGCCATGTAAGACCAGTATAGAGGCCAAAACGGGTCTCCCTGGGGAAAATTGTCGTTATTTGTCGTGAACGTGCAAGAAAAACACGGTTATGCCGATGCTTTCTCGCACTCATGCAATACTAGGGGGAAAAGATGACAGAGAAAAGGGCTTTACAACATTCGTTACAAGTTGCCGGAAGATGCCGGTCAATCGGTACTGTTTCACGTTTTTTGTTTAGGGCGCAAGCTTCAAGCTGCAAGGCGCGGGATGGGGTGGTGTGGGCTGGCAGGCTGTGCCCGCGGAAGTAGAGTTGAAAGTTCAACGTTTAAAGTTGAAAGGGAAAAGCAGCGGCATCGTGTCGGGTTGGCCTTTCGCAACTCGTAACTCGAAACTCGCTGCTGTCTTTCCAGGGGCTTACAGGTGCGGCGCGACCTTGGCGTTGAGATGCTGGATGAAGCGGTCCGGGCCCATTTCACCCAGTACCCGGGCGTTGGGGACTTCATTACTGGTCGTGTCGAAGAAAACCAGTGCCGGCAGGCCGAGGATGTTGTAGTGCTCCATGATGGCCTGGCTGTCGGCGTTGATCTCGGTGATGTCCACCCGATAGAGGTCGAAGCCGGTCATTTCCGTCAGTACAGCCTCGTTGCTCAGCGTTTCTTCTTCCAGCACCCTGCAGGCCACACACCATTCAGCAAAGAAATCCACCAGCACTGGTTTGTCGGCCCGGCGGGAGGCAGCGAGAGCCTGCTCCAGGGAGGCCTTGCCAATGAGGGTCTGCCAGGGACCATGATCTTGAGGCGCCGTGTTGTTGGTCTGGTTAACCACCTGCGGTTGCTGGGTCAGCGGCTGGAGCGGCTGTAGTGGATCGCTGCCGCCGCTCAGGGCGCCGACAATCATGACCGAACCGTAGAGCGCCAGCACCAGCGCCAGACCACGTTTGAGGCGGGCGAGTCCTTCGCCGGCCGCTTCCAGCGCGCCCAGCTGAACGCCATAGACGGCAAACAGCAAGCCATAGAGTCCCAGAGCGATGGTGTCGTCAATGATGCGACTCAGCAGCCAGATAGCCACGCCAAGCATGACTACGCCGAAGAACCTTTTAATCTCCTCCATCCACATACCGGCTCGGGGCAGCAGACTGCCGCCACCAGTGCCGACGATGATCAGCGGAATACCCATGCCAATGGACAGGGCAAACAGTGAGGCGGCACCGGTGGCGGCGTCCCCGCTGGCGGCCACATAGATCAAGGCGCCGGCAAGAATCGGGGTAACGCAGGGCGATACCACCAGTGCAGAGATGGCACCCATGATCGCGGCACCAATCAGGCTGCCACGTTTTTCCTCGCCGGGTTGATGCAGTTTGTCGCGCAGGAAATGAGGCAGCTGAAGTTCGTACAGGCCGAACATGGACAGCGCCAGCACGACAAA
This sequence comes from Alcanivorax sp. DP30, assembly GCF_009882945.1. Classification (GTDB taxonomy): domain Bacteria; phylum Pseudomonadota; class Gammaproteobacteria; order Pseudomonadales; family Alcanivoracaceae; genus Alcanivorax. The sequence continues at coordinate 261,662 of NZ_WTUY01000005.1, forward strand.
AATGACCGCTGAGGTAATGATGGCGGCGGGTTGCTGAAGCAGAAACTGCAGATTGAGTCCGGCGCCGAACAGGGCGACCAGCAAGCCGGCCAGGGTGTAGGGCACAGCCATGCCCAGCACATAGGCGCTGCTGAGTACAAAGCCACGGCTGGCGCTGGGGTTTTCCTCACCGGCAATGATGCCGGACAGGATCGGCACCATGGGAAACACGCAGGGGGTAAAGGCCAGCAACAGGCCGCCAACGAAGAAAAGTCCGATGATCAGGCCGATGGACTGATTTTCCATCCACTGGTTGAAGGCGTTGGCGTCTTCGGATTGCAGGGTGTCGAGAAATCCATTGCCGTTACTGACGGGGCTGGCCGCGCTCGCGGCTGGCGACTTTTTTGTCGGCTGTGGACTGCTGAATTCAAAGGTCTTTTTGGTGGGCGGGTAACAGAGGGTGTCTTCAATGCAGCCCTGGTAGCGTACTTCCAGGACGGTATCCACCAACGGCACGCTTTTGACCGGTAGTGTCACTCCCACACGATGAAAGTAGACGATCACGTCGCCGAAGATCTCGTCGGTCTTGGCCTTGCCTTCCGGCAGGGTAAGGTCTTTGAAGTCGTCCAGTACGTTGCCGTTGGTGTCCTTCAGGGTAAAGCCAAAGCGGTGCTGATAAAGGTAAACGTCATCAATTAGCTCAAAATCCAGCAGCAGCTGCTGGTTGTCCCAATCGGCGTCGGTCACCAGCTGGATAGCTTCATCCACGGTAGGCAGCGGTTCCTCGCCAAAAAAATCCTGTGCCATGGTTGCGGACCATGCCAGCAGTAGTGCTAGTGCGAGCCCCAGTCGTTGCCAGGTTGTATGCATTACCTTCTCCTCAGTCCCCGAACGCATCAAAAAGCGGCACCGCTTTGATGCCTGTATGGCGGATAAGTTTCAGGGCCGATTATTAACTGTGCCTTAAGGTTGCTTTAAGGCATCCGTAGGAAGCTGTGTTCTCTATTACAAGGAGAACCTCATGCGCTTTCTTCGGGTGCTTGTCCTGCTGGCCATCCCCTGGCTGGCCCACGCTGAGCCGCTACCATTTTCCCAAGAGGCGGTGGCAGAAGCAAAAGTGATTTATGTGGACTTTTGGGCCAGCTGGTGCGGCCCTTGTCGTCGTTCCTTTCCCTGGCTGAATCATATGCAAGCCAAATACGGGGACAAAGGCTTCACCGTTATTGGTGTCAACGTGGACCCAGACCGTGAAGACGCCCAGATGTTCCTGGACAGGTACCCCGCTACCTTCCCCCTGGTATATGACCCGGAAGGGGAGCTGGCTAACCGTTATGCCCTTCAGGGTATGCCCAGTTCGATTCTATTGGGGGCCGATGGGGAGGAATTGTCACGGCATATCGGCTTTTCCGAGAAGCACAGGGATGACTACGAGCAGGAAATTGTTCGATTACTGGAGGCGAAACAATGAAAAGTCTAATCAGTCTTTTGGGCGTGATGACAGTCTTGGGCGCCCTTGCCGGCTGCCAGAATCTGGGGGTACAGCCCTGGGAGCGCGATTTGCTGGCCAAACCGGTGATGACACCGGGGGCGGCAGACGGGCTCGACGATGCGCTGGATGACCATATCTATTTCAGCAAGGAAGCGTCCAGTGGCGGGCGCGGTTTTGGCGGCGGCGGCTGCGGCTGCAACTGAGGGACGAACCATGAAAAAAATGTTAGACGGAAAGAAGATTGGTGCGGGCCTGGCAGCGGCAACGTGTTCCCTGCTGGGGCAACCAGCCATGGCTCAGGATAGCACCGATGCGTGGCAATTTGATTCTGCCGTGCTGTATTACAGTGAGCAGGACAGGGTGACGGCAGTGGAGCCCGTGGTTCGTGCCAAAAAGCAGTTCCAGGACGAGAGTGAACTGGAAATGAAATTGACCCTGGATACACTTACCGGGGCCTCTCATAACGGCGCCATCACTTCTGACAAACCGCAGACCTTTACTTCTCCTTCCGGGAACAGTTCCTATCAAGTGACCAATGAGGTTCCCCTGGATGATGCCTTCAAGGACACCCGGGTAGCCGCCAACATGCAATATACCCGTCCGTTCACCCGCAACCTGCGCTGGACCGGCGGTCTCAACTTTTCCAATGAGTATGACTTTACCTCCCTGGGGCTGAATGCCGGTCTGTTGTGGGACCTGAACAACAAGAACACCACGCTGACGTTTGGGGTGGCCCATGAGGCGGACACCATTGACCCGGTGGGTGGTTCGCCGGTCGGGCTGACGTTCCAGAGTGACGAGGACAAGACCGATGGCAGTGAAGACAAGTCGATCAATGACTTTCTGATCGGCATGACGCAGGTGATCAACCGCCGCTGGATCATGCAGTTGAACTACAACCTGTCCGTATCAGATGGGTATCACACCGACCCGTACAAGATTGTCACGGTGGTGGATGCCAACGGCGATCCGCTGGAAGCGGAAAGTTTCGGCGCCAACGATATTGGTGCCGGCGACGCACAGGTTTTCGAGTTGCGACCGGATTCGCGGACCAAGAATGCCTTGTACTGGGAGAACCGTTATCACTTCAACCGGGATGTGCTGGCGGTGGGCTATCGCTTCATGTCCGATGACTGGGGTATCACGTCCCATACCCTGGATGTGAAGTACCGTTTCCAGTTCGATAACGGCTGGTACCTGCAGCCCCATGTGCGCTGGTACGATCAGAGCGAGGCAGACTTCTATAAGGAATCCATTACGGCTTCCGAGCTGACATCACTGCAGAACAGCCAGGGCGAAGTTTCGGCGGATTACCGTTTGGGTAACCTCACGGATACCACCTATGGGTTCAAGGTCGGCAAGGAGTGGGCCAACAACCAGCAGCTGAGCCTGCGGGTGGAGAGCTTCACCCAGAGTGGCGACAGCGATGCCTCGGAACTGGATGCACTCATCACTCAGGTCGGGTATACCTTCTACTGGTAACCGATTTGACGATGGTGGAGCCCGGATGAAACAGGGCAGAGATGAAATGTACAAGGCTCTTACCCTGGAGCAGGACGGCCCCCTTTGGCGGGGCCGTTTTGTTGCCATGGCCAGCCCCTGTGAATGTCTGGTCAGGGGTGTTGATGAAAGCCTGGCACGTGAGGTGGCGGAGTCTGTGGCTGCGGAAGCCTGGCGCATTGAACACAAGTATTCCCGCTATCGTGACGACAATCTGGTGGCGGCAATCAATGCCGGTGATCAACAATGGGTGACGCTCGACGAGGAGACGGTCAGGTTGCTGGATTTTGCTGACCAGTGCTGGCGTCTCAGTGATGGCGCCTTTGACATCACCTCCGGGGTTCTGCGTCGCGCCTGGCGGTTTGATGGTTCTGATCAAGTGCCCCAGCCGGAACAGGTGCATGCCCTGTTGCCACTGGTGGGTTGGGACAAGGTGGAGCGGGAGGCCGGCTGTATTCGGTTGCAAAAAGGCATGGAGCTGGATCTGGGCGGTATCGGCAAGGAATATGCCGTGGACAGTGCTTTTCAGCAGGCAGGTAAACTGACTGATGCCGATCTGCTGGTGAACTTCGGCGGTGATCTGGTGGCTCGTGCTGCCACATCTCCCTGGCAGGTGGGTATGGAAGGTACCGCAAGGCCCATGGCCGGCCAGTTACAGTTCACCACCGGGGCACTGGCCACCAGTGGTGACAGCCGGCGTTATCTGCTGCGTAATGGTATTCGATACAGCCATGTGCTGGATCCGCGCAGCGGTTGGCCTGTGGCCGATGCGCCGCGTGCAGTCACTGTGTTTGGGCAGCAATGTACCCAGGCGGGGTTATTGTCCACGCTGGCCTTGCTGCAAGGCCGGGATGCGGAAACCATGCTGGGCGACGCTGGTGTACAGTACTGGATTCAATGGGGGGATGATGCGGCTGTTACTGGTTGAAGATGATGCGCTGCTGGCGGATGGCTTGCAGCGTGCCCTCCGCGCGGAGGGGTATACCGTCGATCTGGTCGACCGTGGCGACCTGGTCTTGCCTGCGTTGGCTGCAGGCGGGTTTGAGCTGGTGCTCCTTGATTTGGGGTTGCCAGGGCTGGATGGCATGGCTGCATTACGTGCCTTGCGTCAGCAAGACAAACAGATTCCCGTGATCATCATCAGTGCCCGGGATGCGCTTGATGACCGCATTACAGGCCTGGATAGCGGAGCAGACGACTATCTGGTGAAGCCGTTTTCCGCGGTGGAGCTGATTGCCCGTATTCGTGCCCGGCTGCGTCGTCGGGAAGCTCCAGGCAGTGAAATACTGACGGTGGGGGATTTGGCGATTGACGCAGCCCGCTTCAGCGTGACCCGTGGTGGAGAGCCGGTCAATCTATCCCGGCGTGAAATGAGCGTGTTGCTGCAACTGGTGCGTCACCGTGGCCGAGTGCTTACCCGTGATCAGCTCGAACAAGGGCTATATGGCTGGAATGAGGATGTGGAGAGCAATGCGCTGGAAGTGCATATCCATCACTTGCGCAAAAAGCTCGGCAGCGGTCTTATCCGCACGGTAAGAGGCGTTGGCTACAGTCTCAGCGGAGATCAGGAATGACTTTCTCCATTCGTCGTTTTCTGGTTGCTTCCATCTTGATCGTGATCCTCGGTGGAGGACTGCTGCTGGGGATTCTTACCTATCGCACGATCTATCATGAACTGGATGAACAGTACGATGCTGAACTGGTGCAGAGTGCTCACTTGCTGGCGGGTTTCTGGCAGGATGGTCATCCACCGGAGGCCTCCCTTTCTGCGCTGGATAGTCAGGAATCCCGCTATCTGCGCTATTTTATCTACCAGCTATGGCAGAGCGGCAAACTGGTTTCTGCCAGTGAAGGCTCTCCTGAATCTCCCCTGGTTGCGCTCAATGAGCGGCCCCATTATGAGGAAACCAAAGGCTGGCACGCCTATTCGTTACCCCTTTCGAATAATCGCTGGCTGATCCTGGCAGAGAGTGACTATGCCCGCCATTCCATGGTGAAAAATGTGGCGGGTTCTCTGCTCGCCCCGTACTTGATCAGTGTGCCTTTCGTGATGTTGCTGGTGTGGCTGGCGATTCGTCTTGGTCTGTCGCCGTTGTCGGATCTTGCCCGCTCGGTGAGCCGCCGATCCACGGATAACCTGACGCCGTTAACGGGGGGCAAGCAGGTACGTGAATTGGAACCGGTGAAAGAGGCGATCAATGCCTTGTTGCAACGCCTGGACGCTGGTATCGAGCGTGAAAAGCGGTTTACTGCAGATGCTGCCCATGAGTTAAGGACCTTGCTGATGGTGCTGCGATTGCACGCTGAGAACGCCCGCTCCCTGTCGGATCCGCAACTACGGGACGAATCCCTGCAAGGGCTGCAGGAAGCGGTAGGGCGCGCTGAGCGAATGCTTGAGCAGTTGCTGGTGCTGGCGCGGCTTGATCCTGCTCAGGGCCCACCTGAGCAGGGTGCCTGTGCAGATATCCTCAGGGTGGCAAGGGATACGTTGGCCTCGCTGGTGCCCCTGGGGGATCGTTTCAACCAGCAGCTTGTGTTGTGTCTGGAGGAATCCCTTCTGGTGGCAATGCCTGAGGAAGCCCTGCAGCTGGTGCTGCGTAACCTGATCGACAACGCCTGCCGCTATGCCTCGCCTGGCGTGATACAGGTGAATGCGGAGCGGCAGGGCCGTCAGGTCTCTATTGAAATCTCAGACAGTGGTGAGGGGTTGAGCGAAGAGCAATGGCAGCGCTATCGGGAACGTTTCAGTCGGGGGCATTCGGATAGCGATGGAGCCGGGCTGGGTTTGTCCATCGTCAATGGTCTGCTCTCTCTTTATGGCGGTAGTCTGACTTACCGTAAACGGTGTGCGCAGACTCCCGCAGCTGCTATCGTGTTACTCCCTGCCGCAACTCAGAAGCCTGGGCTATAGTAGCGGTTCGTCGATCTTGGGAGTGATCATGAGTAACGATAAATTCAGCGAACGGGTCGGAGACGCCATGCTGGATCCGCGCAACAACCGCGTCTGGAAAGGTTTTCTCTGGTTGTTGGTGTTGCTGCTGTTGGTGGATGTCCTGCTCAGCTGGTACTGGAGTCAGGAGCCGGATCTGCGTCCGGTGGTGGCAAAACCGGATGCGGTCGTTGGTGAGACCACTGCCCGCGAACTGATTTTTGTGGCCAATACCCTGCTGGACAAGCCCGGTGGCTATCTCAGTAATGATGTGCTCCCCCATCGCCTGTGGATGGATAACATGCCCAACTGGGAATATGGCGTACTGGTTCAGGTGCGTGATTTTTCCCGGGTGCTGCGCCGCGACATGAGCCGCTCCCAGTCCCAGAGCCAGGAAGACAAGGATCTGGCCATTGCCGAGCCGCAGTTCAACTTCGATGCCAAAAGCTGGGCCATGCCCGCCACGGAGAATGAATACCGTCGTGGCATCAAGGCACTGGAGCGTTACCTGGACCGGCTGACGGACGCTAACGAAAATGACGGCCAATTCTACGCCCGTTCCGACAATCTTAATTACTGGCTGAACGAAGTGCAGAACCGACTTGGCTCGCTCAGCCTCAAGCTCAGCCAGAGTGTAGGCCGCAGCCAGCTCAACGTGGACCAGGATGGTGCCCTGGCGGTGGCAAAGTCCTCGGAAGATGAGGAGTTTGTGAAAACCCCGTGGCTGAAAATCGACGATGCATTCTATGAAGCTCGTGGGGCGACCTGGGCGCTGGCACAGTTGATGAGAGCTGCCGAGGTGGACTTTGCGGAAGTGCTACGCAAGAAAAACGCGACTATCAGTTTCCGCCAAATGGTTCGTGAACTGGAGGCTACCCAGGAAACCCTGTGGAGCCCGGTGATTCTCAATGGCGATGGCTTCGGTATGCTGGCGAACCATTCCCTGGTAATGGCCAACTACGTGTCCCGTGCCAATGCGGCGTTGATTGATCTGCGGAAATTGCTGCAGGAAGGGTGAAAGGCAATTGATAGTTGATAATGGATAATTGATAACTGCGCGAGCGAGGCTCGCAATAGTTTGAACGCAAGAGGCCGCGCCCAAAGGTTGGACGCGGCCTCTTTGCTTTCTGATAAGGACCGCGCTTGAACGCGCAGTTATCCATTATCAATTCTCAATTATTCACCTACGCTGCGTTCTTGCCCTTCGGCTTGGGCAACGTCTTGCGCCACTCTTCGATCAGGGCGCTGTTATCGTCGTCCCAGGGATGGAAGCCGGGTTTCAGGTAGGTGAACCAGTCTGGAATGATGCTGCTGATCACACCTTTGTAACCAAAGCCTTTCCAGAGACCTTTCGCCAGGGTCAGCGGTTTTTTGTGGATATTGTCGCGCTTGAGCATTTGCCAGGTGAAGTAGCTGGAAAAGCCAATCAAGTAGGCTGTGCTGGACAGGAACAGGCGCTGACGCTCGAGATAGGTGCCGCCCACATCCTTGTAAAGGTCATAGGCCACCGCCTTGTGCTCGGTTTCCTCAATGGCATGCCATACCCACAGGTCGCGAACCGCCGGATCCATTTTGTTGATGAGCTCCGGACGACGCAGGATGGCGTCGGCGAGGATGGCGGTGAAGTGTTCCAGCCCGGCGGTCGCCGCCAGCTGCTGGCGTTTGCTCATATACTGGCGGGCCCCGTCAAGCAGTTTGTTGGTCACCGCCAGGGCATGCTTGACGATATCGTCGTATTTGCCTTCGGCAATCAGGTCATTAAAAGCCTGGTGCTCCAGGGAATGCATGGCTTCCTGGCCAATAAAGCCGGAGATGTCCTTCTGGCGAGCAGGGTCTTCAACCTGGTCACGCATGGCGCGCACAGAGTCTACGAAGAAACGCTCACCGTCCGGGAAGGTCAGCGAGAGCATATTCAGCAGGTGGGTCAGTACCGGGTCGTTGTCGAACCAGTAGTCAGTGTTGCGAATACCGGAAAAGTCGAAGCCCATCCGGCGCGGTGTAATGGGCACCACCGGGGCCTTTTTTTGCTTTTTCAGAGACAGCTTCATGTTTGCTCCTGTTCGAATGCCATTGATGACATTGCTCAATGACAACTACTATGCGGTGTCTTGCAGTTAATGGTCTTGTCGTGGAGGGCCAACAAATGGTGAATTCGGGCCGTCCCTGGGGGAATACCGGTGTGCCGGGCATCTATGTGGTGTTGTTGTATGACCTGCTGGTGTCCCTGGAGCTGGATGCTCCGGCCCTGCTGGCAGGGCTGGGCGTTAGCCGTGACGAGCTGCTGGCGCCGGATCGGCGGGTATCCATGTCTCTGGCGCAGACGGTGGCGGAGCGTGGTGTGGCCATGGTTGGGGAGCGCGGGCTGGGCTTCCGCTATGCCCGCGCCATGAGTATTACCCTGCATGGCCCGGTTGGTCTGCTGGCTCTGTCCAGTGCCAGTGCCCAGGATGCCCTGGAAGCGGCCTGCCGCTTTCTGGGTTTGCGCGCCCCCTTTCTGGAGATTCAACAGGCCAGGCAGGGTGATATGGCCTTCCTGCAGCTGCGCAGCACCGTGTCGCTGGGGGTGGCACAGGACTTTGTGATTGAGGCCATGCTGGTAGGGCTGGCGTTCATGATTGAGCAGTTACTGGAAGTGCTGCCGGAGGGCCTGGAAATTCATCGGCGCGGGCCTGCCCCGGCGTACCTGGATGCCCTCAAGCGGGATGTGGGTGTCAGGGTGCTGTTTGACCAGGATGATGATGCGCTGGTGTTTCCGGTGTCGGCCCTGGAGGCCCGGCCAAGGCTTGCGGACCCGCAGGTTGCTGCCATTGCCCGTGAGCAGTGTGAAATGCAGTTTCGCCAGTGGCGTACCGGGGAAGAGGGCGTCATGGCGGAGCGAATCCGCGCTTCCCTGCTGGATCACCCCGCGCCGTTGCCGTCGCTGGAAGCCATGGCGGACAAGCTGGCGGTCTCCGCCCGTACCCTGAAGCGGCACTTGCAACAGGCGGGGTTGAGTTACCGGCAATTACAGGATGAGGAGCGTTACCGCCAGGCCCGGCGCCTGCTGGGCAATCGGGAAAACAGCATCAGCGAAGTGGCGTATTCCCTGGGCTACAGCGATGTGGCGAATTTCTCCAAGGCGTTCAAACGCTGGAGTGGCCTGACTCCGAAGGGGTATCGGGAGCAGCATTGATCGGGTATCAGCTACAAGCTACGCTTGGATAGACAAACTCAGAAAAGTTCCCCGGGTTTTTCCGAAGAACGGAAACGCCTTCCAGATCGTTGAGTTTGGCGCAACCGGATAATCTATGACCCAGTAAGAGCTCATGCTTGCATGGCGATCCTGGCCCCGGCGAGGTAAAGATTCCAGAGACGGTTTCGAGTTGCAGAGAGAATGATCTCCCTTCGGTCGCCTCGCTGCGCTCGGTTCGTCCCCTGGAAGGGAACTCCTGCAAAGCGCACCTCGTGTATGGGGCTGTCTGCCGGGTGTTCTAAACGTGAAGCAAAAAAAAACCGCACCCATGGGTGCGGTTTTTGTCGGCTGGCAGCGCGGGGCGAGGTGCCCGATTCCGGAACGGCCCTGGCCCGCGTTGCAGCTTGAGGCTTGTAGCTGCCTTTCGCTTACTTGCCGTTTTCGAACGCTTCAATGGACTTCACGATCTCGGCCTTGGCAGCCTCAACGCCGTCCCAGCCATCGACCTTCACCCATTTGCCCGCTTCGAGATCCTTGTAGTTCTCGAAGAAGTGCTTGATCTGGGCCAGCAGCAGCTCGGGCAAGTCGTTAATGTCCTGGACGTTGTCGTAGGACTTGGTCAGCTTGCTGTGCGGTACGGCAACCAGCTTGGCATCTTTACCGGCTTCGTCGGTCATGTTCAGGATGCCCACCGGGCGACAACGGATCACGGAACCGGGAACCACCGGGTAGGGGGTCACTACCAGTACGTCCAGCGGGTCGCCGTCTTCGGACAGGGTGTTGGGGATGTAGCCATAGTTGGCCGGATAGAACATGGGGGTCGCCATGAAGCGGTCCACGAAGATCGCGTGGCTGTCCTTGTCGATCTCGTACTTGATCGGGCTGGCATTGGCCGGGATCTCGATGGCCACGTAGATATCGTTAGGGACGTCTTTCCCGGCGGGAACCTTATCAAAATCCATGGTCTGTCCTTCTCAACAGGGTTGGTGGTGGGCGCGGATTATAGCAACGGCAGGGCCTCGCGGCTAATGGCCGAAGGTCGAAGGGACTTAAAGAATGGGAATAAGCTTATTCTGGAGCCAGAAAACGTCTTGGGAGTTAGGGAAACAGGATTTATTGAAGGCGGCCAGACGTCGGAAGACGGACGTCTGATCCAAAATCAAGCGGAACAGGCGCTTCCGCTCTCTTGAGATTCGGTCCAGGCGGGTTTGTTGTCTTTGGCGTCAGACCTTCGAGGTCAGACGTCTGACAGTCGGTTTCTGGCTTCCGGTTTCTGGCAGCCTACCCAAACCCCGTTTTACTGGACTGCTTGCCAGGCCGGGTAGTTGCCTTCCAGCAGGCGCACCTTCTTGAACCCGGCATTTTCCAGGGCGGTGGCAGCGGCGCTGGCGCGGCGCCCGGACACGCAATACAACACAATCTCGTCCTTTTTGTACTGCTCCAGCATGTCCAGATGGTGCTCGATATTCTTGGCCGGGACCATGATGGCGCCGGGAATGTGTCCTGCCAGATATTCGTCTTCATCACGGACATCAATGACAATCGGGCCCTTGTTGCTGGCCATTTCCTGTTTCAGTTGTTCAGCGGAGATGCTGTCGGCCGCCCACAATGGGGTGCTGAAGATGGTGAGCAGTAATACAAACGTGCTGATCAAGGCTTTCATGGCGATGACTCCTGTCGGGTATTGTTCCATTCTTCCAGCTCATCCCAAAGCTTGTCGGCATCACGCACCATGCTGGCAATGGACGGTTTGGCCGCTGGGTTGGAGAAACTGGCGGCCAGCGCACGGCTGGCACACTCATATACAAACTCTTTTCGGCTCATTTCGGCAAGGGACTTGGTCACGCTATCTCCTTGTTGTTGTTTCCTCTGAAGGTAGCACCGCCTGACTGCCGGGAACAGGGCGAGAGTCTAATCGGTGACATTTGCCCCGTAACGGGCACAATTGGCACTGTTGTCCGTTGAGTCTGCAAGGAGACCCTTCCATGTCGGTATATGAAGTCCGCCACCCTCTGGTTAAACACAAACTCGGTCTGTTGCGACAACAGAGTCTGAGTACCCGCAGCTTTCGTCAGCTGACTTCGGAGATCGGAAGCCTGCTGACCTATGAAGCGACCGGGGATCTGGAGCTTGAGGATTGCAGCGTGGATACCTGGATGGGCCCTGCACCCGCACAGCGCATCAAGGGTAAGAAGGTTACCGTGGTGCCGATCCTCCGCGCAGGCCTGGGGATGCTTGATGGGGTGCTGGAGCTGATTCCCAGCGCCAAGGTGAGCGTGGTAGGGGTGTACCGGGATGAAGAAACTCTTGAGCCCGTGGCCTACTTCGAAAAGCTTGCCCATGATATTGATGAGCGGTTGGCGCTGGTCATTGATCCCATGCTGGCCACCGGTGGCTCTCTGGTCGCCTGTATCGACATGCTGAAGAAATCCGGCTGCAAGCAGATCCGGGCCCTGGTGCTGGTGGCCGCCCCTGAGGGCATCGAAAAGGTCAGGGCAGCCCACCCGGATGTGGATATTTATACCGCTTCGGTGGACCAGGGGCTCAACGAGAAAGGCTATATCGTGCCAGGTCTTGGTGATGCCGGTGACAAGATTTTCGGGACTCGCTAGGGTGGATCTGCGGCCTGGGTGTCGCAAAAACAAATAGGGGAGTGGTGCATGATTCAGCCGGGTTTCTGGAACTGGAAAATCATTCTGATTGGCGCGCAGATGCTGTTCGTGGCCTTTGGGGCCATGGTCCTGATGCCATTGCTTACCGGGCTCGATCCCAGTGTCGCGCTGTTTACCGCCGGGTTGGGAACATTGCTTTTTCAGTGGATCACCCGCCGCTCCATTCCCGTCTTTCTGGCCTCTTCATTTGTGTTTGTGGCGCCGATATCCCATGCAGTGAAACAGTGGGGGGTGCCCGCCACCATGGGCGCGTTGTTCTGCACGGCAATTGTCTATGTGTTGCTTGGGGCGTTGGTGAAATGGCGAGGGCCGGGTTTCCTGCACCGGCTGATGCCACCGGTGGTCACCGGTCCGATCATCATGGTGATCGGTCTGAGCCTGGCGCCCACCGCCGTGAACTTTGCCATGGGGCTGGGCGGCAATGGTGAAATGCGGCTGTTTCCCTATGGTGATGCTCTGCTGGTGTCCATGGTCGCCATGTTGACCACCTTGCTGGTGGCCACACTCGGGCATGGCCTGTTTCGGTTACTGCCGATTCTGTGCGGCGTCCTGGTGGGGTATCTGACGGCGCTGGGCATGGGCATGGTCGACTTCTCCACGGTGAAGCAGTCCGGTTGGCTGGAGGTGCCTGCGTTCATTGCACCTACTTTCTATTGGCCGGCGATCCTGTTCATGGTGCCGGTGGCACTGGCGCCGGCCATCGAGCATGTGGGTGATGTGCTGGCGATCAGCAATGTCACGGGTAAGGATTATATCCGCAAGCCGGGACTGCACCGTACCCTGACGGGTGATGGGGTAGCGAGTATGGCCGCCGCCCTGTTCGGGGGGCCACCGAATACCACCTATTCAGAAGTCACCGGCGCGGTGATGTTGACGCGTGTGTTTAATCCGGTGGTGATGACCTGGACGGCCATCTTTGCCATCGGCCTCGCCTTTATCGGCAAGTTTGGACAGCTGCTGCAAAGCATCCCGACCCCGGTGATGGGCGGCATCCTGATTCTCATGTTTGGCTCCATCGCCAGCGTGGGCATGAATACCCTGATCAAGGCCCGGGTGGATCTGCATGCCCAGCGCAATCTGGTGATTGTCGCCGTGACGCTGATCTTTGGTATTGGCGGCATGGTGGTGGGCAATGGTGATTTCACCCTGCAGGGCATCAGCCTGTGCGGACTGGTGGCAGTGATTCTCAACCAGGTGTTACCTGACGCCCCTGATACAGCCAACGATCTCCGTGAAGAGAAGGAATACGTTGACGATCTTGTTGAGCATTCTCGTGGCAACAAGCCCGGCGACGAGATATGAGTCAGCTTGTTGATTGCGCCAAAAGAGCCTTGTCTTCTGCGGCTGAGGTGAAGGTTGCAGTACAATGACCCGCTTGTGATGGTTTTGATTGAATAGTGGCGCCATGAACCTGTCTTCCCCTATCGGCATTTTTGACTCCGGCATTGGCGGCCTCTCCGTGGCCAGGGCAGTGCGTGAGCAGCTGCCGGGGGAAGATATTCTCTATGTGGCGGACAGCTTGCATGCCCCCTATGGAGACAAGTCGGACAGTTTTATCCGTGAACGCATGCATGTGATTACGGACTTTCTTCTGAGTCAGGGTGCCAGGGCGGTTGTGGTGGCATGTAACACGGCAACCACCGCTGCCATCGCCCAGCTTCGCCAGACCTATTCTGTCCCCATTATCGGGGTAGAGCCGGGGGTAAAGCCTGCGGTGCTGGCAACCCGAAGTGGGGTCGTAGGCGTAATGGCGACGCCCAGGACCCTGCAAACCCATTCATTCGAATCCCTGGCGGCGCGGTTCAGCAGCAAAGTCAGACTGTTGGTGCAGCCTTGCCCCAATCTGGTCCATCAGATCGAGGGGCTGGACTTTGACAGTGAGGCCACCCAGGCGCTGGTGAGGGAATACGTGATGCCGTTGCTGGAGGAAGGGGCGGATACTATCGTGTTGGGCTGTACCCACTATAACTATCTGTCCGCGCTTATCGCCCGGGTAGCGGGCCCTGAGATCTCCATCATCAGCACGGAAGATGCCGTGGCGCGGGAAGTGGTGCGACGGCTGGAAAGCTCATCGCGGGGCGAATCAGCGGCAGGTTCCGGTCGCGCTGCCTTTTATACCAGTGGTGATCCGGCAATCTTCAGTAAGCAGCTTGCGCACGTATGGGGGCCAGGGGAAGCGGTGTCTTCGCTCCGATAATAGGCCTCAGCTATGATGTGGGGATGTTTTTCAGTGGTTGTCGAAATGGGCATGTCGAGTTCGATTGAAAAGAACCGCAAGCGATGTTCGCCCGGCTTCACCAAGCCCTGGCGCAAACAAAAAACGCCCCGCATTGCGGGGCGTTCTTGTTTCGGGATGGCTTAGATCTCGAACACGTCGTTCAGCTTCTTCGCCACCGGCACGAGCTTGAGCTTGGCGAACTGGGGCAGGCCATCCTTGTAGGGAGGGTAGGATTCGCCGCCGATCAGCGGGGCCAGGTATTCGCGGGCAGACGGGGTGATGCCAAAGCCATCCTTGCTGATGAACTTGCGCGGCATGGCCTTTTCCACGTTGGCCACTTTTTTCAACGGCGCTTCACCGATGGTCCAGCTATACTTCTTGGTTTTCTTGCGCTCGATGGTAGGCATCACCGCGTTCTTGCCGGCCACGGCAAACTCCACGGCGGCGCGACCCACCGCATAGGCCTGCTCCATGTCGGTGGCAGAGCCGATGTGGCGAGCGGCACGCTGGAGGTAATCGCTGACCGCCCAGTGGTACTTGTAGCCCAGCTCGTCTTTTACCATCTGGGCAATCACCGGTGCCACGCCACCCAGTTGCTTGTGACCGAAGGCGTCGGTGGTGCCGGCGTCAGCCAGGAAGGTACCGTCTTCGTAACGGGCGCCTTCAGAGACCACGATGACGCAGTAGCCGACTTTCTTCACGGTGGCTTCCACCTTCTTCATGAAGGCGGCCTTGTCGAAGGCGATTTCCGGGAACAGGATCAGATGCGGGGCATCGTCATTCTCTTCCTTGGCCAGACCCGCAGCGGCGGCAATCCAGCCCGCGTGGCGGCCCATTACTTCCATGACGAACACCTTGGTGGACGTGGCGCACATGCTGGCCACGTCCAGCGCCGCCTCGCGGCAGCTCACGGCGGTGTACTTGGCCACGGAACCGAAGCCTGGGGATACGTCGGTAAAGGGCAGGTCGTTGTCCACGGTCTTGGGCACGTGGATCGCCTGGATCGGGTAGCCCATTTTCTCGGACAGCTGGGAGACCTTCAGGCAGGTGTCAGCGGAGTCGCCGCCACCGTTGTAGAAGAAGTAACCGATGTTGTGGGCCTTGAACACTTCAATAAGACGCTCGTACTGGCGTTGGGAAGTCTGCAGATCCTTGAGCTTGTAGCGGCAGGAGCCGAAGGCGCCACCTGGGGTGTACTTTAGCGCTTCGATGGCGCTTTTGCTTTCTTTGCTGGTGTCGATCAGTTCTTCAGTGAGTGCACCGATGATGCCGTTACGGCCGGCATACACCTTGCCGATCACATCCTTGTTCTCGCGGGCGGCTTCGATAACGCCGGCAGCGGAAGCATTGATGACGGCGGTAACACCACCGGACTGAGCGTAGAAAGCATTTTTACGCGCCATGACAGACCCCTTGATTCAATTTGCGTGCATTCTAGCGAAGGCGCGCGGGAAACACACCTGATGTTGTCTGACGAGGCAGCTACAAGCTTCAAGCTTCAAGCTACAAGGCGCGGGCTGATGCAGGGATGAGAGCCAATGCCGTGCCCGCGACTGGAGATTATGGTTCGCGGGGAAAGCGTTAAAAGAGTGGCGATGTATGTTCTCGTGTTGCAGCTTGAAGCTTGTAGCTTGCTCATCCGCTTGCCTTTCCCTCCCGCTCTGGAAGAATAGCCCCCCATGAAAGCATTGATGACACTGTTCTGGCGGCTGGCGATTTTTCGGGCCGGGCCGGAAGATACGCCTTACTCTCCGTCTATCATGGCCATGGTGCTGATGATTTGGACGGTCCTGCAGCTGATGGTTGGGCTGAGCCAGGATAGTGTGCCGGTGGGCCTGCTGCTGGTTAGCCAGTGGCTGGCCCTGTCCATTTTGCTGTTCGGCACTCTGGTGTTGCTGTCCTTCAAAGGGCTCAAGGGCCGATGGCTGCAGACGGCTACGGCCCTGGTGGGGGTCGATGTGGTGTTGTCACTGGTGAATCTGCCGTTGCTTGCGGCAGGAGTGTTGCTGGGGACGGGAGCCGGAGGCTTGCAGGTTTTCTACCTGCTGCTGGTCAGCTGGCAATTGGCTGCCCAGGCTTTCATCTTCCATCGCGCTCTTAACGTGGGGCCTTTTCTGGGTCTGGCCATTTCCATGATGTTGCTGGTGGTCAGCTACGGCACCATCGCTACCGTGTTGCCCTCGGTGCTGGTGCCGGCGGGCTAGAACCGCAGATACAAGCTGCAAGGCACGGCTTCAGGCTATCGGTTCGACGATGCTGTGTCCGCGACCATGACGTTGTGGTTTGCGGGGAAAGCGTTCAACGTTTGGCGAAACAGTCTCTCGTGTTGCAGCTTGAAGCTTGTGGCTTGCAGCTGCCTTTAATACCGCGTCAGAGACGGAGCCTGCATCGCCCGGGTGTGGTAATCACCACTCGATTCACGAAACTCATCCCTGTATCTCTCATTCTCACCACCGGGCTCTTCACCTGACGCGGGGGAGCCGTTAAGGTTCAGGGATTCAAAGACAGGCGCGATCTCCATGCATATTCATATTCTCGGCATTTGTGGCACCTTCATGGGCTCTTTGGCCCAGCTGGCAAAGGCCCAGGGGCACCGGGTCACCGGTAGCGACCAGAACGTCTACCCGCCCATGAGTGACCAGCTGGAGGCCGCCGGTATCGAACTGATTCAGGGCTATGATCCGGCCCAGCTGGACCCGGCACCGGATCTGGTAGTGATCGGCAATGCACTGAGTCGTGGCAATCCGGCGGTGGAAGCGGTGCTCGACAAGGGCCTGGCCTACACCTCCGGTGCCCAGCTGCTGGAAGAGGTGGTGCTGCCCGGTCGCTGGGTACTGGCAGTGGCCGGCACCCACGGCAAGACCACCACCAGTTCCATGCTGGCCTGGATACTGGAACATGCCGGTCTTAACCCGGGTTATCTGATTGGCGGCGTGCCCGGCAATTTCGGCGTATCGGCCCGTCTGGGCGAAACGCCGTTCTTTGTGGTGGAAGCTGACGAATACGACACCGCTTTCTTCGACAAGCGCAGCAAGTTTGTTCACTACCGGCCGCGTACCGTGATTCTTAATAATCTGGAATTTGATCACGCGGACATCTTCGCGGATCTGGCGGCGATCCAGACCCAGTTCCATCATCTGATTCGCACGGTGCCGTCCACCGGCCGTCTGATTCTCCCCCACGGTGAAGTGGCGCTGGAAGAGACTCTGGAGAAAGGGTGCTGGAGTGAAGTGGAGCGGTTCGGCGAAGAGGACGCCTTGGGGTATCGACTCGACAAGGCCGACGGTTCCCTCTTCACCGTGCTGGAAAATTCTCAGCCAGTGGCTCAGGTGAACTGGGGTCAGACCGGTCGCCACAGCGTCAATAACGGCATGGCCGCCTTGCTGGCTGCTCGCCATGTGGGCGTGACCCTGGCCGATGGCGCCGCGGCCTTGAGTGAGTTTGTTGGTGTAAAACGGCGCATGGAACTGCGCGGCGAAGTGGACGGTGTGCGCATCTACGATGACTTTGCCCATCACCCCACAGCCATCGCCACTACCCTGGAAGGTTTGCGCCGCAAGGTGGGCGAGGGGCGCATTCTGGCCATCATTGAACCCCGCTCCAACACCATGCGCATGGGAAGCCACAAGGCCGCGCTGGCTGGCAGCACGGTGTCTGCCGATGAAGTGATCTGGTATCAGCCGCCGGGACTGGACTGGTCACTGGATTCGGTCCTGGAAGAGTCCACGGTGACGTCATCGGTGAGTGAATCCCTGGATGACATTATTGCCCGGGTGGTCGCTCACAAGGGTGAGTCACTGGATGTGGTGGTGATGAGTAACGGCGGCTTTGGCGGGATTCATCAGAAGTTGCTGGATGCGTTGGCGCAGGGGTAGCTACAAGCTTCAAGCTAAAACGCGGGCGGATTTGTCGTACCCTTCCAGGTCGTGCCTGCGGGGGATGAGTGCAAAAAATATTTGTGCTGATCTGCATCATGTTTTCTGGCTGAGTGGGACATAAATTAAAGGGTCAATTGGCTCGGTGCGAGAAGGATGGGTTATACATCTTCAGGTTTTTACTCCCACTGTTATCGTCAATCGCGGGCACGGCATTGAAGCAAACTCAGCCTTTCCCGCGTTGCAGCTTGAAGCTGTCTTTTCAAGGGGTTCTTCATGTTCTGGTCAGTTGTCTGGGCATCGACCCATTATCTGAGCATCCTGGTGCTGTTCGGCTGCGTGTACGGCATGTTGCTGTTCTGGCGTACCGAGGTGAACGGGTACAATTTCCGTACCCTGTTATGGCTGCATGTGGCCTACTGGGTATCGCTGGTGTTGGTGCTGGTCAGTGGTCTGGCGCGGGCCGGGTGGACCGAGAAGGGGATGGCATTCTATATGGCCAATCCCTGGTTTCACGCCAAGGTGACCGTGTTTGTGTTGATAATATTGATCAGTCTTTACCCGGTGAAGGTCATGCGTGCCTGGCGTCACAGTGCGGTTGGCGGAGCGGTCCCGCCGGTGACACCTGAATTGCAGAAGACCCTGCGCCGGACCCTGGTGGCAGAAATACATTTGATTTCACTGATGCCGATCTTTGCAGTGTTGATGGCACGCGGTGTAGGAATGGGATGATGAGCAAACGCGTTACACTTGCGTTTACCGGTGCGTCCGGTGCGCCCTATGGATTGCGGTTACTTCAGTGTCTGCTGCAGGCAGACTGCGAAGTGTTCGTGATCCTGTCCAAGGCTGCACGCATCGTGATCGGCACGGAAACCGAACTCACCTTGCCAGCGGGGACCGGCAAGGCAGAGGAGGCGCTTCGGGGTTGGGTCGACACGGATAAAGGCAAACTGGTGGTCTGTGGGCTTGAGCAGTGGACGGCGCCCGTGGCCTCTGGCAGTGGCGCCCCGGCCGTCATGGTGGTGTGCCCCTGTTCCACCGGCACGCTCTCGGCCATTGCCAGCGGCGCCAGCGACAACTTGATTGAACGTGCCGCGGACGTGGCCATCAAGGAAGGCCGCAAACTGATTCTGGTTCCTCGCGAATCCCCGTTCTCTGCCATCCATCTGGAAAATATGCTCAAGCTGGCGCGCCTCGGCGTGACCATCATGCCCGCCGCCCCCGGTTTCTATCACCAGCCAGACAGTGTCTCGGACCTGGTGGATTTCATGGTGGCCCGTTTGCTGGATCATCTGGGCATTGAACAGAAACTGGTGAAGCGCTGGGGTGAATAGAATAGCTATGTGCTAGACGCGCGAAGCGCCGTCTTCGTGCCGCCTCACCCCCACGGCAAAATCTCCCCAAACCCAGAGCAAATCCAGCCCTGTCACTTTGTGAGGCGTCCCTTGGACGGCCAAGCCCGGTCGATATGTTGTTTGACGGCAGGCAAAGGATCAACTGTTGTTCAGGTTGTAGCTCACCGGAACGGTGATACTGACCGGGATGGTTTTCAACTCCCGGGGTGGCGCTTCGAAGCGCAGCCGGGAGAGCAGTTCCAGGGTGGCGCGGTCGAGAATACGGCTGCCAGAGCTGTCTGCCAGCTCGACCTGTTCGGCGAGGCCTTTGGCGTTGATGGCAAAACTGATCTTCACGGTGCCTTCCTGCCTGCGCATACGCGCACGGTGAGGATACTGTTTGTTGTCCTCGATGGTATTGCGCACCGTGGCAAGATAACGTTTCAGCAGGGTGTCATTGTCGCCGCTTTGATCTGCTCCCTTGCCAGGATCGCCAGCAATACCCTTCGCGCCCTGCTGCTGGTTCTGGGAGGCAGTCTGCTGCGCAGTTTCCAGCTGTTCATCAACGGGTGTGGTGGTTTCCTCTACCACTTCCTCAACCGGTACCGGTTTGGGTTCCGGTTTGGGCTCGGGTCTTTTCACCACCGGCTTTGGTTTCGGCTTGGGTTTGGCCTTTGGCTTCGGTTTGGGTTTCGGCTCAGGGGCCGCTTGCGGGGTAACCTTGGGTGCCGGCGCGGGTGGCGCAGAGAGATTAATGGCAATCTCGGTAACACCGGGTTGCGCTGGACGGCCGCCCGCCAGGGTCAGTACACCGACAGACACCAGTACGCTGGCATGGACAACGATGGACAGGCCCCAGGCCAGTAGCGTTCGTTTGTTCATGGTTGCTGGTTGCCCCCGTTGCTGGCGGGATCGCTCTGTGTCACCAGACGTACCTGTTCGACGCCCATGTCCTGTAGTACGGCGAGGCGCTCGCGCAATGACGCCATGGTGATGCTGGCATCGGCCAGCAGACGTATTTCGGCATCTTTTACTGTTTTACCCGTGTTTGCATCAGTAACCGAGGGCAGATCCTGGATCAGGGTTGCCAGGGTTTCTCCGGTGAGCGGGATGTCGCTGTCTTCAGCAAACCATTGGCCGTCGGGTTTGAGCACCAACAGCAGTTTCTCCTGTGCTTCCTGGCCGTTGGCAACCTGGCTGACCGGGGTGTCCACGGCCACCGTAGGACGCTTGGCCAGCTGCCCTGCCAGCATGAAAAAAATCAGCAGCAGGAACACCACATTGATCAGTGGCAGCACAGGTTCCAGTGGTGGCCGACGGCTGTTGTCTTCCATGATCATCATGGCAGCAGCTCCAGTTGCACGTCGCGGGCACCGGCCCCCTTGATGTCATCCACGGCACGCAGGGCTTGCTGCAGGGTGACGTCAGGGCTCACAGTAACCCATACTTTCTGGCTCTTTTTGTCCAGACGGTCGGCAATGGCAGCAGGGGTAAAACTGACGCCATTGAGGATAAGGGAGCCGTCGGATTTCACTTCCACCACGAGCCAGTCATCCTGTTGATCGTTGCTGCTGTCCGCAGGCTGTACGTTGACGGGCAGGTCGTTGAACTGTCCGAAGCGGGTGGCCAGCATGAAGAACACCAGCAGGATAAACACCACGTCGATGAGTGGTGTCAGGCTGATGAACGGTGCGCGATGGCGTTCCGGTTCAATATGCATGCGATACCGCCGGCTCGCTGCTGTCGTCTACGGGTTCGGCCTGGGCCTTGATATTGCGGACCACTCGCAGGCGTGACAGGCGATCCTGCATCTTTTCGCGGCACTGCTCAATGTTGCGATCGGCCCAGTGAAAGGCCGCCAGGGTGGGGATGGCCACTGTCAGGCCGGCAGCGGTGGTCAGCAGGGCTTCCCAGATGCCGCCGGAGAGAATCGAGGGGTCCACCTGGGAACCCGCCGTTTCGAGGGCCTGAAACGCGCCGATCATGCCGAATACTGTGCCGAGCAGGCCCAGTAGTGGGGCTATGGCGCTGATCACCTCCAGTACTCGCAGCCCCCCGCGTAGCTCATCCAGCGAGGTGCGTGCCAGCCGCAGGCTTTCTTCCTGCCAGGCGGCCTCATCCAGGTTGCGGTTGTTCCAGCACTGCCAGATAACCCGGTCTACCGGGCTGGAAAGTTTGCCGGGCCTGGCCGGTTGCTGGCCCTGGCGCAAGGCGTTGAGAAGCTGATCTGCCAGACGGGTGCTGCCGGGGCGGACACGGGCAAAATGCAGGATTTTGGAAATCAGGGTGGCAAGGGCAATGACCGAGAGCAGGGCCAGTACCCACATGGTAGCGCCGCCACTGACAAACCATTCCGGTAACTGCATGGAAAGAGGGGGCATGGCGAACTCCTGTCGGGACCTGTGCGGATCGTGGCTTGATGAATAGGGGCACGACTTTGCGATAACCACATGACAGTCTTGTGTCAGGGGTGCGAAGGGCTCTGGGCACCGTGGCTCGGGCAAAGCAGCGTTGAATATGGTTCGCGATAGTAGGCCTGGAATTCTCTTAATGCAAGTCATTCCTATTTGCAGTAAGACAATCCAGTCTAAAGCGCGAATGGCTGGCGCGCGGAGGGGGTAATGCGGGTGGGAGCAGGGATACGCTGCGCACGGCAGCGTTATCCCATTGCCGTATTATTTGCGCAGCAGACGATAGTTCAGGTTGCTTTCGATCAGCTCGCCATTCTGGTCAAGTTGTTCCACGGCATTCACAGCATCACGCAGGTATTGGCGTTTGGCATCCGGGGTTTCCGGGTTGATGGTATAGAGCTCCATCTGTCGCTCGGACTGAATGCGGGTATCCTGTGACCAGTCGCCACGTTCTACCGCGGTAAGTCCCACCTTGGAGCCCTCCAGGTACTCTTCACGCAGCTGAAAGCGTGTCGGGGCATCAAACTGGTCACGGTAGAGGGTCAGGGTGGTGCGAATACCGGAACAATCCGCGCAGGGCAGCATGCCACTGTAAACCACTTTTTGCGCAGTAGGATTGATGACAACCGGTTCTTCTGTCTCTTTTGGCTGGGTTTGGCAGCCGACAAGCAGGGCTGCACAAGTTAGCCCGGCGAACATGATCTTCTTCATGATTTCACTCCCTCGAAAAGTCCGTTTATTGTAAGCCTTCGATGCCGGAGAGCGAGAAAGGTTCGTGATTTTTAACCCTTTTTAGCAATGCCCGGCGGAGCCACTGAGTCGTGGGTATGAGATGCATGGCGGTGCTCGATAAATGCCTGTAGCGGCCGTTCGCGGTGGGGTCGGGGGGCTTTCCGGTTACGGCCTTGCTGACCAAGGCAGTGAGCGCAGGCCATTACCCCGGAAAAAACCAATAAAAAGTACAGCAGAATCATCAGGCTGCCATCCAGGAGTCATTGCACAAAAGCCTAGTGAGGCTTGTCAGGATTCGCTGTGGCCAGTTTGTTATTGCTTGTTACATTCCTGTTTCAGGGGGGAAAGATGGATAAGCAGCGATAGCGGCAGGCGGGTTTGCGGGTCCAGGGGTTCTTCCACACGAACCAGCTGGCCAGCCTGGCGTACCAGATTGAGCCAGCCTGCCAGTGTGCGAAAGTACCAGGGGGGTGCCTCCCCCATGGTCGTGCCTGCCGCGTCCAGCCCTTGCCACTGACTGTCCCGCCAGCCTTCCCGGTAGTCGCCCTGACAGGCACTCATGGGGTGGAGTGTTTGAATCAGAAGGTGCCCGTCGGGAGCAACCATTGCGAGCAGGGCGGTGATCAACTTGCGCACCGACGCATCGCCAAACAGGGAGAAGTTGCATACCGCCAGGTCAAAGTGCTGTTCCGCCAGGGGGCCGGGCAGGGCGTCGTAGTCCAGACAGTGATAGTGGCTGAGGGGGTCCTGCTGACGGGCCGTGTCTACCAGGCTTGCGACTGCATCAATGCCGGTGACGCTGATGCCTTGTGCGGCCAGCTGTCGCGCCAGCCAACCTTCCCCGCATCCCACATCCAGTACGGTGGAGGGCTGATGAGAGAGAATGGCGTACTCAATGGCCGGATTGGTAACGACGCGGCTGGGCAGGCGGTTGTGGCTGATCAGGTGTTGCCAGTGATCAGCACTCTCCCGCCAGCAGTCCAGGACCTTGTGTTCATAATCCGGTGAATCGGCAGGAGAATCAGCCATGGCAATGTCATGCCATTGGTGTCAACGGTCCGGCTGACGCCACAGCACGTTGATAGGCCGGGCGAGCCTCCATCTGTTGCAGGAAGCGCGCAATGGAAGGCAGGCTGGCGATGTCTGCCCGGGCGCTGGCTGCCTGTAGCGGGAAACTCATCATGATATCGGCGCAGCCCGGGGCATCACCGGTGAACCAGGTATGGCTGGCCAGATGCTTTTCGATGACGTCCAGTTGGGTCTGCAGCTGGGGATTGATGAAAGTGCCAATGACCTTCCCACTGATACCCTTGGCTACCGGTTTGGCAAAGAAGGGCATGGGCGTGCGGGGGATATGGCTGAATATCAGCTTCATGACCAGCAGCGGCATCAGTGAACCTTCGGCATAGTGCAGCCAGTAGCGCTCCTGCTGCCAGCGCGGGTCGCTGGCGGGAATGATCCAGTCAGGATCGCCATAGCGATGGGCGAGATATTCAATGATGGCGCCGGACTCGGCGATGACGTTATCACCGTCGGTAATCACCGGGGATTTGCCCAATGGATGGATGGCGCGAAGCTCGGCGGGCGCCAGCATGGTTTTGCTATCCCGCTTGTAATGCTTGATCTGGTATTCCACGCCCAGCTCTTCAAGCATCCAGACGATGCGAAGGGAGCGGGAGTTTTCAAGATGATGGACTGTGATCATGGATGCAGCCAGGGTTGCCTGTTAGTTGGAGGCAGTGTGAATGGGCTGGAGCCTGGCAGCAAGGTGTACCTGCTCGATCAGTTCATCCAGCACCGGTTCGGTTTTCCACGCCCGCAGGTCGTTAACCATGGCCACCACTGCCCAGGTGGTGTTGTTTTCATCTCGGGTATAACCGGCGATGGAGCGGACATCCTTGAGGGATCCGGTCTTGATGTGGCCCATGCCTGCCATGTCGGCATGGCCAAGTCGGCGGCGCATGGTGCCATCCATGGCTACCAGGGGCAGGGAGGCGATCAGCTCTGCGGAAAAACGACTGTTCCACGCATGCTGAAGCAGTTCGCCCATCTGGCGGGCCGAGATGCGCTCCTTGCGGGATAGTCCGGAGCCATTCTCGAAGACCAGATCACTGCTATCGATACCCTTGCTGGCCATCCATTCGCGAATGGTACGGTCGGCGGCTGCCAGATCATCGGCATCACTATCGATACGGTTTCTGGCGCCCAGCGTCAGGTACAGCTGGCGCACCATTACGTTGTTGCTCCACTTGTTGATATCGCGAACCATGGTGACCAGGTCGTGGGAGGACGTGGTGGCCAACAGTTCGGTGCTGCTGTCGCGGGGACGCAGGCCTTCGCGAATCTGCCCGGTGAGAGTGCCACCCAGTTGTTGCCACAGACCCACCAGCAAGGCGCCGGTGTAGTCGGCCTGATCAAGGATGGACAGATAGCTCGAGGTGGAGCAGCCCTCGGGCAATACTCCGGTGAGGGTGATTCTGGTTAGCCCGGTTTCCGTCACGGAGGGGGTGTAATCAAACTGGAACCGGCGGGGACAGGAACCGTATTTGCGCGTCACGATCTGGTTGTCGAGTTCGACACCAGCCAACTGCGGTTCCATCCAGCTATGTACGCCACGTTGATCAGCGCGGGAGCGAATGCGTAACACGTTCAAGTTGGTCAGCAAGCCATTGGGTTCCACCAGAAAGGGGGCGTTGGGGTTGCCCCCGTCGTCGTCGAAATCGGCGATGCCGTTGGGCAGGTTGAACACGCTGCCGTCCAACACCAGGTCGCCCTGAATATGGGATATGCCCATGGACCGCAATTCACGCAGCAGCAGCCAGAGGCGTTCCTCGGTGAGTTTGGGGTCTCCGCTGCCGGCGTAGTAAAGGTTGCCGTTCAGGGTGTCGCCTTCAATGGTCCCGTCAGTGTAAAGGCGGGTGTGCCATTGGTAGGTGGGTCCAAGCAGTTCCAGCGCAGCATAGGTGGTGACCACCTTCATGATGGAACCCGGATTGAACGGCTGGTCGGCGTTCATGAAATGAGCTTCGCCGGGGCCGTTCAGGGGAACGGCCACCAGGGCCAGATTGTTCTGGTCAAGATTGAGCTTTTGCGCGGTGCCCAGCACGGTTTTCACAATCGGTGTGGGTGTGTCGGCGCTGGCTGTTGCACACAACAGTGTGGCGGCAAGCATCAGCAATGCCGGGCCAATTTTAGTCTGGAATGTCGTCACCCGGGTGGCGAGTGGCAGCATAAGAGTACCCCTGAATTCAAGCATCCTCTGGATGCTCTAGGATGGTCTGTTGTTGTTGCGGATGCCGTTCGGCTGAAGAGGCACAAAAAGGGCTGCGAGAAGAACGGCAACGACTGGACTAGCCTACTCCAATCCCCGGGGCAGGTCAGTGTGCCAGTCGATGCATAAATGTAAATTTACACGGACAAAAGTACCGGTTTGTGGGGTTAATCCGGTTTGTGAATGCCCACATCGACGCCCTTGTGTTGCAGGTCGGCGTGGTAGGAGCTGCGGACCATGGGGCCAGATGCCACGGAGATGAACCCTAATTCCTCGGCAATCCGCGCATATTCGCGAAACTCGTCGGGATGCACAAAGCGTTCAACCGGCGCATGGTGTTTGCTGGGCTGCAGATATTGGCCAATGGTAATCATGTCCACGTCGTGGGCGCGCAGATCCCGGATGGTGCCAATTACCTGATCGAAGGTTTCCCCCAACCCAACCATAATGCCGCTTTTGGTGCTCACGTCCGGACGGCGCGCCTTGTAGCGTTGTAGCAGATCCAGGGAATGCTGGTAACGGGCCCCGGGACGAATGTGTTTGTACAGCTCCGGTACGGTTTCAATGTTGTGATTGAACACATCCGGGGCGGTGGCTCCGAGAGTATCGAGGGCGGTGTCCAGGCAGGGGCGGAAATCCGGGGTGAGAATTTCGATGGTGGTGTCCGGGGTGCGGCTACGGACCTGGCGAATGCATTCAGCAAAATGCTCGGCGCCACCATCTGCCAGATCATCCCGGTCTACGGAGGTAATCACCACATAGCTGAGTTTCAGGTTCTCTACAGACTCAGCCAGATGCAGGGGCTCTTCTGCATCCAGTGCATTGGGGCGACCAAAGCCCACGTCACAGAACGCGCATCGACGGGTGCAGATGTCACCCATGATCATGAAGGTGGCGGTCCCTCCACCAAAACATTCCGGCAAGTTGGGGCAGGCGGCTTCTTCACAGACGGTATGCAGTTTCTGCTTGCGCAGCAGGGTCTTGATGCGCTGGATTTCCCCGTTGGCAGGCACCCGCACCCGAATCCAGTCCGGTTTGCGCTGGTAGCTGCCTTCCTCGTTGACCAGGGGAATGGTGCGGACCTTGTCTGCGCCACGCAGCTTGTCGCCGATCTGAACCTTGCGCTTGGCCTGTGTCTGCTCGCTCATGGAATGCCTGTGTTGTGCCTGGTGGACTGACCGTGGGTCAGCCAGTGGGGGTTGAGTTACCGTTATTGTACCAGTCCGGCGCCTGGGCTGTCCGTGGTGTCACACCCAGACGTTTGGCTAAAACGGTCACAAGCTGTTGCTCCATAGTCTCTCGGCTCAGCTGGATGCCAAGTGCTTCCAGAGTAGTCATGGGCTGGCCTGCATGACCGCAGGGGTTGATGCGTTGCCATGGTGCCAGATCCATGGTGCGATTGATGGCCAGGCCATGGTAGGTGGCGCCACGGCGGATTCGCAGACCCAGTGAGGCAATCTTGGCGCCATCCACATAGACCCCTGGCGCGTCGTCGCGACTGGTGGCTTTCACCCCCAGGTCAGCAAGAAATGACACAATGCTTTCTTCGATTGCCGTCACCATGCCGCGACTGCCAAGGCCCAGCCTCTTGATGTCCAGCATCAGATAAATGACGGTCTGACCCGGTCCATGGTAGGTCACCTGTCCGCCGCGATCGGTTTTCACTACCGGAATGTCTCCAGCGTTGAGCACATGCTCGGGCTTGCCGGCCTGACCGAGAGTAAAGACAGGAGGGTGTTCCAGCACCCATAGCTCGTCAAGGGTGTCCGCGGTTCGCTGGTCGGTGAGATCTCGCATGGCTTGCCAGCAGGGCGCATATTCCACGCGGGGGAAGTATCGGATCAGGGCGTCGTTCATGGCCAAGAGTATAAAGCAAGGTGTTGGCTACGAGCTACGAGCTACGAGCTACAAGCTACAAGCTACAAGCTACAAGCTACAAGCTACAAGCTACAAGCTACGCTTGGATAGACAAACTCCCAAAAGTTCCTCAAGTCCTCTGCTTCGCTACGTTCTGCAGCAGTTCCATCTTTGGCGTCAGACGAATAAAAAAAGCCCGGTGGGGGTACCGGGCTTAAGGCAGACCCCTCTCGGGGTAACAACAGTTAATCATTGTCATGCTATTCAGATCAGTCGGTTTCCGGTTTTCTGGTTGACCAGGTGCAGGTTCAGCTCCTGAACGCTGACACCATATTCAATACCGTCATCGTCTTTGATGTTGATGGTCTTGAAAGCATCGAAATGTACTGGAGCACCATTCACGCGCTGAAGGATATTGGGGCTGCGCGGCATGGCAGGAATGATGTTTTTGGCTGCAGGCATGGTTTGAATTTGTGCCATGGGCTCCGAAGATGGGGTCAGACTGAGCCCCAGCATGACGAGCAGGGCGCCAACCAGACTGAGTAGCGTGAGCACTTTCATGCAGTATCCCCTAACGTTTTTGTTATTGGATTTACCCTAAGGGCACGGCCGTGCCAGGCCAATGCAAGGTTAGTGGCGCTTCGGTGTCGGGCTGTGAACTCGAGTTACCGTGTGTAAGAGGTGTATAGATTTAGGCGCATACAAAAGATGACATACGACGCCCGAGTCCCTGGCAGGGCGGTGGAGATAGAGTTCGACTCAAGCGGCCGCCGTCATGCATCCATTGTTAGATTGTCATCTTCACGTGGGGGCATTCGTTGAGCGCCTTGTAGATGGCTTCCACCTGATCACGGTGACGCATGACCACCTGGGCGGTGTAGGACACAAAGGTCCCCTTGCTGCTCGGCTTGCAGGTAAGGTGCGCAGTGGCTTCAAAGTCGTCCAGATGGGTGGACAGGATTTCGATCAGCGCTTCTTCCAGGGGCGCATCGGCGGCGCCCATGATCTTAAGCTGCATGGCGTGGGGAAATTCCCACAGGTGTTCCTGGATAGCCATGGGTTACTCCTGGTCCTGGTGGCCGCACAGGCGGCGTTTGAAACTGACGTAATGGCGGGCCACGGTTTTCCACAGAGGGCCGGGTTTGCCGTTGCCCACGGTGACGTTGTTGAGCTGGATCACCGGCACCACTTCCCGGGTGGAGCTGGTAAACCAGATTTCGTCTGCCTGACGCAGCTGGCTTTCGGTAATTTCCCGCTCTTCCACCGGTATATGGTGGCTATGGCACAGTTCCACAACCAGATCGCGGGTTATTCCGCCAAGAATTTCATGGCTCTTGGGCGGAGTGATCACGGTGCCATTGGCGACGATAAACACGTTGCTGGCTGAGCCCTCGGTGACAAAGCCGTCGCGCAGCAGTATGGCCTCGCTGGCCCCGGCTGCCACCGCCTGTTGGCGAAGCAGGCTGTTGGGGAGTAATGAGACGGATTTGATGTCACAGCGAGCCCAGCGGATGTCGTCCAGAGTGATGGCTTTGGAACCGGTGGCAGTGTCCGGGCTGTCGGCAGCGGGAACCGCAATGTTACCGGTCATCATGAATACCGTAGGTGTCACCGGTGGGTTGGGAAAGGCATGGTCCCGTTTCTCTGTCGCGCCACGGGTGATCTGCAGGTAAAGAGACAGGTTGCCGCCACCGTTACGCTCGATCAGTGCTTCGCAAAGCTCTCGCCACTGCTCGCGACTATGCGGGTTGTCAATTTGGATCTCGCCCAGGGACCGTTCAAGGCGCGCCAGGTGCTCCTCGAAGCGGAACAACACACCGTTGTAGGCCGGGATGACTTCGTAAATGCCATCAGCAAACAAAAAACCCCGGTCCATTGGGGATATGTGTGCATCCTGCGGGGCCATGAAGGCGCCATTGAGGTAGACCTGGCTCATGCGATGCGTGCCTGTGATTGAGCGCCAGCCGCTATATGCGTGACGCTATCTTGCTGGAGGCGCGACCCTTGCGGCGCGCGACCAAACCCGTAGCGAGTACCGAGTTGCGAGAAGCGAAAACCCTTGTTGAATGTCGAAACATGCTTCTCTTGACTCGATACTCCGGGAGTCGCGGCACTCCTGCAACCGGGAAAACCCAGCGCGGGAGCTAGCGTCAGTTAAAACAAGCCCTGGAAGAACATCAGAATATGGTGCCAGATTTTGGTCAAAAAGCCGGCTTCTTCGATGCCTTCCAATGCAACCAGTGGTTTTTCAACCAGCAGCTCGTTGTTCAGGCGCACAGTCACGGTCCCGTATTGTTGGCCTGCATTGATAGGCGCTTGCAACTGCGGTTTAACGGTTACTTCGGCTTTCAGGTTCTGGTGACTTTCCTTGGGAATGGTCAATACCAGATCCTCGGCCAGCCCGAGGCGAACCTCGCGCTTTTCACCCATCCAAAGTGCTGCGGTGTCGAGAATGTCTCCGGCGCTGTAGGCCTTGTAGGTTTCAAAGAACCGGAAGCCGTAGGTCAGCAGTTTCTGCGATTCACGGGCCCGCGCACCTTCTGAATCCGTACCCATGACCACCGCGATGAGGCGCATGTCCCCGTCTTTGGCCGAGGAGACCAGGCAGTAGCCGGCTTCTTCAGTATGGCCGGTCTTGAGACCGTCGACACGCGCGTCACGCCATAGCAGCAGGTTGCGGTTCTGCTGGGTGATGCCGTTATAGGTGAATTCCTTCTCCGCGTAGGTGCCATAGTGTTCCGGGAAATCACGAACAATGGCGCGGGCCAGTGTGGCCATGTCCTTGGCGGTGGTGAAATGGTTCTCAGCCGGCCAGCCGGTGGCGTTCATGAAATGGGTGCTGTGCATGCCCAGTCGACGGGCGTGCTGGTTCATCAGGTCGGCAAAGGCATCTTCCGAGCCGGCCACGAATTCGGCCATGGCGACACTGGCATCATTGCCGGACTGGATGATTATGCCCTTGAGCAGGTCGCCCACACTGACACGGGTCCCTTCCCTGATGAACATCTTGGAGCCGCCCATGCGCCAGGCCTTGACGCTGACCGGGGCCATGTCGTCCTCGGAGAGGTTGCCTTTCTGTAGTTCGGCCTCGGCAATATAGGCGGTCATCATCTTGGTCAGGCTGGCAGGGGGCAGGCGCTGTTCGGCGTTGTGTTCAACGATGATGCGGCCACTGGACGCATCCATCAGCAGATAGCCGCGAGCATCAATTTGCGGGGCGCGGGGAACCATGCTGGCACTGGCCTGCAAGGTGATGAGAGAACCAATAAAAGCAAAGAGCACAAAAAAAGAGCTGCGTATCGACTGGGAGCGCATGGTTATCTGCCTGTAGTTCCTTGTCTTCCTGACAAAATGAATAGGTTTAAGGGGCGGTTTGCAGGGCTTTGACACGCAAATGGCAAAAAATTCCCCGAAAAACCGTCAGCCCCTAAACACCATGATGGCGGCATTTTAGGGCCTGGGTATCAGAATTTGTACCGCCGGGTAACTGTTGTCGGACGATACTGCATTGCCCGGTCGTTTATGGAGTGACCGGCATGGGGCGGTCAAAGCCCGCGCCGGCGACTTGCTGCCGCATTTGTTGACGGCTCATGTCGTTCTGGTATGGACCGAGCCAGACCCGAAACAGGGGGGGCTGCTCACGGATCTCGGCTTCCAGTCCCAGCTGTTCCCGCAGGGATTGGCGCAGCCGTTCTGCGCTGTTGCGATCCTGAAAGGCGCCCGCTTGCAGGTACAGTCGCTCCGCTGCCGGTGCGCTGGCGGTATTGGGGGGCGGGCTGTCCACCGCAGCGCGAACGGCGGTGGGGACCGTGCCGCTGGGAGCCTTGTCATTGTTGGCGCTCAGGGCTTCAACCCGCACCCTTCCAGTGCCAGCCTGTTCGATCCCGAGGCGAACGGCCGCGGCCCAGGACAGATCAATGATCCGGTTCTCGTGGAAGGGGCCGCGGTCGTTGACGCGCACAATCAGTGACTTGCCGTTATCCAGGTTGGTCACGCGCACGTAAGTGGGCAGTGGCAGGCTGCGATGGGCGGCGGTGAACTGGAACATGTCAAAGGCTTCACCGCTGGAGGTGCGGTGGCCGTGGAATTTTCGCCCGTACCAGGAGGCATTGCCCTCGGCCACATAGCCTTTGGCATCGGGCAGTACGTGGTAGGTTTTGCCCCACACACTGTAACTGTCCATGTTGCCGTAACGGCTGCGTGGCTCCTGCCGGGGAACCGGCTCGGGCAGCTTGGACACATCCTTTTGCTCATGGGGAGCGGGAGCGGTGTCCTGCTGCAGGCTGTAGCGGTCGGAGCCGGGGGCGCCGTTTGCGTCCGTCTGTTTGCCTGCAGGGGGCGGGGTGGTGACACAGGCGCCGAGAAAGGCGCTTGCTGTCATCAGTGTTGCCAGGCGTTTCATTGCGAGCTCTCCAGCGCTGCGGCCAGCTGTCGGGACAGTTGTAGCACGGCCATGGCGTAGAGGCGACTGTGGTTATAGCGGGTGATGGTATAGAAATTGTCAGTGGCCAGCCAAAACTCTGCGCCGTCGGTGCCTTGCAGATCGAGCAGGGCAACCCGGGTGTTGTCCGGCAGATCAAAGCAGTATTCGCTGGTGATGCTGGCGTTGCAGCTGATCGGGGTAACCCCGGCCTCACGGGCCTTGGCCAGGGTGAAGCCTGGTTTGTAGCCCTTCTTGGCCAGCGGGATGTAGCCCTCGCCCTGAATGCGGGTGCGAGCCGCCACAGGCAGGCCAGGGGTCCATTTGTGTTCGCTGAAATAGTTGGCCACGGAGCCAATGGCATCTACCGGGTTGTTGACCAGGTCGGTGATCCCATCGTTATCGAAATCCACGGCGTAGGCCAGGTAGCTGGTGGGGATGAACTGGCCAAAGCCCATGGCCCCGGCATAGGAGCCGGTGATGGTGTCTGCATCAATGTGAGCCTGCTGCTCGAGGACAAATAGTGCCTTGAGCTGCTTGCTGAAGAAGGCGCCGCGGGGCGGATAGTCGAAGCCCAGAGTGGCCAGGGCGTCGACCACACGGTAGGTGCCCATGTGTTGGCCATAGCGGGTTTCCACGCCAATGATGGCGAGGATAATCTCCCGCGGCACGCCGTAGGTCTGTTCTGCTCGGGTGAGGGTGTCTGCATGCTGGCGGGCGAATTCCACCCCTTTCTGCACCCGGCTTTCCTGCAGAAAAATCTTCTGGTAAGTGGCCCATGTATGCGTCTTTTCCGCCGGACGGGCGATGGACTCGAGAATCTTCGGCTGGCATTCGGCGCTGCCCAGCACGGTACGGATACGCTGCTCATCCAGCCCTTGTTTCACCAGCTCGGCGATCATGGTCTTGGCTGCAGGGCGTTCCAGGTAGGGGCTGTTATCCGGGCAGGTGTGCTTGAGCTCAGCCTGGGCAGTGAGCGCCGCAATGGAAAGCAGGGAACCAATAAGTCCTTGATGAAATCGCCGCAAAGCCTTTACTCCTTGTTGTCTTCTTTTGCTTCTTCTGCGTGTTGCGTGAAGCGTGCTGCCTGATATGTATTGTTAATAACTGATCAGCCGCCGGTGTGTCTGTATCGACATCAACATCCCGAAGCTGGCCAGCAGGGTAACAATGGAGGTGCCGCCATAACTCACCAGAGGAAGCGGTACACCCACCACCGGTAGCAAGCCGGTGACCATGCCGATATTGACGAAGACGTAGATGAAAAACGTCATTATCAGACTGGATCCCAGCAATCGGGAGAAAGTGTCTTGCGCCTGCCAGCTTATGAAAAAGCCACGCCCCACAATCACCAGGTACATGATTAGCAGAACGCAGACTCCGATCAGACCGAATTCCTCACTCAGTACCGCCAGAATAAAGTCGGTGGAGGATTCGGGCAGAAAATCCAGCCGCGACTGGGTGCCGTCAAGCCAGCCTTTGCCATCGATGCCACCGGAACCAATTGCTGTCTTGGACTGGATAATGTTCCATCCGGTTCCCCGCGGATCCGCTTCCGGGTTCAAAAAAGTGTCTACCCGGTTGCGTTGGTAGTCATGCATGACGAAGAAGTACATCAACGGTGCTGCGGTGACGACAACAATCACGGCAACGGCGATCAGTCTCCAGGACAGTCCGGCCATGAACAGCACCACCAGGCCGCTGGCAGCGATCAAAATTGCGGTACCCAGATCTGGCTGCAGGCCGATCAGCATGGCAGGCAGGCCCAGCAGTACCATGGCGCCCAACACATCAATCAGTTTCGGTGGCAGGTTTCGTTCGCTGAAGTACCAGGCCACCATGGCCGGCACCGCCAGTTTCATCACTTCGGAGGGCTGGAAACGGCCGAGTCCGGGTATCGACAGCCAGCGTTGGGCCCCTTTGGCTTCCGTGCCGGCAACCAGAACCAGCATCAGCAAGACCAGACCGATGGTGTAGATCACCGGGGCCCAGAAGCGGTAACTGCGTGGTGGAAACTGCGCCAGCACAAACATGGCGGTCAAGCCTGCACCAAAGCGGATGCACTGGCGAATGACCAGTTCCATGCTTTCTCCGCCGGCACTATAGAGAACAGTGAGACCGCCCAACATGAGCAGCATAAGCGCCGCCAGCAGTGGTGCGTCCAGGTGCAGTCGCTCGGCCAGTCCGGGGGACAGCGATGCGCCGGTCTGGCCGGGCATCTGGCGGAAGAATTCGCGCTGGCTCATTGGCTGTCCTCGTCGCTGTCATCCGGGGTCGATGGCGGAGTGTCTGTCCCGGCTGGGCCGGTGTCGGAAAAAACCGCAGGAACGTCCAGTTCGCCCTCGTCATTGAGGAGCCAGGCGTCCATCACCTGACGTGCCACCGGACCGGCGGTGGAGCCACCATGACGGCCATTTTCCACCAGTACGCCCACTGCAATGGCGGGCTTGTCGGCTGGTGCGAAGGACACCATCAGGGCATGGTCGAGCATGCGTTCAGCCAGCTCTTCTTCTTTATAGGTTTCATCCTGGCCAACGGAAAACACCTGGGCGGTGCCGGATTTTGCGGCAATGGGGTACTGGGCATCCACGGCCATGATGCGGGCGGTACCCTTGGGGCCAGTCACATCTACCATGGCATTGGTCATCTTGTCCCAGTTGCTTTCATCCTTCAGCAACAGGTCGGTTCGCTCCACTGGCTGGCGCTCGCCCGCCAGGGTGGGGATCACGGTTTTGCCGTGGCTGGCCACGGTGGCCGTGGCGGTGGCCAGTTGCAGCGGGGTGGCCAGCACGAAGCCCTGGCCAATGCTAGCGTTGATGGTGTCGCCATGGAACCAGGGGCTGTTGCGGAACGCTTTCTTCCATTGTTTGGACGGCATCAGACCTTTGGACTCACTGTCCAGGTCAATGCCGGTGGGCTGTCCCAGGGAAAACTGGCTCATGTAGTCGTGCATGTTGTCGATGCCGAGCTTGAAGCCCATGTCGTAAAAATAGGTGTCGCAGGATTGAACCACAGCCAGATGCAGGTCAACGCGGCCATGCCCCCAGCGTTTCCAGTCACGGTAACGATGCGGATCGTTTTCCAGTTGATAGAAGCCCGGGTCGCGAATGCTGCGCTGCCAGTTGGTAACCCCAGTATCCAGCCCGGCAAGACCCAGCATGGGCTTGATGGTGGAGCCCGGTGGGTAGCGACCCTGCAGGGCACGGTTGAATAGCGGGTTGTCGTGATCGGTGCGGTAAGCGGAATAATCCTTGTGGGAAATCCCGGTCACGAACAGGTTGGGGTTAAAGCCTGGCCGGCTGACAAAGGCCAGCACGCTGCCATCGCGGGGGTCAATGGCGACCACAGCGCCACGCCTTTCGCCCAGGGCATCATAGGCGGCTTGCTGGACACGCATGGACAGCCGCAGGCGCAAATCCTGGCCCGGTACCGGCGGTTGTTCCTCCAGGACACGCAGAATGCGTCCGCGGGCATTGGTTTCCACCTGCCGATAGCCTACCTGGCCATGCAGTTGGTCTTCGTAGAAACGCTCGATACCGGTGCGGCCATAGAAGTGGGTGCCGGCATAGTCTCTCTGCTGGTCCAGGGTCATGTTGTCCAGATCCTGGGCATTGATCCGGTTTACGTAACCAATGACATGGGAGAACAGTATGTCGTGGGGGTAGTGGCGCACCGGATCGGCGGAAATGCGCAGCCCCTGCAGGCGATGCTGGTTGACGACCAGGCGGGCAATTTCTTCTTCAGTGAGTCGGCCCCGAAGCGGAACGGGTTCCCAGGGGCGGCGTGCTGCCCGGCGGCGTTTCTCGAACCGCTCCAGGTCTCCTTCGTCCAATTCCACCAGTCTGGCGACTTCCACCAGAAGAGCATCCAGATCGCGGGTCTGCTCGATGATCACTTCCAGGGAAAAATCGGGCCGGTTTTCGGCCAGAATAATCCCATCCCGGTCTGTGATCAGCCCTCTCGGAGGCGATACGGCCTGGGTTTGAACCCGGTTGTTGTCGCTTAGTGTGGTGTAGCGACTGTGCTCGAACACCTGCAACCAGATCATGCGGCTGACCAGAATTCCGGTGAGCAACAACACCAGAAAGACGCCCACGACCAGACGCACGCCAAAAATGCGTTGCTCATGATGGTGGTCTTTCAGGGTTAAAGGTCGACGCATGTTGGCGTTAGCGCACACTCATAAAGGTCAGCGATGATAGGGGTGGCCAGTGAGCAAGGTCCAGCCACGGTAAATCTGCTCCGCCAACAACACCCTTACCAGCGGGTGGGGCAGGGTCAGCTTCGACAGGCTCCACTGTTCATGGGTGCTGGCGGAAAGTTGCGGGCAGAGTCCGTCAGGCCCGCCGACCAGAATCACCAGATCTTGTCCCAGATCTTTCAGCTCACCCAGTTTACGGCTGAGTGCCGGGGTGTCCAGTGCGCGGCCTTTTACCTCCAGCGCTATTGTCTTGGCGCCGGGGCTTTTTTTCACAATCGTATCCAGCCGCTTGCGAATGACCTCGGCTTCACTGCGAATCTGGCTGTTGCTGTCGCCCTTGCCGCGTTTGGGCATGGGGATCTCTTCCAGTTCCAGACGCATCTCTGGTGGCATGCGCTTCTGGTACTCGGCGAAGCCTTCCGTGACCCAGCCGGGCATGCGGGTGCCCACCGCCAACAGAAAGATGCGCATGGCTCAGGCGTCTTGACCCTTGTTGCGGTCGGGATGGTGGTCCGGATTGCGCCACAGGCGTTCCAGATCATAGAACTCCCGGGTGGCCGGCAGCATCAGGTGGACGATCACATCACCCAGATCCACAAGAATCCACTCGCCGGTGTCTTCGCCTTCGCTGCCCACAGGGGGATGGTCCGCCTTTTTGGCGGCTTCGATCACGTTATCGGCCAGGGCCTTCACGTGGCGGTTGGAGGTACCGCTGGCGATCACCATGTGATCTGCCATGCTGGTCATGTCGCGCACGTCCAGTTCGGTAATTTTCTGGGCTTTCATTTCTTCCAGGGCATTGATGACCAGGGACAGAAGCGGGGTGTCTGCGCTCATGGTGCCTCGTGATTGGTTGATGGAGTCAAAGTGGTCGCATTATACAGGTGATGGCGGCGAATATGGGCGCTGACTGCAGGATCCAGCTCGGGGCAGTCGCCTTTTTGTTCCAGGGACTCGCGAATGGCGGTGGCCGATACATCCAGAAATGGCCGTTTCAGCATCAGGCGAAGGCCGCTGGGGTGCTGCATGAGTTGTGCCGCATCACTTTCCGGGAACGCAGCCTGCACCTGATCAGCGGCCAGTTCGCAGTCCGGCCGCGGTACAACAGCCAGATGGCAGAGGGTGGTGTAATCCTGCCAGCGGTGCCAGTGATGCAGGTTGGCGAAACTGTCTGCACCGATCATGAAGACCAGTGGCCGCCCACTGTATTGCTGGCGGAAGTGGCGCAGGGTGTTAAGGCTGTAGCTGGGGCCGGATTGACGCAATTCCCAGTCGTCGACCACCAGTTCCGGGTAGTCCTGGCAAGCAAGACGCAGCATGGCCAGGCGCTGTTCGCCATCGGCCATGGGCTGGGGCTTGTGCGGTGGCACGGCGTTGGGCAGCAGGTGCACTGGCGCGCCGCCCAGCACCTTCGAGACTGCCCGCGCGGCACTGATATGCGCCCGGTGGACAGGATCGAAGGTGCCGCCGAAGAGAACCAGCGGCTGAAGGCTGGACGCCGGATGCTGGACGCTAGGCAAGGTGCGTCCTCCTTTTCAGCGTCCGGCGCCCGGCGTCAGTCATCGGGCGCTTACTGCCTGATATGACCATCACCCAGCACCACCCATTTCTGGCTGGTCAGCCCTTCCAGCCCCACCGGGCCACGGGCGTGGATCTTGTCGGTGGAGATGCCAATTTCGGCGCCTAATCCGTACTCGAAGCCATCCGCGAAACGGGTAGAGGCATTTACCATCACCGAACTGGAGTCCACTTCCGTCAGGAAACGCCGGGCCAGGGTGTAGTTTTCGGTAATGATCGCCTCGGTGTGGCCGGAGCTGTAACGGTTGATGTGCTCAATGGCCTCATCCAGACCCTTGACGATTTTCACCGCCAGAACCGGCGCCAGATATTCCTCACTCCAGTCGGTTTCTGTGGCTTCTGCCATGCCTTCCACCAGGCTGCGTGCCTGCTCACAGCCGCGCAGTTCCACGCCGGCTTCCTGGTAGCGGGCAGCCAGCTGTGGCAGCACCTGGCCGGCGATGGCATTGGCGACCAGCAGGGTTTCGGTGGTGTTGCAGGTGCCGTAGCGCTGGGTCTTGGCGTTGTAAGCCACTTCTATGGCCTTGGTGATATCTGCCTGATCGTCGATGTAGGTGTGGCAGTTGCCATCCAGATGCTTGATTACCGGCACGCGGGCCTCGTTGCTGATGCGCTCAATCAGCCCCTTGCCGCCACGGGGAACAATTACGTCGACGAATTCGGGTTTGCTGATCAGCTCGCCCACTGCGGCGCGATCTGTGGTTTCCACCACCTGGACGGCGGTGTCAGGCAAACCGGCTTCACGCAGGCCAACGCGGATGCACTCGGCAATGGCCTGGTTGGCATTAATGGCTTCGGAGCCGCCGCGCAGGATGGCCGCATTGCCGGATTTCAGGCACAGCGCCGCCGCGTCGATGGTCACATTGGGCCGCGACTCGTAAATGATACCGATAACCCCCAGCGGTACCCGCATTTTGCCTACCTGGATGCCGGACGGACGGTAGGCAAGGTCAGTGATAGTGCCAACCGGGTCAGCCAGACTGATGATCTGCTCCAGGCCTTCCACCATGCCGTCGAAACGGGTCGGGGTCAGTTCCAGGCGATCAAGCAGGGCCGCATCCAGGCCGTTCTGGCGGCCGTTGTCCAGATCCTGCTGGTTGGCTTGCAGAATGGCGCTGCGGTGGCTGCGCAGGGCGCTGGCGATGGCTGCCAGGGCCTTGTCCTTGTCACCGGAGCTGGCGCGGGCCATGGCCCGGGAAGCCTGGCGAGCCTGCTCGCCAAGACGCTGCATGTATTGCTGGATATTCATAGGGTCACAAACTGAATGAGGTAAAGGGCGATATTATAGCGATAACTGGTGCTTTACGCTTGCACACAAATGGTGAAGAATTGAAATCCTTTGCTACACGAATAATGCTAACCCATTGTTTTGTGGTACTAAAGTGCCACTTTTATGGCGCAAATCATTAAAGCGCAGCAGCGTGTGGCTTTTGCACACACCAGAGTGGCGGGCCCCGGCCGACCTTCTGGTAGAGAAAGCATGAAAAACAGGCACTTCTAGAGGCACCCAAAAACGCCATAAGGCGTGCCAAACAACAAGAACAAGATACGGAGCCAGCCAATGGGAATCCATTACGAGGAATATACCCGCGCCTCCATCAAGGCAGACCCTCTGCAGATGTGGGTAGGTAAATGGCGGATCGATTATCTGGCGTTTGCCCATCCCGACAATGCCCACAAGCCGCCTTTGCTGGTTGTAGGGGGGGCGTTCCAGAACTTTACCTCTTACAAGTATTGCGTTGAACGCATTTACGAGGACTTCCCCGTGGTGCTGGTGGACTTGCCGTCCCTGGGCAACAACACCCAGATAGCGCCCGATCTGAGCATGGAAGATCTGGCTGATCTGCTGTACGAATTTTCCCGCCTTTCCGGTCTGGCCAAGGTGCACCTGATGGGCCTGTCCCTGGGCTCTGCCATTGCCAGTACCTTCGCCTACAAGTACCCGGAAGCCACTGGCAAACTGATTGTGGCGGGCATCGTCACCCGTCCACGCAAGAGCTGGCGCATGCTGGTGGATGAATCCAAGCGCGTACTGGCGGAAGGCCGCATGGATGAGTTCAGCCAGGCGGTGGTGTTGTACCTGGTGAACTACAACCGTATCAAGGAAACCGGCATTACCCCGACGGCTCGCAAATTGTTCTACCGGCAGATGAAGCGGCTGTCCGAGAACGAGCAGGAGCGGTATGTGATCAACGGCAGCCGTCTGCTGTCCGTGGAGGGCCTGCTGGGTTACCCGGAGTGCGACACCCTGGTGACCACCGGGGAGTACGACAGCTTTACCCTGCCCTGGGAAAACGCCTCCTTTGCCGAGAAGTGCCCCAACGCCCAGTTCGTGTTGATCAAGGATGCGGACCATTTGCCGCAGCTGGAAAAGCGCGAAGTGTCCCTGGATCTGTTCTCCACCTTCCTGCGTGGGGAGTCCATCGAAAACGTGGCAGGCACGCGCTACTTCAGGAAAGGCGAATCGAAGACACTGGATCGTCGCCGTGCAGAACGCCTGGTGCCCTGTAACAGCCATGGTCATGTCACCAGCGAATCCCGTATTGGTGATCAGTACCGTTTCAACAAGCCGGTGAAGGTGGTGGACATTAACTTCTTCGGTTGTCTGATCAAGCTGGACGAGCCGGGGTTCTCCCTTGCCGACCATGCCCGGGATTGCACCCTGACCATGGAAAGCCCGGATCTGAAACTGGACCTGCTGGTCTTCGATTACGATGACGAAGGCTATCTGCGTTGCCTGTTCAAACACGGCAACATCGCGCTGGCCGATCGTTTCACCGAACTGCTCAAGGACAGCCAGTACTTTCTGAGCCCGAAAAATGACGGCAAGGTGCACCGGATTTATGGCTAATCTAAAAAGCAATTAATAGGTAATAATGAATAATTAATAGCTAAAGGCAAAAGAAAGGTCCAAACCTAAAAGGCCGCACCAAGATTTGGGCGCGGCCTTTTTGTTTTCGGGTCTTCGTTATTAATTATTAACTATTAATTATTCATTGCCTTTCACGCTTGCTTCCATAATCCGCACCATCGGATTGCCGCGGGTTTGCGGGATGGGAAGCTGCCCGTAGTGATCCGCCGGGTTGTGGATCTGCAGGTCGTCGAAGCCGAGCTGTTTGAAGTGATTGATGGCTTCATCGTCGGCATGGAAATGAAAACCCACCTGGCTGCGCGACACGGCGCCGAGCATGTTGCCGAGCACTTTCAGGGTGCGGTAGAAGGGCATGCCGCGGTAGAGCGGATAGTTATCCGTGAGGTAGGTGCCTTGCGGGAACGCGCCCAGGGACGCTGCCAGTTTCTTCCAGAATTCGGAAATCACGTCCAGCGGGAAGTAGTTCACCAGCCCTTCGGTAATCACAACCACCGGTTTGTTCTGGTCCAGTTGCCCAAGGACATGATCCAGACTCAGTGCTCCCTCATCGGCAAAGATGTTGATCGGCATAACCCTGTGCCGATTGCTTAGCACCTTATGTTCCTGCAGCAGTTGTTGCTTGCGGCGGGCCATGTCTGGCAGGTCTGTCTCGATGTAGGTCAGTTGCGGGTATTGCTGGCAGAAACGGTGGCCGCGGGGAGACAGACCGCAGGCAATTTCCACCACCTGGGTGACGCCGCTGTCGATCAGCTGGTGCAGGCGGTGGTCGATCAGGTGATGACGTTGCAGCAGAAATGTACGAATGTTGCCGCCAACGATGTGGCGTCCCACGTATTCAAATGGCGCCAGTGCGCCGTACAGGAAGGCGCCTCCACGGGTGCGGAAGAACGGCGCAGAGATGCCGTCACGGGTCCAGACGTGGCCAGTGTACAGGGCGGTAAAGCTGATGGAGGAGGTATCGCGGGGTTCGCTCATTGTTGTTCTGCTGCTGTTGATCGTGGACTGACAGGCTAGCAGAGTTTGAGGTTCCGGTGATGGCCATTTGGGCCAAATGGCTGTTCGGAAAGGCAAGATTCAGAGTGGGAGCATGGCTGGGCTGGTGACGCGCTCTGCAGGAGCCTGCCTCCAGGCGATTCGCTTGGGTAAGGGATGAGTCTCGAGGGACAAGAAGCGAGCTGCGAAAGGCAAAAAGCCGGTAGTCTGTTTTGCGTGTTGCAGGAAGTGTGTTGTGTGCAGCGTTCCTGCTACCGCTCCATACTCCGCGGCAGCGGCTTGCCCGCCAGCCGCAGCGCCAGATTGGTAATGTGCTGCCAGGGATCGCCCTTGGCCATACCTTTGACGCACTGGTCGGCGCGGATGGCGCTGGCCTGGGCGGCGCGGATCTGTTGCGAGTTGAGTCGTTGGGCCTGGGCCTGCATGGCGCGGGCCCGTTGTGGTGGCAGACGTGGCGGCGGGCCGCCGGCGATCATGCCATCGAGCATGCGGATGTCGCGGCTCAGGGCCCACAGGAGAACCGGGGGTTCGACACCCTCGGCTTTCAGGGTCTGGATGATATGCATTACCCGATGGGCATCGCCCTGGGCGGTGGCTTCAGTGAGATCGAAAGGGGAGTAGCGGCTGGAATCGCCCACCGCCTGCTGTACGTCTTCCGGACTGACCTGGCCGTTTTCCACCAGCAGGGACAGCTTGTCCACTTCCTGTGCGGCAGCCAGCAGGTTCCCTTCGCTGCGCTCGATCAACAATGCCATGGCATCATCGTTGGCATGCAGGCCACGACTGGCGAGACGGTCCTGAAGCCAGTTACGCAGGTTGTTGCCTTCCACTGGCCACACCTCAACGATGGCGCCAACTTCATCCAGGGCTTTTACCCAGGCACTGTTCCAGTCCTTGCGACGATCCAGCTTGGAGCACTGGATCAGCAGCAGGGTGTCTGAGGAGGGCGCGGCGAAAAGATCGCGGAGGATCTGGCTGCCATTCTTGTCCGGTCGTTTGCTGCCCAGCATCAGTTCCAGAATGCGGCGGCCACCAAACAGACTCATGCTCTGGGCTTCGTTCAGCAGGGCGTTCCAGTCGATTCCGGTATCGGAAGAAAAACGATGGCGTTCCTCAAAACCTTGATCACGGGCGGCCCGGCGCAGGTCGTCGAGCAGTTCCTGTTGCTGCAGGGGTTCGTCACCGGCGACCAGATACACCGGTTTCAGGTCCGCAGACAGGTGCTTGCCGAGTTGCTCCGGGCGCAGCCGCATCTCAGTAGGGCTCCCAGCGCTGTGAGGCGGTGGCGACCTGGTTGATCAGGCGGATGGTCATGTCCTCATAGAGGTCATCACGGACCAGATCTTCTTCATCGGAAGAGGCGGTGGCGTTTTCCGGGTACCAGGGCAGGGTCCGAATGGCGCGCAGTCGGGCCGGGGTGGTGAGCAGGGCGCCGGTTTTGCGGTCCTGGAGATGCCAGTAAAGGGTATAGCGCAACTCAATTTCTGCCTGGCGGCCCTGGGCATCCACTGCTGAGGTGCGGCGCATCCAGTCTTCGTCATCAATAATCAGCAGGTAGGGGGACTCGCCGTGCACCAACACGCCTTGTTTCTCCAGCTGGTCTTCCAGGCTGTAGCGCAGCTCGGTGCTGGCCCCGCTGAGAGTGAGGCTTTCCACATTGGGTTTGTGGGTTGCGCCACGTAGCTGCCAGCCACAGGCGCTGAGCAGCAGGGTCAGTAGCAGGGTGATGATGCCAGCAACAGCCTTCATGGAAACCTCATGATCGGGCAGCGGTTCGGTTTATTTCAGGGCGGAATTCCTGCGGGAAAAGTCCGCCGGTTTCCGCCCTGCAGTTTAGTTGGCGACGATATTGACCAGCTTGCCCGGTACCACGATGACCTTGCGAATGGTCTTGCCATCAATGAATTTCTGCACATTGGGCTCGTCCTTGGCAAGGGTTTCCACCGCATCCTTGTCAGCATTGGCGGGCACATTCAGTTTGGCGCGTACCTTGCCATTCACCTGTACCACCAGCTCGATGCTGTCCTTCACCAGGGCGCTTTCATCCACGCTGGGCCACTGGGCTGTCAGTACGGTGTCATTATGACCCAGCGCTTGCCACAGGGTGTGGGCCGCGTGGGGAATGATGGGAGCCAGCAACAGTACCGCCGCTTCCAGCGCTTCGTGTTTCACTGCCGCATCGCCTTCAAAACGGCTGACTTCGTTGATCAGCTCCATCACTGCGGCAATGGCGGTATTAAAGGTATGGCGACGGCCATAATCGTCGCTGACCTTCTGGATGGTTTCGTGGGTCTTGCGACGCAGGGCCTTGGCATCGTCGTCCAGGCTTTCTGCGTTCAGAGCGCCGGGCAGGCCGGCGTCCACATGCTCGGCCACTTGCCGCCACAGACGCTTGATAAAGCGGGAGGCACCTTCCACGCCGGAATCGTTCCATTCCAGGGACTGCTCGGGGGGCGCGGCGAACATGATGAACAGGCGCACGGTGTCGGCACCGTATTGTTCAATCATTTCCTGCGGGTCCACGGTGTTACCCTTGGACTTGGACATCTTGGCGCCGTCTTTCAGCACCATGCCCTGACACAGCAGTTGCTTGAACGGCTCGTCGGAATCCACCAGGCCGCTGTCGCGCAGCAGTTTGTGGAAGAAGCGTGAGTACAGCAGGTGCAGGATGGCGTGTTCAATGCCGCCCACATACTGATCCACC
This sequence comes from Alcanivorax sp. DP30, assembly GCF_009882945.1. GTDB lineage: Bacteria > Pseudomonadota > Gammaproteobacteria > Pseudomonadales > Alcanivoracaceae > Alcanivorax. The sequence goes on from NZ_WTUY01000005.1 coordinate 305,869, forward strand.
GGCAGCCAGTAGTTGGCGGCGGCGGGATCCAGCATGGCCTGATCGTTCTGGGTGCAGCAGTAGCGGGCGTAGTACCAGCTGGACTCCATGAAGGTGTCAAAGGTGTCCGTTTCGCGCAGGGCGGGCTGGCCATTAAAGGTGGTTTTGGCCCATTCCGGGTCGGCTTTGATGGGGCTGTTGACGCCGTCCATTTCCACGTCGGTGGGCAGCACCACCGGCAGCTGGTCTGCCGGGGTGGGGTGCAGCTCACCGTCTTCAGTTTCCACCATGGGAATGGGGGCGCCCCAGTAGCGCTGGCGGGACACGCCCCAATCGCGCAGACGGTAATTCACTTTCTTCTCGCCAAGGTTGCGCTCGGTCAGCCAGGCAGCAATAGCATCAAAGGCTTCGGCGGAGGTTTTGCCGCTGAATTCGCCGGAGTTCACCAGCCTGCCTTTCTCGGTGAAAGCTTCGTTGTCCAGATCAATGTTCTCGCCGTTAGCCGGCTCGATAACCTGCTTGATCGGCAGGCCGTATTTCTGGGCAAACTCGAAATCGCGCTGGTCATGGGCGGGTACTGCCATGACTGCGCCGGTGCCGTAACCCATCAGCACGAAGTTGGCGATCCACACCGGAACCTGTTCACCGCTGATCGGGTGTTTGGCGGTAAGACCGGTGGCAATGCCTTTCTTTTCCATGGTGGCCATGTCGGCTTCGGCCACCTTGGTGTGCTGGCATTCTTCCACGAAGGCGGCCACGTCGGCATTGTCGGCAGCGGCTTTCTGCGCCAGCGGGTGCCCGGCGGCCACGGCCACATAGCTCACGCCCATGACGGTGTCCGGGCGGGTGGTGTAGACGCGCAGCGGGTCTTCTCCGTCAATGGCGAACTCCAGCTCGACGCCCTCGGAGCGGCCGATCCAGTTGCGCTGCATGGTCTTGACCTGTTCCGGCCAGCCATCCAGCTGGTCCAGGTCGTTGAGCAACTCGTCGGCATAATCGGTGATCTTGATGAACCACTGGGGAATGTTTTTCTGTTCCACCGGGGTATCGCAGCGCCAGCAGCAGCCTTCAATGACCTGCTCGTTGGCCAGCACGGTCATGTCGTGGGGGCACCAGTTCACGGTGGACTGTTTGCGGTAGACCAGGCCTTTTTCATACAGCCTGGTAAAGAACCACTGTTCCCAGCGATAGTATTCCGGGGTGCAGGTGGCCAGTTCACGATCCCAGTCGTAACCGAAGCCCAGGCGCTTGAGCTGGCCCTTCATGTAGTCGATGTTCTCGAAGGTCCACTTGGCAGGCGCCACCTTGTTCTTGATGGCCGCGTTTTCCGCCGGCAGCCCGAAGGCATCCCAGCCCATGGGCTGGAGCACGTTCTTGCCCTGCATGCGCTGGTAGCGGCTGATCACGTCGCCGATGCTGTAGTTACGCACATGGCCCATGTGCAGACGACCGGAGGGGTAGGGGAACATGCTCAGGCAATAGAACTTTTCCTTGCCGGCCTCTTCGGTGACCTTGAAGCTTTGGTTATCCTCCCAGAACTGCTGGGCTTGGGCTTCGATCTGATCGGGGCGATACTGTGCGTCCATCGGGTCTCTTTCTGATCACAATAACAACGGAAATGGGGTGCGGAACCTTTGGGTGGCTTTTGGGCCAGAATAGATCAAGGGTACCGGCAAAGGAGACATAGGATACATGAGCTGGGCACGGATTTCTCAATGCGCTGGGGGTATTCGCGGTTTTTGTCGGACCGGATACCGGGAGTCTTGCCCATGGCGCTGACCTGGCTGGCACTGATGGTGCTGGTGGGGGCAACCCTGCCGGCCATTGTGCGGGGGCTTTTGCCGCCGTTGCCACGACGCATTGCCGGGGTGACGCCTCAGGCGGTAGTGGTGCTGGGCGCAGGCCGACGGCAGCGAAACGGCCAGTTTTCCCTGACCACGCGCGGGTTGCGACGACTGCAGCTGGCGGCCAGATTGGCCTATGAGCATGGTTTGCCGCTCGTGGTCAGCGGCGGGATGAAACATGGGCTTAAGCTCAGCGAGCCTTCCGAGGCGGAACTGATGGCGGAGCAGGTGCGTCGCCACTGGCCTCAGTTAACGGTGTTGCTGGAAGGCGATAGCCGTAGCACCTGGGAAAATGCGGTCAAGACCGCCGAGTTGCTGGCGGATCAGCAAATTGATGAAGTGATTCTGGTCAGCGATCGCATCCATTTGCCCCGTGCGCTGCTGTGCTTCCAGAGTCAGGGGGTGCTGGCCCAGGCCGCCTGGCAAAAACGTCTCCCCAAACAGGCCTGGCGTCCCTCCGCCGGAGCGTTATCCATGGTGCCGGAGATCTGGTACGAGTGGCTGGCGTTGGTGTGGTATCACCTGCGGTACTTATAGCTACGAGCTACGAGCTACGCTCGATTTGATAGAAAAACCTGGAAAAGTTCCCCGGGTTTTCCGAAGAACGTGAATGCCTTCCAGATCGTTGAGTTCGGCGCAACCAGATATCCTGTGACCCAGTAGGAACGTGGCGCAGCGGAGTAACGCACGAAGTGTGGCCCCGAAGTGGGCGTAGTGAATAACCTATGCTTGCATGGCGATACGAGCCACAGCGAGGAATGGGAGATGCCTCTTTTCTACGAAGCCCTGCAGGAACACCGTTTAGGTTGCGAACCGTGCGTAGCACGGCATCCACTGAAGGGCGATCAGGCGCTTCAGTGCTCCACAGGTCTCTGGGAAACCTCCCCCTTTGGTTGGCTCGCTGCGCTCGGTTCGTCCCCTGGAAGGGAACGCCTACTGATTTATTGCCGCATTGCGGCTAGCGGTTTGCAGCGAGCCTACCCCCGACGCTGATCCAGCCTGCCGGTCAAACCACTCAGGTCGTAGCCTGCGGCCGCGGCAGTCTTGAGGATGGTGTCGTTGTCCAGTTCATCGGCCTGGCTCAGGGCCCACAGGGTGGTGCAGCGGGTGCCGGTGCGGCAGAAGGCGAGTATCGGGGTTTCCGCCAGGGAAACGATGGCGTCGAAACCGTCTATGTCGGTTTCGCTGATGTTGCTGCCCACTACCGGCTGATGGGCATACTCCAGTCCTGCGGCTTCGGCGGCGGCGGCCATTTCGGCGCTGCTGGGCTGGTCTTCCGCTTCACCATCGGGGCGGTTGTTGATGACCATCTTGAAGCCCGCTTTGGCCAGTTCGGCCATGTCTTGCGGTTGCAGCTGTTCGGCGACAAAGAGGGTATCGGTCAATTTCCTGGTAGTCGTCATGGGGACTCCTTGATGATTTGTTGTCAGCTTACCGGGGTGTGTGGGGGCTGCAAGTCCTCTTCGCGTTTAGGGGGCTGTTGTTCGATGCATTCCGGTGCCAGATCCTGCATGGCCAGGTAGTGGGTCAGGTAGATCTTGCCGCTGAGTTGTTCGGTAAAGTCGGCCCGTTTCATCTGGTCCATCACCGGGCCCTTGATCTCCGAGAAGTGAAGGGTGATGCCCGCGTCGTTTAGTCTGCGGTTGAGGCTGAGCAGTCCGTCAATGGCACTGGCATCAAGATGGTTGATGGCGGTGCCCATCAGGATCACGTGTTCGGTCTGTGGTCGTTGCAGCGCCGCATCGTAAATCTGGTCTTCCAGACGGCGGATGTTGGCGAAGTACAGGGATTCGTCGATGCGCATGCCCAGAATTCGTGGTGAGACCTTCACCTCGTGGCGCTGCACATTGCGGAAATGCTCGGTGCCGGGCACCAGACCAATCTCGGCCACATGGGGCTGGTTGGTGCGCCACAGATACAGGGCCAGGGAGCTGATCACTCCGGCCATGACGCCGGCTTCCACGCCCCAGCCCAGTACACCGACTATGGTGATCATCATGGCGGTGAAATCCAGCCTGGAGAAATGCCAGGTGTGCCTGAGGGTGGGCAGGTCCACCAGCGACAACACCGCCACCACAATGGTGGCGGCCAGGGTGGCCTTGGGCAGGAACACGAATAGCCCGGTGAGAAACAGTGCTGTCAGTGCGATGCCGATGGCGGTGAAGACACCGGCCATGGGGGTCTGGGCGCCGGCGTCGAAGTTCACCACCGAGCGGGAAAATCCACCGGTTACCGGGAAGCCGCCGCTGAAGGCGCTGGCCAGGTTGGCGGTGCCCAGGCCCATCAGTTCCTGGTCCGGATTAATGCGCTGGCGCCGCTTGGCCGCCAGGGTCTGGGCCACGGAAATGGATTCCACAAATCCGATCAGGCTGATCAGCAGGGCAGGGACCAACAGTTGCTGCCACAGCCCCAGGTCCATGGTGGGCAGGATGAAGCCGGGCAGGCCTCCGGGGATGTCTCCGACAATGGCCATGCCGTCCTGATCCAGACGCAAGCTGGCGGCAAGCAGGGTGGTGACCAGCACCGCCAGTACCGGCCCGGCCTTGCTGATCAGGTCCGCCCAGAATGGCGACAGCCCCATTTTTTGCAGCAGGGGCTTGAACGATTTGCGCACCCAGAACAGGAAGGCGGTGGCAAGGCCACCCAGAATCACCGTGGGCCCGTGAATATCGGGCAGGTGATGGTAAAGAGATGCCCCCAGTTCATAGAGATTGTGTCCACTGAGGGGCACGCCCAACAGGTGCTTGAGCTGGCTGGCAGCAATCAGGATGCCGGAGGCGGTGATAAAGCCGCTGACCACCGGGTGCGATAACAGGTTGGCAATCCAGCCCAGTTTGAACAGGGCCATGAGCATCAGGATGGCACCGGACAGGGCGGCCAGAATAATGGCTGCAGCAATGTATTCCGGCGTGCCAGCCGCAGCAATTTCACTGGCGGCGGCGGCGGTCATCAGCGATGCCACGGCTACCGGGCCCACGGCCAGAGTGCGGCTGGAGCCAAATACGGCATAGGCCACCAGTGGCAGAATGCTGGCGTAGAGCCCCACTTCCGGGGGCAGGCCGGTGAGCATGGCGTAGGCCAGGCTCTGCGGTATCAGCATGATGGTCACGATGATCGCCGCGACACCATCCTGGGCCGCGGTCTGCCGGTTATAAAGCGGCAGCCATCGGGAAGCGGCTACCCAGCCAGGAAGTTTCATCACTGTGCCCTACAGCTTTTCCGGTTTTGCCAGCCATTCGTGCCCTTTCAGCATCATGGAGAAGTAGATGCGTGGCATGGCGTAGCGCTTGAGCCACCACATGCTGGTGCGGGCCACAGCAGGGTTGAGCGGGAAGCTCGGTTGCAGCTTGCCACCATAACCAAACTCGGCCAGCACCACCTTGCCCTGTTCCACGGTGAGCGGGCAGGCGCCGTATCCGGTGTAGCGGGCGGTCATGGGGCGGTTGTCGAGGTGGGCGAGCAGGTTTTCTGCTACCACTGGCGCCTGCTTGCGCACGGCGGCCGCGGTCTTGGCATTGCTGGCACCACATGCATCTCCCAGGCTGAATACATTGGTGTAATGGGGGTGTTGCAGGGAGGCCTCATCCACGGCGACCCAGCCGCCTTCATTGGCCAGTTCGCTGTCGCGGATGAATGCCGGGGCGCGCTGCGGTGGCACCACATGGAGCATGTCGAAGGATTCGGTACGCTCGCGGGTGCTGCCGTCTTCAGCGGTATCACGGAAGGTGGCAGTCTTCGCCGGACCATCCACGGCAATCAGGGTGCTGGTGAAATTCAGGTTGGCGCCGTAGCGCTTCACGTATTCCATCAGCGGTGGCACAAACTCGGACACACCGAACAGTACGCCGCCGGTATTGTGAAACTGCACGTCAATGTCGCCCAGGTGGCCCTGCTTCTCCCAATGATGACAGGACAGGTACATGGCTTTTTGCGGGGCGCCGGCACACTTGATGGGCATGGCCGGTTGGGTAAACAGGGCACGGCCTTTCTTGAGCGATTGCACGCACTCCCAGGTGTAGGGTGCCAGGTCGTAACGGTAGTTGCTGGTGACACCGTTCTTGCCCAGGGTCTCTTGCAGGCCGGCAATGGCGCCCCAGTCAAGTTCCAGGCCGGGGGCCACCACCAGGCTCCGATAGCTCAGATGCTGGCCATTGTCCAGGGCCACCAGGTTGTGCTGCGGCAGGAAGCGTGTCACCCGGTTGCGAATCCACTTGGCATTAAACGGGATCAGCGAGGCAGTGGAGCGGCAGGTTTCAGCGGGGTTGAAACAACCGCCCCCCACTAGCGTCCAGGCCGGTTGATAATAATGGCGATCGCTGGGCTCCACGATCGCCATGGACAGAGAGGGGTTGCGCTTGAGCAGGCTGGCCGCCGCTGCGATGCCGGCAGCGCCGCCACCCACTACCACCACGTCCCAGACAGACATCTCATCCATTGGCATGGCGCGCTCCTTATAATGCGTTCAGCGGAATTTTCAGGTAGCTGACGCCGTTGTCTTCTGCGGGGGGCAGGTGGCCAGCGCGCATGTTGACCTGCACCGACGGCAGGATCAGGCGCGGCATGTCCAGAGTGGCATCGCGGGTTTCTCGCATGGTGACAAAGTCTTCCTCGCTGACACCTTCGTGCACATGAATGTTGTGCTGGCGTTGATCGCCCACGGTGGTTTCCCAGACAAACTCCTGGCGGCTCTCCGGCAGGTAGTCGTGGCACAGGAACATGCGGGTTTCGTCCGGCAGGGCCAGCAGTTTCTGGATGGACTGATACAGGGTGCGAGCATCACCACCGGGGAAATCGCAGCGGGCGGTGCCGTAGTCGGGCATGAACAGGGTGTCGCCGACGAAGACCGCATCGCCAATCACATGGCTCATGCAAGCCGGGGTGTGGCCTGGCGTGTGAATAGCCCGGGCTTCCAGATTGCCTACCTTGTAGGTTTCGCCATCCTTGAACAGATGATCGAACTGACGGCCGTCGCGGGCAAACTCGGTGCCGGCGTTGAAGACCTTGCCGAAGGTTTCCTGCACGGTGCGGATGTGTTCGCCAATGGCCAGCTGGCCACCCACCTGTTGCTGAATCCAGGGCGCAGCAGAGAGATGATCGGCGTGCACGTGGGTTTCCAGCAGCCAGTCGACGGTGAGGTTTTCCTGTTTCACATAGTCGACGATCTGCTGGGCACTGGCGTGTTCTGTTCGCCCCGCATTGGGGGCGTAATCCAGCACGGAATCCACGATGGCGCAGTGGCGGGTTTCCGGATCGGTGACGACATAGCTGACCGTATTGGTGTCGTGATCGAAGAACGCTTTAACTTCTGGGCGTGACATGGTGCTCTCCCGTTGGGAATCGACAATGTCACAGTTATAGGCCGCCTGGCGACCAAAGTCAAATTAGCTATAAGCATATATCAAAAAGAAATATGCGGTCATTTCCTGATTCGGAATCGTGCTCCCGCCACCAGCAAGATCACTGCCAGCACCAGCCAGGGCCAGACGCCGGTGATCATGAACGGGGTCGTGCCCTGGCGGGGCTGGTACTGACTGAGCAGTACATCCCGCTCAAATTGGGGCAGGGCATCCACCACCTTGCCGTGATCATCAATCACTGCCGTGACCCCGTTATTGGTGCCGCGCAGTAACCAGCGGCCGGTTTCCAGGGCGCGCATCCGGGCCATCTGGAAATGCTGAAGCGGGCCGGCAGAGGTGCCGAACCAGGCGTCGTTGCTGATGGTAATCAGGGCATCGGCGCCATGGCTGCGGCTGGCCACCTGTTCCGGGTAGAGGATCTCATAACAGATAAAAGGCGCGATGGTGTGGCCCAGTGCATTCAGGTTGGGCTGTGTCGGGTTGCCTGCCGTGAAGCCGGACATGGGCAGGTCAAAGAACGGAATCAGGCCGCGGATCAGCGATTGCATGGGGACATACTCGCCGAATGGCACCAGCTTCTGTTTGTGATAGACCCGCTCGAGCCCGTCCTCCCCGCGCAGGGGAATCGCCGCAATGCTGTTGCGGTAGGTGATGCCGCCGTTGTCCACCGTGCGCCAGGGGACCCCGGTGATAAAACCACCGCCCCGGGCTGCCAGTGCTTCACCTTCCTGTTCCACAAAATCAGTAATGGTTTGATAGAACTCGGTGAGCGCCGATTCCGGCCAGATCACCAGATAGCCATCAGGGATGGTGGCGGTGAGATCATGATAGATCTCCCGGGTGCGCTCACGCATGGAGAGCTGCCACTTGAGGTCCTGGGGGATATTGCCCTGCACCAGGGCCACTGGCTGCATCTCGCCACTGGGGCGAGTAAAGGTCAGCGTATGGGCGATGCCTGTGCTAGCCAGTACCAGCACAGACAAGGCCGCGGCCAGCCATCGCTGGGGGCCCGGCAGGCGAAGCTGAATTACCGTGCTGGCGAGCAGAACAGCGGTCAGGGTGAGTAGCCACACGCCACCGATGGGGGCGAGCGGGGAGAAGGGAGTATCGATCAGGCCATACCCGGCATACAGCCACGGGAAGCCGGTGAGCAACCAGCCTCGCACCCAATCCAGTACCAGCCAGCTCCCGGCAAAGACCAGGGCGGAGCGCCCCAAACGCCAGCTGACATAAAAACTCAGCCCGTAGAACAGTGCCAGGAAGGCGGCAAAGATGGCGGTAAACGGAATGGCCATCCACAGCGGCATAAAGCCGTAATCATGCATGGAAACATGCACCCAGCTGATGCCGAAACCGAATATGCCCAGCCCGTAGAGCCAACCGCGCAGAAAGGCTTCGCGGGCAGAATCGGCCTGTTGCAGGCAGAAAAAGCCGGCGCCGATGCTGACAAACAGCATGGGCCACAGGTCGTAAGGTGCAAATGCCAAGGGAAAGAGCAGGCCGGCAATCAACGCCAGCAAACGATCTCGCATGGAATTCCTCATTTCATACCGGCAAGCCAGCCGCCTGGCGGTGGGTAATGGAGCTGCCGAAAAAAATTGAATAAAGTGGCAGCAATAATAACGATCAACCGTCGGGGGGAGTTGAACTTTAAACGTTCGACTCAATCAGCCCCGAAACCGGAATGATTGCTTTGGGGGCATCATAGTGAATCGCTTTTGCAAGTACCATCCGGGCACGGAAGCGCTCTGGTTTTGTGTTCATGATGGGCTGTTTCTGTGTCAGCAATGTGTGGATGGCCATGATGACAATTACCACGAGGCCCGTTGCCTGCTGTGTAACCAGTCTGTTGAGCCCACCGAGCAGGAAGGCTCTTCGCCGCTCTGGCAGCAGGTGGATCAATACCTGCAATATCCTCTGAATTTCAAACTGCTGCCGGTGTTGCTGATCTGGGCTGTGGTGGCGGCAGTGATTCCTCCTCTTCCCATGTTGCTTGCCTTCACTGTTTTGGGCGGTATACCGGCGTTTGGTTTTGCTCAGGCGATCATGGCAGACAAGGCGCAGCCACGACGCAGTCATCAGCGTGGACGGCTGCCGGGCTGGCAGGATCTGTCATCGGGTCTGGGTTGGAAAGGGGCTCTGTTGCAGGCAGTGCCGGCCATCATATTGCTGACTGCAGCAGTGACCGTGATGATCTGGGTATCGGCCCCTGTCGGCCTGGTATTAGGGGTGGTAGCCATGTTGCTGATGCCAGCCCTGTGGTTATCGATTCAGGTTCAGGGGGTTGATCCAGGTGCCTGGGCGGCAGCGCTGACTTACATGGTTTCTGCCCCCCGGGATTATCTGGCGGCCGCATTGCTGGGCGCGGTCGGCTGGTTGTCCAGTGTGGCGATAGTCATGGTGCTCATGGATGTCCTGCCCGAACCGCTTGTTCAGGCGGTGGGCGGCGCTCTGGCCGGATACTGGTGGCTCTCCCTGGCAGCAGCTTGTGCTGCCATGCTGGGGCGTCACGGTCGTCTCTGGGGGTTGAATCCCGGTGCAACCAGGGTGACCCAGCCTCTGGCAGAGCGACGCCAGCGTGTCCTGCTTTGTGCTGGTCGTTTCGAGAAAGTGTTGCTGTCCACGGCGAAGGTGGTGAAAACAAAGAAAGCCAGGCTGGCGGACTGGAAACAGTACGATCAATTGCTGCGGATTACAGGAAAAGACCAGGAGCGCCAGCAGCAGGTGGAGCCATACCTGGATGCGCTGGTTGTGGCCGGAGACTGGGCGACCGTGATGCAAGTGCTTAATGAGCAGCGTCAGCGGGATGCCAGTTGGTTGCCTGCGGCACCGTCAATCAGGCTGGCCATCGCTCAGGGGGTTTACGATCAGGCGCCGAAGATGGCGGTAGCTCTGCTCAAGGATCTGCACCAGCGTCACCCGGATTTCACCGGGTTGGGGGAGGCGTATTTGTTGCTGGCCAAAACCCTGAATGAAAAATTTGGCCTTGCCGGTAAAGCGGAGCAGTATCTGCGCTTTGTGGAAGGGCATTGCCGGGAAGCGAAATTGCGGATGCAGGTGAGCGAGTTGCGACAGGCATGGTCAGAATAGTCTTCTGTCTTGACTGGTCAAGGTGGGATCAAATTTTTGATTGTTGTAACTCGACCTTTTTATTTCCGCTGACTCTAGTCCGGCAGCGCCTTGGCCCGGTGATTCAGTCCTTCCCTGAGCAAAGCTTCCCGTAGAATCTGTAGCGCCGTTTTGCAGTGTTCCTTCTCGGCTGGGTTCGCGGCGTGTTGCATGGCAAGCTGCTCTGCATGCTGGAATTCCCGGGCGTGGGTGAGTGTGATCACCAGTTGCCAGAGGGTGGCTTCCGGTAGTGGTTCTGCGGTGCGTTGCTTGTACTGTTTCCAGTGATGAACGATCTGGGTGGCCTGGCCTGTATCGTTGGCGTTGTGGTTGAACAGGGCGGTGGCGGTTTGCTGCAAGTCTTCCTCCGTCGCCTGTCGCATTTGCTGGGCAGTGAAAAGACCTGTGAGTGCGTCAAACAGCTGCGGATCGGTTTTCAGTGCGTCCTGGAAATGCCGTTCGGCGCTAGCGCCTTCCAGTTTGCCCAGTGCATCCCATCCCCGCGCCAGGGCCTGCTGTTGATCGGGACTGAGCGATGGTCCGAATTGCCGGGTTTCGGGTGCAGCATTCTGCCGTGGCTGTATCAGTATGGCGAGCAGGGCGCCGCCAAGACCTGCCAGCAAGCCCGCTGACAGGTTCGCCACCCAGGGCGGCTGGCTCAAAGTGAGGGCTGCCAGCAGGGTGATCGGAAGCAATACCAGGCTCCAGGCCGGAAGTGTCCGCGTCGTGCGTTTCGTCTTGCCGGTGGGTAGAGAGAACACCACGGGCGTGCGTGATAGGGCGCTAGTGGCTGCAAGCAGCCCAACGATACTGGGAGCCAGACCATGCAGAGGAGCCTGCCCCGGGGTAACCATAATCAGATAGCCGGCACCTGCCAGCAGGCTGCTGGCTAGCCAGATCACTACGACACGACCCGGGCCTAGCTGTCGTTCAAGGCGCAAAGCCGCCAAGCCAAGTAAAAACAGTGCCAGCAAGGTCAGCCACAGGGCGCCGCCAGTAAAAGGCGCAGTGAAGAAACGGGATGGACGGGGATCTGCGGCCGGCAGCCCCCAGCGGTACAGGGGGGACTGGGCCAGTTGCTGTGGCACCTGGTCGCGCAGCGTTCGCCATTGCTCGATCTGCTGGGCAGACCAGAAGTCGCCGGCACGTTTGTTGCTGTCTTCGATAAATTGTGGCGACAGAAGCGCGCTGGCATAGGCGTGCGGATTCCCGCTGCGGGCTTGCTCATCCAGGGTTTTGGCCTGCCTGGCGTTGCCGTTGAAGCGCAACCAGGAAAGATAGTTATTCCACTCCAGTTGTTGTAGGCCGCTGTTTGCATACCAGCTCAGGGCCGTTTGCTGGCCTTGCCCCGAATTCAGGAACTGGCTGGCCAGCAGCAGGCAACCCAATACCATGAGTGCCCAGGGAAGCGTCTTCCAATTGATGCCGGGACTGTTGTCAGTCGCTGGTCTGTTCTGTGGTGGGTTCATTATTGTTTTCCCCCGGTGGTGTTACGCGCAGCAATCGTATGGTTCGGCCATCGGCGCTGAGTACAGTGAAGCGGTAGCCGTTCAGGTCCACGCTTTCATCGCGCCCGGGTAGCCGCCCGAACTTCTGCATCACCAATCCCCCGATGGTGTCGAACTCTTCGTCGCTGAAGGTGCAATCAAAGTGTTCGTTGAAGTCGTCGATGGGCGTTAGCGCCTTGACGGTATATTCGTCGTTATCCAGATCCTTGATCAGGTAATCGTCGTCCTCGACATCATGTTCATCCTCGATTTCGCCGACGATCTGTTCCAGCACGTCTTCAATGGTGACAAGACCTGCAACCCCGCCGTATTCATTGACGACGATGGCCATATGGTTACGGCTGATGCGGAATTCTCGCAGCAGTGAATCGAGACGTTTGGATTCCGGTACTACCATAGCGGAACGGATGTGATCCTTGATGGCAAAACGGTCCATACGGGCAGGATCGAGGATCAGCGGTAGCAGATCCTTGGCCAGCAGCACCCCAATGACTTCATCCGGATCGTCACCAAGCACCGGGAAGCGCGAGTGCGCACAGTCGATGATGGTGGGCAGGAAGTCGCGTGGGTCCGAGCTGGAGCGGATGCTGACCATCTGCGAGCGCGGAATCATGATTTCCCGCACTTGCATGTCGGCCACACAGATGGCCCCTTCAATGATGCCGAGGGTATCCCCGTCAATAACGTCGCTATCGCGCATGGAGCGAATCAATTCCAGTAATTCTGACCGGTCACCCGGTGTGGATGTGAAGAACTGGCCGACACGCTCCAACCAACTTCGGCTGGTACCGTTATCCGAATAATCGTCTGACATCAGGGGGCTTGCTCCATGGTGTTGTCTGTTGCCTCGGCATAGGGATCATCAAACCCCTGGTCTGCCATGGCACGAATTTCCAGTGTTTCCATCACGATGGCGTCATCATCGTCGATATGGTCATAGCCGAGCAGGTGCAGCACGCCATGGGTGACCATGTGTGCCCAGTGTGCCTGCAGGGTTTTGTTTTGTTCATTGGCTTCCTGGCGCACCACGCTGTCGCAGATGATGATATCCCCAAGCAGGGGCTCGACAGCATCAGCGGGTAAGCCTTCCGGCATTTCGAAGGGGAAAGACAGCACATTGGTGGGTTTGTCCTTGCCGCGATAATCCCGGTTCAGTTCGCGGATTTCGTCTTCGTCCACAATGCGCAGGGTGATGTCTCCCACCACGCCACCTGCCACCTGAACGGCATGGCGCGCCCACGCCGATAACTGGCCGTCGTCCGGGGCATCCGGGGCCTCAGTTGCCCATTGGATATCAACGCTGGGTATCGGTATCCCGTTCATGGCGGTCGTAGGCCTCTACAATACGTTGAACCAGCGGATGACGAACCACGTCCTTGCTGTCGAATTTAGTAACGCCAATGCCTTTTACGTCTTCCAGCACTTCCAGGGTGTTGACCAGCCCGGAGCGTTGGTGGCGGGGCAGGTCCACCTGGGTGACGTCGCCGGTGATCACGGCACGGGTGCCGAAACCAATCCGGGTCAGGAACATCTTCATCTGTTCCGGGGTGGTGTTCTGGGCTTCATCCAGAATCACGAAACTGTTGTTGAGGGTGCGGCCGCGCATGTAGGCCAGCGGGGCAACTTCGATGATCATGCGATCCATCAACTTGGCCACTTTTTCGAAGCCCAGCATTTCGTACAGGGCGTCGTAAAGCGGGCGCAGATACGGGTCAATCTTCTCTGCCAGATCCCCGGGCAGAAAACCCAGCTTCTCACCGGCTTCCACCGCGGGGCGCACCAGCAGGATGCGCTGCACTTCTGCCTTTTCCAGGGCGTCCACCGCGCAGGCTACCGCCAGCCAGGTCTTGCCAGTACCCGCCGGACCCACGCCGAAATTGATGTCGTATTTCTGCACGCTTTTGACGTATTCGCGTTGATGTGCGCCGCGGGGCTTGATCTTTACCCGGCGGGTGCGGATGACCACATCGTCAGAAGGGAAGGGCACGGTATTGTCGGCACTGGTGCCGGTGGCTTTTTCGGCCACACTGGATTGCTGCAGGTGCAGATGCACCATTTCCGGCGTCAGTTCAGTGCCATCCAGAGTCTGCTCATAGAGTTCTGAAAGAATGGTCCCGGCAGCATCCACGAGATCTGCTTCACCAGACAAGTGAAACTGGTTACCGCGGTTGTGGATATCCACGTGCAGTCGGGTGGCTATCTGTTTGATGTGCTCGTCCAGATGGCCGCACAGACTGGCCAGGCGACGGGAATCGTTGGGTTCTAGACGAATGTGCTGTGAAGCGAGTGGTGTGTCCAAGATGGAAAAGGTGGCCCTGCGGGCTGTTGCAAAGGGTTTCAGAATACTCCGAAGGCGGGCTTCGGGGAAGTGAATTTGCTGTGTCGGATGATGGGCACCCTACCGCCGCAGACCACCAGGCTGCAAGAGGGGATGAATGACTGTCTGACAAGGAGGTCGAGGGGCCTTTTTGTGGCCTCTGGTTTGGTTACCCTTGAGCTACGAATCATTGCCGTTTGCTACATCTGACAGGCCCACTGTGCCGTAACTCTTCGGTGCACCAGTTTTTCTCCCCCTGGTGCCAATTCACGGACTCAATCAGATCAGGAGCGTCAAGATGAAGCGGGAATTACAGTGGTTGACGGGGTTTACAGTGGCAGCGACCCTGACAATGGCCGGGTGCGGCGGTAACGGCTCCAGTAACAGCAACAGACAGCCCTCGCCTCCCAGCGCCCGTTCGGCGCCTCTTCTGGTGGTCCATAACGGGACGGGGAACAAGGGGGTTATCGACCGTCTGGGACCCAATCTTGCTGTGGAGGCCAGTTTCCAGTCCGATGCCAATGAAGGCATCGTGCTTGACTTGCTGGGCAACCTGTATGGCGCCAGTGACATCACGGCGTCTCCCAGCCAGTTTCAGGTGGTCCATAAAGCCTCGTCTCGCCTGGATGGGGCCATGAGCAATCTGGCACTGGATCGTGCCGTGGCTGCGCCGGGCTCCACCAATTTGAAGGGCATTGCCATTGCTCACCAGGCGGGGCTGCTTTTCGCCGCCAACGTAGGTGGTAACAGCATCGAAGTGTATGGCACGGCAGCGGGGGGCAGTGCCACGCCGTTGGCGACTACCGCTCTGCCCGGCAATGCCTGGGATCTGGTCTACAACGAAAGCCAGGATCGCGCCTTCCTGGCCATGACCAATGGCACGGTGCTGGTGATCGATAACTATGTTGCCGGTGACTTTTCCGCCATGAACGCTCGCACCATTACCCCTGGCGATGGTATGACGGTCTCTAATATTCATGGCATTGCCTACCGGGCTGATATCGACACGCTGGTGGTGAGTGATGTGGGCGATGCCGGGGTGGCAGATGATGGCAAGATCTATGTGATTTCCAGCGCCAGCACTGCTGAGGGAATGGTGACGCCGGATCGCACCCTGGCTGGCCCGTCTACGTTGTTGGGCAATCCGGTAGACCTGATTCTGGAGGGGAACCGGGCCTTTATCGCTGAAAAATCCAATGATGCCATCCTGGTCTACAACAATATCTTTGTCGGCGAGTCCGGCGATGTGGCGCCGTCCCGGGTGGTGGACTCGGTGAAACCGGAATCCCTGGTCCGTGATGCCACGGTGCCTCTGGGCGAGGATGTGTCCGACATTGATGACACCCGCATCGCCATTGACGGTGTGCTGGTAACCAGCAACCCGCCATTGATGGGCGAGCCGGATGTGGTGGTGCTGGATACGGCGCTTTCCGGTATTGCCCGCAGCTTCACGGTGGGTGAATCGCTGGAGAGTGTCAGCGTGAATCAGCTGGGTGATGTGTACTTGACTGCGGATGATGGCACCAATACCAAGGGGATACTGGCCGTGATCAACCGTCTCGGCGTGGCCCGGGACGGTGAGATGTTCTCGCTGAGTCGTGATCGCATGGTGAGCGGCTCTAACACCGGCCTGGTCAGCCCGAAAGGCTTCGATGTGGCCGACGGCTTGGGGCTGGTGCTGGTCACCGACAATGGCGACCCGGCAGTGAAGGTGTTTGGTGCCCAGGCTGGCGGCAACGTGGCGCCGTTGTACACGACCGCGCTAAGCGTAGCGCCATGGGATCTGGATTATGACCCGGACAGCGATACCCTCTATGTGGCTCTGGTGAATGGTACCGTGGCGGTGTTCGAGGATTACAGTGTCGACCGCGGCACCGGTGGCCCCGACCGCACCATCACGCCAACCATCGGCGGCATGCCCGTGGCAGCACCCACCAACCTCCATGGCATCGTCTACGTGGCGGACCGCAAGGCCCTGATCGTGTCTGATGTGGGCAGCGGTGCCAACCCCACTGACGGCAAGCTCTACGTGATCGAAAAGGCTGACCGCGCCGACGGCAATACCCCGGTGGTGATCAGTATTGATGATGGCGACAACAATGCGGTGGGCAATACACAGCTGGGCAACCCGGTGGATATCGCCTGGGATGGCTCAAGCCTGTATGTGGCAGAGAAGTCCCAGAAGCAGGTGTTGCGTTTCGACAACCTGTTCAACAGTGCCGGTGGCGATGTGACGCCGGATGCCAGCTTTGCCCAGAACAACCCGGAATCGGTGGTGTTGCTGCCGGACTATCTGGCGCCAGCGGGGGACAATGACGGGCTGTTGCAAAGCAACCCGTAGTTAGCCTGAACCAAGACAGTCGCAATCCGGGCGTTTAGCCCGGGTTGCGCGGATCACTGCCCAACAGTGAATTGCTGTAGGCCTCGGCGATGGTTACATCCACAAACTTGCCGATCAGGTCGGTATCGTCACAGCGGAAGTTTACTACCCGGTTATTCTCGGTACGGCCTTTGAGTTGGCCGGGGTCCTTCTTGGAAAAACCGTCCACCAGAATGCGCTGGGTGCTGCCCACCATCTTGCGGGAGATGTCCTGGGCGTTCTGGTTGATGCGTTGTTGCAGAATGGCCAGACGCTGCTTCTTTACCTCCATGGGCACATCATCGGGCAAGTCTGCTGCCGGAGTGCCGGGGCGGGCGCTGTAGATGAAGCTGAAGGACATGTCGAAGCCAATCTCGTGGATCAGATCCATAGTGTCTTCGAAGTCCCGGTCGGTCTCTCCTGGAAAACCGATGATAAAATCAGAGCTGAAGGAAATGTCCGGGCGAATACGCTTGAGCTTGCGCAACTTGCTCTTGTATTCCAGCACCATGTGATTGCGCTTCATCATTGCCAGAATGCGATCGGAACCGGATTGCACAGGCAGGTGCAGGTGGCTGACCAGCTCCGGCACTTCTTCGTATACCTGAATCAGGGCATCGGAAAATTCCACCGGGTGGCTGGTGGTGTAGCGGATACGGTCGATGCCGTCGATATCCCGGATCAGCAGAATCAGGTCGGCCAGGTCGAGGGTTTCGCCACTGGCGCCCTTGCCCTGATAGGCATTGACGTTCTGCCCCAGAAGGTTGACCTCACGCACGCCCATTTCCGCCAGATGCTCGATTTCCGCCAGCACCGGCTGCACCGGGCGGCTGACTTCCTCGCCACGGGTGTACGGCACCACGCAGAAGGTGCAGTACTTGGAGCAGCCTTCCATGATGGAGACAAAGGCGGATGGGCCGTCGACGCTGGGTTCAGGCAGGTTGTCGAACTTTTCGATCTCCGGGAAGGTCACATCAATGGCCAGCTCCCTGGTGCTGGCGGCCTGGGTGATCAGGCCGGGCAGGCGATGCAGGGTCTGGGGACCGAAGACCACATCCACATAAGGGGCCCGCTCGCGGATGGCGTCCCCTTCCTGGCTGGCCACGCAGCCGCCCACGCCGATAATCATGTCGGGGTTGGCGTCTTTGAGCTTTTTCCAGCGACCCAGCTGGTGAAAGACCTTTTCCTGGGCCTTTTCACGGATCGAACAGGTGTTGAGCAGCAGGACATCCGCTTCATCGGGGTTGTCGGTCTGCTCAAGGCCGTGGCTGGATTCGAGCAAATCCACCATGCGGGTGGAATCGTACTCGTTCATCTGGCAGCCATGGGTCTGGATAAACAGCTTGCGTGCCAAGGGGCACCTCCATCAATGGGCGGCAAGGCCTGTTTGGCCTTGCCTAACCGCTGAATCGCGTCAAAATGGGCGCGGATTATACCAACCGGAGCGATCATGCGAAAACTGCCGTACATCCTGCCATTTCTGCTCATGCTTCTATTGGCCGGATGTGACAAACCGGAAAGTGATTTGCCGGTAAATACACGTCTGGGCGGTGAGTTTACGCTTACCGACCATAATGGCGAGCCTTTCAGTGATTCCGATTTGAAAGGGCAGGTATCGATACTGTTCTTCGGCTATACCCATTGCCCGGATATTTGTCCGGCAGTACTGGCGCGGGTGGCCCAGGTGTACCGGACCCTGGATGAAGCCGGTCTTGCAGGCCAGGTCCAGCCCGTGTTCGTCACCTTTGATCCGCAAAGGGATACGGCTGCACACCTGAGGGAATACCTGCCCTGGTTCAAGGCGGACATGATCGGACTCACCGGCTCCCTGGACGAGATTCGCCAGGTGGCGGAACAGTTCGGAGTGGTATTCATTAAAGGTGAAGAGACCAAAGGGGATGAGGGGGCTGGCTATCTCTTTACCCACAGTGACTATATCTACCTGCTGGATGATCAGGCGCGGGTGCGCAAGCTGTATCCGGCGGATTTCAATATTGATGAGGTGGCAAGTGATGTGGAAAGTCTTCTCTAGAGTGACGGGTGTGGGCCTGGCAATGCTGCTGGCGGGCAACGCGCAGGCTGATCTGGTGCTTAGTGATGCCTGGTTGCGTGCGGTGCCGCCGGTTTCGCCGACCATGGCAGGCTATGTCACGGTGACCAATAACGGAGAAACGCCGGCGATTATTACCGGGGCGCATACCGAAATTGCCGGGCATGTGATGCTCCATGACATGGCCACGCAGAAAGACGGTACTCGCAAGATGCGCCATCTTTCCCGGGTGGAGATTCCGCCGGGAGAGAGCGTCTCTTTTGCGCCGGCGGGCATACACTTGATGTTGATGCATCTGTCCCGGGTGCCAGTGGAAGGGGAAAGCGTGTCCATTTGTATCGAGCAGGGCCCGGAAAGCGCTGTATGCAGTGATTTTCAAGTGAGCAGGACGTCCCCTTTTGACGCTTGATGTGTCCACAAAGATCCGCATAATGTCACCCGTTTGTCGTATTTCTTTATAATGAAAACGACGTAGAAGATGGGGCGATCATGAAAAGAACCATATCAGCCGCGCTGATGCTGGCGCTGGGCACGGGTCCGGCCTTGGCGGAAACGGCGGACAATAATATCGAGCAACAGCTCAAAGAGTATGAGCAGCGTTTGCAGCGCCTGGAGCAACAGGAGCTGGACGGAGCCATCAACGAAGAACAGCGAATTACCATCAACGGTTTCCTGTCAGCCGGTATGAGTCAGGCTGATGCCCCGACTGAGACTGGCAATGCGTCCTACGTGGATGGTTCCGGCAAAGACTGGAGCCATGACTCTCTCACCCGTGCCGGGGTCCAGTTCAACGCCAAGATCAACGAAAAGGCGCAGGCAGTGGTTCAGCTGTTTGCCTCTGGCGAGGACGATTTCGATGCTGAAATCCAGTGGGGGTATCTGGATTACGAGATTACCGAGTCTGTCAGTGCCAAGGCCGGTCGAATCGTTGCGCCTTTCTACATGCATTCCCAGTACGTGGATGTGGGGTATGCCTACCCTTGGGTGACCCCTCCGGCAGAGGTGTATCTGCTGGCACCGGTTAAAACCATGGAAGGGATGGAGCTTGCCTGGTCCTTCGCCACTGGCCCCGTGTTCCATCGCGTTTCCGGTTTTTGGGGCTCCAGCACCGTTGATGGCGGTGCCCGTACGAGCAATGCGCAATTTCAGGCCGACGACCTCAGTGGCATCAATCTGACTAGCCGCTGGAATGACTGGACCTTCCGTGCGGCCTATTCCGGTGCCTCTGTCACCGTGCCGCAGGATGACCTGGATATGTTGATCCCGGCTACAGCTCTGGGATTGAGCATTGACGATGTTTACACCTACTTTGCCGGGGCCGGACTGCAGTTTGACAACGGCAGCTGGTTCTTCGCCACGGAAGTGGCACAGCTGAGCTTCGGCAACTGGTATCCCTCCAGTGAAAGCGGTTATGTCACCGCGGGGAAATATCTGGGCAAATGGATGCCGTTGGTGACCTGGGCAGCGGTCTACCCCAAGAAACTGGATGATGATCTGCCGCAAGCCTTGAATGATGGTCTTGCTGAGCGCCAGAAGAGCTGGACGGGGGGGCTGCGATATTCGTTGACCGATTCCATAGCCCTGAAAGGGGAATATAGCTATTACTACGATTTCGCAGAGGAAGACGTGAGCACCACCGGCTTCTTCGTAACCGATAGTCCGCTGAAAGACGACCATGCATCCGTGGTTCGCCTGTCTGTCGATCTGGTTTTTTAAAGGGGAATTACGGTGAAGAAAGGATTGTTAGCCAGTTTCCTGATTGCAGTCGGAGTCTTATTTGGCGGGGTTGCACTAGCCGGTCCGGTAGTCGTGGTCAGTGCCGACAGCACGATTGGCACCCTGTCCAAAAGCCAGGTCCGACAGTTGTTCAATGGCCAGTTGCGACGGGTATCCGGCGTGGCCGTCAAGCCGCTTGATTTGCCCGGTGGCGGGGCAACCCGTGATGACTTTTACAGACAAGTGATTGGCAAGTCAGCGGAGCAGATGAAAAGTTACTGGGCCAGGATGATCTTCACTGGCCGAGGCATGCCGCCCCGGGAAGTCTCCAGCGAGCGCGAGCTGGGGATGCTGGTAATCAGTGATCCTGCGTTTGTCGGCTATCTGGAAGAAACCCGGGTGCCATCGGGTATGAAGGTGGTGTATCGCCCTTGAATAAGGAGTAGCCCGGCTTAACACCGCCGCGCTTTGCGGGCTGATGCTCCAGGGCCGGTGGTGCTAGGTGAGTGTCGGGTGGCGAAGGATTCAATAAACGGGGGCATGTCAGCACTGCCGGGTTCCGTCCTTTGAAACTCGAAACTCCCTCTCGCTATTTCCTACTCTGAAATCAGTGATTGTCCACTGTCTCCTCCGCCAGTCAGACCCTAAACTGTGGTCATGCGACTGATACTGATATTGCTTGTCCTGCTTTTTGCTGTTCCGGTTCAGGCGGATTGCCGGAATCTGGAGGCTCCCCGTGGTGTGTCTGCACCGGCCGAGAATCAATTGACACTGGCCACACTGAATCTGTGGCGATTACGGGATGAGCGCAAGGATGCGGATTTTGATGATCCGCTTTCTCCCTCGCTGCTCTCCCAGCGCCTGGATGCCATTGCCAGAACGGTGGCGGATTCCCTGAACGCTCCGCACCTGTTGGCCGTGCAGGAAGTGGAGAACCGTGCCCTGCTGGATTCGCTGGCGGCGCGTCTGGCTCGTCGGGGCTGGCAATATCGAACCGTGCTACTGGAAGGCAATGATCCCTCGGGAATGGATGTGGGGCTACTTTATCGTGCGCCGGTGGCACTGAATGGTGCGGATGCCCTGTTCGCCAGTGAACGCTTTCGTGGGCACCACCTGTATTCGCGTCCGCCACTGAAAGTATCAATCCGCGAACCGTTTCGTGCTGATCTGGTGGTGGTACACCTGCGCAGCGCGCGGGATCTGAAATCTTCCCGGGTGTTCGAGAAGCGCAGGCGTCAGGCAGCGACACTGGCCGCATGGGCAGAAGAACAGGAGGCCCCGCTTATCATTGCCGGAGACTTCAACAGCACCTGGGACGCAGGCCGTTTTTCCGATAGTTACCAGCATTTTTCCGCTTCGGGCTTGTTCAATGTATGGCAGAAGCTGGCGCCCAATGAACGATACAGCTATCGCCACCGGTGCCGCCCCCAGGCGCTGGATCACATCTGGGTGTCTGCGACGGTGAAAAGCCGGGTTGAGGCCGTGGCTGTC
The DNA here is from genome assembly GCF_009882945.1 of Alcanivorax sp. DP30. GTDB lineage: Bacteria > Pseudomonadota > Gammaproteobacteria > Pseudomonadales > Alcanivoracaceae > Alcanivorax. The sequence goes on from NZ_WTUY01000005.1 coordinate 327,598, forward strand.
ACCCGTGGCAATGCCGGACGCTACAACGCCCTGTATGGCTCAAACGGGGTGTCACCCATTTCCGATCACGAGGCACTGGTGGTGTATTTTTCAGAGGGAAATTAAAAGCAAGGTTTTGCGTGTTGCGTGGGGGCTAGCGGATTGACTAAAAAGACGCCGCGGGGTTGCTTGCGTGTTTGCGAGGACCAGGGAGAGCCCCGCGGCGTTGAAACGTTGGGCGGCCTAAGCCGCCCGTGTGTTCTGTCTTACAGGGCGAATTCGTAAGCAACGCTCAGTACGACATCGTCGTCCCAGGTGTCTACGCCTGCTACATCTTCCTGATCAACGATCTTGGAAGCAGTGAAGGTGAATTGATCAGTCACTGCATAGCTGACATCGACATGGGTGTAATCGGCGAGAGTGCCATCCACTTCCGGGTCACCGTCAAAGTCATAGTAACCGGCAGTGATGCCGTACTTGTCGTAGCCATAGCCCAAAGCGAAGTAATTGTCTTTGTTGTCAGTGGCGTCGTCACCGTGATCCACTTCGCCAACACCGATAAACGCGTCAGCGCTGAAACCTGCGAAGCCCAGACCGAGGTGCACTTCTTCGAAGTCTGCACTGGACGCCGGTGAAGCAGCGGTAGTACCACCAGTGGTGTAGTTGTAGTCAATGTAGCTGATGTCGTAGCTCAGGCCTTCAATTTCACCACCGAAACCTGCGTACAGATCGTACTCGGTATCATCGGTTTCAGAAGACGCCCAGGCACCAGCATAGAGACCGGAAGCGTGGGAGTAGTCAACGCTACCGTAGACCGCAGCACCGTCGGTCAGCTGCTGGCCACGCCACAAGTACTGGCTGGACGCACCCAGTGTTCCGCTGACTTCAGCAGCAGCGATGGCAGGCGCCATGCTGGCAGCGACAACAGAAGCGGCCAAAACGGTTTTCTTCAGGCTAAATACGTTTTTCATTTGCAACCCTCTTAACAAGTCTAATTCGTTCAGTGTGCGCTGGTGACGCACCGCCTTCTTCGGCTCGCATGAGATATTGCAGAGAGTGTGCCAACTATTTTTTATCTAATTAAAACAGCGGCCTAGCTATCGAGGAAGGAGGAAAGAGTAGGTTAAGTGATGCCTGGGGTGCGCAAAAATGGTGCTGCGCACCGCATTGGTGCAACCGTTATGGGCACTGCCAGTCGATTTGCACAGCATCGACGTTCGCCCCCGAGGCGTCCTCCAGCGACAGCCCACACTGACCCTTGTCGTACACAAAGTGCGCGCGGTACTGGGCATCGGCCTGAGGCGAAAATTGCAGGGCAACACGGCAGCGGTCGCGACTGTTGTCCGCCTGGCGACGGTTGTAGATCACTCCGATGCGGCTTGCGTGGCTGGTAGAGAGGGTTGTCGTGACCTGTGGGCTTTTCTTCATGGTCTCCAGCAGCTCGTTCAGGGCGTCTCCGCTCATCGGATTCTGTGATATCGCATATTCGGTGGGCTTGAAGCCTTTGCCGGGCACGCAGACGACAGGCTGGGCGGCGGTGTTGTTACTGGTAAACGTGATCTGGGCGGTGTCGCCAGTGGCAGGCGCCTGGTAGTTGAGGTGCTGACAGCCGGCGAGTAGTGCCAGGGGAACGAAAATCAGGGCTTTCATGGTGTGTCCTTTTTAAGGCGTTTTGCGAAGTGTAAGTCAGCCGGGCGGCGGACCCAATGGCTAAGCAGCTGCAAAGTCGGGGCCATGGTTGGATTGGCAGGTTTTTTTTTATCAAAGGGTGGCGGTGGTGACGGGAAATCCAGGGTTCCTGTCAGTCTGTTTCTCCAAACCAGTGCACAGCAGCCTGGTGAGTCAGTGTGGATTTTTCCCGCGTCGTGGGCAGCCAGCTGCCCGCATTGGCTGTCATGGCGGTGAGAAATTCAAACAGCGGCAAATGCTGACGTAGCACCCGGTGATGACGATGGGAAATGACCGGGTTGAAGTAGCCAAAGAAATCCAGCATCTGGCGAGGGTTTTTGCGTACCCAGAGCCAGGACCCCATTTCCAGTGTGAAGGGCAGAAAAGTATGGGCCGGGGCCCGTTCCTGGGCATCATCATAAAGATAGTCCCAGAGATCCCCATGGGTGGTGTAGTTGATGGACTGAGGCTCAATCAGATAGGGATGGTGATGGGGGTAGGTCTGTTCCAGAACCTGTTTCAGCCGGAACACCTCGCCGATATGCGGAATCGGGCGATGGGAGCGTGCATAGCAGCACCAGATCCGGTCCCGTCGACCAAAGCCGCTGTGGCAATCAATACTCATGGAGAAGGGCGCCGGGAACAGTTTCTCCTGTACCACCCGGATCATGGCCTGGGCTTCCGGCTCCATGGGGGCGCCGCTCTTGCCCCGATACCAGGGCAGATGCCGGCTGATGCGGTGACCGCCGACCAGAAACGGGACTTTGCCCATGGCATCCACCGGCGCGTTGCGCATCAGATCCACGCCATTGGGGTTGCTGCGGGTGCGCTTCCAGATGCCGCCAGGGTTGATCATTGGCATGAATACCAGTCTGACCTGTTCCAGGCGGCGATGCAGCTGATCATCCCACTGCAGGCGGTGGATCAGACTATGCAGCCAGGACATCAGCACCTGGCTGCCGATCCGTTCCACCCCGTGCACACCGCCGAAGAAACCAATGACGGGCACCCGCGGTGATGTGGAGCCCATCTCGATGACTTTCACTGGCAGGGAAAGCTCCCCCATGGGCACCTGATGCACCGTGCTCACTCGCAAGTGCCGCTCCCCCTCACGAATCAGCGCTTCCAGATCCAGCATTTCCGGGAGGTGGCGTTGTAGCAGATAGAGTCGGTCTTCCATAGGTGAGGGGCACACAGGGCGCGGAAAGTGTCGGAAAGGTTACCGTAGCGAGATAACAGAAATGTGACGGACGGGACTCCCTTCTCTCCACGAAGCCGCTGTAGGAGCGGAGCTTGAGCCGCGATCCGAGCCTAAGCGAGGAGTGAGTTTAGAGTTACCACAAGCGCGTTTCGAAAGGCAAAACCGCACACCTCTTTCTCGGCAGCTATCTTTGGATTTTCGCAATTCGTGACTCGAAAATCGCCTCTGGAATCCTTACCTCGCCAAGGCTCGGATCGCGAGCAGGCTCGCTCCTACAGCGGCTTCGCAGATTTGCGGGAGGCGCCGTCATCAAACCGTGACGTTGTTGTCAGCGATCTGTCACTCGACAGGCATAGCGTGCTCTCAACGGGATCAATCAGAAATCTGGGAACGTCTGCGATGACACTCACTCTGGATTCTGCTTTTACCCTGCGTACCGGGGATATCCTGCTGTTCTCGGGACGCGGTCTGACCAGTGAGGTGATTCGGGTATTTACCCGAAGCGCCTGGAGTCATATCGGCATGGTGGTTTTTCTGCCCGGTAGTGCCGAGCCGCTGGTGCTGGAGTCGACCACCCTCGGAGAGTCGGAGGATGTGCGGCTCGGGAAGCCGGTGGCAGGGGTATCGCTGGTGTCCCTGGCCAGCAAGCTGCAGGACTATCCTGGCTCCGTGGTGGTGCGTCGCCGTCATGGCCCCGATTTAACCCCCCGGCAGGAAAAGTTGTTGCAGCGCCTGCTGCGGCGGCTCATGCATCGCCCTTACAAGAATTACCTGCTTTGTAACGCCATTGATGTGCTCACCGGATTCCAGCGCAAGCCGGACCAGCGTGGCTGGTTCTGCTCCGAGCTGGTGGCAGAGCTGTATCGCAGGCTTGGCTGGCTACCCAGAGACACGCGGGCAAGTACTCTGGTGCCGGGTCATTTCGGTTCCCGATATATGCGACTGCAGAACGGCAAGCTGGGGCAGGCGCATTGGCTCAAGCAGGGACCGGGAAGTCAGCGGATCAGATCCAGCGTCGGGTTTTGCGGCAGTAGTCCTTCCACGCCTCAGCAAACCTTTCGGCATGAAACGCCTCTTCCGCGGCAATTACATGGGAATGGATAACCCAGACCACGGGAATCAGCATCAGCATCATGCCGGCGCTGTGCTGGCTCAGCGCCATGGCTGCCGCCAGACAGGTGAAACCCAGGTAAATGGGATTGCGACTCAGGGCAAAGATACCGGTTGTCAGCAAGGTGCTGGCGGCCCGGTGGGGCATGACTGTGGTTTTTGCCAGCCGTAACTGAATGGCGGCAGCGAGCACCAACAGTATCCCGATAACGGCCAGTGCCAGTACCAGCCACTGGTCGCCGGCAAAGCCAACGGGAGGAAAGTGAATGGCTCGGTCAAGGCCATAGCCCATCAGCAGGCCGCCGAGGTAGAGCGCTGGCGGGGGCATCATTACCTGTGGGTGTTCGAGAGACATGGGCGCCGTCTTTGGGTTGTCGGGTCGGGAGCCTAGTGTAGCGAAGAGAGACAACGGACAGAACGGGCGGATGAGCCGCTGACGAAAAAGTTTTCGGGAGTAACTATTGATCGATTCAAAAAAACTGGGTTATGGTAATTCCAACACCCGCCATAGCGGGAGTGATCGCGATCAAAAGCTGTAACAGCTTAATGCAACTGAACCGCCAAAAGGTATAAAACCAGGGCGGCAGGTGTAGGCGTCACTCTCGCATTTTCAGCGACGCCCCAGCCAGCTTCCCTACAATGCAACTAACGTGCACCTGCACAGGGGATACGCATGGAAGAGCGCGCGGCCAGACTCCACACCCTTTCCATCAACCACCACGCGAGCGCCAGCCAGAACGACAGCACCATCGAGCAAGAACAGAAAAAAACCTACGTTATCGACACCAACGTCCTGATCCACGATCCCAACTCCCTGCTGAACTTTGAAGAACACCGCGTGGTCATTCCCATGACGGTGCTGGAAGAACTGGACAAGCTGAAGAGCGGAAAGTCGCATACGGCGGCAGATTGTCGGGCTGCCATCCGGCAGATCGACAAGGTGCTGGGGCATTGCACCCCGGAGCAGGTTGAAGCCGGCATCCCCATTCCGCGCGGCCCGGATAATTCCACCCAAGGCACGCTGACGGTGCTGATGTCTTCCGTGGAAGACGTGAAATCCCCATTGCCGGACCATCTCAACGACAATCGAATCATCAATGATGTACTTGCCATGAAAGCCCAGGCACCGGATGAACGTTTTATTCTGGTGACCAAGGACATCAACATGCGCCTCAAGGCGCGGGCCTGTGGCATTGAGTCCGAGGATTATCACAACGATCAGCTGGTCACCGATATCAAACAGTTGACCCGCGGTTACTTCGAAGTGCCGGGATCATTCTGGGACCAGGTGACCCAGGTGGAGACCGAGCAAGACGGTGCGGATACGTTGCATTACCTGTCTCATGGTTTGCTTGTCAGCGAAATCCTTGGCGAGGAGGTATACCCCAATCAGTACATCATTGACGAGCAAGGCTTTGTCGGCCGCGTCATGAGTATCGAGAATGGGGTGGTGATGCTGAAGCACTACAAGGCGGACAGCATGCTGGAGCAGGAAGCTTGGGGCCTTAAGCCCATGAATATCCAGCAGGCCATCGCGCTTCAGTTACTGCTGGATCCGGATGTGCATCTGGTGAATCTGACCGGTGCCGCGGGGTCCGGTAAAACCATTCTGGCCCTGGCCGCCGCCATCGAAATGACCGTGGAGCAGAAACGCTTCAATAAGATCATCGCTACTCGCTCCACACCGCCGCTGGCGGAAGATCATGGCTTCCTGCCCGGTACTGAAGAGGAAAAAATGGATCCCTGGCTGGGTGCCATCAACGATAATATCGAAGCCTTGCACCTGAACGATGAAAATCCCACCGGCAGCATCCAATATGTGAAGGAGCGGGCCAATATCCAGTTCAAGGCCATGAACTACATCCGTGGCCGCAGTTTCCAGAAATCCCTGATCCTGATTGATGAGAGCCAGAATCTGACGCCTCATCAGATGAAGGCCATCATTACCCGGGCTGGGGAGGGCTCGAAGGTGGTGTGTCTTGGCAACCTGGCGCAGATCGATACGCCTTACCTGTCACCGACAAGTTCAGGACTGACCTACATGACCGAACGTTTCAAGCGATTTGTGCATGGTGGCTCGGTGCAGTTGAATGGTGTGCCGCGTTCATTGCTGGCGGAATATGCGGAGTCGTTCCTTTAATTAATAATGAATAGTTAATAACGCCGCGACCCTCATTGGGTTTAACCTGGAATGCAAGAGGCCGCACCCGTTTGGGTGCGGCCTCTTTGTTTTCAAAAAAAGAAAAAACTGGCTGGTGTTAACTATTCATTATCTTCTTGCACGTTTCAGACTCGTAAAAATCATCCAGCGACCAGGCAATAAACGGTTCCAGTACGCCTTGCTCCACCAGAACGGATGCGCCTTTGGCGAGGGCGGGGGCGGTGAATTCACGAATCTTTTCTTCGCTGATCTGCATGCCTGAAAGGATGTCAGTCAGCGATTTTTCGCACAGGGCCTCCACGGCAGCCTGGATGCCAACACGGATCAGGCGGCGGGTGTAATCAAGGCGTGCGCTCTCGTCACCGATCTGACAACCCTGTTCCACCAGCTCCTTGACGGTGCCAGCCGGAATCTGGGAAAGGTAGTCCGCTGGCTTGAGCGGAGAGACGCGACGATAGCCGTCGCGGGCCAACTGCTCGATACGCTCGTTGGTGAGCTGCCTGTTGAGCCATTGCTCACCGGTCTTGAGGGTTTCACGAATATTCTTCTGCAAATACCCGCGAATGGATTCCTCCATGCCGCCCATGGCTTTACCAACCACACTCTTGCGGCCCATTTTCATGACGCTGCTGACGCCAGGCAGTTTGGCCAGCGCGTTCTCTTCCAGCAGGAAATTCTTGATGCCGGTGTAGAGCATCTCGCTAACCATTTCGCTGACCAGCGGATGGTTCATGCCGGCATGAATCGCTTTTTCTCGCAGTGATTTTAGCTGCAGGGATTTCTCCAGCACCGCCTCGAAGTGTGCTTCGCTGAGTAACTCGCCAACCGTGGCGTCGTCCTGCTCGGCCGCCTTGATTACCGCCTCTGTGGTTTGCACGATGACGTCCTGCAGACCCTGTGCGCTGTTCGCTTCCAGTACCCACTGCTCCACTACCTGACACAGACTGTCACTGTCCACCAGGTTGCCAAGAGGGGTGTCACCCAGGGTGGTGCTGACCTGGATCATGATGGCTTGCCAGTGATCCGGATTTTGAAGTTGTTGGCAGAGATGTTCCTTGTGGGCGTCGCGCAGTGCGCTAATCAGTTCAGAAGACGACATAGTGACAGGCCTCGTTTTTATTGATTTGGAGCAATGCTCATTGTTGCGTGGAGTTGTTCAATAGCTGTGTAGAGTGAACGTTGACTATCTTGCCCGGCAATCGGGGCGTGGTCATTGACTGTATATTGCGTTATCAAAGGGGATCTGTATGCAACTGCGAGGACAAGTGAAAGGGGCGCTACTGCTAACTGGTATGCTGCTGGGGAGTCCGCTGATAGCCCATGAAGCGGGAGATTTTATTGTGCGTGCTGGCGCGATCAAGGTTGATCCCGATGTCAGCAGTGATGCCTTTAATCCAGCGTTGCCGGCTGTGGGGGGGCTGGAAGTCGATGTCGATGATGATACCCAGTTGGGATTGACGTTCGCCTATATGGTGAATGACTCCTTTGGCGTGGAGCTGGTAGGAGCTACCCCGTTTACCCATGACATTCTGCTCGATACCGGGGGCGGCGTTGTGATTGGCGAAACCAGCCATTTGCCGCCGACGCTGCTGGCCCAATACTATGCTCCGCAAGTCGGCCCCATGCGGGCGTATGTTGGTGCGGGTTTGAACTACACGATTTTCTTTGATGACAGTATCGATGATGCGGTGGTCAGCCCGTTGCTGGGTGGCGCTGACGCCGATGTGAAGCTGAGTAACTCCCTGGGCTTTGCCTGGGAAGTCGGTGCGGATTTCGACCTCACGGACCACTGGCTTTTCAATGTCAGTGTCTGGAACATCGATATCGATACCGAAGCAAGGCTGTACGTGAATGATGCCCGGGTAGACAAGATCGATGTAGAGATTGATCCGTGGGTGTATATGGTGGGGCTGGGTTACCGGTTCTAGTCACGCTGGACGTTTGAGGCCTGATGCCGGACGCAGGGAGGCGATTGGCGGATGGCCCAGGCGATACGACTTTGGCCATTCTGCGAAGCCGCTGCAGGAGTGGCCGTTCGGCCGCGATGCGAGTCCAGGCAAGGACTGCATTTCGAGCTGCGAGAAGCAAAACCAGATGCACGGAGAGAGGTTTGGCTTTCGATCTTGGAGACTGGATTCGGGAAGCCTTACTTTGCCGAGGCTTGGGTCGCTTGCTGGCAGGTTATTCGCTTCGGTCCGCACTGCGTGCGTTACTTCGCAGCGCCAGGTTCCTGCAGCCAGGGATAGCGAAATTTGGAGGCCCGTCCGGCTTATCGAGCGGGCCTTGCTGTTTCAAGCGTCAGGCGCTTCCAGTGTGTCCGGAAACTGTTGTTTGAACACCTCGTAGCCGCCATCCAGACTCACCGCTTGAAAGCCCTGCTCGGTCAACCAGTCCGCTGCCCCCTGGCTACTATTACCGTGGTAACAGTAAATCACCAGAGGGCGAGTCTTGTCGGTATCGGCAAGAAACTGATCCACATTGGCATTGCTCAGGTGCACGGCACCACCAAGGTGGCCGTTGGCAAAGCTGTGCGGATCACGAATATCTACAAACAGCGATTCGCCTGCGTCATAACGCGCCTTGCCTTCCTGAGGGCTAATGCGTTCAGGCATTGCTGGCTTCCTTTTCCTGCAGCAGGTCGGCTGGTGGGTATTCGCATTCCAGCTTCATGCTGATGGCGTTTTCCAGTTCCGGCAGCAGGAAGGCGTCGTCTTCGCAGGCGAAGCTTATGGACATGCCGCTGGCGCCCGCCCGGCCGGTACGACCGATGCGGTGTACGTAGTCCTCCGGGTCTTCCGGCAGGTTGTAGTTCACCACGTGGGATACGCCATCGATGTGGATGCCGCGACCGGCCACGTCGGTGGCAATCAGCACCTGCAGATCGCCGGAGCGGAATCGCTCCAGGGTTTTCATGCGCTGGTTCTGTGGCACATCGCCGGAAATCATGGAGACTTTCAGGCCTTTCTTCTGCAGCCTGTCGTTCACCCGGCGGGTGATGTCCCGACGGTTGGCGAACACGATGACCTTGTCCATGTTCAAACCGGTGATCAGGTTGTAGAGCAGCTTGAACTTGTCTTCGGTGTTGGTGATGTAGACCTTCTGTTCCACGGTTTCCGTGGTGACCTGGGTCGGCTCGATCTCCACGACTTCCGCGTCTTCGGTCCAGCGACGGGCCAGATTCATGACATCATCGTTGAAGGTGGCGGAAAACAGTTGAGTCTGACGGTACTTGCTGCGCGGGGTCATGCTGACAATGCGTTTCACATCGGGGATAAAGCCCATGTCCAGCATGCGGTCGGCCTCATCCAGCACCAGAAACTCGACTCGATCCAGCCACAGGTCGCGGCGCTTGGCGAAATCCAGCAGGCGCCCCGGGGTGGCCACCAGAATATCGATTTCGCGGGTTTGCAGACGTTCCTGCTGGCGGTTGAAGTTCATGCCGCCTACCACGCTCATCACCTGCAGGTCGGTGTATTTGGTCAGTCCTTTGGCGTCTTTCTCGATCTGCATGGCCAGTTCCCGGGTGGGGGCCACGATCAGGGCGCGGGGTTCGCCAGCGTAACGCTTTACTTCCAGCGGATGGTTGAGCAGATCGTTGATCACAGTAAGCAGGAAGGCTGCTGTTTTGCCGGTGCCGGTCTGGGCCCGGCCGATGGCATCGGCACCGGCCAGGGTGTGCTCCAGCACTTCGGCCTGAATGGGGGTGCAATACTGGAAGCCCAGATCCGCAATGCCGCGCATCAGGCGCAGATCCAGATCAAAGTCGTGGAAGCGGCGCTCGCCGTCTTTTTCGGGTACCTGGAATTGATCCAGGCTCCAGGCATTTGCCTTGTCTTTTTGCATGTATTCGCTCAGTCTGAATGCGAGTGATTGTTTTTGCTTTGTCTGCGTCAGGCAGAGTCGGCGTACGGGATCAGGGTGGTGTTTGTGATTGTCAGTGCACCCCGGCCCTCGCCCTAATCACGCATTGTAGAAAAAATAGCCAGCGCTGTCAGAGGATCTTTAGCGATGAACATCCTGCGTGGAGGCATTGTAGTGTTTTGGCTGGGGGTACTGTTAGCCATTTTCATGGATTTACCGGCCCCTTTCGACCGCTTGTTGCTGATTGCCGGTGCGGTAATCGCCTTTCTGCATCTGCTGGAACTCATGGGGTTTGCCTTCTGGATTCGGCGCCATGGCGTGTTTCACTGGCGAGATGGGCTGATGACCATGCTGTTTGGTGTGCTGTATCTGAAGCCGAGAATGCATGCGGTGCGCATGGCGGCACGGGTGCCGTAGCCTGGAGGCGTGTCCAGTATCCAGCCTGCTGCTGAGGTAGTGGGGGAGGAAGTGACGCGCTTATTTGATACACCAAGCCCGAGCAGGTGCTTCCCCTGTCAGGCACTGCCTTCAATTACCCAAACACCAGCACCTTGTTATTGGCCGGTAGGGCATGATCCGCCACCAGCCCCAGGCCATGGCGTGCAAACTGCGCCTCGATCCATGCCTGATCCCGAATGCCGCGCTGCGGGTCGATTTCCCTGAGCCACTGGTCGAAGCTGGCGTTGGATTCACTGGTGAAACGGCCATCCACATTGAAAGGACCATAGATCAGAAAGCGGCCACCCTCGGACAAGTGTCCGCAACCTGCGTCGATACAGCGCACAACCTGATCCGCAGACATGATGTGAAAGGTGTTGGCGGTATACAGATAGTCAAACCGCTCTTCAGGCCAATCCCCAGCCACATCCAGTACCAACGGCTCCAGGGCACGGCTACACGCATCCTGTAACCAGAGACGAATCCCCGGGAGGTTGGCGGCGACGTCGGTGGGTTGCCAGATAAGATGGGGCAGCTGCGCTGACAGCCAGGCAGCATGCTGCCCGGTGCCGGCGCCGATTTCCAGCAGCGTCCCGGCTGCCTGACAGTGCTGTTGCAGTACTGCCAGGATAGGCCCCTTGTTGTTCTCGCAGGCCTGGGAGAAGGGGCGCTCGCCGGAGGCCATTACTTCTTGGCCATGTACTTCTGGCCCATGGCGATCAGTTTCTGGTAGCTGGTGGGCAGCAGACGTTGCATGGTGTCCACTGCGACCGCATCAGAGCCAATCAGCACTCGACGCTTGTTGCCACGCACCCCCTTGAGAATGGTGCTGGCCGCTTCTTCCGGGGTGGTGCGGAACATTTTCTCGAAATCCTGGATGGATTGGTCCTTGCCAGCACCGGTAAGCTTTTCAGCGCTTGCGTCAAAACGGGCAGCCTTGGCGATATTGGTTTTGATGCCGCCGGGATGGATAGAAGTGCAGGATACCGGGCTGCCTTCCATCTCCAGCTCAATGCGCAGGGACTCGGTGAAGCCGCGGACGGCAAATTTGGCGGCGTTGTAGGCAGACTGGGTAGGGATGCCCACCAGGCCAAAGATGGACGAGATGTTGATGATATGGCCTTCGCCGGCCTGCTTCAGGTAAGGCAGGAAGGCCTTGGTGCCGTAGACCACGCCCCAGAAGTTGATGTTCATCAGCCATTCGAAGTCATCGTAGTTCATGTCTTCAACGGTGGCGCCAAGGGCCACGCCGGCGTTGTTGAAGATCATGTTGGCATAGCCAAAGTGGTTTACCACGTCATCAGCGAAATCATAGAACGCCTGACGGTCTGCCACGTCCAGTACGCGGGTCATCAGGCGATCCTCTGCCAGGCCCAGGTCGGAGGCAGTCTTTTTCAGGCCTGCTTCGTTAATGTCGGACAGGGCCAGCTTGGCGCCAGAAGCAGCCAGTTCCTGGGCCAGTGCGCGGCCAATCCCTGAGCCGGCACCCGTGATGACGGCAACTTTGTCTTTGAAATTCTTCATGATGACTCCTCGATTCGCTCCGCAAAGGAGACGTGATAACGGTTCGAGTTTCAAGCTGAACCTGCAGATGGCAGAAAGTGCTGCTCTCTGCAGGGGCTATTCAACGTTGGTTTGGCAAGGAGTGTAGACACTTTGTCAGTGCAGAATGGGCCAATACCGCCGGGTATGCTTCTCAGTGGCTGGCAGCAACGCCGGACCATGCCGGCGCTGGGGATATTCCGTTCAGGCGAGTACCTGGGGGCCGGGCTGGCTCAACGGCGCGGCGATGGCGTCGTGACTCAGCTGCATGAGCTTGTTCAGCTCGGTGTCGTCATGCCCACTGACTGGCAAGGGTGCGTGCAGGGTAAGGGTGGCCTGGTGGCCAGGCTGCAAGCGAATGGTGCCAGGAGGAAGAATGTCAAAGGTGCCGGTGAGAGTCACCGGCAGCACTGGCAGCTGGAGTTCCTGGGCCATCTTGAAGGCCCCTTTCTTGAACGGCTTCAGCTTGCCGTCGCGGCTTCGCGTGCCTTCCGGAAAAAACAGCACGCTGGCACCATTGTTAAGTCGGGCGCGGGCCTCATTGAGGCTGGCAATGGCGGCCTGCTTGTCGGACCGATCGATGAAGATATGGCCGAGCTTTTCGCAGCAAATGCCGATGATCGGTACCTTGCGCAGCTCATGCTTCATGACCCAGCGGAAATCCATGCCCAGATAGCCATACAGCACAAGGATGTCGAACTGGCTCAGGTGGTTGGCGACAATCACATAACTTTGGCCGGGTTGCAGGTCATGCCCGCCATATATATCCACGCGAACGCCACTGTAGAGCAGACACAGTTTGGCCCAGGGCACGGCGGTGTAACGGGCGACCCGGTCAGCAGGAAGAAAAGGAGTCAGTATCAGGCACACAAGCCCGCAAATCAGGGTGGTGGCAGCCATCAGCGGTACAAAGACCAGCCAGCTATAAAGAAAGAAAAGCAACCGTGACATGGCGGTCCTCTCCGATTACCAGTGAGGGGCTATGGTAACGGAGAGCTGGCCGAAAATGACAGGGTGATAATCACTTTGTTACGTTTTCATTATTTGTTCTGGCTGGCCACGCTGCTGGCGTTGTCTGGCCGGCCCGGCCCATTGAGCTTGTCCAGATAATCGTAGTAGTGGTTCTGGTATTCGGGCTTGCGGATGATCCGGCGAAGCCGTTCCAGCGTGAAGTAGGGGGCATCGCGCAGCAGGATGTTGGCAATCCAGGCGGGGATGTAGCCGCCGGGATCGAGGATCAACTCGTAGGTCATCTCCACCTGGTTGTCCCCCAGACGAACAAAGCCCAGCTTTCCCCACATTTCCGGGAAGCGGATATAGTCGTTATTGGGAGGCAGGGCGTCGGGCTGATTGATCAGCTCGATCATCACAGACTGCTGCTCTTCGGTCATTTTTTCGTGGACATCGGCCTGCAGGACCGCTTCCCTGTCAGCCAGCGGCCAGGGCAGCTGGGTGGTGAAGCGAAGACTGCGATCCAGGGGGCCCCTGCGATCAAACTCTTCGGCGCTGTCCACGAAATGCAGCCATTTGGGAATCGACGGATAGTCGTTCAACACCGCGACCAGTGCATATTCGTCTTTCAGCTCGAAACGGGTAACACCGCGAAAGGTTTTCAGGCGGGATTCGTCCCGGTGCTTCATGTACACCTGGATGTCATTTCGGTCACTGACCAGTTTCCAGTCCTGTAGGTCATCCTCTGCGTGAGCAGCTGACAACACCAGCAGACAAAGAAGCGCCAACCCGATCTGTACAAATCGTTCCATGGTTGGAGTATTAATCCTTAATGTTATTTTTGGCATATCAACTGCAATCATTATGACACCAATCACGGGGAGATGGACATATTGTGATCACATTGCGGCAGATGCGTTTCCGGGTTCAGATGGTCGGCCCCGTTCCCGAGGGTTAACGGCAGGCAATTTTATGAATGCTGTAATAGGGTATGCAGCCAGTGCGAGAGAGTCGCTTTTGGCGAGAATGTACGAGAGCTCGGGCGAGTCCGCCCGGGATCTCTGCTGAAGCGGTGTCGCGCACTGGTGTAGCGTGCTGTTTCATGGACAATAGGCGACCCAATAAACACTCTGTTGTGTAGAAATCAAAATGAAGCGTTTTTTCCATTTGTTGGTGGGGGCTGGATTGGTGGCCGGGTATTTTGCCGCGTCACCGGCACATATCTGGGAGCCGGCTCCTGACTTTGCCGTGCCCGACACCCGGCCTGCCCCGGCGCATGATGGTTGGCAGCTCCGCTTCGCTTCGGATGCCGATACGCCGCTGGTACACGCGCCGGCCATGGTAGAGCTTCCCGATGGCCGTCTGCGTGCGTTCTGGTTTGCTGGCAGCCGCGAAGGCGCCCCGGATGTGAATATTCACAGCGCCGTGTTCGACCCGGCCCAGGCGGCCTGGAGCGACGAGGCCGTGGTGGTGACCCGTGAGCAGATCAGCCAGGGCTGGGGGCGCCATGTGCGCAAGCTTGGCAATGCGGTGCCGGTGCTGGATGACGATGGCCGCATGCGTCTGATCGTGGTGGCGGTCAGCTTTGGCGGCTGGGCAGCCAGTCGTCTGGTGGTACTGGAATCGTTTGATCAGGGAGCCAGCTGGACGTTCGACAAGCCCTTGGTCACGACGCCGTTTCTAAATGTCAGCACGCTGGTGAAAACGCCCCCGATTCGTTATTCCGATGGCTCCATCGGCTTGCCGGTGTATCACGAGATGATTGGCAAGTTTGGTGAGATTCTACGCCTGGACGAGGATAGTCATGTGCTTGGCAAGTCCCGTATTGGCCATGGTCGCAAGGCGATTCAGCCGCTGGTTCTGGTGGATTCTCCCCGGCAAGCGGTGGCTTTTCTGCGCAACGAGAATGAGCCGAATAACGGCTATCTCTACCAGTCTGCCAGCCGGGATGGTGGCTGGCAGTGGGATGCGTTGAGTTATTCCGGGCTTGAAAACCCCAGCGCAGCCCTGGGTGGCCTGGTCCTGGGCCAGGGCCACTGGCTGGTCGTGGCCAACTGCAACCGTGAAGAGCGGGATGATCTGTGTGTGCGCGAGACCCGCGATGCTGGTGAGAGCTGGCAGAGGCGCTGGGTGTTGCATGACCGGGAGCCATGGCGGGATGTGCGGCTTGATGAGGAGGATTTTGCATCGCTGATTCAGCAGGAAATGGCCGATGGCAAACTTCCGGAGAATCCGGACAAGCTGCTGGCGCGAGTGCAGGGTAACAAGTGTGATCAGCGCCATGGTTGCCGCTTCCAGTACGACTACCCCTACATGATTCGTACTGCCAATGGTGATCTGCATATTCTTTATACTTGGAACAAAAGCGCCATCCGCCATGCCTGGTTGAAAGCGGAGCCTGTTTCGCTACCGCAGACGTCTGCCGAGGGAGGCGCTGGCCATGACCTTTGATCTATTGATTGCTGCTCTGGTACTGGTGGCGGTGCAATTGCGAATTTCCGCTGCGCTGTTGTCCAGGCCTGCCCGTATTGTGCTGTCGCTGGTGGTGTTCCTGTGGGCGCTGTTGCCTTACCCGTGGGGGCCGGCGGCCTGGCTGCTGAGTTACTTGGCCAGCTTCAGCGTGGCGTCCGGTTTGCTGGCGGTGCTGGCGATAAAACACCGGATAACCGGTATTTACTGGTTGCCGGTGAATCAACTACGAGGCGCCTGCTTGCTGCTTGTCGTACTGGCACTGTGGTTTTACCCGGCCAGCATGGGCTCTACGTATCTGGATCCTTACGCGATGGGGTACGGGAATTTCAGTCTGAGCACTGGACTGTTGCTGGTGGGCCTGTTGGCCTGGGTGCTGCGTGCCTATGCATCGTGTCTGATACTGGTGGCGGCGCAGCTGGCGTTCCGGATGGATCTGCTGGCCAGCGACAACTTGTGGGATTACCTGCTGGATCCCTGGTTGGTGTGCTGGGCTGCAGGATGGCTGATCCGGGATCGGCTGCTGCGGTCCCGGAACGGTGAGGGGGGCGCTCAGTCAGCGGCCGCCGCTGATGATGCGGGCCACAATGATGCGGCGAAATAGCCCACCACAAACATCAGAAGATTGCCGATAAGGCCGGTGTAGTAGAGATCAAAGGGGGCGCTGAGCACATCCGGCAGCAGCCCCTTGTTGGTCAGCACTGTCCAGCCGGTGAACACCAGGGTGCAGCCAATCCCGCACCATGCTGCCCGCGCATCTCCCCGCTGGCTGAAGAAACCCAGCAAATACAGCCCCAGCATGCCGCCGCCCAGCAACGAGACAAGGATGGTGGACGTGTCCTGCAGGGTCTTGGTTTCTGCGTCGTTAAGCCATAATGCTCCGCCAATCATGAATACGGTTACTGCAACGGCGATGGCCCATGCCACCTGCAGATAATGGCGATCATCCCGTCCGGGGCGCAGGTGGCGCCGGTAGAGATCCACCACGCTGACGGTGGTCACCGAGTTGATGCTGGAATCCAGCGAACTCATGGCGGCGGCCAGAGCGGCGGCGATCACCAATCCGGCCACGCCGGCGGGGAGGTAGCCGGTTATAAAGTGTGGCATGAGCGTTTCGGCGCGCGCCTCGCCCTGCAAAATGGCACTGGCTTGCACGTCCGGGAAGACCTGAAAGAACACCCACAGTGCGGTCCCCAGGAACATGTAGAATGCCCAGATCGGCAGGGCGGTGAACAGATACACCCACAGGCCGCGGCGGGCCTCTTTGGTAGATTGGGAGGCGCAGTAGCGCTGCACCGTGTTCTGATTGCTGGAATATTCGGTGAGCCAGTTGGTCAGACCGATCAGCAACATCATGGTGGCGGTTTTCTCACTCAGGGAAAACGACCAGGACGTCTCACCGGGGCCACCGTCTTCCCAAGGCGCGAGAGCGAATTTACCGGCGTTACCGGCCATATCGAAAATCTGCCCCAGACCACCGGGAAGCGCCTCCAGAATCACCCACAGACACAGGATGCCGCCCAGAAGCAGGATCACGGTTTGCAGCACATCGGTCCAGATCACCGCATCGATGCCGCCGATCACGGTATAGAGCCCGACAAAAAGGCCGCCCAGAACAATGGCGGTAGTTGGCGTCACGCCGGTGACTTCCTGAATCAGCAGTGACAGCAGCCACAGGATCATGGCCAGTCGCACTAGTTGGGCTACCAGAAAGGCGATGGCGCCATAAACCCGAATGGAAGGGCCGTAGCGGAGCTCCAGAAACTCGTAGGCACTGGTCATGTTGCCGCGCCGGAAAAACGGCAGGAAAACAAACGCTGCCACCAGCATGGCCGGCAGCAGTGCAAGATTGGGGAGGTAGCGAATCCAGTCGGTCTTGAAGGCGTCCGCAGGGTAAGCCAGGAAGGTAATGGAGCTGATGGAGGTGCCCACCAGCGACAGACCGATCACCCAGCCACGAAAGCGGCGACCGCCGACGAAGTATTCTTCAGTGCTGGTATTTTTACGGGAAAAATAGACCCCGATACCTAGAACCACGCACAGGTAGCCAGCCAGAACGATCCAGTCTGCAATTGCCAGTTTCATTGTTGTTATTCCGGTTCAGGCAGCAGCGACACGCAACATGCCATGGGTGCAGCATGTCGCGTGTCGCGTGATGCGTTTACTGCTCGATGTAGACGTTATCGGCTTGCTCGCCACGGTCGGACATGCGGGTGTCGAAGCGCACCTTGGTACCGGTGCGCAGGCTGCGGCGCCCACCGTTCTGCACGGCCTTGAAGTGGACGAACAGTTCTTCGCCCTTGTCAGTGAGAATGAAGCCGAAGCCCTTGTTGGGGTTGAACCACTTCACTTCGCCACGTTGTTGGCCGTTGCTGCCTGGCAGCGGCAATGGCAGGTTGGCGGGTGCCAGTTTACCGAACGGAATCAGCGGCAGCAGATAGACAGCTGCGGGGAGCCACATCCACCACTGGTCGGCGAAAACCCGGCCGCCATGGCTGGCGACCAGACCGGCCAGGTAAAAGAATACGGCAACATGTAATGGCAGACGTGCTGAGCCATCACGCAGGCAGACCAGATTGACGGCCGCCGCCAGCAGCAGGCCCAGGCCGGTTTGCTGGCTGTGGACGTTGGAAAGCTGGATGGTAGCCAGGTTTTCGTGAATGGTGACAATGGCCATTTCCGGCGCGAATAACAGCCACGCGCCTGGGATGGCAAGCAAAAGTGCCGCAATAGCATAAAATGCGGTCAAAGGTTTAGAGACATTCATGGATTTGACGTTACCTTGTGAAGATTGAGAGTTAACTAAAGATATAGAGCCACCGGTATCAAGGTGGCATTGCCCGGTTTGCGCATTACGCATTAAAAGTGCCAAAAAAGCGCCTTGTACCACCGTGCAATGCGCGCATTGTACCCAAGCCGGTGCGGAAACTCATGTGGAGTGACATTGTCCGACTATCCCTTTCTTGATAAGGCCTATCTGGGTGCCCTGGAAAACAGTGGCGCGGTCACAGCAGAGCGTGGCTGGACCCCCTGTCACCTGGCGCTGGAGGACGCATGGTTGCCGCTTTATGCGCGTAGTCATTCCCGTGGCGAGTATGTCTTCGACTTCAGCTGGGCAGAGGCCTATCAGCGTCATGGTCTGGCCTACTACCCGAAACTGGTGACCGCCATTCCCTATACCCCGGTGACGGGACCGCGGTGGCGTGGTTCCCCGGATCCGGGGCAATTGTGGGATGCTGTACAGGCGCAGATGGTCGAGACGGGGGCCAGTGGATGGCATCTGTTGTTCCCGGATCAGCCCAGCCGCGAGGCGCTGGAGGAGCTGCCGCTGGTGGCTCGGCAGGCCTGTCATTTTCGCTGGCTGAACCGGGATTACCGCGATTTCGATGATTATCTGGCCCGTTTCCAGTCCCGCAAACGCAAGAATCTACGCAAGGAACGTCAGCGAGTGTGGGATCAGGCGGTGACGGTTCAGCGTATCCCCGGCCCGGCAGTGACGCTGGATCAGTGGCGAGTGTTCTATCAGTGCTACGCCAGTACCTATCTCAAGCGCGGCCAGTACCCCTATCTGGATGAGAGCTTTTTCCTGCAGCTGTCAAAAAAACTGGCGCCACAGATTCTGCTGGTGCTGGCATATCGCAAGGACAAGCCGGTTGCGGCAGCATTGTATTTTCAGGACTCGCAACAACTGTACGGACGTTACTGGGGGTGTCTGGAGGAAGTGGATGGTCTGCACTTCGAGCTGTGCTATTACCAGGGCATCGAGTATGCCATCGAGCGAGGATTACAGGTGTTTGATCCCGGGGTTCAGGGGGAGCACAAGATCCTGCGTGGTTTTGAACCCGTTATCACCTGGTCCCTGCATCATCTGCGTGAACCAGCTTTCCAAAATGCCATTGCGGATTTCTGCAAGGAAGAGGCGGAGCATGTGCAGCGCTATCGGGACGAGGCCATGACGTTGTTGCCGTTCAGGAAGGATGGGGGGTAAGGCGCTTGGACCGTGCTGCTGCAGGAGCATGGCTCAGCGGAGTAACGCACGCAGTGCATGCCCAAAGGGGGAGCGAAGTGAATAACCTGCCAGCAGCCCAGGGAAGGCAAGGGTTCCAGAATCGGGTGTCGAGTGACGATTTTTTGAAAGACAAAAACTAATTAGCCCCCATCTTCCGGGATTTCAGCTTTTCGAAACGCGTCCGGCGTTACGCGGCCACCTGCTCCTCACGGTGATAGAGGATGGACATGGTGATCAGGTCGCAGGGGTCGGACTTGGGATGCTCGGGAGACTTGGGGCCCAGGGCATGGGTAACGTCATCCATCTCGCTGGCGGCCGGTTCATTCAGATCTGCCAGGAACTCCCAGACGCGTCCATCGCGGTCCACCAGGGTGCCGGTATAGATGCCATCATCGAACAAGCCGACACTTGAAAATACGGTGTTGTCCAGGTCGAGCCCCTGTGCAAGTACCCATTGGGAGAGTGCGGGGTTCAGGTCACCATTACGAACCTGCCGGGTAAGATGATCCACCGCGGCCCAGGCATTTCGTGTGCTGGCTTTGTTGAGTTCCATATCCGCTTACCTTGTATCTGCTGCTGATCCCAGTATGTCTGTTTCCTGAACAACTATCCGGGGATGGACAGGCCAAAATGCCCGAGCTGACCTGAGTGATTTTTACTTGTACACAAGTGCCAGCATATAGCCATATTCTGAAATCAGTGTAAGCGATTGGCTATTCGTGAAGCAGATTCATGCAATAAATTGCGACTAACGGCGGTCAAAAAGAGGTGGAAGGGGGCACTCCAGCAGGCTGGAAAGTGCGCGAAGCAGTTCGCGTTCTGCGGTTTTCAGTGTGCCATCAGCCATGGCCAGGTCCACGGCACAATCGATGATCGGACCTTTCAACAGCGGGGACAGGTCTGCAAGCCGATCCACGGCGCTGAACAGTTTGGCGCTGCTGCAATGACTCAGGGGAAGAAGGCTGCGCGCTGCCGGGAGCAGGCTGCCCGCGTGCTGACGGAATAGCGCTTCAGCCTGGGCCTCGCTTGCACCACCCGCCCATACCAGTACAGAAAACAGTTGTTGCAGCTCCTGGGCAACGGCTCCAAGCCGATGGAAACGGGTATGTCGGTTGCGGCCGGCATTGTCGTCAAGCTGTTGCCGGGCCAGCGCCAGCAGGGTCCATTCAAACAGGCTGAAATGCTGGTCGGCGTTGCACAGCCTTTCCAGATCCGCCAGCAGCTTGCGGCGACTGTCGCGGGGCTGGCTCTTCAGGCTCGGCAAGGCCATGTCGATCAGGGGAAGGCGTGTTTCAGGCCCGAGCTCGCGCACCGCACGGGTCAGTGACTGGAACGCTTGAGAGTCGGCAAGCTTGCAGCGGGCAAGCAGCATGGTGCTGTCTGCACGGCTGCCGGCCAGTACCAGTGCAAACAGGACTTGCCGGGCCCCCTCCGGGGTATGGGCTTGAGAGCGAATGGAGCCCGGCAGGGCGGACAGTAGTTGCTGTGCATATGCCATGTCTCCCTGCTGAACGGTTCCCACCTGTTGAGAGGGGGCCGCTGAAGCGGAGTTGTTGCCTCTCCCGGCGGCGAAGCCGGCTGCGCCTTCCGGGGGCGCTACGCTGGATGCGCTGGCAGGGGATGACGAATCCTGTTGTCTGGCACGCGCCCTGGCGCGGGCAACCCATTCCGGCCCAAGGGCGGCAAGCCGCTCGTCCAGAGAAGGGTGGGTGGCCAGCCATTGCTTGAGCTTCATGGGGATAGAGGGCGCAAAGCACATGTGGCTCATATCTTCCGCGTGGGACGACGCCAGGTGGGACCCGCCATCATTTCGGATATGGATCAACGCACCCGCCAGTCCGGCCGGGTTGCGGGTGAACTGCACGGCGGAAGCATCGGCGAGCAGCTCACGCTGACGACTGATGGCAGCCTTGATCAGGCGGCCAAAGAACAGCCCCACGTAGCCGATCACCACGAGTGCCAGCCCCAGTGCCGGCAAACCATTGTTCTTGCTGCGGGAAGAATACGCGCGCCGTGAGCGACTTCCGCTGCGCAACAGGATTTCGCCGATTTTTCCCACCGCCAGAATGCCGGCGAGTACGGCGACCATGCGCAGATTGATGCGGATATCCGAATTGAGGATGTGGCTGAATTCATGGCCGATGACCGCCTGCAATTCGTCCCGGGAAAAGCGATCCAGGCTACCACGGGTCACGGCAATAACGGCTTCGGAAGGGCGGAAGCCTGCGGCGAACGCGTTGATGGTGTTTTCCTGATCCATGACATACACCTGCGGCACAGCAATGCCGGAGGCGATGCTCATTTCTTCCACTACGTTCAGAAGTTGTCGTTCGGCTTGATCGGTGGTGGAGGCATTGATCAGGCGCCCCCCCAGCATTTCCGCCAGAGCGCTGCCCCCCTTGCGCAGTTGCCAGGTTTTCAATAGGCAGCCGCCCACAATGACGGCAAAGGTACCCAGCGCGGTCCAGTAAATGACGGGGTTGAACAGAAGCGTGCCGTTTTGCGGATAAAGCTGGATGTTGGCCATCCCGAGCAATAACACCACGGCGGTGGTGACACAGACCACCACCGCGATGACCGCCAAACAAAAATAGAGAACCAGCAAGCCGGTGCGCTGTTTGGCTTTCTGCTGCTGCTGGAAAAAGTCCATGGGTCAGCCCTAAAAGCTGACTTTGGAGGCCTGCCGTGCGGCTTCGTTTTCGATTTTCAGCAGCTGGGCTTCCTTGAAACTGCCAAACAGACCACCAATGAAATTCTGCGGGAACTGTTCGCGGTAGGTGTTGTAGTTCATGACCGCATCATTAAAGGCCTGACGGGCAAAGCCGATCCGGTTTTCGGTGCTGGTCAGCTCTTCCATCAGCTGGGACATGGTTTCGTTGGCTTTCAGATCCGGGTAGTTCTCGCTGAGGGCAAAGAAATTTGCCAGCGAGCCGGAGAGCAGGGATTCGGCCTTGCCCAGTTTCGCCATTGCAGCGCCATCGTCCGGATGGGCGGCGGCGGCTTTCTGGGCGCTCACTGCCTGGTTTCGCGCCTCGATCACCTGGGTCAGGGTTTCCTTCTCGTGGCTCATGTACGCCTTGGCAGTTTCCACCAGATTGGGAATCAGGTCGTGGCGGCGCTGCAACTGCACATCGATCTGGGCAAAGCCGTTCTTGAAGCGGTTTTTCAACGCGATCAAGCGGTTATAGATGGCGATGATGTAAACAATGATGGCGACGATAACGCCCAAAAAGATCAGCATGCCCATGGTGGGTAATCCTTCCCCAAGCGAAAAAAGTTGTGGTTATAACCTACTGCAAAAGTGCTAGCGGGGGAAGGCGGTTCGGAGAAGTTACTGTAGGAGCACCTCTCGAGGTGCGAACCTGAGCTTGGGCGAAGGAATGGCAATAATGCCAGCTCCAATGCGTTATCAAATAAAACTGTCGGCACAGGCTTGGAATTCATCCTCGCTGTCGCTCGGTTCGCACCTCGAGAGGTGCTCCTGCCGCGGCCCTGGAGAAATGCAGTCAGTATTTTATGCCCCACTTGCGATACAGGAACCCCATGATCCAGGCGGGGCCGATCATCAGATATTGGATGTCTTCGAAGAAGGAGGGTTTCTTGCCTTCAACCTTGTGCCCCCAGAATTGACCAATCCAGGCCAGCACGAATACCACCAGAGAGAATAGCCAGATGGTCACGCCGGCGCTTTCCAGTAATGACAGCGCCAGCAGACACAACAGGCTGAATGCAAGCATGCCTGCGGCAATGGGCGGAGACAGGCGAGCGTAGTAGAGCGTGACCCCTATCAGTGCCAGGCAGGCCCAGAAGCCGGTAAATAGCGGTGCGGGTATGGCCCACAGGAAGCCGACAATGGTAAAGAAAATCACCGGCACACAGACAAAGTGCACCTTCTTGTTGGTGGGGTTCTGGTGGCTTTCGCCGTAGGCGTTCAGCCAGTCATCCATGCTGCGGGTTGCCATGGTTGCCTCCCGATTATTGTTCGGTTCTGACAGTATAACGCGATGTGATGGGCTTAAAGCGAGTGCAAGCAATGGAAAACGGTGAGGAATGGCAGTGTGGCTGCCTGCAGTCAAAGAGGCCGCGTCCATGGTCGGGGCGCGGCCTCTGGCGTTTGAGAACCTTTAATTCTGGCTCGCGCCAGTTATTAATTATTCATTCTCAATTATTAATTAATGGTTACGCCCCCAGCCAGATCGCCACGTCGGTGGGCTTGATCGCCAGGTAATGATCCACCAGCAAAGCGGTGAACAGGGCGAACAGGTAGGTGATCGAATAGCCAAAGGTTTTCATGGGCAGCTTCGGGTCATCGGAGAAGCGCAGTCGCACCGCATGGTAGAGGAACACCAGACCGAGGATCAGGGCGGCCAGCAGGTAAATCAGGTCACTCATGCCCGTGAGGTAGGGCAGCAGGGTGCAGATGAACAGCAGGATGGTGTAGTACAGCACCGATTCACGGGTGAACGGAATGCCGTGGGTCACCGGCAGCATGGGAATGTCTGCCTTGGCGTATTCGTCCTTGCGGTGAATGGCCAGGGCCCAGAAGTGCGGCGGAGTCCATACGAAGATGATCAGTACCAGCAGCCAGGCATAAGGATGCACGTCACCGGTGACGGCAGCCCAGCCCAGTAGCGGCGGGATGGCACCGGCAATCCCTCCAATCACGATGTTCTGTGGGGTGGCCCGTTTCAGGTACAGGGTATAAACGAAGGCGTAGCCCACAAAACCGAACAGGGTCAGCCAGGCGGTAAGTGGGTTGACCATGAAATACAGCATCACCATGGATGCGCCGGCCAGCAGCACCGCGAAAGTAATGGCGGCTTTGGGGCTGAGCTTGCCGGCCACCAGCGGGCGCTTTTCGGTGCGCTTCATGATCGCATCGATTTTCTGGTCCATGATCTGGTTGATGGCGGCAGAGGACATCATCGCCAGGGTCAGCCCGATGAAGGACGGGATGAAGATATCCAGCGGCACCATGCCCGGCGGATCGGTGGCCAGAAACATGCCGGCCACTGCGGTGACCATCAACAGCATGACCACACCAGGTTTGGTCAGAGCCAGATAATCGCGCCAGGTAGCGTTTTCAGTCATGACGGGTCTCCTTGCTGGCGCGGGCTGAGAATGCCGCATTTCACATTGATGGCACGAATGAACAGCACCAGGGTAGCGAGCAGGATCACCGCCACGAAGTTGTGGGCCACCGCAACATCCAGGGGCACTGCGAAGACCACATTGCTGATGCCCAGCGCCAGTTGCAGGGCCAGCAAGCCGAGAAGGACAAAGGCAAAATTACGGAAGAAGGTGCTGCGGGCCCGAATCAGGATTTTGGCCACAAGTGCCAGCAACAAAATGGTGACGACAAGGGCGCCGAAGCGGTGCATCACATGGATAGTGGTGCGGGCGTCGTTATCCAGCACACCGTATTCGTAGTCTTCCTTGTCATGCTCATGGCCCCAGAAAATAAAGGCCTCATCGAAGTCTAGCCGTTCCTGCCAGCCCTCTTCGCAAACCGGCAGTTCAGTGCAGGCCACGGCAGCGTAGTTGCTGGCGGTCCAGCCGCCCAGGGCAATTTGCAGGATCACAGCAAGCAGCGCGAGCGAGGCGATGGGCTTGAGCATTCGCACATCGCAGTCGTTCAGGAAACTGGGCCAGCGGAACACACGGGCGGTGAGCAATACCAGCAGGGTAAAGGTGGTAAAGCCGCCCAGCAGATGCAGCATCACGATGGTGGGTTGCAGTCCCATGGTCACCGTCCACATGCCGAGGATGCCCTGGAAAATGACCAGTGCGACCAGGAATAGCGGCAGCTTGAGTGGCTGTTTCTCGCGTTTGCGATTCACGAAGGACAGCGCGGCAATAATGATGATGACCAGCCCCAGAGTGGATGCAAAGTAGCGGTGCACCATCTCCGGCACAGTCTTGTGGGCTTCGCGCAGGCTGCCAGGCTCAGTCTGATTGGTGGTGTTGACGTGGTCGATGGCCTTGCGGACATCCAGATGACCATAGCAACCGGGCCAGTCCGGACAACCCAGGCCAGCATCAGACAGCCGGGTCCAGGCGCCGAGGGTGATGACGCCGGCGGCCAGGATGACAGCAAAAATACAGAAACCGCGCAGCCAGCGCTGCGACACAGTAGGAGTAGACATAAGTCAGTTAACCGATCAGTGACCCTTTCAGGGTGCGTTTGAGGTCTACGCGGATGTTCTCCGCTTCTTCCAGTGTGGCTTCCATGTTTTCATGCGTGGGATAACGCATGAAGATCTGGCCGTCCGGGCTGACCAGAAAAATATCGCCAATGGGCTGGCTGGCGTTGGGCGCATAAGCCGGAGCCAGCGCCTGCTCTACCGCTTTTGGAGAGGCCTGGATGGAAATCATGCCTTCCACATTATCGTTCAGGAACTCACTGAGGCTTGCCGCTGCCGGGGCGGTGTGCAGTATCACGCGGCGCACCCGGTCGATGTCCTCGCCGAGTGTCAGGCGAACCTGGCGAACCTGGTAGTAGAGGCCGTTCTTGCAGCGCGTGTCACACTCGCTGTCAGCAATATAAAGAATGGACCACATTCCCTTGGTGTCGTCCGCGCCGAAAGGATGGCCTTCTGTGTCACTGGCTTTCAGGGACGCTACGTCGATATGCGGGATCAGCAACTGCCCCTTGTTCTGCCGCGGCAGTTCCCAGGGGTTGATCAGGAATCGGCCCGCCAGGGCAAACAGCACAAAGGGGCTGATGATAGCGACCAGGGTAAGGATGTTTTTGGTCTTTGGTGACATATCAGTGTCTGTTCTCCGTGGTGGCCCCGGATAATGAGGCGCACACCTTATTGTGGCTTGCCAGTAAGGCGGCGCTTCTGTGCGCGGGTGCCTGCAAACAGGAAAATCACCAGCGCCGCAATGGCCAGTCCCAGCCATTGCAGGGCGTAGGCCTTGTGTTGCTCGGGTGCCATGACAGTGATGTCCTGCCAGTGCCTGGGCAGCGGGTCGAGTCCACCCAGCGACAGTTCCGGGGTGACCCGGATTTCAAAGGGCGCCAATTCTACCCCAAGTTTTTCGCTGATGGCGTGAAAATCCACTTTTTGTACCCGCAATGGCCATTGATTGTCTGGCAATTGCTCGTCCTTGAGGACAAATGCTTCTCCGGGGGACTGGTAGACGGTGCCCTCGACTTGCACCCGGCCTTCGATGACGGGAATGTCCGGCAGGATATCCCGGCGGTTGCCACGGGGCAGCCAGCCCCTATTGATCAGCACCCATTGGCCTTCGTCGGTTTGCATTGGTGTGAGCAGGTGATAGCCCGCAATCCGGTTGAGGGTGCGGTTATCCAGAAGGATCGAGTGAGCGTTATCCATTACCCCGAAAACCCGGGCACGGCGGTGTTGGGGGCTGTCGTTGGCGAGCAGAGAGGCCAGATTGGCCGGGGGCAGCTCTGCTTTCTGTTGTTGGCTCTCCAGCCAGACGCGCTTTTCCTCTGCACGCTCCAGCTGCCACCAGCTCAGGCGCAGACAGGTGCCCACAACCACAAAAAGGGCAATGACAGCCAAGTAGGCCTTGACGCGAGTGCGCGATGACATAGTGAAAATCTCTGCCGGTCGGGCATGGTGCCAACCGCCTTTTGTGTGCAGGGCGGTGGCGGATGATTACAATGGCGGCACATTCTACATAGGACAACCCGATGCGGCCATGCACAGTGGACATGTGGCGCTCAGATTGTCGACACAGGAGTCAGGCTATATATGTGGTGGGTAAAACTGATTGTCATCGTGCTGCTTCTGGCGGCCGTGTTTTCACTGGGGCGGGCGCTGATGGCGCTGGTAAAAGGGGAGCAGGGCGAGGGGAAGTCCAAAACCATGCGGGCGCTGGCCTGGCGGGTAGGTTTCTCGGCGGCGGTCTTCCTGTTTATTCTGCTCAGCATGATGATGGGCTGGATTACCCCCCATGACGTGAATCCCAACCTGCTGCATGGTCAGCCTATCCAGCAAACATCGTCTGCGGATTCCACGGGGCCTGCTGGCGAGTAAAACTCTGGTAAAAAGCGCTTGGCTGCAAGAACCCGGCGGCGATTCCTGCCTCTAACTTGCCATGTTTCATGGTCTCAGGAGGCAGTGATGGTCACAGATTGGTTGTTTCAGCGTTTCATATTGCTGGTATTTGTGGGACTGGTCGCGCGGGCGGAAAGGCTGACACAGGCGACGATGGCGGTCCGGCAGAGTGGTGGTGGTGCGCTGTTGCCTGAAAAATGTACGAAGTTTTTGCGCAAACGGGAACTTTCCGGCGTCAGGCCTGACTAATTCCCTGCAAGCAACGTTTTCTCCTCAAAATATCAGGCAACCCCTCGGGGCGTTCGATGGCATCGACGCCCTGTTTTTTTGTCTGCAGGTGTCTCAGCGGCTTCCCGGCTCCCTGGGCGCTGGCGGGAAACTCAGGGTGGCAATATTGGGTCCTTTGGCCTCCGAAACCCTGACGGGGCCTTCCTTTTTGACTTCATCAATACGAATAATGGCGTGCAGCGGAATATAGGAGCGGATCACGTCAGTAAATTCGGTCTTCAGCTTTTCCTCTGCGGGATCCACCACCACGCCAGAGCGCTCGCCAAACCGGAATTCTTCCACCTCGATAAAGCCGTAAAGGTCACTTTGATATATCTGGCCGGCATAAACTTCATAGGTTTTGCCATTATTAAGGAATATCACACGGTAAATCTGGCGATCTTCGGGCATCGGAGCATCCGGTGGCGTGCAGATAAAAGGAGAGTCCGGAGAGGATGAGGAATAAATCCCTGTCGGCTCAAGGGTTGCTGAGTGCGCAGGGAATTATACAGAGACTCCCTGACAAAATGTAACGCTGCATCTGCCTGAAAAGCTTGATAAACCCTACCGTTTGGCTGGACTTTACCCATGCGAATGACTAGAGTTGGCGCCCATAAATGCAATAGGGCATTTTGCCGCACCTTGATCAATCCGGTGAGTCGTCAGCTGTCGGGAACTAGCTGGTTGATTTCATTGGTATTGCGCCTGTGCGACGGCAGTACATGACCACCCCCTTGGTCACTGCGGTCCACAGTTTGGTGTAGCAGATTCCCGTCGCATCAATCCTGAAACTTCGCTTTCCAGGTGCCGGTTACGGCAAAGAACAAGCGCGCCCATTAGAGGTGTGCTGGGGAAAACAGGGAGCAAACGCATGCAGTCAACTCTGTTCCACCGCGCGGCAGCGGGTCTGACGTCACTGATGATCAGTGGCATGACCTTCGCCAGCGACTGGACCGAACGTTCCAATCTTGACCTGCGACCCGGTGTTACCGAGGTCAGCCAGGAGATTCAAGACCTTCATACTACCGTTCTCTGGATCGTGACCGTTATCGGTCTGCTGGTGTTCGGCCTGATCGTGATTTCCATGATCCGCCACCGCCGCTCCAAGAACCCGAATCCGGCTACTTTCCATGAAAATGTATTCCTGGAAGTGCTTTGGACGGTGATTCCCTTTGTCATCCTGATCGCCATGGCCGTGCCCGCTACCCGCGTGCTGGTTCAGCTGGATGACACGGCAGAATCAGAGTTGACCGTGAAGGTGACCGGCTACCGCTGGAAGTGGAGCTACGAGTACCTCACCTATGAAGACGACAACGATATTGGTGTGTCCTTCTTCTCCAATATGACCACACCGCCTGAGCAGTACAACAACCCGGTATTGTCCGGTGGTCTGTTCCCCTACGGTACGGCGAAGGAGCTGGTCGGTAAGGAAGCTCCCGAGAAAAACCATGACTACCAGTTGAGCGTGGACAACAAGCTGATTATTCCTTCAGGTCAGAAGGTACGCTTCCTGGTGACCTCTGACGACGTGATTCACTCTTTCTGGGTGCCTGATTTTGGTGGCAAGAAAGATGCAATTCCCGGCTTCGTCAATGAGACCTGGGCGCTTGTTCCTGAAGGAAAGGAAGGCACCTACTACGGTCAGTGTGCTGAGCTCTGTGGTAAAAACCACGCCTTCATGCCCATCGCGGTAGAAGTGGTTACCCAGGATGATTTCAAAGTCTGGATTGCTGAAGAAAAAGAGAAGGCGGCTTCCGGTCCTGACCTGACCCCGTTCTCCGGTCTTGATCAGGCCATGGAAGAAGGTCAGCAGGTTTATGCTACCGCTTGTGCTCTGTGTCACGGTGCCAACGGGGAAGGTGGCATTGGTCTGCCGTTTGCTGGCTCTGATTTCGCGACCAAAAGCGAGCACCTGAACGAACATATCGATGTGCTGGTCAATGGCCGTGCTGCCATGCCTGCATTCAAGGCTCAGCTGACTCCGCGCCAGATTGCGGCGGTGATCACCTACGAGCGTAACGCTTTCGGCAACGACACCGGCGATCTGATCCAGCCCGCCGATGTTAACGACCACGAATAAGGGAGGGGATAGCAATGTCTACTGCAGCTGCAACCCATGATGATCACCATGATCATCACCACGCCCCGACCGGCCTGAAACGCTGGCTGTTCAGCACCAACCACAAAGATATTGGTACTCTGTACCTGTGGTTCAGCTTTGCCATGTTCCTGGTTGGCGGTTTCATGGCCATGGTAATTCGTGCCGAGCTCCTCGAGCCCGGCATGCAGTTCGTGGATCCGGAGTTCTTCAACCAGATGACCACCGTGCACGGTCTGGTCATGGTGTTTGGTGCGGTCATGCCCGCCACGGTTGGCCTGGCCAACTGGATGATTCCGCTGATGATTGGTGCGCCGGATATGGCGCTGCCGCGGATGAACAACTGGTCCTTCTGGATCCTGCCGTTCGCCTTTGGCATCCTGATCTTCGCCGTGCTGATGAGCGCCTTTGGCGCCGGTAACCCCAGCGCGCCGAACTTCGGCTGGACTTTCTACGCGCCGTTGTCTACCAAGTATGGCCCAGCGTCCACCGACCTCTTCATCCTGTCCGTTCACATGATGGGTATCTCCTCCATCATGGGCGCGATCAACGTGGTAGTTACTGTTTTCAACATGCGTGCCCCAGGCATGACCATGATGAAGATGCCGCTGTTCGTATGGACCTGGCTGATCACTGCCTTCCTGCTGATTGCCGTTATCCCGGTACTGGCGGGTGTAGTGACCATGATGCTGACGGATCGTCACTTCGGCACCAGCTTCTTCGATGCCGCTGGCGGTGGTGACCCGGTACTGTTCCAGCATGTGTTCTGGTTCTTCGGGCACCCTGAGGTGTACATCATGATCCTGCCGAGCTTCGGCATCGTGTCAGCGATCATCCCGGCCTTTGCTCGCAAGCCGCTGTTCGGTTACGCCTCCATGGTGTACGCCACCGCGTCCATTGCGTTGCTGTCCTTCGTGGTATGGGCTCACCACATGTTCACCGTGGGCATGCCGCTGGCCGGTACCCTGTTCTTCATGTACATGACCATGCTGATCTCCGTGCCTACCGGCGTGAAGGTGTTCAACTGGGTGGCGACCATGTGGCGCGGCTCCATGACGTTCGAGCTGCCCATGAAGTGGGCGATCGCCTTTGTGGTGCTGTTCACCTGTGGTGGCCTGTCTGGTCTGATGCTGGCGATCACTCCGGTAGACTTCCAGTACCATGACACCTACTTCGTGGTGGCTCACTTCCACTATGTACTTGTAACTGGCGCCATCTTCTCCATCTTTGCGGCGGCTTACTACTGGTTGCCCAAGTGGTCCGGCGTGATGCCGAGCAAGCTGCTGGGCGAGCTGCACTTCTGGAACTCCCTGATTTCTGCAAACCTGCTGTTCTTCCCCATGCACTTTGTGGGTCTGGCCGGCATGCCGCGCCGTTACGCTGATTACGCTCTGCAGTTTGCGGATTACAATTTCTGGATTTCCATTGGTGGCTTCTGGTTCGGTCTTTCCCAGGTGATCTTCCTCGTGGTGGCGGTACGTTGCGCCATGAAGAAAGGTGAGCCGGCCCCGGCGAAGCCCTGGGAAGGTGCAGAAGGTCTGGAATGGGAAGTGCCGTCTCCGGCGCCGTTCCACACTTTTGACACCCCGCCGGTGATCAAATAACTGACGCGAGATGAGGGCACTATGAGCGATAATCAGCTCAGCGTGGAAGAACGCAACAAGCGTACGCTGACCAAGCTGGTGATCTGGGCAGTTGGCATGTTTGCCTTTGCCTTCCTCATGGTGCCTTTTTACAACGTGATCTGTGATATCACTGGATTGAACGGCAAGACATCGAGTACGGCTGCCACCGATGCACCTGCAGAAGTGGTGGAAGACCGTACCGTGACCGTGGAATTCATTACCCAGAAAGGGGATGGTATCAGTGGTGAGTTCACCTCTGAGACCAAACGGGTAAAAGTGCATCCTGGTGAAATCACCCTGGTGCATTTTTATGCCAGTAACCCCACGGATTCGGACATGGTGACCCAGAGCATCCCGTCGGTTAGCCCGGGGGAGGCGGCGCGCTACCTGCACAAGACCCAGTGCTTCTGCTTCGATCAGCAGACGCTGGCAGCAGGTGAACGCAAGGACATGCCGATGATCTTCTATCTGGATCCGGAAATTCCACGTCACATCAACCAATTCACTCTGTCATATACGATCTTCGATGTGACAGAGCGGGTCGCCGGTAAAAATAACAGCGTGGCTGCTAACTGATAACAGCCGGTTGTAGAGGAGAATTTTAATGGCTACTGACAAGTATTACGTACCGGAAAGCAGCCCCTGGCCGCTGACCGCGTCTATCGGTCTGTGCATGACCGCCGTGGGCGGCGCACACTTCATCCAGCAAAGCACCATGGCCGACATGGAGCCGAGCTTCACGGGTAAGCCCCTGTTTTTCCTGGGTCTGGCCTGGTTGCTGGTGGTTGTCGCCCTATGGTGGCGTGACACCATCAAGGAATCCGTGACGGGCCTGCACAGCAACCAGCTGGGCGGTTCCTACCGTCAGGGTATGCTGTGGTTCATCTTTTCCGAGGTGATGTTCTTTGCGGCCTTCTTCGGTGCCATGTTCTATACCCGCTGGCTGATCATCCCGTGGCTGGGTGGTGAAGGCTCCAATGCCATGACCCACGAACTGCTGTGGCCGAACTTCCAGCCCATGTGGCCGCTGACCGAAACTCCGGGGGGTACCACCACTACCCCGATGGGCGCCTGGGGTCTGCCGGCGATCAACACCGCCATCCTGCTGGTGTCTTCCATTACCCTGACCATTGCTCACCATGCTCTGCTGGAAGGCAAGCGCGGCACACTGATCCTGTTCCAGGCGGCTACCGTTGCGCTGGGTATGATCTTCCTGGGCCTGCAGGCACTGGAATATGTACACGCCTATGACATGGGCCTGACGCTGGATGCCGGTATCTACGGTAGCCTGTTCTTCCTGCTCACCGGCTTCCACGGTGCCCACGTGACCATCGGTACCATCTTCCTGCTGATTACCCTGATCCGTGTGATCAAGGGACACTTCAGCGAAGATAACTGCTTCGCCTGGGAAGCGGGTGCCTGGTACTGGCACTTTGTGGACGTGGTATGGCTGTTCCTGTTTGTCACGGTGTACTGGCTGTAAGAAACGCCACAGACACCACGCGACAGGCAAGAAGCAAAAAGCCGCGCCCCAAAAGGGCGCGGCTTTTTTTATGGAACGCTGAGTGTCGGGTGCATGATGCTAATCGTCCGCTCATGTGGGGATGCTGGACGTGTGATGCATCCATTACCGGATGATGGCTTTTCTTATCAAATTCACGATGAATTGCCGGGTCTGTCTTAGCCTCAAGATCCGCGGCGTTTGCGAGTGATCCAGGCAAAAGCCGCGCAAGCGCATTGCAAATGGATGCCTTGGCAAAGTGTAACCCTCACCCAAAAAGGGGGGCGAAGCGGTTTTCGCAACCTGGAACGCGTTCTTCGCGCCAAGCCTTGTCTCACCGATCACTCGTCAACGATCGGGTTTTAACCCTGCGCTGTTCAAAACTCAAGATATGTCCCTCTCACTGAAATGAGAGCACCGGCGATCCTCGCCGGCCCCATTTAAGCTGGAGGGATCATGAAATCTCTATTTAGTGTTTCTGCGGTGGCTTGCGCAATCCTGCTGGCCGGTTGTGCCAACAAGGACGTGAATGATGCGGCAGTGCCGGATGATGTGAAGCTGCCTGGCTGGGTGCTGAATCCGCCCAATCAGGATCAGTTCGTCGGCACCGATTGCATGGCGTTTAACGGCAACATGAATATCACCAAGCAGGCGTCATCGGCCAATGCGCGGCTGGAACTGGCTAACCAGATCACTGTGGCGGTGGATGGACTCGCGGAAACCATGGCTAACCGAACTGGCGTTGGCAACGGTGAAGCCGCAGAAGGTTCTGATTTTACCTCTGTATCCGAGCAATTGACCCAGCAAAGCCTGAATGGTGCGGTGCTGGATGCAGTGGAGTTCGGGAAGATCGAAGGAAAGACCCAGCTCTGCACCATGTGGGTATTGAATGGTGAGCGTTCCAAAGCCCTCTTCAAGAATCTGGTAAAAGCCAGTGGTGCCAGTCTCAACGCTCAGGATGAAGACGTTCAGTACCAGAAATTCCTTTCATCCCAGGCCCGTGAGCGTCTGGATGCAGCGCGTAACCGCGATAACTAACTGTTTCGAATGGCCGCTTCCTCAGGGGGCGGCTGGTTCTATCCTTTTACTTGAGAATAGGTTGGGGACTCATGTACAAGAAAATCATTGCCACTTCTTCCTTGCTGCTTGCGACACAACACGTTGCCGCCCTTGAAGAGTTCTACACCGCGCCTGGTGCCCGTGCCATGGCGATGGGAGGGGCATTTACCGCCGTAGCGTCAGACAGCAGCACCATCTGGTACAACCCGGCGGGTCTGGGGTTTCTGCCCAGTAATGCCATGGATATTACTGCCGACTACGGTAGCGTCATCGTGGGTGAGAAAGCCCCGTCGTTTAACGCTGATGGCGTGTACGAACCCTACAAGACGGATAATGAACTCAAATATCTGGGACTGAGCGGCAAGGGTTTCGGTATCGCTTATTTTCGGCCCTATGACTTCAACACCTTGGCGTCTACGGATGGAGGCCAGAATGTGAGGGTGCGCACCGAATACAAGGAACTGAAATTCGGTTTTGGTTTTGACATGAATGAGAATGTCGCCCTTGGCGGTACCCTTGACATGGTCATGCAGGATACCGATTCGAACTGTAATAGCTGTGAAGAATCTGATGGTGAAACTGCCATGGGCTTCACCCTGGGTGCACTGGGCAAGTGGACGCTGGATGAAGAGAGTCACACGGTATTCCAGGCGGGCGCAACCTACCGTTCAGACACTGATGTGGATGTGGTTCTGGGTGATCTGGAAGACCTGCCTAACCGACCGGAAGTATTGAGTCTCGGTGTTGCCCTGAAGCGTCCCTTCACTTTGGGCGGCTGGTCTCTGCATGCAACCGGTACCGTGCAACGTGACGAAATCTCCTACGGCAAAGTGTTGTATCTGGGCCAGAGTGGCAGCCAGCCTATTGCGGTGGACCACGCGCGAACCGCTTACGGTGTGGAAATGCAGTTCATTACTCCCGCCAACCACAATTTTTTTGTCCGGCTGGGCTCTTATGAATCCGAGGCTGATGGTGGTGGCAGCGCCTTCAAGCCTTACTCAGAGGGCGTTGAAGCAACGACCGTGGGCATTGGTGTAATGCTGGAAAACTGGGTTGTCGACTATGCCATTGAGAACCGGACTATCCTGAAATCTGACTTTTCTAATGTCGACGATCAGGATGAAAGGTTGTTCAGCTTCTCGATTTCCCGAGTACTTTGATGGGGGTGGCCATCTTGCGAGGTGGTCGCATTTGCTTCTGGGGAGAATCATGATCAGATCGTTTTTGCTTGTTGCCGGGCTGATGCTAAGCGCCATGTCCTTCGCGGATGACAACAAAGCGCTGGATTATTATCAGCAGGGGTATCGTGCTGAGTCACGGGGCAGTACCGATGAGGCCATTGATCTGTACCGCAAGGCCCTTGCCGAACGCTCCCGGGACGGACAGATAACCATTCCCGGCAAAGTGAGTTACGAGTGGTATGAAACGCCCCGGGGCATGGCGCGTCGTAAAGTAGAAAGCGGAGGTCGTACAGAGCCGTACTATCCCGAGCAGAGAATGAATGAACTACTGGCCCGGATTGAGCGTGAACGCCGCGAGTTGCAGAACGATGAGCAACGGCGCCAGAAGTTCATGAACCCGCCGCAGTTGTTGTTAACCGCTGAGTTACTGGATGCCAGTAACGACAAAGCGGTGGATGGTGGTGAAAGTGGCAAGTTGTTGGTGACAGTGCAGAACAGCGGAAAGACACGGGCTGATCAGGTCGTGCTCAAGCTGGACTCCAGCAGCTATGCCCTGCAACACGATGCTACGGTTACTATCGGCAGCATCGAACCGGGTAAAAGCCTGGTGCGGGCGATTCCCTATCAAGCCCGAAAAACCCTGCGTGATGGCTCCTTGACGCTGACAATTGCTGCCAGGGAGAAGGATGGGTTCGACTCACGTGAGCTCTCTTTGCAAGCAGTGGCTCGCGCCTTCCAGCCCGCGAAACTGCAAATCGCCAGACAGGAAATTCGCCGTGGTGAGGGCAGCCTTCTGCTGGTCAGCTATGACATTGTCAACCTGGGGAAAGGTGTTGCAAGAGATGTGACCGTGGCGATGACAACAGACGAACGGGTCATTCTTCGCAACGAGTCCGATTTGAAAAAAAGAATCGGAACGCTGGCCCCCAATGAAATGCGCACCGTGGAAGTGGGCCTTTATACCAGCCTGCGCAGTGGCGATGGCCTGAAGCTGGCGCTGGAAGTGACTGAGGAAGGTAACGCCGGAGGTTTGCGTCAACGTCTGGCGTTGAACGTGCCTGATGCTGCTTCTGGCGAGATAGGTATGGGGGCAGTGGCCTATACCCCTGTCACCGCTCCGGTGGCTATTGATAATGTCGGTCTGAATATTCCTTCAAGTGCCGTCCAGGAAGATATGGCCGTCGGAATCATCATTGGCAACAGCAATTACGCGAACCTGGATCCGGTTCGCTACGCAAACCAGGATGCCCGTACGGTATCTGATTACGTGGTCAAGGCGATGGGTTATTCCCGGGATAATGTGCGCCTGGAGCGTGATCTCTCTTCCCGGGAGTTTCGTCGGTTGTTTGGCACTCGTGAGCGTGGCTTCAAGGATGGTGTGTTGTATCGTCGTGTGGAGTTGAATGCTCGCCGTCGCGAAAATCCGCCAGTATTTGTGTATTACTCGGGCCATGGCGCGCCATCGCTGGAAGAGGATGGCAAGGCTTACCTGGTGCCCGTGGATACCTCTCTGCGTGATCTCGCCTATGAAGGTTATGCACTGGATGATTTTTACGCCAGCATCGCAGCCCTGCCCAGCAATAACGTCACAGTGGTGATTGATTCCTGCTTTTCGGGCAGCACCAATGATGGGTTGCTGCAGAAAGATATCAGCCCGGCGCTGTTAAAAACGGCAGATACCATTACACCGATAGACATGGGGAATGCCTCAGTCTTTACCAGCACCTCCCCAAGGCAGGTTAGCTACTGGTATAACGAAGCGCGGCACAGCCTGTTCACCTACTATTTCCTCAAGGGCCTGCGAGGTAGCGCGGATGACGATAGTGATCAGCGTATTACCAGCGGGGAACTGCACGAATATCTCAGCTGGAATGTGGCCAACTATATTCTCGAAGCCAACAAACCCAGCGACCAGACCCCTCAGTTGGTGGGTGACAATCGTCGGGTGATGGCTGTTTACAAGGGAGCGCCCTGATGTCGTCTTGTAACTGGTTGAGAGCTGGCCTGGTGATGGCGCTATTGCTGGTCAATCAGTCCGCGCTGGCCTGGTTTGGGAAAGAAAAGGATGACGACAAGGTCTATGCGTCATCCTGCGCCGACAGCCTTGCTGGTGTGGATGGCAGCGTCGTTGTGCGCGGCTATGGTCAAGGTGCCAGCTTCCAGCAGGCCAAGGCTGAAGCCCTGAAGGATATCTCCGAGCGCATCAGCGTCCAGGTGACAGGAAAAAGTGTCTCCACCTCACAGCTTAACAACGGTGAAAGCAGCAGCTCGTTCCAGTCATCGGCCCGGATTGATACTCGACTTCGTATCCAGCAGGCGGTGCAGGTGTGTTCGGACAATGGTGACCCTTCCGGTGATTGGCATGTGGTGTTTGAATTTGATACCCGCAGCGCAGTGCAGCAGCTGGCTGCGACATTGAACAAATCGTTGGCAGGCAATCGTGTCCGGCTGGAAGGCAATCCCTATCTGCTGGGTTCGCAACTGATCAATGAGCTTCGTGCCGGTTTGCATGTTGGCCATGGGCAGAACGCACAGCCGTTATCGTTATCACTGAAACGCCAGCATGGGGGCTGGTACCTGGTTGCCGGGGATCAGCAGGTGCGGCTGAGTGATGACGATATCTTCCAGAGTATGCATTTTGCCGGATCATCCGAATTGATCCTGTCGTTGATCAAAACGGCAGACACTGGCCAACAGCTTGATCAATTGTTGGTGGGAGACCAGTTTTCCCTGCGTGTGGATAGCACTCTCGAAGGTTTCCTTTCGATTTTTAACGTCTATGCGGATGGACGCGTCTCTGTGCTGGCTGCCAATCAGCCCATTGATGAAGGGGGTTTGAAAATACTGCCTGGCGGGAGCATGACTTATGAAGCAGGACTGCTTGAAAGTGGCAAGACGGCCAGAGATTTCTACCTGGCGATTGTGACTGATGAGCGGATCCAGTCCGCCACCCTGCATCATCTGCGTGAGAGCCATGGCATGGTGGAAGGGGAGTCCAGCTATCAACTTCACCGGCTGTTTGATCTGCTTCATGACTCGCATCCCAGCGTGAGTTCCCTGGTGATTACAACTTTGCCGCTTTGACAATGGATTGCATCATGCTGTCAAGAACATTGCTTTGCCTGAGTCTTGCACTGGTAACGGCTGCTCATGCCGATGATTTTTCACAATGGAAAGCGGCCCATGAACAGAACTTTCAGGCCCACTTGAGCAGCCAGCAGAAACAGTTCAGGAAAATGCTTGAAGATGACTGGGCTGCGTTCATGGGGCGGCCGGGTGAAGTGCGCGATCCGGTGCCAAAGCCGGTGCAGCCACCGGTACTGATCAAGGAGGATGAACCCGAGCGGCAACCGGCTCCTCTGCCACCGAAGCCTCAGCCTGCTGGTCCGGTCGAACCGCCAGCCGATGACAGCGTACTGTTTATTGGTCACAGCCTGGTTCCACCCCCATGGTCGGTGTCCCTGTCGGGCAATTATCACTCTAAAGCTGCCCTGGTAGCAGCATACACGGCGCTGGCGGGCAGTGATTATCAGGCAACGCTGGATTGGGTCGAGAAGAATAGAAAAGCTATGTCGTTGGGTGACTGGGGGCTTTGGCAACTGATCCGCAAGGTCACGCAGGCGCAGGCGGAGCGCCCGGGTGATGCGATGCTTATGCAGTGGTTCCTGCTGGTGGAAATGGGGCGTGCCGTGCGCCTGGGGTATGCTGATCAGCAGGTGGTATTGCTGACTCAGGTACAGCAGAAACTTTATGGCCGCAGTTACTACACGCTGCAGGGGAAAAAATATTACGACCTGGCGGATACGATTGATGGTGGTGTGTCACTGAATATACACGGTGAGCAAGGTGAAGCACGCGCCTTCGATCTGGCTTTTCACCAGCATCCGGTCACGAAACCGGATTACGGCCACCGCGAAATCCGTCACGGGGATGACCGATTGTCCTTTGAATTCGACCGGGAGCTGGCGCGTTATTACGGCGATTATCCGATCATGGATCTGACGTACTATTTCGCCGCGCCGTTCAGTGATTCAGTGCTGACCTCCCTGCAAACGTCCTGGACAAGACTGGAGGGTCGCTATGCGACCGATCTGGATAAGGTGAATGCGCTGATGCAATTGATTCAATTCGGGGTGGCCTACGACACCGATCAGATGCAGTTTGGCCGGGAGCATTATCAATTGCCGGAAGAGCTGTTGTTCAATCCGGCAGCAGACTGTGAAGACCGGGCAGTTTTCTTTACCAAGGCTGTACGGACATTGTTAAAGATGGATGCGGTGGGGCTGTTGTATCCGGGGCATGTGGCGGCCGCCGTTGCCCTGCCCGGTGCAGGCAGTCGCCTGACATTTGCCGGGCGCTCCTACCTGGTTGCTGACCCAACCTATATCGGCTCTCGGGCCGGTGATGCCATGCCGAAATACAACAACATGACTCCTGAAGTGATCAGCTTCTAGAACAGAAGGGTGGCCGAACGCTTGTCTTCTGTTCCGCTGATTCATTGTCGAGGAACATATCGTTGATTTCGTTGCGGCGTCAGTTGTCAGGCGCTAGTCGTTCGCGCAGCCACTCTCCGATATCCCTGATCTGTTCCAGGCATACCATGTGCTCCATGGGATAGCTGCGATAATCGGGGTTCAGTCCCATTGCCTGCAGGCTGGCAACAGCCCGTTGGCCCAGCTGTTCCGGAACCACCGGATCCATGGTGCCGTGGTTGACCATGACGGGAAGCTGGGCGTTGGCATCGCTGAGCGTCACAGGCATGGCCATATAGGTGGAAAGCGTCAGCAGGCCGGCCAGGGGTTTGCGGTGGCGCAGGGCGCACTGGTAGGCCACAGCGCCACCCTGGGAAAAACCGGCGACGATGATCTTTTCGCTGGGAATGCCACGCTCCAGCTCCCGCTCAATCAGGCTGTCCACCGCATCGGCGGAAGCCAGTACCCCGGTTTCATCCACCTTGCGGTCGATATCCATGGCGAGGATGTCGTACCAGGCGGGCATTACCATGCCGCCGTTGACGGTCACCGGGATGTTGGGGGCATGAGGAAAGATAAAGCGCACCGACAGATCGTCAGGCAACTGCAGTTCAGGAACAATGGGTTCGAAATCATGGCCGCTAGCCCCCAGGCCGTGGAGCCAGATGACACTGGCCTGGGCTGGCTGTTTCGGCTCGATCTCGATGCATTCCAGCAGGGTCATGATTATTCCCCTCCGGCCACAATGATGCGCACGGCATTGAGTTGGCATTGCGCATTGGTGAGCAGCTTTTCCAGTTGGGCGGTCTGCTCTTCCATGGCGGTGATTTCTTCTTCCCGTACCGCCGGATTCTTGGCCTTCAGCGCTTTCAGGCGGGCCAGTTCGTGGCCCTGTTCCTGGCGCATGGCATCCAGGGCGCTGGCGATAATCCCCTCGGCTTCCTGAGCTGCAGCCGCATCGTTGGCCTTGAGCAGTTTTTCCAGCAGGTCTTTCTGGCTGGACACGATCTTGCGGCTCAGGGGCTTGTCCATCTTGTGGCACTGCTGGCTGAGGCCGTCATGGCTGATGGCCTGGCTGATGTTCTTGCCGTTGGCATCCAGCAGGTGGCGAATCACGGTGCAGGGCAGAAAACGGTCCGCCTGCAGGTGGCGTGGTGCCATGGACTCCACCGTATAGATGGCTTCAATCAGCAGGGTGCCAGCCTTGATGCGCGGATTTTTCAGCAGGCTGACGGCGGCCTTGCCGCGGTGCTCACCGAGCAGCATTTCCATGCTGCCTGTCACCATGGGGTGTTCCCAGGTCATAAATTGCATGTCATCGCGGCTGAGTGCCGTAGCGCGATCGTCGGTCATGGTGATGCCTTCATCCGGTAACCCGGGGAAGGCGTCGCGCATATGTGGACCGGGCTTGAGGATAATGGCGGTGTCGGAGTGGTCTTCCTGATCCACGCCGTAACGGTCGAACACCCGCTGCATAAAGGGCAGCGGGCTTTCTTCATCGGACTCAGCCAGTGATGCCTTGAGCTGTTCCGCCCGCGCGTCGTCAAAGGAGCTCAGTTCCAGCAGGCGGTCGCGGCCGGTTTCCATCAAGGTGTGAAGTTCGTCCGCGATGGTACGGGTTTCGTCTACCAGTGCATCAATGGCGGTGTATTCCGGGTCACTGCAGAGCAGGGTTTCCAGTGCATCGCGGCTACGCAGGTAGATATCGTGCCCCGCCGGGTTGGTGTGTTCAAAGGCATTCATGCCTTCGTGATACCAGCGGAACAGCACTTCCTGGGCGTGGCCTTCAAAGTAGGGGACATGGATCTGGATGTCTTCGCGCTGGCCGATGCGGTCCAGACGACCGATGCGCTGTTCGAGCAGGTCCGGGTTGAGGGGCAGGTCCAGCAGCACCAGATGATGGGCAAACTGAAAGTTGCGGCCTTCGGAACCGATTTCCGAACAGATCAATGCCTGGGCGCCATCGAAGTCGTCGGCAAAGAAGGCCGCGGCACGATCCCGTTCGATCAGGTCCATGTCTTCATGGAACATGGCCACGTTCATACCCAGTTTGTAGTTGCAGTGGGCATGCAGATCGGTAGCCGTATGACGGCTGGCGCAGATCACCAGCACTTTTTCCTGGCGATGCTGCTTGAAGAACTGCTCCAGCCAGGTGACCCGTGGGTCCAGCGTGCACCAGCGATCATCGTGATACAGGGTTTCCGGATGCAGTTGCCCCTCAAGGGATTCGTCGCTGTCGTAGCGGTATTCCTCGGGGAGTTCCTGTGGATAGCCGTGGGCATGGCGCTGCGGAAAGCCGGCGATATTGTGGCGGGTGTTGCGGAACATCACCCGGCCGGGGCCAGAGCGATCGAGCAACTCAGCCAGGACCGCGTCACGGTCGGCGTCACTGATGGTCATGTCTGGCAGTAGCGCCTGGGCCCTTTCCACCAGACTGGCATTCCAGCTCTTCTGATCGTGGAGATCGCCGGCCAGCTGGGCGATTTCCTGGTAATGGCTTTGTTCTTCCCGGAATGCGGCAAGGCTTGGGTAACGATCCGGATCCAGCAGGCGCAGACGGGCGAAGTGACTTTCCAGCCCCAGTTGCTCCGGAGTGGCGGTGAGCAGAAGCAGGCCCCGGGCCTGACGGGCAACGGTTTCCACCCGCTGGTAGCTGTCGCTGGGTGACTCTTCGCTCCACTCCAGATGGTGGGCTTCGTCCACCACCAGCAAATCCCAGTCAGCCGCGGCCAGCTCCTCGATATTGCATTCGGCCAGGAATTCAGTGCTGCACAGTACCAGTTGTTCAGACAGGAAGGGGTTGTCCTGATTGTCCGGGGTTTCCCCTTTTTCTTCGGCAATTCTTTCTTCCTCGATAATCTGCGCCAGCATGTCCTTGATGCTGGTTTCCGGCTGAATGGCGTTGAGTCGCTCGCTGTCGAAGATGGAAAAATGCAGATTGAAACGGCGCACCATTTCCACGAACCACTGGTGTACCAGTGCTGGCGGCACCACCACCAGCACCCGTCTGGCGCGGCCGGTAAGCAGTTGCTGGTGCAGAATCAGGCCGGCTTCAATGGTCTTGCCAAGGCCCACTTCATCGGCAAGCAGCACGCGAGGTGCATAGCGGTTGGCGACTTGGTCGGCGATGTAAAGCTGATGGCCGATGTGGTCGATACGCGGTCCGCGCAGCCCCTTGATCCGGGACTGCTGCTGTTGGCAATGGGCATTGAGTGCATCCACGCGCAGCTCGAACCAGCGGTTGGAAGAAAGCTGGTTCGAAAGCAGACGATCCAGGGCCGAGTTGAGGCGCAGGGTATGGCCAAGCAGGGTCTCCGGCACTGGCTGCACGTTCTCCGGTTCCCCGGCAGGGTGCGCCATGTATACCTTCAAGCCATTAAGTTCGTTGACCTCGGCCACAGTCAGTTCCAGTTCGCCCTCGGTGCGAATGGTGTCGCCGGTGTTGAAGGTGACCCGTGACAAGGGGGCGTTATTGATGGCGTAGGTCCGCTCTTCCTCTACCGCCGGGTACTCTACCGTGACCAGCCGGTAGTCCAGTTCCTTGATGATACCGAGACCCAGTTCAGTTTCGGATTCGCTCAGCCAGCGCTGGCCGGGGGTAAAGTCACTCATACTCAATGCCGGTTATTTCCTGGGGGGCGAATTATACGGCTTTGAGAGGTCACCTTCGATGCCTGTGTAGTTCTGGATCCGGTTTTGTCACGTTGAAGGCTGAAACCGGGCCCGGTGGGCTGATGGATGGGCCGCGAATTGCGGTATGCTGGGCAATCCTGAACAACGCGCAGCAAGGTTATGGCCGATATCCTGCCCTTCAAGAGACCGGTGAAAAAGGCGCCCCGTCGCGGTATGTGCCAGCATGGCTTTCACAAGTGGACAATATGCAAGGCCAAGCAGTTCGATGTGAAGCAGGGAAGGCTGGTCACCGTGTACCGTTGCGAGCGCTGCGGCAAACAGAAAGTCGAAGCTCATTAACCTGCACGGAATTCAATCATGACCGTCATTCTTCATCAGTTCCCGATATCCCATTATTGTGAAAAAGTACGCTGGGCTCTGGACTACAAGGGCGTTCGCTACCGGGTAAAGAATCACCTTCCCGGCTTGCACTTGAAAAAGGTTAGCCGCCTTGCGGGAGCCAGTAGTGTGCCGGTCATTCAAAACGGCAAGGAT
This sequence comes from Alcanivorax sp. DP30, assembly GCF_009882945.1. Classification (GTDB taxonomy): domain Bacteria; phylum Pseudomonadota; class Gammaproteobacteria; order Pseudomonadales; family Alcanivoracaceae; genus Alcanivorax. Next base: position 371,390 of record NZ_WTUY01000005.1, read on the forward strand.
GTGGTGCAGGGTTCGGCTGCGATTATCAGCTACCTGGACCGGCATTTTCCGGATAGACCGTTGACCCCGGCGGATGAGGCCGTTGCCGCGCAAGCCATCCGCTGGGAGGCATACTGCGATGAGCAGGTTGGGCCTCATGTGCGTCGCTACTGCTATCACACCTTGCTGGATTATCCGGATCTGGTGATTCCGTTTTTCGCCCAGGGTGGCCCGTTATGGGGAAAGCCGTTCCTCAAGGCCATCTATCCCAAACTGCAGGGGGTGATGCGCAAGGCCATGCAAATCCGGGAGCCGCAGGTCAGTGAAAGTCGCCAAGCCCTTGAAGATGCCATTGCTACGCTAGCCCGTGAATATGAGAGCCGGCCCTATTTGGCCGGGGATGGGTTTTCCCGGGCCGACCTGGCGGCTGCAAGCTTGCTGGCGCCCCTGTTGATGCCGCCGGAATATGGCCTCGACTGGCCGCAGTCCATGCCGGAGCCCTTGCAGGGTTGGGTGGATCAACAGGTGCCATTGTTGGCCCGCTATGCAGATTTTTACCGCACGTACCGTTGAATCGGGCTGAGATGGCCTGGGGGGGGAGGCAAAAGAAGAAGCCCGGATTATGACCGGGTTAACCGGTTTTTTTTCAGTTTTGCAGTTTGTCCTTTGAAAACAAATGGTTATGCGGTACGTGCGAATTCTGGGCAAGAAAAAAATGTGGTGATTCGGTTAATAATTGTTCCATAATGCTAAATACTGAGACGCGGCTCACATTTTGCGTCGGCATAACAATAATGATCACCGGAATCCATTATGTCAGCAGGGATGCCCTTCACCCGCTTTGCCATGGTGTTTTGCTCCATCATGGCCGTGTTCACGCTTGTCGCCTGTGGCGGAGGTGGCGGTTCGTCGGGAGGTGGTGGTGCACCTGCCGCGTCTGCATCGGCAAACCCTGTTGGCCCCAATGATCCGGTTGATTCAGAAGCCGCGCTTGATGTCTGGCTTCGCAGTGTCATTACCGAAAAGGGCCTGACTGGCGATCCTGCCACTCCTCGCCAGCAGAGTCAGAAAACCCCGGATAGCGACCCGAAGGTCAAATTGGGGCAGATTCTGTTTTTCTCCCACACCCTGTCTGGCGATCGCAGCTCGTCATGCGCGACCTGCCATATCCCTGACTTTGGTGGCAGTGACGCCTTGTCTCTGGGAATCGGTGTGTCACCTCTGGACGCCTCCCAGGTTGGCCCTCCGCGCCAACTGGATATCCATAACGATCTGGACCCGGCGGCGGACAGCAAGCCGAATATGCATCGCAACAGCCAGACGGTCTTTAATAGTGCGCTCTATGACCGCAGCATGTCGTACGACGGCCGCGTTTTTGTGCTTGATGAAGGCGTGCAAAGTGGAGGCAAAGGGCAATCCATTCGCACTCCGGAGAGCGGTAACCTGTCAGATGCTTCTGAGGCAGATGGTCTTCTGGAAGTTTTCAGCAAGTTTCCATTGACCAATCACAATGAAATGCGCGCCTATCTGTTCAGCGCCCTGTCGGAAGAACAGTATCGCGAACATCTGGTGGCGAGGTTGCGAGGTGAGGTCGACACGCACTTTCTTTCTCCACAGGGCAGTGACAACTGGCTTGCCTTGTTCCGCGCAGCCTTTGATCAACCTGGCGCTAGCGCTCAGGAGGTAATCACCCTGGTGAATGTGCAGCGTGCTCTGGCGGCGTACATGTCATCCATGGTTTTTATCGACAACCCCTGGAAGCGCTATGTGCAGGGCGATAATGACGCACTGACGGCAACGGCAAAGGAAGGCGCACGCCTGTTCTTTGCCGGTAAGGAAGAGGGCGGGCTGGGCTGCGTTGCCTGTCACAGTGGTGATTTCTTTACCAACGAAAAATTCTACAACGTGGGCTTTCCGCAAATCGGCCGTGGCTTCATGCGAGCGGAGAAAGATGATATTGGCCGCTGGAACAGCACCCGACTGGCAGCAGACAAATATGCGTTCCGGGTACCGAGTCTACTGAACATCCAGCTCACCATGCCATACGGTCATGCCGGCACCTTCGATCAGTTGAGCGAGGTAGTTCGCTATCATGCCAATCCTCGTCAGGGGCTTACCATATTCGATTTTTCCCTGCAGCAACTTGCCCAGTTCCAGGGCAAGGAGGGCTATGACTATGCGCAGGGGCATACCCTGGCAGTTCAGGCAGAACCCAGTTTCCTCATTGCTGAGCCGTTATTGCCGGGCCGGAATTTGACCGTGCAGGAAGTCAACGCACTGACAGTCTTCCTGCGCACACTGACCGATGATTGTGTGAAAAATTACCAGTGCCGAAACCAGTGGACACCGGCTCAGAGTGAGGATCCGGACGGCAACCTGCTGGTAGCAGGATTAAACCCGGTGCTTGCGCCAACCGTTCCAGTGGACCCGGACCCGGACCCGGACCCAGATCCAGATCCAGATCCAGATCCAGATCCGGAAGAGCCACCCACAGAGCCGCAGGATTACCCGAAGTCCTTTGCCTTGAATTTTACCGCGCCAGCACGGGATACATTTGTGGAACTGGCCAGTTGTGATTCCGAGCCATCCCTGTTTGTGCTGAACACAGGTTTGCCAGTATTTACGCCGCGGCACCTTTTTGCTTTTGGACTCTACGATATGCTCGGCAGCCCGCTTCATCCTCATGGGTTTGATCCGGAAACCTGGAACGTGGAGGGCGTCGTCAACATCGAGCCGACGATGATTGCAGGTGGTGTGAGCGCCGGTTATCTGGATGACGACTGTTGGCTGGATCTGGCCTATGCCGGAGGTGACGAGTCGGGAATGGTGTTCTATCGCAACCGCGGTGGGCAACTGGGTTTTGATACCATGGATCTGCTCACTGATGATCCCGGAGGCAAGTATACCGGCACTGCCATGATTGATCTGAATGGCGATTACCGCCGTGAAATGCTGTTTGGCAATTTGCTGGAGAAGCATCTGCCGATTTACTCCAGTGATGACGACGGTGGCTATTACCCGGTGGCGAACCTGAGCATCAGCCGCAATACCTACGGCATGTCGTTTGCGGACGCCAATCACGATGGTTACCCGGAAATGTTCCTCGCGCACTGGTTCCCGGGTAACGTGCTTACTGCTCCTGTGTTCTGGGAAAACAATGGAGGCACCGAGCTTGAGCACAATGATGTGGAAGCCGGGCTTTCCAACAATGATTTATCCCAGTCCTGGAATTTTTCACCCCAATTTGCGGACATCAATGCTGACGGTGAACTGGATCTTTTGCTGGGTTCAGATTTTGGTACCAGTGTCGTCATGGAAGGTCAGGGTAATGGCACTTTTGCCAATATTACCGACCGGACAATTATCAGCGACGAAAACGGGATGGGTTCCACGCTGGGTGATTACGATAATGATGGTGATCTGGACTGGTTCGTCACCTCCATTTATGACCCGAGCGGTGAAGCGGAAGCCAACTGGGGGGTGACGGGAAATCGCCTGTACCGGAATAACAGCGCAGATGGCGAGTTGATTCTGGAAAATGTGACTGAGGCTGCGGGTATCGCCGATGGCAACTGGGGGTGGGGTGTCTGCTTTGCCGACTTCAACAACGACGGCTTCCTGGATGTGTTCCATGTCAACGGCTTTGGCGCCATACCGGCCTCTGCAACATCGTCAGAGAAAGGGCTGGATCTGGTTGAAAATTATCAGACCGTTGCCCAGGAATATTTTGAGTCTCTGCCGCGTTTGTTTATCAATCAGGGTGATGGAAGTTTTACTGAGCAGGCTGTTCAGTGGGGGTTACTGCTGCCGAGCGAAGGGCGGGGCATTACTTGTCTTGACTATGATCGCGATGGCGACATGGATGTAGCGCTGTTGGATCATTCCAAGGGGCTGCAGTTTTTCAGTAACCAGATAGGGCATGGCAACGGCAAAAAATTCCTGTCGGTTCGTCTGGTTGGAGCGTCCCCCAACACAGAAGCCATAGGCGCAAAAGTGCGCGCAACCGCCGATGTGGGCGGTAGCTTCGGTCTGCAGACCCAGACCCGGGTAGCCATGGCCAACACCAACTTCAACGGCCAGAACCCACCGGATCTGCATTTCGGCATGGGCGAAGCCGAACAGGCTGACCTGACCGTAACCTGGCCGGATGGCGTGAGTTGGCAGTGTGACGCGGTGGACACCAACCGCTTCATGATCCTCGATCAGCGAAGCCTGCCTGCTACCTGTGCGGCAGCACCTTAATAACAGCGACTAGCTACGAGCTTCCAGCTGCGAGAAAAGGATAAAACCTGTTTTTCTCATAGCTGGAAGCTGCTTTTAATTCAACACCATGATTGCCTGGCCAGCATTGATCTGTTGGCCTTCCTGGCGGGAAATGGCGACCACCTTGCCGGATTCCGGGGCGGTGATTTCGATTTCCATTTTCATGGATTCCAGCACGGCGACCACGTCCCCTTCCTTCACCACGTCCCCTTCGGCCACGTTCAGTTTCCAGATATTGCCGGCGGTAGGGGATTCCACCCGGGTGCCATCGACGTCTTCCCCGCTGTTGTCCGCATCCAGATCCTGTTCAGACTGGAAGTTGATCTGACCGCTTTCCACCCAGCGTTGCAGTTCTTCATCAAAGGCCTGATTGCGGGCCTCGGTAAACTGGGCGATGTCGTGTTGGTTGTCATCCAGAAAACGCTGGTACTCGCTCAGGTTGAAGGTGGTCTCTTCAATTCGGATCGGGTAGTCCCCCTTGGGGAAATCCCGTCGGATCTGGTTGAGCTCCTCGTGGCTGACTTCGTAGAAACGAATCTGGTCGAAGAAGCGCAGCAGCCAGGGTTTGTCGAACGCCTCGGTTTTGCGGTAACGGTTCCACATCTGCAGGGTACGGCCCACGAACTGGTAACCTCCCGGGCCTTCCATGCCATAGACACACAGGTAGGCGCCGCCGATACCCACGGAGTTTTCTGCGGTCCAGGTGCGGGCCGGGTTGTACTTGGTGGTGACCAGACGGTGCCGCGGATCGTAGGGTGTGGCCACGGGTGCGCCCAGATACACATCGCCGAGCCCCATCACCACATAGCTGGCGCTGAACAGAATCGCTTTCACGTCATCAATGCTGTCGAGCCCGTTAATGCGGCGGATAAATTCCAGGTTGGAGGGACACCAGGGCGCATCCTTGCGCACCGATTGCATGTATTTCTCGATGGCTTGATGACAGGCCTCGTCATCCCAGCTCAGCGGGATATGCACGATGCGTGACGGGACTTCCAGATCATCCTGTTGCTGCAGGGTACGCTCAGCCTCCACCAGTTTTTTCAGTAATGTACTGCGCGCTAGTTGCAGCGGATTGAAATGAATCTGCAGCGATCGGATACCGGGAGTGAGTTCGATCACGCCATCCAGTTGCTGTTCTTCCAGCCACAGCATCAGGGCGTGGGCGCGGAAACGCAGGCGCAGGTCCAGTATCAGCGGCCCGTATTCCACCAGCAGGTAGCGGTCACCCGCGGCACGGTAAACCACCTCTACGCCGGCCTCTTCTTCTGAAAGGGTAGTGAGTATCGGTGTGGTGATCTCGACGTTTCCAACCTGCTTCACCGGTTCACTCAAGCCTGCTATGCAGGCGTCCTGTTCTTCGGCCAAGGCATCCGCGTCTTCCAGACTGATGGCTTCGAAGCGCAGCGTATCACCGGCTTTGAGTTGGCCGAGCTTCCAACGGTCTGCGAGCACCACCGTCGCCGGGCAGACAAAGCCGCCAAGGGATGGACCATCCGGACCAAGGATCACGGGCATGTCACCGGTGAAATCCACGGTGCCCACGGCGTAGGCATTGTCGTGAATATTGGAGGGATGCATGCCGGCTTCCCCTCCGTCACTGCGCGCCCAATTCGGTTTCGGACCCACCAGACGGATACCGGTCCGGCTGGAGTTGTAGTGCACCTGCCAGTCGGTGGAAAAAAACATGGCCATGTCATCGTCGGTGAAAAAGTCCGGTGCGCCATGGGGGCCGTAGATCACCCGCAGAGTCCACTGTTTTCCTAGCGCAGGTTTCAGGTTATCCGGTACCTCGAACTGACTGGGAGTGCCAGTATCTTCTGCAACGTGCAGCACATCGCCGGTGCGCAGGGCGCGGCCGCCGTGACCACCAAACTGGCCGAGGGTAAAGGTGCTGCGCGAGCCCAGATAGGGCGTGCACTGAATGCCGCCGGCAATGGCCAGGTAGGCACGGGCACCCTCGCCGCAGACCTTGCCCAGCTTCAACACCTGGCCGGGTTTCACGTCAACGGACTGATACCTCTCGACAGGACGGCCATCCAGTGTGGCGTCCATGTCTGCACCGGTGAGGGCAATGCGGGTGACCTGATTGAATTTGAGGGTCGGGCCATTGAGGGTAAATTCCAGGCCAGCCGCGTGCTCATCATTACCCAACAGACGGTTGCCAAGCCGGAAGCTGAGATTATCGAACGGGCCTGACGGCGGTACCCCCACCGGCCAGTAGCCACTGCGGCCAGGATAATCCTGCACGGTGGTCATGGTGCCGCCCGCCACAACATCCACTGTAAAGGGCTGGTGGTTGAAGCCGTTCAGGTAGCGGGTGGTCATGCGACCTTCCGCGAACACTGGATCAGCCAGAATGGCGCGAACGTATTCGCGGTTGGTCTCAATGCCTTCCAGGGTAATGGCATCCAGCGTGCTGCTCAGCGCCGCCAGCGCTTGGTCACGGTCAACTTCGTGGATGATCACTTTGGCGAGCATGGGGTCGAACAGCGGCGAGACGGTGAGGCCCGCTTCCACCCAGTGGTCAATACGCACCTGTTTGCCGTCGGCTTCCGGAAAGCTAACAGCGGTAAGCAGACCGGCGCTGGGCTGGAAATCCTTGTTGGGATCTTCCGCATAAACCCGGGCCTGGATGGCGTGACCATTGGGGATGAACGGCCCCAGGGTATCTAGCGCCGGCAAATCCCCGGCGGCCAGTTTGACCATCCATTCCACCAGGTCCACGCCAAAAATCTGTTCGGTAACGCCATGCTCCACTTGCAGGCGGGTATTCACTTCCAGGAAGTAAAAGGCGTTGGTGTCCTGATCAAGAATGAATTCCACCGTACCGGCATTGCGGTATTGCACCGCTTCCATCAATGCCCGGGCAGTATCCTGAAGCTCGCGGCGAACATTGTCGGGCAGGTTGGGGGCCGGGGTTTCTTCCAGCACTTTCTGGTGGCGGCGTTGGGCGGAACAGTCCCGCTCGCCGAGAGTCACGGCCTTGCCATTGCCATCACCAAATACCTGCACCTCAATGTGACGGGCGCGGGCGATATATTTTTCAATAAAGACGCCGTCGTTGGAAAAGTTGTTGGCGCTGAGTCGGCGGACGCTGTCCCAGGCCTTGTCCAGGCTGTCGGGATTTTCACAGATCTGCATGCCGATGCCGCCACCACCGGCGGTGCTCTTGAGCATTATCGGGTAGCCAATTGTGTCTGCGGCTTTACGTGCAGCGTCCCTGTCGGTGAGCAGGTCGGTGCCGGGCAGGAGGGGGACGCCGGTTTTTTCTGCCAGTGCGCGGGCGGTGTGTTTGAGACCGAAGGTATCCATCTGTTCCGGGGTCGGGCCGATGAAGGCGATCCCGCGAGACTCGCAGCCTTGTACAAAGTCCGGGTTTTCACTGAGAAACCCGTAGCCGGGGTGCACGGCGTCCACACCCTGTTCTTCCATCAGGGCAAACAAGGCATCCTGATTCAGGTAGGTGTCACGGGCGCTACCTTCGCCCAGGCAGAATGCGTCGTCGGCGTAACGCACATGCAGGGAATCCCTGTCTGCCTCGGCAAATACTGCTACGGCCTTTACGCCAAGGTTGTTGAGGGTACGGATAACACGGGTGGCAATGGCGCCGCGGTTGGCAATCAGAACCTTGTTGAACATGGCTGCGTCTCTTCGACAGATGACGGGTCGTCCCGCCATGAAATCCTTTGGCCGCCAGGGTCGTCCCCGGGGAATGCTGCTGTGTTGTGGCTTAGTCCCAGATCAGCACTTCAATGGGGGTCGGGTTATAGCCGTTGCAGGGATTGTTCAGCTGCGGACAGTTGGAAATCAGGATTACCGTATCCATACAGGCGGTCAGTTCCACGTATTTACCCGGCGCTGAAATCCCGTCTTCAAAGGTCAGGCCGCCTTCTGCGGTCACCGGCACATTCATGAAGAAGTTGATGTTGTGCGTGATGTCCTGCTTGGCAAGATGGAACTCCGGGTGTTCGTTCACGGCCAGCATCCAGCTATCGCGGCAGGCATGCATGCAGCGCTTTTCCAGGTCATAACGCACGGTGTTGCTTTCCGTGGCGCAGGCGCCGCCCAGGGTGTCGTGACGACCGCAGGTGTCGGCCACGATTTCCAGCAACGGGTTCATGCGATTGCTCATCAACACGGTGCCGGCGGTGAGGTAGACATTGCCTTGCTCGCGAATAGTGTCCATGGCGCTGTAACGCTCAGCGGGGTCGTTGGCACTGTAGAACAGCGTGTCGGCGGCCTGGTTGCCTTCCAGATCCAGAAGACGCACGGTCTGACCTTTCTGGATGGTGCGAATGAAGTAGTCACCGGCCGCCACTATCTCGCGGAAGCTGGCCTGTTCCGGTTGCAGTTGGCTTTCTTTGATCATGTTGCTTTCCTTGTAGCTTGAAGCTTGTGGCTTGCAGCTTCTTACAATCCCAGGTGGTAGAGGCGGTTGTTTTCGAAGGCTCGGCCGTTTTCCGGACGGAAATTTCTGCAGTAATCGTCCTCCGTAACGGGCTCGGCTTTCAGCATCTCGATCTGCACCGGTTTCATCGGGTATTCCTCTGCCGGATTCAGCGGGTGCGGGCAGGTGTGCAGGATTACCAGGGTGTCCATTTCGAATCGCAGGGTGACGCTGGCACCGGCTTTTGCCGCAGAGGGATCAAATTTCAAATTGCCGTCGTCATCGGCGGCCACTTTGGAAAACAGGTTCAGGTTGGCAGCCATGTCCCGTTCGGTAAGGCCGTACTTGGCGAGTTCGGTGAGAAAACTGTGCTCGCCGCTCAGGGTCCACTGGTTGTGACAATCCTGATAGGAACGTACCGCATATTTTTCCTTCAGGGTTTTCTCGCTGAGGGTGCCACAGACAGTGTCGTGCCAGCCGAAGTCATCTTCCACGATGGAGGCGAACACGCGCCCCATGTCGGAGTAGAGGCAGTTGCCTTTGGTGAGTTTGAAAGTGTGCTGGCCCTTGAGACTGTCCGGGGCGTTATAGCGTTCCAGCAGCATCTCCGGGTTGTACATCAGCATGGCCAGATTGGCGCCGCCTTCCATATCCGTCAGACGCAGCTGCATGCCGCGGCGCACCTGCAGCGACCAGTGGGCGCTGCCGGGCAGGGTGGTGGTGTAAAGGCTTTCGCTCATGGTGAAGTCCTTTGTATTTGGGTCTGAGTCACAGGGTGTCGTTAAGAACGCGGCTGGTTTTTCTGACGTTCTGATTAATATCGCTGAGGGTGCCACTCTGGCAGTCGCCCACCGGCAGATCGTAGGTCACTCTGGCGCCGTAGGCGCCGGGGGCCTGGGGGTCCAGACGGGGCTTGTCGAACACCCACAGCCGGGTGCCGAGGTAGAACCCTTCGGTGATGTCGTGGGTGATCATGAACACCGTCAGGTTTTGTTCTTTCCAGAGTTTCAGCACCAGTTTGTGCATGTCGGCACGAATGCCGGGATCCAGGGCGCCGAAGGGCTCGTCCAGCAGCAGGATACGTGGCCGCTTGATCAATGCCTGGGCTAGCGCCAGACGTTGCTGCATACCGCCGGAAAGTTCATGGGGATACTTGTCGACGGCATGGCCTAGCCCGACGCTCTCCAGCATGTCCCTTGCTTCCTGGCGAAGCTGACGGCGTTTTTTGCCAAACGTCATGCCCAGCCAGCGGTTGCTTTGCAGCTCGCCTCCCAGCATCACGTTTTCCAGCGCAGTCAGGTGATTCAGAACCGAGTAGCGCTGAAATACGATGCCGCGGCTCTCATCCGGCTCAGCGGGCAGCGGCTGACCGTCCAGCAACAGTTCGCCCCGGGTGCCTTCTTCGGTACCGAGAAGGAGCTTGAGGAAGGTGGTCTTGCCGCAGCCAGAGGCGCCGACGATGGTGACGAATTCACCTTCCTGAACGGTGGCGTTGAGTCGTTCCAGGACGATCTGGTCACCGTATTCCTTCCACAGGTTTTTCATTTCGATGATCGCCATCTTAATGTCCTTGCTGGTGGAACCAGGGATAACGCCATTGCGAATAGCGGGTGAGGATAAAGTCGATGGCAAACGCCAGCAGGGTGATCCACACCACGTAGGGAAGAATCACGTCCATGGACAGGTAGCGGCGTACCAGGAAGATCCTGTAGCCCAACCCTTCGGTGGCGGCGATGGCTTCGGCGGCGATCAGGAACAGCCAGGCCGGCCCGAGTGAGAGGCGCACCGCACTGATCAGCCGCGGCATCAGTTGTGGCCATACCAGGCGGGTGATGATCTGCCAGGTGTTGGCGCCCAACGTCTGTAACTTGATGATCTGCTCACGGGGAATTTCCATCGCCCGCTGCTGCAGATCACGAATCATAAAGGGGGTAATGCCGATAATGATGAGCATCACCTTGGCCAGTTCGCCCAGCCCGAAAATGATGAACAGCACGGGCAGGATTGCCATGGGTGGTACCAGTGACAGGCCGGTTACCAGGGGGGAAAAGGTGGAACGAATCAGCGGGATGGTACCATTGCCAATGCCGACGATAATGGCGATCAGGGCGCTGATGGCCACACCGATACCGAGCCGTTGCAGGCTGGCCAGCGTGTCGGCCAGAAGCAGGTACTCGCCACTTCGTTTGCTGGGTTCGAACGCCATGCGGTTGATAGCCTGGACAAAACTGTCCAGTGCCGGCAGCAGCTTGTCGTTGGGGTTTTCCGTCAGCCGTGCGTCGGAGGCCAGCGTATAGAAGATTATCAGCAGCACAAAGGGCAGCAGACCCAGGGCCCAACTGGCAGGTTTGCCCGGTTGGCGATTGATCAGTTTCTTCATGGCATTTCCCGGTGATGTTGGAAGCGTCAGACGCCTGATATCAGACGTCCGACGTTGCTAGCTCTACAGCTTCCCGTCGGCTGCCATGGCCATGTAGTCCGGGATAAAGCGCAGCTGCACATTGCCTTCGCTGCCGAAAACGCCAACCGGGGTTTCGATACCGACAAAGCCGGCGTCCGGGGCGCCCTCACCGAGCAGGCCGTGTTCGAAAGAGAATTCCGCCACTTTCTGCATGGTGTCTTTGAGCTCGGCGCTATTGACGAATTCCACCGCTTCGCTGGCGTTGTAGAACATGCGGGTGGAAGCCAGCTGGGCTTCGTAACCCGCCAGATCGGTACCGGATGCCTTGGCCATGAAAGTGCGAGCGGCCTTGCCGGCGTCGTCCTCAGCGGACATGGTGGCCATGATTTCATACCAGGCACCGGTAAGCGCCTTGCCGAAGTCCGGGTTGGCTTTCAGGGTCTCGGTGTTGACCACCATCAGGTCGATGATTTCGCCCGGGATCCTGGAAGAGTCGAACACCTTGTGGCTGTCCGGCATGGCGGTGATTTCGCTGAGCAGCGGGTTCCAGGTTGCCACCGCAGTTACGTCATCGGTGGTGAACGCGGATACCAGATCGGCATCAGAGGTATTCACCACAGTCAGGTCTTTCTCGCTCAGGCCAACAGTGTCCAGGGCGCGGGCCAGCAGATAGTGGGAAACAGACAGTTCCACCAGATTCACATTCTGGCCCTTGATATCGGCCAGCTTGTCGGTGCCCTTGAGCACGATGCCGTCGTTACCGTTGGAAAAATCGCCCACGATCAGGGCGGTGGAATCCACGCCACCTGCGGCGGGAATGGTCAGGGCATCCATGTTGGTCATGGCGCAGCCGTCGTAGGCGCCGGCGGTGTACTGATTGATGGACTCCACGTAGTCGTTGATCTGTACCACATCGATGTTGATGTCGTATTTGTCAGCCCACTTGTCGACGATCTTTTGCTGGGCGCCATAGTCCCACGGCATCCAGCCTACATAGATGGACCAGCAGACGCTGAAAGAATCTTTGGCCAGGGCACTGGCTGGAGTCAGGGCGGCAAACAGGGAAAGCGCTGCAGCGGCAGCTGTCTTGCGTACGGAATGGGTCATCTCGGACCTCCTTGGCTACGGACGGAGAGGAATCCAATGACACTGCTGTCATCGTGCTCTCCCGGGCTTTTGTCCCGCCGTGTAACCTTCAGCCGATTGCTCGGTGCCAGGAAGGTCGACCGCTCTCGGACCAGACATCTCCCTCAGGGAGACCGGAACCCTAGCTGTCTATTTCGCAAATTGTGTTGAGTGCGTGATGGCTTGCGTGCCATTCGATTCCTCAACGGGGGTTTTGCAAGTGGGGTGCCAACTTGTGAGAGATAATGAAAACAAGGGCTTGGAGAGGGGGAGGGGCGCGCAGCGCAAACAGCTGCATTGAGATGGGGCGCCAGCCGTGCTGGCGCCCTTGTTTGGTGCGAGTCAGTCCGCCATGAAGTCCATGAGCGCGTCCCAGCTGGTGAGGTCGGCATGGGCATCGTAGCCAACGGGTAGCTCAAAGCGTTTTGCCACGGCATCAGCGCCAGGGTTGGTGAAACTGTGTTTCACACCGGGGAAACTGAGCAGGCGCAGATCCACGCCAGCAGCGGTCATTTCGGTAACGAACTGGCTGACCTGTTCTGCGGGAACCATGGGGTCGGCCTGCCCCGTGGCCACCAGTACTTTCGCCTTGATCTCCCCAGCCTTGGCCGGGGTCTTCGTGCCCAGGGAGCCATGGAAGCTGGCGACGCCGGCCAGATCAGCCCCGCTGCGTGCCTGGTTCAGCACCACAGCACCGCCGAAACAGTAACCGATGGCGAATACCCGCTTTGGATCCACCTGCTGTTGCTTGAGCAGCATTTTACGGGCGGCCTCAAAACGGGCGTTCATCTTTTCCGGCTCTGCCAGCGCGGTTTCCATGAAGGCGGTGGCATCTTTGGGGTGAGTCGCCACTTTACCGGTGCCGTACATGTCCACGGCCAAGGCAACAAACCCTTCCTTGGCCAGCAGGCGGGCGCGGTCGCGGGCGTAATCATTGAGCCCCCACCATTCATGTACCACGATAACCCCGGCAGAGGGCTCCTTCTGCTTGTCGTTGAGGTACATGACGCCGGTGCCCAGGTTGTCAGGCAGCGTCACGCGGGTTTCGATGATGTCGGCGCGGGCGCCATGGCCCATGACCAGAAACAGGATAAACAGCCCAAGCCGTTTCATTGCCTTTCCTCTTGCTAGCGGTTGAAGATGATTTCAGGGTTTCGCGTCAGGCGTCCGGCCTTTCGCGTTGCGCACACGGATCAATCCTGCCAGACCCAGCGAAGGGGTTCGCCAAAATCATCGTAGAGCAGCTTGCGCTGGGGACGCGGGTTGAGCCGTTGACGGCGGGGTTTGTGCTTGCGGGCATCAATGGTGGCCGCCACCTGACTGAGATCGGTACGGCTGGTTTCACGGGGGCCGTTGAAGAGGACCGTCTGATGGCCCTTGCCGCTGACCGGGTCGGCACCACTGACTCCGCTGGGGACTTCACGGATGGATCCACCTTTCTCCAGAAAGCGTTGCATATCGCGCTCCAGGCGATGACGCTGCTGTTCTTTGCTGCTAAGAACCTTCACGGGCCCTGTCCCAGGTTAAAAGTGGAACTATCGACCATAACAGCCTGCGCGCAGGGGTTCTACTGCCCACTGGTGGGAGTTTGTAACACCGCCTTGATCGCACTCTCAAGTTCTCCTCCCATCGGCTTCGATGATGCCGGGAAGTGCTGAATCTGACTGCCGTCGGGGGAAACGAGGTATTTGTTGAAGTTCCAGCCCGGGGCTTGGCTGGCATCTCCCAACGCCTTGAACACCGGGTTGGCTCCACGTCCCTTTACACTGCTGGTGGCGGCCATGGGAAAAGTCACACCGTAATTGATGTAGCACACCTTGGCGGTGTCACCCTCGTCGTCAAGTTCCTGGCGAAAATCGTCGGAGGGGAAGCCGAGAATGACCAGCCCCTGGTCTTTGTACCGCTGGTAGAGTGTCTCCAGACCTCGGAACTGACCGGTATAACCGCAACGGCTGGCCGTATTCACCACCAGGGTGGTGCGGTTGGCCGTGAGCGCGCAGAGATCCAGAAATTCTTTGGAATGCAGCTTGCGCACCTGGGTGTTGAACAGGGCTGCGCAGTCGCCATTCGCGTCCCCTGCGAAGGCTGGCATAGGCGCAGCCAGCGTCAGCGTGATCAGTATGGTGTAGAGATGGCGAATCACGGTGGCTCCCCCTTACAGTTGATCCCGCACTATTGCGCCCGGCAGGTCAACGGCACGCGAAGGTCAGCGGGTCTTGGGAGTTAATGCGTCGCTATCGAACGTCACGTCAGCCAGCGTGTGGCGCATGAAGGTGCGGATGTTGGCGTGGTCATCGCCTTGCGGGTTGCTCAGTACGTGGTCCCGGAAGAAGTGCCCAAAGCAGGCCAGGGTCTGCTCATCGCTGAGCTTGTGCAGCTTGGCGAAGGCGAAGATCTTGCAGGAGCCTTCGTTGGTACCGGCCTCGTTTACCATCATGTCGTCGCCACTGCCATTGGTAAAGCGGGCGGGGGTGTAGTCGTAGTGTTCGTCGATGGTAGCTTGTACCTGCTCGAAAGCCACGACTTCAGGCATCAGGTTCAGGGCAAATAGCAGGGTTTCGACGGAGTTGCTCATGGGGAATCCTGTTCCGGTGATCGCTAAAGGGCAGAAGGGTAGCGTCATCACCGGAACAGGGGAAGGCCAAACAGCGTGTTACTCGGCTGCCGGTACCAGTGGTGCCATGCCGCGGGCGCCCAACGGGTTGCAGTTTTTCAGGACCACTTTGCCCTGTAGCATGTTGCCGCGGGAGTACTCACGGAAAATACACTCGTTGGTGGCCGGGTCGTAATCCTCAATCCACAGGTTGTCATCTTTCCAGGTGGCATTGAGGTGATAGTGCTCTTCCGGAATGGTGATGCTCATGGTGCCGCCAAAGCGCTTCACGAACACCTGTTGCAGCCAGAAGTAATAGGCCAGGGTTGCCACCAGCCAGATGATCACTGCGATGATCACCGCAGGTTTCCATTTGCCGGCACGGGCACCAATACCCACAAGCGCAGCGATGACCAGAACGGCAACCAGAAACCAATAGAGATACGTAACCATTTTTCGTCCTTGTTGTCTGAAACGTCTCTGGCATCATAGCAATGATTTCAAAGACAGATGTAAAAGCATGCAACAGTGGTGGGTCTATATGGTGAGGTGTGCGGACCAGTCTCTGTACACCGGTATCTGCACGCAGCCGGCTCGCCGCTTCCATGAGCATAATCACAGCCCCAAAGGGGCACGCTACACCCGTGTGCGTCGTCCGGTGGTGCCGGTTTTATTGGTGCCCGGTGGCGATCGTTCCTCGGCCAGCCAGCTGGAAGCCCGGCTGAAAGGGCTTAGCCGGCGCAACAAGGACAAATTACTGGCGGCGCTGCGTGATGAAAAACGCAGGACGCCGCTGTCGATCTGGATTGAAAATGATGGAGAAAAAGCGGATGACAATCTGGCGTAGTTTTTTGCTGGTCATGCTGGCGGGCTGGTTGAGCGGTTGCGGGATCAACAACATTCCCACCTATGATGAGCAGGTTAAGGCCGCCTGGAGCCAGGTGGAAAACCAGTATCAGCGTCGCGCTGACCTGATTCCCAATCTGGTCAACACGGTGAAGGGCTACGCGGCCCACGAGCAGGAAGTGCTGGTGGACGTGACCCAGGCGCGGGCCAAGGTGGGCTCCATCCAGGTGGACGGCAACATGCTCGACAACCCGGAAAAGTTGCAGCAGTTCGAGCAGGCCCAGCGCCAGCTCGGTTCCGCCTTGCAGCGCTTGATGGTGGTCGCCGAGCGCTACCCGGACCTGAAGGCCAACCAGAACTTCCTGGCTCTGCAATCCCAGCTGGAAGGCACCGAAAACCGTATCAGCGTGGCGCGGCGGGATTACATTGCAGCAGTACAGATCTATAACACGGAAATTCGTACCTTCCCGGGCCGTCTGTGGCATAGCTTCCTGTACAGCGATATGGAAGTACGCGACACCTATGAAGCCACCTCGGAAGGTGCCGACGAGGCGCCGGCTGTCAGCTTCGAATGATGCGTTTTCTTATACTCACCCTGCTATTACTGGCCCGCCCGTTATGGGCGGCGCCGGATTTCCCCGAACTCACTGGTCGGGTGGTGGACCAGGCCGGGCTGCTGACGCCGGCCCAGGTGCAGAGTCTCACCGGTTCCCTGGCGGCGGCGGAGCAAAACTCTTCCAATCAGGTGGTGGTGGTCACCCTGGCGGATTTGCAGGGCTACGATATTGCCGATTATGGCTATCAGCTGGGGCGTCACTGGGGTATCGGCAGCAAGGACAACGACAACGGTGTGTTGCTGATTGTGGCCCCCAATGATCGCAAGGTCCGCATTGAAGTGGGGTACGGCCTGGAAGGGGCGCTGACGGATGCGCTTTCCAGTGTCATTGTTCAGCAGGAAATTCTGCCTGCGTTCCGCCAGGGCCAGTTTTACGGCGGTATTCAGGCTGGTGTTACCGCCATCCAGGCGGCCATCAAGGGTGAATACGCCGGCACCCGCCAGCCTCGCCAAAAGCCCTCTGGGCTCAAGGTTCTGGGTATCCTTGGCATCATGATCGTACTCACCTTCCTGCTGTCATTCGGCGGAGGCGGCGGTCGCGGCGGTCGTCGTGGAGGTTTCATGTTCCTGCCCATGCCCATGGGGGGAGGAGGCTTCGGCGGAGGTGGATTTGGTGGCGGCGGCTTCGGCGGCGGCGGTGGCGGTTTTGGAGGCGGTGGCGCCTCGGGAGGTTGGTGATGTTGCTGGATAAACAGGCCCAGGCCGATCTGGCTGCGGCCATCAATGAACAGGAAAAACGCACTGACGCTGAATTGGTGACAGTGCTGGCACATCAGGCCGACGACTATCGCTACATTACAACGTTGTGGGCGGCGCTGCTGTCCCTGCTGGTGCCTGCGGTGTTGCTGTTTGTTCCGCACTGGTTAACCAGTTTCGAGGCCCTGTTACTGCAATGGGGAGTATTGCTGGTGCTGGCGGTGCTGTTTCGTTTCAAGCCGGTCCAGTTCCGGCTGGTGCCCCGCGGCCTGCAACGACAGCGTGCCGCCAGTCTGGCGCGGACGGCTTTCCTGCAGCAGGGTCTGCACCATACTCGTGATGACACCGGCCTGCTGATTTTCGTCAGTGAAGCGGAGCACTATGTGGAGATCCTGGCAGACCAGGGCATCGCCCGGCATGTCAGCGACGAGGAATGGCAGGCCATCGTTGATGCCTTTGTCCGTCGGGTAAAAGCTGGCCAGGTTGCCCAGGGGTTCCAGGAAGCCGTGACAGCCTGTGGTGACAAGCTTGCCGCCCACGTTCCCGCCACCCGGGAAAAAAATGAACTGCCCAACCACCTGGTGGTGCTATAGCGCCGGGTGGTGCTAGTGTTATCTCTGACCAATGCCATGGAGGGTGCGTCAGTGATGACCCGGATCGGGGCCACCGCAAGCATGTTGTTGTTGGCCGCCTTGGGCTGTGCCCAGGAAGAGGCCGCCACCGCCCAACCTCTTGATACGCTGCTGCAGACCTGTGCCGCCTGCCATGGGCCGGAGGGACAGGGTGTGGCCAATTATCCGCGCCTGGCCGGACTGGGGGAGCGCTACCTGGTTGCCCAGCTGGAGGCCTTTGCCAGTGGTCAGCGTGAGAACGCCATCATGAAACCCCAGGCTGCCAGCTTGACGGCTGCCCAGCGCCAGGCACTGGCCAGGCACTTCAGTGGCCTGTCTGTGAAGCCCTCTGCCAACACCGGCTTCACAAACATCAATGAGGCCGGCCGGCAACTAGCGCAACGGGGGCGCTGGGAACAAGGTATACCCGCCTGTGTACAGTGCCATGGACCGGACGGAACCGGCATCGGTGAGGACTTTCCTGCCCTGGCAGGTCAGCCGGCCCGTTATCTGCAGGATCAGCTGGAAGCCTGGCGCTCCGGCAAGCGCGCAGGTGATCCCATGGGGCTGATGACTAGCATAGCCCGCTCTTTAAAAGGCGAGGATCTGGCGCCGGTGGCGGCCTACTTTGCCTCCCTGCCTGCAGTAACGGAGAGTGGCCATGAATAAGATCGTCATCATCGTGGTGACCACTTGCGCCTTCCTGGCGGGTATCGCCTGGGAAGCCGGTGTTTTCCTGGCCGGCGACCGCCCTGACTACCGGGCCGAGAGCGAGGCCTTGCCCCCGTCTCCGGTGGAAGCAGCGCCCGCTGTTCCTGCCGTCAGCGGCCCCGCTACTGATCCCGGGCCGCCACCGAGAAGTGCCATGCCTGAAGGTCCCTTTGGCGATATGGTACGCAAGGGCGAGCGGATCTTTACCCATACTCGTGACGAGGCCAGTGCTTACGTGGGCAATGATCTCAACTGCCGAAACTGTCACCTGGATGCCGGTCGTTATGAAAAAACCGCCCCCATGCGTGCCGCCTGGCCCAAGTATCCCGCCTATCGCAGTAAAAATGATCACGTGAATGACTTCGCTGAGCGCTTGCAGGGGTGCTTCATGTACAGCATGAACGGCAAGGCCCCGCCCCGTGGTGGTGAGATCATCCAGGCGCTGGAGGCGTATTCCTACTGGTTGGCTCAGGGCACTCGAGCAGGGGAAAAGCTACAAAGTAAAGGGTTCCCTGCCATCGCTGATCCGCAGCAGGCCCCTGCCTATGACCGTGGCGAAAGGGTTTACCAGGACAACTGCGCGTTCTGTCATGGCGCCGATGGCCAGGGGCAACGGGCCGCTGACGGCTCCATCGGCTTTCCTCCATTGTGGGGGGCGCGTTCCTACAACTGGGGTGCCGGCATGCATCATGTGGACAAGGCCGCGCGTTTTATCAAGGCCGCCATGCCCCTGGGGAAACCCACACTCACAGAACAGCAGGCCTGGGATGTGGCCCTGTATATCAACAGTCAGGAGCGCCCTCAGGATCCGCGCTTTGAGGGCTCGGTCACGGCAACGGCGAACCGGTTACATCAGCATGGATTCAGTCAGTACGGTAAGACGGTCAACGGTCGCGTGCTGGGAGAAAATTCCCCGCCTGCCGGCACGGTGCCTTAATGGCAATTGCGGCAGCTGAAACCCGCCAGGAGCTGATTGTTTGCTAACCAATTGTTATTTAATGGAAAGTCGCTGAAAGCCTGATAAGAAATGCCGTCTGTCACATTCTTTGTATATGAGAAAAGTAGATAATTGCGATGGCCGCCGGAATCCGGTATCAAAATAAGGCAATGAAGCGAAGGCGAAGGGGTCAGGCCATTTTTGTCGCCTGCCAGCAATCTCGCCAGCGCGGGAAACATTGATAAAAAAGGAACCAGGACAATGCCGCAGCCGATGATGCAGCGGTAGTGATCCAGAGCGTAGCGGAACCTTTGGAATGCGCTAAGGAGAGATAACAATGAAACTGTTTCGCGAACACCGTGGCACAGCCACCCCTATTCCCCCTGTACTGATCACCGAATCGAACGACCTCGAACGCCTCAAATCCATTGCAAGGAACACTGCCGCGTTTGATCTGGGGGTCCAGGACGTTGAATGGGAAGACCGTAACGATGAACCTGAATGTCTACGTCTCAGGCTCAGTGACAACTATTATTTTGTGATCCGGCCTTAAGTGGATCCTGAGCAAAAAAACGTTGCAGCAAGCGTTGAATTTTTCATAGCACAAAAAAAAAAGGCTTGGCGTTTCCGCCAAGCCTTTTCTTTTGTTTGGTAGCAAGGGGCGGACTTGAACCGCCGACCCCAGCATTATGAGTGCTGTGCTCTAACCAGCTGAGCTACCTTGCCATTCGAGGCCGCGAATTTTCCGTGAGGTGGGTGCGGGTGTCAAGCTTTGTCGGTTCAGCTGGGTAATGTTTAGCCAGACCGGAGCGAATGCTGGTGAAATAGGGGAACGATTTGGGGATCTCTTGTCTTAATTGAGAATCGTTGTCATTATCGGGTTTGAATACTTGACTGAAATGGTCGGGATTATTAGGCTTCAGCAGGTAATACACATAAAAAGGGTGTGGATATGCGACTGACTACCAAGGGCCGTTATGCGGTCACGGCGATGCTGGATCTTTCCTTGCACGCTGCAGCCGGCCCGGTGTCGCTGGCGGACATTTCGGATCGTCAGGGTATTTCCATTTCCTATCTGGAGCAGCTGTTTGCCAAGTTGCGCCGTAACGGTCTGGTGAGTAGCGTGCGAGGCCCGGGGGGTGGCTACCAGTTGAGTCGTGCCAGCGAGGAGATTGATGTGGCCTCGGTGATTTCGGCGGTGGATGAACCGGTGGATGCCACTCGTTGTGGCGGCCAGGGCGACTGTCAGGAAGGGGACACCTGCCTGACCCATCACCTGTGGTGCGACCTCTCTGACCAGATCCAGAACTTCCTTGGCGGGATTACCCTGGGAGAGCTGGTGTCGCGGCAAGAAGTGAAGCAGATCGCCGAGCGTCAGGATCGCCATCAACGGCTGCCTGTGAATAGTCTTTAGAAAACGGTCGGACCTCTGAAGTCTGATATCGGACGAAAATAATCAGGCCGGATGGTTTGGGGTTGGCGTCAGATGTCCGGCCTAACCAGCCGATTCGCTCAATGAGCCCAACGTCCTTATAATTTCCCCCTCATTCAAAGCCTTGCACACAACGGGTTTCAATCTTTGCCATGAGCCAAGCTGTTTATCTTGATTACGCCGCCACCACCCCGGTGGATCCGGCGGTGGTGGACGTGATGGTGCGTCATCTCGGCCCCGAGGGAACCTTTGCCAACCCGGCTTCCCGCAGCCATCTGTATGGCTGGCTGGCGGAAGAGGCGGTGGAGAATGCCCGGCGTCAGGTGGCGGATGTGCTTAACGCTGACCCCCGCGAGATCGTCTGGACCAGTGGCGCTACGGAAGCCAACAACCTGGCCCTGAAAGGGGTTATTGAGGCGCGTGGCGGTGGCCATGTGATTACTGGCGCCACCGAGCACAAGGCTGTGCTGGATGCCTGCAAGTGGCTGGAGCAGCAGGGCCATGCTGTGACCTATCTGAAGCCTGCGGCGGATGGCCGTATCTCGCCGGATTCCGTAGAGGAAGCGCTGCGCGATGACACGGTGCTGGTGTCAGTGATGCATGCCAATAATGAAACCGGGGTGATCAACGATATCGAAGCCATCGGTGGCCTGTGTCGTGAGCGAGGGGTGCTGTTCCATACCGACGCGGCCCAGAGCGTGGGTAAGTTGTCGCTGGATGTTCAGGCCATGCCGGTGGATCTGGTGTCAGTGTGTGCTCACAAAGTCTACGGCCCCAAGGGTATCGGCGCTTTGTATGTGCGCCGGGCGCCGGGGGTGAAAGTGGCGGCACAAATCCATGGTGGCGGCCATGAGCGTGGCATGCGTTCTGGTACCTTGCCGACCCACCAGATTGTGGGTATGGGCGAGGCGTTCGCACTGGCGGCTGGCCAGCGTGAGGAGGAGGGCGCGCGCATTGCCGCCCTGCGAGATCGTCTTTGGCAGGGCATCAGCGAGCTGGAAGGCGTCAGCATCAATGGCGGCGAGAGTCCGCGTCTGCCGGGGCATCTGAATGTGGCCTTTGCCGATGTGGATGGCGAGATGCTGCTGACTGCCATGAATGGGGTGGCGGTGTCTTCCGGTTCAGCTTGTACGTCGGCCTCCCTGGAGCCGTCCTATGTGCTCAAGGCCATGGGGGTGCCAGATGATCTGGCCCATGGTTCCATCCGCTTCTCCGTGGGGCGGTTTACCACTGAGGCCGATATCGAGTCTGCCGTTCAAAATGTGATCGATGTCGTGAAACGGCTGCGCAAGGCGGGCTAACGGTGCTTTACCTCGGCTGAACGGTTTTCTGTACGGGCGTGCCCGCTTGCTATGGTGGATGAACCATCATCAAGGGAGCGGGACCATGCACGGTGTGATTATTTCCAACCTCCAGAAATACGTGGTCGAAAAGCTGGGCGAGCCGGCCTGGGACGGCCTGCGCGAAAAGGCGGGCTTGCTTGGCAAGGCGTTTATCCCGATCAGTATGTATCCGGATTCTGATCTGGATGCGCTGATAGCGGCTGCGGTCGAGACCACAGGCCAGGATCGCGAGGCCATTCTCCAGGACTTCGGCGCCTGGGTGATTCCTCCCTTGATGAAGATGTACCGGTCGTTCATTCCTGAAGACTGGGATGCCGCCACCTTTCTGGAAAACGTGGAAGAACGTATCCATGAGCGGGTGGTTCGTATGAAGGATGATGCTGCGCGGCCGCCACACATCAACGTGACCCAGGTGTCGC
Organism: Alcanivorax sp. DP30; assembly: GCF_009882945.1. Classification (GTDB taxonomy): domain Bacteria; phylum Pseudomonadota; class Gammaproteobacteria; order Pseudomonadales; family Alcanivoracaceae; genus Alcanivorax. The sequence continues at coordinate 393,752 of NZ_WTUY01000005.1, forward strand.
CTGGCATTCTTGAGGTGGAATACCAGTCTCATCGGGACATGGGGGCGCTGGCGCTGGGCTGTGTGTATGGCGTAGCCGATTTCTACGGTGAGAAAGCCACCCTGATTGAGCAGAAGAAGGGGCCGGGCACCCACCGTACCTATTCGGTCCGTTTGTCTGCGGGAACCGGGATCCGGCGGCGTCAGGAAGCCGTTTGAATGCGGGCTTCGGTTGCCAAATATCGACCTCGTTCAGCATTAAGTGACTACCTGCGTCACTGAGTTTGATGCCGCTCACGAAATCAGGTTGTGAGCGGCGCCATGGCCCCGCCAGGCGGTTCTATTCCGGGTACGTCTCTTGCTGGTTTGTTGATATAACCAGTCGGGAGGCAAATTATGCATGGAGCCATTGTTTCCAGTTTCAAGCGCTATCTGGATTCTTCTCTGGGTGAGGAAATCTGGCAGCATGCAGTGGAAGATGCGGGCCTGAAAGGCAAGACCTATATGCCGGTGTCGATCTATCCTGACGAGGAGATGGAGGCGCTGTTGACTGCTGCAGAAAGGTCCTCAGGGCTGCGTCGGGACAATCTGCTGGAGGATTTCGGCGAATGGGTGATTGCCCCGATGATGCATCTCTATCGGGCCATGATTCCGCAGGACAGTGACGCGATCTCCTTTCTGGTGAACCTGCAGCAAACCCACGAACGTATTCTAAGACTCAAAGACCCTGAAGCCCGTGCGCCGGGTATTACCGTGAAGTGCTGCGGCGGTGGGCTGGTAGAGATTCACTATGCTTCCAGCCGCAATATGGCTGCGATGATTCCCGGCGCGGTAAGGGGCATCGCTGCCTGGTTTCATGAAGAGGTGACATTGCTGGCGTCCGAGCCGGGGCCGGAGGGGAACGCGACCTTTGTGTTTCGACTCAGCAGCGGCGAGCTGGCAGCGAAACAGGTGGTGTAATGCTGGATCAGGCGGCCAGGTGCTCCGCCTGATGCTTGATCTTGGCGACCATGGCGCGCAGGCCGTTGCCGCGGGTGGGGCTCAGGTGGCTGAGCAGGTCAATCCGCTCGAAGAAACTATCCATGTCGTAGTCATGAATGGCTTGGGGGGATTGCCGGTTCAGTGCGGACAGGACAATGGCTGCCAGGCCTTTCACGATCAATGCATCGGAATCCACTGCAAGATACAGGGTATCTGCATCAGCGTCATAGTCGGTTTCCAGCCATACCTGGCTCTGACATCCGCGCACGAACCGGTCTTCGGTCTTCAGTTCATCAGGCAGGCCGGGCAGCTGCTTGCCCAGATCGATGATGTAGCGGTAACGCTCTTCCCAGTCATCCAGGAATTCCAGATCCTCGGCGATGTCTTCGGCGGTAATCTTTTCGCCAAGGGTGATGTTACGAATATCAAATGACACGTCGCTTGAACTCCGTGGTCGGACGCCTGAAGTCGGACGTCGGACGCAAAAAAGAAAAACCGTAATGGGCTGGGGCAGACGTCTGACTTCCGACGCCTGACTTCCCTTAAAACATCCCCAGCTCGAGCTGGGCTTCTTCGCTGATCATCTCGCGGCTCCAGGGCGGGTCGAAAACCAGGGCCACTTCCACCTTGTCCACGTTGGGGACCTTGCCCAGGCGATCTTCCACATCCCCCACCAGTACCGGTCCCATACCGCAGTTGGGGGCGGTGAGCGTCATGCGTACCTGCACTACGTTCTGGTTGTCGCGGCGGATCACGTCGCAGCCGTAGACCAGACCCAGCTCCTTGATGCTCACCGGGATTTCCGGGTCGAAGATGGTCTGCAGGGTGTTCTCCAGATCGTCCTGGCGCACGCTGCCGTCGTCATTGGCGGGGGCGAAGTTCAGCTCCAGGGGCTCCTGACCGATGGCATCGGCGTCGGTACCGTCGATACGCGCCATATTGCCGTTGATGGTCACCGTGTAGGTGCCACCCAGGGCTTGGCGCAGGTTCACGAAGCTGTTCTTCGGAATGGTAATACGGGTGCCATCCGGCACCTTGCGGGCCGGTACATCACGCTGGACGACAACCGTTCGTTGTTCTGCCAAGGTCAGGCCTCTTCGACAGTAAAGCTTTCACCGCAGCCGCACTCGCCGGTGGCGTTGGGGTTGCGGAACTTGAACAGGCTGTTGACGCCTTCGGTGACGTAGTCGATGACCAGGCCGTTGAGCATGGGTAGCCACTTTTCAGGCACGTACAGGTTCACGCCGTCGATCACGAACAGCTTGTCGCCGTCTTTGGCCTCTTCGACGAAGTCCAGCACATACATGAACCCGGAGCAGCCGGATTCGTCCAGATCCAGACGGATGCCGGCGGATTGGGCCCGCTCGATTTCCCGCAGGGCCTGTTTATTGGCAGCGTCGGTCAGGTGAATAGTGATCTGACCGGGCTGAAAGGTCTGAACCGTCATGAATTACCTACCTTGCATAAAGCATGGTTGAGCTTTCCGTAGGAGCGTCGCTGGCGGCGCGAATGGTTGGAAGCGAGGTACGAGTTTCGAGTTGCGAAAACCTTGCCGGGAATATCTTCCTGGTCTTTTGCTTTTCGAAACTTGCTCCTCGCAACTCGTAACTGCCTTTCGCGTCTCAAGCGACGCTCCTACAGCGGGGTGGCTGCAAGGCCTAGAGAAAGGTTTTAACCTTCTCCAGTGCCTCGAACAGGCGATCCACCTCATCAAGGGTATTATAAATCGAGAACGAGGCACGCACAGTCCCCGGAATGCCGAGCGAGTCCATCAACGGCATGGTGCAGTGATGGCCGGTACGGACCGCCACGCCTTGCTTGTCCAGCAGCATGCCCACATCCGCGGGGTGCCCGCCGTCCAGCAAAAAGGACAACACACTGACTTTACTGGCGGCGGTGCCGATGATTTTCAAGCCGTCAAAAGCCTCTGCCTTTTCAGTGGCACGGGCCAACAGGGCATTTTCATGGGCTTCCAGGGCGGCACGGTCCTGGGCACTGAGCCAGGTAATGGCCGCGCCCAGGCCGATCGCCCCGGCAATATTGGGGGTGCCGGCTTCGAACTTGTAGGGCAGCTGGTTCCAGGTGCTCTTCTCGAACGTCACCACTTCGATCATCTCGCCGCCGGTCTGGTAGGGCGGCATGGCTTCCAGCAGCGCGCGGCGGCCGTAGAGCACGCCGATGCCGGTGGGGCCGAACAGCTTGTGGCCGGAGAAGGCGTAAAAATCCACGTCCAGATCCCGCACGTCCACCGGGAAGTGGGCCACGGCCTGGGCGCCGTCGATCAGGGTAATGGCGCCCATGGCTTTGGCCTTGGCCACCATGTCCTTCACCGGATTCAGGGTGCCCAGGGCATTGCTGGCATGGCCGATGGCGAAGATTTTGGTTTTTTCGCTGAGAAGCTGCTCGAAAGCGTCTTGGTCCAGGCTGCAATCGTCGCGCAGGGGAATCACCTTCAGGGTGGCCCCTGTGGCCAGGCAGGCCTGCTGCCAGGGCACGATGTTGGCGTGATGCTCGCTGGTGCTGATCAGTACTTCATCGCCGGGCTGAAGGCGCTCGCGGGCCACGCACTGGGCGACGATATTGATGGCCTCGGTGGTGCCCTTGGTCCAGAGGATTTCTTCGCGGCTGGCGTTGAGGAAGTCAGCCACGATCTGGCGGGCGCCCTCGAACTGGCCGGTGGCCTCATCACTCAGATAATGGGCGCCGCGATGCACATTGGAGTTTACACTGCGGTAGTAATTCTGCAGGGCATCGAGCACCGCCACCGGTTTCTGAGTGGTGGCACCGTTATCCAGATAGACCAGCGGCTTGCCGTTGACCTGCTGGTCCAGAATCGGGAACTGGGCGCGCAGGGCTGCCACATCAAACGTCATCAGGCGGCATCCCCCGCCGGGCTGGCATGGGTCAGCTCGGCTTCCAGCCAGGGTTGGGCCCATTCGGTCACTGCCTCGTGGGGCAGGGACATCAGCAGTTCGTTCACGAAGCCCAGGCTCAGCATGCGCTTGGCTTCCGCGGCCGGGATGCCGCGGGACTGCAGGTAAAACTGCTGCATGGCGTCGAGCTGGCCGACGGTGGTGCCGTGGGCGCACTTCACGTCGTCGTTGTAGATTTCCAGTTCCGGCTTGGTATTGATCTCCGCGCCGGGGTTGAGCAGCAGGTTCTTGTTGGAGAGTTCCGCGTTGGTGCCGCTGGCCCCGGGATGAATATGGATGCGGCCGTTGAATACGGCCTTGCCATTTTCCCCGGCCAGCCCCTTGAAGTTCTGGTCAGATTCGCAATTGGGCACGGCGTGCTCCACGCAGATCTGGTTGTCCACGTGGCTTTTGTCGCGTACCACGAAGATGCCCTTCATGTTCAGTTCAGCGCCACTCTTGCTGACCAGGGCATGGACGTCATTGCGGCGCAGACGATTGCCGGTCATCAGCTGGTAGCTGTCCACGGTGCTGACGCCTTGCTGGTCAATCACCAGAGTGCCGATGTGGAGGGTGGCGGCTTGCTCACCCTGCAGACGGTAATGGGTCAGTTTGGCGTTATCGGCGGTGATCAGGGCGGTAACCGCGTTGGTCAGGGCCTGGCCTTCCGCGTGGTAATGCTCGATGACAGTGGCTTCAGCCCCGGTGTTCAGCTTGACGATCACGCGGGGATTGCAGTGAGCCGGCGCGTCGCTGGCGGACTGGATCTGCACATGGATCGGCTGTTCGATACGGGTGTTGGCGGCCACTTCCAGCACCACGGGCTGGGCCACGGCGCTGTTGTAGATAGCAAATGGGGTATCCAGACCATTCACGGCCGGGCTGTCCTGTTTCAGGCTTACGCCGTCGGGCAAGGTGCTGCCGCCAAGCGTACCGTTGGTGATGCTCACCACGAAATCACTAAGGGCGGGCAGGGGCTTGGCCAGCTCGCCATTGGCTACAGCGTTCAGGTGGCCATCTGCCAGTGCCAGCAGGGAGGTGTATTTCCAGCGCTCGGTCTTGCGCTCCGGAAAGCTGATCGCTTCCAGTTCGCCCAGATCCGCGCTATCACCAGCCAGACGCCGGGCGCTGGCCAGGGTCTGGGTTTTCAGCTCCAGTGCCAGATTGGTGGGGGTAAGACTCATGCAGATTCTTCCTCGCCGGTGAGCCAGCCGTAGCCTTTTTCTTCCAGCTCCAGGGCCAGTTCCTTGCCGCCGGATTTGATGATCTGGCCGTTGTACAGCACGTGGACGAAGTCCGGCACGATGTAGTCCAGCAGGCGCTGGTAGTGAGTCACCAGTACGATGCCGCGCTCCGGACTGCGCAGGGAGTTGACGCCCTTGGCGACCACCTGCAGTGCATCGATGTCGAGCCCGGAATCGGTTTCATCCAGCAGCGCCAGCTTCGGTTCCATCAGCATCATCTGCATGATTTCGTTGCGCTTCTTCTCGCCGCCGGAGAACCCTTCATTCACGCCCCGCTTGAGGAAGCTGGCGTCCAGGTTGACTTGCTTGCATGCGGCACGGGCCTGACGCAGCAGGGTCACTGAATCCCACTCTTCCTTGCCCTGGGCGCCGCGAACGGACTCCAGTGCAGCCTTGAGGAATTCCATGTTGGACACGCCGGGGATCTCTACCGGGTACTGGAATGCCAGGAACAGGCCCGCCTGGGCACGCTCTTCTGGTTCCATATCGGCCAGGCTCTTGCCTTCGAACAGGGCTTCGCCGCCGGTGATCTCGTAGTTGTCACGACCGGCCAGTACATTGGCCAGGGTGGATTTGCCGGAGCCGTTGGGGCCCATGATGGCGTGCACCTCGCCCGGGTTAACGGTCAGGTTCAGGCCCTTGAGAATCGGCTTGTCCGCCACGGAGGCGTGAAGATCACGAATGTCCAGCATGTTTTGATGCGCCTTTCGGTTGGGCCGGGAGTCCGGCGCCGGGTTGATTCAGGGTTGCTGTGGGAGCTTGCCAGCAAGCGATTTGGGCTCTGCCAATGCTGTACCGCTTGCAGGCAAGCTCCTGCGGCGTAGTTAGTGTCGGGGCTTAGCCCACCGCGCCTTCCAGGCTTACTTCCAGCAGCTTGCCGGCTTCCACGGCAAACTCCATGGGCAGTTCCTTGAACACCTCTTTACAGAAGCCGTTCACGATCATGGATACGGCTTTCTCCGGGTCGATACCGCGCTGGCGACACAGGAACATCTGGTCATCACTCACCTTGGAGGTGGTGGCCTCGTGTTCAATGGTAGCCGTAGGGTTCTTCGACTCGATGTACGGGAAGGTATGCGCACCGCACTGATCGCCCAGCAGCAGCGAGTCACACTGGGTGAAGTTGCGCGCGTTTTCCGCGCGGGGGCTGATCCGCACCAGGCCCCGGTAAGTGTTCTGGCTGCGTGCCGCCGAGATGCCCTTGGAGATAATAGTGCTCTTGGTGTTCTTGCCCAGGTGGATCATCTTGGTGCCGGTGTCCGCCTGCTGCATGTGGCGGGTCAGGGCCACCGAGTAGAACTCACCGATGCTGTTATCACCGCGCAGGATCACGGACGGGTACTTCCAGGTGATGGCGGAGCCGGTTTCCACCTGGGTCCAGCTGATCTTGCTGTTGTCGTGGGCCACGCCGCGCTTGGTCACGAAGTTGTAGATACCGCCCTTGCCGTTCTCGTCACCGGGATACCAGTTCTGCACGGTGGAGTACTTGATCTCGGCGCCGGGCAGGGCAACCAGCTCAACCACTGCCGCATGCAACTGGTTCTCGTCCCGCTGGGGAGCGGTGCAGCCTTCCAAGTAGCTCACATAGCTGCCTTCGTCGGCAATGATCAGGGTGCGCTCGAACTGGCCGGTGTTGGCTTCGTTGATACGGAAGTAGGTGGACAGCTCCATGGGGCAGCGAACGCCCTTGGGAATATAGACGAAGGAGCCATCGGAAAAGACTGCGCTGTTCAGGGCGGCGTAAAAGTTATCGCCTTGGGGCACCACGGAACCCAGGTATTTCTGAATCAGTTCCGGGTGTTCCTGAATCGCTTCGGAAATCGAGCAGAAGATGACCCCGGCTTCCCAGAGCTTCTCCTTGAAGGTGGTAAACACCGAGGAGGAGTCAAACACCACGTCCACAGCCACCCCGGCCAACATCTCTTGCTCGTGCAGGGGGATGCCCAGTTTTTCATAGGTGGCCAGCAGCTCCGGGTCTACCTCATCGAGGCTCTTCGGGGCATCGTCCAGGCTTTTGGGCTTGGAATAGTAGGACACCTCATTGAAATCAATGGGGGGGTGGTTCAGGTGAGCCCAATTGGGGGAGGGCATTTCCTGCCATTTGCGGTAGCTGTCCAGCCGCCATTCCAGCATCCACTCCGGCTCGCCCTTCTTGGCGGACAGAAAACGGATGACATCCTCGCTCAGCCCCGGAGGCAGGGTCTCGGTGTCCACCGTGGTGGTGAAACCGGCCTCGTAATTGGAGCGAATCAGCTTGTCCAGTTCGGCTTGGCTCATAGATCAGCGCCTGCGGTTGAATACCAGAGTAATTTAGTCGGGTATTATACGCCTTTCGCGGGCGCTGTCGAATGGGGCGGGCCAGATAAAGGCGGCTCTCGGTGACGGCGGGGCGGTGCGTGTCCGACGGGGCGGCAACGGTATCATAATTCGCCTCTCTTGCGTATAATCCGCCGGTTCCAGGGGGTTGCTGCGTGGGCTGCATTGCCAGTCTGCCGATCACCCCTGTCATTGCCCCGGGGAACCAATTGGGTTTCCGAGGACCATTTAACGCAAATCTGGAGTGAACAGACTGATGGCTGTTGAGCGCACCCTCTCTATCATCAAGCCTGATGCCGTGGCCAAGAACGTTATCGGCGACATCGTTTCCCGTTTCGAAAAGGCCGACCTGAAAGTGGTTGCCATGAAAATGGTACACCTGAGCGACGAGCAGGCTGGTGGTTTCTACGCCGAGCACAAAGAGCGTCCTTTCTTCAAGGATCTGGTGTCCTTCATGACCAGCGGTCCTGTGGTGGTTCAGGTTCTGGAAGGCGAAGATGCCGTGACCAAGAACCGTGACCTGATGGGTGCTACCAACCCGAAGGATGCGGAAGCCGGAACCATTCGTGCCGATTTCGCTCAAACCATTGACGAGAACGCGGTACACGGCTCTGACTCCACCGAGTCTGCTGCCCGCGAAGTGGCCTACTTCTTCTCTGACGAAGAACTGTGCCCGCGCACCCGCTAATAAAGGCGTGAGTGCAATACCAGCCACGGCCTCTGGCCGTGGTTGGCGTTTTAAGGAAACCCGGTTTCCGACTGGAGAATGCTATGACAGCCCAACAGAAGGTAAATCTGCTCGGCCTTGATCGCCCGCAAATGGAAGAATTCTTCCTGAATATGGGGGAGAAAAAGTTTCGTGCCCAGCAGGTGCTGAAATGGATCCACCACCATCAGGCGGATTCGTTCGAGCAAATGACCGATGTGGGCAAGGCATTGCGCCAGAAATTGTCTGAGGTGGCGGAAATCCGCGGCCCTGAAGTGACCCACGAAAGCATCAGCCGTGACGGTACCCGCAAATGGGTATTCGAACTGGATAATGGCGGTGCCGTGGAAACCGTATTTATTCCCGATGGCCGCCGCGGCACCTTGTGTGTGTCGTCCCAGGTGGGTTGTGCGGTGGATTGCAGCTTCTGCTCCACCGGCAAGCAGGGCTTCCAGCGGGACATGACCAGTGCCGAGATCATCGGCCAGGTGTGGCAGGCCAGTCGTTCGTTCGGGCCGCGCCGCAATCTGGGTGAGCACCCCATCACCAACGTGGTGATGATGGGCATGGGCGAGCCCCTGCTCAACTACGACAAGGTGCTCACGGCCATGCGCATCATGAAAGATGACCTGGGCTACGGCATTGGCAAGAAGCGCATCACGTTGTCCACCTCCGGGGTTGTGCCGCGGATGGACCAGCTCAGCCAGGATCTGGATGTGGCGCTGGCGGTAAGCCTGCATGCCCCCAACGATGAGCTGCGCAATCAACTGGTGCCACTGAATCGCAAGTACCCGCTGAAAGAGTTGATGGCGGCCTGCAAGCGTTACACCAAGAACATTTCCCACAAGCACAACACCATCACCATGGAATATGTGATGCTCCGGGATGTGAACGACAAACCGGAACATGCGCGCCAATTGGTTAAACTGCTTAACGGCATTCCGGTGAAGGTGAATCTGATCCCGTTCAATCCTTTCCCGCATGCGGGGTATGAACGCTCACGCAAGAGCGATATTCTGGAGTTTCATAAGTATCTGAATGACAATGGATTGTTGACTACGGTCAGGACGACGCGCGGTGATGATATCGACGCCGCCTGTGGTCAGCTGGTGGGGCAGGTGCAGGACCGGACCCGGCGCAGTGAGCGCTGGAAACAATCCATTTTTCACCGCTCCGAACACACGGATAATAATACAGCGCAAGCGTAATGAATCCTTTTATTCGCGGTATCCTGGGTCTGCTGATTGCAGGCCTTCTCTCCACCGGGTGTGTGACGGTGGAATCTGGTCAACGGGAAGTCAAAGTTGACGAGGCAGTCACCAGTCGGGTTGCTGCCGGCCTCCAATACCTTCAGCAGGGTGATCCCGCTGAAGCACGACGACATTTCTCCCGTGCCTTGCAGCTTGATGACAACAGCGCCGTGGCTCACAACGCCATGGCCTTGCTGTACAAGTACGAGCAAGACCCGGAAATGGAAGAATACCACTACAAAAAGGCGGTCAGCGCCGATCGCAGCTACTCTCCGGCCCAGAACAACTATGGCACCTTGCTGTTTTCCCGCGGCGACTACGAGGATGCGCTGAAGCGCTTTGAGCGTGCGGCCAACGATGCCAGCTATTCCGGCCGCGGCAGTGCCTGGGAAAATATTGGTCGTTGCTACCAGAAGCTGGGCCGGGATGAAGAGGCTCAGAAAGCCTTCATCAAGGCGCTGCGTCTCAACCCGCGGGCGGTGGTGCCGAACATCGAGCTGGCGGATCTGTATTTCAAGGAAGGCCGTGCCCGTCTGGCCTGGGATTACTATCAGCAATATGCACAGCGAACTGATCAGCAGGGCCCCCGTTCCCTGTTGCTGGGGGCCCAGCTGGCAGCCACACTGGGTTTCAAGGATCAGCAGTCCAGCTATGCGCTGGCACTGGAAAACCTTTACCGTCGCTCACCGGAGTTTCGTGAGTGGCAGAAATGGACCGCCGCACGGGAGAGCGCACAATGAGCGATAAAATGGTCGTGTTACCCGGCGAGCGTTGTCGCAAGGCCCGGGAAGCCATGGGCTGGACCACAGCAGAAGCTGCCAAGCGCATGCATCTGTCCCATACCTACCTGCTTGCTCTGGAAGCCGACGATTACGAGCGTTTGCCCGAGGCCACTTTCGTTAAGGGCTATCTGAAAAATTATGCCCGGCTACTGGGCCTGCCTGCTGATGAAGTGGCCAACACTTTTCAGCAGATGGTTAATGAAGACGCCTTTGACAAGCCGCTGGAACTGCCTGCCCTGCCTCGCAGGCCCGGTCTGCTGAAACGTCCGCTGGTTTGGGGGGGGCTGGTGATCCTGCTGGTAGTGGCAGTGCTGGCCCTCTGGCCCGACAAGGCTTCCGAACCGGAGACAGCTGGTTTTGCCCCGGTGGAAGACAACATGTCTGAGGATGCTGGCGAGCAGGACGCTATGGATGCGCCTGTGGAGTCTGGCGATGATGAGGCCGGCGTAGTGGACTCAGACATGGCCGACAGCAGTGATGCAGTCACCGGCGAGCAGGCCACTGACGAGATGCAGGAAGCCATTGACGAGGAGTTGGTAGAGCAGGAACCTGCTATCGATCCGGCGCTGCTGGCCCCCAACGGGCTTGACCGGCTGGTGTTCGATTTCTCTGCCAATTGCTGGTTGGAAGTGAAAGACGCCAACGGCCGCGTTCTGCGCCAGGGCGAACAACCTGCCGGTACTACCATGCAGGTGGATGGCAAGGGACCTTTCAGCCTCAAAATCGGTAATGCTGCCGCCATCAGCGAGCTGTTGCTCAATGGAGAGGCTGTCACCTTGCCGACGGATTCTCCCGGTAGAGTTGTCAAACTCACGCTCCCCTGATCAAGACCGAGACATACCATGGAACCGGAAGTCAAAATCGAGCGCCGCAAGACCCGACAGATCTTTGTCGGCAAGGTGCCGGTAGGTGGTGACGCACCTATCTCCGTGCAGAGCATGACCAACACCGAAACCTGTGATGTGGCGGCAACAGTGGGCCAGATTCAGCGTCTCCAGGACGCCGGTGTGGATATCGTGCGCGTCTCTGTGCCGAGTATGGAAGCTGCGGACGCCTTCGGCGAGATCCGCAAGCGTGTGGATGTGCCGCTGGTGGCGGATATCCATTACGACTACAAGATCGCCCTGGCCGTGGCCGAAAGGGGCGTGGATTGTCTGCGCATCAATCCCGGCAATATTGGCCGGGAAGACCGCATCAAGGCGGTGATCCAGTGCGCCAAGGACAAAGGCATTCCCATTCGTATTGGCGTGAATGCCGGCTCTCTGGAAAAAGAATTGCAACGCAAATATGGCGAGCCCACTTCTGATGCATTGGTGGAATCGGCAATGCGCCATGTGGATATTCTGGATCGCCATGACTTTCAGGACTTCAAGGTCAGTGTGAAGGCGTCCAACGTATTCATGACCCTGCAGGCCTACCGCAAACTCTCCCAGCAGATTGAGCAGCCTTTGCATCTGGGAGTGACTGAGGCGGGGACCTTCCGCTCCGGCACGGTGAAATCGGCGGTGGCACTGGGCTCGCTGCTGATGGACGGAATTGGCGATACCATCCGTGTTTCCCTGGCCGCCGATCCGGTGGAAGAAGTCCGCGTGGGTTTCGATATTCTCAAGAGTCTTAACCTTCGCAAGAAGGGCGTGAACATCATTGCCTGCCCGAGTTGCTCACGGCAGAACTTTGACGTGATCAAGACCGTCAACGAGCTGGAAGCACGACTGGAAGATATCAACGAATCCGTGGATCTGGCGGTGATCGGGTGTCTGGTCAACGGGCCCGGTGAAGCGCGGGAGGCCGATGTGGGCCTCACCGGTGGAACGCCCAACAATCTTTCCTATCTGAACGGTGAGAAGAGCCATCACGTTACCAAGGAAGATCTGGTGGACGAGCTGGAACGCATGGTGCGGGCCAAGGTAAAGAAACAGCGCGAAGATGAGGAAAAAGGCATCATCGCCAGAAGTGAATGATTAGTCGGATGTCGGGAGTCTGACGTCGGACGTTTGAATCCGGCAGGTTTTTTGTCAGGCGTCCGACCTCGGAGGTCCGACGTTTTTAGCAAGGAATTTTCGTGAGCAAGAAAATCACCTCCATCCGCGGGATGAATGACATCCTGCCGGAGCAGACCGGCCTGTGGCAGTGGCTGGAAGGCAAGGTACGCGACGTACTGGCCAGCTACGGCTACCAGGAAATCCGTATGCCCATCGTCGAGCAGACCGACCTGTTCAAGCGCAGCATTGGTGAAGTGACGGATATCGTCGAAAAGGAAATGTATACCTTTGACGACCGTAACGGTGACAGCCTGACCCTGCGCCCGGAAGGCACCGCCAGCTGTGTGCGAGCGTGCGAACAACATGGCCTGCTCTATAACCAGGTGCAGCGCCTGTGGTACACAGGCCCCATGTTCCGTCACGAGCGCCCCCAGGCTGGCCGTTATCGCCAGTTCCACCAGATCGGGGTGGAAACCTTCGGTATGACCGGTCCGGACATTGATGCGGAAGTGATCCTGATGACGGCCCGGCTGTGGAAGGCCCTGGGACTGAGCGACAAGGTGACCCTGGAACTGAATTCCCTTGGCGACAGCGAAGACCGTGCCCGCTATCGCGATGCGCTGGTCGATTACCTGAAAGCCAATTTCGACCAGCTCGATGAGGATTCGCAAAAGCGCCTTGAGCGCAGTCCGTTGCGGGTGCTGGACAGCAAGGATAACGGTACCCGTCAGGTACTGGAAAATGCCCCGCAGCTGGCCGATTACCTGAACGACGACGCCCGCGAGCACTTCGACGGCCTGAAAGCCTTGCTGGATGCCAATGGCATTGCTTATAAAGTGAACCCGTATCTGGTGCGCGGCCTCGACTATTATGGCAAGACCGTGTTTGAGTGGGTCACCGACGCGCTGGGTGCCCAGGGGACTGTGTGTGCTGGCGGCCGTTACGATGGCCTGGTTGAGCAGCTGGGCGGCAAGCCGACCCCGGCGGTGGGTTTCGCCATGGGTGTTGAGCGACTGATTTTGCTCATCGAACAACAAATGCCGGAACTGTCCGCGCCGGTGGACGTCTATGTGATGGCCATGGGGGATGTGCTGGCCCCCACAATGGCCTTGGCAGAAGAGCTGCGTGATGCACTGCCGGGCAAGGGTGTGCAGTTACATTGTGGAGGCGGCAGCTTCAAGAGCCAGATGAAAAAAGCCGATCGCAGCGGCGCTGCAGTGGCCTTGATCATCGGCGAAGACGAGCTGGCCAGTGGTGTGGTGACAGTGAAGCCCTTGCGCGGGCAGGGCGAGCAAGCGCAGGTGGCGCAGGGCGATGTGGCCAACGCGCTGACATCGTTTCTGGAATAAAGACAGCTACAAGCGACAAGGCGCGATGAGCCCGGGCGCGGCGTTGACGGAAATTGAAAAGCACGGCATTTGCCGCGTTGTAGCTTGCTTCCCGACGTCGATAAGAGCGTCCTGGGATACGAAATAAACAAACGCCGGGAAAAACACTTCCGGGTCATAAAAACGAAAGGAGATCAGGGTGGTCGATTACATCCGTGACGAAGAAGAGCAGGCGGAACTGCTCAAGAGCTGGTGGAAAGAGAACGGTACTGCCGCGATCATCACCATTGTGCTGGCCGTGGCGGCGCTGATTGGCTGGCGTGAGTGGCAGGGCTATCAGGCCGAGCAGTCTGCGGATGCATCAACCCAGTATCAGAGCATGCTGGAGACGCTGGCCAATACCGAGGCGAATGCCGAGGATGTGTCTGCTAAAGCAGATGCCCTGATCGACGCCTATCCGGGCTCTGCCTATGCGGATCATGCCCGTCTGGCCAAGGCCAGTGTGGCTGTTGAAGCGGCAGATTATGATCAGGCGGCAGCCCTGCTGGAAGACGTGGCCAATGACGGTGCCACTGACGAATTGACCTACACCGCTTCCTTGCGTCTGGCTCGCATCTACCTGCAGCAGCAGGCGTGGGACAAGGCAGAATCTGTACTCGGTGCGACTTTCCCGAAAGCGTTTAACGGCATGGCGCTGGAGCTGCGTGGTGACGTGGCCAAGGGTCAGGGTGATCTGGCTGCCGCACAGGGCCACTATGCCGAGGCTCTGGAAGTCCTGCAGGACGGTGGTGAAAAAGACCGTGTGCAGATGAAACTTGATGATCTGAATACCGCTTCCTGAACAGGATTTTCATGAAAAACCTTCTGCTTCCCCTGTTGCTGGCCGGCCTTGTGCTGGCTGGCTGCAGCTCCAACCCCAATGCCATTGAACCCAACGATCTGCCCGACTTTCAGGCCAGCTACAAGGTAAAACGGCTGTGGAGCGAAGGGGTGGGCGATGGCCTTCAGGATAGCCAGCTGACCCTGCGCCCTGCGGTGACAACACAACAGGTAGTGGCTGGTGATGTGGAAGGCCGGGTGTATGCCATCAATCGTCAGACCGGCAAGCGCCAATGGCGAATAAAAACCGGTGACCGGATCGCCGGTGGTTTCTATGCCGGCTATGGCATGGTGCTCTACGGCACCCGTGAGGGCATGGCCGTGGCGCTGGATGCAGAGACGGGCGAAACACGCTGGCGTACCCAGCTCACCGGTGAGGCGCTGGCCATTCCGGTGAGTGACGGCAATCTGGCCATTTTCCAGACTCAGGATGGCCATGTTGCAGGCCTGGATGCGGAAACCGGCGAGCAGCGCTGGGATTATGAAACTCCACCCCCGACCCTGACCCTGCGTGGCCTTGCCCAACCCACGATTGCTGGGGACAAGGTTTACGCGGGCTTTGCCAACGCCAAGGTGGTGGCACTGGATCTTGCGGGTGGAGTCCCCGTTTGGGAAAAGCGCATCGCGGAGGCCACTGGTCGTTCGGAACTTGATCGCCTGGTTGACGTGGATGGCAATCTGATTGTGGAAGGCGGCGGAGTGTTTGCTGTCAGCTTCCAGGGCAAGATCAGCGTCATGGACCAGGATACCGGGCGTCAGTACTGGGACAAGCCCATGTCCAGTGCCACCGCGATCAGCAGCAACGGCGCCGGCAGCTTGTTCGTCGCCGATGATGTGGGGGTGGTGCGCGCGGTAGACCAGCGCGGAGGTGCTGTGCTCTGGAAGCAGGACAAGCTCTATGGCCGTCGTCTTACCGGCACGGCCTACCAGGATGGTCTGGTCGCAGTGGGTGATTTCGAGGGGTATATCCACTGGCTGGATGCGGAAGACGGCAGCATTGTCGCCCGCGAGCGTCAT
Organism: Alcanivorax sp. DP30; assembly: GCF_009882945.1. GTDB lineage: Bacteria > Pseudomonadota > Gammaproteobacteria > Pseudomonadales > Alcanivoracaceae > Alcanivorax. The sequence continues at coordinate 409,127 of NZ_WTUY01000005.1, forward strand.
GATGGTGATGGTTTCGCCGGTACCCCGGTGGGCTATGACGATGTGCTTTATGTGGTTGGCTTTGATGGCAAGCTCTCGGCCTATCAGCTGACCCCCCGCAAGCCGTCGTTCTGGAAGCGGGTGTTCTCCTCGGATGAGGAAGAATAAGACCGCAGGTCAAGTGAGGCAGTGGGCAGGCGCATGGCCTGTCCTGCCCCATGACCCTGCAAGGGTTCCGGGGCATTCCTGTTACGTCCCTGAGGGGGAGTGTTCCCGTCCTGCCAGCAGATAATCCCGTTTTCTTCTCTCCGCCTTACACTCCGATTTGCGTTACCATAGCGCCCAAACATTCTTGTAGAGACACCTATGAAGCCGGTTATCGCCCTGGTGGGGCGGCCCAATGTGGGCAAATCCACCCTGTTCAATCGTCTGACCCGGACCCGGGATGCCCTGGTGGCAGATTTTCCCGGCCTTACCCGTGACCGTAAATACGGTGACGGCAGGCTTGGCGACTACCTGTATACCGTGGTGGATACCGGCGGGATCGGTGAAAACGACGACGGCATTGATGTACCGATGACCGAACAATCGTTGGCAGCCGTTGGCGAAGCGGATCTGGTGATGTTCCTGGTCGACGGCCGGGCAGGCCTCACTGCGGCGGACGAGCAGATTGCCAATGAACTGCGCAAGCTCCCCAAACCGACCTATCTGGTGGTCAACAAGACCGACGGCATCGACCCGGACACCGCCATGGCAGATTTTTACGCCCTTGGCATGACCGAGGTGTTGCCCATCGCAGCGGCCCATGGTCGAGGCGTGCGCAGCATGATCGAAACCGTGCTGGAAGCGTTCCCGGATCTTGAGCCCTACTATAATGAAGAGGGTGAGCCGGTCGATACCGACGATGGCAGCATCCGGGTGGCGGTACTGGGGCGTCCCAATGTGGGCAAGTCCACCCTGATCAATCGCATGCTGGGTGAAGAACGGGTAGTGGTGTTCGATCACGCCGGCACCACCCGTGACTCCATCGAGGTGCCCTTCGAGCGGATGGGCAAGGCTTACACCCTGATCGATACCGCCGGAGTGCGACGCCGTGGCAAGGTGTTCGAGATGGTGGAGAAATTCTCGGTCATCAAGGCCTTGCAGGCAGTGGATGCTGCCCAGGTGGTGGTGGTCGTGATTGATGCCCGGGAAGGGATCACCGACCAGGATTTGCATCTTTTGGGTTATGTTCTCGATAGCGGTCGCGCCCTTATGATAGCGGTTAACAAATGGGACGGGCTGGATGCCGACCACAAGGAGCGGGTGCGAATCGAACTGGGCCGCCGGCTGGAATTTGCTCCCTGGGTGAAGATCAAGTTCATTTCGGCGCTTCATGGTACCGGGGTGGGCGATCTCTGGGGTATGGTGGAGAAGGCGTGGGACAGTGCGTTCATCAAGATCGGCACCAACGAGATGACCCGGATCATGGAGTCCATTCTGGCCGGGCATCCGCCGCCCCGAAATGGTCGTTTCCGGGCCAAGCTGCGATATGCCCATATGGGAGGCAACAACCCGCCCACCATTGTGCTGCATGGCAACCGCACGGAATCCCTGCCAAACAGTTACAAGCGTTTCCTGGAAAATCGCTTCAGGGAAGTAATGAAACTGGAAGGCACGCCCATTCGGTTGGAGTTCAAATCCGGCTCCAACCCCTATGAGGGCAAGAAGAATGTGTTGACCGATCGACAGGCTCACAAGCGGCGTCGGATGATCAAACGCATGAAAAAATAGGACATTAACTTCAGGGAGGAGTTGCCATCAAACGTCGGGGGATGTGGGGAGCAATAACGGCAATCGTCTTGTCGCCAGCGGCATGGGCCATGGAGCCCATGATGCCCCTTGATGGCAATTCCACCATGGTGCTGACTCCTGCACGGGTCAGCCAGCCCCAGTCAGAAGCCCCTGCCAGTGTCACGGTGATTGACCGTAATCTGATCGAAGCCAGCGGCGCTCGCGAACTCTACGAAGTCCTCAAACTGGTGCCAGGCATGTCTGCCGTGAAGGTGGATGGCAATGTGCCCACCGTGGCCTATCACGGCACCCAGGCCCGTGATACCCGCCGCATGCTGGTGCTACTTGATGGTCGCAGCCAGTACCAACCCGGTCTTTCCCGGGTGAACTGGAATGACATGCCGGTGGATATTCAGGATGTGGAGCGCATCGAAGTCACCCGTGGCCCCGCCGCAGCAGCCTACGGAGCCAACGCCTTTACTGCCGTTATCAACATCATTACCCGTGATCCCCGCGATATCAGTGGTAACAGTATTTCCATCGCAGCAGGCAACAACGCAATACGCGATGGCCGCGCTGCTGCCGCCGGTCAAAGTGAAGATATGGCCTGGCGGGCCTCAGTGGCACGCCGTGCAGATGATGGTTACGACGAACCCTTGGAGGGCAGCAAGCTCCCGGACGCCAAGCGCATTGAAACCCTGAACAGCGAGTGGCTATGGACGGCTGATGAGAAAAATACGTTTGCTATTCAGGCGGGCGGCAGCACCAGTCGACTGGAGCGGCTGCAGGACGGAGGGGCTGCCAGTCTGGGCGAATACCGTCAGGACCCGGTGCAGAAGGGCGAGCGCGCTTTCCTGCAACTGGAGTGGCAGCATGCCTTCAGTCAGACTCACCAACTCAAACTCACCGGCTACGGGCAGTACAACAACGAAGTGACAGACTTCAAGGTCTGTTACTTTGATCCCGTTACCGGGCAGATCGGGCCCGGCGGCGGGCTGTTCTTTTCCCGGGAGCTGCGAGACCTGTTTCTGGCCAATAATGGTGACATCGATGCCACGCTTGGCGCCGCACTCTCGAACCCGGCGGTGCTTTCCCGCTACGGTGCACTGGCAGGCCTGAATGAAGATTTCTGTGCCGTCAACGAGCTGGATATTCAGGAGGAACGCTACGATCTGGAGGTGCAGGATACTCTGCAGATCACCGACCGCTTGCGACTGGTCAGTGGGCTGAATGTGCGCCAGGATCGCGCCATCTCGCAGACGTATCTCTCTGGCACCGAGGAAAACCTGAGCTATCGTGCTTTTGGTAACCTGTCAGCGGAAGTGATCCGCAATGTGCTGGTGAACCTGGGTGGCTACTGGGAGCACGACGAGATTAGCGGCAAGCACTTCAGCCCACGGGCCGGAGTGAACTGGCGCTTTCTGCCGGGCCACAGTTTACGCTATGTCTATTCCGAAGCGGTGCGCACCCCGGACATCTATGAGGAGCGGGCGCATACCAATATCCGCGCTTATGAAATGCGTCAGCCGTTTGCCTCAGATGCCAATGGGCTTCTGGGTTGGTCTCCGGCCTATTTCTTCGTCACCCGCACCAGCCCGGGCACCCTGGAGCCTGAGGAAATACGCTCCTGGGAAGTCGGTTATTTCGGGCAGTTGCGCATGCTGGATCTGGATGTCCGCTATTTCCAGGAAACCCTCACTAATCTGCTCAGCCATGCCCTTAATCCCTTCGAGTTTGAACCGAACAACGAAGGTGAGGTATTCCACCAGGGGACCGAGGCGCAGCTGACCTGGCGCCCGTCAGTGAACCATCTTGTTCGTGGTACCGGGGCGCATATCCACACCCGCACCAACAAGAAGACGGAGGGCCGGCTGGCGGCGCGCGATAGCGCCAGCCTCCTGTGGGCCTGGCAGCTTACCGATAACTGGGGTTTCAGTACCGCGTACTATCTGTTCGATGCCTATAATGACAATGTGTTCGAGCGCGTGGATGCGCAGCTCCGTTTCCGGCACCAGCTGGCAGGGAGTGAAGTGGAATGGAAGGCCGTGGTGCAGCATGCACTGAACAAGGCTCCACTGGTGTTTGAAGAAAATCGATATGCCGAAGACAGGATGTGGCTCGGGATGTCGGTGAGGTTCTGACATGAGGGTTCAACAAGGATGTTGGCTGTTATTTCTCTGGCTGTTGTTATCGTCGGAGTCCCTGCTCGCTCGCCAGAACCTTCTGATTTATGTTCAGGCCGCTGAGGGCCCATTCAAAAGCGGCTTCGTAAATGCCCTGCAGGGCAGCAATGCCGATATTCGCCTCGCCCCGTCCGGGGAGAGTGCCGAGCTGATCATCGCCTTGGGTGATGACGCCTTTTCCCGTTCAGCTCCTTATGGCAAGCCTGTGCTGGGCGTATTTGTCAGCCGTGGGCTTGAAGAGAAGTTGCGCCGCAAGGGCTGCCATTGCGCCGCGATCTGGGCGGGCGTGGCTCTCAACGATCAGTTGGCCATGCTTCAGCTGATGATGCCGGTCGCGGCCAATGTGGGCGTGATTCTTGGTCGCAACAGTGCCTGGTCGGAAGGCACGGTGAAGGAGTACCGTGGCCGGCTGGGGTTGAAGCTGTTCAAGGTGGATGATCAGACGCAGCTAGGGCGTGTGTTGCGTGACGAGCTGGATGAGCTGGATGCACTGGTTCTGCCTGTGGATGAACAGCTATTTGGTCCGGACAGTGCCAAGCTGGTACTGCTGACCAGTTACCGGCTGCGGCGCCCGGTGTTTGGTCCTGATCAGAGCTATGTCCATGCAGGCAGTGCTGCAAGCCTGTTCGCCAGCGGCGGCGATCTGGTGTCCGAGACACTAATTCAGATCGAGGCCTTTAGTCAGCGTCGCCGTTTTCGTCGTTCCGGGTTTGTGCATACGCCGTCGGTGATCGTGAACGAGCATGTGGCCAACAGTTTCGACATGCGTTTCCATGATTCCGAAGCCCTGCGTTCTGCCCTGGAGGTGATGCCGTGAAGACCGGGCCGGGTATTCGCAAGCAGCTCCAGATACTGGGCGTGGTCCCGGCGCTGTTCATGCTGGGCCTGTTGCTGGTGGCGCTCACCTGGCAACGGTTCGAGGATGCTGACCGGGATTTGCAGGCGCTGGGCAGTTTCATGGCTTCCCAGCTGGCGTCGTCATCGGAGTACGGTGTTCTGGCGGGCAACTACAGCGACCTGCGTCGTCAGGCCCAACTGGCCATGCAGCAGGCAGACCTGCAGTATGTGGTGTTCCGTGATAACGATGGCAAGGTGCTGCTCTACGAAGGGCGCCAGGATCGGGTGGCTGGCACAAGCATCATCGAATTCCATTCCGGGATTTATCGTCAGCCGCTTCTGGACACCGATACCCTGCGCGTTTCCGCCGTGACCCGGGATTCCCCGGTGCGTATCGGTGAAGTGGTGCTGGGTATGTCCAGTTCACGGCTGCTGGCAAGACAGAAAGAGATCCTGCTGGCGAGCCTGATTCCCGCCTTGTCGGCCATGATTCTGGGACTCTGGATCGCCCACTATCTGACGCGCCAGATTGCCTCGCCACTCAATTACCTGTCCGGCCTGTTGCGCACCTTGCGTGGCGGGGATTACCACGTGCGCGGTAACAGCCCGCTGCAGGGCGAGCTGGGCGATCTGCAAAGCGATATCAACCAGCTGGCGGGCAGTCTTGAGGAGGCCAGGATCGATCAGCAGAGCGCGATCAATGAACTGCAGGCCGCCCACAAGCAGGCTCAGACCGCCAGCCAGGCCAAGAGTGATTTCCTGGCCATGATGAGCCATGAGCTGCGCACCCCCATGAATGGCGTGCTGGGCATGCTGCAATTACTGGAGCAGACCTGCCAGAGCGAAGAGCAGCATGAATATACCCAGGTAGCGCTGGAATCCACCGGGCACCTGCTGGATGTGATCAACGATATTCTTGATTTCTCACGCATCGAAGCTGGCCGCATGGATCTGGATCCGGTGTTCTTCGAGCTGGCCCCGTTGCTGGACAACTGCCTGTCCACGTTCCGTTATCTGGCAGAAAAGAAGGGATTGTATCTACACCTTGAGAAAAGCCCGCTGATCAGCAGCAAGCTGGTGCGTACCGATCCGACACGGTTGCGGCAAGTGCTCAATAACCTGATCTCCAATGCCATCAAATTTACCAATGAAGGCGGCATTACGGTGACCGCCACAGCGCACCAGGTTCGTGAAGACTGGCTGGACGTGAACCTGTCGGTGGTGGATACCGGTATTGGTATACCCGAAGACAAGCAGTCTCGCTTGTTTCAGGCTTTTTCCCAGGTGGATTCCTCCACCTCCCGGCGTTTTGGTGGTACCGGTCTGGGACTGGCCATTGCACGGCGGCTTAGTGAAATGCTGGGCGGCACCCTGGCCCTGTCCAGCTCGGAAGGTGGTGGCAGTACCTTCACCGTGTCGTTGCGGTTGTTCTACCGTCATGAAGTCACGGATGACCGTGAAATCGTGTTGATCGGACATGATGAAGAGCCGCGAACGCTCAACGGTCTGGTGCTGCTGGTAGAAGACAATGAAGTCAATCTGATGGTGGCGCGGCGGATTCTGGAACAAATGGGCGTTACCGTGGTGACGGCAGTGAATGGCCGGGAGGCGCTGACCAAGGTAGAGCAGCGGGATTTCGATTGCATCCTCATGGATGTACAGATGCCGGTCATGGATGGCATGGAAGCGACCCGTCGATTACGCCAGTGGGAGCGTGAGCAGGGCAGGGTGCCCATGCCGGTCATCGCGCTGACCGCCAATGCCATGGAGGAAGAGCGGGAGCGTTGTCTCAGTGCCGGCATGAATGCGCATCTTGCCAAGCCCTTCCGGCGCCAGCAGCTTAGTCGGGTGCTGACCCCGTATCTGACCCCTGAACGTGCTCAATCCGGGCGCTGAACTCCCCATCTTTCAATCGTGTGGTGACAGTGTCTCCCGGCTTCAGCTGATTCACTGAACGTACCGCCTGTTTGCCCTTGAAGCTGATGCTGTAACCCCGTGCCAGGGTTTGTAGCGGACTGGCGGTATCCAGTCGCTTGCTCAGGTTCGCCAGCTGCAGTTGCCGCTGTTCCATTTTACGCGTGACGGGTTGCGGCAGACGCTGACTGAGGTTCTCCAGCCGTTGCTGGCGGTCTTCCAGCAGGCGTTCGGGTGAGACCCGGGCCAGCCGTTGTTGCACCGGCATCAGGTGGCTTTCTGCTAAACGTAGATGATGACGAATCTGCCGTTGCAGGCGCGCCTGCAGTTCATCCAGTCGCTGGCTGCTCTGCTCCAGATGATGGCGCGGTGAGCGTAATCGCTGGGTGAGATGACGCAGGCGGTCCTTGGGAGTGCGCAGCTGCTGGGCCATGACCCATTTGAGCCGGCGTTGTAGTGTGCCGAATCGTTGCGTCACCACCGACAGGTCAGGGCTGATCAGTTCGGCGGCAGCAGAAGGTGTGGGGGCACGCAAGTCGGCGGCGAAGTCGGTGAGCCCGGTGTCCACTTCATGCCCCACTGCCGAGACGATGGGAATGGGGCAAGCGGCCACGGCCCGTGTCAGGGCTTCATCGTTGAAGGCCCACAAATCTTCCAGCGAACCGCCACCGCGGCCAATGATCAATACATCGCACTCGTTGCGGCTTATAGCCAGCTGCAGGGCCTGCTTCAATTGAGCAGGAGCATCGGCACCCTGCACAGCGGCAGGGTAGATGACCACTGGAATCGATGGGCAGCGGCGCTTGAGTACTTGAAGGATGTCGCGGATGGCGGCCCCGCTGGGAGACGTGACCACGCCGATCTGGTTGGGCCAGGCCGGCAGTGCCTGCTTGCGCTCCTGGGCAAACAGGCCTTCAGCCTGCAATTGGGCCTTGAGCGCATCGAACTGGGCCTTGAGTGCCCCTTGTCCAGCGGGTTCCATGTGTTCGACCACAATCTGGAAGTTGCCACGGGGAACATAGAGCGTGACCTTGGCGCGCACCAGCACCTGCTGGCCATTCTGGGGGTTGAAATCCAGCAGCCTGTTACGGTTTCGAAACATGGCGCCGTTAATCTGGGCGCGGGAATCCTTGAGGCTGAAATACCAGTGACCAGAGGCAGGACGGGAAAAGTTGGATAGTTCCCCCTGCAGCCAGATCAGTGCAAAGGAGCCCTCCAGCAGGCCCTGGGCTTCCAGGTTCAGCTGGCTGATGGAGAGAGGGTCGGTACGCGATGAAAAGCTCATCGCGGGAGAGTAGCGATTTTTGCAGCCGTCTGCCACTGTCTGGATTGTGTGCAGGGGACGAAATGTCGTATAATCGCCCGCTTAATTTCCGGGGGTGGCCCGGGGAGCCTCTGTATCGTCCCTTGCGTGCAGCAAGGGGTTGTAGAGAGGGTTCGCAGCCGCCTTAACCGGCGGCACCCGGTCCTCCTCCTTAACTCCGGGTGCGCCCGCCAGAACCCCAATCAGCGGTTCATGTCGGGAGCCCCTCACTTCCTACGGTGCAATATGCTCAGAATCGTGCAAGAAGCATTGACGTTCGACGACGTTCTGCTTGTACCCGCCCATTCCAATGTGCTGCCCAAGGATGTGTCCCTGAAGAGCAAGTTGACTCGGGACATCTCCCTGAACATTCCCCTGGTATCTGCAGCCATGGATACGGTCACCGAGCACCGCCTGGCGATTACCATGGCCCAGGAAGGCGGCATCGGCATCCTCCACAAGAGTATGGATTTGGAAGACCAGGCGCGTAACGTGCGCATGGTGAAAAAATACGAATCCGGCGTGGTGAAGGATCCCATCACCATCGGGCCGGAAGCGACCGTGGCGGAACTGCTTAACCTCACCGAAGCCAACAACATTTCCGGCGTGCCGGTGGTGGAAGGCGACAAGGTGGTGGGTATTGTCACCAGCCGTGACACCCGTTTCGTCACTAATTTCGACCAGCGCGTTCAGGACATCATGACCGGCAAGGATCGGCTGGTGACTGTGAAGGAAGGCGCCGGTGCTGACGAAGTTCAGTTGCTGCTTCACAAGAATCGCATCGAGAAGGTGCTGGTGGTTAACGATGCCGGCGAGCTGCGCGGCATGATCACCGTGAAAGACATCGAAAAAGCCCGCAAATACCCTAACGCCTGTAAAGACTCTCAAGGTCGCCTGCGAGTGGGCGCGGCGGTAGGTACCGGCGAAGGTACCGATCAGCGTGTGGCGGCACTGGTAGAGGCCGGTGTGGACGTCATTGTGGTCGACACTGCCCATGGGCATTCCCAAGGTGTGATTGATCGTGTTGCCTGGGTGAAGAAGCATTTCCCGGAAGTGCAGGTCATCGGCGGTAACATCGCCACGGCCGCTGCAGCAAAAGATCTGGTGGCGGCTGGCGCGGATGCGGTGAAAGTGGGCATCGGCCCCGGCTCCATCTGCACCACCCGTATCGTAGCCGGTATCGGTGTGCCGCAGATCACAGCGATCTCCGATGTGGCCGCTGCCTTGCAAGGCACCGGTGTGCCGTTGATCGCTGACGGTGGTATCCGTTTCTCAGGTGATATCGCCAAGGCTGTGGCGGCTGGCGCCAGTGCCATCATGATTGGCTCTCTGCTGGCGGGCACGGAAGAAGCGCCGGGCGAAGTGGAGTTGTTCCAGGGTGGCTACTACAAGGCCTATCGTGGCATGGGTTCCCTGGGGGCCATGTCCGGCAAGACCGGTTCCTCCGATCGCTACTTCCAGGATGCCGCTGCCGGCATCGAGAAGCTGGTGCCGGAAGGTATCGAAGGTCGCGTCCCCTACAAGGGCCCAATGAGTGCCATCGTGCATCAGCTGATGGGTGGGCTGCGCGCCTCCATGGGTTACACCGGTTGTGCCACCGTGGAAGACATGCGCACCAAGCCGGAGTTCGTGAAGGTCACCAATGCGGGCATGAAGGAATCCCATGTGCATGACGTGACAATTACGAAAGAGGCTCCGAATTACCCGGTTGGGTGATTTGTGTAAAGTGGTCGGACGTCTGAGGTCAGACGTCTGACGCCGGAATCGGTCGGGGTTATCTCCGGCCGTTTTGTTTTCAAAGCGTCCGACGTCAGACATCCGACGTCAGACCCGTAACCAACAGGCCCGGCGCCAACCGTCGGCAACCACCGCGGGATAGAACCCCATGCAAGATATTCATGCCCAGCGCATCCTCATCCTGGACTTTGGTTCCCAGTACACCCAGCTGATTGCCCGCCGTGTGCGTGAGATCGGTGTCTACTGTGAGATTCGTGCCTTCGACATGACCGCTGAGGAAATCAGCGAGTTTGCGCCCAAGGGCATCATCCTGTCTGGTGGTCCGGAGTCGGTCACCGCTGCGCAAACCCCACGGGCCCCTGAAGCAGTGTTCGACGCCGGCGTGCCGGTGCTGGGTATCTGCTACGGCATGCAGACCATGGCCGAGCAGCTGGGTGGCAAGGTCATTGCCGGCGAGAAGCATGAGTTTGGTTATGCCCGTGTGGAAAAGGCGGAAAAAAATGGCCTGCTGGACGGCATTGTTGACCATGAAGAGCAGGGCAAGGAATACCTTGATGTGTGGATGAGTCACGGTGATCGCGTGGGCGAAATGCCGGCGGGATTCCAGACCATCGCTACCACGGGTAGCTGCCCGATTGCCGGCATGGCCAACGATGAAAAGCGTTTCTATGGTATCCAGTTCCACCCGGAAGTGACGCACACCTTGCAAGGTGGCCGCCTGCTGGAGCGCTTCGTTCGCGAGCTGTGCGAATGTGAGGCTCTGTGGACGCCTAGCAACATTATCAACGATGCCATCGAGACCATCCGTGAGCAGGTGGGGTCTGACGACGTCATTCTCGGTCTGTCCGGGGGTGTGGATTCTTCTGTGGTAGCGGCCCTGCTCCACAAGGCGATCGGCAAGCAGCTTACCTGTGTGTTTGTGGATAACGGCCTGCTGCGTCACCAGGAAGGTGATCAGGTCATGGAGATGTTTGCCGACAACATGGGTGTAAAAGTCATCCGTGTGGACGCCGAAGACAACTTCCTGGGCAAACTGGCCGGCGAAGCCGACCCGGAAAAGAAGCGCAAGATCATTGGCAACACCTTCATTGATATCTTCGACGAAGAAGCCAGCAAACTGAAGAATGCCAACTGGCTGGCCCAGGGCACTATCTACCCGGATGTGATTGAGTCTGCCGCCAGCAAGACCGGCAAGGCCCACGTGATCAAGAGCCATCACAACGTGGGTGGTCTGCCGGAAGACATGAAGCTCAAGCTGGTAGAGCCGCTGCGTGAACTGTTCAAGGACGAAGTGCGCAAGATCGGCCTGGAGCTGGGCCTGCCCTACGACATGGTCTACCGTCACCCCTTCCCGGGCCCGGGTCTGGGGGTACGTATTCTCGGCGAAGTGAAGAAAGAATATGCCGATACCCTGCGTCTGGCGGACCACATCTTCATTGAAGAACTGCGCGCCGCCGGCCTTTACCACAAGACCAGTCAGGCCTTCGCTGTGTTCTTGCCGGTGAAATCTGTTGGCGTCGTCGGCGATGCCCGCCGTTATGAATACGTGGTGGCCCTGCGCGCCGTGGAAACCATCGACTTCATGACCGCTCGTTGGGCGCACCTGCCCTACGAGTTCCTGGAACTGGTTTCCAGCCGCATCATCAACGAAATCCCGGGCATCAGCCGGGTGACCTACGACATTTCGTCCAAACCCCCGGCGACGATTGAGTGGGAATAATCCCTTAGCGGAACAGGAAAAGGGCGGTCAACTGACCGCCCTTTTTTTATGTCTCGGCAGCCTGCCTGGGGTGTCTGGGCCACGCGTTTCGGCCGGAACCTTTCTGTATTTGCCGTGGCTGCTTGTGCATCAAGAGCAGTTTTTGAGACGGGTTTTCACCATGGCCAGGGTAACGACGATCTCTTTTTTATCCCTTCTGTCCATTTCTTTTAACGTCATACCTCATTTGGGGGATGTGGGCTCTAAATGCGGCCGGCTATGCTTCTGGCGATAAGGAAAGTACTGACAAATCTGGGGAATCACTATGTTGGGAACTAAAGCGAAGTTGCCTATGGCCATCGCGCTTGCCACGGCATTGATGGCGGGTTGTGGGGGCGGTGGCAGTTCTAGTTCCGGGGGCGGCTCTGCTGCGCCGGGAACGGAGACGCCTGCGACAGGGGCTGCTCTGCAAGGGCGAGCGGTCAAGGGGCCGTTGGTGAACGCGCAGGTCAAGGCGTATGCCGTGGATTATGACGCGGATGACCTGATTGGCGCTGCTGAGCCGGTGGACACTGGTGCCACCAATAATCAGGCGCAGATCACTGGCATTAATCTGGATCCCGAGGGGGCGCCCTACATTATCGTGGTTGAAGCCGACGGAGATACCACCGACCTGACCACAGGCGCCGCGCCGGTGATCACAACCATGAAAACCGTGGTGACTGCGGCCATGCTCACGGGCAATACGCCGGTGGTGGCGACCCCGCTGACATCCCTGGCCACGGAAGTGGCAGCCAGCAAGGGAGCAACGGCGCAAACCCTGCAGCAATCGCTCAACGATGCTCAGAATACGGTCAAGTCCACGCTGGGCTTTGGCCTGGATGAGTCGGTGGATATTTTTACCGCGTCACCGGTAATCACGGATGAGACCGATACGGTGGAAGAACAGGAGCAGGTGGCCGCGTATCGTCTTGCGGTTGAGGCCGTATCGGCGGTGCTCAATAACGCGGCAGCCGACTCCTCCGATACCGGTGATTCCGCCACCGACGTTTTGCTGTCCATGGCGAAAGACCTCAGTGATGGGGTGATTGACGGCAAAAATGGAGACCAGGACTTGCCAGAATTGGCAGGCGTGGACGTCTCTGCTGAAACCGTTGCGAATCTGACGATTCCGGGAACCACTATTCCGGTCAATACCATCACCACAGTGCTGGGGAATGAAGCTCAGAACCTGGGTTCCTCCGTGACGATTGATGAGTCGGTAACGGTCCAGCCTGAAGAAGTCGCTACAGTTGCCGATACGGATTTCGATGGCGTGAAGGATGATGTCGATAACTGTATCAACACCAAGAATGCCGATCAGCTGGATGCCAATGGCAATGACGTGGGTGCAGCCTGTGAGGCCGCCCCGCAGATCACGGCTGTATCCGCCTCTGGCGCGGAAGACTCGGTGATCAATGTTGCTCTGCTGGCCAGCGATGCCGAAGGGGATGCGCTGACTTTCACGGTCGATGGTCAGGTGCTTCCTGAGGGGCAGAGCAGTTACGCCTATCAGCCCGAGGCAGACTTCTCGGGTCAGGTGGTGTTGCCGTACAGCGTTACCGATGGTGAAAGCTCGGCGGTCAGCACTATTACTATCGATGTGACTCCAGTAAATGACCCGGTATCGGGTAGCCTGGTGGTTGAAGGCGCCGCCGAAGAAGGGGCCACCCTGAGTCTGAATAACCAGATGACGGATGCGGACGGTGAACTGACTATCCTGTCCTATCAGTGGTTTGCCAGCGGTGCTCCCATTGCCGGTGCCACCGACGAAACCTTTATCCCGCTGCAGGCCCAGGTGGGCGCAGTGATCAATGCTGAAGTCGTTTTCAGCGACGGTGTGTTCCCTGAAGTGACTGTGCCCTCGGCGCCTACCGCGCCGATTGCCAACACGATCAATGACTCGACTGGCGGTGATGTCGTCATTCTGGGTGCAACCGTTGAAGGCGAAACGCTGACCTTTGAGAGTTCTCTGGTCGATCCTGACGGTCCTGTTGTCATTCAGAGTCTGCAATGGCTGGCTGATGAGGTGCCGATTGCAGGGCAAACCGGTGCTTCTCTGGTGCTGGCCCAGGCGCAAGTGGGCAAGGTTATCCGACTGGCTGTGACCTACTCTGATGGCACCTTCAGCAACACGCTGCTGACGGGGACCACCGGCATTGTCGCCAACGTCGATAATGCTGCCACCGGTGCCGTTTTGATCAGTGGCACCCCCACGGAAGATCAGACCCTCGTGGCAGAGCCTGGCTTCAGCGATGAAGACGGCCTGACCAATGTGGAATATCTCTACCAGTGGTTTGCTGATGGTGAAGCCATCAACGATGCCACCAGTGGCGAGCTGACACTGGACGACAGTCATGTCGGCAAGGCGATCACCGTTCAGGTTGAATTTACCGATGACCTGGGTGGCACCGAGACGCATGTTTCCGAGCCCACTACAGCGGTAGCCAACGTCAACGATCCGGTGCAAGGCACCGTGGCCATTGCTGGCACTGCCATGGACACCCAGGTCCTGTCGGTGGAGAACTTCCTGGCTGGCCTCAGCGATGATGATGGTTTGCCGGCGTCTGTGCCACCTGAAACCTCCTATCAGTGGAAGCGTAATGGTGGTGACATCGCTGGCGCCAATGCCGCGACCTATACCCTGGTTACTGCCGATGTAGGTACGCAGATCACTGCAGAAATCCAGTTCCCGGATAATCGTGGTACCACCGAGACGGTGCTCTCCGAGGCCAAAGGCCCGGTGGCAGCGTTCAACAATTTGCCGACGGGTTCCGTTACGCTGACCGGGGATACCCAGAATCAGCTGTGGACCGTGAGTAATGATCTGGCGGATGTCGATGGTCCGGCAACGCTGGTGATCAGCTACCAGTGGTATGCCGATGGCAGCCCCATTGAGGGTGAAACCGGTACCACCTTTACGCCGGATCAGGCCTACGTCGGCGCGTCGATCTTTGTTCGTGCCAGCTACACCGATGACGACAGCAACGTCCACGAAGTGGATTCCAATGCGACCCAGGTGATTGATGCGGATGATGCTTTCACCGGTGGCGTGGCCATCGAGGGCATCAACACCGAAGATCAGACCCTGACGGCCACCAATGACCTGTCCGACCCGGATGGTGAAATTGTGATTGTGGGTTATCAGTGGAAAGCGTCCGGCGCAGACATTGCCGGTGCCACCACGGACAGCCTGGTGCTGACCCAAGCCGAAGTGGGTCAAAATATTACCGTTGAGGTGACCTTCAATGATGGCGTGTTCGGCAATCAGGTGGCGCTGTCCTCTGCCACTACTCCGGTAAACAATGTCAACGACCTGCCGGAAGGCGAGGTCACCATCAGCGGTGAGCCTGCACCGGGCAATGTCCTCTCAGCAAGCAACACCCTTTCCGACGAAGACGGTATGGGCCCGGTGACTTATGAGTGGTTTGTGAACGCAGTCAGCGCCGGCTTCGGTAACACCTATGACGTCCAGCAGGCAGATGTGGGCTTTGATGTCTATGTGAATGCCAGCTACTACGACGGTCAGGAAACATTCGAAAGTGTGGATTCTGCTGCTGTGACCATTGAAGCGTCCGCACAGGCCGCCGCATTCGATCCGGCCCGCTTCTCTGGCCAGACGGTCTATGATGTCTATGTGGAAGATGGCGATGACAGTGAATGTGCTGGCACAACCACCTTTGTACGCATGGAATTCGATGCTGGCGGTACCTTCGACGGGACCTCTGCCTGTAACGATGAAAGCATTTCCGGTAACTGGGCTTTCGAACAGGATAACCAGGTGCTGGTGCTGACTTCTCCTGACTTTGATCAGCCAAACTATGTGACTGCCGACGCCGATGTGGTGGATGGCAAGCAGCAGAGCTGCTGGATTGATGATCAGGATATTCTTGATTCTGCAACTGCACTGGACATCTGCCGCAATGGTGAGGGGAGTCAGTTCTACTCCCTGGCTGACTGGATCGGTTATGATGCGTTCTACTTCAATCTGGCCGATGTACACGCCGATACTTTCGATACCAAGCGTTTCTCACACACCTGGCTGGCAGGTCGTACCCTGTACGATGTCTGGTATGGCAACGTCAACGATAGTAATTGCGAACTGATTACCAATAGTGACCGTGGCTTGAGTGAGCTGGTGTTCTCTGCAGATGGCTTGAGCGTGGACGTTACCGGTATTGCCGGCGATCAGTGTGACGAGCCAGGCATCAGTATTGCTATCAATGCTGACGGGCAGCTGGGTGACAGCGTGTCTGGCGCGGGTATCAACTTCCTGGGTAACACCGATCAGTACCTGGAGGTCGTGTTCCGAAACGAAGACGGCTCCCCGGATAACGTGGATCGCTTCTACCACACCCTGAGCGAAGCACAGGCGGCATGGAATGCGCTGCCAGGAGCCGAAACCCCGGGTGCCACTTATACCCAGAACTTCCAGGCAGCCCAGCTGCTCAAGGCGCCGGTCTACAATGTGCACAGCGTGGACGGTGACTGGTTTGTCGAGAAGATCGAGTTCTTCGAAGGTGGTAGTGCTGAAATCACCGAACGTGGTGGTGAAGATGTTCGCTTCAGCGATGACGGGGCATTCTATTCTCCGGCATTTACCTCCTATACGGTTTCTCTGAGCCAGCTCTCCCTTGCAGTGAGTCAGGGTAATGTCACCTGGAATATCGCTGCGGATCCCAACATCGGGGCGGGTTTCATGTCCTCCACCGGTAATGGCTATGAGGTTTGCTGGGGCGACTGCGGCTCTGTTGAGACATTCTTCTTCAGTGAAGAAAGTGCACAGCGCTACATTGATTCCCAGAACACCGCGGGACCAGACAGCCCACTGCTCGGCAGCTGGTTAATTGACGAAGGGGTGAATCAACGCAACATCCTGACCTTCATCGACGGCAGCCGCTATGTGGTTTTCCATGAGCACACCAACACCGATCAGAGTGCGGGTTCTGCCGAATACGGCACCTACACCTGGGATCAGGAAACCGGGGACTTTACTGCCAGCGCCACGGCTCAGTCTGATGGGGAGGGTGGCCTTGATGGTGCTGCCTTCAACCTGCAGGTCAGCGGTGATGCCTTCACCACTGATGATGGCTTCGGTGCGGATCGTATTGTTGACGCGACTCAGCCCATCGTCGGTTCCTGGATCCTGGGCGAGGGTGATGATCTCAACATCCTGACGTTCCTGTCAGATACCGAGTACGCCATCGTGCACACCCAGAATCAGGAGTGTTATGGCGATCCGTGTTCGGCTCAAGAGCTGTCCGGTGAGTTCGGTTTCTACTCCTGGGATGGCTTCAACTTCACTGTTTCCTCGGTGTCTGTGGATACCAATGGCCCGGGTGGTCTCTATAACAATGATGACCCCGCCGACCAGCAGGGCGAGTCGATCACCATCAATGGTAATGCGCTGACGTTCACGGATGCGGACGAAGGTCCCTTTGAGTTCATCCGGGTGGGCGGGCAGTCCATGGCGCTGGTATGTGGCTATGAATCCGGCTGGGATGATTTCACCGGCAAGCCGCTGACATTCAATTCCCTGGATGACTACAACACGGTGGTAACGGACTGCGATATGCAGTTCGGTCTGCCGTCCTGGTCCTCTGCCAGTCTGGCCAACAAGACCTTCTACGATGGCGAAGGGGAAATGACCTTTGATGCCATCGGGGCGATGGCCACGGGTCTTGATTATGGCGATGACGAAGTGAAAGGCACGCCAGACGATGAGATCTTCTATGCGGAAGTGTCTGATTTTGCCACCAATCAGGTCATGCTGGAGTATTCCCTGACCGAGGGAGGCACGATCGAAGGCTATGACCTGCTGACTCTGGTGTCCACCGATGGCGTTAACGAGCGCGAATTCAAGGTGTTCTACGAGGATTACAACTGGGAAGAGTCTGACCTTGGCTTCGCGGACACGGCTAACAAGGATGGTGAGATCTGGAGCTGGACCTGGTACGAAAGCGATCCCAATGCCGAGACCCTGGGTTGTTTCTACGAATCCGGCTGGGACGACCTGACTGAAAAACCGCTGATCTTCAACTCGATCAGTGATTTCAATGAAGTTCGCTCCAGTTGCGAGGGGGAGTTCGGGACATTTGCGTTCAGCACCACATCCCTGGCCGGCACAACGTTCTATGAAGAGGGGAACGAAACCCGCTTCGTGTTCGATGGCACGGGTACAAGTGCCGTGGTGACCGGGGCGGGTGATGATGGCCTGCTGGATACTGGTGATGATGAAACCTTCTTCATTGTTGCCAGCAACTTCGATACCAATGTAGTCAAGTTTGAAGCCTCCGAGACGCTTGGTGGTCCGGTGGTGGTCACCGAGCTCTGGGGGCTGGTGAACTACGACTCTGACTTGATGCTGGACGGCAAGGACTTCTGGCAGTTCCGTGTCCTGTTTGAAGATCATGGCTGGGTTGAATCTGACCAGAGCACCGATGATGTGGACAACAAGGATGGCGAGATCTGGCACAACAGTGTGAGCACCGCTAGTGACTTCGACTGGAATGCCCTGCAGCCCTGAATGAACGTGTGTTGATCTCTGTTTTTAAGAGGCCCCGCAGATGCGGGGCTTTTTTTGCGCTTGGCGAAATTGCAGGAAAATACCGGATGGTGACGGTTTGCCAGACGCCCGGCGCTGAAATCCATCCCGTCTGGCTGGGGCAGTGCCTCGATCGCCGCTCTTTGTCCCGTGCTTCATGAATAGAAACCCCGGGACGGAACAGGCCATTCACCGAGGCATAAAAGGATGGCTCCGGGATCCGGGTTCTGGCCTTTCAGCTTTTGCGTCAATCATCCGGCCTCGGGCGTTACGAACAAATCCGCAGCAAATGTGTAATCAGATCCACCTGCCGGTTGAAGTTGTTCTTCTGCAGCAGTGACTTGATGTTGGTGCGGATGGTGCTGATGGCAAGGTCAAGCTGCTCGGCGGCCTCTGAGGTGTTGGCGCCATTCAGCAGGCACAGGCAAACGCGTGCCTCGGCTTCTGTGGCGTTGATGACCTTGCGGATTTCCTCGAGACCCGGGGTGCGGCAGGCGTTGGGGTCAAACATTTCCACCAGCACGTTGCGATTATTGCGTTGCTCGTTGTGCACCGGGGTAATGGAGAAGCGCAGGGGCAGGGCATCGGTATGCAGGTAGAGCGTGTCGTTGTCGTCCAGCGCCTCGGTCTTCCCGGTGATGAAAAGCATCAGCTGGGTGTAGAAATTCTTGCCAAACGCTGGGTCCCTGAACTCGATCTCCCGGGTAGCGGTGTTCACGGTGAAAACGTTGTAGCGGTTCCCGACTTCCACAAAGGCCGGGCTGGCACTGATCAACAGGGACAGGGGGGAAAACACGGCCACGGGCTGTTTGAGCACGGCAATGCTGCTTTGCAGGTCCTTGAAGATCTGCTCGGAGCGGTGCAGTCGTTCGTAAAGGTCGAGAGCGATCTCGGCGTGTTGTTTCAGCCGCCCGAGCAAGGCCATCTCCTCGCGGCTGAAGACCGGGCTGGATTTGTGCCGGTTGAAGACCAGTATTACGTGCTGCTGGTATTTGTTGGTGAAGGCGATGGCGGCGCTGTCGGCGATGCCGGCGGCGCGGATCCAGGTGCGGGAGAAAGTGGACATGCCGGCCAGCACATCGCAATCCGGGTCGCCATCGGCATAGCTGAACAGGGTGTTGGGGCCCTGTTCCAGGGCGCGGGCGATGGCTTCATCCTTGAACACCAGGCCAGTCTTCAGCATTAGCGGCACCACGCCGGGCGGGTACCCCACGGCCCAGCCATAAAGGCCTTTGAGCTGCGGTTCTTTCTGGATGACCGCCAGGCAGCAGCTGACCAGATTCAGCGCTTCACGGATGTGGCGCAGAAAGGGGTCAAAGCCTTCCTTGTGGTCGACGCTGCTGTAGAGGCTGGTGACCAGCTTGTCGAACATATCGGTCTGGTTACTGCCGGTTTTCCGCCATTCCTCGCTGCTGTGACGGCTGCCGGAAAGTTCCAACTCTTTGTTTTTGCTTGGACTATCCTCTGGCATTTACGCTTTTCATCCCCGTGACTACCCCATATTCAGGCTACCTTGTGTCTGGGGAATGTTGAATGGTCCAAATGTCGTCTGGCTGGCAGACTGGGCCAATCGGGCGATGTACGGCTGTCACGCGGCTGGCTTGGGCGGGGGGATTGGCTCTGGACAGACACTGGTTAGCGTCATTCGATCAAGTTGCTTGAAAAATAGCCGGATTTGCTTAAAATACGCAACCTTCCCGGGTTTTGGGGCTGGCTTGCTGGCCTTTGGATCGTGAGCAGGTTCTCACAGCCGGGTAGCATTCATTCCGTTTCAGTCAGTTGCGCGCTCCGGACAGTGGGTTTGGGGTTGTTGTGCCCGTTGTGGTGGCATACAATGCGCGCCTTTACTGAGGCGGCGAGGCATATCGCCTCATTGTCGATAATAGATTGGAGGTTCACGACATTAAGCGTGGAGGCAATAAGGGCCGCGAGCAACGCGCCCGAATCAATCAGCAAATCCAGGCAACCGACGTTCGGTTGATCGATGTGGAAGGTGAGCAGGTCGGTATTGTGACCCTGCAGGAAGCCCTTGAAAAAGCAACGTCTAAACAGCTGGATCTGGTAGAAATCTCCCCTGGTGCGGAACCGCCCGTTTGCCGAATCATGGATTACGGCAAGCATCTGTTTGAGGCGAAGCAAAAGGCCAAAGAAGGGCGCAAGAAGCAGCGCCAGACTCAGGTCAAGGAAATTAAATTCCGTCCCGGCACCGATATTGGCGACTATGAGGTGAAACTGCGTAACCTCAGGAAGTTCCTCGAGGCCGGCGACAAAACGAAGATTACCGTCCGCTTCCGCGGCCGGGAAATGGCACACCAGGAGCTGGGCCGGGAACTGCTCGAGCGTATCGAGAAAGACCTGGAAGAAATCGGCACTGTTGAGCAGCGCCCGAATATGGAAGGTCGCCAGATGATTATGGTGATCGGCCCGGGCAGAAAGAAGAAGTAACCAACCGGTTACTACCGACATTAACCAACTTGAGAAGGTACCATGCCTAAGATCAAGACAAATCGTGGGGCTGCCAAGCGTTTCAAGAAAACCGCCTCCGGTTTCAAGCGCAAGCAGGCATTCAAAAACCACATTCTGACCAAAAAGTCGTCCAAGACGATTCGTAAACTGCGTCCGAAGCAAGAAGTCCACGAAAGTGATGTGGCTCTTGTTAAACGCATGATGCCTTACGCATAACTGATACGGATCTGGAGACTTAAAAATGGCACGAGTAAAACGTGGTGTGCAGGCCCGTCGTCGGCACAAGAAGATTCTCAAGCAGGCTAAAGGCTACTATGGTGCCCGCAGCCGTGTTTATCGCGTAGCGGTTCAGGCCGTTACCAAAGCTGGTCAGTACGCTTACCGCGACCGTAAGGTCCGCAAGCGTCAGTTCCGTCGTCTGTGGATTGTTCGTATCAACGCCGCTGCGCGTCTGAACGGCCTGTCCTACAGCCGTCTGATCAATGGTCTGAAGAAAGCGGCCATTGATATCGACCGTAAAGTACTGGCGGACATCGCTGTCCGCGATCAGGCAACCTTTAGCGCTTTGGCCGAGAAAGCCAAAGCGAGTCTTACCGCCTGATTCACTGTTCTGTCCTGGACAGAGCAGCATACTCAACGGGGGAAGAGCTCGCGCTCTTCCCCCGTTTTTGTTTAAAAGACCAGCTTCAAGCTTCAAGCTACAAGCTGCAACACGGTTCGCAATTGTTGCCACCCGAAACCGCTTTCCCCGCGCCGCTAAGTTCGGGCGCGGCATTGAAGCTTTCGAATAGCACAGCGTTGGAACCGCGTTGTAGCTTGCAGCTTGAAGCTTGCAGCTTTTAAAAGACTGCGGAGTCTTCAATGGAAAATCTCAATGCTCTGGTCGATGCTGCTGTGGCTGAGGTCGAGCAGGCCGGTGATATCCGGGCCCTGGATGATGTGCGGGTAAAATACCTGGGCAAGAAAGGCGAAATCAGTGCGCTGATGAAAGGCCTTGGCAAGCTCAGCGCTGAAGAGCGTCCCAAGGCTGGTGCCGTCATCAACGAAGGCAAGGAAAATGTGCAGGCTGCCATTTCTGCCCGCAAGACGTTGCTTGAAGAGGCGGCGCTGGCGGAACAGCTGGCCAGCGAGACCGTGGATGTGACCTTGCCGGGCCGTGGTGATATGCCGGGCAATTTGCATCCCGTCAATCGCATGCGCCGCCGCATTGAGGATTTCTTCCTGCGTCTGGGTTTTGATATTTCCGAAGGGCCGGAAGTGGAAGATGACTTCCACAACTTCGAAGCACTGAACATTCCGTCCCATCACCCGGCGCGGGCTATGCACGACACCTTTTATTTCGGTGACGGCCGTTTGTTGCGTACCCATACCTCGCCGGTTCAGGTGCGAGTGATGGAGCAGGGCAAGCCCCCGTTCAGGATCATTGCACCCGGTCGCGTGTACCGTTGTGACTCCGATCTGACCCATACCCCCATGTTTCACCAGGTAGAAGGCCTGCTGGTGGACAAGGACATTACCTTTGCAGACCTGCGCGGTACCGTGGCGGAATTCCTGCGCTTCATCTTTGAAGTGGAGGACCTGCCGGTGCGTTTTCGTCCCAGCTATTTCCCGTTCACCGAGCCCAGCGCAGAAGTGGATGTGGGCTGTGTGAGCTGTGGTGGCGAGGGCTGTCGAGTGTGTTCCCACACGGGTTGGATCGAGATCATGGGCTGCGGCATGGTCCACCCGAAAGTGCTTGAGCACGGTGGTGTGGACGCCAATGAATACAGCGGTTTTGCCTTCGGCATGGGCATCGAGCGGATCGCCATGTTGCGCTATGGCGTCAACGATCTGCGGTTGTTCTTCGAAAACGATACCCGTTTCCTGTCCCAGTTCAGTTAACGCCCGCAAAAACGTTTAAGGAATTCAAGAATGCTTGTGAATGAAGCCTGGTTGCGGGAGTGGGTTAACCCCGCAGTGGATACGGATACCCTGGTTAAACAGTTGACCATGGCCGGCCTCGAAGTGGACGGTGTGGAGCCGGCAGCTCCGGCCTTTACGGGTGTGGTTGTGGGGCAGGTGGAAAGCTGTGAGCCGCATCCGGATGCAGACAAACTGCGCGTGTGTCAGGTCACCAATGGCAGCGAGACTGCCCAGGTAGTGTGTGGTGCCAGCAACGTACGTCCTGGTTTGAAGATTCCCTTTGCCCAGGTGGGCGCCATGCTACCCGGGGATTTCAAGATCAAGAAGGCCAAGCTGCGCGGTGTGGAATCCAACGGCATGCTGTGTGGGGCCTCCGAGCTGGGTCTGGAAGACCTGATTGATGGCCTCATGGCGTTGCCGGAGGATGCGCCGGTGGGCAAGGATTTCCGTGACTATCTGCAGCTGGATGATGCCGTCATTGAGGTGGATCTGACCCCGAACCGGGCAGACTGCCTGAGCGTGCGGGGCATTGCCCGCGAGCTCGGCGTCATGAACCAATGCCCCTTGACCGAAGTGGCTATCAGCAAGGTGGCCCCGGCCATCGACGACACGCTGGCGGTGACTCTGGCCGACAGCGATGGCTGCCCGCGTTATCTGGGGCGTGTGATCAAGGGCGTTAACGTCCAGGCAGAGACGCCGCTGTGGATGGTGGAGCGTCTGCGTCGCGCGGGCCTGCGCACCATTGATCCTATCGTGGACGTGACCAACTACGTCCTGGTGGAGCTGGGTCAGCCCCTGCACGCCTTCGATCTTGCCAAACTCAACGGTGGCATCACCGTGCGCAAGGCCAAAAACGAAGAGAAACTGTCCACCCTGGACGACCAGGCGCTGACGCTGCGCGATGATACCCTGGTGATTGCTGATGACAGCGCAGCCCTGGCCCTGGCCGGCGTCATGGGTGGCAAAACGTCCTCCGTCACAGAGGCAACCCAGGACATCTTCCTGGAGTGCGCCTTCTTCTCGCCGCTGGCCATTGCTGGCAAGGCCCGCTCCTACGGTTTGCACACGGATTCCTCCCATCGCTTCGAGCGGGGTGTGGACCCGCAGCTGCAGAATGATGCCATCGAACGCGCCACCGCCCTGATCCTGGAGATTGCCGGGGGCCAAGCGGGTCCCGTAACCGAAGCGGTGGAAGAAGAAAAGCTGCCCAAGCAGGCAGAAATCACCCTGCGTGCAGACCGTATTGAAGGATTGCTGGGCATGGCGCTTCCAGCCACTCAGGTGGAAGATATCCTCAGCCGTCTGGGCATGGAAATCTCCACCCAGGAAAGCGGCAAGGAATGGATCGTGCTGGCGCCCAGCTGGCGCTTCGACATGGCCATCGAGGCAGATCTGATCGAGGAACTGGCACGGATCTACGGCTATGAGAAGCTGCCAAGCCGCGTTCCGGCAGGCTCTCCGTCCGGTGAAACCGTGGGTGAGCACGTGGTGGCCCTGCGTCGTCTGTCCGATACCCTGATTGACCGCGGGTATCTGGAAGCCATTACCTACACCTTCGTGGAGCCCGCCCTGCTCAAGCAGGTAGAACCCCGCTTTGAGCCGCTGCCGCTGCTTAACCCGATTTCTGCGGATCTGGGTGTGATGCGGACCACGTTGCTGGCTGGCTTGTTCAGCACTGCGCGCCACAACCTGAACCGTCAGGCAGATCGGCTGCGCCTGTTCGAAACCGGTCTTCGTTTCGTGCCCACGGACGAGGGGCTCGAGCAGACCCCGATGATCGCCGGTTTGCTGTATGGCAGTGCCCAGCCGCAGAACTGGGAAGGCAAGCGCCCGGTGGACTTCTTCGACCTGAAAGGGGATGTGGAAGCCCTGCTGACCCTGTCTGATGCCAGTGAGTTCAGCTTCACTGCCGGTGAGCATCCGGCGCTGCATCCGGGCCAGACCGCCGCGCTCAAGCGAGGTAAAGAGGTGGTGGGCTATCTGGGGCGCATTCACCCGCGCCTGGCGGCGGATCTGGACCTGCCAGCCAATTTGTATGCCTTCGAGCTGGCCTCTGCCCCCCTGCAGAAGGGCGTGCTGCCGAAGTTTGCCGGTGTTTCCGATCAACCTCGCATGCGTCGTGATCTTGCCTTTGTGGTGGATGACAGCGTGCCAGCCGGTGAACTGGTCGCCGCCGCGCGAGAAGCCTGTGACGAGCGTCTCACGGATGTTCGGATTTTCGATATATATCAAGGTGATAGCATCGGTAAAAATCGCAAAAGCCTCGCTTTGGGCTTGACCTTCCAGGACCGTTCACGCACTCTTAAGGATCAAGAAGTCAACGACTTGGTAGAAGCTGTTGTTTCCCAGTTAAAACAGCAGTTTAACGCCGTCTTAAGGGATTGATTCGGGATTGGGAGTAGTTCATGGGAGCGCTGACCAAAGCGGACATGGCCGAGCGTCTGTTTGAAGAGCTTGGCCTGAACAAGCGCGAAGCCAAGGAAATGGTGGAAATGTTTTTCGAGGAAATCCGCCATTCCCTTGAAAGCAATATTCCCGTGAAGCTCTCAGGTTTCGGCAACTTCGATCTCAGAGATAAAAGCGAACGACCAGGGCGCAACCCGAAAACCGGTGAGGAAATCCCTATCACTGCCCGTCGGGTTGTTACCTTCCGTCCAGGACAAAAACTAAAACAACGGGTTGAAGCCTATGCTGGAACCAAGTCATAACGACGAACTCCCGGCGATCCCGGGAAAGCGGTATTTCACCATTGGCGAAGTCAGCGACCTGTGTGACGTAAAGCCGCATGTGTTGCGTTACTGGGAGCAGGAATTTCCCCAGCTCAAGCCGGTGAAACGTCGCGGCAACCGTCGTTATTATCAGCGCCAGGACGTGCTGATGATCCGTCAGATCCGTAGCTTGCTGTACGATCAGGGCTTCACCATCGGTGGTGCCCGTCAGCAGCTCACCGGCGGCGCCAATGCCGAATCGGCCACCCAGTACCACCAGCTCATCAAGCAGATGATTGTGGAGCTGGAAGACGTTCTGGACGTATTGAAAGCCTCCTGATCGCCTGTTTACTCTATGAGCCATGCTTGCATGGCGATCAAGCCCCGGCAGCCAAGGCTCCCGGGGCTTTTTCATGCCCGGCAGGCCCCGAAGCCGCCGTAGGAGCCTGCCTGCAGGCGATCGTACCGGGGGAGGTGGTGCATGGCTGGTGAGGGGGCTTAAATTGTCCGGGGTGTGCCCCAGCCCATCCGGCAGGGGCGCGGGCTGGGCACAGTGGCCGATACCCGTTTGCTCCGCGTTGCAGCTTGTATCTTGGGGCTTGCAGCTGGCCATCGCACAAACCCTGATCAATCAGCCGTTTACTGGTTCCATCCCGCCAACGAATCCGCTATGATGCTCGCCGCTTTGGAGGCTCTGCCTGCCAAGCACGATCTCGGGGCGTAGCGCAGCCTGGTAGCGCACTTGCATGGGGTGCAAGGGGTCGGAGGTTCGAATCCTCCCGTCCCGACCAAAAATCCCCATAAAGGTCAGTCACTTAGCGGTGGCTGGCCTTTNTCTGTTTTTGGGCGGATGCAAAACAAAATCAAAACCCCTGCAAAACCTATCCCCGGATCTTCGATATATCCAGGTCGGCAATGGCCTCCTTCCAAACCACATCATCGTGGTCTGCCTCGTAGTTTCGCGTCATCTTCCCGCTGGCATGACCAGCGATGGCCTGACCGTCTTTCCCTGCCTTTTTGTACAGATGGAGGCTGGTGGCTCGCAGCTCGTGAAAGCCGGGCATTTCTTCCTCTGACAGGTGGGCATAGCACTTGGCGTCATCCCGGGCGGCCTTGAATGCCCGGGTCAGGTATCGGTTATCAACCTTGGTCCAGTGGCCGTCCTTCTTCACCTTCCTGTCCGGCTTCCGGTGGATCAGATAGGGCGAGGCGATATTGTCACGACACCGGGCAATGATTTCCTGCAGGGCAGGGGTAAGAGGCAGCCGCAGCCACCCGGCGTCCGTATGCCGCTTGGTCTTGCTCTGCACCACATACAAGGCGCCGTCCCGCACATCCTCAAACTTCATGTTCAGAATGTCTTCCCGGCGCTGGGCGGTGACCAGGGCAAGGTCTATGGCGTTCTGTAGCCACGGCTCTGCCTTTGCCCGAATGGCTGCAATGCCTTCCACGGTGTGGCGCTTGCGCTGTTTCTTCTCGATTCGGGCCATGGTGGCGGCGGCAGGGTTGTCCTGGCACAGGCCTTTGGCGATCGCATGGGCGAATACGTCCACCAGCAGGGCGCGGGCTTGATTGGACGCCCGGGCGGTCAGGCCATCCAGAAACCGGGCCACATGGCGGATGGTAATCTGGTCCACCGGGGCTTCACCCAGGGCAGCACGAATCTGCCGGATGCGCACGGCATACAGGTCAAGCGTGGCCTTGGCCAGATCCCGGTGAGGCAGCACATCAGCCTCATAGGAGTCCAGAAACTGGCCCATGGTGCACTGAGTGCCCAGCACGCCTGCCACCAGGTCACCCGGGGCGGCCAGCTCGGCATTCAGGATCTTGGCCGCCTTGATGGCTTCCTGCTTGTTGGTGCCCATGCCGTGCCATGTGCCGGTGTCCGGTCGCCGGTAGCGGTAGGCCCGCCCGTTGGGGTACAGGTTGGGCGGCAGGCCGTGGTTGCCCTTCTTGCGTGGCCGTGGCGCCATTAACCGGCCCTCAGAACGGCATCAGCCAGGGCGTTTCCGGTCTGCTTCTGGTAGGCGTCCCAATCAATAAACCACAGGCGTCCAATCTGAGCCCCGGGCAGTACATCGCGCTGTATCTGGTCACGGATCGCCTGATTGGTCAGCGGGGTTCCGTTGGCACCCCACACCCGGCGTTTGAATTCGCGAATCTTGATCATTTCACTCATGACTATCCTCCAGCCAGTCGGTTGCTCTCATTCGTTGCATGGGGGGCTCCTCAGCCAAGGGCCAGAAATGTCCACTTAATGGCAAGCAAGCCGCCATACCCGCTCAGAACGAGCAAGGGGAACGCTATACACCAGAAAAAGGCGTATGAAGCATATTCCCCGATAGTGGCCCGTCCGGTGGAGCGGATGTCTTGAGCCTTTGCTAAGCCAAAGACTGCGCCTGCCAACATCAGCGAGAAAACAACTTGCCCTTCGGTCATCACTCCCCCTCCTTGCGCGGTGGCTCCGGTAGCGGCATCCAGTGGGTTATCTTGTCGTTAGCAGGGTGCATTCCCTCGAACCGCCAGCCAGTCCACGGAAATTGAGAGGCTGAGTTATCCAAAAAGCAGGCAATCAAGACGGCCCCGCTTTTTGTCGCAACCATGGCTCTCTCTCCCTCAAGTGGCCGCTCCTCAGCACCAATCCACTCGCTCATTGGTCACACTCCCCATATTCGACAACGCGCCATCCGTACCAGGTGCGGCGAACGCCACACAAGGTATCGCCAGCAGCATGGCGTTGTTTTACTCGCTCGTGCACGACCCGGTAATTTACCTCCGGCAGCCACACGCACAGAAAGACAAAAGCAAACAGAAAGAAAAGCATCACTCCCCCTCCACCAGTTCATCAGGCACGTCCACGAAGCCGGAGGGGTTTTGGGCGGCTACGATGGCGCGGCAGGCGGCGATGAGGCGATTAGGGCCGCCCTGTATCGTCTTCATATCATGGGTTTGCGCCCAGCACTTGTCGCCATTAACAGGTTTATCTATGCGATACAGGTGCTCATCCATGAGCGGGCCGCATTGTGACCAGTCCTCGGTCGGACACCATGTTCCTGACATAGGAGTCCCATATTGATCGAGCCAGTGTCGAATAAGAGGTGGCTGGCTTTCGATTCGCTCCAAGCCTTCAGCTTCAGCCACAGCCCAATCCAGCGCCACCCCTTCCAGCTCCGCTATCGCTATGCGTTTAGTCATTGGTGGGCTCCTTGCACTGATTGATCTCTATTCTGGATACCGAATGCTCAGGTATCATGGTTTTGCCAATGATATAAAACCCGTTTACGGTCTCTATGCTTTCAGCATCGGTGCCATATGAAACAACTGAGTTTCCGCTCCAAATTGTGTATTTCTTGCATGGTCGAGGCTCAGACTTGGCAGATAGAGCAAGACCGACAACAGCGAGCAGTGTCAGCCCGGCTATCACGGCAATAATCCGCAGAAACATCACTCACCTCCCGGCATTTTCAGTGCGCCAGCGTCGTAGAGGGCTTCTGCGATTTCATCAAGGTCCATGAAGTCATGCAATGCCCCGGAGGCCAGTACAGCCTCCACTACCCGCTCCTTTTCGGTTTTTAGGGGACGGCAACGAATATCTGAGTCATCACATTTATAATGCCAACGGCTTGCAGGGTAATTCTTGAGCGCCATAAGACAGCTAATGCCGTCATTGAAAAGCATCACACGATCATCCCAGCTCATTCCGTTCAGACTAAACTCAAACTCCACCCCAACCGGCGGCAACCCATCTTCCGGCCCTGACCATTTCTTGGCTGGGCGAGGGATGTAGGCGGCGGCATAGTCATCACCAGACGCGTCATCAATCCAATATTTTCGGTCGCTATTCCATGCCTCCCAGCCATATTCGGCTGAAAGTCGCATCCACGGGCATTCTGGCTCGCCATCGTTGGCGTCGTAATGAGTCGCCCCCTCCGGAGCCACCGAATCCCAATAAGCCCGGTCAGTTTTCAGTCGTTCGATGTTGATGGTCATAATCCTTTCCTAAATCCCCAGCCCAATACGCAGCCCCTGGCCGGCAGTCCATCCCAGAACAAAGCCCCAGAAACAGAGCAGGGCGGTTATGGCGGCCACGAGCTTTATCAGGCGCATGGGTTACTCCTTGTTGAGTAGGGCGGCGGCGCGGCGTAGGTCTTGAGCACCAAAGCACTTTTCTTCGCTTGGCGATAAGTTAGATAAGTCGTAGTACTCCCGCGCAAACGGCTCCAGCGCCTTCTCCAGCTCCGCAATGCGGGCCTTGGCTGCGGTGAGTTCTGAGCCAAGAGCCTCGTTTTCACAGACGTAGCAGGTGCCGCCTTGGCCACAGGTGCCACCATCAATAGGGCACTGCTTCTGGTACTCACTCATCTTTATCGTCTCCGGTGGTGGGGCGGGAGTGCAGAAAAGAAAGGCTGAGGACATTGAATCGTTTGTTCGTCGCGCCGAGTTCTTCCTGTAGTTTTTTCTTCAGGGCGGCATATTCATCAGGGGTGTTGATAGGGCAGCCCCAACTAGCTGTGCCGTCACGGTATTCATGGCTAATCCCATCCCCCATCATGACTGCCCAGTGGTATAGGTAGCTTTTACAGTCACTCACTGTCGTCACCCCCATTGCTGCGGAGGCGGTCGGCGGCGTCCTGAGGGTCGATAGATGGCTGGCGAAGTCGGGCAGCGCACTTGATCAGCCATGAGTTTACTTTCCTTAGCGTTCTTGCTTGTTCGCTTTTGTTCTCCAGATAGCCAATCTGTTTTGTGATTTCGTCAATAAAGCCTTCCAGCGCCTCGGCCTGCACTTCATTGCGCGGCTGGGCGGGGTGGGTGTAGAGAAAGTGAGTTCCGTATGGAAGCGTTTCCCACTCAACATGGCACTCAGTTGCTGAGCTGGTGTATTTCATCACCGCCTGCTCTTTCACCGGCTCCACCTCCCCGCCATCGGCAGTGGGGGTGGGTTTAGCGGCTAGGTCTACTTCCATTGACGTGCTGCAACGCGGGCACTGATACACCACCTTCCCAGCGTCGGCAATATGCTCGGGCTGTGGGGCGGCGGTGAGCATGTCCAGAAGTTCGGCCTGCTCATTTGCATCCGAAGCTGAGTAGCGATTTGCGCACGGAATTACGCCGCATGTTTGCAGGTTGGCGTAATCTTCCAGAATGGCTGAAATAAGATCGAAATTAACACCCTCCGGCACCGCAACAGATGGCGGGGCGGGGTGGGTGTAGACTGGCTTACAGACCCAATCAGAAGCTACTGGGTACAGCTTTACCGGCTTGCCATCCGCAAGGGTGTTTAGGGTTACGTGGCTCAGGTAGCCCACCGGCTCCGCCTCCCCACCATTGGCGCTAAGGGCGGCTTGCCATGCTTGCCACATTCTGCGCGTTTCTACAAATTCGTAGTTGTCATCCCTACCAAATCCGCGCTTTATTGTGTAGCCTTCATTCTCGCACCAACCCTCAAACGCCTCTCTCAAATCACTCATATCCATCTCCCTGCTTCCGGTTCTTGTATCGCTCAATCCATCTTTCCAGGCTGCGCCAACCACTCTCGGTGTCATCAACGATGGTGCGCATGATGCCGCTGCCGTTATCGCGCATGACGCATATCTGCGTGGCTGAGTAGCGCTGGATGGTCACTACCGATCCGTCTCCCTGGCCACAAAGGCCGTTGTCTCTCGCAATGCCAGCCGCACGCTCTTCCCCTTGCGGATCTTCACCAGCACCAGGCGCTGGGCTCTCTGCTGTGTCCTGTCCTGCGCTCCCAATCCCTGTATGCGGTGGGTAAGGAGCTGCTGGACTGTTGAGGGGTGGAGGGTCATGGCTTCACCTAAAAGGGGATGTCTGAGTCGGTCTCAAAATCGTCTGCCGGTGGCTGGCCGCCACCCTGAGCCTGTGCCCGGTTCTGCTGTGGCTGCTGGTCGCTACTCGGCGCATCACCCTGCAGCTCAATCTCGCGCATGATGACCTCAACGCTGGTGCCCTTGCTGCCGTCATTGCGCTCAAACTCACGCACGCGCAGCTCCCCGGAGATCGTGGCCTTGCCGCCTTTGCGCATGTGAGGGCACAGCTTTTCGCCGCGCTCACCGAACAGCACCACGGTCAGCCAGCTGGTGTGCTTGTTGTCGCCCCAGCCAGAATCCACCGGGCAGCGCACTGTAGTGATTGGCTTGCCAGCTTGCGTGTACTTCGTTTCTGCGTCCTGCCCGAATCGGGTGGTGAATGTCAGAATGTTCATGCTCTCTCCGTTGTCTGAATGGATGCGGTGGCCTACGCCACTCGCTGCAATTCCTGCTGATTCATTTCCAGCACCCAGGCGGCGGCGGTATGCACGTCCACCTGAAACTCGGCGGCGATGGCGCGGAGAATGTCCTGGTCGTTGGGGCGGAAAGGCTTTTCTTCGGCCTTGTATTCGGCGCGCGGCTCGCTTTTCACCTGTTCGGCTACTGGTTCAGGATCGGTTTTTTCGGCGAGCTTGCAGGCCATTGATTCGGCCTCAGCTTCACGCTGGGCTTGCGCCTGAGCATCAGCCTTCTGCTGCGCTTCGCGCTCTGCCTTGGCCTTTTCCTCGGCAGCGATGCGCTGGCGTTCAGCCTCCAGGCGGCGCTCTTCTTCCTGCTTGTGGCGTGCAATGCGGCTCTCGACTTCCAGCTTCACCAGTTCGCTGTCTTTCAGCGCAAGCTGCTGCCGGTCGGCGAACAGGAATTCGTAACCAGCCTCGGAAATGATCTTGGCGTTGACCCGGATCGCGTCGGCATATTCATTGATGGCGATCTTCGCCCGGGCCACTTCGTTGTCGGCGGCATCGCGCAGGGTGGCGATGGTGCGCTTGCCCTTCATGGCTTCGTTAAAGTCCGTGGGGACGCGGGGGAGGGTGTAGCCGTCCAGCGTGGCCTGAACCTTGGCGCCGTGGTCTTCGACGGCCTGTTTGCCGTCCTGCGCAATCTTCAGCTTGATGGCCCGCTTCTGGCTCTCCACCAGCTTCTCGGCCATCAGCCTGTTCTTTCGGGTCAGCTCCTGCAGCATGTCCTTGCGACGCTTGGCTTTGTCCACGGTTTCAACCTGGGATAGCAGTTGAGTCTCAGCAGCGTCCAGCGCCTCTTCTGCCTTCTTTAGCTGCTTGACCTGACCCTGCAGGGTGGCAAAGTCATCATCCGTCTGCGGGTCTTTCACCAGCACCTCATCCAGGAACAACTTCAGCGATTCTTCAAAGCGGTCGAAGTTGTCCACGATGAAAAGCTCGCCGGACACCTGAACAGATACAGCCGGCAGGTCTTCGGTCACCGTGGCGGTAGCTGGCCGCTCCTGCTTGCGCGGCTGGTAATCGGCCAGGTCGGCCCGGAACTGCTCCCAGCCTGCCTTGATGGCGGCCAGACGCTCGGGCGTAGTGGTGTACCAGAAGTGATTGCAGTCATCGGTGGTGCCGTCGCTGGCCATGAACAGGCATTTTTCGGCACCGCTCACCAGCAACTGCTGATCCATCTGGATTTTGTAATGCTCGTCCAGGGTATCCACGGTTGCCGAGCGCAGCGTGTCATTGATCAGCTTGTGCTCCCAGATCACGTCTTCCAGCATGGTCACGCCGTCGAAGCTGGCCAGCAGAACGCCGTCATCATCCAGCGCAGTGGCCGGAAACAGCTCTTCCCCGATGATTTCCTCGGCAATAGGCCGCGCAGCAGCTTCAGCGGCGTGGCCACGGTCAAAGATGGCCTGCTGGGCCGGGGTGACTTCCTCGGCCATGCCGGTGGCTTTCTGCTCCATCAACGCGGTGCGGGTCTGGTACTTGCTCTTGCCCATCATCGCCGGCGCTTCGCTGGCGGTGTTGTGATTGGTGCGCAGGGCTTTCCATTCCGGGCTGCCCTGGGTGACGTTTTGAATCTGCATGATTATTCCCCTTGCTCCACGGCCAGCACCTGCTGCGCCTGTTCTTCGGTCAGCGGCGCCTTACTGGCCACCATGTCGATAATCTGCTTGCCGGACTTTTTGCCCGCTTGGATAAGCTGGGCCCACTTTGGAAAATTGGCCGCAAAGTCCTCTGCCGGGTAATGGGGCAGGGCCTGTGGCTGGTCGGCTTCACGCGGTGTAATGTCGCGCTCCTTCCGGTTGTTGAACTCGTACATCCAGTTGTCATTGCCCAGCATTTCCATGATTTCACTGCTGTTCGGCAGCCGGCGGGCCAGGCGATGAAGGGCGGACTTCAGGGCCATGCGCTCAAACCAATCTTTCCAGGGGCCGTAAGCGCCGGTCTTGCTGGCGGAGCGCACTTTCTCAACGTCTGCCATGGTCATTGGCTCAACGATTACGTCCCCGGTCTTCATCCTGGCCATGGCGTAAACCAAGATCATGGGCCCGCGGTCACCGGCAAAATTAGGGCGGTGCTTCAGATGCTCGCCATCCTCGTCCACCCAGTAATCAAACTGATCGTTCTGGTGAACGGCACGGGCCGTTATTACGGAGACTTCGCCAGACTGGCGCGCGCGCTTGAGAACACCATCCACCATTGGCATGTACTGGATTTTCTGGACCCAATTCGGGTTATCCCGGGTGCCGACATTGGTATTAAACTGAACCAGTGCGGCCTCCCTGTTGTCCGGCACAAGGCCATCGCCTGCGCAGCGCTGAAGGCTGGTAAAAAGGCTCTGGCGGTCCGCATTAAGCAGATCTGGGTTGCTCTGGATGGCAATCATTGCCGTCTTGATGAATCGTTCCACCGGAAGGTGATCAGGCAGGATGGATTTCAGCTCTTTATGTTGAGCCTGTATCTCCTGCTGGAACTGCTGTATGGGTGCAATCGCGTTCATGCTCTGCTCCTTGAAAAAAGGCGGGGCGGACCCCGCAAAACAACAGATCAGCGCTCTGTCGTATCGGTATCTCTTGCGGCCAGCATTGCGTCTGCCATGGCGTAGGCGTGTTCTGCGACGCGCTCCCAATCAGGTGCAGGGGAGTGCGGGTTAGCGATAGCCCCTTGCATAGCCTTAGCCGCGAAGTAGTCGCGCAGGGTCATACCTTCCTGATCGTTTACATTTGCATCATTGGGCACCGGGAATGCTGGCCCGCCGCTGTTCACCTCACTCATGTCCAACTCCTGCCACTTGCACCGGCTCGGCGCAGTTAATGTCTTTGTCCCAGTCCCGATGCACTCCGGCCTTTACTCGCCAGCAGTACTCTATGGCTGATGACTTCTCTTCCAGCTTCGCGTCCTGGTAGTCCATTTCCCCAGCCATGCAGTAGATGGCGAGCAAAGCAAATGACAGGGCGCCGCCGAGAATGATTTTCCAGTAGCGGTTCATGCGACCCTCCGGGGTGCTTGCGGGTAGATCAGCAAAGGGCAAGGCGCTGGCCACTGACCGCCAACCCTTGCTGCAATGGCTGCGTTAATCAGCGCATCGGCCCGGTTGATGAGCATGCATTGCAGGCTTTGCGGGCCATGCTCGGCCTCGGCCTGCAGGTAGCGCCCGTGCCACTCTTTGCGGACGCTCTCGCAGGTATCCATGGTCACGCCTTCGTGCATGATGACCTTGGCGTCGGTCATGGCTTGCTGGGTTTGAATTTCGATCAGTCGGGCGATACTCATGGGTTACGGCTCCATCCGTTCTTTGGCTTCGGCTTCCAGGTACTCGCGGGCAGCGGCCCGGAATTTCTCTGCGTCCATCATTTCGCTGATAACTTGATCCCGGATGGCGCGGAATTCCGGCTTCCAGCACAGCGCCTTCCACAGGTCTTCAGGCTCAATCAGGTGGCCAGCGCCAGTGGTTTGCAGCGCCTCTTCCTCTTCGCGCTGGAATTCTTCACCGGCTGCGCTTTCGAGAATGTCCGCGCCATGCAGTGCGTCCTGATAATCCCAATCGCTGTTGAAGTTGCGTGCTTCCATGTCTGGCTCCGGGCTGTTCGTTTAGCGTGGAACCAGTATCAACCAAAAGTTGACATTAAGTCAACAACCAGATGTTGATGTTTTCAGGAAAAGGTCAACTTGGCGCAAAATGACCATGGAATTCTGTGGGCAAGAAAGAAGGTGTTGGCGCGCAGAACAGGATTGCGGGCACAAAAAAAACCCGCGCTTGGCGGGCTTGGTGGCGCTAGCGTAGTGCGGTTTTATTCAGCGCGCGCGTCAGAGATGTACAGGGTGTGAATCTCGCCGGCTTTCAGTACAGGCTTGGCCGTGATTCGGAAAGGCGTCTGCTGGTCAAATGAGTGGGTATAGACGTTGCCGGGCTGATCCAGCGTTGGGTCGGTGATTTTCCCTTTCAGTAGCCCCTCATACTGCTCGACGGTAATCTCGCACCGGCCTGTATTTCTGTTCAGACTGCTGATCGAAAGGCACCGCATTTCTTGAGAATTTTCGACAATAAGGTCGTCCGTAGACTTGATAGCCTTGGCTTCAGGTTCGGCAATCACCGTTGGCGCCTTGCTGTCTGCATTCTGAACGAGCTGCGAACAGGCCCTGCCTATAGGGGCCACCATGGTGCGCCCGTGATTGCGGTTATTATCCGCCAGTTCCGGGAGCATCCTTATCAGCGTCTCGTGCAGCGAAGCCAAGTTGTCATTGGACTTTACAAGGCCATTTGCCAGGATCTGCTGTGTGTCTGAGCTATTTTCAGCCAGCTTGGTGATCGCCTCCGCAAGCTCCTTCACAACATCCTCCTTAGAGTCTCGTGTCCATATTTCCTTGAGGGAGTCTATCACCATCCAGAACAGGGTGGACATTGCTTCTTTGTATGAAGCGACAAACAAATTTCCATCGGCCAGAGCTGGGGCGATACACATTATCGCTTCCAGGGACCCCTGTTTGGGAGCGGCAGTGAAGCAGAGAAATTCTTTCTTGTAATTCCCCTTCGGCACTTCACCAAAGACGCAAAAATGCGCAGTAGCAGTATAAATGCGTGCTGCGGCGGCTATAGACTCGCCGAACATTGCTGCATCCATGAAGTGATGATCTGTCTGCTTCCCCTGATAAGAAATCTTGAATGGAGTGACAATATTATTGTTTCTGTCCATTTCCCTGCTGTCCCTCCAGGGTAGTTATTTTCTCCTCGCCCGTCCTGCGGATGAGGGCGCTACATTGGGTCGTATTTCCCGATGACGACGCCGCATATGGACCAGTCGCCATCAATCCTGATTATCGGGTCCGGCCATTTGGGGTTTCCTGGCTTCAGGAAGTATTCACCCTCAGAAAAAGACAGCTGCTTGAGTGTAACCTTAAGGTCGCTGTGCCGCTTGGCAACAACGTACTTGCCCGGGTCAGGACTCCGGTCCGGATCAATAATCACTATTTCGCCGTCACATATCCGGGGGTCGTTGCTTTCGCCCTCTACCCGCAAAGCATATGTATTTGGGCCAGCCGAGGGAGGCCGAAAAGGAAGCCAGTCATCAGCATCGCCAGGCTCAAACGGATCTTCAGCGTCGCAAAATTCCCCTGCTTGAATGTAGCTAATAATGGGGATTCCGCCTGGCTCCGTGGCATTCGAATAGGTGCCAATCTCATCGCCGACAGCAAATACCCCGTACAGCATATAGTTCGGCTGGATATTAAATATCCCACATAGTAATTGCATGTTCAGACGATCCGGCATGCCCGTGCCGTCCAGCCACTTATGTACGCCCTGAACGCTTATCTTGCCGCCGGCAGCCTCTATTTCACGCTTAAGCCGAGGCGCACGGCCTCTTGCCTGCCATCCAGCTTTGTCCATTTGCTCGACTAGCCGGGCAGAAAACGCCTCACGGATAGCCTGAGTATCTGAGTCAACCATGCGTTGATTGTCGCATAGGGGTTGATCAACAGTCGGTTGCTGTTTAATATCAACTAAAAGTTGATGTTCTGGAGCCGTCATGGCCATTTCTAAATTCATTTCTGATGACCCTCTTGCTGAGGCTGTGGCCCTGGCTGGCGGACCCATCCCTACAGCTAAAGCCTGCAGCGTAAGCCGTCAGGCCGTTGACAAGTGGCTTGCCCGTGGCCAGCTGCCCCGGACTGATTACACCGGCGAGTCGTCGCACGCAAAAGCCATTGCCTCATTGGCAGGCGAGCAGGGCGCTGAATTTTCAGCCTCTGATCTGCTGGAAGCCCTTAAGGAAAAGGCAAAAAACGCCGCATAACCCCGGCGCTTTTTATTTACGAATTTTCAGGAGAGCGAACATGAGCGAACACCAGCGAACAATGCCCCTTCTGGGCGCCGTCGATGCGGAATTGCGGGACGTTGACCCGGTGGCAGTGGCTGGTTGCTCCCATTGGGCTCAGGCCCTGCGCTTGTGCTTGCGGCAGGCTCGTGTGAAGCGCTCCCAGCGCAACTGGGCAGACCTGCTGGGCATGTCAGTGGGCACCCTGAACACCCTCCTGAATTCCGACCATCACGCGAAAACCGGCAGCCGTGTCCGCCATCTGGATATGGACATGATTGCCGACATCGAGGATCTGGCCGGCAACAACGCCATCAGCCAGTACCTGGGTATGCGCAAAGCCCGCCAGTTGTACTGCCAGCGGAAGGAAGTGAGCCCTGAGCAGGAATTGGCAGAGCTAAAAGCGAAGGTGGCCATGCTGGAAAAGCAGGCCGGATAGAAAGCAAAAAGCCCCGGCGCTGTAGGAGGCATACCGGGGCTTTCATCTGAAGCAACGAGGTGATTATGAAAGCAAGACCGATACTTTTCAACACGGACATGGTGAAGGCGATTCTGGCAGGGCAGAAGACGCAGACGCGGCGCGCACTGAGAGACCAGCCGCCTGCGAATATGTCCGATGCATTGCGCGTTGGGGCTGGTCCGTTTGAAGCCGTTCGAAAGTCAGGCATGTTCCGCTTCGCGAATAAAAAAAACGGTGATATGTGGCCAGAAGGTCCACTCATTTGCCCCTACGGCCAGCCTGGAGACCTGCTGTATGTCAGGGAAGCATTCAGTGGGCCACACTGCATGGAGGCAACAGAAGACTTTCCGGCATTAGCCCCCAGTGTTTGGCCGAAAGATTGCGGGATTCATTACTGGGCTGACGGAAATCCGTTTTACGGAGACTGGACACGGCCTCGGCCCTCAATCCACATGCCCCGTTGGGCATCCCGCCTGACCCTGGAAATCACCGATGTGCGCGTAGAGCGGTTGCAGGGAATTTCTGAGCTGGATGCCATTCATGAAGGTATAGCCGTTCCTGAGCGCCTGCCTTGTGGTGCTTGGTCGCATGATGCAGTACAGGAGTTCTGTGAGCTATGGGATTCCATCTACAGCAACTGGGATGCCAACCCCTGGGTCTGGGTAGTGGAATTCAAAGCCCACCACTGCAACGTCGATGCTCTGCTTCGTGAGCGGGAGGCTGCGTAGTCATGGCTCGTGCCCGCAATATAAAGCCGTCCTTCTTCGATAACGACAACTTGGCCCTGCAGAACGATCCGCTGGGCCGGCTGCTGTTCATCGGGCTGTGGACCCTGGCCGATTACAACGGGAATCTTGAGTGGCGCTCTCACCGTATCAAGGTGAAGTTGTTGCCCTACGATGAATGCGACGTGGAACAACTCGCGATAAATCTGGATAAATCTGGATTCATACGGTTCTACTCGGACGGCGAGAAAGTTCTGCTCAATATTCCGAATTTCACCCTTCACCAGAACCCGCACAAGAATGAGAGGGATAAAGGTGCTGCTGTTCCTGAGTACAGCGAAGAGCGCCGCCAACTCATTGATATTTCTACACTCACGATAAATCGCGATAAATCCCGAGCGAATCCAGATCAAAACGGAACTGATCCTGCTGATTCCCTCTTCCTGAATCCTGAATCCTCTTTCCTGAATCCTGATTGCGGAAGCCCGAAATCGGAAGACCCGCCTCCTGCCGGAGACGAGGGGGCGGGCAAGCCGCCCAAGCCCAAATCGAAAATCACCAAAACCGACCTGATTAACGATTTCGGAATCCCGGAAGAGCTGGCCGTGCAGTTCCTGCAAATCCGCAAGGACAAGCGGTTAACCCTCACGCCAAAAGCCATGGAAGACCTGGTCAATGAATTCAGGAAAGCGGGTCTTGGCGTATCCATGGGTATCGAGCTTTGCTGCAAGCGCTCCTGGGCAGCATTCAAGGCGTCTTGGGATTGGCGTCCGGCCAGTTTTGGCGACGAGAAATCCTTCACTGAAACCGATTACAGCAAGGGAGTGACCGCTGATGGTCGACTCGCGTAAAGCAGAAAACCTGATCCCGTTCAGCCTCCGTGATCTGCCGGAGCCGGGCGACATTCGCAATCAGCCGGTGATGATGACCTGCGAGCACCACGGCAAGTGGAAGCGTCAGGAAACCATGGACGGCCAGGTGATTTCCCCGGACTGCCCGCAGTGCATCCAGGATCGCCGCATGGCCACCGACCTTGGCCGGGCAGCTATCCCGCCGCGCTACCAGCACCGCTCTCTGGAAACGTATCAGGTCGAAGGGCCGGGCCAGAAGCAGGCGCTGGAGGTGTGCCAGACCTACGCCGGGAACATCAAGCGCACACTGGCAGAGGGTCAGAACATGCTGCTGATTGGCTCCGTGGGTACCGGCAAGACGCACCTTGCCTGTGGCGTTGCTCGCCGCTTTCTGGAGTCCGGCCACACCGCGCTGTACGTCCGCACTGCCGAGCTGATTTCCATGGTTCGGGAGACCTGGCGCCCCGATTCCAAGAAAACCGAGCGCAGGGTTATGCGCGAGCTGACTGATCCGGACTTGCTGGTGATTGACGAAGTGGGCGTGCAGGCCAACACCGAAAACGAGCAGCAAATTCTGTTCAACGTCATCAACGGGCGTAACGAGCAAATGCGACCCGTAATCCTGATTTCAAATCTGGACGCCGAAGGCATCAAGAAGGTGCTTGGTGAGCGTTCCTCTGACCGGATCCGGGAGTGTTGCCGGGTCGTGCAGTTCAACTGGCAAAGCTGGAGGGGCAAGGCATGAAACACAACGCAGCAACCCAACGCGAACGCATCCGGCAGTACCTGTATTCCTGCCCGCACGGCGCGACCCGTAACGAGATCCACCGCGACACCGGCCTGATGGTGCAGACCCTGTGCCGCCGCCTGCGCGAATTGGAAGACCTGAAGCACATCACTGCGTGGCGCCGGGTGATCTGTCCGGAAACCGGCGTGCTGAACAAAAACTACCGGCTCACCGGTAACCAGCGGGCGGCCATGACACGGAAAGCGGGGAGGGCGGCATGATTCAGCAAAGCCTTTTCAACTTCTCTGCGCCTGTGGTGCCGATTTCTTCGGAGCCTCACCAGGACGTTTCTCATGTTGAGAATCTTCTGTTCTCGCTGCCCCGGTCTCTCGTTTTGCTGTGGGAGCAGAGGGGGAATCCTGATTCGCCAGCCAGAAAGAATGCCGGCCGCCTTGAGTTGATTGTCAGCGATGCGTTTGCACATGGCCTGATTGATGACAAGGAAAGGGCTGCACTGGATGGCTGTATTCGGGACGCCATGCCTGTACCCACTCCGGTCCTGATGACGCTGGGAGGTGCTGCATGAGTCAGATCCCCATGTTCCCCGCAGAGAAAGCCAACTTCATTCCTCGCGAACCGAAAGCGCCGCGCTACCAGCTGTGTGATAGCCGATACGAGCACGGCAAGGGCTGCGCAGGGTGCCCGATTCACTCCATCTGCACCGGTGGTCACCAGTGGGGGTGGGAAGGCCTTAAAGATTGGCAAGAGCGGTGCGACAAGGCCGCAAAAAAGCATTTGGAGGCAGCATGAACACATTCATCAGAAAGCCCCGCCAGAAAAACATCATCGTGAAGGGCGCAACGGTCTGTTACGACGATAAGAACCAGGGCTGGGTGTTACCCGGTCGCCGGTTCACAAAAGACCACGAACGCGCCTACCGGGCCTGCTGCATCATGGCCGCGATTATCGGGGGCACGGCATGAGCCAGGAGCGCATTTTCTACTTCGGACGGCGCAACGTGCGCGAGGTACTGGCTCAGGCGTTCCGGGTGGCCTGCGAGCTGACAGGGATCGCTGACAAATGGGAGCTGGTACTGCGTGAACGTAAGCGAACGCTGCCACAGAACGCCAAGCTGTGGGCCTGCCTGCAAGACATCGCCGACCAGTGCGAGCTGGTCATCAACGGCAGACCACAGAAGGCCAGCAAAGAGGACTGGAAGCAGGTCTTTACCGCCGCCTTGGCGCGTGAGAACCGCATGGCCCTGGGGCTTGATGGCGGTGTGGTTGTCCTTGGCACAAGCACCAGCCGCATGCGCAAGACCGAGTTTTCAGACCTTCTCGAAATGATCCACGCCTACGGTGCGGAGCATGGGGTGCATTGGAGCGACCCGGCTCTGGCGGCGTTTGGCAAATATCCGGAGGCAGCGTAATGGACCAGTCATGGCTTCAACCGCTGGCCTTCGGCCTAACGGTATTCGCAATGGGCATTACGGGCTACACGCGGCACTGGCTGGGCCTTGTCGCATCCTGTTTCTTTCTTGGGCTGCAGATCGCTGCGCTGGTGTCCTGATGTACCGCAGCTGGTACGCAATCGTAAACGGCAAGCGCATTGCCACGATGGTGGGCGAGCCAAAGAGGCGTGAAGAGGCGCTGGATTTTGCACGGTTCCACTGGCCGGAGGCTGATGTGGAGCCCAACGAACTGTCGAGGGTGGACGGATGAATTGCAGGCTGTGCGGGAATGGCGGAACGAACCGCCTGTCAGGCGATCACGTTTATTGCCCGAAATGCAAAGGCCATGAATACCGTGGGCTGTTGTTCACTGCTAATGAGTGGGCGGACTGGGTAGAAGGTGTCAGCGAGCCTGATTTTGGGGATGCGGAATGAAGGGCGGCAAGGCACCAACAGCCAGCCAAAAGCGCTGGCATGACTGGCTGGCAAATCAGGGCTGCTATCTGGGTTTAGGCCCTGCCTGCATCCATCACTGTGTTGGCAGCACAGGCAAGCACAACAAAGTGGAAATCGGTCAGTGGTTTTGCATTCCGCTGAGCTATGAGGCCCACCAAGGCGCAGGCGGCATCCACGGTGACCTGTCCGCCTTTGACGGCCACAACCTGGGCGAGCGCCGCAAGGAAATTGAAAAGACCATTTTCAACCGTCTGGTGGCTGTGTATCGCCGCCAGCACGGGGAATATCCGTGCCCGCCTGATGTGTTGGCGGCTATTGAGAATTATCACCGTTAGGAGA
Source organism: Alcanivorax sp. DP30 (assembly GCF_009882945.1). Classification (GTDB taxonomy): domain Bacteria; phylum Pseudomonadota; class Gammaproteobacteria; order Pseudomonadales; family Alcanivoracaceae; genus Alcanivorax. The sequence goes on from NZ_WTUY01000005.1 coordinate 451,318, forward strand.
GCGCAATGGCGAAGGTGACAGGGATTGGCGCGGCAGCGGGTGATGCTTCACGAATCACGCTTGAGGCCATGCTGCTGAACAGTGCGGAAACAGAGATTCAGCATTACAAAAAGGGGTTTTTGATCCTTCTGGATGACGAGGATGACCGGTGGGAGATCGGTTACCGCAATTCTGGGCTCAAGGCATCCGAGATCCTGGCAATGCTGGAGACGGCAAAAACCATGATTCTCGCTGACATGGGGTATCTGCCAAGTGAGTAAGCCAATACCTACCGAGCACGAAGAGCAAAAGGCCGTAATTCAGTGGTTCAACGCCCAGCACAGGGCGCTGAAGGGTCGACTCATTGCGGTGCCGAACGGGGCGCATCTGGCCGGCAGCGCTCGCCAGCGATGCGCCAAGATGGCGCGAATGAAGGCGGAAGGCCTGAGCCCGGGATTTCCTGACCTGTTCTTGCCGGTGGCCCGGCGCGGGTTCCACGGGCTGGCAATCGAAATGAAGCGCGTGAAGGGCAGCACGACCAGCAAAGAGCAGCAGGACTGGCTTCAGTGGCTGCCCGAGCAAGGTTATCTCGCTGTGCTGTGCAAAGGCGCAGACGTGGCAATAGACACCATTCAGGCTTATCTGGCAGAGGAAGAGTGAAATGGGATATGCACAAGCAGAGCCGGACTTTTCAGAAGCTTTCCAAGAGGCCAGAGCGACTGCCGGTCGCGATGATTCGATAGCAAAGACGGAGGTGCTGCTGGAGCAGTTTTGCATCTGGGCCCGCACAGGCAGCGGCGTTCCAGCCAAGTATCGGTCGATCATGGCTGCAACGATGAATATTGAGGGAGAGAGCACTGTTCGAGAGGCCTGTATAAGTGATGACCAGGCTCTGGAAATAGATCAGGCATGGCGACAGCTTGAGGATGCGCGCCCAGATGAAGCACTGGTGCTGCAGCTGTACTACATGCACGAATGGGAAATCCCCAAGATCAGCAGGGTCTGCAAGGCCTCAAAAAGCACCGTTTCCATGCTCAGGAAGTGTGGCCTCAGCTTTATCGATGCCAAAATACAGGACGAATAACCAGTGCTGTACAAATTACGCTGGAAATATTGACAGTTCGAACCGGAATCGGTAGAAAGGTGAAAGATGCAAGAGTTCGCCCAGTTGACGGCGTTTTGCGGTGCAGAGGGTTGCGAAAACGTAACCCATGTATCAGCCCTTTATTGTGTTGGGTGCCGCGAAAAGTATCTGGAGAAGGCCCTGGCTCGATTCCCTGAGCCGCCCAAGGGCAAGACATGGATTTATTTCATGCGATCAGGCGAGGATGGCCCGATAAAGATTGGCCAATCCATCGACCCCACAGAAAGAGCTGTGTATCTCCAGACTGGCAGCGCCGAAAAGCTATGGATTGAAACCGCAATGCTTGGAGCGCCAGAGATTGAGGGGCGGCTTCACGCAAGGTTTATAAAGCACCGGATCAGAGGGGAATGGTTTAAGCCGGCTCCCGATATTCAGGCGCTGATTGTCTGGGCCAAAAAGGCGGAGAAAGAGGCACGCCGTAAGCGTCTTGAGATCGCCATGGGCTCAGACATTTTTGATTCGAAGTAACAATTTGATTTCGTTGGCCGACCCTTCCCCCGAACCCATTGGCCAGCATCCCCCAAACCCGCCTTGTGCGGGTTTTTCTTTTTCTGCCCCGAAACGACGTTGGCCGGGGGCGGGAACAGCAGGCTAGCAACGCCGGCTGGTATCACTGCGGCCTCGGTGGGATTGGCGACCCCTTTGCAGTCAGTCAGCCACATCGCGATATATCTAGCCTGCCACGCCTCAACGGACTGGGAGTAACCCGTTCGGGCGCACCACGGCGGGCGCCAATTTCTGGAGCATGCAATGGACTGGGACAGATTCGCCAACTTCCAGCCGCATGAATTCGTGTGCTCCCACACCGGAAAGAACGGCATGAAGCCGGGCTTTATGGAAAAGCTGCAGGCTCTGCGCACTGAGTACGGCAAACCCATGACCGTCACCAGTGGTTACAGGCACCCGACTCACCCCATTGAGGCCCGCAAAGCCTCCCCAGGGGCGCATGCCAGTGGCCGGGCTGCTGATATTGCAGTAAGTGGCGGCGATGCCCTGAAAATCATTGAGCTGGCGCTGAAGCACGGCTTTACCGGTATCGGCGTGAACCAGAAGGGCGACGGGCGATTCATCCACCTGGATGACCTGAAGCCCGAGCCGGGGCGGCCCCGGCCTTGGGTGTGGAGCTACTGATGGCCCGCCTGTACCGGTTCATCACTGAAAATGCGCTCATGAGCCTGGTGGTAATTCTCTGGGCAATCACCCTGACCACCTGGGTGACAATCCGCGTGTTCGGTGACAGCCCGCCAGACGTGCCAGCGGGCACTGCAGCTGCGCTGACCACGGTATTTGGCTTGCCTACGCTGGGCTTCACTGTGTGGAAGTGGCGCAGGGAACAGAAATGACCTGGCTCACCCTGCTGAAGAAGGGCGGGCCGTATCTGGTCGTGCTGGCAGTTGCCGCGGCACTGGTCGGGATCGGCTGGGTTGGCAAGGGCTGGCATGAAGACTCCAAAGAGCTTGAGCGTCAAAAGGCCACCGCGGATGCAATTACCGCGGCACTGAAGTCAGATTCCAAGATTGCCGCGGCAGTGGAAGAGAAGCTATCGGGCCTGAAGGCAAATCAAACCGTTATCGACCGCGGGGTGACACGTGAGATCCAGAAGACTGTGTATCGCAATGTGTGCCTGCCTGGTACTGGTGTCAGCTTGCTCAACGCCGCGGCAACAAACGACATTACCGGCCTATCAGCAGAACCTGATGGCGAAATGCCCGCGGCAACTGCCAACCCTGAGTGACGGGGAGGCCGGTACGGTGCTGACCACCATGAAGCAGTGGGCCAGCCAGTACCACGATTGCGCAACCCGCCACAACGGACTGGTCGATGCGATCCGGGCGGCTGAATAAAAAGCTACAGGACACGCTACACGGCCTGATCCTGGGCGCAATCATCACACTACTTTTTTGGCTTGGCGCTGCATATTTGGTGCGGCAATGGTGGAGAGCGGTACGTGAGTCAGAACAGCCCCGAAAAGACAAACCATAAGCCGGTCCATTTCAATAATGAGATCAGCATCGGGAATGTCCTTACCGGCATCGGCATGTTTCTGGCCCTCGCCACCGCATGGTTCAACCTGGACAAGCGGGTAAGCGTCAACGAGGCCAATCTGATTAACCAGTCACAGCGCACCACAGAGCTACAGCGGCGCATCGATGACCGCTTGTACCAGATGGACCGCAAGCTGGATGTCATCGTAGAGCGGCAGATAGACAAAAACTAATGGCAAAGCATGTGACGTTCGTTATGCAAGTGAAGGTGCGATGGTGGTTGCGCCTGTACCTGCATGGCGTAGCACTCACCAGCTACCTGACGGGCTTAGAGCCTGATCACAACAAAGTGCAAAAGTGGATCAATCGTGGAGTGAAGACCCGACTGGTCAAGCGATAACGGGCGGTGCCCGGAACGTGGAGGAATCGGCGGTGCTGAATTCCAAACAGCAATTATTCGTAGAGGAATACCTCAAAGACCTGAATGGCACGCAGGCTGCAATCCGGGCCGGATACAGCCCAAATAGAGCCGACCAGACTGCTTCGCGACTGTTGAGAAATGGCAAGGTCAAAAGCGCAGTAGAAAAGGCCAAGGCGCAGCGTTCTGAAAGAACCAAGGTCGATGCTGACTACGTGCTCAAGCGCCTTCATCAAATAGATACTTTGGACGTGACTGATATTCTCGATAACACCGGGAATATGCTGCCAATTCGTGAGTGGCCGAAAGCGTGGCGCCAGTCGATTTCTGGTGTGGATCTTCAAGAGCTGATGTCGGGCGACACCGAGACCGTGGTGCGCAAGATCAAGTGGCCGGACAAGCTGCGCAACCTTGAATTGCTGGGCAAGCATGTGAACGTCAAGGCCTTCGAGGAAGACAAGGATGGCGGCGTAGAGGATATGGCGGCCGCACTTGAGAAGCTGGCTGACAAGCTGCCAGGCTGATGAATATACAGCTTCAGCGCCAGATGGAGAGGTGGTATCCGCTCAAGGATCATCCTGTCCAATTGGCGCTGATTAAGGCTGTTTCAGAAGGGGTTAGGTTCCCGGTGGTTCCGGCCGGCCGGAGGTCAGGCAAGACCGAGAGGTTCAAACGCTTTATTGCCAAAGAGGCGATGAAGCGGCCCGGCGAGAAATACTTCATTGGTGCGCCAACGCACGACCAGGTGAAGAAGATTTACTGGGATGACATGAAGAAGCTGACGCTCTCATGCACCCATGCAAAGCGGCCGTCTGAAAGTGACCGCATCATCTTCATGCCCAATGGCACAGAGATACACCTGATCGGCCTTGATCGGCCGGAGCGTATCGAGGGTATCCAGTGGACCGGTGGCGGCATTGATGAGATTGCTGACATCAAGGGCAAGTCTTGGGAGGCGCACATTCTCCCGGCGCTCAACACCGTCAACCCAACCCGGCCGGATTACCGCGCCTGGTGCTGGTTGCTGGGTGTGCCTGATGGCCTGAACCACTACTACGAAATGGCCCAGTACGCCGAAACGGCGAATGACCCTGAGTGGGCTCTTTTTCACTGGAAGTCATCAGAAATTCTGCCGGCTGATGTGATTGCGTCAGCAAAGCGGCAAATGTCCTCAAAACAGTTCAGGCAGGAATTCGAGGCCAGCTTTGAAACGGCTACCGGCCGCATCTACGAGGAATACAGCAAGGCCAACCAGACTGATGCTGTTATTGAGCCTCATGAGCAGCTGTGCTGGATGCACGACCAGAACTACACGCCGCTTTCCTCTTCAGTTGGTGTAGTCCGGAATGGCGACCTGTACCTGCTGGATGAAATCGTGCTCACAAGCGCCATCAGCAGGCAGTCAGCTGATGAGTTCGTGGAAAAGTTCAAAGACCACAAGAACAAGCACGTCCTGATCTACGGCGATCCGGCCGGCCGTGCAGGCGAGAAGCACGGCCACGCTTCGGATTACACCGATATTGAGGATGTGCTCAGGGCTAACGGCTGGAAGTTCACCCGAAAGGTGAAGAAGAAAGCGCCAGCCATTAAGGACAGGCAGAACGCAGTCAGGGCAAGAATTCTGAATGCGGCCGGTGAGCGCCACCTGTTTGTGAATCCAGTGACGGCGCCATGGAGCCACAAGGGCCTGGCAACTGTTCAGCTTCAAGAAGGCTCCACTTTCCAAGAAGACCAGAAGAACGATTACCAGCACATCACCACGGCCATTGGCTACATGGTCGATGTCGAGTGGCCGCTTGAGCGTGCCGCAATCTCCACAACGCTGAGAATGAATTACTAATGGCTAAAGACGTTACCTACACGCGAGGCGACTACGCCAAAGCGCTGCCCAGCTGGATGCTGGTTGGCGATGTGGTGGCCGGTGAGGAAGCAATCAAAGCCAAGGGCGAGGCATATCTGCCGAACCCGTCAGCCGTTGAGGGCGAGCCGGAGGCGGTTTATGACCGCTACAAGCAGCGGGCCAGTTTCTACAACGTCACCGGCCACACTTTGCAGGGGCTTATCGGGGCGGTATTCCGCAAAGACCCCGAGCTGGAAGTGCAGGCTGGTCTGGATTATGTCTCCACTGATGTTGATGGCGCCGGGGTAAGCATCTTTCAGCAGAGCCAGCGTGTCCTCGAAAACGTCATGGGCAAGGGCCGCGAAGGCCTGCTGGTGGATTACCCCAATGCAGAGGCCCCGGCCTCGCGGGCCGACCAAAACGCCGGCCTGGTCCGCGCTAGCATTGTTCGCTACCAAGCAGAGCAGATCACCAACTGGCGCACCACCAAGGTTGGGGGCGCTCATGTGCTTTCCATGGTGGTGCTGCATGAAACGGTTGAGGAGGCTGGCAAGGATGGATTCAGTGTTGATGAAATCGAGCAGTATCGGGCGCTGCAGCTTGTCGAGGGTGTCTATCAGGTAACGCTCTGGCGCTCAAATGAAAAGGGCACGGCTTGGGAGATCCACGAGCAATATGCCCCGCGCACCGGCACCGGCACAGTCTGGAACCGTATTCCGTTCACCTTCATTGGCGCACAGAACAACGACAGCGGCATTGATAAAGCCCCGCTTCTTGACCTGGCCCGACAGAACATCAAGCACTACCAGGTGGGGGCGGACTGGTATAACGCGCTGTTCTACGCCGGCCAGCCGCAGCCCTGGATGTCTGGCCTTACTCAGCAATGGGTGGACATGCTGGAAGACAAGGGTGTTTTGGTTGGCTCTCGCGCTCCCATCATGTTGCCCGAGGGCGGCCAATTCGGCATTGAGACGGTCATGGCCGATTCTGCCATCCAGAAGGAACTGAAAGACATTGAAGAGCGGATGGTCGGTCTTGGCGCCAAGCTGATGCAGATTGGCGGTGTTGTGAAGACCGCCACCGAGGTGGATAGCGATGACGCCGCGCAGCACTCCGCTCTGTCGCTCGCCTCTTCCAATGTGTCCGACGCTTACACCCAGTGCCTTGCCTGGATGGGAGACTTCAACAACGCCCCGGGCGAATCTTCCTATCAGCTGAATCAAGATCTGGTAGAGCACAAGCTGGACGCCCAGCTTCTGCGCGAGATTGTGGCGGCATGGATGAGTGGCGCGGTTCCCGAAACTGACGTTTGGGCATGGATGCGCCGCACTGGCCTGATCGATTCAGAAAAGACCGATGACGAAGTGCGCGAGGAAGTGAGCGACAGCGGCACCGGACTTGCCCTGGATGATGCTGATGGCGGTTCCTGAAGCCCTCGTTGACTCCACGGTTCGCCATGCGGTTTATCTGGAGCGCCTGAAATCAAGCGAAGCCAATCAGATGGTGAGCTTCCTTCAGGAAGTTGACCGAGAAATCCGCAAGAAGCTGCTGTTTCGCTCTGAGCTGGCCGCCTACAAGCGGGACAAGCTGAGCCGGCTGCTAAAAGAGATCGACAGCCTGCTGACCGGTCTATATGCCAAGCAAACAGCTGGCCTGTTGGGCAGCCTGAAGGAGTTGGCCGAATACGAAGCTGGCTTTGAGGCGCGAAACTTGGGCGGCGTGGTTGCGGGCACTACATTCGCCGTTCCCGGAATCTCCACGGTGTGGGCTGCGGCAACACTGGACCCCATGAGTGTGCGGGGCAGCCAAGGCGGCAAGCTGCTAGAGCCATTCATCAAAGACTGGGCTCGCAGCGAAGTTGAGGCGGTCAAGAATCGCATCAGGCAAGGCGCTTTCGAGGGCCAGACCAATGCCGAGATTGTCCGATCGATTCGCGGCACCAAAGCCCGGCGCTACAAAGACGGCATGCTGGACACCACCCGGCGCCATGCCGAAGCCATTGTGCGGACTGCCGTGCAGCATGTGGCTAGCACTGCCAGAAAGCAGACGTGGGACCGTAATGCCGACCTGGTAACAGGCTATCGGTGGGTTTCCACGCTGGATAGCCGCACCACGACACAGTGCCGCAGCCTTGATGGGCAGACGTTCGAGGTGGGCGACGGGCCAATGCCGCCCCTGCATATCGGCTGCCGCTCTACCACGGTGGCTGAGCTGGATGACGGGCTGGACTTCCTCGACAAAGGCGCCACGCGCTCCAGTGAGAACGGCTATGTGGATGCCGACCTGACGTATTACCAGTGGCTGAAACGACAGCCAGCCGCTTTCCAGGATTCAGCAATAGGGCCAACGCGGGGCAAGTTGCTCCGCAATGGCGGCATCAATGCAGAGCGATTCGCGCAACTGCAGCTCGACAGAAATTTCCAGCTCCTGACCTTGGCAGAAATGCGGCAACTTGAGCCGCAGGCTTTCGCACGGGCAGGGATTTAACCCAGTGGGTAAACCAAGAGGTCAGTGACCAATGCGATTCAATAAGATTCCCCAGATTAAACGTGAAGGTGCCGGTGGCGAAGGTGGTGACGGTGGCGGCGGTAGCCTGACCCCGGAGCAGATTGCCGAAATTCAGGCCGAAAACAGCCGCCTGAAGGAACACCAGGACAAACTGCTGGGCGAGACCAAAACCGCCAAGCAAGAGCGCCAGGAGGCCGCCAAGCGAATGAAAGAGCTGGAAGATCAGCTGGCATCCATCAATGACGACAAGAGCCGCAAGGCAGGGGATGTGGACGCGCTGGAAAAGAGCTGGCAGGAAAAACTGTCAAAGCGTGAAAGCGAATTGAAGGCCGAGGTTGAGCAGCACCAGGCCTGGCTCAAGGAGCAAATGGTCACTGGTGTGGCGTCTGGCATTGCGGCAGAGATCGCAGTGCAGGGCAGCGCCAAGGCGTTGCAGCCGCACCTGACCAGTCGCTTGTCGATGGAAGTTCGAGACGGCAAGCCGACCACCGTTGTGCTGGATGCCGAGGGCAAGCCCAGCGCAATGACGGTGGACGAACTGAAAGCAGAATTCAGCAACGATCCGGCCTTTGCGCCGCTGATTGTTGCTTCCAAGGCCTCTGGTGGCGGTGCCAGCGGGGGCGGTAATGGCGGCGGTGCCGCAACTAAAGGCAGCTTGGGCGGTGATCGTTCCGAGCGTACAGCCGCAATCAAAAACCGTTTCCCTGAACTGAATAATTGAGGTAACAAATCATGGCACTTTCCGATATGCAGGTGTTCAACCAGTACATCATGCCCGCGACCATTGAGACGCTGGCCCAGATGGTGGACAAATTCAACGCCGCAAGCCGTAACTCCATCCGCCTGACCACTGAAGGCTTTGATGGTGATTTCCTGCAAGAATCTTTCTTCGCAGCCATCCATAGCGCCCAGCGCCGGGTTGACCGATACGCTGCCAATGGCTCCGCGTCTGCCACTGACCTGACCCAGCTGAAGCACAGCTCCGTGAAGGTTGCCGGTGGTTTCGGCCCGATTCTGTTCGAGCCGGGCCAGCTGACCTGGCTGCGCAAGCCGACAGCAGAAGGCATTGAAGTGGCCAGCCGTAACTTCGCTGAAGCCCTCATGTCCGACCAGCTGAACACGGCCATTGCGGCTCTGGTTGCTGCCATCGAGAACAACAGCGACGCCACCAACGATGTGTCCGGCTCTGCCGGTCTGGATTACGGCGCCCTGAACTCTGCGCACGCCAAGTTTGGCGACCACAGCGGCAACATCATCACCAACGTGATGACCGGCGCCGTGTATCACAAGCTGATTGGCCAGAACCTGACCAACACCCCGCAGCTGTTCCAGGCGCAGAACGTCCAGGTGGTGGATATTCTGGGCAAGGCGGTGATCGTTACCGATGCGCCGGCCCTGTCCGAATCGGGCACCCCGGATCTGCAGAAAGTGCTGGGCTTGGTTGAGTCTGCTGCCATCGTGCATGACGGCGGCGACGTAATCAGCAACATCGAAACCAGCAACGGCAAAGACCGCATCGAAACCACCATGCAGGTGGATTACACCTTTGGGCTGGGCCTGAAAGGCTACACCTGGGACGAAGCGAACGGCGGCAAGTCCCCTACCGATGCAGAGCTGGCAACTGGCACCAACTGGGACCAGGTGGCCACTTCTGTGAAACACACTGCTGGCGTCATCGCTGTTGGCGACGCTGCTCAGTAAGGAGTAATGACCCATGGCGAATAAAGCGCCTGTTTGGTATCTGCCCGGCCCCTTCACTCGCTATAACGAGGATGTGAAGGCGCTGGCCCAGAAGTCCGGCGTTCGCATTGTGGATGCCCGTTTTGTGCCCGAGGATGGTCGCAAAGACGCAGCCCCTGAAAAGGATCTGCCGAAGGTGACCGAGAAGGGCAAGAAAGCAACAACCAAGAAAGCACCAGCTGACAAGGCTGGCGAGTGAACAAGGGGGCATTTGCCCCCTTTTCATTTCACGAATTTAAGGCATTCTGGTAAGCCGGAATGCAGGAGTACCCATGGCCCTGATCATCGAGGACGGCACAGGCAAGGCGGATGCGGAAAGCTACGCCACCGCAGCTGATTTTGTCGATTACGGCACCCGCTATGGCGTGACCGTGCCTGACACTGAGGCAGAGCAGGAAGCCCTGCTGCGCCAGGCTGCCGTCCAGATGAACGTGATGAAGTGGAAGGGCCACCGGGCCAATGCTGGCCAGGCGCTGGCGTGGCCCCGCTCCAACGTGTGGACAGATGGCCAGCTGCAGTCAAACGACTACATCCCCTCGCGGATTGAGTATGGCCAAATGGCCTTGGCTGCTGAGATATTCAACGACCAGACAAACCCGCCGGACCAGCGACAAGGGCCGGTCACCAAAGAAAAGGTGGACGTTCTGGAGGTGGAATATGGCCAGGTGGAGAACACTGGCAAGCTGATGTGGGCGGCGCCTGAGCGCCCCAGCCGTGCGCAGTTTGCTGATTTCTTGGTAACCCGCGGGCTGCTGGCTGTCCGTGCATGAGTGCCTTTTACGACAGACAGGCGGCCACAGCGCAGCGGCTACTAGCCCAGTTTGGCCAGCCTGTAACGGTTTCCAGGGTAACGGGCGGCACAGAAGACCCGTTGACCGGAGAATTGACCGGGCAGACGCCTGAGAGCTACACCCCGAACGGCGTTCTGCTGAACTACTCAGTCAAAGAGGCGGGTGATTCACGCGCCGCAGGCAACGAGATCCGCACCAGCGACCGCAAGTTGCTGTTGGCCCCGTTTGACGTTGACCCGGTGGTGACTGATTCGGTCACTGTGGATGGCAGCGAGTGGACCATTATCCGCATCAAGACCCTGCGCCCTGCAGGGCAGACCCTTCTGCATGAGATCCAGGTGAGAAAATGAGCTTCGCATCGGACGTTCGGTCATTCTCGAAGAAGGCCGGGCGCTCGATGGAGCAGACGGCCCGTGGCGTTGAGTTGCGCCTGTTTCGCGCCGTCATTATGGACACCCCGGTTCTGGATGGTCGACTGCGTGGTGACTGGCAGACCACTACCGGCTCCCCGGCAACGGCTGAGAACGGACGAGCAGACAAAACCGGAAGCACCACCACCGCCGAGATGCAGGCCATTGTGCAGGCCATTGAGGGCGGAAGCGTGACCATGCTGAGCAACAACATGCCCTACGCCTACCGCGTTGAGTTTGATGGCTGGTCACACACCAAGGCACCGGAAGGCATGGTGCGCCGCAATGTGGCCCGGTTTAAGCGCCTGTTTGAAGAAGAGGCCCGGAAGAACCGCGTATGAGATTCCTTGATATTCGCAATGCGCTGATTCAGTCATGGATCGAGGGCGAATTTGACCTGCCCTGGGCAAAGCCGGGCAAAGACTTTGACCCCGAGACGGGCGATCCGTGGGCGGCTCTTCATGTGCTGCCGTCACAGCCCGGGGTGGCCACGCTGGGTGATACCGGGCAAGACCGACACGATGGCGTGTTCCAGATTGACCTGAACTGGCCGCTTAATACCGGGGACACCCCATTGCTGGTGAAGGCTGACGAAATCGCTGCCCGGTTCAAGGCCGGCGCCCGGTTTGAGGCCCCGATTCTTTCAGAAACCCTGCATCTGGATTTTGTCGAGCAAGAGTATGGCATCTATGTCCCGCTCTGCGTGCTGATTCGTTCCTGTGGCGTAAGCCCCATTCGCCGCGTTGATAACTGGAATCGAGTTTCTGCCACGATTTACTACAGCGCCTGGGTCAACCGGGCGCTATAAACCCCACGGCCCGCCACTGAGCGGGCTTTTTTGTATGTCCCGACTGGAGGCTCCCCTATGGGCTGCCCTGCTAATGGCTCTCGCCACTCTATGGCCCTGGTGGCCGAAACTGTTGCCGGAACTACACCTGCGACCCCAACTTTCACCCCGATCCGCCAAACCGGCACCACGCTGGCTCTGACCAAAGAGACGATCCAGTCTCAGGAGTTGCGAGCTGACCGCCAGATTGCGGACATGCGCCACGGTAACAAGCAAATCGGTGGCGATATTAGCTGTGAGCTGTCCTTTGGTGGCGCATTCGACACCATGCTGGAAGCGGTGCTGTGCGGCACTTGGGAAGAAGATACCCCCAGCGCTGGCACCGATGAACTGAAGGCAGGCATCGTCCGCCGTCCCTTCACCATCGAGCGCCACTTTGCCGATATTGGCCAATACCTGCGCTACAAGGGTTGCGAATTCAACACCTGGAACCTGACCGTTTCCCCGAACGCCATCATCACCAGCAACTTCGGGCTGGTTGGCCGTTCCATGGATGATCCGGCTCAGACTGCTATTTCCGGCGCCACCTATGACGCCGATACCACTGCCAGCCCGTTCGACAGCTTCTCCGGAACCATTGAGGAGGGTGGTGCGGCTATTGCGGTCATCACCGAACTGTCCCTGACGCTGGAAAATGGCCTGAGCCCTCTGTTTGTGGTCGGTTCCGATACGGCTGAGTGTATTAGCATCGCCCGGTCGAACCTGTCTGGCTCGGTCACTGCCTGGTTTGAGTCCGAAGCGCTCTACGAGAAATTCATCAACGAGACGGAATCCAGCCTTGAATTCACCCTGAGCGATGGCACCAACGCCTACGGCTTCAGTCTGCCGCGCATCAAGTACAACAGCGGCCAGCCGGACGTGAGCGGTGAAGGCGAGGTGACCATCTCCATGGACCTGATGGCCCTCTACGATGAGACCGAAGAGAGTCAGATTGTTATCACCAAAGGTGCCGCGTAATGGTAGGAATGGATGCGTTTTTCACCCGTAACAAGGCGAACGAGGGCATCAAGGTGCCCTTGCGCACACCGGAAGGCGAGGAAACGGAACACTATCTGGTGATCCGGTCTCAATGGTCTGACGACTTCCAGAAGGCCAAGGCTGAGGCCTACCGTGCCGATCTGGCTGCCATCGCAGGCAAGGGTGAGGCTAGCGCGGAAGACCGCACAGTGATCCTCACGGCGGCTCTGGTGGCTGACTGGTCGTTTGATGAGGACTGCACCCCGGAGAACGTGCAGAAGTTGTTGCGTGAGGCGCCCCAGCTGCGGGACATGATTGACCGCTACGCCTCCAACGATGCCCGTTTTTTCACGAAACCGTCCAGCGACTCTACGACTGGGCGGAAGGGCAAATAGCCCTCGATCTACCCGACGCCAAGACCGGTATCAGCCAGCGAGAGCGGCTTGAACAGGTCTGGAAGCAAACCGGCAACAAACCCAAAAGCCTGAAGCTGGAACCACCCCCGGAGGGGCTTGAATACCTCTGGGGCTGGTTCTGCCAGCTGGGCGACTGCACTTTCACCGAGATCCACCACTGGGCAGCACTGAAGCAGATCCACCTCCTACCCTGGGAAGTGGACGTGCTGCGTCGTCTGGATCAACTCAGAGCGAAGGCCTGGCATGACAGAAACAGCGCGTCTCGTACTGGCGGTTGATAGCACGGATATTTCCCGTGGCGAGCGAAGCCTGAAACGGCTTGATGCTGCCGCTGGCAAGACCGAGCGCGAGACAAAGCAGCTTACCCGTGCTACTGATCAGCTGGGTGGTGCCTATCGCGGGTTGCGTACTGTGCTGGCCACAGTCGGCGCGGGCCTGCTTGTCCGTGAGTTGGTGCAGGCTTCTGACACCTATACCGAGCTTCGCAGCCAGATCAAGCTGGTCACCGACAGTCAGGAAGAGCTGAACGCGGTATTCGCTGAAAGCTATGAGCTGGCCAATGACACCCGTGGCAGCCTTGAGGGCACGGTTCAGCTCTACACCAAGCTGGCCCGCTCAACGGAAGAGCTTGATCTGGCCAACGAAGAGCTTTTCACCATCACCAAGGCGGTTAACCAGTCCTTTGTCGTGTCCGGCGCCTCTGCCCAAGAGGCCGAAGGCGCTATTCGCCAACTTGCCCAGGGCATGGCCTCCGGCACCCTGCGTGGCGACGAACTGAACTCCGTGATGGAGAACAGCCCCCGTCTTGCCCGTGCCATCGCGGATGGCTTGGGTGTCACCATCGGCGAACTTCGTCAACTGGGTGCCGATGGCAAGATCACCGCCGAAGCCATCACCACGGCCCTGCTGTCCACCGCCGACAGCATTGACCGCGAATTCCAGCAAATGCCCCGCACCGTGGGCCAATCCCTGCAGCAGCTGCGCAACGACCTGCTTGTCACCTTTGGCCAGACCGATACCAGCGAATTTGTCTCTGCCATCGATGACCTGCGCAGCATCGTTACTGACCCCGGCTTCCAGAGCAGTATGGTCACCCTGGGCACCTCTGTGGCCACCCTTACAGGGAATCTGGCCTCTGCCACAAAAGAGACGGTAGGGTTTACCAAATGGCTTGGTGAAGAGCTTGCGGCGCGAATTCATGGCATCGCCAATGATGATCTGGTCCGCCTGAATGAGCAGCTTGTCGAGCAGCAAGAGGTGGTGGAGACCATCCGCAAAGGGAAGGATGATTTCTTTTTCAACCCCTCGCTTCTTGAGCAGGAAGAAAAGCTGCTTGCTCAGTACACCAAGCAGTACGAGGATGCAGTAGCGGCTCAGGAAAGGGCCGCCCAGCAGGCGCTTAAAAACAGACAAATCCTTGCGCAGAAGGCAAAGTCTGAGCGTTTTGCGGATGAAATCCTGTCCGAAATGGGCGGCGGCCCCTCCCTTGGTGGCGACTCTGGCGGTTCCGACGCCATCCAGAAGCGTGTCGATGCCTTGCGTATGGAGGCAGAAACACTCGGCATGACCGCATCAGAGGCGGATCTGTACAGGCTTAAAAATGAGGGCGCGACACAATCGCAACTGAATGCGGCTCAAGCCCTATATGCTCAGATTGATGCCCATGAAGCGCTGACCGAGCAGCAAAAGGCGGCCCGACAAGAATCTGACCAGTTGCAGGCATCCTTGGGAGAAGTGCAGGAGCGATATGCAACCGAGCGCACTTTGCTTGAAGAAGATCTGTTAGCTCGGCGTGAGATTATCCTGGAGTCATTGGATCAGAAGAAGGTTGATCAAGATGAGGCTAACTCCCTTCTCTTGGCCTCCAACCAGGAATACTACGACTCCTTGGCTGCGTTAAGAGATCAGGACGTTGAGAGGGAGAGAGCCGCAAATGCAGCGATAGGGGCAGCAAGGTTTGCTGCGTTGCAGCAGGGCCTCGGGTTCTTGAGTGTGTTTGCTCAGGAGAATAAAGCGGTCGCCCTGGTTGTTCTTGGCGTCCAAAAGGGGCTCTCTGCTGCTGCTGCGTGGGTAAACACCCTGACCGCTGCCACGCGAGCCGTTGCAGAGCTTGGCCCGATTGCTGGCCCGCCAGCGGCTGCAAAGATAATGGCATGGGGCAAGCTGCAGGTCGGACTGATTGCAGCAACAGGCTTGGCAGAGGCAGCAGTAGGCGGCGGCGGGGGAGGCACCAGCATAAGCACAACCAGCGGTGGGGGAACGGGATATGGCGATGCCTATGCTCAGTCAGCCGCACCGTCTGCGCCTGCCCCAATTCAGTCACAGGTAAACCAAGGAAACACTGTTCAATTCGTGTTTGCCGGAGATGTGAGCGGCCTTGACGCCTCGCAAATGGCAGAGGCTGTGATGGCTGAGATTGGGGATAAGGTTAATAATCTGGATTACGTTCTGATTGACCCAGCCAGCAGAAATGGTAGAGCCTTGGCAGGACAGTGAGCCGGAAGTGATTAGATATGAGAAAAATAGCCATGATGCTGCCTTTTTTGGCTGCCTGCGCTCCGGGCTGGGGGCCAATGGATGCACGCCAGTATGTTCATGCTGATGCGGAGCCGGCGCCCGAGTATGCGATAGGGGTCTGGACGGGCGGCCTTGGGCCATACGTTATGACCATGAAGGTCGCTCCAGATGGCCATGTGGACACATGTCACTCATGGAACCACCGGGACGCAGTAGGCAAGGCCAAATTTGCTGGCGGGAATCTGTATTTTTCAGATGGCTCGTTTGCTGTTCTGGGAAAGACGGCTGACGGAATTACGGTTGTCCCGTTGGCCGATGAGGATCACGCATCGGATTTCGTTAGAGACGAATCTTTAAGGCAGGCGGCGCCCTTTTGCGAGGATTACTTTCAAAATAACTAGCGCCCCGCACTGACCCAAGAACCCGCTTCGGCGGGTTTTTTTATGCCTGGAGAAAACATGGCGGTAATCATTTACACGGCAAGGCGCGGCCTCGTTGCCGGCCACACTGCCGGCCAGTCCTATGAGCTGGAAGTTGGGATCGAGAGCGTTTCGCCCAGCTTTGACCGTGAGGAAAACACGCTCACCACGCTATCCGGCAAGGACTACACCACGTTTTACCGCATTGAGGAACGGGACAGCTTCAGCACAGTGGCCATAGACGATACGGCGCTGCTTGCTCAGTTGCGTGAATTCGTCATGTCTGTTGCCGCTGGGGAGCCGTTCACGATGGACCTGATGGGCGAGTCGGGCAGCCCTGTGGCCCCGGTCAGCTACAAGTTGCGCGGCAACCCCAGCAAGCGACTGGTGAACTCTGCCGGCTTCTACTCCTACTCATGGCAAGTGAAGGTGTTTGATGAGAACCCATAACAGCGCCTTTGGCTCTTTCAATGTCGGCCAGACCCGCGAGCCGCGCTTTGTTATCGAATTCGACTTTGGCGGCGGTGATTATCACTACTTCACCAGCCATGAGGTGGATGGGCTCTCTGGCGCCAACGTGACTGATGGCGTGCTGACCCGCGTGGACAGCACCAGCCAGAAGCTGGACCCGGACAAGGCCAACAGCAAGATTGGCTCCATGACCGTCCGCATTGCGGATGATGGCCTGACCGAGCTGCAGCAAGCCAAGCTGAACGACGACAAGGGGCTGCGCGGCAAGCGTGTGCGCTACTACGCTGGTTTCTTGGGCCTCCCGTGGTCATCTTTCGTCCTGGTGCAGACCCAGCTGATCCAGGGCGCCTCCTACAAAGAGCAGGAATACACCTTCAAGTGTGCTGATATTCAGCGCCAGATGCGTGATGACATCTTCGTCTTGAAGGAAACCACGCTCAGTGCCTCACTGGCTGCGGATGATACGGAGATTGAGGTCTATTCCGTCAATGGCCTGCAGCTGGTTAAGCAGCCCGTTAGCCCGTCTGGCCGGACCCTTGCCAGCGGGAAAAGCATCTGCCTGGTGAGGCTTGAAGGTGAGAATGATGCCTTTGAAATCGCCATGGCAGAGGAGATTGACGAGAGCACCAACACCCTCAAGCAGGTGACTCGTGGCGTCCTGGGGACCACGCCGCTTACCATTGAGGTGGACCCAGACGAAAAGCGCGACAATGCCCCCAAGGTAACCGAATACGTCTATCTGGACATGCCGGCCCCTATGCTGGCTTATGCGCTGCTGACCGGCTCTATCTATGGCTATCCCGGCGAATACCTGCCGGACCACTGGCATATGGGTGTAGGCCCTGAGTTCATCCGTACGTCTGAATATCTGAATATCGGGCCAGACCTTTGGGACGTAGACAGCTTCGACGATGGGCTGTCTGCTCAGGTCTCAGGGGTAGAGAAGGAGAGCGGCAAGAAGTTCATCGAAGAGCAGATCTTTCGCATGATGGGCTGTTACCCGCCTATCTATTCGGATGGCCAGATTGGCCTGCGCCGCATGACCCTGATCCCCTCCCAAAGCGGGTATGTGCGGGAGCTGAACGAGGACCATGTGCTGTCCCCGGCCACTCTGACCCATGACATGGGCGGGATGATTAACGACATTCTGGTCTATTGGAACTGGAACCAGCGCAAAGAGGCCTACACCCGCGTAAACCGCCTGCTGGATTCGGGCTCTATCGAGCGCAACGGTCAATCTGAAACCCTTGAGATTGAGTTCCGCGCCCTGAGTGCTGAGCGCCACACCTACACCACCATCAAGAACATCCTCGACAGTCTGCGGGATCGTTACGCCGGCCCTCCGCTTCGCCTGTCACTGGACCTCTCCCCCGAGAACAACGATCTGGAAGTGGGCGATATTGTCCGGGTGAATCTGGGCGGAATTAAGGACTACAGCACCGACCAGGTGGACGTGACCCTGAACCGAAATTTTGAGGTGCAGCAGGTCAAGGTGGACTGGCAGACCGGCAAGGTAACGGTTGACCTGTTCGGGTCCAGCCAGCGGGCCAGCGAATTGCCGGTGGACCAGTTTGGCTCAGCATTACCGCTCAGCTGGTATCAGAGTGAAGGCACCGAGATCAGCGCGGCCAACTTCCCTGGGGCTGTCGTAGAGAGCACCGGCGAGCGCCACATCACGGCGGACATTACCCTGGAAGGTCACGCCTCGATTGCCGACGACACGGCTATTTACTGGTGCCCGGAAGACCTGACCATTGATGGGGGCGTGACAGTCACGCTCACCAAGAATGTGCAGCTTCGTGTGGCCGGCTACTTCCAGAATAATGGCACTGTTGACGGTCGCGGTCAGGGCCAGCCTGGCGGGGCCGGGGTTGACGAACTGAGCATTGACCCTATCTATTCCGCGCGGTACTTCAAGTGGAATACTGACAACAAAGGGCTGCCCGGGTATCTGCGTGCCGAGTCTTTGCCGCAGTCGCCAAGCGTCATGATTCAAGAAGACTCTTTCAGGGACTATCGATGGGTATATGTTTCTGACCAGGCGTTGGATTATGCGCTTTTCGGCAGCAACGCGCTGGAGGACTCCTTTTCTCAGCTGCCCCCGGTAGGAGGGCTGGTTGTAAGTGCTGCCAGGTCAGGGCTTGATGTTGTGGATGGCGAGCTAAAAGGCCTCCCGGGATACCTATGGGGCGGGAGCGGCCATGGCGGCGGCCCTGCGGGCAAGCGCCCATTTTCGCCCTTTGAGCTGTCGTATCTTGGCCCTGGTGGTGACGGCGGCAACTCAGGTGCAGGGCTGGCAATTACCTGCCGCGGCTTCTCTGTGGGGGATAACGGCCTTTTTGACCTGTCAGGCGGTGATGCTCCAGAGCCGCAAACCTTTTATCAGGCCGCAAGCTGGGCGCGGGCCTACCCTGGAACAGGTGCGCCTGGCGGTCCCGGTGCCCTGTATTTCGTTATGGACGGCGAGACCGCTATTCCTGGGGATCTCACCGAAGGGAACTTCCACGCATTCTATGGCGCCGCTGCGGTCCCGGGGCATCAGGGCACCAGAGGAACGAACTCTCTTGGATTTTTAGGGAATTCCATACCGGGAGCGTATAACTACTACGAAAATTCCAGCAATGAAATCCTCTCGCCTTTGCAGAGCCCCCAGCCGCTTCCTCTGAATGTTTGGCAGTCAGCGTATGTGGTTCATCAGCTAACAGGTTCAATCGCTGCCACCCCGGACATTCCTGAAGAGACAGAGAACCCGGTTACGGTGACCATTGCCGAGCTGACCAACACTCCACGCAGCGCCAATGCCAACCTTTCCACGATTGAGGTGGCAATTCAGCCTCCAAGCGTTAGTAGTTACAAATACGCCCTGGTGGAGTACCGGGAGAAGGGTCAGGAGGGCTGGTTTGAGGTGGGCCCGGCCTCTCCTGAAGTCGGCTTTGTTGTCCCGAGTGACGGCAAGACCTACGAAATCCGTGCGCGTGGTGTATCGCTGGCCGGGAATGTTGTGCCTGATGCCCCGATTCAGGAAATCACCACCACCAAGATCCTGAATGCCGACCCGGGCGACGAGGATGTGGATGATGTGGTGGAGGTGCCGAACGTCCATGGCCTGGAGCTGTTCGAGCAGGGTAATGATTCCGTATTTGGTGGCCGTGACGCTAAGTTCGTGTGGCGCAAGACCAGCGTTACCGAATGGCTGGAAATGGGCAGCGAGGGCCAGCTGGGGGCCTCCCGTGGCTCTCTGGACCTTTACTTCAAGGATTACCAGGTAGAGGTCTGGGTAGGCGGGTCTCTGGTTCGGACAGAATGGGTTGTTGACCCTGCCTTCGTCTACACCTACGAGAAGAACGCCGAAGACTATGCGCGAGAGCAGGGCCAGGCGGGCGCGTGGCGTGCGTTTGAGTGCCGCGTGTACTGCCGGGGCCGCCAGAACCAACTCAGTGCACAGGCCGCGAAATTGCCCGTGGAGAACGTGGCGCCAGAATTGCCCGACGCAATCACGGTATCCGCCAGCTTCCGTTCTCTTCAGATCGACTATGACCCGCCGGAGGATCTGGATTACAAGGAAACCCGTGTCTGGCTCAGCCAGAGCGAAGGATTTACCCCTGACCCGGCCAATCAGGTGGCGCAAGCCTACGGCGGGCCAGTGATTATCGCTGGCCTGGCGGACAACACAGAGTACTTCCTGCGCTTCGCGACCTATGATGCCTTCGGGCAGGGGAGTTTAAGCCAGGAATTCAGTGTCACCACTCCCAGCCTTGCGGCTGCCGAGGTGGATGGTCTGAGCCCCTGGGCCACGGTTACCGACGCTGACAAGGCGTTCATTGATGCCAACCTAGAAAATGACGCCATCGACAGCACCAAGATCGTCAAGCTGACGGCCTCCAAGATTGTGACCGGCACTCTGGCCGCCACCGAAAAAATTAGCGTTGATGGTCAAATTGAGAGCGTAGTTGGCGATGCCGTTGCCACAATTGGCCCCAAGGCCACGGACGGCAAAACCGGCATGGTTACCTACCAGTACGATGGCACCACTCTGTTTGCTGTTTATAGCGACGGCAGCGCGGCCTTCTCTGGTGCGGTGACCATCACCAACGGCAGCGGCTATGCCAACCTGAGCGACAAGCCAAGCTCCTTGGCCGACATTAACAGCGGGGAAGGTGGGAAGCTTAGTGGCGTTGAAACTGGCGCCACTGCTGGCGCTGATTGGTCCAGCAATCTGTCCAACATCCCCAGCAGGCTGGGCGATACGCCAAGCACGGGCTTGAACCTCACCGCCACCCACCTGGGTTATTACGATGGCTCTGACTGGCGCGCATTCATCGAAAACGATGGCACCTTCTACTTTGGTGACGGCGATCAGAAATACCTGAAGTTTGACGGCACCGACTTCACTGCTGGCCGTGAAACTACGCTCATAGGCGTGGATTCATATAACGGCAGGAAGCTATATGTTCACGACAACTTCCTCACAGCCTTTGTTCCTGATGATAATTTCAGCGTAACCGGAGCTCCGAGTGCGGCTCTCAATCGAGGCAGGTATTCGCTGTGGCTTGAGACAAGCGAGAATGGGGACGATGTTGAATTTTATCATTATGTTCCCCAGTACATTATTGATCAGGCAGAGGCAAGTTCTAACTTTAGGATGAAGGTGGGCTTCTCCTTCGGCCATGGTGCAAACGGATCATATGGCTTTGGCGACAATGTAAACACAATAATGAATATGAAGCTGTTCTCCTGCAGGGACAGCGGCGCGAACTTTTGCCAGGCCCAATATGAAGTGGAAAGTGACTGGGCATATGCCGGATCAGGGAGCGATAGAGAGTACACCACCACTTATCGTGTCAGGTTTCGCCAAGGCATAACAACCGAAACCAGGGTTATTGCAACAGAAACAGGAACGGTCCCCCCTGCCTCAGTTATTGCGCCGTCTCTTGGTCAGTTCTACGGGGTTGAATGCTTTGTTGATCTTGAAAATGATGAGGTGACCATAAGCACACCCAATGGCGAAGAAACCTTCGCCCTGACCAGTACATACACAATCAACGACTTCAGCCCCGGGGATGCACTGAAGGTTTCTCTTGTAACCACAGGCAACCGGACAATGGAAGCGGAAGCCCACCTCAGCGATTTCTATTTCATGCAGGAATAACCGGAGTAACCAATGGCTCAATACAAAACGGGCACCGCCACGGCGGTGAACGATAGCCCAGTTGTGTCTGGATCTGGGACGCAATGGCTGGCCAATGTGCAGGCCGGTGACAGCTTTGTCATGGCTGGCGTGGGCTTGGTCTATGACGTGGCGAGCGTCGATAGCGACACGCAGATCACGCTGACCGCGCCTTACGGTGGCACTGGAAAGACTGGCGCCTATGCCATCCAGCGCGACTTCACCAGTGACGGCATTCCTGAAATGGCCCAGGGCGACGTAGAGACGGCGGCCATCTTCACGCGGGCGATGCGCAAACTGCAGGGCTTGCTGGCCCAGCTTGGCGGTGTGGCAGGCACCGGCGCAACGATTTATCCGAGCATTGCCGCCGGGGAGGCTGGCACAAGCGACACCGAATACTTCTGGGTAGCCGATGGCGGCACCTTGAAGCTGTACCAGAATCAAACCGGCACGGGCGTAGAGCAGGGCGAATACCCGAACAGCACAGCCCTGCAGACGGCCATTGATGCTTTCACTGGGGCCGAATCCAGAATTATTGCTCTGATCCAGTCCCTGCACCCTGATCTGCTCGGCACCACCTTTTACGCTGACTTTGTAGCCCAGTCCTATGTCCAGGAGGATGTGTAATGGCGCTTAAAACCGTCCCATTCAATGTTGCCTTCGATTTCTCGCGCCCAGCCCCAGCCGACTATGAAGACATCAATGGGGATATACAGACGGCGGGTGTCGATGAGCCACGATTCAACTACAGCAACGGCGTTGCAGAGGGGCTCATCCTTGACGCCAGCCTTTCAGAAACCGCAGCCATCAACGACATCCCCACTTTCAACTCCAGCTCGGGGACATGGGTATTTAAAGGGTTTCTGGATAAATCCCTGCCGATACCAAGCGCTGGGTTTGGTGAATTCATGGAGGGCTCTGGCACGCTGGTTTTTGTTTATAGCGGCGGCGTCGGAAAGTGTTGGGCAGATGGAGAGGTTTTGTACACGGTTGACTCTTTCTCTGCTGCAGAACCAGAATTTCTGTCAAATGGCGGGCTGGCGAAAATCCAATCCCTTAAATACTACCCATATGCCTGGTCAGAAGAAAAGGCAGCGGCAGAATCAAACGGTGAGTTCTCGATTTATTACAGCCCACTATTCCTTTTTGCGGATGGCACAGATGGCTACTGGGGCGACTCAAGCGACCCGGCGACCCGTTTCAAGGACGTGGCGGGCACTGACCCCGCGGCGGCGGCGGGCGATGAATTTGGGTTGCGGCTGGATAAGTCGGGGAACGGCAACAACCAATACCAAGCAACCACCGCGCAAAAAGGCACTTACCAGACAGACGGAACGTACCACTGGGTCGCCCTCGACGACGACGACAACTATTTAATCGACGTACCAGCGGGCGGCTGGGCTGGCACTTATGTGCAGGGCACTATGCAGGGCGTCATTGTTGCGGAGTTCGCTGCGCCGGAGGGGCCGTATCAGATTCCGACTGACCCGAACTATGCGGGGCCGGGCACTGACACCCAACTGGTGCTTGTTGATCGTGTGCTGTCTGACCATGAGTTAGAGGGCCTTGTGGAGTGGGTTGGGCAGCGTGGTGCTGAGACGGATTTTGCGGGGGCGGCTGACGGGGTGGATTGGTTCCTGTTTCGTGATGACCTTACCGCGCTCGACGCTAGCAGATGGGACGTGTCCGCGTTCGGCAGTCTTATTCGTTTTGTAGCGAACTGTTCTAACCTCGCATCGCTGAAAATGGACGGGTGGGTGCCGGCCAATGTGACAAGTTTTATGAGATTTATGACCAATTGCCCGCTGCTGACACGCCTTGATGTCAGTAGCTGGCGCACTGTTAGCGCCAACACGTTTTTTCGTTTTGCGGCGTCGTCGGGTCTGCATGAATTGATAATCTATGGCGGCACGGGGAATCCGTT
The DNA here is from genome assembly GCF_009882945.1 of Alcanivorax sp. DP30. Lineage (GTDB taxonomy): Bacteria > Pseudomonadota > Gammaproteobacteria > Pseudomonadales > Alcanivoracaceae > Alcanivorax. Next base: position 474,851 of record NZ_WTUY01000005.1, read on the forward strand.
TAGCGACAGTCCGTGCGTCGATTATAGGGCAGCGTTCCTAGACACCAACCTGAGCCAGCAATCCTACGAGGACCTTGTTACCGCCATCGAATCGGCGGGCACCAGCAATGGAGAGCTGGACATCACCGGCGGTAGCGCAACGACAACCGGCGCGGCGCAAACCGCTGTGGACGCACTGCGGGCGCGTGGCTGGGCAGTAACCACACCGGACGGGTACTAATTATGGCCGCTTACATTCGCAAACAACTGCGCATCCCGGCAGACATTCAAGACGCCGCGAACCGGGTGGCGGCAGTTTTCGACCCGGACAGTGGCGGCGCGGAGACGTTCGGCGTGTGCCGACTTGGCCCTAGTGAAGAAGGCCCGGTGACGCATTATCTGGCCAATACGCTGATTGACCCCGACTACCTGCCGCTGCTGGCTGACCCGGCCATGGCGCTGGCCGCGCTGAACCAGCTAGCCGACCTGCGCGACCGCGACCGGGTGACGCTTGAGGACGTAACGGCATTTTGCAACGGCGTGGAAATTGACCCGCCGGATGACCTGGAACGTGTGGGGGTGGGTGTGGCGCCCGCCGCATAGCGCTGGCACGTCTGCCGCTGGTATGTACCGGCGACGGGCAAGGTCATCGTCTCAGGTGCCAGGGAGGGTGTCTGTAGGCGATGGATTAACCCGGCGTAATCTGTCGGGGTATCCGTTCGTAAGCTGTTGTTTTCGCGTGTGCTGAATCTGCTGTTTTTCCCTCCTCAAATTCCCCCTGTTTTCCTTTCCATTCAGCTGCTTATCCCTGACCGGTCACGACCTTGACATGGTGGTGCTCTAAGGTGGCTCTCGAATCAAAACCCACAGCTAACTCGTTGATTTACTTATCCTGTCCAACTTGCCAAAATACTGTTTATACGTTCAGTATTTGATGCGCTGAAAACGAATAAAAACAATGGGTTAGGCGGGCACTGTCTCATGCATGGGGTGCAAGGGGTCGGAGGTTCGAATCCTCCCGTCCCGACCAAANTCGAGATACAAAAAAGCCCGACGGGAAACCGCCGGGCTTTTTTGTATCTGCTGTTTGCAACAGATCCCACTGCGCTGTTCAGTTCCACGCGCTCTGCGGGCGATTGCCTGCAAGCTCCCACAAGGTGTGTGTCTCTCTCGTACTCACCGCTAGTCCTTTTTATTCGCCTTCGCCTTGTAGGCCGCTTTTCTTGCTTGTTTCTTCGCTTCCTTTTCTTCCGCTTTCTGGCGGCGAATCTCGGCCACCTTTACATGCTCCTTTTCGGCCATGGCCGGGGTTTCCAGGGTGATCTGGCCCAGCTTGCCACTGCGAAACTCGTTGATCAGCAGCGTTGCGGTTCGGTCGAAGTCCACATGGCCACCGCGCCCCAGGCAGCCGCGTTGTTTGCCGATGGTTTCCAGGAAGGGGACGCCTTCCCCGGGAAGTGTATCCAGCTGGAAACGCTCCTTCATCAGCGCCGGGTAGGCGTCCATAAGGTATTCGGCGGCGTAGAGCGCCACATCATCGTCCTGCATGGCGGTGGCCTTGATGGCGCCTGACAGGGCGAGACGGTAACCGCTGGCCGGGTTTTCAATCTTTGCCCAGAGAATGCCGGGGGTGTCGATAAGGATCAGGCCCTCACCCAGTTCAATACGTTGCTGGCGCTGGGTGACGGCGGGTTCATTGCCGGCCTTGGCGACCTGGCGGCCGGCGAGAGTGTTGATCAGGGTGGACTTCCCCACATTGGGAATGCCGGTAATCAGGGCGGTGATGGTGGTGGCGCGATCAATTTTCTTGTGGACCATCTGTTTGCAGGTTTCTGCCAGCTTGCGGATTGGCTCCGGCTGCTGGGTGGTGATCGCCATGGCGCGCACAGTCGGGTCTTGCTGCAGATGATCCAGCCATTGCCGGGTTGTCGCCGGGTCGGCCAGGTCGCTTTTGCTGAGCAGTTTCAGGCAGGGTTTGTCGGCACGGAAATTCTCGATGACGGGATTGGCACTGCTGTAAGGCAGGCGGGCATCTACCACTTCAATGATCAGATCTACCTTGGGGAGGATCTCACGGATTTCGCGGGTGGCCTTGTTCATATGGCCGGGGAACCAGTTGATGCTCATTGACGTGCCTGCAGTGATGAAAGCAAATTTGCCGGGATTATAGCGGGTATGGCGGTGGCCTGCTGATCCTGGCAGGCAAAGGGCCGGGGCGCGTGTTTGAAATGGCGCATGACGGTTTTCGCCAGGGGGCTGATACGTCCCGTCATAAGTGTCTCACTGGTGCTCCTATACACTGTATACCATTGATTCTGATAACAGCGGAGTACGGTATGGATCTGCGTGTGCCGGAGCAGGAAAAGGCATTTCGGGATGAGGTGCGGACCTTTCTGGAAGAAAGTCTGACCCCCGAGATTCGTGAGGCAGGAAAGATGGTCACCTCGGTGTTCGCGCCGGTAAAGGAAGCCATGGCCTGGCAGAGAATCCTCAATGACAAGGGCTGGGCTGCGCCTCACTGGCCGAAGGAATTCGGCGGTACAGGCTGGAGTGTTACCCAGCGTGCCATTTTTGCCGAAGAGCTGGTGCGTGCCGAGACCCCGCCGCTGGTGCCCATGGGCCTGCATATGTGTGGCCCTTGCCTGATCGGTTGCGGTACCGAAGAACAGCAGAAGGAATACCTGCCGAAGATCCTCAACGGTGAGCACTTCTGGTGTCAGGGTTACTCCGAGCCCGGCTCCGGTTCCGACCTGGCATCGCTGAAGACCTTTGCCGAGAAAGACGGCGATGACTACATCATCAACGGCACCAAGATCTGGACCACCTACGCCCACTATGCCAACAAGATGTTCGCGCTGGTGCGTACCAACAAGGACGGCAAGCCCCAGCAGGGCATTACCTTCCTGCTGCTGGACATGGACCTGCCGGGCATCACCATTGAGCCCATCGTTGGCCTCGACGAAGTCACCGAGCAGTGCCAGGTGTTCTTTGACAATGTACGCGTGCCCCAGAAGAACCGTGTGGGTGCAGAAAACGACGGCTGGACCGTGGCCAAGTACCTGCTCACCTTCGAGCGTGGTGGTCAAGAATATGCGCCGGGTCTGAACGTGCAGCTGGAAAAAATTCGGTTGATGGCCGAGAAGCAGCAAACGGTTCATGGTTCCCTGAAGAACGATCCGGTATGGCAGCACAAATTCGCTTCCGTGGAAGCGGACGTACTGGCCCTGGAATTCACCGAGATGCGAATCAAGTCGGCATTGTCCGCTGGCAAGGATCCTGGCGCGCTGTCTTCCATGACCAAGATTCTCGGTACCGAGCTGCTGCAGAAAGTCACCGAACTGCGCATCGAGACTCTCGGTGCCCAGGCCGCCATCTGGCAGCCCCAGGCCCTGGTGCCCGGTGATGAACAGCCAATTATCGGTCCGGAGTATGCACTCACTGCCATGCCCCATTACCTGAACTCACGAGCCTGCTCCATCTACGGCGGCTCCAACGAAGTCCAGCGCGGCATTATCGCCAAAGCCGTCCTGGGTTTGTAAGCGTCCGCCAACAAGGAGAAGTCTGATGAATTTTCAGTTGAGTGAAGAACAGCAAATGCTGGCGGACAGCGCCAAGCGTTTTGTGCGTGATAATCACGATGTGGAGAAACATCGCCAGAACAAGAAGCTGATGCCACTGGACGAAGCGACCTGGAATCAGTTCGCCGAGCTGGGCTGGCTGGCGGTACCGTTTGACGAAGAGCACGGTGGCCTGGGCATGGGCCCGCTGGAAACCATGGTGCTGCTGCAGGAGCTGGGCGAAGGTCTGATCATGGCGCCTTATATTGCTACCGTGGTGTTGGGTGGCGGTTTCCTGCGTCACGCTTCTGACGCGCAGCAGGCGGAAACCATTCCATCGCTGCTGGAAGGGGGGCTGCAGCTGGCGTTTGCTGCCGAAGAATACGAGCGCGTCTTTACCCTGGAAAACACCGCCATGAAGGGCGACGTGCAGGGTGGAGATGTGGTGTTGAATGGCACCAAGTCCTGCGTACTGAACGGTGACCACGCCGATCAGCTTATCGTGCTGGCCCGTACCGCAGGCGAGCCCGGTGACAAGGACGGCCTGAGCCTGTTCCTGGTGGATGCCAACGCCGAGGGCGTTGAGCGTACACCTCACCGTACTGTGGATGGTCGTCAGGGTGCGGAGATTCGTTTCCGCAACGTTAAGGTGTCGGATGCGGCGCGTATCGGTGAGTTGAATAAGGGCTATGACATTGCCCGTAGCGTGCTGCTGGAAGGCCTGCTGGCCCTGTCGGCCGAGTGTGTGGGGAGCCTTGCTGTGCTGCTCAACGATACCGTGGAATACAGCAAGACCCGCAAGCAGTTCGGGCTGCCCATCGGTAAATTCCAGGTGCTGCAATTCCGCATGGCGGATATGTTCATCGCCATGGAGCAGACCCAATCCCTGCTGATGGCAGCGACCATGAAGCTGGTGGAAGGGCATGATGATGCGGCCAGAGCGGTGCATGCCATGAAAGCCCAGCTGGGTCGTACCGGCCGCAAGATTGGCCAGGAAGCCATCCAGATTCACGGTGGCATGGGCATGACAGACGAGCTGAACGTGGGCCACTTTGTGAAACGGCTTAGCGCCGTGGACGGCCTGTTTGGTAACGCCGATGTGCACCTGATGGAGATGGCGAAGTCTGCATAATGCCTGCGTATTCGGAAGAAGCGGCCCACGGGCCGCTTTTTTTGGCCTTCGCGTATTTGCGGGAACGTCATGTCGTGTGGTCGGAGGTTAGACGCCTGACGTCAGACGTCGGACCAATCTGCATTGCCGCTATTTCGCGAAGCACCTTCGCGTGCAAGCACGCTTCCGGAGCAGGAAACAGACAGGGCAGGTTTTCCAGGCGGTTCCCGGGTATTTCCCGATGAACCTTGGGGGGCTGCATGGTTGGGGCCTGTTTGCGGCAGTCTGGCGCATGGGGTATAAGTCTGAAAAACGATGAGACACAGGAATCTGAATGTCACAACAATCCGTTGCCGCTCAAACCCTTCTCCAGAACCTGAAAGTGCCTGAAGGGGACAAGACCTACGAGAAGATCCTGGATGCCGGGTTGTCGCTGTTTGTGGAATTCGGATTGCGTCGCACCACCATGGAAGATGTGGCCACCAGGGCCGGCATTGGTCGCGCAACGGCGTATCGCCGGTTTACCGACAAGGACCAGCTGATCCAGGTGGTCATTCTGCGAGAGTGCCAGCGAGAGCTGACCAAAATTGAAGCGGATCTTCGCAAGATTGAAGGTGGTCTGGAGCGGGTGCTGGAGTCTTTTGTGTTGGCGGTGACCCGCGCCTATCGGCACCCGCTGCTGAGTCGCCTTATGACCTCGGAACCAGAGACGATTCTGCCCATGCTGACACAGCGTCTGTGGCAGATGATGGGGTTCTTTCGTATCTACCTGGCCTCCCTGCTGGACAAGGTCAAGAAAGATGGCGCCATCCGTGACCAGTCCAGCGAGATGCTGGCAGAACTGATGTTGCGCCTTATGCAGTCCATGGTGCTGTCTCCCGATGGCGTCATGAATCCCGCCGATGAAGCCAGTGTCCGCAAGGTGGCAGATCTCTACCTTAGGCCTTTGCTGGCCAGATAAACCTTTCCTGGTACAGGCAGCCCTGCGGAGGGTTTCTGCGTGCAATACAGAATGCAGAAATCTGTATGGGTGGCTTGCGACGCCATCCTGTGAGACGTATTTTGTTATTCGTCTCACATTGGCAGTCAGGAGCCGTCATGACAGAAACCTCCGCGCAAACCCGTAGTCCCGACCTCATGCCCCTGGGACCGGACTCCTACACCTGGCAGGACTTCGGCTCCTGGCGCTTCAATCTGATGCTGCCACAGGCGTTTGTGCTGCAGGTTTCCCACCCGACGATTGACGCCGGCGTTGGTGAGCATTCTGTCTACAAGACCGACCCCTGGGGCCGTGCCAGGCGTTCTACCGAAATGCTGTGGCCCATTGTTTATGCCCGTCCGCAGAAGGCCATCGAGATGGGCGTGAAACTCTATGACCTGCATCGCTCTATCAAGGGGGTGGACAAGAGTGGCAAGAAGTACTTCGCCCTTGAGCCTGAAGCCTACAGCTGGGTACACATCACCGGTTACGACGCCACCATTCGCATGCACGAGTTGATGGGCAAGTCGCCCACAGCAGAACAGCGCACAGCCATGTTTCAGGAGTGGCGTCAGCTGGGCTTGTTGATGGGTATTCGAGACCAGGATCTTCCTGCCAACGAAAGCGACTACTGGGAATATTTCCACGGCATGATCAAAGATAAGCTCGAGATGACAGATGTGGCTAAAGACCTGCTCGCGCACAACCACTATCTTGAGATACCAAAACCCCCGGCTGACTGGCTGCCGGATTTTGCCTGGATAATGACCCGGGCGGTGATGGGGCGCTTTATGCGCTTTATTTTGCGAGCCACGCTACCACATCAGTATCGCGAAAAGTTTGCGATTGCCTGGACACGCAATGACGAACGTTTGTTCAAGGCATGGTGCCATTTTTATCGGATTGCGCATGCCATGACGCCGAAGAATCTGCGACTGATTCCTCTGGCCCGAAAAGCGTTCAAGGACGCTCGCCAACACCCCGAAGCCTATAACTTGAATAACACGCAGGAAGATGCGCACTATGAACTCGGATAACCGTCCCTGGCTCTCAACCTACGACTCATTGGGCAAGGACTGGCATACATTGCCGGAACTCCCCGAGAAAACTCTGTCCGATTATGTGCGTGATTACGCATCACAGTTTCCGGATCGTGAAGCGCTGGTTTTCCTTGGGCAGGGGATTACCTACAAACAACTGGATGCGCTGGCCGATCGCATGGCCGCCCTGTTTGCCAAACAAGGCGCCGTGGAAGGGGATGTTCTTGGCATGCAGTTGCCCAACACCCCGCAATATGTGATTGGTTTTATTGCCGCTGCCCGTCTGGGCATGGTGACCACCAGTATTTCCCCGCTGATGACTCCGCCGGAAATTACTCACCAGGCCAACGATGCCAAAGTAAAAATCCTGCTGACCCTGATGCCGTTCTGGCAGACTTCGGTGCAGCCAGTGTTGGGCAAGGTGCCGACCCTGAGCACCGTGATCGTGTCCGGTCCCATGGACATCATGACCGGGCAGGGCGAAGCGCTGGACGAAACCGTGGCGGGCGTAACGGGCATTTCACTGCATGATCACCTGCCGGAGACCACAGCAGCCGTGAACACCAAAGTGGACATGGACAAGGTGCTGTATCTGCAATACACCGGCGGTACCACCGGGTTGCCAAAGGGTGCCAGGCTCACCTCCCGCAATCTGTTCATGAACAACCTGCAGGCCAACGTGTTCTATGGTTACCGCACGGGTGAAGAGACGGTGGCATCGGCGTTCCCGCTGTTCCACATCGGTGGTGCAGCGGTGGTGTTCAACGCGTTGCGTACGGCTGCTACCTTTCTGCTGATTCCTGATCCCCGTGACATCGAGCATTTTGTCAGTGAAATGAAGGCGCGTACGCCGACCGTGCTGGCGGCAGTACCGGCCCTGTACCAGATGCTGTGTGCCAACGAGACATTCAGGAACCTGGATTTTTCCGGTCTGCGTATGGCCATTTCCGGTGCGGCGCCTTTTGCCCGGGAAGAGGTGCAAAAGCTGGAAAGCGTGGTGGGTGCAGGCAAGTTCTGTGAAGTGTATGGCATGACCGAAACCAGCCCGGTGATCACCCTGAACCCGGCCTCCCATTTCAAGGAAGCCCACGTGGGTATTCCGTTGCCGGGTACCGATGTGCGCATTGTGGATGCCGAGGATGGCGAAACGTTGATGCCGTTGGGCGAAGCCGGTGAAATCATCGCTGCCGGTCCGCAGGTGATGCAGGGGTATCTGGAGATGCCGGAAGCCACGCAGAAATCCCTGCGTGAAATGGACGGCAAACTGTGGATGCACACCGGGGATGTGGGAGTCATGGATGAGGACGGTTTTGTCCGTGTCTGCGATCGCAGCAAGGACATGCTCATCGTCGGTGGCTACAAGGTGTTCTCCGTGGAAGTGGAAGGCAAGGTACAGAGCCTGCCCTGGGTGGCCATGTGTGCGGTGGTTGGCCGACCCGACACCAACCGTCCGGGTAATGATGTGGTGCAGCTGTACATCGAGCGCACCCCTGACTCCCGGGAGAGTGAAAGTGAACTCAAAGAGCAGTTGCTGAGCTTCTGCCGAGAGAACATGTCGCCGTACAAGGTGCCCAGGGAAATCTTCTTCATTGATGCGATCCCGCTCACGTCCGTGGGCAAAATTGACAAGAAGGCACTGCGGCAGCCTGCATAACGCTGGTTCGAATTAAAATAACAAAGAGAGTCCTCCATGAAAGGTGTACTGCTGTGTCATGGCAAGACGGTGCTGCTGGCGTTGTTGCTGGTTCTGCAAGGCTGCTCTTCACTCAAGGAGTCGTCCTATGTTCCCCAGTCCCCGGAGGGATTGAGTGAGTGGCGGGTAGAAGGGAAGTTTTCGCTCTATTCCGAGGGGAAGAAAAGCAAGAGCTATTTCTACTACCAGCAGATAAATGAGAACTACGAACTGGCAGTGCTCATGGATGAGCCGGTGGGAGAGCCCCAGGCCATGATCCGCGGTAATGTGTTCGAGCCAGGTAGCGAGTCCGTGGATGTCATGGGTGGTGCAGATGCGCTGTCAGTGGCAGAACACCTTCAGTCGGGAATCCGTGCCGGCAACCTTTCCTATTGGTTGAGAGGTCTGCCGGCAACCGAGGATGCCACACTTTATCAAGACGGCCTGTATCAGGTCGACCGGATCGAGGAAGCCGGCTGGGAGATCCATTATCGCGATTACATGTCATTGCTGGGCGGGTATCGTTTGCCCGCAGACATCAAGTTCAAGGCCGATGACAAGACATTGGTGCTGGAACTGGTTCGTGGCGATACCGGCTATCTCACCCATCCCTGCGATCAGGGCGTTGGCGAGGAAGTCATGGTGATGGCAACGGATCCTGAGCCAGCGGCGGATGTTGTCAGCCAACTGGTTCCGCGCAATGGGCAGGCGCCCTTGCCGCGCTGGATCAATGAAGTGGACTTCTGTCGCCAGCTAGCCAAAATTCACGACAACAAATTACCCGATACCCGTGAGGGACTGTACGGCCCGGATTCCATGATGTGGAAACTGGATGGACTTAGTGCGCCGCCAGCCTTTGGTGCCGGCCGCGCCCTGTTGTTGCAGGTAGCACATCCCTGGGTGACGGCGGGCATTGATCAGCATTCCGAAGTGCGCGATGACCCCATGGGGCGTGCCCGTCGCACGTTCTATCATATCTCCAGCATGGTCTTTGGCAGCATCCCTCAGGCCATGGCTTCCGCTAACCAGGTGCGCGATATCCATGAAGAGATTGATGGCCAGATGACTGAGCAGGCAGGCGCCTTCCATCATGGCTCTGAGTACCGTGCCAACGAAGTCAGCGCCATGATTTGGGTGCATGCCACGCTGTGGGAAACCATCGTACACATGTACGAAAAGCTGGAAGACGATCTCAGCCAGGAAGAGAAAGACCAGTTCTACGAGGAAACCAAGTTATTCGCCATGTTGTTCGGGATTCCGGAAAGCGCCTTACCGGCGGACTGGAATGAGTTCATGGCCTACAACAAGGCCATGTGGGAAAGCCCGCAGCTCACCGTGACACCCAATGCCCTGCAGCTCAAGGAAGACCTGTTTGATCCCAAGTCTATCTGGATGATTGCACCGCTGTGGGGACAGGAGATCATTACTTCCGCAGAACTGCCGCCCCGGATTCGCGATCAGTACGGGATGAAATATGGCTGGTGGCAGAAGTTCAACTATGGCTGGATTCGTGCTGCCACCTGGACGGGGCAGGTACTGTTGCCCAAGAGTATGGAGCACCACCCGATCTATCATGAAGCCCTGGCGCGGCTGGAAGGTAAGCGGCTGGGCGGCTATAACCAGTGGCTGATCGAGGGTTTCTTCGACAAGGAACGCATCGTTAACTGATGAGCAGGAAACGGTTATGCCTTGCCCTCGGTCTGCTGCTGGCGACACTCTGCCCGTCAGTGATGGCGGTTAGCGGTTATGACGAAACCGAGTACCTTAAACCGGAAGCGTTTCTACACAAGGTCTATGGTGAAACACTGCCCGGCATCTCGCTGATGCCTCTGCGTGGCGACCTGCGCGAGCAGGTGGAAGCGGTACTGGGTCATCGCTACCGAGGCTTGCGTCTGCGCTACTGGGAAAAGGATGGCACCACTGCCTGGATCCTGGATGAGAAGAGCAAGGACATGCCCATGACCATTGGCATTGGCGTCAATGCCGAGGGCGAGATCGCGGTGCTGGAATTACTGGTGTATCGGGAACCACGGGGTGAAGAAGTGCATCAGGTCGGCTTTCGCAAGCAGTACCTGGGCATGACCCTCACTGACACCCTCGGTTTGTCTGGCAAGGTGGACGGTATTACCGGCGCGACGCTTTCCGTGGATGCCATGAACCGGGTGGCGGCGGTGGCGCTGCTTTTGCACCGGGCCGTCCAGCCGTGACGGCAGCACTTGTTTGATTCGGCGATCCATAAAAAGGGACACTCTGGTGTCCCTTTTTATGGCGCACTGTATGCTAAGGCATCACTTCTTGCCGGACTGTACCAGTCTGGAGAGTTCCGCCAGTTGCTCTTGAATCTCTGTGAGTTGGCGCGTCATTCGTTCTCTTTCGCCATGGGCCTCTTGCGCTTGTTTGGCGTTTTGTTCTTCGCTCATCACTTCCAGAATGGCACCGATCATCATGTTCAGGAAAACGAAGGCGGTGAGGAAAATAAAGCTGAGGTAGTACAGCCAGCTGAGTGGATAACTCTCCATGGTGGCGTACATGACGTCAGTCCAGTCTTCGAAGGTGGCCACCCGGAACAGGGTGAGCATGGAAATGGCCACATCTCCCCACAGGGTTTCATCGACACTGGAGAAGAACATGGATCCCATGGCGGCGTATATGTAGAAGATGATGAACATCAGCAGGGCGATGTAGCCCATGCGGGGGATCGCCTTGATCAGGGAGTTGATCAGAAAACGCAGTTCTGGCACCACCGACACCAGACGCAATACCCGGAATACGCGTAGCAGTCGGCCCAGCAGGACGACCTCGGCATTGTCCATCGGAATCAGGCTGCCGATCACCACCAGAGTGTCGAACAAATTCCAGCCATCCATCAGGAACCGCTTTTTGTCCTGATGAACTCCGAACCGGAACAGGATTTCCACCAGAAAGAACACCGTGATGGCGTTGTCGAGCACTGCCAGGGTGTCCCCGAATAGTGGCGGCAAGTTATAGGTGTTGGCGCCGATAGTCAGTGCTGAAAGGATAATGATGGTAATCACTGCGCCCTGAAAAAGTTTGCTCGATTCGATGCGGCGCAGCTGCTCCAGTGTGAATACGGAGCGGGTCAATTCGGTTGACATGACGTGTAAGGGTCCCGTTTGTAATGTGGCTGAACGATGTCAGAACCGAATTCTAATCGCCCGCGGGCTTGCGCAACAGCGCCCATGTTGGCGCACCAGGCTGATGGTGCGGAGCCCGGGAAACGCCAGACTAGTCTTCCAGCCGTTGAGACAGCCCGGAGGCTCTCCAGGTGGCTTTTTTTACTGCGCTGTCCCACACGCCGGCCTTGCCGAATTCCAGCAGCGTAAAGGTTTCCCTGGCGCGGGTGACCGCGGTATAGACCAGCTCCCGTGTCAGTAGCGGGTGCGGGGTGTCCGGCAGCACCAGCAGGGTATGGCGGAACTCGGAGCCCTGGGATTTGTGCACTGTCATGGCGTACACGGTTTCCACGCCATCCAGTCGTGACGGCAGCACCCATTTGATTCGGCCATCGGGTAACTGGAAAGCCACCCTTAGAGCGCGCAGGCCGGCCTCGTCTTGCTCGCCGGGCAGGGTCAGGCCCACATCCCCGTTCATCAATCCAAGCTGGTAGTCGTTGCGGGTCATCATCACCGGGCGGCCGGGATACCACTCCCGTTCCGGGGCCAGATCCTGCTGTTGCAGGTAGTGGGTGATCCTCTGATTGAGCTGCTCCACCCCGAACGGGCCGCTGCGCAGTCCACTGAGTAACTGCTGATGCGTTAGCTGTCTGAGTAATGCTGCGGCCCATTGATCGCGGGTGTGATCCTCCGGCGGCGTCTGTACTGCGTTGAATAAACTGCGCAGGCCATCGTGGCCGGCACTGCCTTCCAGCAGCAGGTTTTCCAGCTCCTGGCCATCGCTGCGCAGGGAGCGGCGATTCAAGCTGTCCGGGTAATCCGAAAACGCCGTGCGGGTACCTTTCAGGTCCGCCTGATTGATGGCGGTAGCCAGGGTGCCGATGCCCGGACTGTCCTTGGAACGCCAGTTCTTCCTCAGCATGGCGGTGCATTGAGCCAGTGCGGTGCCCTGTGTCGTGCCCGCTGCTTTGAAGGCGGTGATGTCAGTGCCGCAGCTGTCGGCAACAAAGGTAACGGTATCGTCCTGATAACGGCCCTCGAAGGCATGTCGGCAAAGATCCCCCATCACCGCACCGGCCTCCACGCTGGCCAGCTGATCCTTGTCGCCGAGTAGAATCAGCTGCGCATGAGCGGGGAGGGCGCCCAGCAGGCTGGCCATCATGTCCATGTCGATCATGCTGGCCTCGTCCACCACCACCAGATCCGCGTGCAGGGGATTGTGGGCATGGTGGCGGAAGTGTCGGGAGTCTGGGCGGGTACCGAGTAGACGGTGCAGGGTAGTCACGTCCGTCGGAATGCTGTCGCGCACGGCATCGGATACCGGCAGTGCTGCTACCTGATCACCGATGGACTCGGTGAGACGGGCCGCCGCCTTGCCGGTGGGGGCGGCCAGCCGGATACGCAATCGCTGCCCCTTCGCCATGGCCAGGCTTTGTAACAGGCCAAGGAGCTTGACCACGGTAGTGGTCTTGCCGGTACCAGGCCCGCCAGTAATGATACCGATGCCACTGCGACTGGCCAGGGCGCAGGCCACTTGCTGCCAGTTGGTGTTGTCGTCGCTGTGCGGAAACAGTGCCTGAAGGGGTTGGTGAAGCTCCGCAGCAGACAGCCCCGAAAGTGTTGCCAGCCGAGCGGCAATGGCCTCGGCCACCGCGCATTCCTGGGACCAGTTGCGGCGCAGATAAAGGCGGTGATTATCCAGCACCAGGGGGGTACTGCCGTCACTGCTGACCAGCGGGCTTTGCTGCAATGCCTTAAGCCAGTCTGCGGGTTTGCCGGGCAGTAGAGCGGCCAGATTGTCTGGTGGTGAGGTGCCCCACAACTGTTCGCTCAGCCTGTCATTGTCCAGGTCTACACACAGGTGCCCACTGGCCTGTTGGTTACTGGTGAGCGCTGCCAGCATCAATACCGCATGGTTGGCACCATTACACTGCTGCTCAAGGAAGCGGGCAATGGCCACGTCCAGATCACGAAGCAAGCCGTTGTCACGAAGCTGGTTAAGGGCGTCTTCCCAGTGAAGGGTGGTGAACATGTCAGATTGCATGGAGAACCCTCCGGGGCATTGTGCGACAAGCTTCAAGCTGCAAGCGACAAGGCGCGGGAAAGGTGGGAGGAATGAGCTGGGTGGCTGTACCCGCGTTCTCACCGTCATGAATCGCGGCGCGAGCGGTTACAGTGTGGCTACAACTGGTACCGTGTTGTAGCTTGTAGCTTGAAGCTTGTAGCTTGCTTCTCATTCCCCACCTCCAAACATCGCATCCAGCCTTTCTATCAGCGCGGTATCCGGTCGATCGAACACTGTTCCCGCCGCCGGGCCCTGCAGGCCACGGAGGAAGACATAAACTGCGCCGCCCAGGTGTTGCTCCGGGTTGTAGTTGTCGCCCAAGCGGCTTTTCAGCAAGCGATGCAGGGCCAGCAGGTAGAGCACATATTGCACTTCATAGCGCTTGTCGAGCACGGCGCGGGTCATGGCGTCGCGGGTGTAGGCGTTGTCATCCACACCCAGCCAGTTGGATTTGTAGTCGAGCACGTAATATTTGCCGTCGTGTTCAAAGACCAGATCAATAAAGCCCTTGAGCATACCGTTGAGCGTATCCGCTTCCAGCCGCGGGCGGGTTTGCGCTGGATGGATGTGATCACGGATTTGTTGGTCCAGTTCGGCCACGCTCACCCGGTGTGCTGGCAACATGAATTCCATTTCGGGCACATAGCGCTGCATGTGGTGCAAAGAAACCTGGCTGTCTGCCAAAGGCAGGGGCGTTTGCAATGCCACTTTCCACCATTGGTTGATGGCCTCGCGGTATTCCTGCCATCCCCGGGCCTGAAGTTTTTCCTCCAGCGTCTGTTCGAACGGTTCGGGCATGCTCAGAGTGGCCACGAAGTCCTGATTGGCGGCCAGTTCAAGGAAATCGTGCAGCAGGGTGCCCGGTGCTGCGCCGCGCGGAAAAGCATGGATCGTACCCGGTAACGGATCCTGTTCCGGACTGGCATCCTGATCGGGTTGTTCTGCCAGCTGGTCGCTACGCGGATCTGCCGGCGCCAGGGTTTCCTGTACATGCTTGAGGGCACTGTAGCTGGCAATCCACCAGGGCGTCCGTTTATGTGGCGGTGGGACCTGCGGCGGCAGCAGTGCCAGGTCCTGTTCTGCCGGCAGGTAATGGTCATCGTTACTTTCCGGGGGGGCGATGACTCTTATGTTCTCGCTGACAAAAGGCGCCAGTGATTTGGTCAGAGCGTTATTTTCAATCCCGTCTCCGAACAACAGACGGCCCACTGCACTCTTTTCCAGCTGGTTGGTTTTGCTGTTGCCTTTCACATAGGGTGCGATGCCCAGTGTGCAGGTATGGCAGGCGCGGGTCAGGGCCACGTAGAGCAGACGCATATCTTCGGCAAGCCGTTCCTCGTCAGCCTTGCGCTCATCCTCTGCATCCGGTTCCAGCGACACATGTAGCCGGTCATCGTCGTGAAATCGCAGAGGTGGTTTGCTTTTATCTGCGGGGCGGAAGCTGCAGATAAATGGCAGGTACACCAGCGGGTATTCCAGGCCCTTGGACTTGTGGATGGTGATCACCTTTACCCGGTCATCATCGCTCTCCAGTCGCAGGATGCTTTCCTTGCTGTTGTTGCTTTGTTGCTCCACGGTTTCTTCCAGATAGCGGATCAACGCCTGCTCGCCGTCCAGTTGAGTGGCCATGTGTTGAAGCAGCTCGGACAAGTGCAGCAGATTGGTCAGAGCCCGCTCGCCGTCCAGGCTTTGGCTGAGCCGTACCGGCACATGAAAATCCATCAGCAGGTTGCGCAGCATGGGCAGCACGCCCTGTTGCTGCCATTGCTGGCGATAGTCATGGAATTGCTCCACCAATTTTTCCCAGAGCACTTCATCCTGGTTGATGGCATCCAGCTCGGCGTAAGCCATGTCCAGGGAGGCACAGGCCAGGGCGCTGCGTACCCGGCTGTCGGATTCCGGGCTGGCGCAGGCGTGGAGAATCAGCAACAGGTCGGCGGCTTCCGGTTGCGCAAAGACCGAATCCTGATCGGAGAGATAGACGCTGCGCACGGATCGCTCCATCAGTGCATCGCGGATGGCCTTGGCTTCAGTGCGGTCGCGCACCAGGATGGCAATGTCATTGGGCTGCAGCGGCTGAAAACCGTCCCCCTTGCGAAAACCGGTATTTCCCTTGACGGCACCGTTGAGCAAACCGGCAATCTCCGTGGCGCAACGTTCGGCCATCTGTTGGCGGTACTGTCCGGCGCTGACGGCCTTGTCGCGATCTTCCACCCAGAGAGTGATGCCGGCGGTTGGCGTGCCATCGACTTCCAGCTGCTCCTTGCGGCCTTGTGCCTCCACAGGTTCAAACGGGAAAGGGCTGCCGGTTTTTTCCATGCGGAACACATCGCCGAAGGTCCGGTCGCTGTAACTGAAAAGTTCGTTTACCGCATGCACCATGGCGTGAGCAGAACGGAAATTTCGGCCCAGGGTGTGGTGGCAGCCTTCGGTGGCCTTGCGGGCTTTCAGATAGGTAAATACATCCGCGCCACGGAAAGCATAGATGGCCTGTTTGGGGTCGCCAATCATGAACCAGCCCGTGTCGGGCTGGTTTTGGTACAGTGCGGAAAAAATGCCGTACTGAACCGGGTCGGTGTCCTGGAATTCGTCAATCAGAGCGACCGGGAATTGTGTGCGAATGACTGCGGCTAGTCGTTCGCCGTTGTCGCCGTCCAGCGCGTCGCGCAAACGGGTGAGCATGTCATCAAAACCCAGAGTGGCGGTCTGTCGGCGCACCTGATCCACGCGACGATCAATCCAGGCGGCCACATGGGCAAGCAGATCGGTGCGCGGCAGGCGGGTGTTTTCGCGCCCTATGAGCATCCGGTCCAGGGTTTTGCAGAACACAAAATCCGGGCGGTGGTCCTGGCCGCTCTTGGTCAGTTTCAGGCCGTCTTCGGAAAACTTGTAGAGGGTCTCGTAATCTTTGTCGCGCAGGCCCTCGCCGTTGGCGTAGCGCTTCAAGGTCTTGAGCATGCCGGGCACACTTTTGGTCCGGTAGCTATTGCCGTTTAGCCACTTGTTGTCCTGGGCGGCGCGTAACCATTCAAAAAAATCCGGTAGCGCTTCGGCCAGTTGCTGGCGGGCCAGTCGGTCGATCTCGGCCTGGGGATCCGTCTGCGTCAGCCATTTTTTCACGCTGTCGGGCAGCTGTTCCGGGTCTGCTTCTTTGAGCCCCAGCAAGGGGCGTGCTTCCTTGAGCAGGTTGTCCGGGTTGCCCAGTTTTTCGCTCTGTAACTGATTGGCTGCACTGACCGGGAAACGGGAAATAATATTACGCCAGTAGTCCCTGGCGGCTTGCTGTTGTTCGTCGCTGGCGTCTTCCTGCAGTTCCAGGCTGAACAGGCTGCCGGAGTCGAAGGCATGCTGCTTGAGCATGCGGTTGCAGAAACCGTGGATGGTGTAGATGGCGGCTTCATCCATCCACTGCGCCGCAGCGTCCAGACGCTGTGCACATTGCTTGCGCGCATTCGGTTCCGCGTAATCTTCCAGCAGTTGTGACAGCACCGGATCATCGGCGCAGGCCTGGGGATCGGCAAAGGTGCGGGCGGCATCGGCAAGGCGATCACGAATCCGCTCGCGCAATTCTTCCGTGGCCGCTTCGGTGAAGGTCACCACCAGAATTTCCGGTGGCAACAGCGGGCGGTGGAAGGCCCGTTCGTCACCGTGACCCAGCACCAGCCGCAGATAGAGCGCGGCCAGGGTGAAGGTCTTGCCGGTGCCTGCACTGGCTTCAATCAATTGCGCGCCATGCAGGGGAAAGGTGATCGGCAGAGGCGCTTTTTGAGTCTTGTGGATACTGCTCATGCCGGGTCTCCCAGTTCGGTCCACTGGCTGTTTTGGAAGAGCGGGTCGTACAACTGCTCGGTCCAGTGAATGAAGCCGGGGCGTCCGTCATGTTCCTGTGCCCATAGATTCTCGAAGTCCGGCCAGGCCCGTGCCAGAGAAGGGTCGTCCACTTCTCCGTGATTAAAGTCGTTGCTGGTGTATTTGCGTTCCGCGGCTTTTTGCGCACGCTCTTCGTCTTCTTCGGCCAGCCAGGCAAAGGCCGTGGCACAGGCCACGGGCAGGGGCTCGCAAAGCGCCTGTTGCCAGGCGTGGCCAAGTTGATCCAGCAGACCTTGGGCGTGGGCCTGAGTGACTTGCAAGAGGGTAAAGCGGCCATCCTGGCCTTGAATATAGCTGGTCAAAGGGTGGCCGGCCGCACAGGCGGCCAGATGGATTACCCAGTCACGGGTGAGTTTGTCGTAACGGTTTTCCAGCTTGCCGGTTTGCAACACCAGCCGTTGCGGGTTGCCGTCCGGGCCGCGCAGGTCGGTGAGCCAGTCTTCCAGCTCCAGGGGGCCGGCGGTGAGACGGATTTCCTGCTGGGGTTGTGGCGCACCGCTTTTGGCGAGCAGGGCAAAATAATCGTCCAGGGGATCGCTAAGGGGCACCAGCAGGCTGTCGCGACTGCTTTCGGTAAACGGGGGCAGGGGCAGATCGCCGCTGGCGGCGAGGCGATTGAGGGTGTCCTGCATGGTGGCCTGTGCCAGCTCCGGGCCCACCCGGAGGGCCTCACTGACCAGTTGATCCTGAAGCTTGTAGCGTTGCAGTCCATCGAAGCCGAACGGTTCGCAGTCCTCAAGCACATCCAGGTGTTGATCCAGTGAGGCTTTCAACCGTTGCTTGAAGAAATGGGCAACGGGTTGTTTGAGAAAACGGCCCAGCGCGGTGCAGTTGACCGGTTCCTGATTGTCCAGCGGCGGCAGTGGTTGGTCATTGCGCACCGCAGGCGCCTTAACATCATGGAGAACCCGCCATTCATTAGCATAGGTGGTCAGTGCCGCATTGGCGGCATCGAAGTAACGGGCGCTGAACGGTTGCAGGGGATGGGACTGGGTAAGGGCGTCCACCGGTGCGCCCTGATCTGAGGACCAGCGCTGGTTGATGTGGTCACGGAGCTGGGCCACCAGTACCGAAGGTGGCCGTTCGCTGTTGTCACGCACATTTCGACCGGTCCAGCTGATATAGAGGCTGTCGCGGGCGCTGAGCAGGGCTTCCAGAAACAGGTAGCGGTCGTCGTCGCGGCGGGAGCGATCGCCGGGGCGGTAGTTGCCCCATTGGCGCATCAAATCGAAATCCATGGGCTGTGTCGGGCGCGGGTAATCACCGTCCTTCATGCCCAGCAGGCAGACATGGCGGAATGGAATGGCGCGCATGGGCATCAAGGTACAGAAATTGATGCGCCCGGCCATGAAGCGCTGGGACAGGCTTTCCGAATTGAGCGTGTCCAGGAGCGGCCGCCGGGCCACGGTAAGTGGCAGATCGCTGGCAAAGTCCGCTTCCGAACAGGCGGCAAGCCAGTCATTCAGCGCATCGCGCAGGCTGGCGTCCAGCCCCTGGTCATCCTGCTCTTCGGGGGCGAACAGATCATCCAGCAGTTGGCTGAAGCGTTGCTGCCAGTGTATCGGCGTGGCCGGGGCCCGGAAGGCCTGCCAGTGGTGCTCGAGGCTGTCCAGCAGTCGCGACAGCCGTCCCGCCAGCTCTGCGCCCAGGCCGGCCACCTCATCCAGGGGCTGGATGTCATTCCAGGCCGGGCCATCGCCCATCAGGTAACCGGCCAGCATGCGTTTAAGGCCAAAGGCCCAGCTGTTTTGTTCAAAGCCGGGCACGTCCAGAGTGTGGCGCTGCGTGCTGTTGAGGCCCCAGCGGATACGGGCCTGATCAATCCAGCTGGCCAGTTGGGGCAGGTCGCTTTCCTCAATGCCGAAACGCTGACGGACTGCAGGGACATCCAGCAGATCCAGAATATCCCCGGCGGTGAAACGCCACTGGGGCAGGTGCAGCAGGGACTCCATGGCCTGGGCCATGGGCGAGGCGGCACCGGCACTGCGGTCGCTGAGTGTATAGGGCAGGTAACGGGGATCGTCGCGCTCCATGCGGCCAAATACGGCATCGATGTAGGGGGCGTAGGCTTCGATGTCCGGGACCATCACGATCACGTCGCGGGGCTGCAGGTAAGGGTCATTGGCAAAGCGTGTCAGCAGGGCGTCCTGAAGAATTTCCACTTCCCGTTGGGCACTGTGTCCGATGGCAAAGTGCAGGGAACTGTCCGGCTTGAGGAGCGGTCTCTGGCCCGCTGCCGGCTGGGGTTCAAGATCGAGAATATCTTCCTGCAGTTGTTGCAGTAACGAGGTCGGCTCACGGTTTTCAAACAGGTCGATCTGGTTCTGAAAGGCGCTGCGGTAACTGTCCGGGTCATCATGATCGTAAAGCAGGCCGATAAAGTCCCGGCCCTGCTTGCCCCAGGCGGCCAGTAGTGGATTGACGCGATTCTCCGGCAACAGATCCATATGACGCTTGCGGTCATCCAGCTGGCGTTTGAGCAGGTGGCGATCTTCCACAATATCGGCCCAGTAATGCTGGCAGGGATTCTGTACCAGCATGAGTATCTGGCAGTGCTTGCTAAGGGCCGCGAGGGCTTCAAGGGCTTGTTGTGGCAGGGCGCTGATGCCAAAGATGATCAGCCGTCGTGGCAGGCCTTCGGGACTGTCGCCCTGACTCAGGCTGTCGACAAAGGCTTCATGGATGGCATTACGACTGAGGCCGCGTTTTTCGCTGGCCATGTCCGCCAGCAGGGCGCGCCAGAGAAAGGCCTGCCAGCGCTGGCTGGCCGGGAATTCATGGAAGTTGTTGCGATCATGGGCCTGGCGCAACTGGTCATTGCCGGCTTCCCAGTCGGTGAGCCAGTCAGCCCGGTAGACCTGGTAGGCGTCGTACAGGTCGGCCAGCCGCTCGGCCAGTTGGTGTCTTTTGCGACCGTCCTGATCGTCCGCAAGGAAGTGGCGCAGGGGACCAAAGTGTTGGTCGTCCAGTAAGGTGGGCAGCAGACGATACAGCCGCCATAGCAGCCGTGATTTATCGAATGGCGAGGTGCGCGGCACCTTGTCTTCGCCGAGCACGGTGCGGTAGGCACTCCACAGAAACCGGGCAGGCATCTGGAACTGAAAACCGGCACTGATGCCGAGCGCATCGGCCAGCTGCAGTTTCAGCCACTGGGCCATGCCATTGGATTGCACCAGAAAGGTTTCGGTTTCCAGCGGTCCCAGGGGCTGGCGTTGCAGCCAGTCAGTCACCAGTTCGGTGAGGGTTTCCAGACGGTTGCTGTGCAGCACCATCAGCCCGTTTTGCATGGGTCATCCTTGGCTTAAAAGAGAGTTAAGCGAAAGGAACTAGCCTAAGGGAGAAGGCCTCCGGACGCCACAACATAGGGACGTTTCCTGACGCGCAAAATCACAGGCTAAGGCCGGGGCAGGACAGATTCTGTCGCGCAGGGGCTGGGGGGTAAAACAGCGGGACCTCAGAAGCGAGTGACGAGTTTGATAAACAACAATCCAGGTCTTGAGGAAGGGTTTGATTTTCGCAACTCGCAAGAGCAATGCTACATCACGCTTAGCCACCAGGGCTCACGGTTCCCTGTCGGTTCGGCGGTTTGTGTTGGCTGTGCTTCGCCAGCCTTGCGCTTATTCGTTTCGCTGGCTTGCAACCCGAAGGTTGGCACCAGGGAAACAATCAGCAGGACGGCCATGGTCCGGTTGAATAGCCGAAGCCGTCTTCCTTCCGTCAGCCAGTGTTTGAGGACGGCCCCGAACAGGCTCCAGCTACTGATCAGCGGCAGACCCAATAACAGGAATACGCCTGCGATAATGGCCACGCTGGCCGTGAAATTTTCGGGATCTGTAAAGGTGGCGACACCGGTCAGAATCATCATCCATGCCTTCGGATTTACCCATTGAAACAGGGCTGCCTGGAAGAACGTAAACGGTTTGCTCTGCGAGGGGCTGTCTTCCACCGTTCTGCTGCGAACCAGTTGCCATGCCAGATACAGCAAGTACAGAGCGCCAGCGAAACGTAGCAGGGTGAGTGCCTGTGGGAATTCCCCCAGTAGCTGTCCAAGTCCAAGGGAAACGCACACCAGAATCACCTGGCAGCCGATAGCAATACCGAAAATATGTGGCAGTGAGCGACGGAAGCCTGCGTTGGCGCCGGACGCCATCAGCATCAGATTATTGGGGCCGGGGGTGGCGGTCATGACGGTCACGAATCCGATCAGGGCCAGGTACTGCTCCGTTGTCATACTGCGCATCCAGATATCGGGGAAGAACAACAAGAGTAAGTGGACAGCTGGGTGCGATACAGATATAAAAAAACAAAATTGATACGGTACAGAGTTTGGCTTTTCTGTTCTGTGCTGCCTGTTTTTTCATGAACTGTACTGCCGAGGGTGGGATGACGCTTTACCAGACACTGGCGGATCATATTCAGGGTTTGATTCGTGATCAGGTTTACCCGGTGGGCAGCCGTTTGCCGGGCGTACGCTTGCTCAGTGCCCAGCATGAGGTGAGCGTGTCCACCGCGGTGAATGCCTGCCGTGAGCTGGAGCAGCGTGGCGTACTGGAGGCGCGTCCACGTTCCGGATATTACGTGCGTCAGCCCACTCTGGTTCGTGAGCCTCCGCGGGTGGCCCGGGCCAGCCGCAAGCCCAGGCACATTACCGGTCAGGAACGGGTGTTGCAGATACTTCAGTCGGTGAAGGATCCGGGTGTGGTGAATCTGGGGGCGGCCGTACCCGCTCCGGATTTTATGCCGGTGGCTGCCATGGAGAGGGTTTATCACTCGGTGCTTCGCGAAGAGCGGCGCCGCTGTGTAGGGTATGAGTTTCCTCCCGGAGCGATGGAGCTGCGTACCCAGATAGCCCGACGCCTGGTGGGCTTGCACTGTGACGTCACTCCAGATGAGGTTTTGATTACCAACAGTTGCCAGGAATCGGTTTCCATTGCGTTGAAGCTGGTTACCCAGCCTGGCGATACGGTGGCCATTGAGTCGCCAACCTACTATGGCCTGCTTCAGGTGATTGAATCGCTCGGCTTGAAGGCTTTGGAAATTCCTACTGATCCGGTGGAGGGGATTTCGCTTGATGCACTTACCCTTGCCCTGGAGCGATGGGATGTGGCGGCTTGTGTGGTGGTGAGTAATTTTTCCAATCCGCTGGGGGTGTGTCTTTCGGATCAGCGTAAACAAGCATTGTTGGCGCTGCTGGGCAGGCACAAGGTGCCGTTGGTGGAAGACGATATCTATGGTGATCTACCGCTCGCAGGCCCTCGCCCAAGACCATTGAAAAGCTGGGACACCCATGGCCTGGTGTACTACTGCTCGTCATCGTCAAAGACCCTGTCGGCGGGAATGCGTGTGGGTTGGCTTGTTCCGCCTGCAGCCCAGCAGAAACGGGCTGAATATCTGCAGTTCATCAATACAGTTTCAGTGAATACGCCGGCGCAGTTAGCTCTGGCAAGGTATCTGGAAAAGGGGCGTTACGACCATTTCCTGCGGCAGCTGTGTGGGGAACATGTCCGTGGTGTGGCGAGGATGACCGAGCGGGTGACCCAGTTGTTTCCCGTGGATTCGAGGGTGAGCCGGCCTGCGGGTGGTTTTGTCTTGTGGGTGGAATTACCGGGTGAGGTGAATACCACTGAGCTTCTGGAAAAGGCCTTGCAAGCAGGTGTCAGTTTTGCGCCGGGGGCCATGTTCTCGGCATCTGGAAAATTTAGCCACTGCTTGCGCATGAACTGTGCGGTCCGATGGGATAACCGCGTGGAACAGGCGCTGGTCACGTTGTCGAGATTGCTTTGAAGCTACCTGAACGGGACGTCGATTCTGCTAAAACAGAAGCGAGTCGCGAAAAGAAAACCTGACGTATTCGTCCGGTCTTTTGATTTTCGAAACTCGCTGCTCGCAACTCGTTACCGGGTTCTGCGTTTACAGCAGCATGGTACCCAGCACTTCGCGTTCCTGGTCCTGGATCTTGACGACTTTGCCGTTTTCCTTGATCAGGGTGTAGTTTTCTTCGATGCCGTTGCTGGTGGCCAGTACGGAGATGGAGCCGTCGGCGTTGTAGGTCAACTCGGCCTGGTTGCCCATGCCGTCAGTGACGGTTTCGGTGGTGCCTGCCACCTTGGCGCCCTCATTGCTGATCGGATTGGTGCCGGTCCAGAATTCGATAGAGTTGAATATTATGATATCCCCCAGCAATGACAGACCGTAAACCGGGACCCACCAGAACACAAAGGAAATGCCCTGGTTCACAAACTTGTTATTGGTGGCGGTGGCATTCCAGTCCTGGACAGTATCGAACAGGGCGTTCTGACCGAGGCAGCCGGTCAGCATCATTGCGCAGGCTGCACTGGTAAAGGCTTTCTTCATGGTGTTCTCCTCGAAATAATAAGAACGTCCTTACCGGGCAAGTCAGCAAAGACGCGTTAGTAATAGCGCACTACAAGTGAAGGTGCCATCGCGAACAGTAGTAAAATGTGAAAGGCGCACCAACAAAAACGCCCCGCTGGGCGGGGCGTTTTGCAATGGCGTTAATCCGTTTTTTCCATTAATGCCAATTCGTCCTCGAAGAAGAATTTATCCTCCCCGAAAGCGGGCTCCAGATGATTGAGCCAGGTGGCGTCTTCGTTGTATTTGGCAAAGAAGGGTCGCTGTACCCAGTCGTGATTACGGCCCTGGATAAAGCGAAGGGCGAAGACTTTTTCACCGTTGATTTCGGTGACACCTTGAATTTCCACCTTGCCAGGGTGGCTGGACATGCTTGGGCCACGGGCGGTGCGGGCTATCCCGGAAACCTGTTTCATGGCGTCGCGGTAGATCTTCCAGGCTTTCGCCAGTGGTACTTCAAAGTAGTGACGGGCGCCGGTGTCGCGTTCCACAAACATGTAATAGGGCACGATGCCCAGTTCTACCTGGGTTTGCCACAGGCGAGCCCAGTCGTCGGCATTGTCGTTGATGTTGGCCAGTAGCGGACCCTGGGCGCGGATGACCGCACCGGTGGCGCGAACCCGGCGGACAGCTTCCCTGGCGATCTCGGTTTCCAGTTCCTGCCAGTGGTTGTAGTGCGCCATCAGGGCCAGATGCTTGCCGCTGGCCTGGACTTCGCGGAACAGTTCCAGCAGGTCCTCGGCATCGTCGTCGGATACCACACGCTGTGGCCAGAAGGTCAGTGCCTTGGAGCCGATGCGAATGGTGCGAACCTGCTCCAGCTCCATCAGTGGCTCGATATGGGCACGCAGATTTTTGGTTTTCATCACCAGCGGATCGCCACCGGTGATCAGTACGTCGGTAATTTCCGGGTGCGCCTGGATGTACTTCTTCAGCTGACCGGCTTCCTTGGCGGCAATTTTCAGGTCGTTGTCACCGATGAACTGGGCCCAGCGGAAGCAGAAAGTACAGTAGCTGTGGCATACCTGACCCTGACTGGGAAAGAACAGCACGGTTTCGTTGTACTTGTGCTGGATGCCATCAATCTTCTCGCCATCCACCTCTGGCATGTTGTGTTCCATCTGGCCGGCCGGGTGTGGATTGAGGGCCTCGCGGACTTCGGCGATGACGGCCTTGATTTCGGCCTTGTCGCCGCCGCGCATGGCGGTGGCCACTTTGTCAAAGTGTTCCGGTGCCAGCATGCCTTTCTGCGGGAAGGTCAGCTGGTAGATGGGGTCATTGGGTACCTTGTCCCAGTTGATCAGCTCATTGATCACATATTCGTTGACCCGGAACGGAAGCACGCTGGCCACCACTTCCATGGCAAACCGGGTTTCTTCATCAAGACGGGAAAGCGGCTCGATCTTGTCGAGCTGTCGCGCGGTGTAGACCTTGAACCGGCGCGGCTCGTCGAATTGTGGCTGCGCACTCTGGTGCAGCGGAATAACCGTATTGGTCTTGGGCATGGTTATGCTCCTCATCATGTGCCGATGCGGGCAGTTCAGCGCTAACATGCAACGCCAACACCGGAACACTGGCTGCCTAAACCAGCAAGATTAATCGTGTATTGCAGATGGCCAGCGGCGGCAGCCGCTGAAAATGAGCGCGGGGCTCATATGCGTGCGCCACGGGGTGACGCGGAGGATTCGGGTAACAACTGTGTCCAGCCATGCCGGGGACGCAGATGGCGGTCCGTCCAGGGCCGCGCTAACCGAAAAGAGGACGCATTCTACTGAATGGCGGGCTGATTCGCAAAAAACGTAGAAAATTCATAATGTTCTGTTTCCCGTTGTGGCGAGGTTCTGTGCTATGTTGGCGGGAATGCCTGCCTGCCAGAGGAGTGGGTAGGGCAGAAAAGCAGGGACTGGAGTGCAATGGGCGCGTGGATCAGCGACTGGCATCAGATATGGAATGATTGGGTAGACCGGCTTGCGCCGTTCTGGCCGTATATCGCTGCTGTCATCAGCATCAGTCTGGCCATCACCGTCACTATCCATGTGTCGAAGAACAAACGCGATGCCCGAGCTGCGGCCGCCTGGACTGGCCTGGTCTGGCTGGTGCCGGTAGTCGGCGCGTTGCTTTACCTGATGCTGGGGGTGAACCGTATCCGGCGTCGGGCCCGGCAGCTGACCGGTGGATTGATCGACAGTGAGGATGGCTGGCGGGTGGCAGCGGAGCCATTACCGGCCTGTGGTCATCTGCAGGAACTGAGCCGACTGGTCGGCAGGCTGACCCATTTGCCTCTGGTCAACGGCAATCATGTGGAACCGCTGGAGGCCCCCCAGGCCTGGCGGGCCATGCTCGACGCCATTGATCACGCTCGCGAAAGCATTTACCTGGCCACCTATATTTTCGGAAACGATGCCGCTGGCAAACCGGTCTGCGAAGCCCTGGAGCGGGCGGTGCAGCGTGGGGTAAAGGTGCGGGTGCTGATTGATGGTGTCGGTGCCCTGTATTCGCTGCCGTCGGTGTTCTGGCGGTTGCGACGCCAGGGGGTGTTTGTACAACGTTTTCTCTATTCCCTTGCCCCCTGGCGGATGCCTTATATCAATCTTCGCAACCATCGCAAGTTTATGGTGGTGGACCGTCGGCTGGCGTTTACCGGCGGAATGAATATCCGTGCGGGCTATATTCAGTCTCCGCCGTCCATTACCGATCTGCATGCGCGGGTAGAAGGCCCGGTGGTGGGACAGCTGCTGCGCAGCTTTGCCGCTGACTGGGTGTTTACCTGCGGCGAAGTGCTGGACACCAGCTACAGCGGCCTGGCACAGGTGGGAGAGGTACAGGCGCGAGGCATCAGTGCCGGCCCTGATGCGGATTTCGACAAGCGCCGCCTGACTCTGCTGGCGGCAATCGGCAGTGCGGAAAAGCGTATCCGCATTGTCACTCCTTATTTTGTTCCCGATCTCACGCTTCTCGCTACGCTGCAACTGGCCCTGCTCAAAGGGGTGGAAGTGCAGATTGTGATCCCGCGCAAAAACAATTTGCGAATGGTGCATTGGGCCAGCCTTCATGCGTTGCACTGGCTGGTGCAGGAGGGCGCGCAGCTGTATCTGTCCGCTCCCCCGTTTGATCACAGCAAGGTCATGACGGTGGATGGTCACTGGGTGATGCTGGGCTCCGGCAATTGGGATGCCCGCAGTCTGCGGCTCAACTTCGAGTTTGATCTGGAATGCTACAGCGATGCGCTCACCGAGACGGTGGATCTCTTTGTGGATGGCCGTATTGAGGCTGCCTCAGCGCTCGACGTGGAGGGATTCCGGCAGATTGCGCCCTGGCGAAAGGTGCGCAATGCGTTGGCCCATATGATGGAGCCCTATTTGTAAGTAGGGTATGGCATAGTGCCATGATTATTGTGGCCTGTGTCACGCTACGGCCTCTGCCGTATTTCACCACACCGGGACCCTCGCTAGAGTGCGTGCAGGTTCTCTTCCCGCTCGGGGGAATGATGAGGAGGGCCGGGCAAAATAATGAAAAAAATCATAGTACAGACATGGATACTGTTGCTGGCACTGACCTCCGTTGGCCAGGCCTCGGAGCCTGAGCGCAAACCGGAATGGATTCTGGTCACCGACCGCGATGGTGTTCAGGTTTATCGACAGGATGAGAACAGCACTCGGCTGAAGACGTTCCGTGGCATTGCCCGCATGAAGGTGGATGACTTCAAGGCCATTGGCGTGTTGATGGACGATTACGCCGCGGTGGCGGACTTCATGCACATGGTCTCGGAAATTCGGGACGTAAAGCGTTACTCCCACTTCAAGCGCGATGTGTACATAACCACCCGGTTGCCCTGGCCGGTCAGTGATCGCGATGCGCCGTTACGGGTTTCCTTCTATCAGGAGCCGGATAGCTATGATCTGGTCATGCCAATCCAGCTCAATCCGGGCATGCCGGAGCAGAATGGCTATGTGCGTATGCCGCAGATGGAAGGCTATTACCGGTTTTCTCCCGTTGCGCCCGGCGAAATAGAAGTCACCATCGAGGTGATTCTGGACCCCGGCGGTGCGGTGCCAGCCTGGATTGCCAACATCATCCTGCGGGACATCCCGTACTTTTCCCTCAAGCGCCTGCGCCGGGTGATTAACCAGCCCCGTTTCCAGGGCGTGGATACTGGCTACTACAAGGTGCCAAAAAGCTGGCAGGAAGCCGAAGAGGCGTCCGTCGCTAACGTTTCAGTGGAGAGCCCGGCCCCATCAGCGCCCAGATAATCAGGCCGATCAACGGCAGGATCAGCACCAGCAGCACCCACAGCACTTTGGCCCCGGTTTCTGCGGATGACTGGATAATCATGACAATGGCGTAAATCGTCAGAGCCAAGTGCAGCAATCCAAGCAACTTCATAGCCAATTCCCTTTTCGTGTTTGTCCTGACCGTGAATGTAGTGCAGCCAACACAGAAGGTAAATCCGCAGCGGTTAAATACCATCCACTGCGTGGTTTGGGGGGCGGCTGATCCAGAGTCCGTAAAGCAGCGCCAGAATGCCCGTGGCGCAGCCCAGCACGATCACCCCGCGCCAGTCATGCTGTTGGTAAACCCAGGCTGACGCCAGCGAACCTGCCGCCCCGCCAACGAAGTAAAGAAACATGTAACCGGAATTGAGGCGGTTACGGATGTCTTCATCCAAAGTGAAAATCAGGTTCATATTGGTGATATGCACTGCCTGCAGCGCCAGGTCCAGCAGCATGATGCCTGCCACAAGGGCGGCAAGAGAGCGCCCGCCCAGCCCCAGCAACCCCCATGACGCCAGCAGCAGGAGCAGGCCAACTACGGTCAGGCTGCGTCCATGTCCTCGGTCCGTCAGTACCCCTGCATGGCGGGCGGAGAGTGCGCCTACCGCACCCGCCAGCCCGAACAGACCAATGGTGGCATCGGAAAAGCCCCAGGGTTCTGCAGACAACAGAAAGGCCAGAGACGTCCACAGGATGCTGAACATGGCAAAGATCAGGCAGCCTAACAGGGCGCGCTGGCGAAACATGGGGTAGTGAAGAAACAGGCCGCCGATGGACGCGATCAGACGGTGATAGGAAAGACCGCTATTTTGCTGGTAGCGGGGCAGGGCCCGGAAAAGAATGGCCGTATTCACCAGCATCAGCGCGGCGGCTACCCAGTACACCGTGTGCCAGTCGCCCAGGGAGGAAAGAGCCCCGGCCACAGTACGGGCCAGCAGAATGCCCAGCAACAGGCCGCTCATGACCGTGCCCACGACCCGTCCGCGGCTTGCGACCGGGGAAAGTGTGGCGGCAAATGGCACCAATACCTGAGCTACTACCGAGAAGGCTCCGGTAATCGCGGTCCCTGCCAGTAACCCCCACAAAGACGTAGCCGTGGCGCTGATCAGGAGCCCGACCGTGGAGGCCAGCATCATGGTGACAATCAGCCCGCGCCGTTCCAGTAAATCGCCCAGTGGCACCAGCAGTATCAGGCCGACCGCATAGCTGGCCTGGGCGGTGGTAACGATAATACCGGCACGGGCATAAGACAGATTCAGCTGCTCGGAGATGGTGTGTAGCAGCGGTTGGGCGTAGTAGTTGCTGGCGACCACCAGGCCAGTGGTGGTTGCCATCAACAGGACCAGCCAGGGACTCAAGGGTGTTTGTCTGGTGCTGGCATCCATGGTCTGTGTCCCGGAAAAATTGAATATGATTCATTTTTGCTCCGCAATTTGCCTCGGAGGGAAGCAAAAAGGGAAATGGCGCCCCGGAGATGATTCGAACATCCGACCTAGCGCTTAGGAGGCGCTTGCTCTATCCAGCTGAGCTACCGGGGCATGGGGAAACTGATTGTAGTGACTTCACGCTCAGACGCCAGTATCCGGCGAGCAAACGGCTCTTTAACGCGCTTGCTCGCCCTCCGGGCGCCGGCAAAGCAGCGGTATCCGCTTCGCGTTCGTTCGGCCAAAGCACGCTTTGGAAATCCCCGAACTCACCCAGCTGAGCTACCGGGCATGGGGGAACCGATTGTAAGGACTTTTGATCAAGCTGCCACTTTTAAGGCAACGAGCGGCTATTTTTTAGGCGGAGCAGGATCAGTAGTGCGTTGGGCTTCTCTTCTTCTATTCAACAAACTGGATGTCCCACAAATTCTTATCCGCCAGCTGATCATCTTGCTCGCAACTCGCAACTCGCTCTTCACGTAACCTTTGCGACAACCCGGCATCCAATTGGTAGCATTGTTGAAACAGTTATCAGGTGAGTTATGCAGGACACCCACGACCTTCTCGTGCACAGCACCACGGACTTCCCGTCCTTGCGACGTCAAGCCACGTCCATATTGCAGGTAAACCTGGGTTACCTCTGCAACCTCAGTTGTGTGCACTGTCATGTGAATGCTGGCCCGACGCGTACGGAACTGATGGACAAAGAGACCGTGGAACTGGTGCTGGAGGTGATACGCGAGCGGGGTATTCAAGTACTGGATCTCACCGGTGGCGCGCCAGAGATGAATCCGCACTTCCGCTATCTGGTCAGTGAAGCCCGCAAGCTGGGCGTAGAAGTGATTGATCGCTGCAACCTCACCATTTTGCTGGAAGAGGGCTATGAAGACATGGCCGAATTTCTTGCCCGGCAGCAGGTGCATATCGTGGCGTCGCTACCATGCTATCTGGAAGATAACGTCAACAAGCAACGCGGCAAAGGCGTGTATCAGGGCAGTATGGAGGCCATTCGCCGCCTCAATGAACTGGGCTATGGCGATACGCTTACTCTGGATCTGGTCTACAACCCGACCGGGCCATCACTGCCGCCCCCCCAGGCCGCACTGGAAGCGGACTACAAGCGCGAACTGGCGGAGCGTTTCGGGTTGCGTTTCAACAGCCTGCTGACTATCACCAACATGCCCATCAGCCGGTTTGGTGCGGTGTTGCTTGCCCACGAACAGTTCAACGATTACATGCAGCTGTTACGTGACAGCTTCAACCAGCAAACTCTCCCTGCGGTGATGTGTCGCAACACGGTCAGCGTTGACTATCGCGGTTATCTGTATGACTGCGACTTCAACCAGATGCTGCACATGCCCCTTGGCAACCATGAGGCGCATCCGCATCTCTCATCCTTGCTGGAACATGACCTCGACGGTGAGCCGGTATATGTGGCCGACCATTGCTTTGGCTGTACCGCGGGAGCCGGTAGCAGCTGTGGTGGTGCCCTGGGGTGAACTCGGTCAGTGTGATCGTGCCGGTTCTCAACGAGGCCGCTCAGTTGGCGGAAGTGCTCGCCAGTATTCGCCGTGCCCTGCAAGAAGAGGATGAGCTGATCGTGGTCGACGGCGGTAGCCTTGATGGCAGTGCGGAGATTGCGGAGCGGTTCGCCGATCGTGTCGTCCATTCCCCTCCCGGGCGGGCACGACAGATGAATGCCGGCGCAGCACAGTCCAGCGGAGAGTGGCTGTGGTTTGTGCATGCCGATAGCCAGCTGTTGCCCGCACACCGGGCTGCGCTGGTGAGCTTGCCTGAGAAGGCAAGCTGGGGGCGCTTCGATGTGCGGTTATCCGGCCAGAGGATGATGTATGCCGTGATCGCCACCTTGATGAATTTACGTTCCCGCTTCACCGCCATTGCCACCGGGGATCAGGCAATTTTTGTTCGCCGGGATGTTTTCTCGGTGGTGGGTGGCTTTGCGGATCAGCCGTTGATGGAAGATATCGCTCTCAGCGCTCGTTTAAGACAGCGATCACGACCCTGCTGCGTGGGACCCGCCGTGGTGACCAGCAGTCGGCGCTGGCAAAAAAACGGCGTCTGGAGAACCATCTGGCTGATGTGGACGCTCCGCTGGCGCTACTGGCGAGGGGAAGATCCGGCTCGTCTTCATCGGGAATATTATGGCTGACCGCGAAGGCCCGAGAATGGGCGCCCCAGCCGCCCGGCGGCACGATCAGGATCTGCTGATCGTTTTTGCCCGTGCCCTGGAGGCGGGCAAGGTGAAAACCCGGTTGATCCCGGCAGTGGGTGAGCAGGGGGCTTTAAGGGTGTACCGGCAGCTGCTTGATACCACGCTGGTGGCTGCGCATGACTTTCCCGGACAGGTGGAGTTGTGGACGGACCGTCCGGATGTGACCTTGGCTGCCCGTGCCCGTCGCGCAGGCTGGGGGTGTCATGTCCAGCGCGGGGCTGATCTTGGTGCGCGTATGTCCTCGGCCATTGCGCAGGGTCTGCAAACATATCGGCGTGTTCTTTTGGTCGGCAGCGATTGCCCACTTCTGCACCACGGTTATTTCCATCAGGCGCTGGATGCCCTGAATGGTGCAGATGTGGTGCTGGGCGCCAGTGAAGACGGGGGCTATGTGCTGCTTGGCAGTGCCCGGCCAAGAATCTGGAAACGGAATCCGTTTAGCATGGTCAGATGGGGTACGGAACACGCGCTTTCAGACAGCCTGAGCGCTCTCGCACTTCGTTCCCGGCGCGTGGCTACCTTGGCCGCTCTGTGGGACGTGGATGAACCGCAGGACCTGTCTCGAGCGGTACATGAGGGGCTGATCAAGGGCTGAAAGGGCGTTTTGACAGGGATGACTACCCGAAAGTGGAAATATTGGAACTACTGCACATAAGATATATTTCCTAGATGGAACAATGACTAACCGTAAAGGATGACGGAAGCGCTATGCAGGCCTCAGACACGTTGATTATTGATTCGGACATCGTCGCAGAACTGAAGGATGTGATGGGCGATGACTTTTCTGTGCTGGTTGAGTCGTTTATTCGCGACGGCGAGCAGCGGCTTCAGGCCCTAAAGCAGGCGCTTGGGGAAGCCAACCGGGAAGCTTTGCGGGCCCAGGCCCATTCATTTAAAGGCAGCAGTAGCAACCTGGGGGCCGTGCAAGTCTGTGAGCTATGCCTGGCACTGGAAACTCTCGCAGTGGACGGCGAGCTTGGCAGTGCGCCAGACCAGCTGGATTCGCTGGAAGGCGCATTCCAAAAGGCCTCGCAAGCCCTTCGCGAACTTTGAGCTGCCGTCGGCTGACTGTATGACAGGCAAAAAAAACCCTCTTCCAAAAGTGGGGTGGAAGAGGGGGGTTGTGAGCGCTATTTCTAGCGCCTTGGGGGGATACTGGCTGAACCTGGGAGTTACCCTAAGCTCATAGAATTAATGCTATCTATTCATGGGCGTAGCTGCTGTAAGAACGGGTGAGAAATTGTAAAAACTTACCTGTGTTTTACTGGGCCCGTGTAGCGGCGCCATAAAAAAGGCGTTGCAGAGGAACCACATCACGCTTCTTTGTAAGAGATCTCTTACAAGGCTGTAGGAAATACACGTCATTTGTCACTGATTTCAAACCATGTCTTCAGCTTAACTCATTGTAAAGGCTGGACTTTCTGGGTTTGTGCGTTTTTTCGCCATACTTTTAATCTTTTTTTTACCCAAAACCTAAAAACCCGTTGCTATAGTGGAATCGTGTTCAGGGACGAGAGCACAAGGACAAGCAAGGATCGCAAGACACGGAAGTCGTGGTGAGCGCAAAAAAGGGTCAGGATGACTCGACGCAAAAAGGGCGGCAGGATGCCGCCCTTTTATTTTGTCTGCAGAAAAGTTGCAGAAGTCAGCGCCACACAGGGTTATGGCGCTGCCTGGCAGCAGGAAGGCCTTAGCCTTCCCACTCGCGGACCAGCTTGTCCCGCTTGCCAGCCACACCGTCCCATTCTTCAGCATCGTCCGGTGCGTCTTTCATTTCAGTAATGTTCGGCCACTTCTCAGCCAGCTCCGCATTGATTTCCAGGAATTCCTGCTCGCCGTCGGGGAGCTCATCCTCAGAGAAAATCGCGTTAACCGGGCACTCCGGCTCACAAAGTGCGCAGTCGATACACTCGTCCGGGTGGATAACCAGGAAGTTGGGGCCTTCGTAGAAACAGTCTACCGGGCACACTTCTACACAATCGGTGTGTTTGCAGTTAATGCAGTTTTCACCTACTACGAATGTCATAGCCTGTCCTCGCCAGGTGTCTTTATCTTGGTACAGCATCTAGCCGCGGATGATGGCGGCTTGAATACGGTCTCACTTGGGTGGCGCTAGTCTAGCGGCATGGCCAAAGGCAGGCAAACGAAGACTTGATATAACGATATAGCACGGACAGTCCGAAGAGGACACGGTCGGCGTAATGGGGCATCTGTAGGAGCACCTCTCGGGGTGCGAACACCGGGTTTTGAAATGTGAGTGTCGAGTTGCGAGAAGCGAGTTTCGGAAACCTGAAGCCATCAGGCCGAGGCGTCTTTTGCCTTTCGATACTCGCGACTCGTCACTCGCCGCTGTTCCACCGCGATTCGCGAAGCGAAACCGACGCCGGATCGAAAGCTCTCACCGTGCAACACGCAAGGCCTCCACCGAACAGCCCGGTTTATCTCAGTGACCTCTGTGCGCTCTGTGGTAAAACCGCCTTTAAACCAGCCCCTTCAGCTTGTACAACGCTTCCAGTGCCTGCTTGGGCGTCAGATCATCAGGGTCAAGCTCAGCCAGGGCCTGCTCCGCGGCGCTGGGTTCGGCAAACAGGCTGGCCTGCGCCGGCGCCGTTGTCGGGGTGCTGGCGGTGGGGATGACCGTGGGAGGTGCATCGTTCACGGTCAGGCTCTGGCCAGCTTCCAGCTCGCGCAGTTTTTCACCGGCTTGCTGGATCACCCCGGCTGGCACGCCAGCCAGCTGAGCCACCTGCAGACCGTAACTGCGGCTGGCCGGGCCTTCCTGCACCC
Source organism: Alcanivorax sp. DP30 (assembly GCF_009882945.1). GTDB lineage: Bacteria > Pseudomonadota > Gammaproteobacteria > Pseudomonadales > Alcanivoracaceae > Alcanivorax. The sequence goes on from NZ_WTUY01000005.1 coordinate 509,345, forward strand.
GGTGCAGGAAGACAATGCGGTTGTCGTGCTCGCTGGCGGTGAGGTGGGCGTTGTAGATGCCGGGCAACTGCTCGGGCAATTGGGTCAGCTCGAAATAGTGGGTGGCGAACAGGGTAAAGGCCTTGAGATTGCGGGCCAGATGTTCCGCCGCTGCCCAGGCCAGGCTCAGGCCATCGAAGGTGCTGGTGCCACGGCCGATCTCGTCCATCAGTACCAGACTTTGGGCGGTGGCGTTGTTGAGGATGTTGGCGGTTTCGGACATTTCCACCATGAAAGTGGAGCGGCCACCGGCCAGATCATCGGAGGAACCGATACGGGTAAAGATCCGGTCCAGATTGCCGATGCGGGCGCTGGCGGCGGGCACACAGCTGCCCAGATGGGCCAGCAGGGCGATCAGCGCGGTCTGGCGCATGTAGGTGGATTTACCGCCCATGTTCGGGCCGGTGATGATCACCATGCGGCGGGCATCGTCCAGATGCAGGCTGTTGGGCACAAAGGCGTCGTCCAGCACCTGCTCCACCACCGGGTGGCGGCCATCGACAATCTCGATGATGGCTTCTTCGTCCACCAGCTGCGGGCGCACCCAGTCCAGCGCTTCGGCACGCTCGGCCAGGGCAGCCAGCACATCCAGCTCGGCCACGGCAGCGGCACAGCGCTGCAGCGGGTGCAGGTCGGCGGCCACTTTTTCCAGCAGCTCTTCGTAAAGGCGCTTCTCCAGGGTTAGCGCCTTGCTGGAGGCGGACAGCGCCTTGTCCTCGAACTCTTTCAGTTCGGGGGTGATAAAGCGCTCGGCATTCTTCAGGGTCTGGCGGCGCTGGTAGTCCACCGGCGCATCGTCCGCTTCCCGGCGTGACAGCTCGATGTAATAGCCGTGGACCTTGTTGTACTTCACCCGCAGGGTGGAAAAGCCGGTGCGCTCGCGCTCGCGGGTTTCGATATCCACCAGTACCTGGCCGGCGTTCTCGCTGATGGAGCGCAGCTCGTCCAGCTCGGCGCTGTAGCCGGGGGCAATCACGCCGCCGTCGCGGATCAGCATGGGCGGGTTTTCAATCACTGCGCCGCCGAGCAGATCCACCTGTTCCGGGAACTGGCCGATGCGTTCGATCAGTTCATAGAAAGCATCGGAAGCGGGCAGGGTGCCGATCAGGGCCGGCAGGGATTTCAGGCTGGCGTGCAGTCGGGTGAGATCCCGCGGACGCGCCGAGCGCAGTGCCACCCGGCCAAGAATCCGCTCCATGTCGCCAATGTCATCGAGCACATCGCGGGCGGACTCAAAGCACCAGCCCTGGCGCAGGGCCTCGATCTGGTCCTGGCGTTGATTCAGGGTGGTGCGATTGCGCATGGGCTGATGCACCCAACGCTTCAGCTGACGGGCACCCATGGCGGTCTTGGTGCTGTCCAGTACCCAGGCGAGGGTGTGCTGTTCCTGGCCATCCAGGGTTTCGGTCAGTTCCAGATTACGGCGGGTGGCGGCATCCATGGCGACGGTGTCATCAAAGCTTTCCACCACCAGCCCGGTGACATGGGGCAGCTCGCCGCGCTGGGTTTCCTTGGCATAACCCAGCAGTGCGCCGGCAGCGGCTACGGCCACCGGAGAAGGTTCACCGAAGCCGGCCAGATCCTGCACCTGAAACTGCTGGCACAGCTGGCGGCGGGCGGACTCCTCATCAAATTCCCAGTCCGGGCGCTTGCGACTACCGGCATTGTCGCTCCAGCGGCCCGGCAGGGATTTGTCTTCACTATAGAGCAGTTCGGCGGGAGACCAGCGCTCCAGCAGCGCCTGCAACTGCTCGTTGCCTTCCACCTGGGTCACCACAAAGCGGCCCGCGGCCACATCCAGGCTGGCGCAGCCATACTGATTCTTTTCTTCGTAGACGGCACACAGCAGGTTGTCGCGACGTTCTTCCAGCAGGGCCTCATCGCTCACCGTGCCCGGCGTCACGATACGTACCACCTTGCGCTCAACCGGCCCCTTGGCCAGCGCGGGATCACCAATCTGCTCGGCAATGGCCACGGATTCACCCAGCTTCACCAGTCGGGCCAGATAGCCTTCTGCCGCGTGGTAGGGAATCCCCGCCATGGGAATCGGTTTGCCGGCACTCTGACCGCGTTGGGTCAGAGTAATGTCCAGCAGTCGCGACGCCTTCTGGGCATCACCAAAGAACAACTCGTAGAAATCCCCCATGCGGTAGAACACCAGCTGGTCCGGGTGCTCGGCCTTGATCGCCAGGTATTGCTGCATCATCGGCGTATGTTGGCTCAGGTCCGCGCTCACGCTTCCTCCGGGGGTATCAGTGACAGGAATCAAAGGGGGGATGATATAGGGAACGACACAACTTTTCTTCTCAATCGGGGACACCCATCAATCAGGAGATCTCCTACAGGGATTTTAGTCTTTGTCTGATACAGGGCTGCTCATTTGGTCAGTATTGTTGGGTCATGGATAAGCAAGGAGGCTGGCCATGACCCGCGCACGATATACCCAGGTATCTCTGGACTCTACGTCTTACTATCACTGTATCTGCCGCTGTGTGCGGCGGGCGTTTCTATGTGGCAAAGACCATTATTCAGGTCAGGACTATGAACACCGCCGGCAGTGGGTGGTCGACAGGCTGGCGGTGCTGGTTGAGGTGTTCGCTATTGACCTTTGTGCCTATGCAGTGATGTCCAATCACTACCACCTTGTGGTTCGGATCAATCAACAGCAGGCGCTTGGCTGGTCTGACCGTGAGGTGGCGGAGCGTTGGATGCAGCTGTTCAGCGGGCCTTTGATCGTGAAGCGATGGTTGAAAGGCGAGACGAAGGCTGCGGAAGACCTCAAGGTGCAGGAGATCGTGGATACGTGGCGAGAACGGCTCCATGACTTGGGGTGGTTCATGAAGTGTCTGAACGAACATCTTGCCCGAAAAGCCAACGAAGAAGATTGCTGCAAAGGCCGCTTCTGGGAGAGCCGTTACAAGTGCCAGGCTTTACTGGATGAAAAAGCGGTGCTGCAATGCATGGCCTATGTGGATCTCAATCCGGTTCGGGCCCGTATGGCGGACACACCTGAAAACGCCGATTACACCTCTATGAAGCAGCGATCTGAGAAGATTCAGGGTGGCGAAAGCATGAACGTGCCCGCTTTGCTCCCTATGGTAGATGCAGAAAACACGGAAACCGCTGATCACGATACTGTGTGCCGTTTCAGGTTGATGGACTATCTGGAATTGGTAGACAGCACGGGCCGGGCAGTGCGTGATGACAAGCGAGGCTCGATCTCAGCACATGCTGCGGGCGTGCTGGATCGCCTCGGTATTGATGAGAGAGCCTGGCTTGCACATATGAAGCCGAGAAAACGTCGTCAGCCGATAGCAATGGGGACTCTGGAAAAGCTGAAGGAATACGCCCAGAACACCGGTCGGAAATGGGTAGCGGGCCAAAGCTTGGTGGTGTGGTAAGTCATGGCTTTGGTTGATTAAATTTGTGCGTGTCCCCGAGTCGCGAGTCGTAACTTCGGCGACGGGGCTTTTGGTCATGGGTACCCCCGTCGGGGTAACGTCACACTACGGCGCAGCGCTGCACTTGAGAGGACACAGCCCGAGCCAGTTCCTTGGGCCGGCTCAGCGGTGCCCAGTGAGAGGCATCCAGTTCCGAGCTGCTGTACGTTCTGGTGCCTTGTGCGCATTGCTCAAACACGGAAGGTGGCAGGAAGGGGTCCTTGACTGCCAGCAGCACATGAACCGGCACCTGACTGACCACGCGCCGTGGTCGCAAGGTACGCTGCAGCAGGTTAGCGCGGTAGATGCCGAGATAACGGATGGCATCGCCTTCTACGCCCGGGTTTTTCTGATAGGTAATGCGCGGTTCGAAGTGGGTCACCATGCGTCGCATCATGGCCACCCCCAGGCCCGAACGCCAAAGCAGTTCCGGTAGCAACGGCAGGGTAAAGAAGGTCATGAGGGAGTTGCGGCCCAGTTGGCCAAACAGCTGTAGCAGGTTGCGCGGTGTGGGGCGTAGCAGGCGCTTGCGCAGGAACAGGCCTACGTGCTCGAGGCTGGGTGACAGGGTGGTGAAGGACGCGATGCGCTTTTCTCCTTCCGGGCTGGCGATGGCTTCCCAGCCGTATAAACCGCCCCAGTCGTGGCCAACCAGGTGGACTTTCTGGTTAGGGCTCACGGCGTCGATCACCGCGAACAGATCCTCAATCAGGGCCGCATATTTATAATGACGAATACCGCGAATGGGGGTGGAATCGCCGCAGCCGCGCATATCAAAGGCTACCACGAAGTAGTCCCTTTGCAGTTCTCTGGCAACTTTCTCCCAGAGGACGGCGCGGTCGGGAAAACCGTGGGCCAGCACGATGATTTCCCGTGGTTGCTCCACGCTGGGTGCCTGGCCCCAAGTGTAAAGTGCCAATTGGATGTCACCGGCCTGAATCTTTTGTTTGTTCATTGTCGATTGTCCCTGGTTAGCCGTGCTCACGGGTAGCCTGCCCATAGATCACATAAAACATGGCGAGAAAGAAAAGACCCAGGCAGCCCCCTGCGGGTAGTACGTACCCCTGACCGGCAGCCAGGTAGTCCGCCGGCAACCCGACCCAGTTCACCGCCCAGAGCATGCCCAGCAAGAAGGCAGGGAAGGGCAGCAGGGTGAGCAGAAAGACCAGGCTTTCCTTCATCAGTGCCCGTTGCCCAACATGCCAGGTACCAAGGAAAACCAGCAGGAAGGCCGCCAGCAGGGTGCCCGCCAGGGTGTAGAGGGTACCGCCGGACAGTAACCCCTTGTTTGGCTGCAAGCCGATATGGTGGCCCATGGCCAGGCTGGCCAGCAGCATCAGTCCGGTGGCAACGGCGAAAGTGGTCACCATGCGGGAGGAGGTGGGTTGTTGCGGCCGGGTAAACAGCTGGCGTAGCAACCACAGGCCGGTGAACAGTGCGGTGCCATTGGCGAGGGCAAACAGGGGACCAAGCCAGCCATACTCACTGAGCATGCCGCTTTCCCGGTCCACCAGGGCGGGAGGCATCAGGTTGGCCGGGGCCAGTGAGAGGATGCCGTCGCTGAACACATAGGCCGTGAGGCTGACCGCAAAGACCAGCGCAGCCAGTCCAAACCAGAGAGGCATGGCGGCGAAAAAGGCGTGGTTGATGGCCGGCACCCGTGGCGCGGACTTGCGACGTACCAACGCGCGCAGGTACTGGCGGTTTACCAGCGACAGGCCGTAACCGATCAGCAGTACCTCAGGCAGCATGATGCCCATGGTGACCAGGTTTAGCGTTTCCTGATCAATGTGGGGAAATGCCCAGGCCAGCACCACCCAATTCCAGCGCAGCATGGGCGCCACGATCAGGCAGCCGAACGACAGCGCCATCCAGGACTGATGTTCATGAATGCGCTTTGCGCTCAGGGCTCGCATGGCCATGACAATGGCGATGATGGCCAGTATTCCGAAAACCCACAGTGCACACCAGGCCACCAGGTGGGCGTAGATATTATGCGGCGGCGTAAGGGCTAAATAGACCAGCGACAACATCACCGAGATGGGGGCGGTCACCACGTAAAGGGCGCCAAACGCACGGTGCACTCGCATGAAACGTTTGCGGAACTGAGGCCAGAACTGAAAACCGCCCACTACCAGGCAGAACACACCCAGCAGTATATGGCTGACCAGCAATAGCTGATTGTGTGGCGGCATGGTGGTGTAGTAGAGGCTTTGATCCGGCAGCCGGGATTCCGTCATTCTTTCTACCGACGTGGCGCGGGCCAGGAAGGCCAGCTCTTCGCTGACATGGCTCAGGGTGTCCAGATCCGGTGTGGCGCGGGCCTGTGCGATCTGATCACCAAGAACATCGCTGCTGTCATCAACAATAAACGGCAGCATGAAGCGGGTGGCGCCCTCGTGCAGGGCAATCAAGCCGGTGGCTGCCATGACGAGTGTGAGCACAAGGACATAAGATAGTGCGGTCTTGTGGCCTAGCCATGCCATTGGTGCGGGCGTGTGTGGTTTCATCTCAAGCATCCTTCATTTGGTTCCATTTTGGAACCGATTGGGATGCTAGGTTCTTTTTTGGTACCATGTCAACAAACACCATTGGCCGTAGAGCCGAGAAGGGAGTGCTGATGAAGTGGGAAAATGTTGGAGAGATGAATTGTTCGGTGGCGCGCACCCTGTCGGTGATCGGTGATCGCTGGACCATGCTGATCATCCGCAATGCTTTCATGGGAACTCGGCGCTTTGCCGATTTCCAGTCACAGCTGGGCATGACCAAGCACCTGCTTTCCGATCGCCTCAAGCGGTTGGTGGAGGTGGGGGTCTTTACCCGGGAGGCTTATCAGCAAGGCCGATACGAATATCGATTCACGGCCATGGGCGACGCTCTCTACCCGGTCTTGCTGTCGATGGCGGCCTGGGGCGATCGCTGGCTTGATGAAGGCAAGGGGGCTCCTGTCGTCTTTGTTCACAAGGAGTGTGGCAAGCCCATGACTCCGACCATGGCTTGCTCTGAATGTGGGGAACCTGTGACGGTACATAACGTGATTCCTGCTCCGGGCCCAGGGCTGATGACCATTAACGAGAAAGCATGAGTCCCGTGCTCTGAGAAGTGATTTGCTGGGTCGGGGGGGCTATACAGAGACGATGGTTTCCGCTCCCTGGCAACAGAAATAACCCCGCGCGAATCAATACGAGAACGCCGAGGATGTTGATCCCCGGCGCTCAATCCGGAAGCGCAGGAAGCTTACGCTTTTACGGCTCTTTTCAAGGGCGCTGAATTCTCTCTTTCTTCCGCTTCTGCTTCCTGGCGGGTCTGCTTTTTTTGTCCTTTCAGTCGGCACGCGGTCAGTGGGTCGAAGTCGGGGCCCCATTGTGAGAACCGTGACGGATCGGCCAGCACCTTGCCGTTACGGATTTCTTCTTGCAGATTACGCCCGGTGATGGCGCTAGCTGCATAAAGCCCGCTTAACATGGCTCCTGCCGTCCCCGGCCCCCAGGTGGTGCTGGCCCCGGCCATGAACAGTCCCTTGATGACGGTGTTGACGCCTGGCCGGAAGGGGCCGAATTGGGTTATCCGAGGTTCGATGCCAAATGCCGCGCCCTGGCTCGTGTAGGTGAACCGCTCCTGGGAGGCGGGCGTGCCTTGTTCATTCCAGGCAACCTTGGCAGAGGCTCCAGGGTAGGCCTGTTCAATCCGGTCCAGCAGCCCGGTCGAGATGATTTCCTTTATTTCCTGATAGCGAGAGTCGCGACGGTAGGCGCCGGTGGCCACATCGTAGCCGTTGAACCCCCACAGATTGGGGTCTGAGGGTGCCAGGGTTTGTGCTTCAATGGCGGCATGGCCTGTGGGTGCACTGCGATGATTGTCCAGGTCTCGTCGGGTTGAACACTGTACAAAGGCTGGCTGGTTACGGGCAAAGTCTTGTGCCCAGTCTATCGGGTCGCGGCCCGAGGCCCGGGTCACTCGTCGCGAGAAAGACCGATGCAGGTTCCACAGTGAAGAGGTGCTGTCCCAGTTGGGCACAACATAGTAATTGGTGTTCGGGGTCTTGCTGATATCGATTTCGATACCGAAAAACCCATTGATCAAGGGGTGAGACATTTTCCAGTTTTCGCTGCGGCGAGTGACGGAGGCGGGCAGGTTTTCGTAGCCTACCAGGTCCCGGTAAGTGCGTTTGATGTCGCCCGCCGCTACCACCGCTGAGGCACGAAGCTCTCTTCCTCCTTCCAGGCGAACCCCTTTGACTGCTCCGCCTTCGATCAGAATCCGATCGACATGGGTTTGGGTACGGATTTCACCCCCATGGCTGCGAATCACTTCGGCAAAACCCGCGGCAATCATCTGGCCACCGCCTTTCGGGTACCAGGCGCCACCGTTGATGAAATCATGCAGAAAGGACGCCCGCATCATCACTGGTGCCGCATCCGGCGTTGTCGCTGTGGCAGCATCCTGCAGGGAAAGCGTCATGATGGTGCGGGGGCGCAAGCGACAGGCGGCAAGCAAAGAGGCATGAGGCATCATGATCCACGGTGCTGCCCAGCCACATCGCGCGGCGAATTTGGCCATTTCGGTTTTCGATGAGAAGGACACGCTGGGGTCCAGACTATTGGCGATTCGCCGCATCACCGAGATATAGAAACGCAGTCCGCGCGCTTCGCCCGGAAAGGCAAGGAGCAGATTCTCGAGATATTGATCCCAGCAGGAGGGAGTACGAAGCTCCAGATCCGGGCCGATAATGGTATCGAAGCCGTCGCGATCCAGTTGCAGCCAGTGTATTCGGTCATCCAGACCGAGGCCCTGCATCAACGTTGCTATCGTAGAACCCGGGCCACAATCGCCGATGTAATGAATCCCGCAATCGAATTCCCATTTTTTCTTGCGGCGAAAGACATCGGAGCTACCCCCCAGTACGGCATAGCGCTCCAGTAACAGAGTGCGTTTGCCGGATGCGGCGAGGTAAGCGGCTGACGAGAGTCCACCGAGGCCAGCGCCGATAACGATGGCATCCCAGTTCTCAGAATGCGCGGAAGAAGCGTTTCCAGAAGTCATTATCTTCACCGATATTTTAATGGTTTCTCGCGGTCAGGCTTGATCGCCTGGCGTTGGGCTTGTCCTCATACGGTGAGGGGCCATTTGCATCAGTAAGCCGGGAGCCCGAGATCTTGATTTGACAAATCTAGTGAGGATGATGACATTGGTGAATGACAAAGTGGTGCAGAAATTTGACTTTTGGGGACATCATTAATGCCGGTTAAGCCCTACTGGGATGTTTTGCGGCCCTCTAGCAGCTTGAATATCCTGCTGCAATGCGCAGGAGACTATGGCCTTGGCAGTGAACGGTGCTTGTCCGGCAGCGGAATAGAGGAGGACAGTCTGCTTGCGCCGCAGGCGCATATATATGGAAGGCAAGAGTTGCATGTGATTCGCAATATTCTTGCCGAGCTGGGCCCCGGGACGCCGCTGGCTCTTGAAGTGGGTTGCCGTCAACATGCCACCACCTTTGGCATGTTGGGCTTTGCCATCCTGAGTAGCCAGAACCTGCAGGAAGCCATGCAGCTTTTTCTTCGCCACATACGCATGACGTCTTCCTACTCCCGTATCACCCCTGCCTCTGGGAATGGTGAGGCGTTGCTGCGGGCCGATAATTCCCAATTGCCAGCGGATGTCCGCAACTTTCTCGTGGAACGTGAACTTGCCACGCTGATTACGCTTGAGAGAGATCTGGCACCGCTGGACATGCGAGCCCAGGCCGTAAGGTTCCAGTTCCCTGAGCCTTCGTATGCTCATCGGGTCGAGGGCATTCTGGGCATTGTTCCGGAATATGATTTTCCCACCAATGAATGTGCGTTTCCCGTTGAAATGCTGAAGATGCCCTTGTCGCAGAGTAACCCGGCGACCCGGCAAGCCTGTGAAGAAGAGTGTCGTCGTTTATTGCAGACAATGAGCGACCGTTCCGGACTGGCAAGCCAGGTGAGAGACCGTTTGGTCAATAGTGCTTCGCTCTTTCCGAGCATGCAGTCGTTGGCCGATGATATGAATATTCACCCGAAAACCCTGCGCCGCCGTCTGGCCAAAGAGGGCGTGATTTTCTCGGACTTATTGGAGGAGGTGCGCAGGGCGATTGCGGAAGAATTACTGGCCAATACCGAGTTGTCCCATGAAGAGATCTCCGTGCGTCTTGGCTATTCCGAGACGTCTGCGTTTTCCCGAGCGTTCAAACGCTGGAATTCGGTTTCTCCTCGTCAGTTCAGGCGTGATCTAAGAGCCAAAGAGCACTGAATCGTTACTGAAGCAGGGCTCAATGCTGTTGTTGTGCTGAGTGGCCGCGATGAATGCCGTGCACCGTTACGCGGTTTACTGCCGGCGGGCTGTTTCGCTGACTCGCAAGTTGATGGCATACGGGCTACCGCCCGGCTGAGGGTATCCAGAATGTCTGGCCGGGTAATGAAGTTGCCGGCCTTGGGGCACTGTGCGGGGAGATCAGCGGTGGCTATCGTAGTTAGGTCGGTGTCTGCCTTTTCAAAAGACAAGTACGGCAACGGTTATAACGACACACTTTTCAAGATCACTGATGGCGTTCCGCCAGCCGCGCCATGACGATCTTTCCCTTGTCATCATCCCGCTGGAATTTCCTGTCCAGGTCACGGGCCATGAGCGCGGCGATCTTCTGTCCTACCACAGGCACATTCACATTGATGTTGAAGTTCAGGTCCAGGGTGGTTTGCTCGCCCTGATCGATCAGCCGCATGTCACAGGTCACTCGGGCGGGGGTGCCTTTCATGGTGATATCGAGAGTGCCGGTTTTGCTTTTCAGGTCCCAGGTATCTGTCTGGGTGAGGGTGATGGTGTCGTCAATGAATTTGCGAGCAAAACGGGGCAAAGGGATTTCCAGAGACACATCGCGCTGGACGGTAATGCGGCTTCGGCTATTGTCGCAGGAATGATCCAGCAGCGTGATGTGGCGGGCCCCCGTAAGCCGGTATTTTTCCAGGAAGTAGTCCTTGTCCGAGAACAGCCTGATAACCACATCACTGGGTAGCGGATAGGTGCTTTGTTTGTGGAATCTCATGGTCCCTCCCAGCGAAGTCGTGCGGCAACCCGTTATGCGGCCATGGGTGGTTTGACCACGCTTTTGCTAACGACTAGCTCCATCATTGCCCAGAATGGGGCGCGGGTAACGATCTTTTTGCCTGCCAGACAGGGAAAGTGCCCTGCAGCGTTGCCGGGTGTTAAGGTGTTTATCCGGTTCCTCCTCTCTTTCTTTATTTCAACGGGTTCCGGTGCTGTCAGGAATTTTTTATGACCCGCATCGCGGTTTTTGCCGACGTTCAGAATATTTATTACACCGCTCGCCAGTCATTCGGTAGGCAATTCAATTACCGGGCCCTGTGGCAGCAATTGCAGGCACGGGGGGAGATTGTCCATGCCTTTGCCTATGCGACCTATCGTGGGGATGATGGGCAGACCAAGTTTCAGGATGCCCTCAAACACATTGGATTCACGGTAAAACTCAAGCCTTTCATTCAGCGCAGCGATGGCTCAGCCAAGGGGGACTGGGATGTGGGTATTGCCGTGGATGTGATGACCCTGGCCCCGGAGGTGGACACGGTGGTGCTGCTTTCCGGAGATGGGGATTTTGATGTGTTGTTGCAGGCGGTGAACGAGCGATTTGCTGTCCGCACCGAGGTGTATGGAGTGGCGTCGTTAACGGCAAAATCCCTTGTTGAAAGTGCCTCAATCTTTCACGTCATCGATAATGATCTACTGTTGTAGCGGGTGACAGCTCTACCTCCAGGTGGGGCGACAAATTCCTCGCTGCGCCCCGGTCCAGCCATGTCGTCACCGCTTTGATGGTGCTGTAAATCAGCAGTGCAGAGTCCACACCAGCAATTAGCAGGGTTTCGCCTGTATTGCGGTGCTGAATGCTGAACCCGGACAGCAGCTTTGCCAGCCGATGCACAGGGTTACAAAACTTCATCCTTCTGCTGGCACAAAAACTGGACAAGCGACCAAATTTGGTGATTCATTAGGGCTTGGCCAGCCATCGCGCGCGACAACAGGGTCAATAACTAGCAGACAAGCAGAACGGGCAGGGTGCCCGGAAGAGGGGCAGGCGGAAGAATATTGTCCGCATCAGCGGATTCTTTCCTGGCTGATATGCCGGTCGGTGCCGACCCCTGGGCTCATGCCTGTATTCTGACGCGTGCCGTTTGGGCGCTGCTTGTATGAATTCCAACAAAACGCTGGAGAGAGGAGAGCAAGAATGAACGGAACCATGATGCATGAATCGCTGACGGTGGGGTCGTTGCTGGACCATGCCATGAACTACCACGCCGGCACCGAAGTGGTCTCTGTGGAAGTCAACGGTGATGTTGAAACCCTGAACTGGGGCCAGATTTCCCACAATGCCCGCCGTCTGGCGGCGGTGCTGGACAAGCTTGAGGTTCCGGTGGGCAGCCGTTGCGGCACCATTGCCTGGAATAACCGTCGCCACCTGGAAATCTACTATGGGGTGGCCTCCAGCGGCCGCATCACCCACACCATCAATCCCCGTCTGCACCCTGAGCAGCTGATCTTCATTGTGGAGGATGCGGATGATCAGGTGTTGTTCTTCGACCGGACTTTCCTGCCGGCAGTTGCTGCGCTGAAGCCCAAGCTCAAGAGCATCAAGCATTTCATTCTCATGGGTGGTCGTGATGCCGAAGCGGAAGCCATGCTGGATGGGCTGAAATTCTATGATGAACTGCTCGACGAGGTGGAGCCTGTCGCGCAATGGCCCGAGATTGATGAGACCAGTCCCGCTGCCCTGTGTTACACCTCGGGTACCACTGGTAACCCCAAAGGGGTGCAATACACTCACCGCTCCACGGTGCTGCATTCCCTGTCGGGCAATCAACCTGACGGGCTGGCCATTGCCGCACGCGATACGGTGCTGCCCGTGGTGCCCATGTTCCATGTGAATGCCTGGGGCGTGCCCTATATCGCTGCGGCGGTGGGTGCCAAGCTGGTCTTGCCGGGGCCGCACCTGGACGGCGAAAGCCTGGTGAACCTGCTGAACGATCAATCGGTGACGATGGCACTGGGTGTGCCCACCATCTGGATGGGGCTGCTGGAAGCCATGGCGCGTACCGGCAAGAAACCGGAAAGCCTGGAACGTACCGTGGTAGGTGGATCTGCACTGCCGCCGTCCATGATTGATCAGTTCCGTGACAAGTACGGCGTCGAACTGATTCATGCCTGGGGCATGACCGAAACCTCTCCTCTGGGCACCATGAACCAGTTGCTGCAGAAGCATCAGGGGCTGAGCGATGAAGAGAAAGCCTTGCTCCGCCAGGGGCAGGGACGTCCGCCCTATGGGGTTGCCTTGCGTATCGTTGATGAGGAAGGCAAGCCGCTTCCCCATGATGGCAAGACCCAGGGCGACCTGCAGATTCGCGGTCACTGGATTGTGGAAAGCTACTTTGGCAAGGGTGAATCCGCGCTGACTGCCGATGGCTGGTTTGATACCGGTGACGTGGCCACCGTGGATGAAGACGGCTACATGATCATCCGCGATCGCTCCAAGGACATCATCAAGTCTGGTGGTGAGTGGATCTCCACGGTGGAACTGGAAAACATTGCCATTGCCCATCCGGGTATCGCCAACGCAGCGGCCATTTCGGCCCGTCATCCCAAGTGGGATGAGCGCCCGATCCTGGTCGCTATCAAGAACGGTGAGGCTGACGTGTCCGAAGAAGCCTTGCTGGCGTTCTACAAGGGCAAGGTGGCCAGCTGGCAGATCCCGGACAAGGTCATCTTTGTGGATGAGCTGCCCCTGGGTGCTACCGGCAAGGTGATGAAGAACCAGCTGCGTGAACGCTTCGGTGACGTTTTGCTGGAAAGCTGATCACGCCAGCGGCTGCTTGCAGCTGCTTCTTCTGAACACTACTGCCTGATTAACGCCTGCCTTGGGGGCTCTCCCCGGGGCAGGTTTTGGTCGGGTTAACGTGGCGAGACAGGCATGACGGATTCAGTAACCGACAAGCTTCAGTTACGAGAGCAGCGTAACTCCCAGAAACGTAATGAAAAAAAAGCCCTGATTGCTGACAGTGCCCTGCAGGCGTTGCATGAGCTTGGTTTCGCCAACACCAGTTTGCGCGATATTGCGGCCAGGGCCGGATTGTCGCTGGGGATGTTGCATTATTACTTCGAAGACAAGACAGCGCTGATCGCTTATTGCGTGAAGACTTACAAGTCCGGTTTTATGGCGTCCCTGGAGGGGGCGCTTGCCGGTGAGCAAGACCGGGCGGCGGTAGTTGCCCGGCTGTCTGGCGTACTGGCGTTTGCCATTTTCAATGATGGCCCGACCCACCGGCTCTGGTATGACATTCGCAACCAGGCACTGTTTGATCCCGCTTTTCGGGAAACGGTCAATGATATCGAGCAGAGTCTGGTTCAAGTCATGAAGAATGCGTGGGTTCTGGCGGGGCACAGTGATTCGTCGTTTTCCCCACTGGTTTACTCGGCCGTTGACGGCGCTTTCCAGTACCTGGTGCACCAGCAAGCGCTGGGGGTGGCGAAGAATCAGCAAGCCATTGCCGGGGAGCTCCAGTGGGTGCTGGAGCGGATTTTATAGCGGTTGCCTTGTGCCGGCCCGGGGCGGAGGCCCACTGGGCCGGGGCTGGCGCCCATGTCCAATGTGTGGATTATCGTTCCCCGGTTGAGAGTTCTGGATCGTCTTTTGTGCGGCAGGCCGCAACGGCCTGATCCAAATCAGTGTTTTTTCCCCCGAGCGCGCATACTGTTGAATAAGACTGGATCCTGGCAGGGCCCTGTGCTGCCGGGTGACGGCGTGTGATACAGCGGTCATGGGAGCTTGAAGGATGAGTGTAGAAACCGTTTACGATGTCATGGAGCTGACTCGCAAGGTGCATCACAAACTGGCTGAGGATCTGGATAACTGCTACACGGTGGAAGGCAGGGAGCGTGTCCGCATGTTGCTCGCCTATCTGAGTGAGCATGAGTCGAAGCTTGAGGCGGTGATCAAACAGGCGGAGCAGGATGCTGTCAAAGCTATCCTGAATACCTGGCTAAGTGATTACCTGGATGGCTTTGCTGCCCTGCAGCATCTTTCCGCACCGCTGGAATGTGATCGTGGTGATGCCGATGCCGTGCTGGCGGCTGTGCTTGTCATGCATGAGCGATTGATCGAGCTCTATCGCTACCTGGCAGACAAGGCGCCGACCCCCTCGGTGGCGGAATTGCTCGGTAGCCTCATGGAGCTGGAACACAGTGAAGCCATGCGCATGGCTCGTGATGCCGGACGCTTGAACGATATCTGACGCACTGCAAACTGGAGCGGGACGGGAACACTCGGGTTTGCGGTTTTGTGTGGGCGAAAACCGGTTGCCGCCGCCGCGGCAGCGCCTGTGTCGTGTTGATTCTGCTCGTCCGGATGTATCCGGAAATAACCAAATGCAACGAATCTGGCAATGAGTCCGAGGGAGAAATCCTGACAATAAAGCATTTGGCATTGATGTCAGGAGAGTGGCATCGTGTTGATCAAACAATAAAGAATAACGTTCGGGAGCAGATTATGGCGCGCAAACTTTCCATTATGGATTCCGGCTGGCTGATGATGGAAACCCGGGAGACCCCCATGCACGTGGGCGGGCTGGCATTGTTCACCATTCCCGAGGATGCCCCGGCGGACTACATGGAAAGCATGTATCGCTACCTGGTGGATGTGGATGGAATCTGTCGTCCGTTTAGCCAGAAGATCCAGTCGCATTTGCCGCTGCGAATGGATGCGGCCTGGGTGGAAGACGAGAATTTCGATATTGATTATCACGTGCGCCACTCCGCCTTGCCGCGCCCGGGCCGGGTCCGCGAACTGTTGGCGCTGGTGTCCCGTTTGCATGCCCAGCGCCTCGATCCCAGCCGTCCCCTGTGGGAGTGCTACCTGATTGAGGGGATTGAGGGGAACCGCTTTGCGCTCTACACCAAGATGCACCATTCCATGGTGGACGGCATGGCGGGCATGCACCTGATGCAGTCACGCATGGCGAAGAGTGCGGATGAGGGTATCCCCGCGCCCTGGTCCGGTGAGTGGGATGCCAACAAGCCCAAGCGCTCACCCGGAGAAAAAGTGAAGGCGTCCGTGCGGCAGGGCTTTAGCAATGTGTCCAAAGGCACGGGGCAGCTGGTCGACCTGTTGCGTCAGCCCAAGGATGGCAACGTGAAAACCATTTACCGGGCACCCAAAACCCAGCTTAACCGTCGGGTGACGGGCGCTCGACGGTTTGCTGCCCAGTCCTGGTCCCTGCCGCGCATCAAGGCAGCGGCAAAGAAGCACAACGGCACAGTGAACGATATCTTTCTGGCCATGTGTGGCGGTGCTCTGCGGCGTTACCTGCTGTCCCTGGACAGTCTGCCGGACGAGGCGCTGGTGGCGCAGGTGCCGGTGGCGCTGCGCAGTGCGGATCAGGCCGGGGAGGGCGGTAATGCCATTACCACCGTGCAGGTCAGCCTGGGCACCCATTTGGGCACGCCGGAAGAACGCCTGGCCGCGATTCAGGATTCCATGAAATCGGTCAAAGATCGCCTTGGCGATATGCAGAAAGCCGAGATCGACGTGTATACCCTGCTCACCAATGTGCCGTTGTCTCTGGGGCAGATTACCGGTTTGTCCGGGCGCGTCAGCCCCATGTTCAATCTGGTGATTTCCAATGTGCCAGGGCCGAAGCAAACCTTGTATCTCAACGGTGCCGAGATGCAGGCTACCTATCCGGTATCGTTGGTGCTGCACGGCTATGCGTTGAACATTACCGTGGTCAGCTACAGGGACAGCCTGGAGTTCGGGGTCATCGGTTGTCGCGATACCCTGCCGCATATCCAGCGTTTCCTGGATTACTTCGAACAATCCCTGGCTGAGCTGGAGCAGGATTGATAACCACCTTGGGGTGAAGGATGGTTGAGTGGGTGTGGGCCGCGGCGATTACCGTTTGGCTGGTCTGGGGGGGCTATGAGGCGGTGTCCGGCAGGTTGCTGCATGCTGCGACACTCATGACTCTGCTCTGGTGGGCCGTGCTTTTTTCAGTTGTATTCTATTTTGGCGCCAGCGCCTTTCATCTTCTCTGGATCATGCCGTTGATTTACCTGATGGCGCACATGGTCACTGTGAACACCCCAATACAGTCATGGGTAATGTCGGTGGTGATGATGTCACCACTGATGGTGTCGCTTGCCGTGTTTGGCTGAAGCAGCGGCAGAGCAGATACAATACGGCGTCAAGGAGACGGCCATGTATTACCGGAACGTGATGCGTAGATTAGTGCTGCTGTTGTCATGCCTGTTGGCTCAGGCGTCATGGTCTTCCGGGCCTCCCGGAGAATTTGTCGATGAGGGCGTTTGTCCTTTTGAGTGTTGCGAGTACGGTCGCTGGACGGCGGTTCAGTCCGTGACGGTTTTTGATCAGGTGGAGGGTAAACCGGTTGCCAAGCTGCATCCCGATGAGTCGGTGGATGCCCTGACGGGGGATGTATATATCAGCGAGCCGGGACTTGTTGTGGTACGGCGTGATTATCAGAGTCCGGAGTCCGGTCGCCGCTATCAGGCGGGTGACAGGATGTATGTCTATACCTCCCAGGGAGAGGGCTTCTTCCGGGTCTGGGTGGATCAGGCCTGGTTGAGTGAGGAGATCACGTTTCTGGCCGGTTGGGACAGCTGTGAAGAGGATGACAGTTGCTGGGGAGAGGTGGTGCGTGTGCCGGCATCCCGTTGGTGGATCAATGTCCGGCAGGATAATGGACAGCAAGGCTGGGTTCAGGATACGGACGTCTTTCTGGGTAGTGACGCCTGTGGTTGATCCGCGCCAGGTTTAGAAACGCGGTCCTGTGCGATGCCAGTCCGGTAGCCGCTCGGGCTGGCAGACACGGAATCCGAAGCTGCCGTAAAGGTTGGCGGTGGTGCCACAATGGTAGACAACGTAATTGGGTGGGTAACGCTCAGGAATCGCGACCAGGTGATAATCCAGAATGGACGCACATTGGTCCCGTTGCGCTGATGACCAGTGGGACGGAAATTCCACTGACCACCTTCCGGGGCCGCTCCGGCCAATGAGCACTTCCCCTGACAATTCTGGTGCGCCGGCTTCACTGTTCTGGCCCTCCAGGGCCAACCAGGGGGTGCGCACTTTGGCGGGGCTCCAGCGAAAACGCAGCCAGCCTTTGTGATAAAGCCAGGGCCCCAGGCTGCGGTCAAACATGTTAAACAAACGAGTGAGCACCGGGTGTCTTTCCTTATGGCCGGGAGGTGTTGTCCGTCAATGTGGCCGGGTCGAGAAGGCGTTCCAGTTCTTCGCGTTCCAGGTCGGTGTGTTCTGCGGCCACATCAATGATCGGGCGGTTTTGCTGGTAGGCCAGCTTGGCAATTTCTGCCGCTTTCATGTAGCCGATCACCGGGTTCAGCGCGGTGACCAGAATCGGGTTGCGGGCCAGCGCCTCATTCAGTTTCTCTTCCCTTACCGTAAACGTAGCGATGGCCTTGTCCGCCAGCAGGCGGCTGACGTTGCTGAGCAGACTGATGCTTTCCAGCAGGTTTTTCGCCACCAGCGGCAGCATGACGTTCAGTTCGAAATTTCCCGATTGCCCGGCCACGGTGAGGGTGGTGTCGTTGCCGATGACCTGGGCGGCCACCATGGCGGCGGCTTCCGGAATCACCGGGTTAACCTTGCCGGGCATGATGGAGGAACCCGGTTGCAGGGCTTGCAGTTCGATTTCCCCTAAACCGGCCAGCGGCCCGGAATTCATCCAGCGCAGATCGTTGGCGATTTTCATGAGCGACACCGCAGTGGTCTTCAGCTGGCCAGACAGGGCCACGGCAATATCCTGGGAGCCGATGTGGGTGAAGAAGTTTTCTGCCGGCGTGAAGGTGATGCCGGTATGGGTGCTCAGGGCCCGACTAAAGGCGGCGGCAAACTGTGGGTGGGCGTTGATGCCGGTCCCCACCGCAGTGCCTCCCTGGGCCAGGCTCTGGATAGATGGCTGCAGCTGTTTCAGGTGGGTAATGTTGCGTTCTATCTGGTCGGCCCAGGCGTGGAGAGCCTGGCTCATGCGCACCGGCATGGCATCCATCAGATGGGTACGGCCGGTTTTTACATGGTGATGTACCTCATCCGCCTTGCGGCGGGTTACCTGCACCAGATGTTGAAGCGTCGGCAGTAAATCTTCCGCCAACGCCATGGATGCGCTGACATGGATAGAGGTGGGGATCACATCGTTACTGCTCTGGCCACAGTTGATGTGATCGTTGGCGTTGACTGGCTTGCCGTAACGGTGGCTGGCCAGGGTGGCCAGCACTTCGTTGGCGTTCATGTTGGAGCTGGTGCCTGAGCCGGTCTGGAATACATCCACCGGGAAGTGCTGCATGAAATCGCTAGCCAGTAACTCATCCACACACTGACAAATGGCGTCGCCCATTGGGGCCGGAATCTGTTCCAGTTCGTTGTTGGCCGTGGCTGCTGCCCGTTTCACTAAAAGCAGGGCGCGAATGAAGGCCTCGGGTAGCGGCTGACCACTGACGGGGAAATTGTCGATGGCCCGCTGCGTTTGTGCGCCGTAAAGCGCATCTGCGGGCACATTCAGCTCACCCATGCTGTCTTTTTCGATGCGAAAGCGGGTCATGGTTTGCTCCCTGTCAGCGGTCCAGACCACGAGTGTAGCAGTTGCCCATGGCTATCGCCCGGCGGGTACCCGGTTGGCGCCGGATACCCGGTATTCGGGCGGCTCATCAGTCTTGCCCGGCTGGTAAAACCTCGAGCAATTGCAGCTGCAACGTTCGGTTTCGATAGGGCCAGTCGATGGTGTCGCCAACCGCAAGCCCAAGCAGGGCTGCGCCAGCAGGGCTCAGGATCGAAATGGCGTCCGTGTAGAGTTCGCGGTCGGCGGGCATTGCCAGCACGCGTTGGTGTTCCTTGCCTGTTGTCGTCTCGCGAAAGCGCACACGGCTACCCAGGCAAACGGTGCCTTCAGGCAGCTGCTCCGGAGGGACGACGTGAGCCCGTTCCAGCTCCGTATAAAGGTGGTCTGCTTCGTCGCTGTCGTCCTGCTGGTGTTCGAGCAAGGCATACAGACGGGCACGATCCAGCGTGCTGATGGTAATAGGGGGCAGATTGGCCATTGGGTTCTCCTGAAAAAGTCCGATTGTGAGGTGCTGGAGGCGCCGAACTTCCGGCACGGGCTCGGACGTTCGGCGTCAGGAGAGAAAGGCAGGGATGCTCGCAACCATGCCCGCGTTGGGGGTGGCTGTCTGGGGGAGAAGTCGCAGGCTCACCGTCACGGGAGCAAAGTTAACGGTCATGGTGTGAGCGTAGCAGAAAGGCGGTGGTTGTCCAGATGACTCACCCTGAATCCATAACCCTGTATTGCCTGAAGGAGGTGTCGAGTCGATCGTCAGGTGGGTAACATACCCGGCAATGACCCTACAGGTGGACAGGAAGGCGAACGTGGAAAAGGACGCGATACAACAGGCGGCGCAGCTGCTGGCAGAGACTCTGCTCCGGCAGCAACTGATGGCGGTGACAGCAGAATCCTGTACCGGTGGCGGTATTGCCCAGGTACTTACGGAGATTCCCGGTTCCTCTCGCTGGTTTGAACGAGGTTTTGTCTCCTATTCCAACGAGGCCAAGCAGGACCTGCTGGGGGTTACCGCTGCGACCCTTGATGCCCATGGCGCGGTGAGTGAAGAAACGGCGCTGGAAATGGCCCGTGGTGCGGTAAGTCATTCCCGTGGCCATGTCAGCGTGGCAGTGACCGGCATTGCCGGGCCGGACGGAGGCAGCCGGGACAAGCCGGTGGGCACGGTGTGGATTGCCTGGGGGCAGAAGCTGGGCTACGCCGAAGCGCAATGCTTCCATTTTCAGGGCGACCGCCATGCCGTTCGTCAGCAGACCATTCTGGAAGCCATCAAGGGCTTGAATGCCCGCCTTCAGTAGTCACAATCTGCCCATGCGATAAACAGGGTTGCAAAGGACAGGAATACCTGTTCATAATACTGTCCATATTGTCAGTGCTGACTGAAAGGCCAGTCTGGCGACACAGATACCGGCGATGCAATGACTGTCACGCCGACAAAGGAGAGGGGTCACAATGAGCGATAAATCCAAGGCGTTGTCCGCCGCACTGTCCCAGATCGAACGTCAGTTTGGTAAAGGTTCCGTGATGCGCATGGGCGACCGCAAGCGTGAGCGCATGCCGTCCATTTCTACTGGCTCCCTGGGGCTGGACATTGCATTGGGCATTGGCGGTCTGCCGAAAGGCCGTATCGTCGAAATCTACGGCCCTGAATCTTCCGGTAAGACGACCCTGACCCTGAGTGTGATCGCCCAGGCACAGAAGAAAGGCGCCACTTGTGCCTTTGTGGATGCAGAACACGCCCTGGACCCGGACTACGCCGAGAAGCTGGGCGTGAACGTGGACGACCTGATCGTGTCCCAGCCGGACACTGGTGAGCAGGCGCTGGAAATCACCGACATGTTGGTCCGTTCCGGGGCCGTGGACGTGGTGATTGTGGATTCCGTGGCGGCCCTGGTGCCGAAGGCCGAGATCGAAGGTGAGATGGGTGATGCCCACGTAGGTCTGCAGGCCCGCCTGATGAGCCAGGCGCTGCGCAAGATCACCGGTAACGTAAAGAATGCCAATACGCTGGTGGTGTTCATTAACCAGATCCGCATGAAGATCGGTGTGATGTTCGGTAACCCGGAAACGACCACCGGCGGTAACGCGCTCAAGTTCTACTCCTCCGTCCGTCTGGATATTCGCCGTATTGGTGCAGTGAAGCAGGGCGATGAAGTCACCGGTAACGAGACCCGTGTGAAGGTTGTGAAGAACAAGGTGTCTCCGCCGTTCCGTCAGGCCGAGTTCCAGATTCTCTACGGCCAGGGGATCAACCAGCTGGGTGAAGTGCTGGATCTGGGCGTTCAGCAGGGCCTGGTGGACAAGTCCGGTGCCTGGTATGCCTACAAGGGCGACAAGATTGGCCAGGGTAAGCAGAACGCCTGCGAGTACCTGCGTGAGAACCCGGCCATTGCCGAGGAAATCGAGCTGGAAATCCGCGCCCGTCTACTGCCGGATCCGAACGCCGAAGCGCCAATGGAAGAGGAAGTTGCGGCGGACGATGAGTGAACCGCTGACTGAATCCGAGCTGCGTCAGCGGGCTGTCAGCCTGCTGGCGCGTCGGGATCATGCCCGCCGCGAGTTGGAAACCAAGCTGCGCAGCAAGGTGGGTGACCACCCGGCACTGGCCGCGGTGATCGAGTGGTGCGAAGAACATGGCTTTATCGATGACCGGCGCTTTGCCGGTTTTTTTGTGCGCTCGCGAATCGAGAGAGGGCATGGGCCGCTGCGGATTCGACAGGACATGCAGCTGCGCGGCGTGGACCGTGAACTGATTGAAGTGGCATTGAGTGAAGCCGGTGACGAGGAGGGCATGGACTGGTTCGCTCTGGCCCGTGAAACCCGTGCCCGTCGGTTTCGTGCCTATCCCCAGGATCAAAAAGAAAAAGCCCGCCAGCTGCGTTTTCTGCAAAGCCGCGGGTTTAATGCCGAGCAGAGTTTTGCGGCGCTGGACATGCGCGAAGAGGAATAGACGCTCTACGCCAAATACAGGGATCATCAAGGCTGATCCTTGTCTCAGATTGCATCACCCTACCTGGAAATTTGTCACCCCTGACAGGCGCCGCAGGGGCTTATTCTGGGAGCGTGCTTGCAGGAGAATGAATTCCGCCACGGATATACGCTTCGCGTGCAATCTCGCCTCTGCAGCACTTGCATTTGATACAGCCAACTCCGGGTGCGGTGGTTTTCCTCTAGTCTGCGATGAACCTGACGCAAGCGGTGTCTGTTGCGCCCGAGCTGATTTTCGAAGAGGTGTAGTGGTGTTCGATGGGTGGAGGAATCAGAACTCTTCTTCAGACAACCGCTGCATGGTTTTCATCCGGCCACTGAGCTTGCTGTAGAGCGCAAAGTCATCTTCTGCATCCTGCAAGGCATATTGCATCTGCAGTAAGGCCTTGCTGCCGTTGCCGCGCAGGAACTGACTTTCAGCACGGGCATGAAGGGCGCGAATCCGATCACCACTGTTGCCATAGGCGTCCGCAGCCAGATCCCAGATTTGCGGGTCGGTGGGCCTTTTGTTGAGCAGGGGTTTGAGCACGGGAAGCGCCAGGGTGGGTTGTTTGCTACGCAGGTAGGCTTTGCTCAACAGGATAGAAGCGGCATAGTCATCCGGTGAGATTTTCAGTACCCGCCGGGCTTCATCGATGGCGCGGGGATAGTCCTCTTCATCCACGGCCACTTCTGCCAGACCGAGGCGAAACCAAAGTTCATCCGGATACTGCGCGGCCAGCTGCTCCATGAGAGAACGTGCCAGGTCGTAGTGATTGGCGCGCAGATGACTCAGAGCCAGGCCATAGCGGGCTGCCTGCAAGGCGAGGGCACTGCGTTCATTGCTGTAGCGCTCAAAATAGGAAATGGCCTGATCATCGCCCTGAATAAATGCCGCTCTCAATCTGGCCTGCACCAACAGGTAGTGTGGCGATACGGTCATGGGCGGAGAAGGCAGGTTTCGGGCCCGGGCGCGGCTGTCTGAAATCCGGCTTTCCGTGACCGGGTGAGTGAGCAGAAACTCGGGCGGATCACCGGAAAACTGTTTTTCGTTGTGCATGCGCTCAAAGAAACGCGGCATACCGCCGGGGTCCATGCCCGCGGAGACCAGTGTCTGCATCCCTACACGGTCAGCTTCGCGTTCATTCTGGCGGGAGTAGGCCAGTTGCGCCTGGATGGCGCCGGCCTGGGTGGCAGCAATGCCCGCCATGCCGGCTTCCCCGTCGCCGGCGATAGCAATGGCGAGACTGGCCAGCATGGCAGCCAGCACGGCGGTATTGACCTTTTTGGAGTCCAGATAGCGGCGTGCAAAATGCCGTTGGCTGACGTGGGCAATTTCGTGGGCGACCACGCCGCCGACTTCGGATTCATCCTCGGCATTGAGAAACAGCCCCGCGTTCAGGCCGATAACCCCGCCGGGTACCGCAAAGGCGTTGATCTGGCGGCTGTTGATCACCACGATATCAAGATCAGGCTCTTTGAGGTCACTGAATGACGCCAGTTTGTAGACCAGACTTTCCACATATTCCTGAATCAGTGGATCAGACATGATGGAGGTCTGGCCGCGCAATTGCCGCAGCCATGCCCTGCCCAGCCGGTACTCCTGGTCCGCTGACATCAACGCGGCAGTCGGATCGCCCAGTATGGGCAGATCGTCATTGGCGCTGGCCGGGGCCGGGTTTGACAGCAGGCAGCAAAGAAGCAATAACGCGCGATGTAACAACTTCAATCAGGACTCCATGTCGGATGGGCAGGCATGTGACTATAATGCCGTCAGGCAGACAATCAATGAAACCCTGTGCATGACCGACCCGTTAATTGATCTTCAAATAGATGCTTCTGGCTTGCAGTGCCCGATGCCGCTACTCAAGACCCGTCAGGCTCTCAGACACCTGAATCCCGGACAGGTTCTTGAAGTGATCGCCACCGATGCGTCATCGGCGCAGGATATTCCTGCGTATTTGAGACAGTCCTGTCACCAACTGGTTCGCTGCAATGAACAGCCCGGGCGCTGGATATTCCTGATTCGCCGAGGAGAAAGGGAGAGCTGATGGTACGTATTCTGAAGCACTGGATGGACCAGTACTTCTCTGACGAGGAGGCGGTATACCTGTTGGTGGTGCTGCTGTCCGTGGGGCTGATCATCGCCTTCCTGGGTGGCATGCTGGCGCCTGTGCTGGCGGCCATGGTGATTGCCTATCTGATGCAGGGGCTGGTGGCTGCCCTGGAACGGCGCGGCATGGGCAGAATGCTGGCGGTGGGCTCGGTGTTCACGCTGTTCATGGGGCTGCTGATCGCAACCCTGGTGGTGCTATTGCCCATGGTCTGGCGGCAGACGGTATTGCTGGTGCGTGACCAGTTGCCCCATGTTTTGAAGGGCGGGGAGGCCTGGTTGCGTGAGCTGCCTACCCGCTATCCGGAAATGGTGTCCCTTGAACAGATTGATTCCATTGTGGCGGTAATCCAGCGGGAAGTGGCAGAGGTGGGGCAGGGTGTATTGACCCTGTCGCTGGCGTCCATTCCCAACCTGGTGGAAGTGATGGTCTTCCTGGTGCTTTTGCCACTGTTGGTGTTCTTTTTCCTGAAAGACAAGGATGCCATTGTCAGCTGGCTGATGCGTTTTTTGCCGGATCGCCGTCGGGTGCTATCCCATGTGTGGCAGGAAATGGATGGGCAAATCGCCAACTATGTGCGCGGCAAGGCCATCGAGATTCTGCTGGTGGGCAGTGCTACCTTTGTGGCCTTCATCCTGTTCGGTTTGAACTATGCGGTGCTGCTCAGTGTGCTGGTGGGACTGTCGGTGGTGGTGCCTTACATCGGGGCCACGGTGGTTACCCTGCCGGTGGCCGCAGTGGCCTATGTGCAGTTTGGCTGGAGCGGCGACTTTGCGCTGGTGATGGTGGTCTACGGTGTGGTCCAGTTTATTGATGGCAATATTCTGGTGCCGTTATTGTTTTCCGAGGCCGTCAATCTGCACCCGGTAGCGATTATCACCGCGATCCTGCTGTTTGGCGGCATGTGGGGGCTGTGGGGTGTGTTCTTTGCGATTCCTCTGGCCACCCTGATCAAGGCGGTGATCAATGCCTGGCCCAGTCATGGTGACTATCCACCGGAGGCATCGTCTGAGCAGGCTGGGGAGTAACGGCCTGAACGGAACAAAAAGGGGCGCTTCTGCGCCCCTTTCTGATATCAGGATTAGATACCCAGCTGATCCAGTTCGGCGAGAAGATCCTCGTGATGGGTCTTGGTCTTGAACTTGTCCATCACCTTCAGCAGTTTGCCGTCCTTGCCGATGATAAAGCTGGTGCGGATGAGCCCCATGAATTCCTTGCCCATGAACTTCTTCATTCCCCAGCAGCCGTATTTTTCTGCAACTGCATGATCCTCATCAGACAGTAACGTGAAGTTCAGATCATGCTTGTCGATGAATTTGGGGAGACGCGATACGGCGTCCGGGCTGATGCCAAATACCACGACGCCACGCTTTTCCAGCTCCGCTTTGGTGTCACGAATACCGCAGGCCTGCACGGTGCAGCCTGGTGTCATGGCCTTGGGATAGAAGAACAGCACCACCGGATTCTTGCCCTTGAACTGTTTCAGCTCAACGGTATTGTCGTCCTGATCCTGCAGTTTGAAGTTGGGGGCCAGATTACCAATCTTGGGATGTGCCATATCGGTTCAATGCTCTTCGTTTGATGTTTTAGCGTATTGCGCGCCGCGTAATGCCTGCTGCGCAAGTCAACGTTTCGGGCTCATGGTGGCATCCAGGTTGCGGGCTTCGCAGAAATCCAGGAAGGCATCGCGCAACTGGGCCACGGATTGTTCCGCACTCATGCTCAGTACCAGGTGAAGGCTGAACATGGGGGTGCCGGTGTGGGGCGCAGCATAGGTGCCAGTGTGCAGGTCATCAATATTGATGCTGCGGGAAGAGAAGAAGTTGGCAATTTCATGGACGATGCCGGGGTTGTCCATGGCCACCACCTCCACTTCGTAGGGCAGGGCGGCGTGTCGCTGATCACGCTGGCGGGTGCGTTTGAGTGTAATCAGCAGATCAAGTTCCTCGCCCAGGCTCTGCTGGTCTGTTTCCAGCTGGCTGAGGGTGCCTTCGCTGCCGGCCACCAGCATCAGAACCGCAAACTCCCCGCCCAGCACGGTCATGCGCGAATCGAGGATGTTGCCCTGGCGCTCCAGCACCGCGCGGGACAGGGATTCAACGATACCGGGACGATCAGAGCCCAGTGCAGAAATGACGATCAGCTGTTCCATGGTGTGTCTCCCTGAAATCCTGTTTCTGAGTGGCCTCCCAGGAGGCATTATTATTGGATATTGAGCATGTAAGCTGGAGTGTAGAGTGCGCAACAGGATTCTGCACGGGCCAGGTTGGCCCTGCCGGGCGTCCGGGTGTCGCCTTTCCCTGCTGGCATCTGGCGTCCAGCCCTGTCGGAGTTTACCATAGCGCCCTTCACCATTTAGGCAGGGTCCGGTGCACAGGAGTACCGGTTTTGCGGCCAACAGGAGACAGGCATGATTCGCGGCAGCATTGTAGCGTTGGTTACCCCCATGCGTGGGGACGGTTCCGTAGACTGGGAACATCTGCGTTCGCTGGTGAACTGGCATGTGGATCAGGGCACCCACGCCATCGTGGCAGTGGGTACCACCGGTGAATCTGCCACCCTTGGCTTCGAGGAGCATGACAGTGTGATTCGCGAAGTGGTTGCCATTGCCAAGGGTCGCATTCCTGTGATCGCCGGGACCGGAGCCAATAACACCGAAGAAGCGATTCGCCTGACCCGAGACGCCAAGCGTGATGGCGCGGATGCCTGCCTGCTGGTTACGCCTTACTACAACAAGCCGCCACAGGAAGGCCTGTACCAGCATTACCTGGCCATTGCCCGTGCCGTGGATATCCCGCAGATTCTCTACAACGTCCCTGGTCGTACCGCCTGTGACATGCTGCCGGAGACTGTGGAGCGCCTCAGCAAGGTGCCCAATATCATCGGCATCAAGGAAGCCACCGGCAATCTGGAGCGTGCCCGCGAAATCCGTGAGCGTTGCGGTGATGATTTCATGCTCTACTCTGGTGACGATGCCACCGCCTGTGATTTCATCCTGGCCGGCGGTCATGGTGATATCTCGGTGACTGCCAATGTGGCCCCGGCCAAGATGGCGGCCATGTGCGAAGCAGCCCTGGCCGGCGATGCCGACAAGGCTCGTGAACTGAATGCGGAACTTGAACCCCTGCATCGGGATCTGTTTATTGAAGCAAATCCGATTCCGGTTAAATGGGCATTGTATGAAATGGGCCTGATTGACGCGGGTATCCGGCTGCCGCTGGTGTCGCTGTCTGAGGCAGCCCAACCGCGGCTGCGCGATTCCCTGCGCCAGTGCGGGCTTCTGGAGGCTAAATGAAGCAAGTGGAAACGACCTCTTCGCGTCGCTTTTCGATCATGAAGAGGCGTTTGCCGGGTACCCTGGCAGTGTTGGCCTTGATCAGCGGCTGCAGCTGGTTACCCAACAGCAGTCTGGATTATCGTAATGCCGAGGTGAGCGATCCGATTCAGGTGCCGGAAGGTGGTGTGTTCATTGGTGAGCAGGCTCTGTATGCCGTGCCCCGCCAGGACGAGCGCCTGATCGGCAAACAGCCGGACGAAGACAAATACGTGCCGCCAACGCCCCCGGTACTGGTGGTTCTGGGCAATGAGCCGGAAGATCCCGAGAATGCACCGGTGCCGGAAGGTGAATCCGCCCGGGCGATTCTGGCCCGTGATGGCAACGGCTACCCGATCCTGATGATGTCGACCCGTTTCGCCTGGGCTTGGGAATATATTGGCGACGCACTGAAAGAAACCGATCTGAAAGTGTCGGACCGGGATCGGGAAATTGGCGTCTTTTACCTGAAGGTACCGTCTCGCTACGAGCTGGGAGCCCGCGAAGCCCAGCTCAAGCTGAGCCATACCACCAACGGTATTCAGGTAGCGGTACTGAACAACAAGGGCACTGCGCTGGTTGAAAAGACGCCGGGACTGGCGATCCTTGAGCGCATTTACGAAGAGCTGGATTAGACACTGATGCGTCTTGCCTCCCTGGGCAGTGGCAGCAAGGGCAATGCCACCCTGGTTCAGGCGGATGACACCCTGGTCCTTGTGGATTGCGGGTTCACTGTCAAAGAAACCCTGGCTCGTCTGGCTCAGCGCGGTTTGCCGCCGGAGAGTCTCAGCGCCATTCTGGTCACCCATGAACACGGTGATCATGTACGCGGGGCCGGGGCGCTGGCGCGCAAGACGGGCTGCCCGGTCTACAGCACCTTTGGCACCGCCTGTGCGGTTCGGGACAAGCCGGCCAGCTTTCGCAACGCGGACTGGCAGGAAGTGCGCCCGGGCCGGAGTTTTCAGGTTGGAGCGCTGGACATCCTCCCGGTGCTGGTGCCCCATGATGCCCGTGAGCCGTGCCAGTACCGTTTTGCCTGGCAGGGCCGCACAGCGGGTGTGCTCACTGACCTGGGCTCGGTAACCCCCCACGTGGTGGATGCCTACAGCGAATGCGATGCCCTGGTGCTGGAGTGCAATCATGACCGCCAGATGCTGGAAGGCGGCCCCTATCCTGTTTCGTTGAAGCGCCGGGTGGGTGGTATGTTAGGGCATCTGAGCAACGACCAGGCGGCGGCGCTGTTGCGCCAGACCAATGTGGACCGCCTGCAACATCTTGTGCTCTCTCACCTGAGTGAGCAGAACAATACGGCCATGCTGGCGCTGGATGCCATCGAGCGGGTAATGACCTGCGGCCGGGAACGAATTGGCGTGGCCAGTCAGACCGAAGGGTTCGACTGGCTGCAGATACATTGACGGGTGATAGGCCTTTTCATGGAAAAACGCGACGAGTTGTATGCCGGCAAAGCCAAGTCTGTATACACCACTGATGATGCAGACCAGCTGGTAATGGTGTTTCGTGATGACACTTCTGCCTTTGACGGCAAGAAGAAAGAAGCCCTGGCGCGCAAGGGTGCCGTGAACAACCAGTTCAACGCTGCCATTATGGAAAAGCTGAAGGCCGCCGGCATTCCCTGTCACTTCGAGAAAATGCTGTCTCCCACCGAGTCGCTGGTGAAGAAGCTGGACATGATTCCGGTGGAATGTGTGGTGCGAAATGTCTCCGCCGGTTCCATTTGCCGTCGTCTTGGCGTGGAAGAGGGGCTGGAGCTGAATCCGCCGACCTTTGAGTTCTTCCTCAAAAACGATGATCTGGGTGATCCCATGGTCAACGATTACCACATCCGCAGCTTTGGTTGGGCTACCGATGAGCAGGTTGCTGAAATGAAGGAACTGACCTTCAAGGTGAACGATGTGCTCAAGCAGCTGTTCCTGGATGGCGGCATGCTGCTGGTGGATTACAAACTGGAATTTGGCGTGTTTAATGGGGAAGTGCTGCTGGGTGATGAATTCAGCCCGGACGGCTGTCGCCTGTGGGACAAGGATACCCGCGAAAAGCTGGACAAGGACCGCTTCCGCCAGGGGCTGGGTGGCGTAGTTGAAGCCTACGAAGAAGTCGGGCGTCGCCTGGGTATGACCTTCGATTATTGAGGGTCTACTGCCGGCGCGGAAAGCGCCGGCACACAAATAATAAGAAGGAGAAGAAGATGAAAAGCGTAATTCGTCTGGCCGCCGTGGCCATGTTGTCGGTAGTGTTGAGTGGTTGCTTCCTTACCAAGATTGTAACTACCCCCATGCGCCTGGTTGGCGCGGCAGGCTCGGTGGTGGGCGCAGCTTTGTCTATCATTCCTGTGGCGGGTAATGCTGCGGATGAAGCGCTTGAGAAAGTGGATGGCGCTATCGACACCACCGCGGACAGCATCGACAAGATCCCGCTGTAACCGGTTGGACATTCGGGTTGGCGCCGGAGCGCTTGTAATCCACGGGGGGCTGTGAAGAATAAGGTTTGCGCCCTCCCGGGACGCCCGACATAACAACAAGAACTGGAGTTCGCCATGCGTCGCTGGCTTGTGTCTCTCATTGCCTTATTGCCATTTTCCGCTCAAGCGGACGATGCCCTGATCGGTCTGGGTTACCTGAATGGCCTGGTGGGCATCAATCTGGAGTGGGCCACCACCCAGAACAGTTTCTTTGCTCTTCCTGCCTACTATGTTGATTCCTCCGGTCTGGATACGGACGAATTTCGCTGGGTGGTTGGCTGGCGCCATAAAATGGAGCGCGGCATGATGGATGAGAGCGGTTTCTATACCGGTCTGATGGCCGGCGATCTGGGCGGTGAGCGTCATTATGAGCGTCTGGGTGCCGGGTTTGAAATCGGCCATCAGTGGGTAAAGCCCTATTCACGCTGGACTGTCAGCGCTGCCATTGGTGCCCTTGAGGCGCTGGAGTGCGCCGACTACAAGGCTGCCATCCGCTGTGACAGTGAAGAAGAGCAGGAGCAAAACGACCTGGATATCGAGCCAGTTGTGGTTCTGGGTATCAGTTACAGCTTCCGCCGCTAAAAAGGCGTATTCCCCTGTTTGAGCGGCGCTCGCGCCGCGAAAACTGCCCTCTCTGCTGTCGCCGCAACGGTGCGGCCAATCTGCGTGCCGTGTTTTCCCGCCAAGGCACCGTTTCTTTATTTACACGGGCAACAGATTTCGCCTGCATGTCTACCTGTGCCCTGTGATTGCGCATCACTTTTGCACAGTCTGGCGACGTTATTTCACTTGTATTCTAGCGATCCCGCCTAACTCATTGATTTGTGGGTTTAAGGTCTTAACTTCATGATTTTAAAGGGTTTTAACCGCATGGACATTTTTTCATCACTTTAGTGCCATCATAGGTATTGTCTGTGCTGGCGCCAGTTCCTGACAGTCTATGCACAGAGTTATCCACAGATATTGTGAGTAACTTTTCCATGCACAAAAAAGCATCAAGAAGAGGCGATTAGCGACGCAGCATGGGCAGTGGTCGCCACGGTTGGCTGAGCAGTTGCTGGCCACTGAGCTTGAGTAGCAGGGTATGAAAGCCGGCGTTGGGAAAGGTCTCACGGATATGTCGAATGCGTGCCGAGGGGAGGCCAAAGCGAAGCAGTCCCAGGCTCACGTCAATCCAGTCTGCGCGCCGGAACATCTCGCCCAGCGCCAGGGTGTCCCGACTGAAGCGACTGATCTTGTGGTGGTTGAGAATCATGGCCTCAACGGCAGGTATCCAGGCATGCAGACCCTGCTCTTCCAGATAGTGGCAGGCAAGGCGGGATGAGGGCTCCAGGTAGTCAAAGGTACCTGCCAGCCAAATCCCTGCATCGTGGAAAAAACCGGCAATGGCGACCTGGTCCAGCTCCTCTTCACTGAGCAAACGCTGGGAGGCGACCAGATTGACCACCCGGTAAATATGGTTGCGGTAGGGGGTCTGGTCCTTGCCAAACCGGTCCGAGTAGGTGTCAAAAAGGGCTTCGATGCGAGGGTGCCGTTGTATCAGGTCTGGTGTCATTGTGTGTCCATACAGGTGAGCCCTACATAGTGACTGCCGGTCTGGGTGAAATCCAGTATTGGCGCGCAGTTATTCCATCCGGTTGGCAATTCTGGCGTGTCATGTATCCCGATGCGTTGTGCTTTGCGGGAATTTGTCATGTCTTGTTGGTGGGGCTTGGTGCGGAAAAGCTCCTGTACTATAGTCGGACAATAATTTTGAAATTGTTCAACAAGGACCGGGGGTCAGGTGAGCTTCAAGGCAAAGGAAAGTCTTTCTGAACAGATCGCCCAGCATCTTGCGGATCAGATTATTCGCGGTGACGTACTGGCGGGAGATCGCATTCAGGAACTGCGTGTTGCCGGTGAGCTGGAGGTCAGCCGGGGCTCTGTGCGAGAGGCATTGTTGATCCTGCAGCGGCGGCAGCTCATTGATATCCTGCCGCGACGCGGTGCCGTGGTGAAGGAAATGTCCGAGGCCCACGTGCGCAGCCTTTACGAAGTCATGCAGATCCTGCTTGGGTTGGTCATACGAAAGGCCATCAAGGTGGTGCAGGAAGACGATCTGGATGCCTTTATCGAGCTGGTCCATGGCCTCCAGGTGGCCGCAGAAGAGCGCAACCTGGATGAGTTCTTTAAGCTCAGTTTCCGCTTCCTTGAGCACGCTTATCCCTTCGCCCGCAACCCGTTCGTGGAAGATATCCTGATCAACATGCAGCCGGCCATGCAGCGCGCCTACTTTATGGCGCTCCACCTGGAAGCGGATGAAGTGAAGGAATGTCTGTCGTTCTTCAAGGCACTGGTGGAAACCATTTTCCGCCGTGATGTGCGTTCTGCCCTGGAAATCATCCGCGAATTTGCGGAGCACCAGTCCGAGCTGGTGGAAGAGTCCATCACCCGGGCACGGCAAATCGAGACCGCCTGGGGCTCACGACGGAAAAAGTCATAAAGCACGGGGCAGGGGGTTGCCCTGATCCGGCAAGCTGCATAGAATTGCCACCCTCTTCAGGCGGTTAGCCTGTTAGACATACAACCGTAGCTCAGTTGGTTAGAGCACCACCTTGACATGGTGGGGGTCGGTGGTTCGAATCCACTCGGTTGTACCAAATTGCGAAAGGCCCCGTCGTACTGCGATGGGGCCTTTTTGTTTCTGGATGCCCTGCTAGAATCCGGGTTTTGCTGACATCCATTTCGTGATGACCTCTATCGATTTCCTGGGTAATCCTGATGCCCGTCTTGTTTTGTATCTTCCGCATCGGCCGGCGGGGCTGGATAGCTTTGCGCATGCTCCCTCTGCTGAGGTGATTGTGGCTGCCAACAGCAATCACTGGCGCAAAATCATTAACCTGCTGGCGAAGGTGGTGAGTCCGGTGGCGGATGACTGGCGGGCTTTTCGCGATAGTCGCCTGTTCAATGAAGCGGCCCTGTGTTTTGCTCCAGAGGTTGGGGGACAGGAGGGCTGGCACTGGATTGCGGGACAGGCCAATCGGGAGCGTTTTGCGGGGTTTGAGTGTCAGGCGCGGACGCTCCCGGACGATACCGGGATCGCAGTAGATTGGCCACGAAAGCTGTTGCTGTCTCCGTATCCGGATTATCGGCAACTGAGTAACCAGCGCGTAGAGCGTATCCGTGCGCTGCTGGGGCAGGCCGGGTTTTATGCCGGGATGGGCTCATGATGCGGCCATATCGGCTGGGCTGTCCGCAGTGGCAGCACCCCAGCTGGCAAGCACGATTGCCGGCAGGCGCGGGTCCCCTGGGGCGTTACAGTGAAGTGTTTGATTGCGTGGAGGGAAACACTACCTTCTACGCCACCCCCACCCGGAATCAGTGCGAACAATGGCGCTCACAGGTGAGGGATGACTTCCGTTTTCAATTCAAATTTCCCCGTGCGGTGACTCACGATCGACTTCTGAGCGGCACGGCAGGCCTGGTGCAGGAATTCCTGGACACTCTGGCACCCTTGCAGGATGTGATGGGGCCTTTTTTGCTGCAGTTGCCTGCGGCGTTTGGACCTGGGCACTTGGATGCATTGTGGGGTTTTCTGGATGCCTTGCCAGACCCGCTGCGCTGTGCTGTAGAGGTGCGTCATCTGGCGTTCTTTGCCAAGGGGGAGGGCGAGCGTGTGTTGAATCAGGGGCTGCGCGAACGCAATACGGCGCGGGTCTGTTTCGACAGTCGGGCGCTGTTCAGTCAAGTGGCCTCGGATGCCGCTACTGCGGATGCCCAGAGGAAGAAGCCGCAGGTGCCTGTGCATGTATTGCCGGTGGAGGCAGATCCGGTGATCCGCTTTATTGGCCATCCCCAGTTGGCGCTCAATGAGGCGTTCCTGAAGCCGTGGGTGACTCGAGTATCGGAATGGATCGCAGCAGGCCTTCGGCCCTATATGTACATCCACATGCCGGATAACGGCGATGCGCTGGAGCTGGCGGAGCTGTGGCACGGGATGATGCGGGAAGTGTGGCCGGATATGACCCCGTTGCCGCTGGTGAGGCAGGTGGATCAGCCGGGGTTGTTTTGATACCCCAGTGGCGAGTTACGAGGAGCGAGTTTCGAAAGTCTAAACCTGAGGAAGGCGATGGCGATACAGGGATGGCAAAGCGGAGATAGTACTGAGGGAGCGCGAAGCGAATCCTGGAACGGTCTTCGCTTCTCGCTTCTCGAAACCCGTTACTGATTTTCAGTTCAGGGCGATGCGGGTGCCGTCACGACGCTGGCTGTTTTCAGCCCACACCAGAAGATCGTAGTAGCGGCGGATGTGGCGAACGTAGACCACCGCCTGACCGCCACGGGCATTGCCGTATTTCAGCTGGCTGGCGTAACCCGGCTTGGCGAGCATGGGCAGGCGCTGTTTCACATCCTGCCAGTTGTCCGGGTTGCCGCCCTGACGCTGGGTCAGGATGCGGGCATCTTCCAGGTGGCCATAGCCCACGTTGTAGGCGGCCAGCGCCATCCAGGTGCGGCTCGGCTCGGGAATCCGATCCGGGATGCGGGCATGGGTGCGACGCAGGTAACCGGCACCGGCGAGGATGCTCTGGGCGGGATCAGTGCGGTCACTGATACCCATTTGGCGGGCCGTATCGTTGGTCAGCATCATCAGGCCCTTCACCCCGGTAGGGGAGATGGCGCCCGGATCCCACAGGGATTCCTGGTAGGCTACCGCCGCCAGCAGACGCCAGTCGAAACCGCTTTCGTCACCGGCCTGACGGAACAGTTCTTCATAACGGGGCAGGCGTTGCTCCAGGTGACGCATGAAGCTGCGTGCGGCATACAGGTTGAAGTGTTCAACATGCCCGTAGAAGCGGTCTTCCAGTTTGGCCGTGGTGCCGTCCGCCTTGACCTGTGTCAGGTAACGTTGCGCGGCCAGGTACAGACTCTGATCATCCTTGGGGTTCAGTGCCCATGCCAGCGGCATATCAGCGGCCATGGTGTAGTCGGCAATCAGATCAGGCCACAGGGCGCGCTGCAGGGCATAGCTGTTGGAATTGATCAGGGTGTAGTCCACCTCGCCATCTTCCACCAGGGCCAGCAGCTGCTCCGGGGAGGCTTCTTCCACTTCAATGAATTCCAGCTCCGGATTTTCCAGCTGTGCCTTGATCAGCAGCTCGGCATGGCTGGAACCCGCCGGCACAGCCACAGTATGGCCTGCCAGTTCATTGACGTCGGTAACCCGCGGGCTGTCCAGGCGACGCACCACCAGGGAATCCACATTCTGATAGGGGGTGGTGAATTGCAGCCCTTCGCTGCGCTCCGGGGTGTTCACCAGACCGGCGGCGGCAATGTCGGCGGTACCCTTGCGGATAACGTAGCGAATATAGGAAAGGTCGTCGGACTCGAGGATACGCAGCTCTACACCCAGACTGTCAGCGAACCCTTTGGCCAGCTCGTACTCCATGCCGGTGAAGCCGTGCTGGTCTTCATAATAGGTCGTGTTGGATGGACGAGTAATCACCACCAGCTCACCACGAGCCATGACCCGCTCCATGGCGGTAGGCGTGGGGCTCATGGCCAGCATCAAGCCCAATACGCTGAACAATGCCAGCGAGGCGAGGAGATGCTTACTGTGTCGGAAGAACACCGTCATCCTTGGGGCTACCTCTGTCAGGTTATCCAGACAGGCCGATACTGCCTTACGTCGACCGGGTTACTAATCTTGTGCCTTGCTCGTATCCTGTTTCCTTTTACGTCCCATATGTGATCTATATCACGAAAGACGGGCTGCACTCTATCATTGGCAACCCTCTGATATGTAACCATTTGTCGGACAATTGATCCTTTTTTGCACAAATTTAATAACTCAAGAAGAGAGTATGAATTTGCTTATCAGGCATCCGGCGTAGGAGATTGTCCTGATTCTGAGGGCTGTCGTATTACCATAAGGTGGCCGCCCGGAAGTGGCCAAATATCCCCTTTAGAAGGCTGCGATGGCCGGTCAAATCCCGTATCATTGCGGCCCTGAATTGGGCAGCCCCCAACCCCAACTGGTTAATCATATAAGGCGCACTATGCTGATCCTCTCCGGAAGCCCGGCCCTGTCCGCATTTCGTAAGGAAAAACTGCTGGAATCCCTGCCCGGGATTTCCGCCATTTCAGCCCGTTATGTTCACTTTGTGGCACTTCATGAGACTTTGACTGCGCCTCAGCAGCAGGTGCTTGAAGGGCTGCTCGAATATGGCCCGTCGCTGGATGAGGAAGATGTGGAGGGGCTGCGCTTTGTGGTGGTGCCGCGCCCGGGCACCATTTCTCCCTGGTCGTCCAAGGCCACGGACATTTGCCATAACGCCGGCCTGACCCAGGTTGAGCGGGTGGAGCGGGGCATCGAGTACCGTCTGGCCGGTGATGGCGACCGGGCTGAACTGGCTGCGGCACTGCATGACCGTATGGTGGAGGTGGTGCTGGCCGAGCTGGACGAAGCTGAGGCCCTGTTCGCCCATCACTCGCCCCGTGAGCTGTCCACGGTGGACGTGATCGGTGGTGGTCGCGCTGCGCTGGAAGCGGCGAATGGTGAGCTGGGCCTGGCGCTGGCCGATGATGAAATTGATTACCTGGTGGAGCAGTTCTCTGCCCTGGGGCGTAACCCGGCGGATGCCGAGTTGATGATGTTTGCCCAGGCGAACTCCGAACATTGCCGCCACAAGATCTTCAATGCGGACTGGACTATCGATGGTGAAGCCCAGGATCTGAGCCTGTTTGGCATGATTCGCAACACCTACAAGCATGCCCCGGAAGGTGTATTGAGCGCCTACAAGGACAATGCGTCCGTGGTCGCAGGCCCGGTGGCTGATCGTTTCTTCCCGGCACCAGGGTCCGCCAAGTACCAGTTCGTCAACGAGCCGGTACATTTGTTGATGAAGGTGGAAACCCACAACCATCCCACTGCCATTGCGCCGCACCCGGGTGCGGCCACCGGTTCCGGTGGGGAGATTCGCGATGAAGGCGCCACCGGCCGCGGGTCCAAGCCCAAGGCGGGCATGACCGGTTTCTCCGTGTCGGACCTGAACATCCCTGGTTATCAGCAGCCCTGGGAAACCGGATACGGCAAACCCGGGCGTATCGCGTCGGCGCTGGACATCATGATCGAGGGGCCACTGGGCGGCGCTGCGTTCAATAATGAATTTGGTCGTCCCAATCTGTGTGGCTACTTCCGTACCCTGGAAATCGAAGCCCCGGGTGTGAATGGCGATGAAATGCGCGGTTACCACAAGCCGATCATGATTGCCGGTGGCATGGGCAATATCCGTGACGGTCACGTTGAGAAAGACCCCATCAAGGAAGGGGCGAAAATTATCGTGCTGGGTGGACCAGCCATGCTGATCGGTCTGGGGGGCGGCGCAGCCAGTTCCATGGCATCCGGTCAGTCCGACGAGGCGCTGGACTTTGCCTCGGTACAACGGGACAACCCCGAAATCGAACGCCGGGTGCAGGAAGTGATTGACCGCTGCTGGGCCATGGGTGAGGACAACCCCATTGTCTCCATCCACGATGTGGGTGCGGGTGGTCTGTCCAATGCGCTGCCTGAGCTGGTGCACGACCATGACATGGGTGCGAAGCTGGAACTGCGCCGTATCCCCAGTTCCGAGCCCGGCATGAGCCCGGTGGAAATCTGGTGTAATGAAGCCCAGGAACGTTATGTGCTGGCCGTGATGCCGAAGGACCTGGATTGCTTCGATGCCATCTGCAAGCGCGAACGTACTCCTTACGCCGTGCTGGGTGATGCCACCAATGAAGAACACCTGACGGTCAGCGATGAGCACTTCGGCAAGCCGCCGGTGGATCTGCCCATGGATCTGCTGTTCGGCAAGCCGCCGAAGATGCTGCGCAGCTTTGACCGTGAAGACTTCCAACGCCAGACATTTACCACTGAAGGCATTGATCTCAAGGAAGCGGGTGAGCGCGTACTTCGCCTGCCCACCGTAGCCTCAAAGAGTTTCCTGATCACTATCGGCGACCGCTCCATTACCGGTCTGGTGCATCGCGACCAGATGGTGGGCCCCTGGCAGGTGCCGGTGGCCGATTGCGCGGTTACTGCCACCGGCTTTAATCAGCGCCTGGGTGAAGCCATGGCCATGGGCGAGCGTACCCCGGTGGCCATGGTGGATGCGCCGGCGTCTGGTCGTATGGCCGTGGCGGAATCCATTACCAATATTGCCGGTGCCCACATCGGCGATCTTGGCCAGATCCGCCTGTCGGCCAACTGGATGGCCGCTGCCGGCCACCCCGGTGAAGACCAGGCCCTCTATGACACGGTGAAGACGGTGGGTATGGAGCTGTGTCCGCAACTGGGCATTGCCATTCCGGTGGGCAAGGATTCGCTGTCCATGCGCACCGTGTGGAACGAAAAAGGCATCGACAAGAGCGTGACGGCGCCGCTGTCGCTGATTATCTCTGCCTTCGCTACCGTTACCGACATCGATCTGACCATTACGCCTGAGCTGAAGACCGATGTGGCCAGTGAGTTGTTATTGCTGGATCTGGGACGGGGTCAGAATCGTCTGGCCGGTTCTGCGTTGGCGCAGGTGTATGGCAAGGTTGGCGATGTGGCGCCGGATCTGGATGACGCCAAGGACCTGATTGCGTTCTTTGAAGTGACCCAGCAACTGTTGGCCGAACGCAAGCTGCTGGCGTATCACGATCGCTCCGACGGCGGTCTGTTTGCCACCCTCACCGAGATGGCCTTCGCTGGCCGTACGGGTCTGGATATCAGCCTGGATCATATTGCCGGGGATGGCCCGGAAGCCGTGGCGGCTCTGTTCGCGGAAGAGCTGGGTGCGGTTATCCAGGTTGCCGATGAGCATGTGGCTGAAGTGGTCAAGCGTTATGGCGATGCGGGTCTCCATCAGTGTGTCACCCGTCTGGGACGTCCGGATGGTGATGATGTGATCCGTGTTCGTCTCGGTGGTGGCATTCTGCTGGAAACACCGCGCCGCGACCTGCAGCGCATCTGGGCGGAAACCAGTTACCAGATTCAGGCCCTGCGTGATAATCCGGATTGTGCCCGTCAGGAATTTGATGCCATTCCAGTGAGCAATGCGCCCGGGCTCAATGTCCGTCTGACCTTCGACATGACCGACAATCCGGCGGCTCCGATGATCAACACCGGCGTGCGCCCGCAGATGGCGATCCTGCGCGAGCAGGGCGTCAACGGCCAGACGGAAATGGCCGCTGCCTTCGACCGGGTCGGATTCGATGCCATCGATGTGCACATGAGCGATCTTCTGGAAGGTCGGGTGAAGCTGGAAGACTTCAAGGGCCTGGTGGCCTGCGGTGGCTTCTCCTACGGGGATGTACTCGGTGCTGGCGGTGGCTGGGCCAAGACCGTGTTGTACAACGAATCCCTGCGTGACGATTTCAACCGCTTCTTCTTCCGGGAAGATACCTTCGCGCTGGGTGTATGTAACGGTTGCCAGATGCTGTCTCACCTGAAGGACCTGATCCCCGGCGCCGAGCATTGGCCGCGTTTCGTGCGCAACCTCTCCGAGCAGTTCGAGGCGCGCACCTCCCTGGTGGAAATCCAGAGTTCGCCGTCCATCCTGCTGCAGGATATGGCCGGCACCCGCATTCCCATCGCCGTGGCTCACGGTGAAGGCCGCGTGGAGCTGGCGGACGACACGCTGAATCGCAATCTTGAGCAGCGTCTGGTGGCTTTGCGTTATGTGGATGGCCTGGGGAATCCCACCGAGCAGTACCCGGCCAACCCCAACGGCTCGCCCCAGGGCGTGACCGGGTTCACCACTACGGACGGTCGCGTCACCATCATGATGCCGCACCCGGAGCGGGTGTTCCGCGTGCTCCAGAACAGCTGGATTCCAGATGACTGGCGCGGCCACGAGAATGGCCCCTGGTTGCGCATGTTTGCCAATGCGCGCAAGTGGGTGGGCTGAACAGCAATAAATAATTGATAGTGAATAATTAATAACGAAAGAACAAAGGCGGAAATGGCTTGGCTATTTCCGCCTTTTTTGTGGCACTTATTGATCTTGTGGACAAGCGAGCAAGGGATCAGAATCAAACGAGCGTTTGATAGCGGGAAGTTATCAATTTTCAATTATCCATTATCAATTGGTGTTTCAGTGTCCGAAAAAACCTATGGTCCCTTCGAGCTTCGTACTGCCTACGCTTGCGAACCTGTGCCGGATGATTTTGTTCAGCGTCGTCGTATCGGTGAGGCCATTCGTACCCTCTCCGAGCGCCTGATCCGGGTGGAAGCTGATGAGGCCACGTTGACGGGCTGGGCAGACCAGCTGGAGGAGCTGGTGGCTACGGTGGGTCAGCCGGAGCGGCGTGACAGCCGTCAGGCGAATCGCAAGCTGTTCACGGGGGCGGCAACCATCGGTGATCTTTACCACATGATGGATTACGACCCCGTGGGTGGTGGCGCTAACCCCATTGCTCCACAGATCGACTGGACCCGTGAGGATCAGGATGGGGTGGAAGGTGCCTTGTGGCTCGGGCAGCAGTACCAGGGGCCGCCGGGCCGGGTTCATGGCGGGGTTATCTCCTGGATTCTGGACGCGGTGTTGTCTCGCGCCCTGCATGCGTCTTTCAAGCTGGGCGTCACCGGGACCTTGAATATTCGCTACATGGCAGGCTCTCCCATTGAGCAACCCCTGCGCTGCAGCGCCAGGATTACCGCTCACGAAGGACGGAAGATTTTTATTGAAGGGGGCATCTGGCATGGCGAGACCCAGACAGTGCATGCCGAGGGTGTGTGGCTGACGCCAAAGAGTCTGGGGTAATTGACCATGAAACCTGCATACCATTTTCGCGATATTCGTGTGGCTGAAACGCCACCCCCATCAAGACGGGCGCTGTTACACCGTCAATTGGGGCAGGCGCTTGCCGGTCTTAATGAGCAGGTGTTACGACTGGATGCGCCGGAAGACGTGCTGGAAGAACTGGTTGGCCGTGTCGAGACACTGCGCGCGGAGCTGGCAGGCTACGGCCAGCGGGACTATGGCTCAGCGTTGACACGTTTGCTTGGCGGTCAGGGCTCTGTGGATGATGTGACGGACCTGGTCGATTTCGAGATCCTTTCCGGCAAGGCTTCGCCATTATCGCCACCTCTGGAATTGTGGCTGGACGGCGACCGGGTTCGTGGCAAGGCGCACTTTGGGCTCGCCTACCAGGGGCCGCCTGGCAGAGTGCATGGTGGGGTGCTGGCGCTGGCACTGGATATGCTGATGGCGAAGTCCCAGGATTTTGTGGAACAGATAGGCATGACAGGGACGCTGAATATCCGCTATCTGGCCGGTACTCCGATTCAGCATGATGTGGACTTTGAAGCAAAACTGGTTCGCCTGGAGCGCCGCAAGCTGGTGTGCGAGGGTGCGGTATGGGTCAATGGAGTGCAAACGGTCGCGGCGGAAGGGGTCTGGATCTCGGCCCATGGTGACTACCGGCTCAAGACCGAGTACCAGAATCTGGAAAATGCCATCAGAACCCGAGAGGCCGTGCAGGATGAACGAACAGACGTATAAACTGTGTTTCTATGTGCCGGAGAGCCATGTTGAACTGGTCAAGCGTGCGGTCTTTGCCGCCGAGGCCGGCCACATCGGCAACTATGATAGCTGTGCCTTTCAGGTGCGGGGCGAAGGACAGTTTCGCCCGCTGGATGGCAGTCAGCCGTTTCTCGGTCAGCAGGGTGAGGTGGAGAAGGTGGCCGAGTACCGGGTAGAAACCATCGTGACTGCTGCTAACCTGCAAGCGGCAATCAGCGCCTTGCGCCTGGCTCATCCCTATGAAGAACCCGCCATTGATCTCTGGAAGCTCGAACCCTTGCCGGCGTGAGCTGTGAAGAGCGAGCTTTGAGTTT
The DNA here is from genome assembly GCF_009882945.1 of Alcanivorax sp. DP30. Lineage (GTDB taxonomy): Bacteria > Pseudomonadota > Gammaproteobacteria > Pseudomonadales > Alcanivoracaceae > Alcanivorax. Next base: position 551,207 of record NZ_WTUY01000005.1, read on the forward strand.
TGAGTTGCGAAAACCGAACATCGCGGGCGTAAATGTTTTGCCTTTCGAAACTCGCTTCTGGTAACCCGAAACTCATCCCTCTCTCTGGCCCGGATCGCTTACAGGCAAGCTCCTGCAGCTACTGCAGTACAGATCAGCGGCAGTCAATCGTCACTGGGGCGTCGCTGCAGGGGGGCAATGTCCTGACAGCGTACCGGGAATTTGCCGCTTTCCAGATCTTCGATATAGAAACGCAGGGTACGGCCAATGGTGGGGAAAGCCAGTTCGTCCCAGGGAATCTCGTCCAGCGAAAACAGCGCGGCATCACTGCTTTCCTCACCAACGCCATATTTGCCATCCTCGATACGTCCTAGGAAAAACACATACACCTGATTGATATGTGGCAGATTAAAAACAGTGTAGAGGTCGTCGATGGCGACGGTGGCGCAAGCCTCTTCCCAGGTTTCCCGCGCAGCCCCTTCCTGCAGTGTCTCACCATTTTCCATAAAGCCGGCAGGAAGGGTCCAATACCCTTTTCGCGGCTCGATGTCTCGCTTGCACAGCAGGACCTTGCCTTGCCAGATTGGCACGGCCCCCACCACAATTTTGGGGTTTTGATAATGAATAGTCTGACATTTTTCGCACCAATAGCGCGGACGGTTATCCCCCTCCGGGATACTGAAATACAGGTCAGGGTTGCCACATTGGCTACAAAAACGCATGGCCTCTCGCTCGGTCAGATTGGAAATCGGTGAAGACTGTTCATCGGTTATACCCCATATGGGGGGTGTTTATTTTCAGGGCTAAGTATAAATATCGTCCTTGAAACTGTGACAGGGTGCACACTTCTTGGATATTTTCCATAATTTTAAAAATAGCCATAAGAACTAGTGCTCACTCTGATGGCTAGACCTAGACTAACCCCCTCGACTAGCGGTAGCTAGTCGGCTGGCCAACGAGTCAGCTGGGAAGGGAACGACACCTAACCGCATTAGGCGGCGGGGAAAGGGGAAGAGACTATGGATGTTTCAATGGCGCATGGAACGCGTGACGAAAGCAAGGCGTATTTGGTGGTATCGCACTGTAATAATCTTGCCATCCGGCTTCTGGCCAGATCCATCGAAAACCAGCGTGGGGTGGCCTGCACAGCGATTACCCGGGAAGACCTTTTCTGTGACCAGATTCAGGATGACCTGGTTCTGATTAATGTTCTGGATTTCTCTGCCTCGGAGATAGAGCGATTGCTCGGGCGGGTCCAGGAAAAGATGCCGATGTGCCGGGTGATTCTGGTCAACGCTGATCGCGGCGATAATATCTTTTTCTTGTTGAACTGGCCGATCGTGAAAGGTGTTATCTATCAGCAGGACAGCGATGCCCTTATCTCAAAAGCCATAGATGTGGTCTGCAAGGGCCGTAGCTGGTTTCCGCGTAACTACATGGATTACCTGGTACGTCATCGCAAGACGCCGACGCGTTGCGGCCATGTTTTCGAGAGTCTTACCGGTCGTGAGCGACAGGTGCTGGACCATGTGGTGCGAGGGATGAGTAATCATGAAATCGCCGATGCCCTCTGTTTGAGCACGCATACCATCAAGGCTCATCTTCAAAGCCTGTATCGCAAGGTCGGGGTAAAGAACCGCGTAGGAGTAATGCGCTGGGTTCACGAAAACCACCTGGAAGAAGAAGGGGGTTGAGACCCATGTTGCGGCGCGTCCTGCTTGGGGTTGTGTTGCTGGTATTCTCAGGGGCAATCACTACCGCGCTGGCATCGGATCAGGAAGGTGAAATGGGGGTCGTTGTAGACCAGACCATAACGCCTATAGGTAAACGATTTCATCAGCAGTTTTCCTATCAGAGACATTATCTCTACCCGGATACCCCCTACTCGGTGAGTATCCATGAGCAGCCATCCGCAAGGAGTGGCAGCATTATTACCATCAGGGGAGCAGACACCCAGATTGCCCGGTTCGTGCTGTCATTTGCGTCGAACTGGGAGGACGCACGCGTTCAGAGTCTGGTTCAGTCCGTTGAGAGTCAGGTCAGGCGTCTCAAACTGCTGAATGCTCTTGTCGATAACCCGGACCTGGCCAAGGATGGCTACTAATGAAAACCCTGTTGAGTATTGTCACTGGCTGTCTGCTTGCCTGTGGAGTGACGGCAAGCGAGTTGGTGTATCAGCCTGTGAATCCCAATTTCGGGGGAAACCCCCTGAACGGTTCTTATTTGCTGGGTAACGCCCAGGCGCAGAATGATTACAAGGACCCTGAAGCCCGGTCTTCAACTTTCGAGCGCCCCTCCGAGCTGGAGCGACTGACGTCATCTCTGCAGTCGCGGCTGTTGAGCCAGCTGCTTGCGGATGTAGGGGAGGGGAACGAGGGGAGTATCGTGACGGATGATTTTGCGATCAACATCGTTGACGATCAGGGCGTTCTTTCCATTCTGATTGAGGATATTAACACCGGGGAAGTGACGCAGATTGAAGTCGACGGACTGGTCCCGGACACATTTTAAGCATTATTCAGGGATGAGAATATGCAACCGTATCTATGTCGTCTGGCGACAGTGGGGATTTTGGGCCTGTCGTTGGCCGCTTGCGTAACACCACCGCTGGATCCTGAAGCTCCGACGCTGCTTGAGAAGTCAGAGGTTGCCGAGGATCTTGAAATGCTTCCGGCGCCAAAAGGCAGAATCATGGCATCGGTCTACAGCTTTCGCGATTTGACGGGGCAATACCGCCCTGCGCCATCTTCATCGTTTTCCACGGCGGTCACACAGGGTGCGGCGGCCTTTCTGATCGATGCTCTAAACCGTTCGGGCTGGTTTCTGACTCTGGAGAGGGAAGGGCTTCAGGATCTTCTGACCGAACGCAAGATCGCACGGGCTGTGGTGGAAAAGCGACAAAAAACCGGGCAGGCAGTGCCGGATGTACCGGATCTGTTTTCCTCCGACATTCTTTTTCAGGGCGGCATTGTCGCCTATGAAACCAACCTTAAAACCGGCGGCCTGGGAGCGCGTTATCTGGGAGTGGGGGCTTCCGAGCAGTACAGAACCGACCAGGTTACGGTGAATCTGAGGGCAGTTGATGTACGAACCGGGCGTATCATCAATACTGTCTCTACTCGCAAGACCATTTACAGCAAGGAGCTCCAGGTCGGGGTTTATCGATACATCGACTTCAAGGAGCTGCTGGAAAGTGAAGCTGGGGTGACCACCAATGAGCCTGTCCAGCAGTGTGTGAAGCTGGCCATTGAGGCTGCAGTGGCGCACCTGATCGTCAAGGGCGTAATGGATGGCAACTGGCAGCTTCAAAATCCCGATGACATGGGCGCAGAGGTCATTCAGCAGTACAGCGCGGCATTTGGCAACTGATCTGACGGGATGGTGGCTAAGCGGCGCTTAGACTCCAGGTTATCACGCTGCGGGAGAGGGTAACGCTCCTGCGACGCATCAGACAGCAAGAGGGAGGCAGGGCTTGAGCGATGAGACCGGCTGCTTCCTTTGATGGGGTCCAGACTGATACGGAACGTGGCGACCCCTGCTCAACTATCGATTTAACCATGGGCGAAGCCTGGCAATGCCACGGGTTGCGCCAGTATGTAATGAAGATGGGCGGCGTTATCTTGTAGGCGGATACTCCCTGTTCACCTGGGAAACCACTACGTTCTCGCTGTTACTTAGCGAGGCATTGACTCTCACCGTATCAGTGGGGGTGACATTGATTTTTACGTTACCTACCACGAGCCGTTTGGAATCGATGGTTATTCTTCCCGACTGGCTGGTCTTGCTGGTGCCGCTTTTTCCCAGTTTCTCTACTTCAATCCGGTAGGTGAATATGCTCCCGGTATCCTGACATTCCAGTTCAAGCTGAAACTGGTGAAGATCCGCAGAGGGTTGGTTTAGGATGTGAAGAGTGCATGGCTCCCCTTGAGGTACGGCTGGCATGGCGTACGCTCCTCCGTAAGAAAAGACGAGTGAAAGCGCCATAAACAGGCGAAGAAAGCCGGGAAATGGCGAATCAAAATTGATGGACCGTGGCATTGTTTCCTGCTCCGTACTGAATGACTCTGCCCATATTGTTGAAGCCTGATGGCTGAATAATGATGGCGCTATTGCCATGACTGATATCAGCTGATGATTGTTGATGAATATGAGCTGAATTGTCTGAACCACCTTGGATAATGTCTGCTTCATTGCCGGTACCGAATTGTTCTGTCTCGGCAAGAAGATTATTCCCACCGATTTGTACGGTTTCAGCACGGGAAAGAGGCGCCATTTCCTGCGCTGTCTGCGCCAGGCTGCCTGTAGTGTTGGTTTGTGTAATCCCCGCCATGCTATTGGCAGTCTGCTCCTGGTCTACATGGGCTTCGGCAAGGTAGGTACTGGATTGATCGATGACTGCCCGGGAATCCTGCCCATTGGACTGATCAATCCTGCCGCTACTCTCAACGCTGTCATGCTGATGGATGCTGGCCCTGAATCCTTTGGTGTTTTTTTGCATTATCACTGCCGCGTTAGCGGCGCTTCGGGTCTGGGTAATAAGGACCAGACTTTCCTGGCTATTTTCCTGGTGGGAATCTGCAGAATCATGTGAGCCTTCCTGAACAAGGATGGCGGCATCATTGTCTGCCAGTACTGGGCTGGAAACGGACAGCAGCAGGACAGCAATAATCGCAATGCTTTTCGCTTTCATGCTGATCCCTCCGTCAAGTTGCCGACCTTTATTTCATCCAGTGAATAAAATCTTTTTGGGATTATCCAATCAATAGTTTGGCAACACCGGGGTGATTGCGATAGTAGCCAAAGTTACCGAATATTCAGTGGGAAACCTTCATATTGAGGTGTTGTGCCGCCCTCAAATCAAGAAATTGAGAAAAAGAGAAAGGCCGGGTATTGCGCCCGGCCCTGAGACTTTCTTTTCTCGTTTTGGTGCTTAGTTCTGATTGATCAGCGCGTTGTTGCCGCCACCGCCAGCCTGGAAGATGGATGCTGTATCCATGGTTGAGGACTGGAGAATGGTTGCAACGTTTTCGTTGCCGGAAGCGCCAATGCCGCTCTGCTCGATGTAAGCCCAGTTGTCCGGACCGCTCTGATCGATAGTGGCGATGCCATATTCGGCGGATGCGGTCTGTTCAACTTCTGCATAGTTATCGACATCAGTCTGATCAATATCGATTACACCATTGCCGCCATGGGAGTGCGCCTGAGCGTAGTTTCCGGATGCGGACTGATCAACCATGGCCACGTTGTCGGAGCCGGACTGATCCACTTCAGCTTCGTTGCCATTGCCGGTCTGGGTGACGGTGGCGTCGTTGCGATCGCCAAGGCCCTGATCCACATTTGCAATGTGGTCATCACCACTCTGGTCAACACTGGCGCTACTTTCCCAGGAGCCTTGCTGATCAATGTCAGCCATGTTGCCGCTGTCCGTCTGTGTGATCATTGCGGAAGAGAGCCCGGAGAAGTTCTGGGTGACGGTGGCAGTGTTGCCCAGACCGCTTTGATCAACGGTGGCATCTGATGCGAATGAGATATTGGTCTGGCTCACGCTGGCGGTGTGACCGAAACCAGTCTGATCCACATCAGCGGTGGCAAAGCTGGACAGGGACTGGTCAACAGTGGCTGTTAGGCCGCCACCAGCCACTTGATCCACTGTTGCAACATTGCCGGCACCAAAGGACTGGGTCACAGTTGCGGTTGAGAAGGAATCAACCAACTGGTTGATGGTGGCGGAAGATCCCGCTGTGGCTGTCTGGGTAATGCTGGCATCGGCTACCGCAGCCAGGCCCTGATTGATGGTTGCATCTGAACCGATGGAATCGGTCTGGGTGATGGTGGCATCAACGAAGGCATCCAGATTCTGGTTCACGGTCGCCGTATTAAAGGCCCCCCCGTCCTGGGTGATGGTGGCATCAGCATCAAGGGTGCCGGTTTGGGTTACAGAGGCGTCGGAACCAAATGATCCCCCTACCTGGTTAATGGAAGCAGAAGAACTGGCAAGATTCCCTTCCGCATCATCTTGATCGATGGACGCGCTGTTGGCGTTACCAACCTGCACAACTGAACCTTCAACAGAGGCGCTGGAGTTTTGGTTGATGACGGCACTATTGTCGTTGCCGGTAGTATCAACAGAAGCAGTCTGAGTATCGCTGCTGTTGGTCTGCAATACATCGGCGCTATTGTTGTCCCCAACCTGGGAGACTGTAGCGTCATTGAAATCCGTGTTGGATTGAGTGGTCGTTGCAGTGTTGCCACTGCCCGTCTGGCTGGTTGTTGCGGTGTTGCCTGCGGCGTAGGCGCCGGAGGCAAGAGCCAGGGTGACGGCGGCTGCGATAGGCTTGATTATGTTCATTTTCCCTTCTCCTCATATTTGGCATGCATCCTGCGACCCGAGGTCTTACTTCTTGTCTTGAATCGCACAAGATTAATTGTGATAGAGATCAAGAAAATTAAGTATTGCTCCGCGAGACCAATTTATTTTTTTAAAAATAGGTCTGCGAGTTAGGCAAAAATATACAAGGGACCAGGAGTGTGCTTCTTCATCAAAAGCGGAGATGAGAATTATTTTAAGACGCTAATGGATGACGTTGTTGTCAAGGTGTTAATGAGTGGGATGAGTTAGCGCATGTCGATAATGAGAGTGGGGTATTTAATATGGTTTCTTTTCTGTAAGTGCTTGAGATGTGGAGCGTAAAGGGTTGTTGTTTAAACATTAAAATTTCTTTGTGCTTGGCATTGTTTTGGATGTGAAGTTTATTGTTAATAAACTGTCGCCAATGGGAGCTTGAATGGTGGGCTGAAAGATAAATGATTCAGGACTGAACATTCACAAAAAAACCGGGCCACCAAAGGGCAGCCCGGTTTTCTGGAAACGCTGAAATTACATTTGTGTAATGGAAGCGTTGTTCCCTGCGCCGCCGTACTGGCTGATGCTTGCGGTGTTGGCATCAGAGCTTTGCAGGATGGTGGCAGTATTCGGATCAATGCTGGTGCCCAGGCCGGTCTGCAGGATATCGGCTGTATTCCCTGCGCCAGTCTGTTCGATGGAAGCGATCCCATATTCAGCCGGGGCTGTCTGGTTGATATAGGCAGAGTTGCCAGTGTTACTTTGCAGAATGGTAGCTTCACCATTGCCGCCCCACTGATCGATATCGCCGCTGTTGTTATCGCCGGACTGGGTGACGGTGCCCACGTTATCAGAGCCTGACTGCTCAATTCGACCGTAGTTCATGTCACCGGTCTGAGTGAGGGTGGCCAGGTTGCGGTCGCCAAGACCCTGATCCACTTCACCAATCAGGTTGGTGCCATTCTGGTCAACGTAGGCTTCCGAATGATGGGATTCATCCTGAATCACGTCGGCCATGTTGTTGGTGCCCTGTTGCATGACGTCAGCGAAGGCATAATCAGACACGTTTTGCTGGCTCACGCTGGCAGTGTTGCTGTCGCCGGTTTGCTCTACATAGGCTTCTGAAAAGTCACTGTCGCTCTGGTTGACCGTGGCAGTCAGGAAGTCGCCATCATGCTGGTTAACGTTGGCAATGCTCCCTTCACCATTGGTCTGGGTGATGGTGGCAGAAGAATCATCAGCGAATGTCTGGTCGATGTTGGCGTTGGCATTCAGGGTGGCATCCTGAACAATCACTGCGTTGTTATTGTCCGCCCCGAGCTGAGTAATTGTCGCCACGGAGGAATCGCTGCCGCCCACCTGGGAGATGGAGGCAGAGGTGTTGTCAGAGGTGAGGGTCTGGCTGATATCGCCGCTGTTGTTGTTGCCATCCTGTTCAATAGTGGCAGAGGCGAACCAGCTGTCGTCCTGCACGATGCCGGCATGGTTGTCATTACCAACGGTATCAATGTCCGCCATCATGGGGTTGACGCTGTTGGACTGGCTTACATCGGCGTTGTTGTTGTCGCCGGTCTGGTCAACGGTGGCAACGGCACCATCGACCGCACTTTGGGTGGTGCTGGCCGTGTTGTTGTTGCCCGTCTGGTTGGTGGTAGCGGTGCTGCCTGCAGCAAAGGCGCTACCGGTTGCAGCGGCCAGAATCGCGATTGCCAAAGGCTTCATTACAACTTTCATGGTCTCTTCCTCATCATTGTCTAGGCAAAAGTGTTAAGTCGTACAAAAGTCAGTCCCATTGTTTAATGGAGACATACATTCCGGCCCCGTACTGGGTTACCGAAATACTGTTGGCCGTGCCGTTTTGCGAGATCGCGGCATGGTTTCCAATTCCGTCCTGGTTTACGCGAGCGAAGTTGTCCTCTCCGATCTGCTCGATGGTGGCGGTGTTGTAATGGCCTTTCTGGTCGATAGCAGCGGAGTTGCCGATTCCGTATTGGGACACTACGGCAAGGTTTTCCCAGCCGAGCTGGGTGATATCGGCATCCTGATTGGTGCCGTATTGAATGACGTCGGCCTGGTTGCCGTAGCCCTTCTGCATGATGCGGGCATTGTGGTCATAGCCCGTCTGAGAGACTGAGGCGGCATTGTTGCCTGTCTGGTGAATGTAGGCTGTCAGGTCTGCCCCTGTCTGGGAAATGTCTGCTTCGTTATGAAGCGGTATCTCATCGAATAATGATAGGTCGCCGGCCTTGCTCTGCATTGTAATGAGCAATAGCAGAGTGACGATGATTCCGGGGCCTATTCCTAGCCCGATATGCATGATCTCGTCCCTGATAATTTTCGTTCCTCGCGATTTAGTCTTGCGCTATTCCCCTGTGGTTGTAATTCGCCATGAGTGCCGAATTTAAAAGCGGCAACCTAGCTCCGAGGTGTAAGAAAAAACATGGCGCGGCCAGCGTCGCTACGTTGTTTGAAAATCCTGAGTCCATCTGGGACGGTAAAACACGGTTGTTGTTGCAAGAGGAGGGTGTAGCCGCAAGGTGTAGGAGATATGCCATGGCCATTGTAGCCAGCGTGTAACAGCGCTAAGTGAATCGGTGAAGGCTTGTCGATGATCGACAGACTTGCCGACAGGGCGGCAGCTGTTCAAACTGTCGTTTGAATCGTCGGTTCTGGAGAGTGTTGTGCTCGACTTGCTCAGGCAGCGGTTGCCTGATTATCAACGCACGGAGTTGCCCCTGGCGCTGCCAGAGGCTGCGGTACTGATGCCGCTGGTGGACAGCCCAGAGCCTCGGGTTATCCTTACCGTGCGCTCCAGTTCCATGCCGACCCACGCGGGTGAGGTGGCCTTCCCCGGCGGCAAGCGGGATCCGGGGGACAAGAACCTGTTGATGACGGCCCTCAGGGAAAGTGAAGAAGAAGTGGGGCTGGACAGGGCCTACGTGGATGTCCTGGGTCAGTTGTCGCCGCTGGCTTCCCGCTATGGCATGAAGGTCACGCCCTTTGTCGGCATTGTGCATCCCGATGCCCAGCTACAGGCTGAACCCGGTGAAATCGAGACCATCTTTCAGGTGCCGCTGGGCTTTTTCCTGGATGAGAAGCCGGAGCTGTCCAGCCCCATTGATTTCTTCGGGCGCCGTTTCCGGATACCCAGTTATTACTATGAAGACAAGCGAATCTGGGGGCTGACGGCCTTCATGATTCTGGATTTGATCAACCACGTATACGATGCCGGTATCGAGTTTGATGTAAGCCACTGGCCGGCAGACAGGGAACAATAAGCATGATTTACAAGATAGGCAGTCGTCGCCTCGAACAGCGGGGCACCGGTCACTGGATTGCAGATAACGCAACGGTAATCGGTTCGGTGATCATGGAGAGCAACAGCAGTATCTGGTTCAACGCGGTGCTGCGGGCAGACAACGACGTTATCGAGATTGGCGAGAATACCAATATTCAGGATGGTTCCGTCCTGCACGTGGACCCGGGTGTGCCGATGAAGATTGGCCGGGACGTGACCGTGGGCCACAAGGTAATGCTGCATGGCTGTACCATCGGGGATAACAGCCTGATTGGCATTAACGCTGTGGTGCTCAACAAGGCAGTGATTGGCAAGAACTGTATCGTTGGCGCGAATTCACTGGTGCCTGAAGGCATGAAGATTCCTGACAATTCCCTGGTGATGGGGTCACCGGCCAAGGTGGTGAAGGAAATCACGGATGGCCACAAGGCCATGCTGACCATGAGCAGCATGCATTATGTGGCCCATGCCAAGGAGTTCAGCGAGCACCTGGAAGTGGACGAACGCTACCACCATGACTGATCGGCAACGTGTCTCACCCTGTGTGTCCATCTGCGCACTGGATGAAGATGATATCTGTGTAGGCTGCTTCCGCTCCGGTGGCGAGATCTCCATCTGGGGACTGCTCACTGATGAGGAGAAAGACGAAGTCTTTCGTCGCATTGAACAGCGAATGAACGGGGAGCGGGCCCCTTGTGTGGTAAGAAGCAGGAACGCACAGCCTTGAGCTGAGACGCGGCTGAAAAAAAGCCGAAGGGATAGATGGAAATGAGCGAAAAGAACACCCTCACTCAGGCGGGGGGCAAACCGGTGGTCGGGTTGGCGCTGGGAAGTGGTTCTGCCAGGGGCTGGGCACACATCGGCGTGATCCAGGCGCTGGAAGAGATCGGGGTCGAGCCAGATGTGGTGGCAGGAACCTCTATTGGTTCTCTGGTAGGCGGGGCTTATGTCACCGGTACGCTCAATGAGTTTGCCGACTGGGTTCAGAGTCTCACCGTGAAAGACGTGGTCGGCCTGTTGGATATCAGTTTTTCCGGTGGGGTGGTGAAGGGGGAGAAGTTGTTTTCCTTCTTTCGCGAGCACCATGAAAATCCGGATATCGAGACCCTGGACAAGAAGCTGGTGACGGTGGCCACGGACATGAAAAGTGGCCGTGAGATCTGGATCACCAAGGGACCGATGCTGGATGCCGCCCGTGCCTCCTGTGCGCTACCGGGTCTTTTTTCGCCGTTTAGCCGGCAAGGCCGCTGGATGCTGGATGGAGGGCTGGTGAATCCTGTCCCGGTGTCTGCGGCGCGAGCCATGGGGGCCGATGTGGTGATTGCGGTCAATCTGAATGCGCAGCTGGTGGGCGCCCATCTGGCCCGGGACACCCGCAGGCAAGTTGAAGACGAGGATGCCTCCGATGAAGAGCGCAGCATCTGGCAGAAGGTGATGGATTATTTTGCCTCTGGCGATGACGAGGACCCGGGTTTCTTCGATGTGGTTGCTTCCAGCATCAATATCATGCAGGACCGAATTACCCGCTCCCGCATGGCCGGCGATCCGCCGGAAATCACCCTGGTGCCTTTATTGGAAGATTTCGCGCTGATGGACTTTCATCGCGCCAAAGAGGCCATCGAAGAGGGGCGTGCGCTGGTAAAGCGCCACGAAGCGGACATTCGTGCGTGGGTGGGTTCGCCGGTGGCGGACAGGGTTTGAAAGGCAATTGATAATTGGGAATGGATAATTGATAACTGGCGCGAGCCAGCTTTTCAGGTTTCTCAAACGCAAGAGGCCGCGTCCAGACTTTGGGCGCGGCCTCTTGCGTCTCAATGACATGAAAGTTGATACGCGTCGTTATCAATTGCCTGCTGCTCTTCTCATCCTTGCCGCTTTCACCATGTTGTCCTTCACCTGAAGGATTTCGATCTGGTAGTCCAGAATCTTCACCGAGATGTTGGCGTCGGGGATGTCCTGTAGGTATTCCAGGATCAGGCCATTGAGGGTTTTCGGGCCGTCGGTGGGGAGGTCCCATTGCAGGGCGCGGTTGATGTCGCGCAGGGTGCTGGAGCCGTCGATAACGTAGGTGCCGTCTTCCTGGGGATGAATATCCTGGCTGGTGGCGGCAAGGTCGGTGGTGAATTCGCCCACGATCTCCTCGAGAATATCCTCCAGCGTTACCAAGCCCAGCACATCGCCATATTCATCCACCACGATACCGATGCGACGCTTGGCATTCTGGAAGTTGATCAGCTGCTGGTGAAGGGAGGTGGCTTCCGGCACAAAGTAGGGTTCCACGGTGTACTGCATCAGCTCGGCCTTGTTGATGTCTTCCTTGAGTAACAGGCGGCTGAGTTTGCGCAGGTGCAACAGGCCGATCATGTTGTTTGGGTCGCCGTTGTACACCGGGAGACGGGTGTGTTGGCTGGACCGCAGGGTGGTGAGGATGTCGTGCATGTCATCCTCCAGATCGATGCCCACCATTTCATTGCGTGGCACCATGATGTCTTCCACGGTGACGGTTTCCAGATCCAGGATGTTGAGCAGCATCTTTTGGTGGTTTTCGGGAATCAGGCCGCCGGCCTCATTCACCACGGTGCGCAATTCTTCCGGGCTGAGGTGGTCGTCATCCTGCTCGTTGGCATTAATGCCAGCCAGGCGCAGCAGGATATTGCTGACGCCATTCACCAGCCAAACCAGTGGCGCGAGAATCGTTTGCAGCGGTTTCAGGGCCAGGCTGGCAGGAAAGGCCACCCGTTCCGGGCGCATGGCGGCAAACGTCTTGGGGGTGATCTCCGCGAACACCAGCATGATGATGGTAATCACGACAGGCGCGACAGCAGCCCCCGTGTCGCCCAGCCAGCGGATGGCGAGTATGGCGGCCACGGTGGCGGCGAAATTGTTGACGAAGTTGTTGCCGATCAGGATTACCGACAACAAGCGGTCAGTGCGTTTTAGCAGGCCTTCCACACGGGAGGCCGCCTTGTGTCCCTGTCGGGCCAGGTGGCGCAGGCGGTATCGGTTGATGGCCACCATGCCGGTTTCACTGCTGGAGAAGAAGGCTGAGCCAAGAATCAGGAAGATCAGGGCGCCTATCAGCCACCCATCAGAGAAGGTATCCAAGGGAAAAGTCGTTTATCCGCCAGTTGGGTAGGTATTGTTCGGGGTAGGGGAGAGGGGTGTCAAGGAGGCGGTGATCAGTTAATAGTTAATAATGAATAATTAATAGCTCGCGAGCCGGGGTTGCCTTGTTCTGCAAGCGTTGAGGCCGCGTCCGGAATCTGGGCGCGGCCTCAACGCTTGAAACTGATAACGACGCTGAACGCGTCGTTATTAATTGCGGTGCAGGATGAACTCCAGCACCAGCTGACTACCGAAGAACCCCACCAGCAACACCGCAAACCCTCCCAGGGTAAAACGGATGGCGGTGCGGCCGCGCCAGCCGCGCAGGTGGCGTCCGGCGAGGAGCGTGGCGAAGACCACCCAGGCGATCAGGGTGAGCACGGTCTTGTGGACCAGATGCTGGGCAAACAGGTTATCCACGTAGAAAAAACCGGAGGCAATGGCGATGGTGAGCAGGATCTCACCGACCCAGATGGCCTCGAACAACATGGTTTCCATCACCTGCACCGGCGGGAAAAGCCGCATGATGCCGCGAATGTGACCTTCTTTGAGCTGATGATCCTGTATGCGGACCAGAATGGCCTGGGCGGCTGCAATGCCGAGTACTGCGTAGGCAAGAATGGAAAACAGTACATGGGTGCCCAGTCCGTGGGCCAGCGGTTGGGCTGTGTCGCCGTTACTGACCCAGAGCATGCCGGGAATCGTCAGCGCTGCAAACGGATAGACAATGGCGTTAATCCACTGAAACGGGCGCCACAAACAGGAAAGCAGCACCGCGATCACGCAGGTGGCAGCGGCCGCGGACGCGACCGGGAAAAGTCCCAGGCGAAGCCCTGCCGGCGTCAACATGGTGCCCCACAGGCTGATCATATGAGCGGCGACAGCAAGTCCGCCAAGGGTCAGGATGGAGCGACGGGACGGTGTGCTTTGCCCGCGAAACTGCGAGAACACCGTCAAGCTGGCCAGGATGTAAAGCGCAAAAGCGGCAAGTCCGCTGATCACGGAAAGGTTCATAGGTGTTGTAATCCGTTTTTAGCCAGCCCGGTCATGGTTTGAGGGCCAGCCCGCTGAAGTCTGGCATAGGCATAACTCTTCTATCAACAATCATTCTCATTTTGCGGGACCGTTTGGCGCAGGCCCATGACGTTGGCCCTGAATGAAGGCTATAATCGCGCCCCTGTCACTGCCATGGCGTCAGCCGTGGGCAGACAAGAGGATTTGGAGGTAGCACCATGTTCGAGAATCTCACCGACCGGTTGGGATCGTCGCTTAAAAACCTGGCAGGTCAGGGATCCCTGACCGAAGACAATATCCGCGACACCCTGCGTGAAGTACGCAAGGCGCTGCTGGAGGCCGATGTGGCCCTGCCGGTGGTAAAAGAGTTTGTCGAGCAGGTAAAGGAAAAGGCCCTGGGGCAGGATGTGCTGCAGAGCCTGAATCCGGGCCAGGCGTTCGTGAAGATCGTCAACGACGAGCTGGTTCATACCATGGGCGATGCCAACGACGCCCTGGATCTGGCCACCAAGCCGCCGGCCATCATTCTGATGGCGGGCCTGCAGGGGGCGGGTAAAACCACCTCCGTGGCCAAGCTTGCCCGCTTCCTGCAGGAGCGCGAGAAGAAGAAGGTCATGGTGGTATCCGCCGACGTTTATCGTCCGGCGGCGATTGAGCAGCTGAAGACCCTGGCCGGTGAAGTGGAGACCAACTTCTTCCCGTCCACCGGGGATCAGGATCCTGTCGACATCGCCAATGCAGCCCTGGACGAAGCCCGTCGCCGTTATATGGACGTGCTGATCGTCGATACCGCCGGTCGTCTCCATGTCGATGAAGACATGATGAGCGAGATCAAACGCCTGCATGGGGCCATCAACCCGGTGGAAACCCTGTTCGTGGTGGATGCCATGACCGGTCAGGATGCGGCGAATACGGCCCAGGCCTTTAATGAAGCGCTGCCGCTGACCGGCGTGATCCTGACCAAGGCCGACGGTGATTCCCGCGGTGGTGCGGCCCTGTCTGTGCGCCAGCTCACCGGCAAGCCGATCAAGTTTATCGGTATGGGCGAGAAGACGGATGCGCTGGAGCCGTTCCACCCTGATCGTATCGCCAGCCGGATCCTCGGCATGGGCGACGTGCTCTCCCTGGTGGAAGAAGCCGAACGCAAGCTGGACAAAAAGAAAGCCGAAAAAATCGCCAAGAAGTTCAAGAAAGGCAAGGCGATGGACTTCGAGGATCTCAAGGACCAGTTCCAGCAAATGCGTAACATGGGGGGCATGGCCGGCCTGCTCGACAAGTTGCCCGGTATGGGGGGCATGATGCAGGCCGCCCAGGATCCTGCGGCCATGAAGCAGATGAAGCACATGGAGGCGCTGATCGACTCCATGACCATCAAGGAGCGCCGTAATCCCGACCTCATCAAGGGCTCCCGCAAAAAGCGTATTGCCATGGGGGCCGGGCTGGAGATTCAGGATCTCAACCGCCTGATGAAGCAGCAGAAAATGATGGCCAAGATGATGAAGAAAATGCGCACCAAAGGCGGCATGAAAAACATGATGCGCGGCCTGGAAGGCATGATGGGGGGCAATGGCGGCCCCGGTGGCGGTATGGGTGGACCTGGCGGCATGGGCGGTATGGGTGGTCCAGGCGGTGGCATGCCGCCAATGTGATTCGGCGCGTCACGCAACATGCAGCATGCGGGCCGGGCAGGTGAACACCTCTCTGCCCGCGCTGCGTCTGGGAGATGGGTTTTTTCGGGGCGTTCCGTCGCATTTAGCATTTGCGAAGTGCTTGTTGCCTGCCGCGACTCCCTGTATAATCCGCGCCCTTCGCGGCCTGTTCCCTGTTTTCTATGGATCCGGGGGCTGGCTTTCAAGCGGATACGATGGCTCGCCATGCCCTCCTCGGCAGGTGGCCGGGAAACCGGATTGATAAAAAGGTAGATAAACCATGGTAATTATTCGTCTCGCTCGCGGCGGTTCCAAGAAGCGCCCGTTCTACAGCATTGTTGTTGCCGACAGCCGTAACGCCCGTGATGGTCGTTTCATCGAGCAACTGGGTTTCTATAACCCCATCGCCCGTGGCGGTGAAATCCCTCTGAAGCTGAACCTGGAAAGCCTGGACGCCTGGGTTGGTAAAGGTGCGCAGCTGTCTGATCGCGTCAAGACCCTGGTTAAGCAGGCCCGTAAGGAAGCCTGATGACCACTGGAGGGCAGTTGTCCTCTGAGCTGGAGGTCGTCGGTCGCATCCTTGGGGTGCACGGCGTGCAGGGGTGGGTGAAGGTGTTTTCCCATACCGATCCCCGCGAAAATCTCCAGCACTACCAGCCCTGGCACCTGAAACAGGGCGGCCAGTGGAAGCCGGTAAAAGTTACCGGCTTCCGTCCCCAGGGCAAGGGCTTGATCGCACAACTGGAAGGTATTACTGACCGGAATATGGCGGCGGCTCTGGTAGGGCAGGATATCGGCATACCCCGTGACCTGTTGCCTCGCTCAGGTGGCGGTGAATATTACTGGCGCGACCTTATCGGTCTGCGGGTGTTCCACAAGGACGGCGCAGATTTTGGCAAGGTGGCCCGGATGCTGGAAACCGGAGCCAACGATGTGATCGAGGTTCGCGGTGACAGCAAAAGCCTGGATCGTCGCGAGCGGCTGATTCCCTGGCTACCGGAAGACGTAGTCATTGACGTTGATCTGGCCGAAGGGCGGATGATCGTTGACTGGGATCCGGAATTCTAGAATGAGTGTGACGCCGTATCAGGTCACGCTGGTTACGCTGTTTCCAGAGATGGCCGGCGCAATCACCGATTTTGGCGTTACCCGGCGGGCCGTGGAAAATGGCCAGCTGCAGGTGGATACCGTGAACCCGCGGGATTTCACCGAAGATCGTCATCGCACCGTGGACGATCGCCCCTTCGGCGGCGGTCCGGGTATGGTGATGAAGGTGGACCCGCTGGCAAAAGCCTTGCTGTCCGCCCGTGCTGCCAACCCGGCGGCGAAAGTGATTTATCTGTCCCCCCAGGGGCAGTCGCTGACCCAGGCGAAAGCCGAGGCGTTGGCACAACAGCCCGGCCTGATCTTGCTGGCGGGGCGCTATGAAGGCGTAGACGAGCGGTTGCTCGAGAGCTGCGTGGATGAGCAGATATCCATCGGCGATTACGTCCTCAGCGGCGGCGAACTGCCGGCGCTGGTGCTGATCGATGCGGTCAGCCGACTGATTCCCGGAGTGCTGGGTCACCAGGATTCCGCCGAGCAGGATTCGTTTTCTGGTGAATTCGAAGACCTGCTGGATTGTCCACACTACACCCGCCCGGAGGTGTACGACGGACAGGCAGTGCCCCAGGTACTGCTGAGCGGCAATCACGAACTGATTCGCCGCTGGCGCCTGAAACAGGCGCTGGGACGGACCTGGCAACAGCGTCCTGACCTGCTGGAACGCCGCCGGGCGCGGGGTTTGAGCGTTGAAGAGCAGCAACTGCTGGACGAGTACATCGCCGAGCAGTCGTCGCATACAGCAAAAACGAACGAATAGGAGCATTGCCATGAGCGGCAAGAACCTGATCATCCAGGGCATCGAAAACGCCCAGCTGAAAGCCGACCTGCCGGAATTCGGCGCCGGCGACACCGTTACCGTTCAGGTAAAGGTGAAAGAAGGTACCCGTGAGCGTCTGCAGGCGTTCCAGGGCGTTGTTATCGCCCGTCGTAACCGCGGTCTGAACTCTGCGTTCACCGTGCGCAAGATCTCCCACGGTGTGGGTGTTGAGCGTGTATTCCAGCTGCACAGCCCGCTGATCGACTCCATTGAAGTCGTTCGTCGTGGTGACGTGAGCCGCGCCAAGCTGTACTACCTGCGTGACCGCTCTGGTAAGTCCGCACGGATCAAAGAAAAGATTCGTTAAGACCGGCGGACTCCGGTCTGCCGAGGGCGAATGTTGGTTCAGCCTTTGCTGTAGGGCATGCGGAATCAACCTCTGGACGGGCAGACCAAAGCTCCAATAAAAAAGCCGCCTCAAAGGCGGCTTTTTTGTGCCTGATTGTCTAGGCAGTGGCCTCCATGCACGTTGCCAGGGTGACACGATCACGTCCTGCGTGTTTGGCTTGGTACATTGCTGCGTCGGCTTTTTCCACCATGGTCCGTGCCGATGCGCAGCCTCTTGCGACTTCACTGCACACGCCAAAACTGGCGGTTAACCGTATCTCAGGCAAGTTATTGATCCTGGGTAGTGTTATGTCACGCAATGCTTTGGCGCAACGTTCTGCTACCAGTGAGGCGTTTTGTGCATCCGAGCCAGGCAGGATCAGGAGAAACTCTTCCCCTCCGTATCTTCCTACAAGGTCATTGTCGCGCAGAGTGTCCTGCAAGCAGCGAGCCACCAACTGCAGTGCCAGGTCCCCCATTTGATGGCCATAACGGTCGTTGATTTCCTTGAAGTGATCCAGGTCGAGCACGACAACCGAGAGAGGTCTCCCGGTTATTTCGGAGTGCCTGAATGCCTGCTCCAGGGCCTCTGTGGCATGCCGTCTATTGGCGACGCCGGTTAAAGGATCGGTGCTGGCCTGATGGAGGGTCTGGGCTTCCCGATGGCGCCACGAGTCAGTGAGGGCGGCCACAGTGAATGAATCCTTGATAACAATAAGCGTGGCGGCCAGCAGGGCCATAAAGTCGTACCAGAACTGGGCGACTGGGGAGTAGACGCGTGCCAGTAGTGGCTGGTAAGTGGCACCACCAAGGCTGATAACCACAGAATAGGCCAAAATAACGGTAATAGAGACCGCAAAAATGGTGGTGATTTGCCTGGCTGGGAAGAGTAATAGTCCGATCAATACACAGCCGGTTAGCACAATGCCCGTGACAAGATTGAAGGGGCCTACCAGCAGTAGAGAGATGATTCCGCTCAAACTGAAAAGGGCAATCACTTGCTGCGAAAATCTATGCTCCTGCGCTTCGGTCATTTCACGTTTGTTTCCGTAGAGCGCCAGGGCTGTCCAGAAAATGGAAGCAGCACCCCCCCAAAGTACACCGGCCCACAACAAGGGGTTGTAAATCTCTGTCATCCACTGAGACAGAAGCAGCCCCGCTACGCTTCCAAGGCCAATCAGTATGTGTACTGGTTGAGAAAGCCAGCAGATAAACACGCTCTTTTGCCTTGGTGAGCCATTAATCTGTTGGCCGATATACTGATAGAGCCGGGCTATTGTTGTATTCATTAAGGCGTTACCAGTTTCAAATTGTCATTTACGAACTGCCCGGTACAGTGCCAAAAGCACCAGGGCACCGACAATGGCAGTGACAAAGCTGCCGAGGCTGAAACTGCCCACCGATCCGCCGATACCAGTGATGGAACCCAGCCAGCCGCCAACAAACGCGCCGGCAATGCCGATCAGGATAGTGACGATAAAGCCGCCGGGATCTTTACCCGGCATAATCCACTTGGCCACGATGCCTGCAATCAGGCCGAAAACAATCCAGGACAAAATGCCCATTTTCCTCTCCTTGGTGGTTGAATGACTGTCGATACGTCATAGATGCCAGAATTGTCGTCGTTTGTCGTTCGTTTGTGTCGGTATGACGGTAATATTTGGTAAAAGGAGCGTATGGCACTTTGGATCACTGGATAATGAATGACGGCAGTTACTGATGAACATGCCCGCTTGATTGATGCCTGGCTGGATCAGCAATGGCTGGAGAAGGGGTTGAGCGAGCATAGCCTGAGCAATTACCGCCGCGATCTGGTGCAGCTGGCGGTATGGCTGCAGGCACAGGGTGGGGCAATGCTGCAGTGCCAGCGTTATCAGCTGCTGGAGTTTCTGGCGGCGCGCCATCAACTGGGCATCAGTGCGCGCTCTGTGGCCCGCCAGCTATCCGCGGTGAAAGGGTTTTATCGCTGGCTCAAGCGGGAGGGTCGGATCGACGAGGATCCGGCGTTGCTGATTGAGCGTCCTAAAACGGGGCGGCCTTTGCCGAAGACGCTAACCGAAGCGGATGTGGAGGCCCTGCTCAGGGCACCGGATCTGGGTACGCCGTTGGGCCTGCGTGACCGGGCCATGCTGGAAGTGCTGTATGCCACCGGGCTGCGGGTAACCGAACTGGTGACGCTCACACAAAGCCAGATCAACCCGCGACAGGGCCTGGTGAGAGTGATCGGCAAGGGCGACAAGGAACGCCTGGTGCCGCTGG
The DNA here is from genome assembly GCF_009882945.1 of Alcanivorax sp. DP30. Lineage (GTDB taxonomy): Bacteria > Pseudomonadota > Gammaproteobacteria > Pseudomonadales > Alcanivoracaceae > Alcanivorax. Next base: position 571,102 of record NZ_WTUY01000005.1, read on the forward strand.
GGGAGGAGGCGCTGCATTGGCTGGTGCGCTACCTGCGCGAAGGGCGGCCAGTGTTACTGGGCAATGATCAGGAGCTGCTGTTCCCCAGCCAGCGAGGGACCTGCATGACCCGGCAGACCTTCTGGCACCGGATCAAGCAGATGGCGACGGTGGCAGGGGTGCAAAAAAGCCTGTCTCCCCATACACTTCGCCATGCCTTTGCCACACATCTGCTTAATCATGGCGCGGACTTGCGGGTGGTACAGCTTCTACTCGGTCACAGCGATCTGTCTACCACGCAGATATACACCCATGTAGCCCAGCAGCGGTTACAGGACTTATACCAGAAACATCACCCCCGTTCGGGAACCTGACAGGGCTTGCGGGCTCCAACCAGGGGACAAAAGGAGTAATAACAGAATGAAAAAATGGTTTGTATTCGCCCTGATGGGCCTTGTGACCGCCTGTGGGGCAGAAACCGGTGCCGATGCGGCAGCGACTCAGGATGGCGAACAGGCCATCAATGGGGACAGGATTCGCGCGGTGATGGAAGAAGCCTTCGATGGCATCGAAATTTCTGCGGTACGACCATCGCCGATTGCCGGAGTGGCAGAGGTGGAGGTGGAAGGCAGGGATACCGTCTATGTGAGCAACGATGCGGGATACATCCTGGTGGGCAACCTGCTGCAGATCAAGGACGGTGAAGTCGTTGATCCGTCTGAACAGCGCTTTGAAAAGGTGCGCAAGGAAGGCATTGCCAAGCTGGACATGAGCCAGATGATTACCTATCCGGCAGAAGACCAGAAACACGAGGTCTATGTCTTTACCGATATTTCCTGTGGGTATTGCCGCAAGCTGCATCGCCACATCGAGGAGTACAACGAGGAGGGCGTGACAGTGCATTACCTGGCTTTCCCGCGAGGCGGCCCGACGGCGAAATCTGCCGCGGCCATGCGTCATATCTGGTGTGCCGAGGATCCGCAGGCGGCGCTGACCGATGCAAAACTCAATGATCAGATCAGTGAAGCCGAGCTGGGCGAATGTGCCAAGCCGGTGGATTCACAGTATGCTCTGGGTCTGACATTCGGCGTACGCGGGACCCCGGCAATCTATACCCCTGAAGGCAAGCAGCTGGGTGGCTATGTGGCGCCGGCTGAACTGCTCAAGCGCCTTGACTAGAATCGGTTAGTTCCCTCCTCAAGCCCCGCCAGCTGGCGTTTTCGCGCCAGTTCGACGGGGCGTATACATTGACTGTGACCCGCCGCACCGTTAATGTGTCCGCCTCATTTTGCCTCCCACCCAAGGTGCTGTCGTGGAAACCGATTTCCAGCGAATCCGTCGTTTGCCGCCCTATGTCTTCAACATTGTTGGAGAACTGAAGAAGGCTGCGCGGGCACGGGGAGAGGACATCATCGATTTCGGCATGGGTAACCCGGATCAGCCCACCCCGAAACACATCGTCGACAAGCTCACCGAGACCGTGCAGCGGGGTGATACTCACCGCTATTCCCAGTCCCGCGGCATTCCTCGGCTGCGCAAGGCCATCACCGACTGGTACCAGCGCCGCTACAACGTGGAGCTGGACCCGGAATCCGAGGCCATTGTGACCATCGGTTCCAAGGAAGGCCTGGCGCATCTTGCGCTGGCCACCATGGGGCCGGGGGATACCGTGCTGGTGCCCAACCCCAGTTATCCGATTCACCCTTACGGTTTTGTGATTTCCAACGCGGATATTCGTCATGTGCCGATGGTGAAAGGGGTGGATTTCTTTGTGGAGCTGGAGCGTGCCATCAAGGAATCCTGGCCCAAGCCGAAGATGCTGGTGCTGAATTTTCCGGGTAACCCCACCGGCCAGTGCGTGGAGCGGGAGTTCTTCGAGAAGGTGGTGGCCATTGCCCGTGAGCACCAGATCTGGGTGGTTCACGATATTGCCTATGCAGACATCGTGTTTGACGGCTATAAGGCGCCCTCCATTCTCGAAGTGGAAGGGGCCAAGGATGTGGCAGTGGAATTCTTTTCCCTGTCAAAGAGTTACAATATGCCCGGCTGGCGGGTGGGGTTCTGTTGCGGCAACCCTGACCTGATCAACGCCCTGGCGCGGATCAAGTCCTATCTGGACTATGGCACTTTTACGCCAATTCAGGTGGCGGCCATTGCTGCCCTGGAAGGGGATCAAAGCTGCGTCAGCGAGATCTGCGAGATGTATCGCAAACGCCGCGATGTACTGGTGGATGGCCTTGCGGAGATCGGCTGGCAGGTGGAGCGTCCCCGTGCGACCATGTTCGTTTGGGCTGAAATTCCGGATGCCTACAAGGCGATGGGGTCGCTGGAATTTTCCAAGAAGCTGCTCACCGATGCCGGTGTGGCAGTTTCTCCTGGTGTTGGCTTTGGTGAATATGGCGATGACCATGTGCGCTTTGGCTTGATTGAAAATGAACAACGTACCCGGCAGGCCATCCGCGGCATCAAGAAGATGTTCCGCGAGGATGGCCTGCTGGATTGATACGGTTGCCGCCAGCGGCGGGCAGCCAAACTGACTGATTATCTGGAACGAGGAAACGCTGTGGATCCGGTGAAGGTGGGTATTGCAGGTCTGGGCACGGTTGGCTCGGGCACCGTCAACGTGCTGAAACGCAACGCGCGGGATATTGCCCGTCGTGTGGGTCGGCCAATCGAGATTACCCATATTGGTGCCCGTCGTGACCATCCTGACTGTGATATCAGTGGTATCCGCGTTTCCCGCGACATCTTCGCGGTGGCGTCTGATCCGGATATCGATATTCTGGTGGAGTTGATTGGTGGCATCGACACCGCCCGCGAGCTGGTGCTGACCGCGATCAAGAACGGCAAACACATTGTTACCGCCAACAAGGCCTTGATTGCCGAACACGGCAACGAGATCTTCCAGGCGGCAGAAGCCAACGGCGTGGATGTGGCCTTTGAAGCCTCCGTGGCTGGCGGTATTCCGATTCTCAAATCCCTGGGCGAGGGCCTGGCTGCCAACCACGTTAACTGGCTGGCGGGCATCATTAACGGTACCGGTAATTTCATCCTCACGGAGATGGAAGAGGGCGCGCGTGCCTTTTCGGATGTACTGGATGAAGCCCAGAAGCTGGGCTATGCCGAAGCGGATCCCACCTTTGATGTGGAAGGGATTGATGCAGCCCACAAGCTGACCATTCTGGCGTCCATTGCGTTTGGTATTCCGTTGCAATTTTCCAAGGTTTACACCGAAGGGATCAGCCGTATCACCATCGAGGATGTGGCCAGTGCTGCGCACTTTGGTTACCGCATCAAGCACCTGGGTATCGCCAAGGACACGGGCAATGGCATCGAGCTGCGCGTGCATCCGACCCTGATCCCCAAGGAAACCATGCTCTCCGCCGTAAACGGTGTGATGAATGCGGTAATGATCCACGGTGATGCCGTGGGCCCGACCATGTTCTACGGTGCCGGTGCCGGTGCCGAGCCCACCGCCTCGGCGGTGGTGGCCGACATCATCGAGCTCGGCCGTGCGCTCACTGTGGATCACGAAGAGCGTGTGCCTTACCTCGGTTTCCACACGGATCACATATCAGACGACCCGATCCTGACCATTGATGATGTGGCCTGTAGCTTCTATCTGCGCCTGCATGTTCAGGACAAGGCCGGTGTGCTGGCGGATATCACCCGTATCCTCAGCGATAACAATGTCAGCATCGATGCCCTGGTGCAGCGTGAAGTCGACCAGGGGCTGGTGCCGATCGTGATGATGACCCACCAAGTTCGCGAAGGTGATATGAACGCGGCCCTGGACAAGATCGCTGCCCTGGATACCGTGGATAGCGATATAATGCGCATTCGGGTGGAAATGCTGGACGCATGATTTATTGTCGTCTGACGTCCGACGTCAGACGTCCGATGTTTTAAAAAGAGATTAAGACTATGCCTTTTCGTGACCGTTACACTGGCCTGATCAACCGTTACCGTGACCACCTGCCGGTGAATGATGACACGCCGATCATCAGCCTGGGTGAAGGAAATACCCCGCTGATCCGCCTGAAGAACATCCCCAAGATGTTGGGCAAGGACGTGGATATCTACGTCAAGTATGAAGGTCTGAATCCTACCGGGTCCTTCAAGGATCGTGGCATGACCATGGCGGTCACCAAGGCCGTGGAAGAGGGCAGCACCGCCATTATTTGTGCCTCCACTGGCAACACCTCTGCGGCCGCTGCTGCGTATGCCGCCCGTGCCGGTATCACCGCTTTCGTACTGATCCCGGAAGGCAAGATCGCCATGGGCAAGCTGGCCCAGGCGATGATGTATGGCGCCGTGATCATGCAGATCCGCGGCAACTTCGATCAGGGCATGGAACTGGTGAAGCAGGTCGCTGAAAAGGCACCGGTAACCATCGTGAATTCGGTGAACCCGTATCGTCTGCAGGGCCAGAAATCTGCCGCTTTTGAAATTGTCGAAGAGCTGGGCCGCGCCCCGGACTTCCACTGTCTGCCGGTGGGTAACGCGGGCAACATTACCGCGCACTGGATGGGCTACAGCGAATACAAGAAGGCCGGTGTGGTGAACGCTGCGCCGAAAATGGTGGGTTACCAGGCTGAGGGCGCTGCACCCTTCATGCGTGGTGGTCCGGTGAGTGATCCGGAAACCGTGGCCACTGCCATCCGTATCGGTAACCCGCAGTCCTGGGACAAGGCCTGGGATCTGCAGAAGGAGTCTGGCGGTTGGTTCGATGAGCTGACTGACAACGAGATCCTTGCGGCCCAGAAACTGCTGGCCGAGAAGGAAGGTGTGTTCTGTGAGCCCGCGTCTGCGGCTTCCCTGGGCGGCGCCATGCGTGACATCAAGTCAGGCAAGATTCCGGAAGGTTCCACCATCGTTTGTACCCTGACGGGTAATGGGCTCAAGGATCCGGATACCGCTATTGCCCAGTGCCAGGACAGCCGCATGGTTACCATCGATGCGGAACTGGATGCGGTGAAAGGCGCGATCCTCGCCAACATGGAATAAAAGCGCAGTCCTTCGGGATAGGCGTTACCTCCAGAGAACGGGCCGGTATTTACCGGCCCGTTTTCTTTTCCGGGAGCGAAAGCGGGCAGAGGAAACGCTGGACGAGTATTTCGGGGATGCGACTTGTTGAATGAAGGTGGCCCAGCCAATCCTGCGACGCATAACTGTCAGGCGCTTTCCTCCCAAGGCGGTTCGGATCATCATGGATACCGGTGCGTTAGCAGGAGAAAAGCCATGACCAATCAGGTAATCGTTAACGGCTTCCGGCAGGATGAAGTGGGCGACTGGGTAATGGAGCTGTCCTGCGGCCACCGTCAGCATGTCCGCCATCACCCCCCTTTTATCAATCGTCCCTGGGTGCAAACCGATGAGGGCCGTCGGCAACATCTGGACATGGTGGTGACGTGCACCCAATGCCAGCGTGGCATGCCGGTTCCTGAATGAGCGGGGACGGTGGATGCCTGACGCGAAATGCCGGCTCTGTCGGTGTATTGATTTGTGGCAGCTGCCTGTAAGCGACAGGGGGTTATCAAGGCCCATTCGCTTGCAGGCAAGCTCCCACAGTCAGCATTGGCTGAACGAAAAAAACGCCCGGGGATCGGGCGGTTTTTTTCGTCAGGCGTCAGGCATTCCGTATCCGCGTATGCCGGTTAATGGTGTGCTGCAGCCCGAACAGGGAGGGCAGGTGGGGACCGATGACACCCTTGCCGGTGGTCAGCAGGGCGCCACTGAGATCGCGCTGCGGATCTGCCCAGCAATAGATGCTGATAAAACCCAGGTGACCGAAGGCTTTCGGGGCGCCAGGACCGAACATGCCCATGCCGCGGTTACCCAGCATGAAACCATTGGAAAAATTCAGCGGCAGCATCAGGCTGCGGTCAAAGCGCGGCCGGTGCCAGGCGGGTTCCAGCGCGCGGGCTACCGTCTCTGCCTTGAAGATCTGTTTGCCGTTGTACTCTCCCTTGTTCAGCAACATCTGGAAGAAGCGGCTGGCTTCCTCGGCGGTGGCGTAGAGGTTGCCTGCAGGAACGATTACGTCCTGGAAGCGGTTGTCGTTGGACACCTCTACCACTTCATCAATGCTGCCCCCCACGGCGTGGTTGAGGAACAGGTCCACGAGCTTGAAGGGAACCCCGGTGGAGACATCGGTCGCCCGCTCCGGACCGGTCTTGCCGAAGGTGAAATATTTCATGCCCATGGGCTGGCGTACCACCCGGTCCAGAGTGGCATTGAGGTCTTCGCCAGTGATGGCTTCCACCACCTTGCCAACGATAAAACCGGCGGTGACCGCATGGTAGGCTTGGGTATTTAGGGTAGTGGGTTTGGCGGCACACAGGATGTCGAAGATTTCCTGGGGCTGGAACAGGATGTCCGGCGATACCGGCTCCTGGGGACGGGGGATGCCCGCCTGGTGAGTCAGCAGCTGACGGATGGTGGTGCGGCCCTTGCCATTCTGACCGTACTTGGGCAGGTAGCGGGTTATCGGGTCGTCCAGGTCCAGCTGTCCGTTTTCCACCAGATGGTGAATCATCATGGCGGCCACCACCTTGGAGGCGGAGAACAGGCAGACCGGGGTATCCGGGGTCATGATGCGTTGGCTGTCAGGGTCGGCAAAACCGATGCTGCGGTTGATCATGATCTCGCCATGGCGGCGCAGGCACAGGCTCACGGCAGGGCTCATGCCTCCACGGTAAAGCTTGCGGGTGGCGCGCCAGATGGCCTCCACCTGTCCGGATGCCATGCCGGTGCTGGCCAGTGGGGCTTCTTCGCCCTGCCGGATCAGGCTGTCCAGACTGCGGGGAATAGGGTTGGCCTGTTTGCTGATCAGGCGATTAACGCGGGGACGTAAAGCCATAAAGTCTCGGAATCCTTGCAGTAAAAGCACCGGCGTGAAAACGGGAAACGCCGTGTATGGGGGTGCGACAGGCCATTTTGCACGCCCCGGGTGGAGCTGCAATAGTCAGACGAGCCATCTGCGTGGCGTAATATCACAATTTTGATGGCCTGTCCTGCCCGGTGCCATGGGTTACAATCAGCCTGTGGCTACAAGTTTTGCCATTACGGAAGCGGGATAATCCCGGAAAAGCAAGACTAACAACAACCGTAAGGCCGGGCCGTTCATGCAGGAGGTAACCGTGACGACCATCAAGCAATCCGATTTCCAGAGTTTCGCCGAGTTCTATCCCTACTATCTGCAGGAGCACGGCAATCCCACCTGCCGCCGTCTGCACTTTATCGGAACGCTGTGTGTGCTGGCGTTGCTGACCGGGGTGTTGTTTACGGGCAATCTCTGGGGGCTGGTGCTGTTGCCTTTCGTGGGCTACGGCTTTGCCTGGGTAGGCCATTTTTTCTTTGAGAAAAATCGTCCGGCCACCTTCAAGCATCCCTGGTACAGCCTTGCCGGTGACTTCGTGATGTTCAAGGATATCCTGATTGGCCGTATTGCCTGGTGACAGGCGCCGGGGGCCAGACAGATATGGAGAGAGCGGTATGACGGCGGTGGAATATTACCGCCCCGGAGACCAGGAACAGGCCGATAGCGAACTGCCGGATCTGGATTGCCGGGAAAATATAGATGCCATGGTGCACGGTTTCTATCAGCGCTTGCTCAATGATCCGGTGATGGCGCCGGTGTTCCTGGACGTGGCACAGATCGACCTGAACAAACACCTGCCGATTATTTGCCAGTACTGGCACAAGATGCTGTTGGGCGAGGGTGGGTACCAGCGGCACATGATGGCAAGGCACCGTGACCTGGATGATCAGATGCCGTTAACCGGAGAGCACCACGAGCGTTGGCTTGGGCATTTCATGGCCAATCTGGAGGGCCGCTATGGCGGTCCCTGCACCGACAGGGCCCGCAGGCTGGCCGCGACTATCATGGACAACCTTTACCTGCAGCTGCACAGACGAAGAGCTTCTGCGACCTGAAGGTCGTGTCAGTCTAGAGCATCGGCACCAGCCAGTTGCCCAGCAGCAGGGCGCCTCCTCCCAGATAGCAACTGCGAATCAGCACCGGGTCAGATTGCAGGGCCTGGCGGCGTAGCTGAAAATACAGGCCGGCGCCCAACAGGGCGATGGCAACAGTAATAACGGTAATCCACATCAAAAGCTGCATGTTGTTGTCCTTGTGGCTTCCCTTTTTCTCTGTCTTTTTTAACGCCAGCTGACTGAGTGGTCAATGGTCTGGCGGCTGTGCTGACAGACGGCTGAAGCCGGAGGGGTACGGCTGGAGAGTGGCTCACGGCTTCTGGGTCGCTCTTGCATGCAGCCGGTTTCAGCGTGGCGGCACCCCTGTCTAGCCAATGATTCCCTGGCGTTTTAGGGCGTTGAACTCGTCGTCACTGAGACCCAGCTCATCACACAGAATGGAGGCATTGTGGCTGCCAATTTCTCCGCCCGGCCAGCGGGTTTCACCGGGAGTGTCGGTGAGCCGCGGGGTAATCGCCGGAATCTTCAGGGGCTTGCCGTTAATCTCCACCTGCTGGAACAGGCCACGGTCCTGGAAATGAGGGTCCTGCATCATGTCGGCCACGGAATAGATTGGGCCGGAGGGAACCCGTGCTTCTTCAAGGATCCCCAGGATTTCGTCACTGGGCAGGCTGCGGCACCAGCTGTCCAGGGCTTCATCAATGGCATCTTCGTTTTCCACACGCCCTGCATTGGTGGCCATGGCGGGATCTTCAGCCATGTCCGGGCGACCGGCAGCTGTCATCAGCCGCTTGAAGATGGAATCACCATTGCCGCCAATGACCACGAACTTGCGGTCGGCACAGCGGTAGGTGTTGGTGGGCACGATACCGGTAACCGTAGAACCAGAGGGCTCGCGGATCACGCCGGCGCCATCAAATTCAGGAATGACCCCTTCCAGCAGGTTGAATACCGATTCATACAGGGCGACGTCGACTACCTGGCCTCTTTTACTGGCGTGGCGCTCCAGAAGGGCCAGCAGGATGCCGAGGGCCGCATGCAGGGCTGCAATAGTGTCACCCAGAGACAGGTTGGGGCGTACCGGGCGCTCGCCGGGAAAGCCGTTTACGTAGCGTAGCCCGCCGATCCCTTCGCACACGGAGGCATAGCCAGGCTTGCTGGCGTAAGGGCCGGTCTGGCCGTAGCCGGAAATACGCGTGTAGATCAGGCCGGGATTGTCGTCGGCGAAGCTATCCGGGCCCAGGCCCCAGTTTTCCATGGTGCCGGGGCGAAAATTCTCGATCACCACATCCGCCTTGCTCATCAGTTTGCGCACCAGCGCCTTGCCTTCCTCGGTCTTGAGATCCAGGGTCACGGATTTCTTGTTGCGTCCCAGGCTGCGCCACCAGAAGGAAGTGCCGTCCTCATCCAGTTTGCGCCAGCCGCGAATGGGATCGCCGCCGGGTGGCTCTACCTTCACGACATCGGCGCCAAAGTATGCCAACAGGGTGCCGGTGAAGGGGCCGGCCAGCAGTTGTCCGAGTTCAACGACACGGATGCCTTCCAGGGGAAGCCGGCGGGAAGGGGTATCGGTCATGCTGTCTCCGTTACTATCGGGTGCAAAATGTGTATGAGGATCATGAGCCTAGCGGATTACGCCGGACTGTGGCAGTGACGATTTCTGTCCAAAAAACCGGTGAGTTTTGTCATCTGAAGGTTGTCCGGGGCCGGTTGGCACTATTTTCATGGCCCCTATACAATCCGCCGCCAGCCATGAGGAATTGCCATGACCCCGGAACGTTACCGCCGTATCTGTGAAACCCTGGATCGCCGTCAGCCCGATCTGACCGTGATCATGGATGGGGTCCACAAGCCCCATAACATTGCCGCCATCGTGCGTACCTGTGATGCGGTGGGGATTCTGGATGTGCATGCCATTCTCCCCAACAATCGCGCCCGTATGGCAGCTGGGACCGCCATGGGTTCCCAGCGCTGGGTCAAGGTTCACAAGCATGAGGAAAGCACCTCGGTGATTCGTGAACTGCAGGGGCAGGGCGTGCAGGTGCTGGCGGCCCATTTATCCGATACCGCCGTTCCCTACCGGGAGGTGGACTACAGCAAGCCCACCGCGCTGTTGCTGGGCACGGAAAAGTTTGGTGTCAGCGATGAAGCCGCGGCAGCGGTGGATCAGCATGTGATTATCCCGATGATGGGCATGGTGGAATCGTTCAACGTGAGTGTGGCGGCGGCCATAGTGCTTTCCGAAGCCTGCGAGCAGCGCCGGGCCAAGGGCTTATACGACCAGCCTCGTCTGGATGCCCAGCGCTATCAGCAGCTTCTGTTTCGCTGGGGCCATGCCAGGATTGCCCGTCTGTGTGATGCCCACGGCGTTCCCTACCCAGAGCTGGATGAGGAAGGTCAGGTCAAAGACAGCGCCGCGCTTACGGCGCTGCTGCAGAAGAGCGAGTAGGCGATCCCTTCAGACTTGCCGAAGGCGCGTGACTGACCTGCCAGTGGAAATCACTGGCACCGCCTTCACCCACCCAGGCGGGGAACCACAGCGTGTTATCCATGGTGGCGTAACGTAGCCGGGAAATATCCAGGTCTTGCTCCTCGGCCAGGGCAATCATGCGTTGCAGCACCTTGCCGTGATGAAGCTGGTCCGGGCGGGTGGTCGTGTCGATGATGGCCTGATGTACAAGGCGATTGAACGTATCGCGCGGAATGCCGGAGAAGTTCATCCGGTCCAGGTCGGCGATAAAGGCATCGGCCAGTGACTCCACTGTGGTAAAGCGTCCCTGCGCATTCAATTCTGCGAGTCGTTCGCTGACGACCGCATCGTACTTTTTGAAGGCTCCGTCATTCTCCGCCTCTGCCAGCGCTACGATGGCTTCGCCCAGACTGTTCATGTTGGCGTAATCCAGCTTGGGGATGGCGCCCATCAGGTTGATGACGGTGCGCGGTAGCCCGCTGCTTTGAAAACCCAGTCGCGGTGTGGCGCCGGGGAAGCGTTCGTAATCGGTGAGGCTGTCTGCATCATCCTCGTAGAACATGTTCATGTTGACGCCATTCAGGAAGGCATCAAACAGGCCGTTGGGCACCACCGGCATGTGATTACTGAAGAACATTTCCCAGCCCTGGTTGGAATCCATGTGCAACCAGTCGCCGGGCAGCCGGGTGGCATTCATGGTGTTCTCGAAGAGACTCATCTCGCCATCCACCAGGCCATACTCCTGCCGGCCATACACGGACTGGAAAGTCACCCGGGCGCCATCCAGGTTATGGAAATCGATGGCAAAGTGGATGCGCGGATCGCGCAGGAACATGAGGAAAAACTTCAGCACCTTTACGCTGCCAATGGCAAAGCGGGAAGGGATGGTGACCGACTGCTCGTAGAAATCCACCTGGAATTTCTGGCTGAAAAAGGTGGGCAGATAGGCATACCAGATGCGGGCTTTTACCAGCATGGAAACCCGCACCGGGCCATCGCGGACAGCGATTGGAGTGGCCTTGATGTTCTTGCGGGTATCCAGATCTACGCGCAGCTTCTGGTTGAGGATGCCGGTACTGATGTTGACATAAATATTGTCGAAAACACTCTTGTCCTGATGCGGGCCCAGACGCGGCGCCATGGACTGAATCTGGGTAAAGTCATCCGGCTCATAGTCAAGATGCATCAGGGTGCTTTGAATCTGTCCGGCCTTCAGGTCGGCACTGACATAGTCGGCGGTGGAGCGCTCGGGATTGTTGCGCACCAGATAGATATAGCGTGGCTGGTTGCGGGGAGAATCCAGGCGAATTTCCTCCAGGATCTCCCCGGCTTCTAGCGCATGCTCTGTGGGGGAATAGCGGCTGTTGCCTCCATCACGGAACATGAAAACCAGTTCGTCAAAGTCATCAAAGGTGCCGGGCTTGCCTTCCGCAGGATGGTCGTTTTCGCCATCGATCCAGATAAGACCGGTCTTGTCGAATTCATCAATCTGGAACGGGATGGGGATGAATTTTCCGGCCCGCACGGCCATCACCGAAAGCTCCTCAATGGGGATGCCCATATGGCCAGGCAGCTCGAAGCCTTTCATCTCCATGGGGTAGAGGTAGGTAAACTGGGTGGTATCCAGAGCCTTGATGGTGGCGTCCAGTTGTGCGCTGGATATCTTGCGCATACCCGGGGCCCAACGTCCCAGTGCACTGGGGTCGGCTTTGTAGAAATCGATAAAGTGCTGAAAATAGGCGTCTGGAACTCCGTCGGTCCAGATTTCCCGCGCCTGTAGCGGGCTGCCGAGGCTGATCAACAGGGCAATCAGCCCAATCCATGCCTGTCTGGCGGTCATTTTGTTATTCTCTGCGACGATTTTGGATAGGCGACGGAGCCTAGAGTATGACAAGCGACCCGAAAAGAGTAGGCCTGAACGCCCTCCACGAGCGGCTCCACCGCGTATTGCCGAATGTGAATCTGACCTGCCAGCCGTTACCCCAGACCCCCTCCCTGAAATTGTGGCTGCTTGACGAGCTGTTTCCGGAAAAGGCGCTGGAACCCGGTATCGTCAATGCCATCATGGAAGAGCCGCCTTACTGGTCTTTTTGCTGGGCGTCGGGACAAGTGTTGGCAGAATATCTGATCCGCCATCCAGAATGGGTGAAGGGGCGCTGTGTTGTGGACGTGGGGCCAGGCTCCGGGGTGGTGGCCATTGCTGCAGCGATGGCCGGCGCCCGCAAGGTCATCGCCTGCGACCTGGATGAGGATGCGCTGACTGCCACCCAGGTGAACGCGGCAGAAAATGGCGTCCACATCGAACTCAGTCAGGATCTGGACAGTGCGCTGGCCGACGCGGATCTGGTTACTGCGGCAGATATCCTCTATGACCGCGAAAACCTGCCGCTGCTGTCGCGCTTCAATGCCGCAGGGGCGGTGTTGCTGGCAGACTCCCGGGTACCGGATCTGGACCCGCCGGGTTACCGGTTGCTGGGGCAATGGCAATCCTGTACCTGGCCGGATCTTGGGGAATCCAGTGAATATAACGGGGTGCGGTTGTTTGCTTCGGAACCGTAGTGAAAAATGCCGGTCAGAGAATGCACGTGACGGAAGTTATCAGCCTGATGCTGCCACTACTTCCGTTGTGGGGGACAACAGGGATATGAATCCCGGTGTGCTTATTCCTTGAGGAACAGGAGGAACAAACTTTGTTGAAGGCTAAACCATCCATCTATTCTGTTGCAGGATTGCTGGCAATCCTGATGGTTGTTCTGTCACCGGCACAGGCGGCCTTGCCCTCTGCCACTGGTGATGGTCAGGCACTACCTTCGCTGGCGCCAATGCTGGAGGCGGCTTCTCCGGCGGTGGTCAATATTGCGGTGGAAACCCGGGTGCGGGCAGCTCGCAATCCGTTAATGGAGGATCCCTTCTTTCGCCGCTTTTTCAATATCCCTGAACAACAACGCGAGCGTCGCGCCGCCAGTGCCGGCTCCGGCGTCATTGTGGATGCCGACAATGGCTATGTGCTGACCAATGCGCATGTGGTCAAGAATGCAGATACGATCGAGGTGACGCTCACCGATGGCCGGGAACTGACGGCTGAGCTGGTGGGGACGGACGAAGAAGTGGATCTGGCGGTGCTGAAACTGGAAGACGCCAGTGACCTTACCCAGATCGCCATTGCGGATTCCACCACCTTGCGGGTAGGGGATTTTGTGGTGGCCATCGGTAATCCCTTCGGACTCGGGCAGACGGTGACCAGCGGGATTGTCTCTGCGCTGGGACGAACGGGTCTGGGGATCGAGGGCTACGAGAGCTTTATCCAGACCGATGCGTCCATCAATCCGGGTAACTCCGGGGGCGCCCTGGTCAACCTGCGCGGCGAACTGGTGGGCATCAATACTGCCATTCTTGCCCCGGCGGGTGGCAACGTGGGGATCGGTTTTGCCATTCCTACGGAAATGACGGAAAACGTGATGCACCAGCTGATAGAGCATGGCGAGGTGCGTCGCGGCATGCTGGGCGTCACCATTCAGGACCTGACCCCGGAGTTGGCGGACGCCTTTGGCGTAGAGCGTCAGCGCGGTGTGGTTATCACCCAGGTAGTGGAAGACAGTGCCGCCGAGAAGGCCGGTGTCAAGAGTGGTGATGTGGTGGTGGCCGTGGATGGCCGTCCTGTGAACCGAGCCAATGACCTGCGAAACAAGGTGGGTATGTCACCGGTGGGCGAAAAGGTCCAGCTGAGCATTTTGCGTGACGGCAAGAAGAAGTCTGTCACGGCGGTGATCAGCGAAACCTCCCAGGAGACGGCCGGTGGAGAGGCGGTTTCCAGTTATCTGGAAGGTGCCAGCCTGCGCGACCTGCGCAAGGGCGAGCTGCAGCACGCCGATCAGGGTGTCTTTGTGGACAAGGTAGAGCAGGGGTCCCCTGCGTGGCGTGCCGGGCTCCGGCAGGGTGATGTGATCATCAACGCCAATCGCAAGGATGTCGTAAACATGGATGAACTGAAGGGTGCCATTCAGGACAAGGATGCCGCCCTGTTGTTGCGGGTGAACCGAAATGGCGGTGTTTTCTTCGTAGTGGTACGTTAATCAGACGATGCAGGCAGGCCCGCCGAGCGGGCCTGTGACAAGGACGGAGTCTTGGAGAGTGATCATGAAGGGTTCATGGAAAGCATTGCCGTTCGCAGCGTTGTTCGCTGCCAGTACACCGGTTATTGCCAATGATCTGGAAGGCTTGATTGAATCGGTAGATACGGAGGCCGGCACTTTTGTCGTTCAAGGCATTACGTTTGTTACCAGCGCAACCACCTTCTATGAGGATGGTCTGAAAGAATTCAGCGATCTCCATGAGGGGCAGCGTGTGGAAGTGGACTTTCAGTTTCAGGATGGCAAGCATGTGGCCACCCTGATTGAGCTGGAGAGCCACGACTGAGTTGTTTCAAGGCGTGGCCTTCACGACTCGTCAAACTGGCCATGACGGCCACTGCCGGCCCTGAAACGGCCGGCACCTTCCAGGGCTTCCTCGAATACCACCGGGTAACCACCGGCGCCCTCCGTCTGCAGCGCGTCGGCCTCGGACTGTTGCCATTGCTCCAGCGCGGAGAGCCGGTCTGCACGCAGGCAGCGTTGCGGGAAGGCGGCAATTTGCTGCGCCATTTCCAGTGCCGCACCCAGAGCCCGGCCCTTTTCCACCACGCGATTGGCCAATCCGAAAAGTAGTGCTTCGTCGGCAGCCACAGGGCGCCCTGTCAGGATCATGTCCATGGCACGGCTATGGCCAATCAGACGGGGCAGCCGAACGGTGCCGCCATCAATAAGGGGTACGCCCCAGCGGCGGCAGAAGACGCCGAACACGGCATTTGCCTCCATCACTCGAATGTCGCACCAGAGCGCCAGCTCCAGCCCACCGGCAACGGCATAACCGCTGACGGCAGCGATAACCGGTTTCGTCAATGACAGCCGCGTTGGGCCCATGGGTCCGGGGCCGCTGCCTGCTGCATCAATCTCGTTACGACGCTGTGGATCTGACATGGCGCCAAGGTCTGCGCCCGCACAGAAGTTTCCGCCCAGGCCCTGCAGCACCGCGACACTCAAACTGTCGTCGGCATCAAACTGTTCGAAGGCTTGTCGCAAGGCGTCGGCAGTGGGGCGGTCGACCGCATTGCGGACTTCGGGCCGGTTCAGACTGACCACGAGAATGTTATCGTGGCGCTCGGTGAGTACGGTGGTCTGGGTCATTACTGGTATCCTTGGAGCGGTGGCAGGGAGCAACGCAAGGCAGAGTGTAACAAGGTGAGCGGTGATGCAGTATCAGGGTGTATATAAAGAGGAAACGCTGGGCCGGACGGAACTGGATAAAGTGGACGGTCTGGTCGTTGTGGAGTTTGGCACCAACTGGTGTGGGCATTGCCTTGCCGCGCAGGCGGATATCGAGAACGCCCTGGAGGCGTTGCCGGATGGGCAACATATCAAGGTGGAGGATGGGCCGGGACGGCGGCTTGGGCGAAGCTTTCGTGTAAAACTCTGGCCGACGCTGATCGTTATGAAAGACGGGCAGGAAGTCGCCAGGGCCGTGCGTCCGGATCGGGCCGCCCTGGACGCCCTGTTTTCGGGGATCAACTGATCGTCAGAACCACCTTGCCAATGGTGCGGCCGGATTGCAGTAATGCCAGCGCCTCATGGGCCTGGGTAAAGTCAAACTGATGACCCACATGAGGTGGCGTGATGGTAACTTCTGCCAGCTCCTGAAGCAGCGTCTGCATTTCCTTTTTTTGTTCCCATAGCCAGATCAGATTGAAGGCCAGTACGGAACGGTTGCTGCTGATCATCTCCATGACGTCATAGCGTGGCCGTTTCAAATACCGCCATAGAGCCCGGAGGTAGTCAGGCCTTTGACCACTGGGGGTAAATTCGGCGGCGCCGAACACCACCAGTCTGCCCATGGGATTGAGGGCATCAAAACTCGCTTTTTGCACCGCTCCGCCGATGGCATCCAGGACCAGATCAAAGTGCCTGTCTTCGCGTTGCAGTTGTTGCCGAAACGTTTTTTCGCGCACCAGAATCTGCGTGAATCCCTGTTGCTTCAACCAGTCTGCCTTGTCCAGACTGCTGACTGTTCCCACCGGTTTGGCCCCCAGGGTTTCGCATAATTTCATCGCCTGAAGTCCCACCCCTCCAGCGGCGCTGTGAACCAGCACCTGGTGTCCGGGCTGCACGGCGCCAAGCCGGGTAAGCGCGTACCAGGCGGTGAGTGTTTGCACTGCCCAGGCAGCGCCCTGAGCGGGGCTCCAATCGTGGGGTAGAGGCATCAGATAATCGGGATCGCTGTCGATCTGTGAGGTGTAGCCACCAAAGCGGGTAACCCCCATGACCCGATCGCCGACCTGATATCGCTGACACTGCGCACCGCATTCAATGACCTCACCGGCGAATTCCAGTCCGGGAGTGAATGCGCCCTCTGGCGTGGCCGAGTACAGGCCGGTGAGGGCAAAGATATCGGCAAAGTTCAGACCGACCGCCTCCACGCGAATTCTCACTCGGGTTTGTTCAAGAGGCCCGGACGCTTTCTCTTGCAGGGAGAGTCGGGAGAGACTGCCCGCTTTGGGAGTGTGCCAATAACGAATCATGTGTCGCTCGTGTTTGATGAAGGCACAAGCCTAGCAGAGAGATGGGCTGTCCGCAGGAAAGCTCAGGAGTGCAACGAAAAGCGCCTGCCCGCCCAGGCACTCCATGCTAGTGGACAACACAGCCATCCTATAACCCGACCAGCCCATTAACTACATCACCCTGATTGATAAATGCGTCATATTGTCGCCTTCGCATCGGATAAGCTGATGCTCTGACTGTCGGCTGGTGGTAGGGTTCGGAATGAGTCGGGTTGGTCCCGGTTCCACATTCAATGGGGAGATAGTGTCTTGAATAATCCTGATCTGGCGAAATTGATCCTGCGTCTTACAGCTGGAATCCTGATGCTGCTGCACGGTATCGGCAAGCTGTATTCCGGGGTGGGCTGGATTGCCCATGAGCTGGCATCCCATAACCTGCCGGGGTTCCTCGCCTACGGGGTGTTTATCGGCGAGATCATTGCCCCCTTGATGGTGATTATTGGGCTGCATACCCGTGTGGGTGCGGTGCTGATGGCCGGCAACATGTTGGTGGCTATCGTGCTGGTACACATGGGCGAAGTTTTTGCGCTATCCAAGTCTGGCGGCTGGGCGTTGGAACTGCAGGGTTTTTTCCTGTTCACTTCGCTGGCGATTTTTTTCCTGGGCGCGGGCAGGTACGCAGTCAAGAATTAACCCTTCGAGCTTCGAGCTTCGAGCTTCGAGAAAAGAAAAGGCCGAGCTCTGTCAGGAGCGCGGCCTTTTTTTAAGTTTGAAAAGTGGAGGGAGAGAGGCTGAACGTGTTCAGCCTGGCAGGCGGTTTTTCTCGGCGATTTGACCATTGAGAGTCAGGAAATCGTAGAGAATTCCCAGCCCGAACAGACCCACCGTCAGCAGATAGAGAATGCCGGTGAAGACCTTGCCCATGTAAAACCGGTGGATGCCGAAGATGCCCAGAAAGGTGAGCAGGATCCAGGCCACGTTATAGTCGATGCTGCCGGCCTCGTATTTTGCATCCGCCGCTTCGTCCATACCGGGGATCAGGAACAGGTCGATGATCCAGCCGATAAAGAACAGCCCGAGGGTGAAAAACCAGATGGTGCCCGTTATCTGCTTGCCGTAATAGAAACGGTGCGCGCCCATGAAACCGAAGATCCAGAGCAGATAGCCGATAACCTTGCTGTGCGTGTCCTGATTTTGCATGCATTGCGTCCTTATAATTTTACGGTGAGTGAGGCGATGGCGGCGTTGGCCTTGTCCCGGGCATTGGCAATGTCGCTGCCTAGCGCCAGCGCCACGCCGAGTCGGCGGCTGCCATGCACTTCTGGTTTGCCAAACAGACGCACTTCCGTGTTGGGTTGGCTCAAGGCCTGATCGAGGCCCTGATACTGCATCTGTTCTGAATCACCCTGCACCAGCAGTACGGATGAGGCGGCAGGGCCGCGTTGTTCCAGCGCCGGGATCGGCAGGCCGAGGATGGCGCGGGCGTGTAATGCGAATTCGGAAAGGTTCTGCGACAGCAGGGTTACCAGACCCGTATCGTGGGGGCGTGGAGACACCTCACTGAAATACACCTGATCGCCCTTGATAAACAGTTCAACGCCAAAGATACCGGTACCGCCCAGTGCTTCGGTAATGGCGCCTGCCACTTCCCGGGATGCATCCAGTGCTGCAGCGGACATGGGTTGTGGCTGCCAGGATTCCTGGTAATCGCCGTTGGCCTGACGGTGGCCGATGGGATCGCAGTACGTGGTGCCGTCGCGATGGCGAACGGTGAGCAGGGTAATTTCGTAGTCGAAGTCCACAAAGCCTTCAATGATGACCCGGCCTTCCCCGGCGCGGCCGCCGGACTGGGCATAGTCCCAGGCTTTCTGAATATCGGCTTCGGTCTTGATGGTGCTCTGGCCTTTGCCGGAGGAACTCATTACCGGCTTGATCACGCAGGGCATACCGATTTCGGCCACCGCTTGCTGGTAGTCTTCGAGGGTATCAGCAAAGCGGAAAGGTGAGGTGGGCAAACCCAGTTCTTCGGCGGCCAGACGGCGGATGCCTTCCCGGTTCATGGTCAGGTTGGTGGCCCGTGCGGTGGGAACTACGGTGACCCCCTCAGCCTCCAGCTTGAGCAATTCATCCGTGGCAATGGCTTCAATTTCCGGCACGATCAGCGCGGGCTTTTCCTTTTCCACCAGGCTGCGCAATGCGGCGCCGTCGAGCATGTTGATCACATGGCTGCGTTGGGCCACCTGCATGGCCGGGGCGTTGGCATAACGGTCCACGGCAATGACTTCGCACCCGTAGCGGATCAGCTCAATGGCCACTTCACGACCCAGCTCGCCGGAGCCGAGCAACATCACACGGGTTGCGGTGTCTGTATGGGGGGTGCCAATGGTGGTCATAAGATGTCTCATATCTGTTGTTAGGCCGATTGTAACGAAATGCCGGGCGGGTGCTACCATCTGCACAGCTGGGAGAATCTGCCATGAATGACGAAGACTGGATGCGCAGGGCATTGGCCCTGGCGGAACAAGCCGCTGAGGCCGGTGAAGTACCCGTGGGCGCCGTGTTGGTCCGCGATAACGTCTTGTTGGGGGAGGGCTTCAATCAGCCCATTGTCGCCCATGACCCCACTGCACATGCTGAAGTGATGGCGCTGCGTGATGCGGCCCGTAATGAACAGAATTATCGTCTGCCCGGTAGCACCCTGTATGTGACTTTGGAGCCTTGCACCATGTGCTTTGGTGCTTTGATCCATGCACGGGTGTCGCGGCTGGTCTATGCCGCCCCTGAACCACGTGCAGGTGTCTGCGCCAGTCAGCTGCAGTTGCCGGAGGTATCGTTCTACAACCACAAGGTGCTGGTGGAAGGCGGGTTGCTGACGCAGGACAGTGCGGCGCTGTTGAAGGGTTTCTTTGCCAGTCGGCGGGGGCGCTGAGCTACGAGCTACGAGCTACGCTCGATTGGATAGGAAAAACCAACAGGTCCCCAAATGCTCTGCTTTTCTACGCAGCAGCTGTAGGAGCGTGCCTGCACGCGATCCGAGCCTATCCGAGGTAAGGATTCCAGCGTCTCGACTGACGCCCCAGGCTTGCCTGGCGATCCGGATCCTGACATGGAAATGCATCAGCTTGAACAGCGTCCCCGATTTGTGTTCTGCAAGGGCCTGATCGCCCTGCGGTCGCGGAGCGGCATAAAAAAAGGGCCGACAATGTCGGCCCTTTTTTTGTTCAGGAAGTGTTCCTTACTGGAACTGGGCTTCCTTGGTGGTGGCTTTCATTACCGCTTCAACACGACGGTTCTGAGCGCGACCTTCGGCAGTGCCGTTGTCGGCAATCGGCTTTTCTTCGCCGTAGCCTTCAGTGCTGACACGTTCGGCGGCGATATCGTACTCGTCAACCAGAACACGCATCACAGCGTCTGCACGTTGCTTGGACAGCTTCTTGTTGAATGCTGCGGAACCGGTGCTGTCGGTGTGGCCTTCGAGTACCAGGTTGGCAGAAGGATACTGACGCATCTGCTCGGCAAGGTTACCCAGTTTCGGGTAGGAAGCCTTGGTCACTTCAGACTTGCCGTGCTCGAATTCAACGTAAAGGGTTTCCTTCACGTCCTTGTCGAGATACTGCTGGCAACCGGTTTCATCAACCAGAGCCCCAGCAGGAGTGTCAGCACACTGGTCTTTGCTGTTGGCAACGCCGTCGCCATCATCGTCCAGCTCGCAACCGGTGGCATCTACCTGAGCGCCAGCGGGTGTGCCTGAACACTGGTCTTGCTCATCCGGCACGCCATCACCATCGCTGTCGGAAACGATGTTATCCACTGGAGCAGGCTCTTCTTCCATTTCCTCGTCATTACCAGAGCTGCTGGCGCCGATCAGGAAGTTCAGGCCTGCGTAAATTTCCGCGTCCCAGCGCTCGCTGTCAAAGGCGTAGTAGGGGCGGGCGCCCACATCCAGAATGAAGTGCGGGTGCAGCAGGGTCTGGAAACCGGCTTCCAGGGTACCAATGGTTTCCTGGTAGTCGTTGCTGCTGTCGCTGTTCGGTTCTGCACGGAATTCACCGGCACCGATGCCCACATAGGGTTCGAAGGATGAGCTGCCGTAGAAGTGCTTGCGCAGGGCAGCACTGGCAATGTTCAGGTCCACATCGCCGAACAGTTCGGTATTGGAGTTGTTACGCTCCCACCAGCCCTGGACGGACCAGTCACGGTTGAATCGGTAACCCAGTTGGGCGCCGGGCAAAGTCACCTCGTTCTCGCTGGTGCTTTCCAGATAATGGTCGCCCACGTCCAGCCAGTTTTCACTGATGTGGCCACCGAAGTAGAAATAACGCTCGGGCATACCCTCAGCCATTACGGCTGAAGTGGCAGTAACAGACGCGCAAGCAATACTGGCTGCCAAAAAACGTTTAGCGTTCATAGACTCCTTCCTTTTTTATATCGATAGGCAGAACAAACACCAGTACAGTGTTGGGTAGCCTTTGATCCATGTAAATCCTACTTCTAGAGATTAATAAGAAAATTTACAAAGGGAGAAACTATTTGTCGTTTTTATGGCAACTCCCATAGAAAATTAACAATAAAGCATTATGAATCGTTAATGATTTGGTATTACGTTGCAGGTTCTGCGCCTAATCTGACGATATATGGAAGATAGGGCCAGAGGCAGTTTGAGGAATCGCAAGGGAATAAAAATTGTCTTTCGTTGTGATCAGGCTAAAAAGCACTCACCATTTTGTTGCTTGTCTTGTGTCAGTCGTCCGGCATGACAATTTTGTCTCGACGCTCGTTTCGGTTCTGATAGAGCGAGTAATCGGCTTCGTTGAGTAGCGAGTTCAGGTTTCGCCCACTGTTTTCTGTGCTGGCAGCACCAATTTTGGCACTGATACGAACAACAGGGCGGGTACCATCGTCCTGAATCCGGCCGTTGAGTTTCAGGTTGGCAGCGATGGCACGCAGGCCCTCTCCCATGCGGGTGGCATCTTCGAAACTGGTGTGTGGCAGAACCAACAGGAACTGGGCGCCATCAAAACGTCCGAACAGATCGCTTTCACGAATCTTTTCCGCGATACAGTCGGCGAATTGCTGCAGCGCCTGTTCTCCCACATGACGTCCCTGTTCATCCAGTAGCTGGCTGAAATCGCCAATTTCCAGCAACAGGACGGATACGTTGTAGTTGTGGCGCTGACTCAATGCCAGTTCTCTCTCCAGCATGCCCAGCAAGTGAGGCCTGTTGAACACACCGGTCAGATGGTCTTCCCGTGCGGCCTGCTGCAGTTCGCGATTGTGCCGGTCCAGGGCGATCAATCGGGTGGAAAAAAGAAACAGCAGCGGGGTGATGAGTATCAATGGGAGGGCGATGGCAAGGATCAGGGCAGATAACCAGTCTCGCTCCCCAACGATCAGCACGGCAATGCTGGTGAGGATGAGTGATACCAGTGTCGCGGCGGTCAGGAAGGCCGCCGTACCCTTGAGAGCAGAGGTGCGGTCTTTCTGGCTGATATGACGTGAGGCGGTAGCGATTACGTGAAACAGCGATGCCATGCTGCAAATTCCCCGAATACTGACTGTGTTTGTTATGGGGTCAGTATCCCGGCTGGCAGGGCGTGGCGCAATAGGATGGCTTACCGCTGTCCCAGCAGGGATTCCTTCATGGCCGGGGAATAGGGATCCGGACCGAACCAGATGGTCAGGTAGGCATGGGCAAAGTCATCACCACTCTGCTTTGTTAGCGCCTTGCCATTGAGGGCCAGTGTCAGTGCGCCATCATCATAGGTCAGTGTGTATTGGTCACCGTCACCCACGTCCTGATAGTACTGATTGAAGGTCGCCAGTTCCGGTTCCAGTCTTTCGAAACGGGATTCATCCAGGTTTTTCTCCAGGAAATGCATGGCGGCTTTGCCAAATGCATCACCGGGTACGTCACGGAAATAGCGGAAGGCCAGTTTCAGCGGTGGAGCCAACAGGTCTGCTGCATTGCAGTTTTCGCGATACAGGGAGGCCTCGCCGACGGTGAATACTTTCAGCGCCTTCACATCTGCACGGTGGCAGCGTTGCCAGTCCTCTTCGGCACTTACCAGCACAGGGGAAATGCCGATGAGCAGGGAAGTCACGGTCAGCGTGATACGAATCACGGTGTGTCTGAATGCTTGCGTAGCCATCGTGTTGGGGGTCCCAGTAGTGGTAGATGTTGATCAAGTCCCTGGCTGCTGTCCCAGAAATCCTGGTGAAAGGTGACCTGACCCTTGTCGTTGAAACATAGCTGGCTGATGCCCAGGGTGTGTGACAGCCGGTCCTTGCCCAGGAGGCTGAATTGCGCCTCCATTTCCCATACCAGAAAGGTGGCCTGGGCTTGATGACTGTCTCCCGGGTTACCCAGCGGAGAGGGCTGCAGGACATCCAGCAGCGTTACGGACATGCGGTCCAGCCTTTCGGCAGTACCCTGCAGATGCGATTGCAGCGCAGCGCGGTCATGCAAGGTAATCAGGGTGTCGTTGAAGTACAGCTCTTCCGCATAGATCAGTGGGATTTGCGAATCTATCTGGCCTTCTTTCAATTGATCGTAGAACCGGATAAAGCGCTGCACATGCTCGGTGTCAGGCATGCTGCTGCCGACGCAGCGGCTTCTTTCTTCCAGGTAGGCAGAGGTGTAGCCATAGGGTCCGGCAGGATTGCTGCTGCATCCCGCCAGCGCGGAGGCCAGAGCCAGTATTGTCAGTGCAAGGGCTGTTTTCATACCCAAAGCATCGGACAGAGGCGGTGAGACCCTTGTGAAGATTGGTTCACAGCCTCTTGACGAGGTTTGCCGCACTCTTCAAATATGAAATCCATTTCTCCCTCATTCCTGATTAACCTGATCGGCTTCCAGTTGCTCTGGCCCGCAGCCGTGCTGGGTGCCGCAAGGGGTAGCCCCCAGCTGGCCTGGTGGGTGCTGGGGATCATGGTTGTCCTGATGGTGGTTGCCGGGACGGCCTGGAAGCGCGATCTGAAAATGGTGGTGGTTGGCTTTGTGGCTTGCGCATTATTGGAGCCTGTCTGGCTCGGCAGCGGTCTGATCAAGTACACGGGCACATCATCCACATGGCTGGCCCCGGGATGGATCTGGGCGCTGTGGGGTGGTTTTGCGTTGAGCTTTTTTTACTGCCTTGCCTGGTTGCAAAGACGGCCGCTATTAGCTGCACTGTTTGGCGGTTTTGGCGGTGGGTTTTCGGTGATGATGGGCGTGCACCTGGGGGCGGCGGAAGCGCCACTGGGGGAATGGCGGCTGATGCTGGTGTACGGCGCAGTCTGGGCCGGCATCGTGCCACTGTTTGCTGCCCTGGCCACCTTGCTGGACAAATCCGGTGGGCCATTGAAGAGAGAGGTTGGCAATAATGGATAACATCTGGTTGTGGCTTGCAGGCTTGTTGCTGGTCGCGACCCTTATGTGGCTCAAACAGCGTAGTTCTGGCAATGCTGGCTGGGTTGATGTGTTTTGGGCATGGGGCACCGGGGGGACCGGTAGTGCTTTTCTGCTGCTTGGAAACGGTGAGTTGCTGCCGCGCCTGGCGGCGTTAGTGCTGCTTGCATGCTGGTCGGTGCGTCTTGGTGGCCATATCTTTAGACGGGTGAGTCAGGAGGATCATGAAGACGGTCGTTATGCGGCCATGCGTGCGGCGCTGGGAAAGAAGACTCAAACCGTGTTTCTGTTTTTCTTCTGGAGCCAGGCGCTGCTGGCCTGGGGCTTTGCGCTGACCTTCAAGGTGATCGGCGAGCAGGCACAGTGGTCAACCTGGTCGGTAGTGACTGGTGCGCTGATTGGACTGCTGGCTATCGCAGGTGAAGGGCTTGCCGACACGCAGCTCAGCCGATTCAAGGCGAATCCGGCGAACAGGGGCAAGACATGTCGCGAAGGTCTATGGCGATATTCCCGCCATCCGAATTATTTCTTTGAATGGTTGCACTGGCTCAGCTATCCGCTGATCGCCCTGGGCGCCAGCAATGCGGGCTGGTTATGGTTGTTGCCGCTCGCCATGTTTCTGTTTCTCTGGTTTGTTACGGGTATTCCCTACACGGAAAAACAAGCCATCAAGTCCCGGGGCGATGATTACCGGGAGTACCAACGCACCACCAGTGCCTTCTTTCCCTGGAGACCAACATCATGATTATCCAAATGGCAGAATCCGGCTGGCTACCGGACCCGCTGGTTCGTTTCGGTATCCGCCGCCTGCTTGGCCGTCGGCTGCAACAAGAGCACGAGCGCAAGCACGATGAGTTGACCGCGGCACTGAGCGCAGCGCCGGTGGCAGTGGATCAGGATGCGGCCAATGAACAGCATTATGAAGTGGATGCCCGCTTCTATGAAAAAGTGCTGGGTCCGCATCTGAAGTATTCCAGCGGTTACTGGCCCAGCGATGACAGCACCCTGGCTGAGGCTGAAGCGGCCATGCTGGCGCTCACCTGCGAGCGGGCAGAGCTGGCCAATGGGCAGAACATTCTGGAAATGGGGTGTGGCTGGGGGTCGCTGACTCTGTGGATGGCGGAGCATTACCCAGGCAGTCAGATTACGGCCATTTCCAACTCCTCTTCACAGCGCCAATTCATTCTTCAGCGTGCCAGTGAACGTGGTCTTGATAACGTCAATGTGATTACCGCCGATGCAGCAGCCTTTACGCCGGAGCAGCAGTTTGACCGGGTGGTGACGGTGGAGATGTTCGAACACATGCGCAATCACCGCACCCTGATGGCGCGTATCCATGACTGGCTGGTGCCCGGGGGCAAGCTGTTCATTCATGTGTTCTGTCACCGTGAGCTGACGTATCTGTTCGAAGACAAGGGCAGCAGTGACTGGATGGCGCGCAACTTCTTTTCCGGTGGCATGATGCCGTCCTGGGACTGGTTGCCCGAGTGTGCCGGTGAACTTAAGGAGGAGCAGCGCTGGGCAGTTAACGGTACCCACTATGGACGGACGCTTGAAGCCTGGCTGGTGCTGGCGGACACCCATCAACAAACGCTGATTGCGCTGCTGGATGAGCTGTATGGCTCCGGTGAAGGCAAGCGCTGGTTGCAGCGCTGGCGGATGTTTTTCATGGCATGCGCAGAGCTGTTTAACTATGGTGAGGGTGATGAGTGGTTTGTTGCGCACTATCGTTTTGTCCGGCCCATGACTGCATGACGAGAGGGGCCCCAGAGGGGAATGCATGAAGAAATCCGGGGTTCAGCATCGCATTACCCGCGTCTATCTGCTCCAGCTGTTGTTAATCAGCCTGGCGACAGTGCTGGGGGTATGGGCGACGGCCAATATCATTGAACAGGTGCTGGTGAAACAGGCACTGATCAAGGAGGCGGATCATTACTGGTCGTTGCTGGATAACAATCCCCGGCAGCCTCGGCCCAACACCCGTCACTTGCTTGGCCTTCTCAGTAGTGATGCCGTTAAGGATGAGATTCCCGCGGCTTTACAGGCCATGCCGGATGGTTACCACCGCGTGAGCCTCGGTGATGAGCGGCCCATTGTTTATATCGAAAAGCAGGGAAGCTCGAGGCTCTATCTGATTTTTGATGAACAGCGCGTGTCCGTGCTGGCGTTTCTGTTTGGTATCTTGCCGTTGACCGGCGTGCTGCTGGTGATCTATATCACCTCGTTTCTGGGCTGGAAAAAATCCCGGGAATTATTGTCCCCCCTGGTACAGCTGGCAGACCGTCTGCGGCAGGCGCCGGTGGACAACCCCGGTCTGGCACGCCCGGATCTGACTGATATCGAAGCGGACGCAGACAGTGAAGTGTCGGTGCTGCTGACAGCGTTGGACAGCTATGCGGATCGGCTGGTCAGTTTTGTGGAGCGTGAGCGGCAATTTACCCGCGATGCCAGCCATGAGCTGCGCACGCCGCTGGCCGTGTTTCGCACCAATCTGGAACTGCTGGTGAGCCAGATCGGTGACCGTCCGTTAATCCGCCGGATGGAAGACACGGTCGATGATATGGAGGCAACACTGGAAACCTTGCTGATGCTGGCTCGTACTGAGCAGACCAGCCAGGACAGTGACGAGATTATCGTCAACGATCTGGCAGTGAATCTGATGGAGCGGTTGTCGCCGTTGGCAGAGCGCAAACAGATCCGTCTGCAGGTACGTCAGCGAGCCTTGATGAAGGTGATGGCGCCGGAAGCGGTGCTCACCATTCTACTGAATAACCTGGTACGGAACGCCATCAACTACAGTGGTTCCGGTGAAGTGACCATTGTTATTCAGGATGGTGCAGTTCAGGTGGTGGATGCCGGCGTGGGTATGGAGCAATCTGAACTGGATCGGATGATGAAGCCGTTCCAGCGCGGTGAAAGCAAGGAAAGCGGCCATGGCCTTGGTCTGGCTATCGTGCAGCGGCTTTGCGAGCGCTATCACTGGGATGTCATGGTAGCCAGCGAACCTGGCCAAGGTACCCAGGTGGAAGTGCGGTTCTGACTGAGGTTTGGTGTTTTTGCCGGCTCAGGAAGGTGGCAGGCTTTCCTGTTGCAGGTGCACCAGCATCCGCTTGGCATTGAGCGCGTCCCGGATCCTGTCGGCCACCCGGTGGGCCTTGTGTTGATCCGTGTCTGTAAGCAGGATGCCGAAGTGGTTGTTACCAAGGTGTGCCACGCTATCCTGATCCCGCAGCAATGCAGCAAGCGAATCTGCAATCGCCAGACTGTCCGCCGATTCGGAGGCCTGCAGATACATGACAGAGGATTCCATGCCGAGGTCGCGGCAATTTTTCTGTTCCTGCTGGTAGATGTCCTGCCATCCCTCTGCGCCGGGTAAACCGGTATCGTCACAGCGATCAGGATGTTCGATGAACGTGGTCAGGCGTTGTTGCTGGGCTTCACGCAGGGCGTGTTCAAGGGTGTAGCTGATCAGCGCGGCGTCATGTTCCAGATCGGCAAGTTGATCCTGCAATGTGGCCGGCTGGGCATTAGGATCCAGTGCGCACAATGTGCCAAAAAACTGGTCTCGGGAGTCGACCAGCGGCATTCCTACGTAGGCACCAACGGCAAGATCATCATTGATTTGTGCTGAATGGTAGATGGGGTTTTTAGTGGTGTCTGTCACGATACGGGGCGCACCCTGTTCCACCATGCGGATACAGTAACTGCGCTCCCATTCGATACGATCCCCCTGTTCCAGGCCGTAATGCCGATCGGAGACTCGCAGTAGCCACATGGCGTTGTCTCTTACCCGGGTAATCATCCACAGGGCCATTCCGTAGCGTTGCTGGAGGCGCTGGAGGTGCGCGTCCAGCAATGCCTGGCTGGAGCGATAGCGAAGGGGTGGGTCAGAGCGGAGAACAGGCATAGAGAACAAGGGATGATGAGTTGCGTTATTGTCATCCCCAACAATATGCCAGTGCAAGGACGCTTTCTGTTAAGGGTTCGACGGTTCTGGTGATTGAATACAGAATCCGACGCCGGGTAACGTGTTGAGCAGGGCATTGGCAAAGGGTTTGTCGACCGCTTTGCGAAGATTGTAGAGATGGCTGCGCAAGGCATCAGAGTCGGGAACCAGATCTCCCCACAGCTCCTGCTCAAGTTGCTCGCGGCTGACAACCTTGGGGGATTCGCGCATCAGAATCCGCAGAATACGAAAGGCAGTAGGAGAAAGTTTCAGGGGCTGACCGGCGCGGCGAGCTTCCTGACGGGCAGGATCCAGTTCCAGATCGTCCACTTGAAGGGTGTTAGCGGTGACCTCTCGCCGCTGGCGTCGGATCTGGGCGTGCACCCGCGCTGCCAGTTCCGGCAGGGCAAACGGCTTGACGATGTAATCATCGCCACCATTTTTGAAGCCTTCCAGCTTGTCATCCAGCTGATCACGCGCAGTCATGAAAATGACCGGCATATCCAGGGTCAACTCTTCACGCAGAGAGCGGCAGAATTCAAATCCGCTTTCTCCCGGTAACATGACATCCAGCAGCATCAGATCATAGTGATGCTCTTTCACCAGTTCCCGCGCCAGATGCGTGTTGCCGGCGTAGTCTACGGTGGCGCCCTGTTGCTCCAGATATTCCAGCACCGTCTGGGCCAGTTGACGGTGATCTTCGACCAGCAAAATTGAGAGGTTGTCCACGGTGCTGCTCCTGTACAAATTTCCGGTTTTGTACAACCGAGATTGCCCTGACCATCGTCAACGGCGCGTCAACGTGCAGAAAGGTTAAGTGTCAGGCGGAATCAGGGTTATCGCAAGCTGGCCCGGATGAACCGCCTTCAGTCGTTCAATGTGCCGGTGCGGGCGAAGCGCTGTCGGTAGTGGCTGGGCGACAACCCGGTATGCCGCTTGAACAGCCGGGAAAAGCTGCTCACGTCCTGGTAGCCCACTTGTTCGGACAGTTTGGCCAGGTTTGATGAGCCGCGCTCCAGCATCTTGCGGGCGGCTTCAATTCGCACCCGCTGCAGGTACTGCAAGGGAGGTTCCCCAAGCGCACTGGTGAAGCGACGCTGAAGCTGGCGAGGGCTGATGTGCACCATTTCAGCCAGCTGCGTCAGCGAGGTGGCTTCATGAAAATGTTCGTGAATCCAGGCCTGCACGGTATGCACCTGGGCATCCTGGTGGTAGCTGTGTGCAGGCAGGCCGGCGTAGATACTTTGCAGGTCATTGCGCACATCAATCACAAAGGCCCTTGCCAGCTCCCGAGCCAGGTCGGGGCCGCAATAGCGTTCCACCAACAAAATGCTCAGATCTCGCCAGGCCGTACCTCCTCCCGCGCAGAAGATATTGTCATCGCGAGTGATCAATTCTTTTTCGTTAAGTGCGACTTCGGGATAGCGGTGACGAAATTGCTGGCTGAAGCCCCAATGAGTCGTTGCGGTGCGCCCATCCAGTAGCCCGGCTTCGGCCAGCAGGAAGGCGCCAGTGCAATTACTGGCGAGATCTGCGCCATTGGCGTGCATCTGGCGCAGCCAGGGCAGCACATCCTTCTGTTGCTTGAGGACACTCTCAATCGGGGCGCCGATGGTTGGTACCACGACCAGATCCACTTTTTCGATCTGGTCGATGGAGGCGTCGACCGCAATCCGGATATTGGGCGTGCACCTGACCGGATTACCGTCGCGGGAAACGATTCGCACCCGAAACTGACGATTCAGCGGCTCGCCCTGGATGCGGTTCCAGGTGACACCGGTGAGGCCCAGTAAATCCACAATGCCGGTGAGAGCCGAGGCAAAGACGCCATCGTAGGCAAGAACAGCAACTTGATACATATTGACGCAATCAACCATAAATGAGTCATAGGCGACAATGCCAGAGACCCTTCCGTAATGGCAAGCTGATTGGAAAATAAAGTGGAGCCTTTCTGTGACCGTTACCATTCTTGATCGCCGGGATTTGCGTTTTCAGTTGTTTGACGTGCTGGATACTGACGCGTTGCTGAGCCGCCCGCGTTTTAGTGAGCACAGCCGTGAAACCATAGAGGCGGCCCTGGATACCGCAGAAAAACTGGCTCACGAAAAATTTGCCAACCACAACACGCTTGCCGACAAGGATGAACCGGCTTTTGTCGACGGCAAGGTGGTCATGCGACCCGAGGTGCAGGAGGCTTTTGATGCCTACATTGAGGCCGGGTTTCTTGCGGCCAGAGCCAGCTTTGAAGAAGGCGGCATGCAGTTACCGGAAACAGCTGTGGCTGCCTGTACCGGCATGTTCACCTGCGTGAATCCCAGTTCCACGGTCTATCCTTTTCTGACCGGGGCGGCAGGCAACGTGATCCGCAACTTTGCCAGCGAGATGCTCAAGGAACAGTTCCTTGTGCCGATGATGGCTGGCCGTTTCACGGGCACCATGGCGCTCACAGAGCCCCATGCAGGTTCGTCCCTTGCCGATATTCGCACCCGTGCGCTGCCTCAGGAGGACGGGAGCTATCGCATCAAGGGCAACAAGATCTTTATCTCTGCCGGTGAAAATGAGCTGGCTGAGAATATCGTTCATCTGGTGTTGGCCAAAATTCCTGGCGGTCCTGATGGGGTAAAAGGGATTTCCCTGTTCGTGGTGCCGAAATACCGGCTCGATGCACAGGGGAAGCCGGTTCAGCGCAATGATGTAACCCTGGCCGGGTTGATCCACAAGATGGGTTATCGCGGCGCCAGTAGCACTGCGCTGACCTTCGGCGATAACGATGATTGTCACGGTTATCTGGTCGGCGAGCCCCATCAGGGCCTGCGTTACATGTTTCAGATGATGAACGAGGCCCGGGTGGCGGTGGGGTACGGCGCTGCACTACTGGCATACCGCGGCTACCGGTTTTCCCTGGATTATGCGCGCGACCGCACCCAGGGGCGTCATGCCGAGGAGCCGGATTTCAGTCAGCCCATGGTGCCGATCATCGAGCATGCCGACGTGCGGCGCTTGCTGCTTACACAGAAATCCTATGCAGAAGCGGCGCTGGCCATGTGTTTTTACGGTTACCGGTTGGTGGATGAAATTGAGAGTGGCGATGAGGCTGCTGCCTGTGAGGCGCAATTGCTGCTGGATCTGCTGACGCCGGTGATCAAGACCTGGCCATCAGAGTTTGGCGTCAAGGCCAACGATATGGCGATACAGGTGTTCGGCGGTGCCGGTTACACCCGTGAATATCCGGTGGAGCAGGTATGGCGTGACAACCGGCTTAATCCTATCCATGAAGGTACCACGGGCATTCATGGCCTGGATCTGTTGGGCCGTAAGGTCTGGCAGGCGAAAGGGCAGGGCATGCAACTACTGGTGGAGCGGATCATGGCGGATGTGGCCGCCACCAGCGATGCCCGTTGCGAACCGTTTGCAGAGGCACTTCAGACCATGCTGCCGAAAGTCGAAGCTGCAACCAGGGCGGCAGGTGCGTTGATGGCCCAGCAGGGCCCCACCGCGGGATTGTCCAACGCCAATGCGTACCTGCAGCTGGTTGGCCATGTGGTGGCCGCCTGGATGTGGCTGCGTCAAGCCAATGCGGCAGCGGCGCTCACTTCTGTGGAAGATGAAGACTTTGCCTGTGGCAAGCTCCAGGCTGCCCGTTACTTCTTTCAGTGGGAGCTGCCCCGGGTTGAACTGGAAGTTCAACGATTGCTTGAAGGGGACCGGACATTTCTGGAAATGGAGGATCGCTGGTTCTGATTGGCATGGATCCATTTATGTGTGCAGTCGTCATGCGCTCAGGAGAGCTGCAACATGGCATCAAGCTATGACGACGTTTCAGGCCCCCGTTCAGGGGGCTTTTTTTGTTAATCGACATTGATAGGGGCAGGTGGTCGGACGTCTGATGCCACAGACCGGGAGCCAAACCGAAATCCGCGAGCCGTAGTCACATTCTTAAGGTTTCTTGTTGCTGTCATTAAATAGTCATATATTGCGGGGGCGTTTGAGGATTTTTATTCCAAGGAGAAAATTATAATGAAGAAGCATTTGCTTGCGGTGGCGGTCAGCGCCGCCCTTCCTGTCACAGCTCTCGCAGCCCCAACTTTTTACGGCAAGATTAATCTGAGTGTGGACAAGACCAGTGATTATCCGGAAAGCCCTCTGGTATTTGCCGAGGACGATCTTTCTGATGCCTGGTTTGTGTCCAGTAATAGTTCCCGTCTTGGTGTGCGCGGTGAAGAGCCGCTGGATTTCGATAGTGTCTCCGTGATTTATCAATATGAGGCGGGTTATGACGTGGACGGCGATTCCGGTTCCACGTTCAGCACCCGTAACAGCTTCCTCGGTCTGAACACCAATGCGGGTAAATTCTTTGCCGGTCGTTTCGATAGCGTGGTGAAAGACGCGGAAGGCTGGGTGGACCAGTTCAATGAAACGGTGGCCGATATGGAAGTGGTATTTATCAGCCAGAACCGTAACAACAATACCCTGAATTGGGAGAGCCCGGATTTTGGCGGTGTGGTTATCCGTGCCCAGATCGCGCCGGGTGAAGGGGAAACCATCGGTGCCGGTGCCAATACCGAGACCAAGGATGGCCTCACCGATACCTGGGGGGTTTCTGCTACCCTGGATAACGATGCGCTTTATGCGGCGCTGGCCTATGAAAGCTCCTATGATGAAGTCAGCATCGTCGGTGCCACGTTTGGTGGCGATCGGGATGCCCTGCGTGGCACTTTCGGTGTCCAGGCCACAGAGAGCGTTCAGCTGGGCGTCATTGCGGAACAGGCAACTTTTGATCCCATCGGTAGCGACGAAGCCGATCTGATGTCTTATCTGTTAAGTGGCCGTGTGGGGCTGAGTGATCGTCTGGGGGTTAAGGCGCAGGCTGGTGTCATGGACAGCAGCGACCTGGATCTGGACGTCCAGGTGCTTGCCGTCGGTGCAGATTACAAGCTTGGCGATCAGACCACTGCTTATGGCGTTGTGTCAGCGTCGGATACAGAATATGACCCGCTCGGCACCGTTAACGACGTGGACGAATCCGGCATGGCTTTCTCTGTCGGCATGGTGCATAAATTCTAGCAACACGCGTTGTACAGAATAAAAAAGCCCGGCATTTGCCGGGCTTTTTGTTAGTGAGCTATTAACTGTTAATTATTAACTATTAATTTAGCCTTCCCACTTCTTCAGCAGCAGGCTGGCGTTGGTGCCACCAAAGCCGAAGCTGTTGCTCAGAACAACGCTGGGACCTGTATCTTTGCCTTTGACCAGAACTGGAAGGCCTTCGGCCTTTTCATCCAGGGTTTTAATGTTGGCGCTGATGGCGGTGAAGTCGTGTTGCATCATTAGCAGACTGTAGATGGCTTCGTGTACGCCAGCGGCACCGAGGCTGTGGCCGGTCAGGCTCTTGGTGGAGCCGATGGACGGACAGTGCTCACCAAACACCTCGCTGACGGCTTTCAGCTCGGCCACATCACCCACCGGAGTGCTGGTGCCGTGGGCATTGATATAGTCCACCTGGCCATCGAAGTTGGCCAGCGCCTGGCGCATGCAGCGTGCTGCACCTTCGCCGTTGGGAGCGACCATGTCATGACCGTCGCTGGTGGCCCCATAGCCGATCACTTCAGCGTAGATTTTGGCGCCGCGGGCCTGGGCGGTTTCCAGATCTTCCAGTACCACCATGCCGCCGCCGCCGGCAATCACAAAGCCATCGCGGGTTGCATCGTAGGCTCGGGATGCCGTTTCCGGAGTGTCGTTATACTTGCTGGACAGGGCGCCCATGGCATCGAACAGACAGCTCAATGCCCAGTGTTCTTCCTCACCACCACCGGCAAAGACACGGTCCTGCTTGCCCAACTGAATCTGTTCAACCGCATTGCCGATACAGTGTGCGCTGGTGGCGCAGGCGGAGGTGATGGAGTAATTCACGCCCCGAATTTTAAAGGGGGTAGCAAGACAGGCGGACACGGTGGACGCCATCACCCGCGGTACCATATACGGGCCAATGCGTTTTACGCCGCGAGTACGGGCAATGTCAGCGGCTTCCACCTGGTTCAGCGAAGAGTGGCCGCCGGAACCGGCAATCAGACCGGTACGCTCATTGCTCACTTCGTCTTCGCTGAGGCCGGCATCGGCAATGGCCTGTTGCATGGCGACATAGGCATAGGCCGCGGAGTCGCCCATGAAACGTCTGGCCTTGCGATCAATGAAATCTTCAAGGTTGATTTCGGGAACGCCGGCCACCTGGCTGCGCATACCCATTTCCTTGTAGGTTTCGTTGAAACGAATACCGGAACGGCCTTCCTTCAAGGATTGAGTGACACTGTCGGCGTCGTTACCCAGACAGGACACGATACCCATGCCTGTAATTACTACACGGCGCATGTTTTTAGCTCCTAGAATCCATCGGTGGAAGTGAACAGGCCCACCCGCAGTCCTTCTGCGGCATAGATTTCGCGGCCATCCACTTCCACCGTGGCGTCGGCGATGCCGAGAATCAGTTTGCGGGTGATGACGCGTTTCACGTCCAGGCGATAAGTGACTTTTTTGGCGGTGGGCAGGATCTGCCCGGAGAATTTCACGTTACCGACGCCGAGAGCGCGGCCGCGGCCTGGGTGCCCTTCGCGGCCAAGGAAGAAGCCAAGCAGTTGCCAGGTGGCATCCAGGCCCAGGCATCCGGGCATTACCGGATCGGATTCAAAGTGGCAGTCGAAGAACCAGAGGTCGGGGCTGATATCCAGTTCGGCAATGATTTCGCCTTTACCGTATTTGCCGCCCTGATCACTGATATGGACGATGCGATCCATCATCAGCATGTTGGGCAAAGGCAGTCGTGCGTTCCCGGGGCCGAACAATTCGCCATGGGCGCAGGCCAGCAGGTCGTCACGATCGTAGGAAGATTTCTTATCTGTTGTAGTGCTCAAGATCTTACTCCATGAAGGCCAGGGCGGCGCATTCCGAGTATATGGATGATTTGTGTCATTTTTCCGTCAGCCCTGTGACGAGCTTCAAGAGTGACGGTGATACTAGCAAAGCCAAGTGAAAGCATACGAATAGCAAGCGTCTCAAAATATGTCGGAGGGTCTGCTTTACCGAAAATGACCGATGAACGGACTTAAAAGGCCGTGGTCATACCGCCGGGAGGGTAATGGAGCCCGGTTTTGTCTGTCAGTAACCCTGTCGCACATTCCGGATGCCAGCATTGATCGGGGTCAGGTTATGGGCGGGGAAATGGCGAGCGTCTCCCTGTATCCTGCCCGTTCAGCGTAAATTCCTCGCGTATCAGCATTCGGTGCAGCCATATACTTGCAATTGGTGGGCCATCTAAAGATGCTATGCGCGCGGTGCGTGGCGCAGCCCTGCCGGGCGTTGCGCCAGATGAACTAGCAGATTGAGGAGCTTTCGTGGCAGTAGAAATCGGGCACCTGTCCCTGTGGTTGGCTTTGGCCGCCGCCCTGTGCGTATCTGTCTTCCCGCTGGTGGGCATAGCCAAGGGCATTGCGTCCTGGCAATGGTATGCCCGGCCGCTGGCCTGGGTGCAGTGGCTGGCCATGACTGTGGCCATGATTGCCTTGGGCTACAGCTTCTATATCAATGATTTTTCCGTTACCTATGTAGCCAATCACAGTAATTCGGCGCTGCCACTGGGTTATCGTCTGTCGGCGATCTGGGGCGGACATGAGGGCTCGCTACTGCTGTGGGGCTGGATGCTATCTGCCTGGGGAGCCATGGTTGGTGTCCTGAGCCGCAGTGTGCCACAGGAAATGGTGTCCCGGGTGCTGGCGGTCATGGGCATGATTGCAGTGGGCTTTCTGCTGTTCATGCTGCTCACCTCCAACCCCTTTGACCGTACACTCCCCTGGTTTCCCCTGGACGGGGCGGATCTGAACCCGCTGTTGCAGGATCCGGGTCTGATCGTTCATCCGCCCATGCTATATATGGGCTATGTGGGCTTTTCCGTGGCCTTTGCCTTTGCCGTAGCCGGGCTGCTGGCGGGTAATCTGGATCCGGCCTGGGCCCGCTGGGCGCGGCCCTGGACCACCGTCGCCTGGTGTTTCCTTACGGTGGGTATCGCTCTGGGATCCTGGTGGGCGTACTACGAACTTGGCTGGGGCGGCTGGTGGTTCTGGGATCCGGTGGAGAATGCTTCCCTGATGCCCTGGCTGGCGGGTACCGCGCTGATTCATTCCCTGGCCGTGAGTGAAAAACGTAACCTGTTCCGGGCCTGGACCGTCCTGCTTGCCATCATTACCTTTTCCATGAGCCTGCTGGGCACCTTCCTGGTGCGCTCCGGGGTGCTGACGTCTGTGCACGCCTTCGCCAATGACCCTACCCGTGGTGCCTTCATTCTTGGCTTCCTTGTGGTCGTGGCGGGTGGGGCCCTGACGCTGTTTGCGGTTCGCGCTTCGGCATTGCGCAGTGACGGTGGTTTCAAGCCGCTGTCCCGGGAAGCTTTCCTGCTGGGCAACAACCTGCTGCTGCTGACCGCCATGGCCGTCGTGCTGGTGGGCACCATCGCGCCGTTGTTCTTCGAATGGATGGATCTGAAAATTTCCATCCGCAGCCCCTATTTCAACGGGTTCTTTGTACCGTTGACCTTCGTTTTGATCCTGCTGCTTGTGCCAGGTGTTTTCAGTAACTGGAAGCGGCAGGAGGGCAACAGCCTGGTGAAACGCATCGCCCTGCTGATTCCAGCGGCAATGATCGCGGGCTGGTTTGCTGCCCGCATCCCCGAGCCTTCCCCCTGGCAGGGTGTGCTGGCCATCATGCTGGCTTCGTATCTGGTGCTGGCCCACGGTGATGATGTGTTGCGCCGTGCCCGTGCCTACAACCTGGGTCTGGTTGCAGGTTTGCGCAAACTGGCGCGCAGTTACTGGGGCATGGTGATTGCCCACTGTGGACTGGCAGTGATGGTGGCGGGCATTACAGTGGTCAGTTTCCACGAAGTGGAACGGGATATACGCATGGCACCCGGCGATGAAGTTGAGTTGGGTGATTATCGCTTCGTTTTTGACAGCCTGGATGAGTATCGGGGGCCGAACTTCGATTCCACCCGCGGGCACTTTGATGTGTTCTGGAAGGGCGAAGCGGTAACACGTTTGAATCCGGAAAAGCGCACTTATCACGCCAGCCGCCAGGTGATGACCGAGGCGGCTATCGATGCCGGTTTCTGGCGTGATCTCTACGTGGCCATGGGTGAACCACTCAAGACCGGTGACGCCTGGGCTGTGCGAATTTATTTCAAACCGGGCATTCGCTGGATCTGGCTCGGTGCCCTGATCATGGCCCTGGGTGGTGCCCTGGCGCTGTCTGACAAGCGCTATCGCCGTCAGAAGTTCGCCGCCTCGCAAACCGGAGTCGCCCGATGAAAGCAAATTCTCCCTGGGTTTTCCTGCCGCTGGCGGGTTTTGTGGCGCTGGCGCTGGTGCTGGCCAGCGGGCTTGGTCGTGATCCACAGGAGCTGCCGTCGGCACTGGTCGGCAAGTCGGTACCTGGTTTTAGCCTGCCATCTTTGCTCACCGGGGAAACCTTTACGGAGCAATCCCTCACCGGCCGTTGGCAGTTGCTGAATGTATGGGCGACCTGGTGCCCGACCTGTCATGTGGAACATCCCTATCTGCTGACCCTGGCTGCTCAGGGCGTGCCGATTACCGGGTTGAATTACAAGGATGAGCTGCCTGCGGCGAGGGCCTATCTCGCCAACATGGGCAATCCCTTTACCCATGTGATCGTGGATGCCGATGGCCAGCTGGGTCTGGATCTGGGCGTATACGGGGCGCCGGAAACCTTTTTGATCAATCCCGCAGGCGAGGTCGTTTTACGCCATGCGGGGGATTTGAATGAACGGGTCTGGCGTGAAAAGTTTCTGCCGTTGCTGCCATCCAGCCAGGGAGGTGACGCATGATTTTTCTGAGAGCCTTGCTGTTGGTGTTGCTGCCGTTGCAGGCGCTGGCGGCCATTGATGTTTACCAGTTCGAAACCGAGCAGCAGGAGGCGCGCTTTCGCGTGCTGACCGACGAGCTGCGTTGCCCCAAATGTCAGAATCAAAGTATTGCCGACTCCGATGCGGATCTTGCCCGGGACATGCGTGACCGTGTCCATAACATGATTCTGGAAGGCAAGAGTGATGCAGAAATCGTCGATTACTTTGTCTCCCGCTTTGGCGATTTCGTCAGCTATCGTCCGCCAGTCAATGTGCAGACGTCAGTGTTATGGCTGATTCCGCTGGTCATGTTGCTGGGGGGGGCGGCTCTGATCATTGTCCTGCTGCGCCGGGCCAGCGCCCGTGCCGACCTCAATGATGATGTGAATGATCGCAACAGTGACCAGGGGGGCACGCAATGATCTGGATTTTGTCTGCGGCGGTTTTTCTGCTGTTGCTGGCCGCTGCGCTGTGGTGGCAGTGGCGCCGTGAAGCGCGTCGAGCGGGCCGTGCCACTGCCGGGGGTGTGGGGATTCCCCTGATCGTGGTGTTGCTGGCGGCTGCGGGCTACCTGCTGATCGGCCGTAATGAACATACCGGTCCCTGGCTTGAGCATCAGCGCCTGTATGGTGATGCGGCCCGTTCCATTATCGCCGGTGAAACACCGGCCATGGCCGCAGCGGATATTCCTGCCGGGGCCATGGTGCGGGTCCTGCAGGCGCAGTTGTCTCAGACCCCATCCGCCACGGGCTGGTATGCGCTGGGCAGTCTTTACGACCAACTGGGTGCACCGGCTCAGACCGAGGAAGCAGCGCACAAGGCGCTGGCCCTGGATCCGGAGGCGTCGTCCGCTCATTTATTGCTGGCTCGTGCCTTGATTGAACAGGCCGGCGGCAAGCTGACTGATGCGGCCCGCGAGCAGATTCAGTGGGTGCTGGATCGTGAGCCCCATCATGATGGGGCCTGGATGCTGCTGACCATGGCTGCGGACCGGGCAGGGCAGTACCCGCTGGCGATTGCTGGTTGGGAGTCGCTGCTCAGCCGTCATGGCGATGGTGAAACCGCCGACTTGTTGCGGCGTGGCCTAGAGAATTCGCGGTTGCAACAGCAGCGTCAGGGAGTATTTGCGAATTTGAGTGCGGTTGTAGAAGGGCAGGGCTTGCCCGCCGGCGGAACCCTGTTTGTCTATATCCGTGAACAAGGCAGCACTGGTCAGCCACTGGCCGCCCGTCGCCAGGTGATTCCTGCTTTCCCTGCCACGCTGTCTCTGACCGCTGAGAACTGGCTGCAGGCCTATCCGTCCGGGGAGACATCCCTGGTGATGGGCGCGCGTTATACTCCGGCGCCCGGTGCTGCCGTGGATCAGGCCATGATCAGTGCACAACCGGTAGCCATGGCGCTACCCCAGCAGGAGCCAGTAACACTGAGGCTGAAGGCCAAATAGCCCTTCCATCGCTTCAAATTTTGTGCGTGCGACCTAGGTCGCACGCACCGTCCCTTGTGGAGAAACGGGCCTCAAGGTAAAGTTGCACCCCTTCGGAGGCCCTTGGGGTCTGTTTTCGTTGCCATGATCATGCTGGCTGTCGGTCCGTTTGTGCCCTGAATCCCTTTGATTTCGGGGTGTGGCGGGTAATCAGGTTGGCTGCTGCGGTGTGCGAAAGCAGAACATTGCCTCTTCTGAATCACAGAAAGATGGAGAATCCTATGCGTGTCATCCTGCTTGGTGCTCCCGGTGCGGGCAAGGGCACCCAGGCGCAGTTCATCAAGGAACAGTTTGGTATTCCTCAGATTTCCACCGGTGACATGCTGCGAGCTGCGGTAAAAGCAGGAACACCGCTGGGTCTGGAAGCCAAGAAAGTGATGGATGCCGGTGGTCTTGTCTCCGACGACATCATTCTGGGTCTGGTGAAAGAGCGTATCGCTGAAAGTGATTGCGCCGCGGGTTTCCTGTTTGACGGGTTCCCCCGCACTATCCCCCAGGCTCAGGCGCTGGTGGAGCAGGGTGTAGACATCGATTTTGTGGTGGAAATTGACGTGGACGATGAAGAAATCATCGAGCGCCTCAGTGGCCGCCGGGTTCACCCCGCCTCAGGTCGGGTTTATCACGTGAAGTACAACCCGCCGAAGGAAGCGGGCAAGGACGACGAAACCGGTGATGAACTGGTGCAGCGTGATGACGATCAGGAAGAAACGGTGCGCAAGCGTCTGGAAGTGTATCAGGCACAGACCCGCCCACTGGTTGATTTCTACCAGGATCTGGCTGATAAAGGCGAAGCCAATGCGCCTCGCTATGTTCGCGTGGCCGGTGTGGGCTCCGTTGATGACATTCGTGACCGGGTTCTGGCAGGCCTGAAAGGCTGATTCATACCAGAATAAGGAAAGGGAGGCTTTGGCCTCCCTTTTTTTTGCGTCATTCTGGACTAGCGGAAAGCCACCGCTCCTGGTGTGCTGGCTGTATCCAACGTAAGTGCTGCGGAAGGGGCTTGCACGGGATCGCGTTGTCCGTAATGAGGAGCCATTCGCGTGCAAGCACGCTCCCATATAGCCCTCCGCCCCCACGATGGAGGCCAGCAAGGCCTGCAGCGTTTCCGTAGTATGGCGGCCGTCCCCTTTATTACTCTACAGTCCAGGGTAAACCTTTTTGATTCAGCGTGGATTTAAGGGAGCGTCATGCCTGCTGTCCGGACGCCAGCAGTCTGACGCTCAACCCAACCCAGTGTGGCCGTGCGATACCAGGTTTGCGTAATGCTTGAATGGATTGGCGACAGCCTCCTGCGCTGACGTATGGATCGGTGGTCCTGGGTGTTGTCCGTGTTCTGTCTTTTGCTGCAGATCTCTTGCCTCCGACTTCAGGCCAACCTGTATTCGTGCTAATCCGCGATGAGCCTTTTTCAGGCTGCGCTGCGGCAGGGGTACACCGCTCCGGGTTTGCTGACGGGAGGGTTGTCTTGATCATGCCCTTACTATGGCACTCCTGACGAAATCCCCCTGGAGGCGTGTTGTTGCCAGGTTGCGAGCTGTCCGGTCAGTAACTCTTTCATGGTGAAAGCACCACTTCAACGACATAACTCCTCGTTAAGCCGGGCAATGCGCTTTCTGCGCGAGCCAACACTTTCCTTGAATTGATTCGTCTACTTGATCCGGAATCCGGGTTTCAGTGTGCACGGAAATGCAGCCGAAAAAGCGCCGATGACTGTCACCGTTCTACTCATTTTTAATTCTTTGTATTGCGGTATGACGATGCAGGGGGCGGCACTGATCTTTTCAATTGTCTCGATAATTGTGTCCGGGAGGCTTGGGGGGTTTATCCCGAGAAACCTTTCACGGATAAAGACGGGTTCGCTTAGGGCATCGCGCCGGCGTCACCGCTTTACTTACCGAGTCCGTCGGAATATTCCTGTGAGAATGGTCAAAGGTTCCCGTTTTTCAGGGAAAAAAGGGGGGGGGCAGTGCGAATCAGTAAAAATTTTTAAATGCGTTAGATCGAAAAATACCGCCTGGATAAAACTGAAAAAAGTGATGCCAGGCCAGGGAAAAAATTAGTGAAATGAAAAAGGAAAATTGAATTGATCAAATAATGTACCAACCGAATTTTTTTTATGCTATTTTTCCCTTGTCGCAGTAATGATGACAACGCTATAGCTTAGGAGATCAATCATGGCTCGAGCAAAGAAAGCCGCCGCAAAAAAAACTGCGGCTCGTAAACCAGCAGCAAAGAAGACTGCAGCGGCCAAGGCTCCGGCCCTGCCGAAGTCTGTGACTAACGCTGAAGCTAAAGTGAAACTGCAGCAGAAGGCAGTGGATCAGGCACAGAAGAAAGTCGCCCAGGCTGAAAGCAAACTGGACAAGCATCGCACCAAGGTCGATGGCGAAAATGCCAAGCTGGCCAAACTGCGTGCTGATACCGCTGCCAAGCGTGACAAGGCGAAAGCCAAGCCCACTGCTGCAGCCAAGCGCGCCGTAGAAACTGCCCGTGGCAAGCTGAACACTGTTCGCCTGAAGCTTCAGGACATTCGTGCAGAAGCCAAGCTGATCCGTGCGGAAATCCAGGCTGCCAAGAAGGTTGTTACTCGCGAGCTGAAAAAGCTGCGCACCGCAGAGCGCAACATGAAGACCAAGCTGCGTGAGCACGAGCGCAAGCTGGCCAAGAAAGTCAAAGCCGAGCAGAAGAAGGCTGAAGCCAAGGCGAAGGCTGCGGCCAAGCGCGAAGCGGCGAAAGCCAAGCGCGCCGCCAAGAAAAAATCTGCCGCGCCGAAGCGCAAGAAGGCTGCAGCGAAAAAAGCTGCTACCCGTAAAGCGCCTGCCAAGAAGAAGGCTGCTGCCAAGAAAACTGCACCAAAGAAAGCAGCAACCCGCAAGGCCCCAGCCAAGAAAGCAGCGCGTAAGCGTCCTGCGGCCAAGGCCAAAGCGTCTTCCTGATCCTTCGGGTTCTGGCAATAAAAAGCCCCGCATTGCGGGGCTTTTTTTGTTTTATCGCGATTAGAAACCACCTTCACGGCGTGTTGGCTGTGACAAAGGCAAGTGCAGCAGGATCGTTCTTGAACGCGGATCGGTTGCAACTAGCGTCGTGCCATTAACGCCTAAGCAACACTCCCACAATAAATCCCCAGGTGATTAGCGTGATCCAGTTGCGCACAACCGGTGCTCTTTCGCGCTTCCGGAGGACAAGTGCTACCCCCGATGAAGGCAAGGCAAAATGCAATTATATGCATTTTCATTCTGCAGGCAGGACGAACAGGGGAAAGCCATAATTCATAAAAGGTGTTGATAATGATTCGCGTTAGGGTTAGCATCGTCACCAGAGATTGAGGAATGGCGTATGTACGTTTGTATCTGCAAGGGCATTACTGACAACCAAATACGGGAAGCGGTCGAAAATGGCTGCGACAGCCTGCGTGATCTTCGTCGGGAACTTGGGGTTGGAAGTCAGTGTGGAAAATGTGCCCGCCACGCCCGCCAGGAGTTGCGTGAAGCCCGTAGCGCAAATCAGGCGACCTCTTTCTCTCACTCTTCCTCAGAGCCGGTAATGTTCTGGCCGCAAACGGCATAACAATCGTTCTCATTTTCATAAGCGATTGTATTGAAAGCGTTTTTCTTCCTTATTACGCCTTGTTTATGATGTCTCGATCCTGAACAATAGGGGCTTGTCAGCTTCCCTGATTCAACGGATGGAGAATCCCCATGAAAGGCGACGCCAAGGCCATTGAGTTCCTTAACCGGGCACTCGGCAACGAACTGGTAGCCATCAATCAGTACTTTTTGCACGCCAAAATGTACAAGGATTGGGGCCTGCATGCCCTTTATGAAAAGGAATACCACGAGTCCATCGATGAGATGAAGCATGCCGATTGGCTGGTAGACAGGATCCTGTTTCTGGAAGGCATGCCTAACCTGCAGGATCTCGGCAAACTCATGATTGGTGAGAACACCAAAGAGATGCTTGAGTGCGATCTGAAACTGGAAAAGATTGCCGTACCCGATTTGCGTGAAGGCATTGCCTACTGCGAATCCATTCAGGATTACGTGTCTCGGGATTTGCTGAATCGCATCCTGGAATCCGAAGAGGAACACATCGACTGGCTGGAAACCCAGCTCAATTTGATCGAGCTTGTGGGCATTGAAAATTACCTGCAAAAACAAATTGAGGCAGAAGAAGACTGATTGCTGAACTTTTGAGCGATTGGCGCTTGACTCCCCGAGGGTGTTTCGGAATAATGCGCAGCCTCTCGGGGCGATACAGCAACGAGATGAAAAAGCGCTGGTAGCTCAGCTGGATAGAGCATCTGGCTACGAACCAGAAGGTCGGGGGTTCGACTCCTCCCCAGCGCGCCATACAGACGAAGGGCTTGCAGAGATGCAGGCCCTTTTCTGTTTCTGGTGGCCTGAAAACCGGTCACCCTCCCGCACTTATCCCGCATACGTTATTTTATTCCCTTTAGCGTAAAGTTTAGCTGTCAGACAGATGTCTTGTGTCTTGCAGTGGGCAGAGTGAGTGCGCTTTGGTCGCACTGCTTGCGTGCGCTGTCAGGGGGATTGATCAAAACCACCAAAACCGCTTTCACCTAATACCCTTGCCTCATTGCGAATTGTCGACAATCCGCTTACATTCCGCGAAATCCTGACGTGAACCTGAAAGACCCACAAAGTCGAAGGGCAACGGTTTAACCGACTGTTATCCCGTTCACGGCTGCGGCAACTGAAACCGCTAACGGAACCGTAAAGGAGTGTTCCATGGATCCACTGATGTCCCAGGGCCTCGAGCTCATGCTGGTTGGTATGGGGGTGGTGTTTGTTTTCCTGATTGTCCTGGTGGGGATTACCACCTTGATGTCAGCGCTGGTACAGCGTTTTGGACAAGCTCCGATCGTCCCGGCAGTCGTTCCTGCTGCGACTCCGGCCTCTGCTGCCTCGGATGTTCCTCCCGCTGCAGTGATCAAGGCCATCGAGAAAGCCGTGCGTCAGCATCGGCAGTCTTCCCAGTCATAATCCGGAAATCATCATGAGTAAGAAACTTGGTATCACCGATGTGGTGCTCCGCGATGCCCACCAGTCCCTGTTTGCGACGCGTATGCGTCTCGATGACATGCTGCCGATTGCGGCCGCACTGGATGAAA
The DNA here is from genome assembly GCF_009882945.1 of Alcanivorax sp. DP30. Classification (GTDB taxonomy): domain Bacteria; phylum Pseudomonadota; class Gammaproteobacteria; order Pseudomonadales; family Alcanivoracaceae; genus Alcanivorax. Next base: position 615,929 of record NZ_WTUY01000005.1, read on the forward strand.
TCGGTTTCTGGTCCCTGGAATCCTGGGGCGGTGCGACGTTCGATGCCTGCATCCGTTACCTTGGCGAAGATCCCTGGGAGCGGATTCGTGAGCTGAAGAAGGCCATGCCCAACACGCCACAGCAGATGCTGCTGCGCGGTCAGAATCTGCTGGGCTACCGCCATTATGCGGATGATGTTGTGGATGCTTTTGTGGAGCGCGCAGCGGAAAACGGCGTGGATGTTTTCCGTGTCTTTGATGCCATGAATGACATGCGCAACATCGAACGCGCCATTGCGGCTGTGGTAAAGCAGGGCAAGCATGCTCAAGGCACCATTGCCTACACCGTTAGCCCCGTGCACACCCTGGATATGTGGGTAGAGCAGGGCAAGGTGATCGAACAAATGGGCGCGCAATCTGTGGCCATCAAGGATATGGCCGGCCTGTTACGTCCCGGCGATGCCTTTGAACTGGTAACCCGACTCAAGGCCGCGCTAACCATTCCGGTTCACATGCAGTGTCACGCCACCACTGGCTTGTCTACCGCCACGGCCTTGAAAGCAGCAGAAGCGGGTATCGACAACGTGGATACGGCGATTTCTTCCATGTCGATGACCTATGGCCATAGTCCTACCGAATCCGTGGTGGCCATGCTGGAAGGCACTGAGCGTGATACCGGACTTGATCTGAAAAAACTCAATAACATTGCCAGCTACTTCCGCGACGTCCGCAAGAAGTATGCGAAATTTGAAGGCAGCCTCCGTGGTGTGGATGCCCGCATTCTGGTGGCACAGGTGCCCGGCGGCATGCTCACCAATATGGAAAGCCAGCTCAAGGAGCAGGGCGCGGCGGATCGCTTCGACGAAGTGCTGGATGAGATTCCGGCGGTGCGCAAGGATCTGGGTTACATCCCGCTGGTAACGCCTACCTCGCAGATCGTTGGCACCCAGGCGGTACTGAATGTGTTGTCCGGCGAGCGTTACAAGGTGCTCAGCAAGGAAACCCAGGGTGTGCTGCGTGGTGAATACGGTGCAGCACCTGCGCCGTTCAACAGTGAGTTGCAGGCTCGTGCCCTGAATGGGGATGAGCCTGTGACCTGTCGACCGGCGGATCTGATTGCCAATGAAATGGACAGCCTGCGTGAAGAAGTGGCCGGGCTGGCCAGTGAAAAAGGCCTTTCGCTGTCTGCCGGGGAGCGTCGTGATGATGACGTGCTGACCTATGCGCTGTTCCCGCAGATTGGCCTGAAGTTTCTGGAAAAGCGGGGCGATGCCTCAGCCTTTGAACCCGTTCCGACGGGCGAGGAGGCCCCTGCGGCTGCCGCAAACAGCGAAGGTATTTATACGGTGGACGTGGACGGCAGGCAGTACACCGTGAAAGTGAGCGATGGTGGTGATGTCACCGGCATCAAGTCTCTGGGCGGCGCTGTTGCAGACGCCGCTCCTGTGGCACCGGTAGTCGGTGATCCGGCCAACAGCATGCCGGTACCTGCGCCGCTGGCAGGCAATATCTTCAAGGTGCTGGTGAAGCCCGGTGATCGCATCGCTGAAGGCCAGAAGATCATGGTGCTGGAAGCCATGAAGATGGAAACCGACGTCTCCACCCCTGAAGCGGGCATCGTGACCGAGGTGCTGGTGAAAGAAGGCGATGCGGTAACGGTGGGCCAGACCCTGCTGAGTGTGGAGCCAGCTCATGGATAAACTGGAAACCCTCTGGACCAGTACGGGTCTCTACCACATGAGCGCGGGCCAGCTGATCATGATGCTGGTCTGCCTGGGCCTGCTGTGGCTCGCCGTGCACAAGAAGTTCGAGCCCCTGCTGCTGGTGCCGATCGGATTTGGTGGCATTCTTGCCAATATCCCGGTGGCCGGGCTGGCGGAATCCGCTATCAGCCAGGCGCTGCATCTGGGCGATCAGCATTTGCTCGCCAGTATGGCTCAAGTGTTGGGCATGGATGTGGAGGCTGGCCGTCAGGCGCTCTACAAGGCCGCGGAAGCGGCAGGCCCTGCGGTGCATGATCAGCTGCATTATCTGGCCACTAAGGCCAACTACGGCGACGGCATTCTTTACCTGATTTATACCGCCGGTCTGACCACGGGTATCTTCCCGCTCCTGATCTTTATGGGGGTGGGGGCCATGACCGACTTTGGCCCCTTGCTGGCCAACCCGCGCACCCTGTTACTGGGGGCGGCGGCACAGTTCGGTATCTTTGCTGCCTTGTTGGGCGCCCTGGCGCTGAATTGGTTGGGGCTGGACTTCAGCCTTCAGGACGCCGCCGCCATTGGCATTATCGGTGGTGCTGACGGCCCCACTTCCATCTATGTGACCACCAAGCTGGCCCCGGAACTGCTCGGTGCCATCGCCGTGGCAGCCTATTCCTACATGGCGCTGGTACCCATCATCCAGCCGCCTATTATCCGTGCGCTTACCAGCAAAGAGGAGCGCGGAATCAAGATGGAACAGCTGCGCCCTGTGAGTCAGGTGGAGAAGATCCTGTTTCCGGTCCTGTTGCTGATTCTGGTGGCGCTGGTACTGCCTGACGCTGCGCCGCTGCTGGGCATGTTCTGCTTCGGTAACCTGATGAAGGAATCCGGTGTGGTCAATCGCCTGGTGGATACCACCAGTAACGCCTTGATCAATGTGGTCACCATCATGCTGGGGCTGGCCGTGGGCTCCAAGCTCAGTGCTGAAAAATTCCTGGTGGTGGAAACCCTGGGCATTCTGGCCCTGGGGCTGGCGGCCTTCATGATTGGTACTGCCACCGGTGTGATCATGGGCAAGATCCTCAATCGCCTCAGCCAACACCCGGTGAATCCGATTATCGGCGCAGCCGGTGTGTCTGCGGTGCCCATGGCGGCCCGCGTGGCCAACAAGGTGGGGCTGGAGTCCAATCCGCATAACTTCCTGCTTATGCATGCCATGGGCCCGAATGTGGCCGGTGTCATTGGTTCGGCGGTCGCTGCCGGGGTGCTCCTCAACTTCGCTGGCTGATTGTGTCTGGCGATGCAGGCCTGACCGGCATCGCCAACGTCCTTGCTCTTCTCTCGTTTCCCTCGTATATCCTCGCCAGAGGATGCCGGCGCGTGCGGATGGCGATCTTGTTTTCCGATTCCGCTACAATGTGTGCCCTCTCGCCCCGCACAGACCTCGGTAAAAAGGTGATTCCATGACTGATACCCTGACCATTACCCGCCCGGATGACTGGCATCTGCATTTCCGTGATGGAGCCATGTTGGCGGAAACCGTGCCGGCCACGGCAAACGTGTTTGGTCGGGCTATCGTGATGCCGAACCTGACGCCGCCGGTGACCACGGTGGCCGAGGCCCGCGCCTATCGGGAGCGGATTCTGGCCCAGGTGCCAGGTGGTGTGAGTTTCGAACCGCTGATGGTCCTGTACCTCACCGATCGCACCCCGGTGGAAGAGGTGGCGCGCGCTGCTGAATGTGAATTTGTCCATGCCTTCAAGCTCTACCCGGCAGGGGCGACCACCAACTCGGACAGTGGTGTTACCGACCCGGGCAAGATCACCCATCTTTATGAGGCCATGGAAAAGCACGATATCCCGCTGCTGGTCCACGGCGAAGTGACCGACGCCGATATCGATATCTTTGACCGTGAAAAAATCTTTATCGATCGTTACCTCTACGATATCCGACGTCAGTTCCCGGCGCTGCGTGTTGTTTTCGAGCATGTCACCACGGCGGAAGCCGTCCACTTTGTACAGGAAGTGAATGACCTGACGGCGGCCACCATTACCCCGCAGCATTTGCTCATGAATCGCAACGACATGCTGGTGGGCGGGGTGCGTCCGCACAATTACTGCCTGCCTATCCTGAAGCGCCGTCAGCATCAGGAAGTGATCCAGCAGGCTGTGCTGGAAGGGCACCACCGTTTCTTCCTGGGAACGGATTCTGCCCCCCATGCCCGTAACAAGAAGGAAGCCGCCTGTGGTTGTGCAGGCTGTTACTCTGCCCGTGCCGCCTTGCCGCTGTATGCCAGCTTTCTGGAACAGCATAACGCCCTGGACAAGCTGGAAGGTTTTGCCAGCCGCTTCGGTGCTGATTTCTACCGTATGCCCTATCACACCGATACCGTGACTCTGGTGCGCAAGCCCTGGTCGGTGCCGGAAGTGATTGATGCTGCTGGCGAGGCCATGGTGCCGTTTTATGCCGGGCAGGAGCTGCCCTGGTCGCTGGCCTGAGCATGGACCGCATCCCGGTAGTGGTGCTGACCGGGTTCCTCGGCAGCGGCAAGACCACCCAGCTCAATGCCTGGCTGGAACAGCGGCAAGATCTGGCGGTGTTGATCAATGAGCTGGGTGACATCGGCATTGATCAGCACCTTACCCGCAAGGCAGGGGTGCCGGTGACACTGCTGGCCGGGGGATGCGTATGTTGTGTGGTGCAGGGATCACTGTCTTCCACGCTGCGTAACCTGTTCATGGCACGCAAGAATGGCGACATTCCTGAATTCTCCATGGTGGTACTGGAAACCACCGGTGCCGCAGAACCTTCCGGGGTGCTGGCGCCGCTGGAGCAGGATCCCTGGCTGCGCAAGCGATTTGTTTGCCAGTCTGTACTGACTGTGGTGGATGTGGCTGCCGGGGCGGCCTCCATTCAGCGCCACCCGGAATGCCTGGAACAGATACAGGGCGCAGATTTACTGTTGTTGTCCCGGGTGGATCAGGCAAAGAGCGATAGTCTGGTGCTGTTCAGGCAGCAGCTGTCGGCGCTTAATCCGACGGCGGAACAATTCCCAACGCCAGTCCCGCCCGATGTGCTGGATCGCCATTTTGCGCGGCGTTGCCGTGTCACCGGCCGCTTTCAATTTGCGCAGCCGCAAGCGTCATCGCTGTCGCCAATCACACAGGCAAAAAGGTCACCCTCTCGCCATCAGCTCTATAGTGCCTCTTTGGCCTGGCCTTATTCTCTCAGCTGGGAGCACTGGCAAGCGGCGCTGCGGCAACTGGCCGGCCAGTGTGGTGATGCACTGGTACGGGTGAAGGGCCTGCTGAAAGTGGAAAATCTGGATGGCCCGCTGCTGGTTCAGTGGACAGGCTCTGCCGATCCGGAGCTGACCCCCATGAATCAATGGCCGGATGAAGACACCCGTACCCGACTGGTGCTGATTGTGCGTCATGCAGACGCTGACTTTGTCCACCAACAGATGGCACACTGGAAGTCCTTGCTGTCGCAATTGCGCAGCGCACCCTCTGACTGATTCAGGGTTTCTCCTCCATGGGGTATCTCTATCTGACCATCGCCATCGTGGCGGAAGTTATCGCCACCTCGGCATTGAATGCCTCCCAGGGTTTTACCCGGCTCTGGCCTTCAGTGGTTACCGTCATCGGTTACGCCATCGCCTTCTACGCCTTGTCCCTGACTTTGCGCACCGTTCCCATGGGAATCGCCTATGCGGTCTGGGCCGGGACAGGTATCGTATTGATTGCCCTGGTGGGCCTGTTGGTCTTTGACCAGAAACCGGATCTGCCTGCGGTGATGGGGATGGGGTTAATCGTGGTGGGTGTGGTACTGGTGACGTTTGTGTCGAAAACATCCTCGCACTAGATAAGGAGTCGTCGTGACAGAACGGATGGAAAGTGTTGAGCGCGCCGTGGATGCGGTGATTGAGAAAACCGGCGGGGAGATTCGTCTCGCCATGCCCCTCGGGCTGGGTAAGCCCAATCGTTTTGTCAACGCGCTTTACCGCCGTGTGGAGCAGGACTCGAGCCTGTCGCTGGATATCTTTACTGCCTTGTCTCTGGGCCGGCCCGGGGCAGGTAGCGAGCTGGAAAAACGTTTTCTGGAGCCCTTTGCCGACCGCGTGTTTGGTGATTATGAAGAACTGGCCTATCTCAAGCCCGTTAAGAAAAACGCGTTACCGGACAATATCCGGGTGTATGAATTCTTTTTTCAACCCGGCAGCATGCTCGGCAGCGACAGTGCCCAGCAGCATTACATTTCCAGCAACTATACCCATGTGGCGCGGGATCTGAACGCCCGCGGGATCAATGTGGTGGCGCAACTGCTGGCCCACCGTAATGTGGATGGCGCAGACGAGTACAGCTTTGCCTGCAACCCGGAAGTGACCCTGGATTTGATGCCGTTGTTGCTGGCCCGTCGGGAAGCGGGAGAAACCATCATCTCGGTGGGACAGGTACATCGCGATTTGCCCTTCATGGAAAACGATGCCCGAGTGGACGACTGGTTGCCGCACATGGATATGGTGGTCGATGACCCGGACGGCCATACCCGTCTGTTCAGCACCCCAAACATGCCGGTCAACATACAGGATCATTTCGTCGGGCTTCACGCCAGCACGCTGATCCGTGACGGCGGAACCTTACAGATCGGTATTGGTGCCCTGGGTGATGCACTGGTGCATCACCTGCGGCTGCGTGACCAGGATAATGAGCGTTACCTGCAGCCTCTGAATGCATGGGGACTGCCGGCCACCCAGCAGCAGATGATTGCTGCGGAAGGCGGCACTGAGGCATTCCGGGAAGGCCTGTATGGATGCAGTGAAATGGTTACGCATGGCCTGCTGCAATTAGTGCATGACGGGATTATTCGCCGCCCGGTGTATGACTGGGAGGCCCTGCAGCAGCTGGAAATGCACGAACCGGTACTGCCCGGGTTAGCCTTGCTGGACGCCCTGAGAGAGCAATCCGCCATCAGCCGCCGTCTGGATCGCGCGCAGCTGCGTACCCTCAAGCGCTTCGGCATTTTTCGCGATAACGTCAGCAAGCACGGTGACCAGCTGGAGTTGCCTAATGGGGTGAAGGTAGCCAATGATCTGGATGACCGCACCACCCGTGAGGCCCTGAAAGCGGTGTTCGGGGACCGTCTGCGCGGCGGTATCGTTATGCACGGCGGGTTCTTTCTCGGTCCCAGGGCGTTCTATCAGCGATTGCGGGACATGGAACCTGCACAGCGCGCTGCTATCAATATGACCCGCATCAGCTTTGTGAATCATCTTTACGGCGAAGAAGGGCTCAAGCGCCTGCAGCGCCAGGATGCACGTTTTGTGAATACCGCCTTTACCGTCACCCTGCTGGGTGCCGGTGTGGCAGATCAGGTGGATGATGGTCGGGTGTTGAGTGGTGTGGGGGGGCAGTACAATTTTGTCAGTCAGGCCCACGAACTGGATCGGGCCCGTTCTATCCTCATGGTTCGTGCCTGGCGGGAACGGGCCAGCGAAGCCATGAGCAATGTGGTCTTTGGTTATGCCCACAACACGATTCCCCGACACTTGCGTGATGTGGTGGTGACGGAATACGGCGTGGCGGATCTGCGTGGCAAGACCGATGAAGAAGTGGTCATGGCCATGCTGAACGTGTCAGATAGTCGCTTTCAGGTCAGCCTGATGGAAGAGGCCCAGGCCGCAGGCAAACTGCGCAAGGATTACCAGATACCCGAACCGCATCGCCGGAATAATCCAGAGCATTTACACGAGATTGCCGCCCGGTGTGGCGAGACCAGCTTCCCGTTATTCCCGCTCGGCGCAGATTTCACCGAAACGGAGCAGCGGCTTCTCAAGGCTCTGACCTGGCTGAAGGAAAAAGTCAGTCACAAGGAATATATGGAATTGGGCAACAAGGCTCTGTTCCATGAAGGTAGCGAAACCGAATTTGCCGAAGAGCTCGCGCGAATGGGGCTGAAGAAACCGGATGGAGTGAAAGAGCATGTGTACCAGCGGCTGCTGCTCACTGCCCTTGAAGTGGTGATCTAGAAGCTGGAATCCAGGCCAGGAGGGGGAGGGCAGACGCCTCCCCCTGAAGCTGGCATTTACTCCGACTTGTCCTGCTTGTCCTTATCCTTGCGATTCTCATCCCTGCGAGCAGTCTTGCCGGTTTTCGGATCGATTGAGCGACCTGACAGCACTCGCCAGAACGGGATGCGCCGGGTTACCGAGACCATCTCATCCACCGTGTCACCAATGCCGGAAAGGCGGTCCACGGTATCGCGTAACCCGACCAGCTCATCCACGTGTTCTGAAATCTTGAACACCACCATGTAGAACTCGAGCAGGGCGCGTAGCACGGAGGCCAGCACCAGGAACGTCACCGGGGCGGCGATAAAGAAATAGAACAACCCTCGCCAGGTGGAAGCCATGAACGCTTCCACGCACAGGTATAACAGGCCCATGCCAATGGCGGTCAGGGCGATGCCATACACCCCCGGCAGTACCTGGATGATCATGTATTTGTCGAAGCGGAAATTGAACAGTTCTCGCCAGTACTGAACGATCCAGAAAATGCCGCGCCGCAGCTTTTCGTTCACTTTTTCCTGGTGAATATCCTGTGGTTCCTGATTGTTGTTTTCTACCATTTTGCGTATTGCTCCTCGACAAAACCATAGCGGCTATTGATGGCAATGGTGCTGCCGTCATCCAGACGTAGCTGGCCATCAAAACGACCGAAAAGTTGGTTGAAATTACTGGCGAACAAACCGAGATTGAGGCGCTCGCGATGGTTGCCGCTTGGGGTAAACGTCAGTTCGACGCGGCCGCACAGGCTGCGGATACGCCAGGGTTGCATCAGATCATCGCGGTGGTAATCAAACATGACTCCACCGGTGGGGATCAGCGTGTCATCCACCCACAGACAGTTTTCCGAAAAGGTGGTTTCATTCACGCCACAGGACAGGTTGAGACCAATGCGTTTTCCTTCTGCCTGGGTGGACAGGCAGGCCCAGTTCCAGAATGTCTCACGGCGCATGTAACCGGCCGAAAAATCATGGTGGCCGCAGGCATCCAGCGCTTCCAGGCACTGCGATTCACCTTTGCGGGTCAGGGTGCCGGTCACTGTCTTGCCGGCAACCTTGTTGGCGTAAACCCAGCCATTCACCCCGGTGCGTGTGCACAGGGACATGGGCTGGTAGTGATTCCCTTCGGACATGGTGGCCTGCAGCTGCAGGTCATCAAGGGTAACGGACAGGGTTTTGGTCAGGGTGTTGTTGTGTTCCTGATAGCCCAGTTCGATCTGAACGCCTTTCTGGCGGAAGTGACTGCTGCCCTGGCGGGGTGAGCTGGACATCTGCAGATCCCGTCCCAGCGGCGAGCGCCACGTGTATTCCTTCAGCGTGCCGGTACGCGGCTCGAAAATATAGAAAAACGCCATGCCAAGCCAGGCGGTATGGGCCAGTGCGCAGCCTGCCAGCAGCTCATCACTGATAATGCCGAAATACTGAAATTGCTTGTAATGGAAATGCCGCGCCATGGCGCTGGCACGGTTGCCCATGGGAGTGCGGTAATCGGCATCGCGACCATTAACCTGTGACACCGTGTCGGGAAAAACGCCCAAGGCGACCTGTCCCCGGTCATCAACCAGAGAGAGGGGTTGAGGTTGAAAATTCATGAATTTGGCCAGCTGACTGGAACGATGAAACCCGGCTCAGGACGCAATGCTGAGAGCACCATAAGCGGGCGTGACTGCGACTCAACATAGTCAATCAGTTCTGGGGTATCAATAGAAGTGGTACTTTTGTCCGACATTATTGGCAGTGGCCAGTTTTTCTTATCAATGACGTGCCAGCATTGTTGAGGCAGGCTGTGGGTGGGTAGCCACCAGCCTCTTTCATGCTGCGGATGACGGGGCGGTGAGTCTGGATGTCCCTTACGATAAAACAGTCGCCCACGCGTGAGCAGGGCCTGGCCGTCAACCCGCAGGCCGCGTTGGGCCAATAATTGTTGGCACTCCGGCAGGGTGCTGCGAGGCAATTGTTGTTCCACCAGATGCCGGTATTTACGCGCCAGGGTGTCGCGACTGTTGGGCCCATACCAGTGGTCTGCGGTGCCAAGATAAAACTTCAGGGCCAGCTCCCAATGCCAAAGCTTGCCGCTGTCGCGGTCGCGCACCAGCATGTCGAGTTCGCCCAGAGTAGCCTGTTCGTGACGTATTGGCAGGTTGCGGTCCACCAGCTCCAGCCCTTCACTGACTGTGACCAGTGCTGCGACCCATTGCTCAAAGGCCAGCCCGAGGCGCTGGGGTGGGTTGAGATCGTCTAGCCATGCTACGGCTTTACCGATCAGGCCGGGGTCCCTGAGCCATTCGCGTTTCAGCAGAGCGCCTGCATCCTCGAAAGGGGTGCAGGGGATCAGGGGCGGGGCCTGTATCAACCAGACGAGCTGATTGAACAGTGCCCCGGCCACGGCAATGGGGATCATGCAGAGGTGGGCAGATTTTCCCGTTTGTGCAGTTCGCTACGGACCTCGTCTGCCCAGCTCAGCCAGGCCTGCTGGTCGAGAATGCCGCGGCGCAAGGTCAAATAGGTGTACATGTCCTTTTCGGTATTGCGCTCCGACAGAGCCAGGGCAAGCGCTTCGAAGGTACTCAGACGTTCCCGGCGCAGGTCAGCCTGGTCTTCCAGTTCCCGCAATACGGCGGAAGGTTCACTCAAGGCGCCGCCGGCAATCTTCACCATGAAGGAATCACGAATGCGGGGGGGCGCTGCGGGTTTGCGCAACCAGCGAATCAGTTCATCGCGGCCGGTGTCGGTGATGCGGTAAAGCTTTTTGTCGGGCTTGCCGTCCTGGGGAATGTGACGGTACTTGACCATGTCCTGTTCGTTTAGTTTGCCAAGTTCCAGATAGATCTGTTGATGGGTGGCATTCCAGACCAGCCCGATACTGTTGGCAAATTCGCGAGCGAGGTCATAACCGCTGGCTTCTTGATCTTGTAGCAATACAAGTATGGCATGGCGCAAAGACACGGCTCACTCCTCGTCCTGATTAAATATGGCGAATACCAATTGATAGTAGAGAGCCGTGTTATTGCTGCGCAATCCGTTGAATAAGTAGATTTGTAAAAAGTTGGTGAAGTTGCCCTTCAGTACTTTTCCTGTGTAAGTATTTGTTATTAAAAGACGTGCAGTCTGTAGGGCGAGTTATTCAGTCGGCAACCGCAGGTTGGCGCACTGTCAACGGTGTCGATCCTCGAACGCCATCAGCATACTGGCCTGATACTGTGACGAAGCCGTGAGCTGATCGTTATCCAGTTTGGGGATCAGGTTGTGGATCAGGCTGCGGGACGCCTTGCGGGTGGTTTCTACCCCCACGCTGGCCAGCTTGCGCAGTACTGGGCCAAACCCCAGTAATGCCATGGGTTTTTCGAAGTACCAGTTGATGGCCTCATCAGTCACTTCCAGCAGGTACTCCTCAAGTTCCCTGCGCGCTTCCACATAGTCGCCGTTGGCGCACAGGTCGGGGAGATTGTTGCCCTTGATAGCCAGGCTTTCGCTCACGGGAAAAGCCACGTACCAGCCTTCGCCTTCCGTTCCGGGCTGGCGAACGGCATCCATGTACTCGGCGGCTGCCTTGTTCTGCTTCAGGTCCATTTTCTTTGCGCTGCGGCCGATCACGATTGAGGAGGCCTTGTTGATCGTCTGACAGGTCATGTTGACCACCCGGAACAGGCTCGAAGACAGCCCGGCAGCTTCTGCGGCGCGAACCATGAAGGCCTGCAGGGCCTCATCAAGGAAAATAGCCATGATGGACTCGATTTCCCGGGGTTCGGGTTTGCTGGCACCACCTCTCATGCGGGTGATGAAACCCTCGGTTTTCGTGTGCAGGGTGTCGCTGGACAGGAAGGCCACGTGGGGAATTGTCATTATTGTTCTCCTCAAACTGGAAGAAAAGGATGATACGCATGGGCTTTCGCCGACCCAATGACCAAAATTGCCGGGTTTCTATTCCTTTTTGATTGCTGATAGCTGATGATTCGCGGCCATTGCCGGACAAGGGAGAAATCATGTTAGGCGTTGTTCAGGCTGATGCGAACCAGATCAAGCAGTGGTTGCAGCAAGCCAATATCCAGCACTATATCTGCGAGCATTGTCATGGCCTGCATCTTTCCGAGTTGCAGGGACGTGAAGGCGTGGTCGATGCACGCCTGTTTGTGGAAGACGATGGCGTACTGCTGACCACAGAACTGGAAGTTCGTCCGGCTGCGCTTTTTGCCGTGCAGGCCGAACTCAGCCGCCTCAATATGGCGTACCCGTCAGTAAAGCTGTTCCTGGATGTGAACGATGACTCCCTGCCGCGGCTGGTGGCCTGTGATCTGTTGCTGAGCCGAAGGGGCATCAGTTTTGAGCAGTTCATTTATTTTGTTCAGGCCACCGTTGACGCGACCTTGCAGCTGATGGACGAATGTCAGGAATACAACTGGCTGATCTGGCCTGACGAATTCGACAGCGGTCCCGGTGAGGCGCTGCACTGAGATGCAGGACAGCGCGGATCTCGTTGGCGGGGTAGGAGGGGGGCACCTTGATGGTCTGGTCGAGGGGCTGGTGCGTGACAGCTTTGCAGTGTCACCCGGCTTTGCCCCGCTTTCTCTGGTGCGCGCTTTGCGCAAGGAAGCCCGGGAACGTGATCGTCTGGGCGAGTTCCGCCTTGCAGGCATTGGCCGTCGTCAGGATTACCAGAAAGACACCCGTATTCGCAGTGACCGAACCTGTTGGTTGAAGGGCGACACCCTGGCCCAGTGCCAGTGGCTGGAATATATGGAAGCGTTGCGTATGGCTGTGAACCAGTCCCTGTTTATGGGGCTGTTTGAGCTGGAATCGCATTTTGCCATTTACGGGCCGGGTGATTATTACCAGCGCCACATGGATGCGTTCAACGGTAACAACGGTCGTTTGTTGTCCGTGGTGTTGTACCTGAATGAAGGCTGGCAGAGTGACTGGGGTGGGCGCTTGCGTGTCTGGCCGGGCCCGGATGCCACCAGCATTGCCACCGAGGTAGAGCCCCGTGCAGGCACCCTGGTAGCCTTCCTCAGCGAGAAAATCCCTCACGAAGTCTTGGCAGCCACCCACGAACGCTACAGTATTGCGGGATGGTTTCGATGCAACAACACTACCGCCGACTGGCTCGATCCGCCGCGCTGATTCTGGCAGGCCTGCTGTTTGCAGGTGCCGTGCACGGGCAATTGTGTGCGGAGCCCGGGCGTGACGGTTCCTCGCCGGTGGGCGCGGTGGTCAATACCTACTTTACCGGGCCCGATTCCCAGGTGCTCACTGCCGGAACGCGTTCCTTCACGCTGAGCCGCGCCCGCGGTGCGTCCCCACTGATGCCCGGCGATCTTGCGCTGCTGCTGCAGGTTCAGGGCGCCACCATCCTCACCCACAATGATGCCCGTTACGGCCGGCTGCAGAGTCACCAGCTGCACGCTGAATGGGTACGTATCGAACAGCTGGAAGGCAGCACCCTGCGGGTGCGTGGTGGTGGCGCTGGCGGCGGCCTGTTGCACAGTTATGTCAATCAGCCAGCGAGCAAGCAGCAGGGCCGGTTTCGCTGGCAGCTGATCCGGGTTCCCCAGTACGACACCTTGGCGTTGACACAGGACCTCAATGCGTTGCCCTGGGATGGGTATACCGGTGGGGTTCTGGCTCTGGATGTACGCCGCAAGTTATCTCTCAATGGCCATCAGCTGGATGTGTCAGCGAGTGGATTACGGGGCGCTCCGGCGTTGTCGTTGCTGGGCGCGCTGGGTAGCCCGGACGACTGGCGCTATACCAGCCCTGGCGAGGCAGACCGCAAGGTGGCCTATGGCCATCATGCCAGCAAGGGAGAAGGCATTGCCGGTACCCCGGTATTGTTGTTGCCGTCCGAGCAGGGCTACCCGTCAGGAGACATGGCGCGGGGAGCACCGGCCACGGCGGGCGGGGGGGGCAACGCGCTGGATCTTTCCCACCGGGCACTGGCCAGTGGAGGAGGTGGTGGCAACGGCCGGGCAGGGCAGGATGGTCTGCCCGAGAGCGGCGGCGGCAAGGGCGGTGCCACTGCCCCTGCCGGGTTGCGCCTGGGCAGCGGTGGCGGTGCCGCCGCCCGTAGCAAGGGGGACGGCGGTGATGGAGGCAATGGCGGCGGTTTGCTGCTGGTGAGAGCGGCCGGCCTGCTGGGGCCGGGGACGCTATCCCTTGCGGGTGCCAGTGGAACGGTGGCTGGCCGGGCGGGCGGTGGAGGCGGCAGCGGAGGCTCGCTTTGGCTGGATATGCCGGCGGGCTCGCTGTTGCCGGTGACCCTGGATCTGGCGGGTGGAAAGGGGGCTGCCGGTGGAGGCGCCGGTGGCGCAGGACAGCGCCTGGCAGCCGCTGCCCAACCCTGGCCAGGATTCGCGATATTGGCTGTGCCCGGGGCGCAAGGGGGCTACCAGTGCCGGCCCGCCGGACATTGGGTGTCTGGTCTGGTGTTCGAAGATAACGGCGCAGGCAAGCCGTCCGGGGCCTTTAATGGCAAGCAAGATGATGGCGAGCAGGTTTTGCCCGGCGTGCCGTTCGTGCTGAAGGACAGCAAGGGGCTTGAGCTGCAGGCCGCCAGCGGAAAATCCGGTGGCATCAGTCTGCGGCTGTCGGAGGCACAGAGTCAGGGCCAGGCCATGACGCTGTCGGCGGCCTTGCCGGAAAAGTACCTGCTGCCGCGAGTACCGGATATCCAGGGCGTAGCGGGTCAGCACCAGGGCCAGAAAGTGAGCTGGCCCCTGACTGCCCAGCCGGATCGCCATTCCGGGCCTCTGAATCTCGCTCTGGTGACAATGCCACTATGGCAGGCACCAGCTACCCAGCGGGTCGCTGCGGGGGGCAAGGCAGTGGTGACCTTCCGCTATCACGCCACGCTTTCGGGTGAGGTGCGATTCATCAGCGAGACTCATGGTGTGAGTGGTTTGCTCATGGATCGAGCCTGTTCTGGTAATAGTGAGCGCTGGAACAGCGGCAGCAGCCCCCGCTGGACGGTCACCGCAGGGGAACAATTGTGTGTGCGCGTGCCGGTGGCGGTTGCGGATCAGCCTCTGGCGCTAGCGGTGAGTGCAGAGACCTATCCTGCCGGGGCACCGCAGGGCTTTGAGGTGCCCGTCTTGCAGGCGATTACCCGGCTCACCATTGCCCGTTGACCCGCTCTGTTACGCGCACTTGAAAAGCGTTTTTCCGTCCCCATTTCTGGTTTTGTGACAAGACCGGTCTGAAGCGTTCTGCCACTCACGGCAGGCGCTTTCTGTCACGCGAATCTGATTGTTAACCATGATGCAGTGGATGCTTGCGGGGTCTGCTGTGGCTGATGAGGATGAGTGTGATGAATACAGGTTTTTCCCTTGCGCCCCTGTTCCGCCATTCGGTGGGATTCGACCGCTTTGATGAATTGCTGGATGCTGCCCTGCGTGCGGACCAGTCCAGCAGTTACCCCCCCTATGACATTATTCGCGAAAGCGATGGCCGCTATCGCATCGTGATGGCGGTGGCAGGTTTCCGGCGCAGTGATATCGAGATTACCGTTCAGGAAAACGAGCTGCGTATCCGTGGTGGTCTGCCCAGCCAGCAGGATGACGAGCGAACCTGGTTGCATCGGGGCATCGCTCGCCGTGCTTTCGAGCGTACCTTCAAGCTGGCCGACCATGTTGAAGTGGCCTCGGCGGGACTGGATGACGGTTTGCTGACAGTGACCCTGGAGCGGGTTGTGCCGGAGGAAAAAAAGCCGCGCATTATCCCTGTGGATGGAGAGGCTGCACCTACAAAAAGCAATTAATCGCTAACAGTTTGTGACGCGAATTTTGTGACACAGTAAAGGGGTCGGGCAGACCCCTTTTTGCTAATTTGGATTTGCAGAAAGCGGTTTCTGGCTTGTCCGGCAGGGCAGTCAGCCCCGCCTCAAGCGCCTCCGACCCCTGATCAGGACGATCAGGAGCGACCCCATTGTCAGCCATAGGGAGCGGCAAGCAATGAAACGACTCTATTACTTCACCAAGTCACTGGCCTCAGTGAAGGGCATCACCAACGAGCTTCAGCAGGTCGGTATCGGTGAGAACCACCTCCATGTCATGGGTAATGACACCATGGCCATTGCCCAGGCCCATGTTCACGGTACTACTCCCTGGGAAGAGACCGACATCATGCACTCCGGTTTTGTCGGTGCGCTTGCCGGTATGGGGATCGGACTGCTGTCCGGTTTTCTGCTGGCAGGCATGGATCCTTGGGGAATGCAGCTCGATACCGGTGCGATAATCGGTGCGACCCTGTTTGGCACCTGTTTCGGCGCCTGGCTCGGCGGTTTGCGTGGCGTCTCCAGCCAGAATCATCATCTGACACCCTATATGGACAGGGTGATGGAAGGTGACTACCTGATGATGGTTGATGCCGACGATGATAATCAGGCGGGCAAGATCGAGAGGGTCATGGCTGGTCATCGTCATGAAGCCGAAGAAGCCGGCCGCGAAGAGCACTTCAGCCCCTTCGACTGATTACGTTTGAGCTCTTACGCAAAAGACGAACGGTGGGGTTGCCTCAGAGGACACACAGACCAGACTGACTGTTTCCCAGCGGTCTGGGTGTCCTCTTCAGCGCTTCAGTGCTCTGCGGTGAACAGGCTAGAGCTGCATCCAGTAGTCCGCCACATCCAGCATACGCTGACTGAACCCCCATTCATTGTCGTACCAGGCCAGTAACTTGGTTTGCTGGCCGATCTGTCGTGTGTGGTTGGTATCGACAATGCAGGAGAAGGGCTGGTGATTGAAGTCTCCGGACACCAGCGGGATGTGGTTGATCGCCATGACGCCCTGCAGTGGGCCATGGGCAGCATTGCTGAGCGCCTCGTGGATTTCCTCCATGCTGGCCGGCTTGTCCAGCAGTACGGTCAGATCCGTTAGTGACACGTTCAGCGTTGGTACCCGCACCGCCAGCCCATCCAGCCTGCCAGCCAGGTGGGGAAGCACCTTGCCCACAGCCTTCGCCGCACCGGTACTGGTGGGGATCATGTTCACCGCAGCCGCCCGCGCCCGCAACAAATCGCCGTGGGCCTTGTCCACCAGATTCTGATCATTGGTGTAACTGTGGATGGTGGTCATCAGTCCTTGCCGGACGGTAAAGGTCTGATCAAGCACATCCACCAGCGGCGCCAGACAGTTGGTGGTGCAGGACGCATTGGAGACAATCCTGTGCTCTGCACTCAGGCTCGCATGGTTCACCCCGTAGACCACCATGGCATCGGCATCTTCCACCGGATAACTGCACAGCACGCGCGGTGCCCCGGCCGTGAGATGCTCCTGCAGCGCGGCGCGTGTCTTGAATTTGCCGGCACACTCGATCACCAGATCCGGTTTGAGACTTTGCCAGGGCAGGTCGGACAATTCCTTGTGGGAAGAACAGGGAACGCGATGGCCATCGATTTCCAGATAACCGTTATCGTAATGGACGGAGTGCTCCCAGCGGCCGTGGGTGCTGTCGAAGGCCAGCAAGTGGGCCAGCACCTTGAAATCTGCCAGGTCATTGATGCCGACAAGAGTAAAGCGGTCTCCTGCCGGGTGGTCGCTGAGGGCGCGGACAATACAACGCCCGATGCGGCCGAAGCCGTTGATGGCAATGCGAATTTGTCCTTTTCCAGCCATGGTGCAGTCTCCGTCTACCCCGATATTTCAGTGTAGACCTGTGCGGGTGTTGATCAAGCTTTGTTCAGACGAACGGCAGCGTCTTGCAAAGCAACATCGCTTTGTCGCACAATGCGCCCTCGCTTCGTGGCCGCCAGGCCCGTGCGCGTTATGGTCGACCCGTCGGTCCCCCCGCAACGACAAGCTGTAAACCCCGCCAGGCCCGGAAGGGAGCAACGGTAGCAGTGGACTCGTGTGCCGGGGTGTGGCTGGCGGGAAGACCTCCTAATTTCGCTTCCCCTTCCTCGTTTCACGCAAAACCCAAATCCCGCTCCAGATTCGCACAACCTGCTCCTTGCACTGTCCTCCTTTCGGGAACTTCGCTAGCATAAGCGGCTGAATTTCAATTCCTTTGTCTTGGTGGCCAAGAAAGCCGCTGGAGTGCTATGAGTTATCAGGTTCTTGCCCGCAAATACCGTCCCCGCACCTTTGATGAACTGGTGGGGCAGGAGCATGTCTCGCGGGCCCTGATGCATGCGCTGGATCAGGATCGTCTGCACCACGCCTATCTGTTTACCGGTACCCGTGGGGTGGGCAAGACCACCATCGCGCGGATCCTGTCGCGCTGCCTCAATTGCGAGCAAGGTGTCAGTGCCCGTCCCTGTGGTGTCTGTCCCACCTGCCTGGAAATCAACGAAGGCCGCTTCGTGGATCTGATTGAGGTGGATGCGGCCAGCCGGACCAAGGTGGAAGACACCCGCGAGCTGCTGGACAACGTGCAGTACGCGCCTACCCGGGGTCGTTACAAGGTGTACCTGATCGATGAGGTGCACATGCTCTCGGCGCATTCCTTCAATGCACTGCTCAAGACCCTGGAAGAGCCACCGCCCCATGTGAAGTTCCTGCTTGCCACCACTGATCCGCAGAAGCTGCCGGTGACAGTGCTGTCACGCTGTCTGCAGTTCAGTCTCAAGGCCCTGCCGCCGGAGCAGATTGCCGGTCACCTGAAGGCGCTGCTGGACAAGGAAATGATCCGTTATGACGAGCCGGCACTGTTATCTCTGGGCAGGGCCGCGCAGGGCTCCATGCGCGATGCCCTCAGCCTGACAGACCAGGCCATTTCCTTTGGCGGAGAACAGCTGGGCAGTGAGGCCGTCAATGCCATGCTCGGCACCGTGGATCGCAATCACGTGCTGACTTTGCTGGTGGCGCTGGCGGAACAGGAATCGGGAGGCGTACTCAAGGCGCTGGCGTCGGTGTGTGAACACAGCCCCGGTGAGCTGGCGCTGCTGGATGAACTGATCAGCCAACTGCACCAGATTGCGGTGTGTCAGGCGGTGCCCGGTGAGGCGGACGAGACCCTGATCAAGCTGGCTGCTGCGCTGACTGCAGAACAGGTACAGCTCTATTACGATGTGGCCCTGCGTGGTCGTCGTGACCTGCAGGATGCCCCGGATACCCGTGCGGCGCTGGAAATGTTGCTGCTGCGGATGGTGCTGTTTACTCCGAAAGGTGTGCTGCCCGCCCAGGGGGGCGGCGCAGCCCCTGCAAAAAAGCCTGAACCGCAAGCGCCGTCGGCTGAAGCCGATGGTCGTCCTGACTTGCGGGCTTTGCTGGATACTCCGAAGCCGGCCACGGTGGCGGCGCAGCCTGCGTCCCGGCCGGCGGCAAATCCGCAGCCACAACCGGCACCGACCCAGCCCCAGTCGGTGAATCAGGCGCCGGCCCCCGCGCCTGCCTTGGCGGCCAGTGAGCCCTCGCAAACGGTGGCCTCGGCACCGGCGCAGGATACCCCGCCCTGGGAAGAGGACGTCCCCCCCTGGGAAGACGAGCCGGCCAGTGGACAACAGCCTGAGGCAGTGAGCCCGGAGGCCGCACCGCAAGAGTCCCAGGCTGAAGCTCAATCAGGGGAACAAAGCGGGAACCCGGATAATGGGCAGCCAGCTACGCCGACCGCAGAACCTGAGACACCGCTGGCGCCCCTGCCTGAACCCACAAGCGAAGCGGAAGTGGCCACCTGGTGGGCGGCGTTGCTGCTGCGGCTGGATCTGGATGGCACGGTGCGCAATATCGCCCGCAATGCGGTGCTGGTCAGTCGTGAACAGCACATCTGGACCCTGCGTATCAGCACTGGTCATCAGGTGTTGGTCAACCGTGAACGTCTCGATGAATTGTCAGCGGCCCTTGAAAATTATTTCCAGCGCCGCATCCAGGTTCAGGTGGAGTATGAGCAGAAGGCCGGGGATACCCCGGAGCTGATGGCCGAAGCCAAACGTCAGGAAATCCTGGCGGACGCAATACACACCCTGCACCAGGATCCGGTGGTGCAGCAGCTGGTGGGCCGCTTCAACGGCCGCCTGGACGAAGACAGCGTGACCCCGAAACAGACAGTAGAATAGTGATGCCCGACGCCTGACCCCGCGACACTTTTGTGTTTCAGCGTTGCGGATTCGGCGCCCAGCGCCAGGCGTATTTATTTGGAGACCCCCATGGACTTTGATATCAATTCTCTCATGCAGCAGGCCCAGGCCATGCAGGAGAAAATGAAGAAAATGCAGGAAGAGGCCGCCAACGCGGAAGTCACTGGCGAAGCCGGCGCGGGCCTGGTCAAGGTGACCATGAATGGTCGCCATGATGTGAAATCCGTGAGCGTGGATGACTCGCTGATGAGCGAAGACAAGGAATTACTGGAAGACCTGCTGGCTGCTGCAGTGAACGATGCCGTGCGTCGGGTGGAAAAACAGCAGCAGGACAACATGCAGAACATGGCCGGTGGTTTCCCGTTTCCGCCTGATTTCAAACTCTAGTCCCTCTTTAGGATTTTGCCTTGAAGCACGCACCCCTGGTTGACCAGTTAATCAATGCCTTCACTTGCCTGCCCGGCGTGGGGCCGCGTTCTGCCCAGCGCATGGCCTATGCCCTGCTGGACCGTGGGCGTGAGCAGGGGCGCCGGCTTGGTGATGCACTCCATGCGGCCATGGACGGCGTGCAGCACTGTCAGCGCTGTCGTAATTATGCAGAAGCGGAGTTGTGTCCCATCTGCGAGAGCCCAAAGCGGGATGCTTCGCTGATCTGCATCGTTTCTACCCCTGCCGATGTGTTGGCGTTTGAGCAGTCAGGAGAATACCTTGGACACTATTTTGTGCTGATGGGGGAGTTGTCACCACTGGATGGCATCGGACCCCGGGAGTTGGGGCTCGATGTGCTGGAGCAGCGTCTCCAGGGCGGGGAAATTCGCGAGCTGATCCTGGCCACCGGCACCACCGTGGAAGGCGAAGCCACCGCGCATTATGTACTGGATCTGGCTCAGGATGCCGGGGTACAAGTGACCCGTATCGCCCAGGGCGTGCCCATGGGCGGCGATCTGGAATTTGTCGATGGCGCCACCCTGGCCCAGGCACTGCGCGCGCGCCGACCGTTCGAAAGCTGAATCCCCCATGACAAGCCCGTTGCAGGCGTTTTCTGACAAACGCCTGCGGCAAATCCCGTTCCGTTCAATCCACATAACCTTTTCGGGTGTATAGCCTTTCTCCCTGCCTCTCTGCTAAGGTCTGACCAAGCAAGCGCTTGGTTAATATCGTGACTAGAGAGGGAGCCCCTGTGAGCGCACTGGAATACTTCAATGAAACCCACCAGATGGTGCGGGCAACAGTTAAAAAATTTGTGGAACGGGAGATTCTTCCCCATGTTGATGACTGGGAAGAGGCTGGCGAGTTTCCCCGTGAGCTTTACGGGAAGGCGGCAGAGGCCGGGATTCTTGGTATCAATGCGCCGGAGCAATACGGTGGCACGGGTGAGGATGTGTTCATGAAGGTGGCGGCCTGTGAGGAGCTGGTACGTTGCTCTTCGGGAGGCCTGTGCGCCAGCCTGGGTTCACTGGATATCGGCCTGCCGCCAGTGTGGAAGTGGGGCAGCGAGGCCATGAAGGAGAAAGTAATTCCCGAAGTGATCGGTGGCGAGAAGATCTCTGCCCTGGCGATCACCGAACCCAACGGGGGGTCTGACGTGGCCAACCTGCGGACCCGCGCGGTCCGTGATGGTGATCACTATGTGGTAAACGGGTCCAAGACCTTTATCACCAGTGGTGTGCGGGCGGATTACTACACTGTAGCGGTGCGCACCGGTGATCAAGGCTACGGGGGTATCAGCCTGCTGCTTGTCGAGAAGGGCACACCGGGCTTCAGCGTTGGCCGTAAGCTGAAAAAGATGGGTTGGTGGGCCTCCGATACGGCAGAGCTGTTCTTCGAGGACTGCCGGGTGCCGGCGGAGAACCTGATTGGCCCGGAGAATGGTGGCTTCTACTGCATCATGAGCAACTTCCAGATGGAGCGCCTGATTCTGGCGGTGACGGCCAACAGCACCGCCCAGCTGGCCCTGGATGAGTGCCTGCGCTATGTGAAGGAGCGGGAAGCCTTTGGCCGTCCGCTGGCCGGTTTTCAGGTCACTCGTCACAAGCTTGCGGAAATGGCTACCGACATCAAGGCGAGTACGGAGTTTACTTACCGGGTGGCGGCAAAAATTGCTGCCGGAGAGAACTGCGTGCTGGATGTGTCCATGGCCAAGAATGTGGCGACTCGCTGTTCCGACCGTGTGACCTATGATGCGGTGCAGTTATTTGGTGGCAGCGGCTACATGCGCGGCACCATCGTTGAGAGGCTATTCCGCGATAACCGTATTCTTTCCATTGGCGGCGGCACTCACGAGATCATGAATGAGGTAATTGCGAAGCAGATGGGGTTGTGAGGGAACCGTTAAGTAACGAGTAACGAGAAAACAGCACGGTTTTTTTGGTTTCGAAACTCGTTACTCGTGCCTCGCCTCCCGACAACGAAAGAGGCAGCGCTCATGCCTGGGCGCTGCCTCTTATCGTTCAGTCACTAACAAGCTTCAATCGCGTTGTAGCCTGTATCAGGTGCATTCTGCGCGGCTCTGATCCAGCTTGCAGCGGATCTTGCGTAGCAGGGTCAGCATGTCCGGATCATAGTAACCCTCGATCTTAAGCTGGTTACGGGCTTCCTGCATCAGGACTTCATATTCGCCTTTGTCAGCATCGGGGATTTCTACCCACCACTTGGAATCCACCTTGGATTCTTCCTTCTTGAGCTGATCCAGAATACGGTCGAGATTGTTGTAGAAGTACTCGCGGGACTTTTGCGCCACTTCCGGGGTGAAGGCGTCTTTCTTGGCGATGAGCTGGATGGTCAGCTGTACCAGAGGGTAGTTGATGATGCCGCCGTCAGGGGACAGGCCCTTGTACAGCTCCAGTGCCTCATAGGCCGCCAGGGGAGCGGCAATTACATCGACCACGCCATTGTTGAACTTGGTGGAGAAGTTGGTGATGTCGGAGGCTACCGGGGTAGCGCCTACCTGCGAAACCAGCTTGGCCTGGGTTTCATCATATTCCAGCACCGCAACACGCTTGCCTGCTGCCTTGGCGAGGGAATTGACCTCTTTATCGTTCACAAAAATATAGGCAGCACCCGCCGGGGCAATGCCCATTATCTGATAAGAGCCCTGTGACAGTTTGGGCGCGCTCTGCGGCATGGAGAGCACCTGCAGGGCGATGCGCATGTGATCCAGAGTGGGGATGGAGCCGATGGAGTCCACGGTGCCGGCAAATTTGTTAAAGCCGCGCCCGCGAATACCGGTCACCAGTGCAGCGTCACAGATGCCGGCTTTCAGGTCTTCGGCAGCGATGGCTTCGTTGGTGTAGGGAATCAGTTCTGCTTCCAGGCCCCAGCCCAGAGCAGCGGTTTGCCAGTCTTTCATGGCGCCCATCATGGGGCCAACATTACCGACGATGTCGAATACACAAATTTTGGTCGGTGCGGCCTGGGCCGTCACGGAGGTCGCCAGGGCACAAGCCGCCAGAGCGGCAGTCATCAGCTTCTTCATGAATAATTCCTGCGTTTGTTATTACTGGTATCGCTGTTGTAAGACCGGATACTAGAGGGAAAGGTTCAGAAAGAAAAAGCCGCTCCCGTCAAATGCTCTGTATTTTGGGTCAATTCGTTCACAGGGGGCTATTGACGGTGGGCGCGGCGAACCTCTCCCGGGGTTTTGCCTGTCCAGGAGCGGTAGGCCTTGCTGAAGCTGGCCTGATCGCTGTAGCCGATATGTTCGGCAATTTTCTCAAGCGGCATGTCTGTATCTTGCAGGAACCGGGTTGCAAAGGTCTCTCGGACCTGGTTCCGAATGGTGCTGAATCCGTATCCCGCCAGATTCAGATGCCGGCGTACCGAGCGGGAGCTCATGCCCAGTTGTTCGGCAACCCGTTCCAGGCTGCTGCTGCGCCCCGGTGAGGTCATGATCTGGTGACGCACCTGGGTCACCACTTTGAGGCTGTCGTTGCACTTCAGCTGCTCCTGGCTGCGGGCGGCAGCCAGATAATTGGCCATGCTGGCATCATCATCACGCATCTGCCTGCCTACAAGCGGCATCAATACCCGGTTTTGTGGTTGATCAAACCGCATGGTCCCGCCTTTTGCCAATTGTTGCCATTGCAGTGATTTACCCGGGCAGGGGAAATCAAATTCGAAGGTGAAACGTTTGCTCACCAGCGACGCCAGCGAATAGATGCTGCCCATGTAGATGCCAGCGATGGTGGGTTTGAGATCACCGAATTCCCAGTTGTCATGGAGTTGGATGGAAATCTCTTCGCCGTTGGCCTTGATTTCCATGTCCATCAACGGGAGGGATACCCGTAGGTACTGCACCACCATATTGACCAGATGACGGTAATTTTTTTGCCTCAGAAGCGCGAAGCCGAATAAACCATGACCATGGAGATCCAGTTCCTGCCCGAAGCGGAAACCGGTGGTCTCATCATTGAGTAAACGGTTGCCGTGGCGAAGGATTTGGGAAACCTGCTTGATGGAGAGAAAACCTTCGGGATTATCAAGAATGGCCGGATCGATGTCGGCATTTTCGAGCACTATCGTTCCATTGATTCCGTGTTTTTGTACAAACCGCAAATACCGGCGGGCATAGCGAACTGAAATGATGGGAACGTTCAGTGCCATTCCACTGTTTTTCATTATCTGTACCTGGCCTTTGGCCTAATTCCTGTTGTTATTATGGGTGAGAACAGGTTCTCACTATCTCGCGTATTAATGAAAAAAGAATCATTGTTGCCATTTTTAACAAAAAAATGGCCGCTTTAACCATTATGTAATTGGGGGGAGGTCGCGATTATGTGCGCCGCTTTTAACGAACAAAAATAAACACGGAGCGGAGAAATGAAAAGGGAAAAATCGGCTTCTTTGAAGGCGCGCTATTTGCCTATTTCTAAAGTATCAGTTCTTGATATGCGACGAATGTATGAGATCTATTCTGGCTACTACGAAAATATAAGTCTGGATCTTTTCTGTCGTGACATGTCCGAGAAAGATGGTGTGTTCCTCGTGGCAGAGCGTTCCACCAAGCGCGTGGTTGGTTTTTCCACCATGAAAACCCTGGATATGAAGGTGGATGGTCGCCCTGTTCGAGGAATATTCAGCGGCGATACCATCATCGAAAAAGAGTATTGGGGTAGCAAGGCCCTACACGTCGCATTTTTCTTTCGTGTTATTCGTGAAAAACTTCGTCACCCGGTTCGCCCGCTATTCTGGTTGTTGATTTCGAAGGGCTATAAAACCTATTTGCTGATGGCGAATAATTTTCACAATTATTACCCGAATATTGAGGGTGACTGTGAAAAGCTGGCAGGGTTGGTCGATAATTATTGTGACACCCTTTTTCGCGACTATTACTGCTCGGAGAGGAAACTTCTGGATTTCGGTTCCGGTTATACCTACCTGAAATCTGATGTGGCCGGAATTACCGATGAAATGCGAAAAAATAATGAAAAAATTCAATTTTTTGAGTCGAGGAATCCAAGCTGGCAGCGGGGCACTGAATTGCCCTGTATTGGGGAAGTCAGCTATTCGCTGATGCTTGGTTACCCCATGGCGCTTTGGCTTAAGTTACGACGTAAAAGCGCGCAGGTCGCTGCACCAGTGATTGCCAATAACTAAAAGAAAAAGGCAGGCCATGTTTGGACATCGATTGCTGAAATTGGCCACGTGGCCAGGGGAATCCCGATTTTCCGCTTCGCGCCGTTCTCTTGAGCAGGTGCAGCGGCAAAAGCTGGCTCAGTTGCTGACGCGGGTAGCGCGCCAGCCGTTTGGTCAGGCAACGGGGCTTGAGGCGGGAATGAGTTGGGAGCAGTTTGCCGCTACCCAACCCATCACGGATTATGATCATTGGCGGCAGGCTATTGAGGGGCACCGCCTACAAGGCCAGCCTGGCCTGATTGATTCTCCCCTGGTACGTTTTCAGCCCACCAGTGGTTCCACGTCTGCGATCAAGTGGGTTCCCTACACCAAACACTTTCTGGGTGAGCTTGATAACGCCATCAGTCCCTGGGTGGTTGATTTATATCGCCAGTATCCGGGCCTGATGAAAGGGCGTCACTACTGGTCCATGTCCTGGGTACCTACAGCCTTGCGTGCCAGCATGCGCGAGGATATCAATGATGATCTGCAGCTGATGTCATTTGGAAAACGGCTGGTGGCGGGCGCCACCCAGGCGGTACCCCAGAATGTTTCTCTGGCCAGCAGTTCTGATGACTCCATGTTTGCCACCCTGGCTTATCTGGCTGCGGACCCTTCTCTGTCCATGATTTCTGTGTGGAGCCCCACCTTTGGGCTGGGCATGCTCAAATCCCTGTCCCACTGGCGTGAAGAACTGGCGGAAGCTCTTGCCACTGGGCATTGGGGGCAACGCATGCTGGGCGTGAATGCGCTGCCATGTCCGGTTTCTCACCGTGCTGCGCAGTTGTTGCGTGAGTGGAACGGTGTTCTCGATTCCGAATTCTTCATTGCACTGTGGCCTTCCCTGGCCCTGGTGAGCGCCTGGGACACGGCCGCATCCGCGCCCTGGGCCAAACAGCTGCATCGTTTATTGCCGCAGGCGGCATTCCAGGGCAAGGGGCTATGGGCCACGGAGGGCGTCGTGACGTTGCCATATCAGGGGCAGCAGACGCTGGCATACCGTAGCCATGTCTACGAATTTCAGGATCCGGATGACGGCTGTATCTACGCGCCCTGGGAGCTGGAAAAAGGGCAGGTGGTGATGCCGTTACTGAGCACCGGTAGCGGTCTGCTTCGTTATCAGCTCAAGGATCTGGTCCGGGTGGATGGTTTTAATGAAGGGGTGCCTGTGCTCACCTTCCTTGGCCGTTCAGGAACCACGGATCTGGTGGGCGAAAAAATGACCGCCCCGGTGATGGAAGAAGCCGTGACTCAACTGGTTCTGCCGGATGATCTGACCACAGTCTGCACTGTGGCAGTGGATGACGCAGGGAACGGGATCCCGGGTTATATCCTCTTACTGGAAGGTACGCCGGGTGCGGGCGATGCGAGCCTTGCCAAACAACTGGATGGGATTTTACAGCGCCACTTTCATTATCAGCTGGCTAGAAATCTGGGGCAGTTGGCGCCGTTACGTTGTGTGGTTCACCCGGCCATGCGCGAACGGTATCTACATCAGTGTCTTCAGCGCGGCATGATTGAAGGCAACATCAAGATCGAATCCCTGCAGTACTGGAACGGCGAAGTCCCGTTGTGGATGACCCGTGCAGCCGAAGGGCAGGGGGTCTTGTGAGTTATCAGATTCGCCCCGCACGGCAAGAGGATAACGCGGCCATTCTGGCGCTGCTTCAGGGAACCCCGCAGCCCGGGGCGGTAACGCTGAATTTCGAGCGTAACCCGGATTATTTTCGCGGTGCGAAAGTTGCCTGTGAACAGCCGGATGTGTGGGTGGCGGAAGCCCGTGATGCGCCGGGAAAAGTGGGTGCAGTCTATAACGTGGGCTGGCGCCATGTGTGGATCAATGGCGAAGTGAGGCCGATCCGTTACGCCCATGATCTGCGTATCGCCCCGGAATTTCGCAATGGCATGATTCTCCATCGCATGTTTCGACACCTGCGCAAGCAGCTGGCCGAAGGGGAGTGGATGCAGACAACGGTACTGCGCGATAACCAGGCTTCACTGGCCACGGTTGCCAGTGGCCGCGCCGGCCTGCCGGTGTACTACCCGGCCGGCACTATCGAAACCAGCATGCTTTACACACGCCAGCGTTATCCACGTCTGCCGGCTGATACCAGCATCCGCCAAAGTGGTTCTTCGGATCTGCCTGAAATAGCTGCGTTACTCAAACGTGAGGGCAGAAAAAAACAGTTCTTTCCCTATTGGGATGTGAATCGTGTGCATGGCGACGAGTATTGCTTTGGACTCAATGCCTCTAGTTTTTTGCTGTTGCGTATAGGGGGGGAGCTCAAGGGTGTGTTGGGTTTCTGGGATCAGAAGCCAATCAAGCAAACCCGTGTGCTTGGTTATGCCCGTGGCATGGGCGTGATGCGTCATCTCTACAACACCCATAGTGTGCTTCGTGGTGGCATGCGTTTGCCGCCGGCGGGTGGCGTGCTTTCCTATCTCTCACTGCATAGTTTGATCGTCGCTAACGATGATCCGGACCTGTTGCGTTTGCTGATGGATTACGCAGTTGCCTATTTCCATGGCCGTTATGACGCCTTGATCTGTGGATTTTTCCAACAGGACCCACTGGCTGGTGTGGCGGCGCGCTATCGTCGCCGGCTGCTGCTAAGCGAGCATTTTCTGGTCAGTTATGACGGGGATCCGCGGGGGGCGCTTGACGGAGAACGCCCCTGGTACGTGGAGGTTGCCCGTCTGTGAATACTGGCATCATCGATTATATCGGTATGTGGTATCAGGCCCGTGCGAAGCTGGGCGTGGATGACCGTATCGATTTCATGTTTGACGATCCTGCGACGGGCAAGCGCACCAATGTGATTTTGCGGCACCGTGATTACGATGGGGTGGGTGGCATTCTGGCCTCCGCCCGTCAGGTCGGCATGATCGAGCCGCTATTGCCCTCCGGGAAGCATCGCAAGCCACCCTCTTTCTGGCGGCGTTGGCAGCGAAAACCATTGAGCAGAGAAGCCGAAGCGCCGCAGTGGGAACATTTTGAAACGCAACAGGCGCCTTCCGTAGAGCCTCTGATGGGCTGGTTGACACGGGCTGAAACTCAAGGACTTCTGCGCTATGCCGACAGCCAGCAAGTGTCCCTGAACAGCCTGTTGCTGCTGGCTCTGCACCGGGCTGTTTGCGACACCCTGATGCAGGGAAGGGCAGTGGGTAGCTGGTGTTTTCCCGTCAATATGCGTAATGCCATCACGATTCCCCGCCAGGAAATGAACTTGTCCAGCGCGTTTTATCTGACTGTTTCGCCGGATGATGCACCTGCCGACATTGACCGGGCCATTCGCGCCAATCTGAAAGCCAATGTGCACTGGCGCTTTTGGCATCTGGCGCGTGTTGGCCGGTTTATCGGTCAGCGCGGGGTGGATTGGTTGTGCGCGCGGATGCTTAACGGGAAACCCCATTGCGGTTCCTTTTCCAGCCTTGGCGAATGGCAGATGGATTTTATCTCCGCGGGGATGGCGCCAGATACGACGTTCTGTTGTTGTGGCCCCGGAAGCCCCAACCATCCAGTGGCCAACGGCGTCATGATCGTCAACGGACGCCTGACACTGGCGTTACGGCTGCACCCTTCTCTTGGTGCAGATCAAGCCCGGGCAGAACAGTGCCTGCAACACTGGAAAAATGGCCTGTTGGAGTGGATATGACTTTTCCGAGCTTGCGTACCCTGGTTGCGCTGATCGCAGCGGCCGCAGTCACAGTGGCGGTGGCGATGCTTTACCTGGTACCTCCGGCACAGCCGGCCCAAAACGTACGCGACAATATTCTGGCCCTGGACACCTGGAAGGTAAGTTGGAGTGACCAGATTATTCCGGTTTATACCCAGGGTCAGGTTTCCGCCCGTCACCAGCTGCCGCTGAGTCTGGAAGTGTCTGGTCGGGTTGAAGAAGTGGCTCCGGCCTTTGCGGATGGTGGCCGGGTGATGGCCGGTGAAATCCTGTTGCGGCTTGACCCGGAGCCCTTCGAGCTGGAGGTGATCACGCAGCAGAACGCGGTGCAGGCAGCCCGTCTGCACCTGGCAGAAACCCGCGCTCGCGCCCGAGTCGCCGGCAGCGCCAGTCGCTCGTCGGCGCTGGGACGTTTTGAACCGCAAATGGATGAAGCGCGCAGCCGTCTGGCAGCGGCCCAGGCGGGATTACGCCAGGCCCAGCGGCAACTGGAGCAGACCGAGCTGGTGGCTGCGATCAGTGGGCGTCTCAAGGGCGTGCAAGTGATGCCAGGTCAGCATTTACAGGCTGGTACTGTGCTCGGGCAGCTCTATCAGGAAGATCTGGTAGAGGTACGGCTGCCGGTACGTGATGACTGGCTGGCCTTGCTGGGTATTGTCCCCGGTGATGACAGCACTCTGGAACCGGTGCAGGCCCGCTTGAGTGGGCGCTTTGCCGGTCGGACTGGCGAATGGCAGGGTAAGGTGGTGCGTCGCGAAGGGGGGCTTAACCGTAACCAGATGATGCATTTGATCGTCCAGGTGGCCAATCATGAACAGGATCTGCCGCTGGAACCGGGAGTGCTGGTACAGGCCGAGCTGCGCGGAGCGCCGACTCAGGCTGTGGCGGTGTTGCCGCGTTCCGCCCAGGCTGGAGAAGACAGCATCTGGGTGCTGGACGATGAACAGCGCCTGCGTCGACAGACCGTTGTTGTGCTGCATCATGATCGTGACAACCTTTATGTCAACGATGGCGTCACCAGCTCCACCCGTGCCGTGCTGGCCGGGGATCTGCAATTGCTGGAAGGCATGCGCATCAACCCCAACCCGCCGGCGCCGGGACTGGCCAACATGAGCGGACCCCTGCAATGAACCGTACCATCGCCTGGTTTGCAGGCAACAGCGCAGTAGCCAACCTGCTGATGATCACGTTGTTGCTGGCGGGCATAGTGGCGATTCCCATGACCCGACAGGAGACCCTGCCGAATGTGCCGCTGGATCGTATTGGTATCTACGTGGCCTGGCCCCAGGCCACCCCGGACAATGTGGAATCCCTGCTGTGCGGGCCGGTGGAAAC
Organism: Alcanivorax sp. DP30; assembly: GCF_009882945.1. Lineage (GTDB taxonomy): Bacteria > Pseudomonadota > Gammaproteobacteria > Pseudomonadales > Alcanivoracaceae > Alcanivorax. Next base: position 646,303 of record NZ_WTUY01000005.1, read on the forward strand.
AGCCCTTGATGACGTGGAAGGCGCCACCGACCTGATCAGTGAATCCCGTGAAGGATTGTGCTCTGTGCAGCTGGATGTGCTGGAAGGGCATGATACCCGCAAGGTCCTGGAGCTGGTGCGCTCTCGTCTGGATGCTCTGGATAACCTGCCAAAGGGGGCCGGACGGGCCCGGGTTCAGGAATTGATTGTTCGCAACCGGGTAGTGCGATTGATCCTCAGTGGTTCCCTGTCCCGCCATGACATTTATGAATTGGCCCAGCAGTCAAGGAGGGAGCTGCTGAATGATCCGGCAGTGTCCAGTGTCGACATTGAAAACCTGCCTGAGCGGGAGATGTCCATTGAGGTGCAGCGTGATGACCTTTATCGCTATCAGCTGACTCTGGATGGGATTGCCGCGGCGGCCAGTCAAAGTGTGCAGCGGACTGCCGGCGGGGTGTTGCGCAGTGACCGTGGTGACTGGATGCTGCAGACCGGTCAGCAGCCAGGGGATGCCCAGGCCTATGAGCAGCTCGTGATCAGGCAGTCGGAGCAGGGAGATCTGCTGCGGCTGGGGCAGGTAGCAACGGTAAAAGACGGTTTCTCCCGCGATAATCTTGCCGCCTGGCTGAATGGGCATCCGGCGGTAGCGCTGGATGTGTACCGGGTCGGTGAGCAGAACGTGCTGGAAGTGGCCGATGCCGTGAAGGCCTGGGTGAACAATACGGAGCTGCCGAGGGGCGTCAGTGTTCGTATCTGGAGCGATGATGCGCGTCAGTTTCAGGAGCGCTCCAATCTGCTCTGGCGCAATGCCCTGCAAGGGCTGTTTTTGCTCACCATCATGCTGTCGATTTTCCTGACACTGCGCCTGGCCGGCTGGGTCGCACTGGGAATTCCTGTGTGTATGTTGGGCGCCTGTGCCCTGCTGCCCTTGCTGGGCGAATCCTTCAATACCATTTCGCTGTTTGCGTTCATTCTGGTGTTGGGCATCGTGGTGGATGATGCGGTTATCGTGGGAGAAAGTATTGATCAACAGCGTCGGCTCGGCTTGCCGGGCCCCCAGGCCGCGGTGACTGGCGCGCAAAAAGTTGCCAAACCGATTCTGTTTGCGGTCCTGACCACCTTGTTTGCATTCGCGCCCTTGCTGTTTCTGCCCGGACCGGAAGGGGCATTGATGCGGGTTATTCCCATCGTGTCCATTGCCATTCTGGTGCTTTCGTTGCTGGAGTCATTGTGGATTTTGCCCGCGCACTTGAGTCACAGCCGTTCCCCGCGGGGGATCTGGCTCAAGTCTGAAAAACTGTCAAACCGGATCAACGATCGTCTGGAGCACTGGCTGGAAGAGAAGGCGCGGCCGTTGCTGAGAACGGCGCTGCGTTGGCGCTATGTCCTGGTTGTTGTCTTTGTCGGGCTATTCATGTTCTGCAGTGCGTTGGTAAGCAGCGGCTGGCTGACCATGGTGCTGTTTTCGCGGGTGGAAGGGAATCGCGTTATGGCGGAAGTGGTCTTTCCCCAAGGCACGGGAGAAGCCCGACTCTACCGGGAGCTGCAATCCCTGGAGGGTTCTGCGCGGGCGTTGGCGGTAGCGCTTGAAGATGAACACGCGCCGATCACGGTGGAGGCAGTTTTTGCCGAGCAAGGCGTGCGCCAGAAAATCTCCAATGCCCGTGATCCAGCGGCGAGATTCCGGGTGCGAGTAACACTGGCAGTGGAGGGCGATACCGGGGCCATGCCACCACGTGAACTTGCCGCTCGCTGGCGGGAATTGCACGGGTCTATTGCCGATGCGCTGTCCGTGAAATTTCACGCCAGCCTGATGCAGGTGAAGCCGGATATTCATGTCAATATTTTCCATCCGGATATGGCGGTATTGCAGCGATTGAGCGATCAGGCCGCGCTGTCGCTGTCGCGCATGGACGGTGTGCATGAGGTTGCCAATAATCTCTACGCCAAACGGACCCTGGTGGACATTGCATTGCGCGAGCAGGGAGAGCTGGCCGGTTTACGTGCTGACCAGGTGGGTCTTCAAGTCCGCAATGCCTTCCACGGCATCGAACTGGATCGCTGGTTCGAACAGGATCAGGAAGTGCCGGTGATGCTGCGCCTTGCCGGGCAGGACAGTCAGCAACTGACGGATCTGGAGCGCTTGCCGTTGCAGCTCCCCAACGGTGACATGACGGTACTGGCGGCGGTGGCAGATCTGGAGCGCCGTCAGGTGCCAGCCATGATCAGTCACTATGATGGCCGACGCAGCGCCACAGTCAGCGCTTTTGTGGATGATCATGTGACAACGCCGGGCCAGGTCATGGCAGTTCTGCGTGAGAGCGTCCTGGATCCCATGGTCGAGGTGGATGAACGTGCTGGCTGGACCGTTGCCGGCAAGCCCGCCGGGATCAAAGATTTTCTCGATTATCTTTCTGTCAGTTATCTCATTGCATTGGCGGCCATTTTCTTCCTTCTTACTGTTCTTTTTGGCGGTTATGGCCAACCGTTGCTGGTCATGGCAGCTATTCCGTTCGGCATGGTGGGAGCCTTCATGGGCCACTTTTTCCTCGGTTACAGCCTGACGTTGTGGTCTCTGGTGGGGGTGATTGCCGTGAGTGGTGTGGTGGTGAATGATAACCTGGTGTTGATTGATGCAATCAACACTGCCCGTGACAGGGGGTTGGCATTGCGCCAGGCGGTGGTGGAGGGTGTCAGTGGCCGGTTGCGGCCGGTCATGCTGACGTCCATTACCACTTTTGCCGGCGTTGCCCCGTTGATGTTCGAGACCAGTGTGCAGGCCCGTTTCCTGATTCCCATGGCCGTGTCCCTGGCTTTCGGGGTGATGTTTGCCACTCTGGTCAGCCTGTTACTGGTGCCTTGCCTGCTGGTGGTCGGGCATGATGTAACCGTGGCCTGGCAACGCTGGCAGGCCCGCTGGCGAGCGCCGGAAGCATCAGAACTGGATAGCGTGGATGTGGCCTACGAACGCGGCCAGTTCACCGCCTGGTGGAGCGCAAGCAATCCCTATGAAGACCCGGTACTGCGCTCCGCCTGGGAAGCCGGGCGGCAGGATCATGGCAGCCGTGAAGAGGGCGAGTTGCCGCATCCGTAGGGGCGAGCTGAAAGTGAAAACGCGAATGACATGACCGGGTTGTGATGCCGAGCCCGCCCCATCCAAATGCCCAAGCCCATCCTGACCTCCTGTGGGAGCTTGCCTGCAAGCGATACCCCTGAGCCGGTCGTCTTTATCGCTTGCATTCAACGCCAGCAGTGCAGGCGGGCCTCAGTGATGAACCACAAAAAAGCCCGCCCCGGCAGACCGGGGCGGGCTTTTGGCATCGGACATCCTGCCTCAGGCGTCTGGCGTCATCACGCCTTGCCCTGGTTGGCCACTGCCTCAGCCGCCTTGGCCACTGCCTCTGCGTCGCCCAGATAGTAGTTTTTCACGGCTTTCAGGTTGTCATCCAGCTCATAGACCATGGGAACCCCAGTAGGGATGTTCAGCTTCACAATTTCTTCGTCGGAGATATCACCCAGGTATTTAACCAGCGCGCGCAAGCTGTTGCCGTGGGCACAGATCAGTACCTGTTTGCCAGACTCGATAACAGGCTTGATCTCGCTTTCGAAGTAGGGAATGAAACGGTCCACGGTATCCTTGAGGCTTTCGGAAAGCGGGATCTGCTCTTCGTTAAGATTCTCGTAGACGCGGAAGTTGCCAGCGTAACGCTCGTCGTCGCGCTCCATTTTCGGCGGCGGGGTATCGTAGCTACGACGCCAGATATGCACCTGATCATCACCGTACTTGGCGGCGGTCTCGGCCTTGTTCAGGCCCTGCAGAGCGCCGTAGTGGCGTTCGTTCAGACGATAGTCGCGGATCACCGGAATCCACATCTGATCCATGGTGTCCATAATGGTCCATAGAGTGCGGATGGCGCGCTTGAGCACGGAGGTGTAAGCCACGTCGAATTCAAAGCCGGCTTCTTTCAGCAGTTCGCCTGCGGTTCTCGCTTCCTCACGGCCTTGATCGGTGAGATCCACGTCCTTCCAGCCGGTGAAGCGGTTTTCCTTGTTCCAAACGCTCTGGCCGTGGCGGACCAGTACCAGTTTCGTGCTCATGCGGTGTTTCCTGTGCGGGTTTCAGTGCGGCGCAAAGCGTAGCAGAAAATCGTCCGGAAATTGAGCGTCGGCGACCATATTTCGCCCTGGTGGGCGGCTACGGAGGTGATTCCTTTGTCTGTTTGCTGAAATCTGCCTGCCCGAGCCCGTATAATCATCGCCAATTCAGCTTCAGGCGGTTCCATGGCTTATCTCTGGTGTGACACAAATGACGCAATCGGCAGCTGGCTGGCAGGCCTTGAGCCCGGCAGCCCGGTGTATCTGGATACGGAATTCATGCGTGAGCGCACCTTCTGGCCCCAGCTGGCGCTGGTGCAGGTCCACGATGGCCAGAACATCCGCCTGATAGACACCCCTCGTATCAGCCCGGACGTGCTGGCCCCGCTATTCAGTAAGCATACTCTGGTGATGCACGCCTGTTCCGAGGATCTGGAGGCCATTGCCAGCTTTACCGGGGCGTATCCTGCAGCCATTGAGGACACCCAGATCGCGGCAGCGTTGACCGGTGAGGACATGCAGCTTGGCTACCAGAAGATTGTGCAGATGCTGCTGGGGGTGGAGTTACCGAAGGGCGCAACCCGCACTGACTGGCTCAAGCGGCCGCTCAGTGAAGAACAGCTGCACTACGCCGAAGACGACGTGAAGTACCTGCCTGAAGTGACCAATATCCTCCGTGACCGGCTGGCATCCCTGGGCCGTTTGGACTGGTGGGAGGAAGAGTGCGGCCGGCTGCTTGCCCAGGCCTGCCGCGAAGAGTTGCCGGAAGATGCCTGGCGGGGCGTCAAGGGGGCCGGACTGCTGCCGGACGAGGCCCGTGCCGTGCTGTCGGTGCTGGCCCCCTGGCGCAATCGTATGGCCCGTGAGCGCAATCTGCCGAAAAGCTTTGTCATCAAGGATGCCCAGCTGCTGGATCTGGCCCGCGCCCGGCGCAGTGATCGCGGTATGCTGGCCGAGGTGGGCCTGCATCCGAAAAGTATTCGTCGCGACGGTGATGCCTTGATCGCATTGATCGAGGAAGGGCACCGCGCCGCGCCGCCGCCACCATTGCCGGGGCCGCCGGATGCCCGCGAGAAAAAGTTGGCCAAGACATTACGTGGCAAGGTGGGGAAAATCGCCGATGATGTGGGCCTGAAACCCGACGTGCTGATGCGCCGCCGTTGGCTGGAATCCCTGATTCGGCACCCGGAGCGGGTGCCTGAACCCCTGACAGGCTGGCGCGAAGAAATCGTTACCAAACCCTTGCTGGAGTTGCTCTAACGTGTTGAAAGGCAAGTTGTTCTGTTCGATTTACAAGACCCGCAAAAAGACCGGGATGTACCTGTTTGTAGACCGCCAGAAAGGCCTCAAGGAACTGCCTGAGGTGCTGTTGAACCAGTTTGGCCCTGCGGTACATGTGAATGACATGATCCTCTCACCCGACCGTCCGCTGGCCCGGGCCGATGTGCAGCAGGTCATGGACAGTATCCGTGAGCAGGGTTTCTATCTGCAGATGCCGCCCCCGCCGGATGAAGATCTCTATCTGGCCGCCGGCCACCCTGATCGCCCGCGGACGCTAGATGACGACTAGGTCCTTGCGTGAACGTTTCTGGGAGTTGCCCCTCGAAGCACTCAACGATGAGGAATGGGAGGCACTGTGCGATGGCTGCGGAGGCTGCTGTCTGGTTAAACTGCAGGATGAAGAGAGCGGTGAACTGGCATTCACCAATCTTGCCTGCCGGTATCTGGATGCCAGCAAGTGCCAGTGTCGGGTCTATGAAGAGCGTTTCAGCAAGGTGCCGGACTGCATTCGGGTAACCGAGGCTGTGGCCCGAAATACCGACTGGTTACCGTCCACCTGCGCTTACCGTCTGCGCGCCCATGGACAGCCTTTGCCCAGCTGGCATCCATTGCTGAGTGGCGACAGGCGGTCCGTGCAGCAGGCAGGCGTCAGCGTGTCAGGTCGGGTAGTATCCGAGCAGTTGATTCCCGAGGAAGACTGGGAAGAACACATTATTCACTGGGTGGAGTAATCTCCGCTCACAGTAGTAGTCAGGAGTTGTCGTGACGACCAAAGCATTTCTGTGGGGCTGGTTCGCCTATCTCGTGGGTACAGTCGGTGTCCTGTTTGTCTGGTGGTGGCTTACCCGTTCACTGGCGGTGTGGGCCAAGGTGCCGTTGCGCATCGTGCTGACCGCCTTGCTGATCACGCCCTGGTCGGTTTCGCCCGAACATGATGAGTGGGCGCCGGCCTGGGTGGTGAGCCTGTTTGATGGTCTTGCCCAGGAAGACATCAGTCTGTGGCGGGCTGGTGGACCGCTGGTGGCCATGTTGCTGGTGGCCATGGTCGTGGCGGTGCTGGAGGTCTGGCGGCAGCGGCGAAAGCAGACCCGCCTGGAAGCGGATACGGCGCGACCAGAATGAGCCAGTGCATCTTCTGTCAGATACAGGCCGGAGAGCTGCCGGCCAGTGTGGTGTATGAGGATGACCGGGCCATGGTCATTCTCGACCTTTTCCCGGTCCGTGAAGGGCACTGTCTGGTGATCCCCAAGGTGCATGCGCCGCTGGTGGAAGAACTGACGGCCGATATGTCCAGCCATCTGATGGATCTGGCTCGACGAACCATCAAGGCGCAGAAGCGCGCGGGTTTGCCGGTGAAGGCGCACAATCTGGTAATCAATGATGGCCGTGAGGCCAATCAGCATGTGCCCCACGTGCACCTGCATGTGATTCCCCGCAAGGGTGGCGATACACTCGCCACTGCCTTCACCTGGGCCACCCGCTTGTTGAATATCTTTGGCATGGGCAAGCGTCGCAACAAGCTGGACCGTCTGGCGGGCCTGCTCGCCGAGCACTTTCCCGATGCTTCTGATCGGCGCCCCTGACAGCCGATAACCGCTCAGCGCAAATTGGCATGAACAGCTTTATTTCTGGTTCATCGCGGGATGTCGGGGTCAAGGTTTGCGCCAGGCTTTTACTCTTAACGGCCAGCGTGTCACCCGTGTTGTCTCTCCCCACGCATCAGCCAGTACAGGTGCGAAGCTTTTCAGAGGGTCTTCCCCCGCCTTGCGCGCTTTGACCAGTGCGGACCAGGTATCCAGATACCCCAGCATATCTTCAAGCTGCCAATGGCACTCGAGATAGTCTCCAGGAAACACCACCTGTGGCCAGGGCAGGGTGGCGTTGGGGTAATTGGCCATCAGCAAAGACCTTTCTCGCGGCCACCATGGCCCCAGCGGGCCATCATGATAATCCCCAATCAGGGAGCCCAGGCCTTCCACTTCGCAAAGACCGTAGCTGATAAGGGCAAGCATGCCGCCGGGGCGAAGGCAGCGGCCGGCCTCGACGAAAAAGGCTTGCGCATCAAACCAGTGGAAGGCCTGGGCAACGGTGATCAGATCCAGGCTGTTATCGGCCAGGGGCAGGGCAGAGGAGGTACTCGCCAGGTAGCAGGCCCGAGAGGCCGGAGCGGCATGGAGTTGCTTTAGGCTGAGATCTGCGCCAATGACCTGTTCAAATCGGGGCTCAAGCCCCCGGCATGCCTGTCCGGTGCCGCAGCCCATATCGAGTACTCGTGTCGGGTCCGGGCAGTGCTGTGCAAGCCATTCAAACAGGGAGTCGGGGTAGTGGGGGCGGTGTTGCTGGTAAGCAGTGCCACGCTGGAATAACGGTTCAGTCACTCAAACTGCCATCATTGTCGAAATGGGCTGACCACAGTCTGCCGTCAGCCCGTTCAAGATCCAGCGCAATACCCGCCAGCAATTGGCCGTCCGGAGCGGCACACCAGGCGACGGTACCGTAAAGGTGGTAGGTGCCATGCTCTTCGAGCAGGGCAACCCAGAGCTCCACGTCGGTGTCGGGGCGAATCGGGGAGGGGAGCTCCACGCTGATGCCTGCCACCGAAACATCTTGAGTGGTGAGGTACAGCCTGTCTTCCCGGCTGACAGAGGTGGAGCGCGCCGGCAGTAATGTCAGCGAGAGACTTTCTTCACGGTGTATGCGGGGATAGCGTCGGTTTTCCATTGCCGTTGCCATAGTCATCCCTATCCGTAGATTGCCCGGTCAACCAGGTATGAAGCGAGCGCAATAAAGCCTACCACCCCGGCCAGAAACAACAGAAAAAACAATGCCGGTTTGGCCGTTTTGGGCAAGGGCTCGGTGTTTCGTGGTAGTGGTGATGGTTCAGTTTTCGCCATCAGCGATCTCCCTGCAATAGCCTTTCCCCACAGTATCCGCTATTCGCAAGAATTTAGAAACCAGTGTGACAGTACCATGATTGGCGTTCCATGAAGCGGCAGTGAAAAGGGGCTCTGGCGCCAGGGGGGAGATATTTACAGATTGCCCTCTCGAAGCTGGCGTATGGACTCTGCGGCATGTGTAGAACAAAAAAAGGGGCCCGAAGGCCCCTTTTTCATACTGCGACGCTGTTACCCGTGCGCGATTTTCTGGAACAGATATTCGTGGAGATTATCTGACAGCAACGGCAGGTAGGACACCATCAGCAGGGCGGTCAGCATGACTGCGATAGGCAGCAGATACTTCTCGTAGCGACGGTAGAAGCTGCCACCGTGAACCTTGGCGGATTCCACTTCCTCGTCGCCCACTACTTGCCTGGTTAACAAGTGGTTCAGGGCCACCGGTGGTGACAGATACCCGAGCTCGAAGGCCACCAGGGTGATCATCCAGAAGTGCAGTGGCGCAATGCCGTTGTCGAAGGCTATCTGGGCAATGGTTGCGTTCACCAGGATTACCGCCCCGTAGGGGTCCATGATCATGCCGATGATAACCATGGTCACTACCAGCAGCGTCATCGCAACCCAGATGTTCGGGAAGGTTTCCGGCAGCATTTCCATCATCCCGGAGCGCTCGATGATGCCGCCCACGCTCACAGACAAGGCCATCAGCATCAGCAGAGCGCCGATGTGACCGGTGGTCTCATTGGTGGCAAAACGCAGGGAGGTTTCCAGTTTTTCGCCAACGCCGGGTTCCGGCTGGTAGTGCGGGTCCATGTCCGGGGTCTTCACCAGATAGTGGATCACCAGGCAGGCGCCGAGAATCACGTTACGCCAGAACAGTCCCCAGAACAGGCTCTGCAGATCTTCTGCAGAGGTCCCGGTGGGGATGTTGCCGGAGCTGAGTGCTTCCTGCATACCAGCCATGTTGTAGAAGGAATAGAGGATCAGCGGTACCAACGCCAGAGTGAAAACATGCAGGCATTTGTTGCTCAGTTTCTCGTAGCCGAGAATGGCCAGCAGCATCACCGGAAGGATGATCGGTGCATAGATCTCGTTCAGCTCGGTGCTCAGCAGGTCGCGGAACACCACCACTACGGTACCCATGATGATGACATAGGGCAGCAGCGGGATCAGGCGCTTGAGGCTCTGGGGTACTGCTTCCGAGAACGGGGCGATACGGGCCGGTGCGGTACGGGCAAACTGGCTGTAGATGAAGAACAGCAGCAGCGACAGGCCAAAAATTTTCAGGCCGGAGGTGAAAAGTTCATCGGTGGTGACGCTGTTGTTGAGGGCGGCGATGATCACCACCAGCAGACAGGGGCGCAGTACCACACCCATGGAGCCCGACATGGCAGTGGCCGCCAGGGCGAGCTGTTTGCGTGCACCGGCACGAATCAGTTCGTTGTAGATGGTGGCACCGGCGGCGATAACGAAGATACCAGAGGCGCCAGTGTAGGCAGTGGGCACCGCAGCAACAGCAAGCACCACGAAACACATCAGTTCCGGGGACATCTTCCAGGGACGCAGTACATCAAACACCAGATGGGCCATCTTGGTCTGGCGCAGCAGCATACCGATCCAGATATACAGGGCCAGGCTCAGGAACAGGGTGGACAGCTCCATCATCATGCCCAGGTATACACTGATACCGTGGTAATACCCCTGGCTAACAAACTGGGCACCAGCGGTGAGACACATGAAGCTGTAGAGCGGAATGGTCAGCAGGGCCTTGCCCCAGGTGCCTCCTTCTTCCAGGTCCTTGGGCGGGCGTACCAGCTGATACAGGGCAGCAAGCGACAGGATGATAAAGCCGCCGATCCAGAACTGGTGCAGGTAGAAATGGTTGACCTGTACGCCGTCGGCAACCGCAGAGACTTCCTCGCCACGGTAAATCCAGGCAGACGCCAGAAGCATCACGTTGGCGGCAAGCTGGCCAGTGGTAGCGACCAGGTGATCCTTGCGTGTGCGGGCAGGGCGCAGGGAAATGTGGTGACGGGTCAGTGTGGCAGTGGCCGCACAGATGATCACCAGAAGGCAGAGCAGAAGGCGCTTGTAGTTGCCCAGGGTAGTCACGATCTTGGCCACGCCCCCTTCCACGTTACGGAAGGCGATGACCCCAGGGGTCACTTGTTCCTGGACCATCTTGTAGTCGGCCCACTTGTCGCGACAGATCTGGCGGGACGCTTCCAGGGACTGGCGCAGGGCGCCTTCGTCCACGTCTGTGCCGAAGATGCCAGCCAGCGGGTCGTCAGCCATTTGGGCCTGCTTCTGGGCGACCGCTTTCTGCAGCTCATCGTCCAGATTGGGATCCGGGTTACAGGTTGGCTCCCCGATCAGGCCTGCTGTACGCAGCTTGAAGTAGCCCTCCCAGGTGTTTTCCCCGATCTTCAGGAGCTGGGAATGAATCACTTCCCCTGACGCAAGGAAAATGGTCAGCAGGAGGAGAATCAGGGTGGGGAGGGAAGATAGCCATTCACCGACGGAGCGGTTGGCTACAGTCATACTAGAAGGTTTATCCATTGTGCACCCGGTTATTGTTATACCGACATGGTTTGGGTGGGAGAAGCATCTAACGATGATTCAGCCCCAAGGAAAATCCCGTTTCATGGCAGTGTAAACACCTTGTCTTGCCGCCGCATTGGCAGAGAAGGCCATTGTTGAGATTGAAAGGGAAAACGGGGCCACTCCCGGCCCCGTTCGCTAGCCCCGCTGATTACTCAATGGGGTTGACACACTCTGCTCGGGAAGGCTCTTCTTTACAGCGAACCTTGCGCAGCAGGGTCATCATGTCCTTGCTGTAAACGCCATCTTTGGTCAGCTCAATTCGTGCTTCACGAAGCATTTGGTCGTACTTGAGCTTGTCGGCTTCGGGAATACGAATCCACCACTTCTTGTCGACTTCAGAGTTGGCGTTCTCGATGACCCGCATGGCGCGGTCAAACTGGCCGAGCATGTACTTGCGAGACTGCTGGGCGAAGCCATCCGGGAACTTGTCCTTGCGAATTACGACCTGGGCGGTCAGCTGGCCCAGTACATAATCGACAATGCCACCGCTGGGCTGCATGCCCTTGTAAAGCTCCAGGGCCGAGTAGGCGGCGATGGGAGCAAAGCAGATATCCACGGAACCGTTGTTGAAACGACCTGAGAAATTGGTGATGTCAGACATGACCGGGGACATGCCCACACGAGAGGCCATGCTGGCCTGAGCACTATCGTATTCGAGTACAGCAATGGACTTGCCGGACAACTCGCCCACGGTGTCGATGGTCTTGTCTTTCACGAACAGGTAGGCGGCTCCCATGGGGGCGATACCTGCCACTTCGTAGGGGCCGGATACCAGGTTCTGGTTAACGGAAGGGTTACCGCTGGCCAGAACCGTGATCACAGTGCGCATGGCGTCGTAGGAAGGAATCGCGCCAACGGAATCCAGGCTGCCAGTGTAGTTATTGAATTGACGACCACGAATGCCGGTCAGTACCGCAGCATCACACTGGCCTGCCTTCAGATCTTCTGAAGCGATTTTTTCATCAGTGTAGGGCTTGAGCTCCAAGTCCACGCCCATACCCAGAGCGGCAGTCTTGTAGTCTTTCATGATGTTGTAGATGTCGCCGTTGGCGCCAATGATATCGAACACACATAAAGTGCGTTTTTCGGCAGCCTGGGCGGGGGAAATCGTCAATGCCAGAGCTGCGGTTGCCGCTGCACCCAATACTTTGAGATAGCGCATGGTGGTCTCCTGGTTACTTCCTGAAAGGTTCAAACTCAAAAATTAAAATGGAGCAAAAGCGGCCCGAGGGCCGCAAAAGAAGCCTTGCTTACAAAAGGTCGTTGATATCTACAGCTGGACCGGAGGTAGAAGCATCATCCCAGAAGGTGCCAATGCCACCAATGGGGGTACGCTTGCCAGTGTTTTCGGTCCACTCACGGTCGGAGATGCCTACGATGATGAAGCCGGCGATGGCATCCAGCATGGCGTAGTCCGGGTCCAGGTTCTTGTCGTTGGCGGCGTAGTCACGGATAGCCTTGCGAAGACGCTCATCATCGCCCTTGCTGAAGGCGCTCATGGCGTACAGGGCGCTGCCCAGACGGATGCCGTTGTCGAAGCCGGCCTTGGCGGATGCTTCGAGTTCGGCCCAGGCATCAGCATTCGGCGGCGCCAGCATCGGCAGCAGGTTCCATACTGCAGCGCGAACGCCACGGGGAACGCCCCACCAGGTTGCGTTATCCAGACACTTCATGTTCCGCTCAACCTTGGCGGCGATATCGCGGGGTACACCAACGGCACCATCGGAGCTGCCGTCATTGAGCAGAGCAGTAACGCCGGAGATATTGCCGACCAGCCATACCATTTCATCGAACTCGGTCTTCAGTTTCGGGCACTCGCCCTCATCCGGTTCGCCGTAGGCTTCAAGCATGTAGTTGTAAGCGGTGTACTGACGCTGGGCGGCTACAGCAGACCAGCGCTTCTGTTCGATCCGGGCATCCTGGGCTTCGTTAACGCGGCCATCTTTCACGGCGCGCATGTAACGCAGTTCGGAATCCAGAGCGATCTGTTCAGCACAGGTGGCAGCCGTGGTGAATACCATGGTGCCGAGTTTGGCGGGATGAGAGCCGACACGTTCGAATGACATCAGCAGTGGCGTTTGCGCCTCGCCGGTGACACAGGCCATACGAACATCGTTGTAGGTCATCATGTAGGGAAGCATTTCAGACCGGCCGAAGCTGATCAGAACGTCACCAGTGGTCTTGTAGATGACGCCACAACCCTGTAGAGCAAGAATCGCGCCCCCTATCAAGGCAAGGCGGGTTTGCCCGAGCAGTTTTTTCACGGAGAGAGAACGCATTCGGTAGCTCCTTGTTATTGTTCTCAAATTGCGCGGTCAAAGGTACGAAAGTCCGGGAATTGGCACAAGCGGCAATTACAAAAAAGCCTGCAAGCAATTACAAACCATAAATTTGCTATATGATGTGTCAACGCTATGTTAAACGCCCGCACACTCACGGATAGTAAGACTTTATTATGAGTAATAGCTCTGGCATCAAGGACATGAAGGCGTGGCTGGAAGGTGAACGCAGCGGCCTGGCGCTTGCCCTGAATACGGCTCGCGGGGGTTTTCGTATCGCTGAGACACTGGGTGTAATCAGTCGTCAGGGGCTGGGCTGGCTTCTGGGTGATCGCCCGCCAGTACCGGCTTTGCTGCGTTCTACCTTCGAGTCGCTGGGAACCACTTACATCAAGCTTGGGCAGTTTATTGCCAGTTCCCCGTCCATCTTCCCTGAGGAATATGTGGAGGAATTCCAGCGTTGTCTGGACCGCACGCCTGCACTACCTTTTCATTACATCCGGCAGACCATCGAGCAGGAGCTGGGGCAGCCACTGGAGCAGCTCTACCAGTCCGTTGACCCCAAGCCATTGGCCAGTGCGTCTATTGCGCAGGTACATTCTGCCAAGCTCAAGAATGGTCAGGACGTGGTGATTAAGGTTCAGCGTCCCGGCGTGCGTAACGTTCTGCTCACCGATTTCAATTTTCTTTACCTGGCGGCGCGTATTACCGAGCGGCTGGCTCCCGGTTTGTCGAAGTCTGCCATTTCCGGTGTCATCGAAGAATTGCAGGCCGGCATGCTGGAAGAGTGTGACTTTATCAAGGAAGCCGGCAATCTGAAGGCGTTTAATGCCTTTCTGAAAAATACCGGCAATACCTCTGCCGTGGCGCCGGAGCCGGTCATGTCCCATACCACTGGCAAGGTGCTGACCATGGAGCGCTTCTTTGGTGTGCCTCTGACGGATATGAATGTCCTTAGAAAGTATACCGATGACCCTGCCCAGACTCTGATTTCAGCCCTGAACACCTGGTTTTCCAGTCTGATGCTGTGTGATTTTTTCCATGCGGATGTGCATGCTGGCAATTTGATGTTGCTGGAGGATGGTCGGGTGGGCTTTATCGACTTCGGGATTGTCGGCCGCATTCGGCGGGAAGCCTGGGACGGTATGGCGAAATTCTTTGACGCCATTGGCCGCGGTGATATTCGCCAGATGGCTGAGGCCATGGCGATTATCGGCATGACCCGTGAAGAAGTAGATGTTGATGCCCTGACCCGTGATATCGAGCAACTGCAGGGGGCGCTGGGTCAGGTTGATCCGTCAGCCCTGATTCAGGCTGATCGCAATGACAAGGAAGTGAATCGCCTGCTGATGGATCTGGTCAAGATCGGTGAAGGCCACGGCATTCGCTTCCCCCGCGAATTCGCCCTGTTGCTCAAGCAGTTCCTGTACTTCGATCGCTATGTTCAGGTGCTGGCCCCGGAAATGGACATGTTCAGTGATAGCCGTCTGGATATGTTTGGCGGCGTCGATGAGCTGCCGGACGGGTTGCTGCACTAATAACTACAAGCTACGAGCTACGAGCTACGAGCTACAAAAAAACCGCGCCCATTGGGCGCGGTTTTTTTGTTTTCGGCTCCTGGAAGCGCGGGAACAAGTGGTTCCGGTTAGGCTGAATCTTTCTTGGCGTCGAAACGGGTAGCTCGTCACTTATTCTACCGGATTGGCGCATTCCCCACGGGTTCCATCAATCTTGCAGCGGATCTTGCGTTGCAGGGTAAGCATATCGGCGTCGTAATAGCCTTGTTCTCTCAAGGTCAGACGAGCTTCTTGCATCATTACTTCATATTCCTGCTTGTCATTGTCCGGGATCTCGATAAACCAGTGCTCAGGGACTTTCGCGGCCTCAATGTCCAGGCGTTCCTTGATCAGGTGATAGCTGTTGAAAAACTCTTCGCGAACCAGCTGTGCCACCTCATTGGGGAACTTGTCCTTGCGGCCGATCAGTTGCATGGAAATCTGCGCCAGAGGGTAATTGATGATTCCGCCATCCGGTTCCAGGCCCTTGTAAAGCTCCAGCACTTCATAGGCAACCAGGGGGGCAGGTAGCACATCCACCACGCCGTTATTGAACTTGTTGGGGGCTGAAAGGATGTCCGAAGCTACGGGGGTGGCACCGATCTGCGACACCATTTCTGCCTGAGTCGGGTCATAGTCGAGAACCGCAACCCGTTTACCGGACGCATTGGCAAGCGTGTTGATGGTCTTGTCGTTGACGAACACATAAGCACCGCCGGCGGGAGCAATGCCGAGAATGACGTATTCGCCACTGACCATCTTGTCGGCAGATTTCGGACTGGCCAGTACCTGCAGCAGGATACGCATGTGCTCATCAGTCGGTAGACCGCCGACAGCATCAATCGTGCCGGTATAACGATTAAACAGGCGTCCACGCAGGCCGGTCATCAGTGCCGCATCGCAGATGCCTGCTTTAAGATCTTCGGCAATGACTGATTCGTTGGTGTATGCCTCTATATCCAATTCAACGCCGTATTCCAGCAGTCGGGTGCGCTGATCTTTTGCCGCCTGGTAAATCGGGCCTACCCGGCCAGCGACATCCCAGATGCAGATGCGACGTTTCAGCGGCTCGCCGGCACTGAACCCAGCCACTTTCTGCATGGCGTCAATCCGTTCATCCAGGCTGCGGCTTTGGTCATAAGCGATGGCACGAAGTTTTTTTACTAGTGCGGGTGTCAGGTTTACGCCTGGAGCAAAGCTTTCAAGTTCGGCCTGCTGGGCGGGCGTGAGATCTATGCTGTCCTCAGCGTGGACAAGGAATGAGCTGGCCAGCAGAGTGGCTGCGGTGAAAAATCGGAGGAAGCGCACGGAGACTCCAGTATTTATTGTTAGTCAGTTCATTGTGAACTGCATACTGCGGGAGTCTCTGGCTCCTGTGCCATGACCCGATGCGTCATGGTCAATATATCGTTCGGGTTATTCCGTTTCCTGGCTGCACTCGGGGCGCTGCGGGTCTTGGCTGCAGCGGATGCGCTTCATGATCGACAGCATGGTGGCGTCATAGTAACCCGTCTCCCGCAACTTGAGCCTTGCTGCGCGCATCATGCTGTCATATTCCTGTTGATTGTGCGCAGACACTTCGATCCACCACCGCTGGGGGATTTTGTCGGACTCCTTGTTCAGTGCGGTCTGGATGGAGGTAAAACTGTCTGCGGCCACCTCCCGGATCAGGGAGGCAATGGCTGGCGGGAACTTGTCTGTATGGGCAATCAGTTGGGCGGTGAGTTGCACAATGGGGTAGTTCACGATGCCGCCATCCGGGGACATGCCTTTGTACAGCTCCAGTACTTCATAGGCAATTAGAGGGGCGGGCAGGATATTGACAGTGCCGTTGTTGAACAGGTTGGGTGCGGTTGCCAGGGTAGTAGAAACCGGTGCTGCGCCAATATGGGTGACCAGTTTCGATTGTCCCGGATCAAAATCCAGTACCGCCACTTTCTTACCTGCGGCCTGGGCAAGAGAGTTAAGGCGCTTGTCGTCCACAAAGAGATAAGCTGCACCGGCAGGGGCAACGGCGAGAGTCTGGTACTTGTTGCTGACCATGTGTTCACCCAGATTGGGATGGGCAAGGGTGCGCAACAAGGTTTTCATGTGTTCGAGATCGGGCAGGCCGCCGATGGCGTCAATGGTGCCGGTGAAACGGTTGAACTGGCGAGCGCGGAAGCCGCTCATCAGCGCTGCATCGCAATGGCCGTTTTTCAAAGACGCAACCATGACGCCTTCGTTGGTGAAGGCTTCAAGGGATATGTCGATGTTATAGCGCAGCAGATCCAGGCGCAGATTGGTGGCGCCATTGAAAACCGGGCCGGACTGGCCAGAGAGGTCCCACAGGCAGATATGGCGTTTTAAGGGTTCGCCATCTTTCAGCCCCATTTCTGCTCGAGCGGCCTGCAACTGTTTCTCCTGACTCTCAGTGAGGGCGAGAGCCCAGCTGTTGGCGCTCAGCAGGGTGAAAATAAATGCAATCAATAATGTGTGTGGCGAAGCCATGGATGTTCCTTCACGTTCATGTGGTTCGCTTATAACATTGAAAAAACGGTGAAAGTTTTATCTCTTGTATGACAATTGTACGCTGCGCCGGGATTGGCGCAGCGGGCATGTTCCGGAAAGAGGGGCTTACTGGCTGCACTCTGCTCTGGCGGGATCGAATTTACAGCGGATTTTACGCTGCAGGGTGAGCATGTCAGCACTGTAGTACTGGCGATCTTTCAGTGCATTACGGGCTTCCTGCATCATCACTTCGTATTCCTGTTTGTCCTTGTCGGGAATCGGAATCATCCATTTGGCCGGAACCCGGTCGGTTTCCTGTTTCAGTCGTGCCATGACTTGCGGATACGCTTCGAAGGAAGCTTCGCGAATCAGTTGGGCCACTTCATTGGGAAACTTGTCGAGGCGGCCGATCAGTTGCATGGTCAGTTGGGTCAACGGGTAGTCGACAATGCCGCCATCGGGTTGCATGCCCTTGTAGAGTTCGAGGATTTCGAAGGCGATCAGGGGGGCGGGAAGAATATCAATCTGGCCGTTGTTGAATTTGTTCGGCGCAGAAACGATGTCGGTGCTGACCGGGGTGGCACCGATGGAGGCCACCATTTCTGCCTGGGTCTGGTCGTAGTCCAGCACGGCTACGCGGTGGCCTGCTGCTTTGGCCAGGGAGCTGATGCTGCGGTCATTAACAAAGATGTGGGCGGCACCTGCCGGATAAATACCCATCACCACATAGTCGCCTTGCACCATGTGTGCTGCCTGCTTGGGATGGGCGAGTACCTGTAGCAGGGTTTGCATGTGTTTCTGGTCAGGGACGGCGCCGATGGCATCCACACTGCCTGAATAGAGGTTGAACTGGCGTGCGCGCAGGCCGCTCATCAGGGCAGCATCGCAGCGGCCAGCCTTGAACTCTTCCACCATTACAGTTTCGCTGGTGTAAGGCTCCATTTTCAGGTCAATGCCGTATTCGGTAGCCAGTGCTCGTTGCTCCATGGCGGCGTTGAAAACCGGTCCGTTGCGGCCGGCAATGTCCCAGATGCAAATGGTGCGGCTGAAGACGGAGCCTTTGGGCATCTGGTCGAGGCCGACAAGCTTGCTGATGGCCCGCAGCCGATCCCGTACCGGCATTTCCCGGGTGTAAAAGATATCGGCCATCTGGGACATGGTGCTGTCAGACAGCGTGGAGCCCGGCACCAGCTGCTGCAATTTTTCTTTCTGGGCATCGGTAAGATTGGCGGCGCTGACCAGCGAGCAGAGCAGGCTCAAGGCCAGAAAAAGACTCAGACGTTTTTGCATGGTTGTCTCCGTACGCATGCTTGTTGTTATTGCATTAAGAAGTAGCACGCTAGCGCAGCACTGGGGAGGGCTCCAGCGCAGGGGGTGGCGGCGTTTGGGCAACCATCACAAAAATATGTCAGGGAGATATGAAAGGAATGCCTGATGCCTGGTTTCGTTCCGGGTCCGTGCTTAGGAGGCTCGAACAGTTGAAAGCTAAAAGTTGAAACGCGAGTCACAGGCTGTGTCACCTGAAGATTTGGACTCCGCGCTGCATGGAATTACAGGGCGGGCAAAGCTCCTCAGGACAAGGTGCCATCGCCCGCACTTTTTAATTTTCAGCGTTAAACTTTCAACTCTGTCATTTCGGCTGCGCGTCGATGGACTGACCATTGACGTCCTTGCTGGCCGGGCCGAGCAGGTACAGGTATGGCGCCATGATGTCGGCCGGTGTCTTGATGGACATCGGGTCTTCACCGGGATAAGCCAGGGCACGCATGTCGGTGCGGGTGCCGCCGGGGTTGAGGGTGTTGACGCGGATGTTGGTGGTGTTTTCCAGCTCTTCGGCCAGTACCTGGGCCAGATTTTCCGTGGCCGCCTTGGACACGGCGTAGGCGCCCCAGAAAGCTCGACCCTTGCGACCGACACTGGAAGAGGTGAACAACAGGCGGGCATCGTCGCTGGCGCATAGCAGTGGCAGCATGGCCTGGGTCAGGTAAAAGGCGCTGGTTACGTTGACCTGCATGACAGAATCCCAGGTGCCGGTGCCATAACGGTCCAGAGGGGTGATATCCCCAAGAATGGAAGCGTTGTGGAGAATGCCGTCCAGACGACCAAACTCCTGTTCAAACAAGCCCGCCAGTTCCTGAAAGTCTTCGGGGCGTGCCACTGCCAGATTCACCGGCGCCAGTGCCGGCTCGGGGCCGCCTGCCGCCTTGATTTCATCGTAAACCCGCTCCAGTTTTTCCTGGGTCCGGCCAAGCAGAATCACGGTGGCGCCGTGGGCCGCCAGGGTCAGGGCCGCAGTACGGCCGATACCGGCGCCAGCGCCAGTGACAAGAATGATGCGATCCTTGAAGGCGTCTTCAGGGCATTGGTAGTTGATAGCGTCTTGTTGAATGTTGGTCATGGTGAATCCTGTCACTCCGGCGTCAGCCACTGGATGCCTGGCGCCGGATGCAATTAAACATGGACGGAAATTGTCTTGCGGTAATTTCCGCCCTGCGATCAGCCGCGGAGTTTTTTTAGCAACGGCAACAAGTCCGAGCCTTCTTCCAGATAATAGTTGGCCTGCCAGCCACGCGGGTCATCATCCGCATCGATGTAACCGAATGCCGCCACCGCAGTAGCCATGCCGGCGTTCTGTCCTGCCTGAATGTCGCGCAGGTGATCTCCAACGTACAGGCAGTGTACGGGGTCCACGTTATCCTGAGTGGCGGCAATCAACAGGCCTTCCGGGTCCGGCTTGCGCTGTTTTACATCATCCGGGCACAACACCGGGCCGACTCGTTCATGCAGCCCCAGACCTTCCAGCACCTTGTGGGTAAACCGCGAGGGTTTGTTGGTAATGATGCCCCAGGGAATGCCGTTGGCATCCATCCAGTCCAGCGCCTCGGCCATGCCGGGAAACAATACTGTATCCACAGCGAGATGCTTTTCGTAGGCATCGAGAAGTTCTTCCAGAAAAGCCGGGAAGGTCAAATCCTCCGGGCCTTTTCCAAAACCCAGTTCGGTGAGCGCCCGCGCACCGTTGGAGACATTGGCGCGTACCGCGGAGTAGCTCACTTCAGGGCGCCCATGCTTTTTCAGTAGCGCATTGAGCACCGTATAAAAGTCCGGTGCGGTATCAATCAGGGTGCCGTCGAGATCGAAGTAGACGGCGTCAAGGCGTTCCATAGGGCTCTCTGTTTTTTGATCGTTGGTGCTTATGGTGAAGACCTGAAAGCAGCTGCGAGTTTCGAGTTGCGAAGATCCAAACCGGTTTTGTCTTTCGAAACTCGTCACTGTTTCTTTCCTGCTGTGGGAGCTTGCCTGCAAGCGATATAGGCCTGGCCAGGCAGGAATCGCTTGCAGGCAAGCTCCCACAGGGAATTCAATCCCCCTTGCGGGCGTACATCAGGTAATTCACCGATACATCCCGGTTAAGCTTGTACACTTGGGTCAGCGGGTTGTAGACCATGCCGGTGGTGTCCTGCACATCCAGGGCTGCATCCCGGGCCCAGCCAGCCAGTTCTGAGGGTTTGATCAGTTTGGCGTATTCGTGGGTGCCGCGGGGCAGAAGACGCAGCACATATTCGGCGCCGACAATGGCAAACATGAAGGCCTTGGGGTTGCGGTTGATGGTGCTGAAAAAAACATGGCCGCCAGGTTTTACCAGGGTGGCGCAGGCGCGGATCACGGAAGAAGGATCCGGCACATGCTCAAGCATTTCCAGGCACGTGACAACGTCGTACTGGCCGGCACGTTCCTCGGCAATTTTTTCCGCCGGCGTCTGCAAGTATTCCACTTCCACGCCAGCCTGCTCGGCATGAATCCGGGCCACCGCCAGCGGCGCTTCACCCATGTCGATGCCGGTCACGTCTGCGCCCCGGCGGGCCATGCCTTCGGACAGCAGGCCGCCACCGCAACCGATGTCGATGACTTTCTTGCCCGGCAGGCTGACACGCTCGTCGATATAGTTGAGGCGCAGCGGGTTGATGTCGTGCAGCGGACGGAACTGGGAGTTCGGATCCCACCACTGTTCGGCCAGGGCGTTGAACTTGGCAATTTCCCCGGCATCTACATTCGGTACGCTATGTTGTGTATCAGTCACGGTTGTCGGCTCCGGCAATCGTTTGTTGCCACTGCTTGGCATTCTTGAGAATGACGGCTTCATTGAGTGTGGTCAGCTGGCGGTTATTCATCAGGCAGCGTCCGCCAACCCAGCTATGGGTTACCTGGTCGCGGGTGGCGGCATAGACCAGCTGGGCCACCGGATCATAGACCGGCAGGGTCTCCAGTCGGTTCAGATCCACCGCTACCATATCTGCCTGCTTGCCAATTTCCAGTGAACCTGTTTCGTCTTCGCGCCCCAGCGCCCTGGCGCCATTCAGGGTGGCCATCTGCAAGACCTGGGCGGCGGGCAGGGCATCGGCCTGCAGGCTCACACCTTTGGCCAGGAAAGCGGCAGTGCGCGCTTCGCCTATCATATCCAGATCATTGTTGCTGGCGGCACCGTCGGTGCCCAGCGCCACATTGACACCCGCCTTGCGCAGTTTTTCCACCGGCGCAAAGCCGCTGGCCAGCTTGAGGTTGGATTCCGGGCAGTGCACCACCTGAGTGCCGGTCTCGGCCACCAGTTCGATTTCCTCGTCGGTGAGCTGGGTCATGTGTACGGCAAGCAGTCTGGGTGACAGCAGGCCCAGTTCCTTGAGACGCGTCAGCGGCCGTTCGCCGGTGTTGCCCACCGCCATCTGGATCTCTCCGGCGGTCTCGTGAACATGCATCATCATCGGCACATCCAGCTCTTCGGCCAGGGTCAGCACCTTCTGCAGGGGCTCGTCAGACACGGTGTAGGGGGCATGGGGACCAAAACCGATCTGGATGCGCGGATCATGTCGCCATTCATCCATGGCATCCGTTGCCAGACGGATGTAGTCATCCGGTCCTGAGCCCATGGGGGTGGGAAAATCCAGCAGCGGGCAGAACAGGGTGGCGCGCAGACCGGCTTCCACGGTGGCTTTGGCGGCGCTGGAGGGGAAGAAGTACATGTCCGCAAAGGTGGTGGTGCCCGAGCGAATCATCTCGGCGGCGGCCAACCGGGTACCTTCGTAGACAAACTGTTCGCTGACGAACTGGCCTTCGGCGGGCCAGATGTGTTTTTCCAGCCAGGTCATCAGTGGCAGGTCATCAGCAATGCCGCGCAGGAGATTCATGGCCGCATGGGTGTGGGCATTGACCAGACCGGGTATCAGCAGGTGATCGCCCAGCCGGGTGATTTCGCTGGCCTGCCACTTCTCGTCTGCCAGGGCGCTGGGCAGCAGGTCAGCAATGCGGCCGTCCTTCACTACCAGGGCATGATTTTCCAGTACCGTGTGCTCTGAAGACACGGTGGCAATCCAGCGGGCGTGGACGATCAGGTCGGCCTGATGGTCGCTCATGCATAACTCCTTGATCGGGCAGGGGACTTGCTCCCCAGACAATGGCCCGCAGTATAGCGGTTCGGGCGCCGTCTTGCTTCTGCCACATGCGCACATTTCCAGTGTTCGCGGCCTTGCCGTCCTGTGCTATCATCCGGTGCTTTTCCGGGCTACGTATAATGTTGGGACCCGGAACCATGGAGTCAGCCTGAGTCCCGCCTGCGGGGCTGTTGGGGATAATAAGGATCACTATGTCGGATCTCGCCAGAGAAGTTACCCCGGTAAACATCGAAGACGAACTCAAGCAGTCGTACCTGGATTACGCCATGAGCGTAATCGTCGGGCGGGCCCTGCCTGATGTGCGCGACGGCCTGAAGCCGGTACACCGCCGCGTGTTGTTCGCCATGCATGAGCTGAACAACGACTGGAACAAGCCCTACAAGAAGTCCGCCCGTGTGGTGGGTGACGTGATCGGTAAGTATCACCCCCATGGTGATTCCGCCGTGTACGACACCATCGTACGGATGGCGCAGCCTTTTTCCCTGCGCTACATGCTGGTGGACGGCCAGGGGAACTTTGGTTCCATTGACGGTGACTCCGCCGCGGCCATGCGTTACACCGAAGTGCGCATGTCCAAGATCGCCCACGAGTTGCTGGCCGACCTGGACAAGGAAACCGTCAATTTTGTCGATAACTACGACGGTACGGAAAAGATTCCTGATGTGATGCCCACCCGGGTGCCGAATCTGCTGGTGAACGGTTCCTCCGGTATTGCTGTGGGCATGGCCACCAATATTCCCCCCCATAACCTGGGCGAGGTGGTGGACGGCTGTCTGGCGCTGATTGATGACGACAGCCTGACCCCGGATGACCTGATGGAGTACATCAAGGGCCCGGATTTCCCCACCGCCGGCATCATTAATGGTCGTGCCGGTATCGTGCAGGCCTACCGGACGGGGCGTGGCCGCGTCTACATGCGCGCCCGTGCGGAAATCGAGCCCACCGACAAGAGCGGCAAAGAAGCCATCATTGTCACCGAGATTCCCTACCAGGTGAACAAGGCGCGGCTGATCGAAAAGATCGCCGAGCTGGTGAAAGACAAGAAAATCGAAGGCATCACCGAACTGCGCGACGAGTCCGATAAAGAGGGCATGCGCATCGTCATCGAGCTGCGCAAGGGCGAAAACGCGGAAGTGGTGCTGAACAACCTGTACCAACAGACCCAGATGGAGTCTGTGTTCGGGATCAACACCGTGGCGCTGGTGGATGGCCAGCCCAAGACCCTGAACCTGCGTGAGTTGCTGGACGCCTTTATTCGTCACCGCCGTGAAGTGGTGACACGTCGTACCGTGTTTGAATTGCGCAAGGCGCGGGAAAAGGCTCACTTGCTGGAAGGTCTGGCGGTCGCTCTGAGCAACATCGACCCGGTGATCGAGCTGATCAAGAGCTCCCCCAGCGGTGCCGAAGCGAAAGAGAAGCTGTTGGCCAAGGGCTGGACCCCGGGCGACGTGCTGAAAATGCTGGAGCGTGCCGGTGGCGAAGATGCGGCCCGTCCGGATGGCCTGGACGAGCAATATGGTCTGCGTGATGGCCTCTACTATCTTAGCCCGGAACAGGCCCAGGCGATTCTGGATCTGCGTCTGCAGAAGCTGACGGGTCTGGAACGCGAGAAGCTGATTAATGACTATCAGGAGCTGCTGGAAATTATCGCCGAATTGCTGATGATTCTTGCCGATCCCGAGCGTCTGATGCAGGTGATCCGCGATGAACTGAAGGCGGTGCGCGAAGAGTACGCTGATGAGCGCCGCTCCGAGATCGTGGCCTCGCGCCTGGATCTCAGCATGGAAGACCTGATTGCCGAAGAAACCGTGGTGGTGACCCTGTCCAACGGGGGTTACGCCAAGATGCAGCCCATCGACACCTATCGCGCCCAGAAGCGTGGTGGTCGCGGCAAGTCTGCCGGGCAGCTGAAAGACGAGGATTACGTGGAGCACCTGCTGGTGGCAGGCACCCACGACACCCTGTTGTTGTTCACCGACGCTGGCAAGGTGTTCTGGTTGCGTACCTTCGAACTGCCCCAGGGTGGCCGGGCGTCGCGCGGCAAGCCGATTGTGAATCTGCTGCCGGCACTGGGTAACGAAGAAAGGATTACCGCCATTCTGCGCCTTGAGGCCGATATGGTGCGTCAGCAGAAAGCGGACGCAGAAGAAGATGAAGAGACCGTTGTCGATGCGGACGAGGTGGTGGAAGACGCCGTTGATGGCGATGAAGCCGATGTGGTGCCTGA
Source organism: Alcanivorax sp. DP30 (assembly GCF_009882945.1). GTDB lineage: Bacteria > Pseudomonadota > Gammaproteobacteria > Pseudomonadales > Alcanivoracaceae > Alcanivorax. Next base: position 671,155 of record NZ_WTUY01000005.1, read on the forward strand.
TACCGTACCCGGCCCGTTTATCTTCATGGCCACCTCCAGCGGTGTGGTGAAACGTACCCAGTTGGCGAACTTTGCCCGTCCGCGCAGTTCCGGCCTGATTGCCGTGAAACTGCAGGAAGGCGAACACCTGGTGAACGTGGCCATTACCCAGGGCCACGAAGACGTGATGCTGGTAGCCCGCAACGGCAAGGCTGTGCGTTTCCATCAGTCCAAGGTGCGAGTCATGAGTCGTCTGGCCCGTGGTGTGCGTGGCATCAAGCTGGCTGAAGGCGTCGATGTTATCTCCCTGATCGTGCCGGAAGAAGACGGTCAGATCCTTACCGCCTCCGAAAACGGCTACGGCAAACGCACTCCGCTTACCGATTACCCCACCAAGGGGCGTGGTGGCCAGGGCGTGATCGCCATGGTGATCAACGAGCGTAACGGCGAGCTGGTTGGCGCTACCCAGGTATTCGGCGGCGAAGACATCATGCTGATCTCCAACCAGGGCACTCTGGTGCGCACAGGCGTGGATCAGATCAGCACCTCCGGCCGTAACACCCAGGGTGTGCGTCTGATTCGCCTTGGCGAAGAAGAGAAGCTCTGTGGTCTGGCCACCATTCCGGAACTGGAAGGGGTGGAGGAAGACGAGGATCTGGAAGGCGAAGAGGGCGAGGTGATTGAAGGGGAAGCGACCCCTGAAGCACCAGAGTCCGATGCCACCGACGGCGCTGAAGACTGAAACTGTAGGAGCACCTCTTGAGGTGCGAACCTCTGCACAAAAAGGATGGTTCGCACCTCGAGAGGTGCTCCTACAATGCCTCAGGCAGGTTTTAACGTAATTCCCAAGCCCGGTCTCACCGGGCTTCTTTGATTAGACGGAGAACATGAATGTCCCGCGCCTATAACTTCTGCGCAGGGCCGGCGGCGTTGCCGACGGCGGTATTGGAACAAGCCCAGCAGGAAATGCTCGATTTCCAGGGTAAGGGCTTGTCCATCATGGAAATGAGCCACCGGGACAAGGTCTTCGTGGATATCGCCGAGAAGGCCGAGCAGGACCTGCGTGACCTGATGGGTATCAGCGATGATTACGCAGTGTTGTTCCTGCAGGGCGGGGCGTCTACCCAGTTCGCCATGGTGCCCATGAACCTGCTGGGCGAGGGTGAGACGGCGGACTACATCAACACCGGGCAATGGTCCAGGAAGGCCATCAAGGAAGCCGCGCGCTACGGCAATATCAACGTGGCTGCCAGCAGTGAAGACACCCACTTCACCACCGTACCCCCCCAGGACAGCTGGAAATTGTCTTCCAACCCGGCCTACGTGCATTACTGCCCCAATGAAACCATTGGTGGGCTGGAATACAGCTTTATCCCGGAGGTGGGCGATACCACCCTGGTAGCGGACATGAGCTCTACCATCCTGTCCCGCCCGCTGGATGTGAACCGCTTTGGCCTGATCTATGCGGGTGCCCAGAAAAATATCGGCCCTGCCGGCCTGACTCTGGTGATCGTGCGCAAGGACCTGCTCGGCAAGGCTGCCGATACCGTACCCGCCATGCTCAACTACCAGACCCACGCCGACAACGGCAGCATGTACAACACTCCGCCCACCTATGCCTGGTACCTGGCCGGTCTGGTATTCGAATGGCTGAAAAAACAGGGTGGCGTGGCTGAAATGGCCAAAATCAACCAGCGCAAGGCCGAAAAGCTGTATGGTTTTATTGACGACAGCGCGTTCTACAGCAACCCGGTAGAAGTGATCAGTCGCAGCCAGATGAATGTGCCCTTTGTGCTGGCGGACGATCGCCTGGACAAGCAATTCCTGGCGGAAGCCGATGCCGCTGGCCTGCTCAATCTGAAAGGCCATCGCAGTGTGGGCGGCATGCGCGCCAGCATTTACAACGCCGTGCCGGAAGCGGCCGTGGATGCGCTGATTGCCTTTATGGCAGAGTTTGAGAGCAAGAATGCCTAGACGCTTCCCGCAACACGCCATGTTTCAAAGGAAGAAGCTGGCCTGAGGCAAAAGTGATTGTTTGAAAGGTGGGTAGAACAATGGATTTGAACGGTTGGCACGAGATCGCAACGAACGCTCCCACGCCTGTACGCGTGTTGCGTGATCCGTGCTGCATGCAAGTGAGTTCAAAATGACCGATTCATTAGACACTCTGCGTAAACAGATCGACGAGCTGGACCAGACGCTGCAGGATCTGCTTAACCAGCGTGCCACCCTGGCCCACAAGGTGGCCGAGGTGAAGATCGCCACCGATCCGAACCCGGTGTTCTATCGTCCCGAGCGCGAAGCCCAGGTGTTGCGCCGGGTCAAGGAGCGTAATCAGGGGCCCCTGGATGGCGAGACCATGGCGCGCTTCTTCCGCGAAGTCATGAGTGCCTGTCTGGCGCTGGAGCAGCGCATGAAGGTGGCGTTTCTGGGCCCGGAAGGCACCTTTACCCAGCAGGCTGCGCTCAAGCATTTCGGCCATGCGGTGGAATCCGTGCCGCTGGGCGCTATTGATGAAGTCTTCCGTGAAGTGGAAGCCGGTGCGGCCCACTATGGTGTGGTGCCGGTGGAAAACTCCACCGAAGGGGTGGTCAACCACACCCTGGATACCTTCATGACCTCCGAGCTGAAGATCTGCGGGGAAGTGGAACTGCGCATTCACCACCACCTGCTGGCCGGTGAGCACACGCAGCGCGACAAGGTGACCCGGGTCTATTCCCACCAGCAGACCCTCGCCCAGTGCCGCCAGTGGCTGGATGCCCATATGCCCGGCGTGGAGCGCATTGCGGTGAGTTCCAATGCCGAAGCGGCCCGCCGCCTTAAGGACGAATGGAATGCCATGGCCATCGCCGGGGAAATGGCGGAAGAGCTGTATGGCCTGGAAGCGGTGCAGCGCAATATCGAAGATCGCCCGGACAACACCACCCGTTTCCTGATCATCGGCCGTCAGGACACCCCGGCCTCCGGCAAGGACAAGACCAGCCTGATGGTCAGCGGCAAGAACCGCCCGGGCCTGTTGTTCGAGGTGCTCGCGCCGTTCCGCGACGAAGGCATCAACCTGACCCGCCTGGAATCCCGCCCGTCGCGCACCGCCAACTGGAGTTATGTGTTCTTCGTGGACTGCGAAGGCCACAAGGAAGACGCTAACCTGCAGGCGGTGCTGGACAAGCTGGAAGCGGCCGGCAATACCATCAAGCTGTTGGGTTCATACCCCAAGGCTGTTCTATAAAATCCAGGTCTGACGTCGGAGGTCTGACGTCGGACGCTTTGCGGTTTTGCGTCAGACGTCCGACTTCAGACGTCTGACCCCGATCAGATAACCCCGGTGGCCAGGGTTGGCAACCCGGGGCAAAGGGAGCTCACACCATGACCTGCGACTACATCAAACTCGCCAACAACGGCATTCAGCAGCTCAGACCCTACGAGCCAGGCAAGCCCATCGAAGAGCTGGAGCGTGAGCTTGGCGTCACTGACATCGTCAAGCTGGCCAGCAACGAGAACCCACTGGGTGCCAGCCACAAGGCGCTGCACGCCCTCAAGCACCTGCATGAGCTGCATCTCTATCCGGATGGCGCCACGTTTTCTCTGAAGGCTGCGCTGGCGGAGAAGCTGGCGGTGGACAGCAAGCAGCTGACCCTGGGCAATGGTTCCAATGATGTGCTGGATCTGATTGCACGCGCCTACCTGCAGGAAGGTGATGAAGCCATTTTTTCCGAGTACGCCTTTGCGGTGTATCCGATTGTGACACTGGCCTGTAACGCCACACCGGTTCAGGTAGCGTCCAATTTGTTCGGCCACGATTTGGCCGCCATGGCGGAAGCGGTAACGGATCGCACCCGGGTGATTTTTGTCGCCAACCCCAACAACCCAACCGGCACCTGGTTCAACGCCCACGCCCTGGACGAATTCCTGTCACGGATTCCCGAGCGGGTGATTGTGGTACTGGATGAGGCGTACTTCGAGTATGTGGAAGAAAGTCATTATCCGAATGGTATTGAGCGATTGGGCAAGTACCCCAACCTGATCGTTACCCGGACGTTCTCCAAAATCTACGGCCTGGCCGGGCTGCGGGTGGGCTATGGCATTTCCAGCCCGGAAATTGCCGATGTGCTGAACCGGGTGCGTCAGCCGTTCAACGTGAACACTCCGGCCCAGGTGGCAGCGGAAGCGTCGTTGCAGGACGACGATCATCTGGAAAACTCGCGCAGCGAAAACACCACCGGCCTGGTGCAGATTGCGGAAGGCCTGCAGCAGCTGCACCTGGAACAGATCCCGTCAGTGGCCAATTTCATCGCCTTTGACTGTGGCCAGCCTGCCATGCCGGTGTACGAAGGGCTGCTGAAAGCGGGCGTGATCGTGCGCCCGCTGGGCGGCTACGGCATGCCCAATCATCTGCGTGTCACCGTGGGCACCAGTCGCGAAAACGAGCGTTTCCTGATTGCGCTCAAGCAGGTGCTGCAGGATCTGGCCGATGGGTAGTAACAAATACGTTTCATTCCTTGCTGTAGGAGCGTCGCTGGCGGCGCGATTTGCGGTGGGGGATCGCGCCGCCAGCGACGCTCCTACGGAGAGGCGAGATGTCTGACCCAATCTTCAACCGCATTGCCGTTATCGGCCTGGGCCTGATTGGCGGCTCCTTTGCGGCTGCGGCCCGTGAAAACGGTCTGGCCAAATCCATCGTGGCTGGCTCTCGCTCGGCACGCACCCTGGAGCAAGGTATTGCTCTGGGCGTGGTGGATGCAGGCAGCCAGGATCTTGCCGAAGCCGTGGACGGCGCCGATCTGGTATTCGTCTCCACGCCGGTGTCGGCCATGGGCAAGGTGCTGGCGGCCCTGAAGCCGGGCCTGTCCTCCACGGCCATCGTTACCGACGGAGGCAGCGTAAAAGGCAATGTGATCACAGCCGCCCGCGAAGCGCTGGGAGAGCACTATTCCCGCTTCGTTCCCGGCCATCCCATTGCCGGCAAGGAGAAGAGCGGGGTAACCGCCGCGGATGCGAGCCTGTACCGGGACCATCGCGTCATCCTGACGCCCACCGATGAGACGGATCCGGCGGCCACCGCCAAAGTCCGGGCTATCTGGACCGGGATGGGGGCGGAAGTGCTGCAGATGACGCCGGGTTACCACGATCAGGTGCTGGCGGAAACCAGTCATCTTCCCCACCTGCTCGCCTTCTCGCTGGTGGATACGCTGGCCCGGCAGGGGGATTCCAACGAGATTTTCCGCTATGCTGCCGGCGGTTTTCGGGACTTCACCCGCATTGCCAGCTCCGACCCGGTCATGTGGCATGACATCTTCCGGGAGAACAAGGCAGCCCTGATGCAGGCGCTGGGCCTGTTCAGCGATGGCATTGACCGCTTCCGCGATGCCGTGGAACGGGGGGATTCCGATGCCCTGATGGGCATCATGACCCGCGCCAACACGGCCCGGGCACACTTTATGGCCATGAACGGGCGCACCTCTTACACCCGCGCCCAACATTCAGGTGACGATACAATCATGAACGACACAGGCAAAGCTAACCCGAGCTATCTGATGACCCCGGGTGGCAAGCTTAATGGCCGCATTCGCGTGCCGGGCGACAAATCCATGTCTCACCGTTCCATTATGCTGGGTTCCCTGGCAGACGGTGTGACTGAGGTAGAAGGGTTTCTGGAGGGTGAGGACGCGTTGGCCACCCTGCAGGCATTCCGTGACATGGGCGTGGTGATCGAAGGCCCCACCAACGGTCAGGTAACCATTCACGGCGTCGGGCTCAATGGTCTCAAGGCCCCTGAGAAGGCCCTCTATATGGGCAACTCGGGCACCTCCATGCGTCTGCTCACCGGCCTGCTGGCCGGTCAGGCCTTTGATGTGGAGCTGACCGGGGATGCCTCCCTGTCCAAGCGTCCCATGGAGCGGGTGGCCAAGCCCCTGCGCGATATGGGCGCCCAGATCATCACCGGCGATGAAGGCCGTCCACCGGTACGTATCCGTGGTGGCCAGTCCCTCAAGGCGATCCACTACGATCTGCCCATGGCCTCGGCCCAGGTGAAATCTGCCGTCCTGCTTGGCGGCCTGTACGCGGAAGGCGAAACCTCCGTCACCGAGCCGGCCCCCACCCGCGACCATACCGAGCGCATGCTGGGCGGTTTCGGCTATGACGTGCGCCGTGACGGCGCCACCAGTGCCGTGAAGGGTGGCGGCAAGCTCACCGCCTGCAAATTGGAAGTGCCCGCGGATATTTCCTCTGCGGCTTTCTTTTTGGTGGGCGCCTCCATTGCTGAAGGCAGTGAGGTCACCCTGCCGCACGTGGGTATCAATCCCACCCGTACCGGCGTTATCGACATTCTCAAACTCATGGGCGCAGATATCCGCCTGGAGAACCAGCGTGATGCCGGCGGCGAGCCGGTGGCGGATATCGTGGTGAAATCGGCCCCGCTCAAGGGTATTGAGATCCCCGAGGACCTGGTGCCGCTGGCCATCGACGAGTTTCCGGCCATTTTCATTGCCGCGGCTTGTGCCGAGGGCGACACCATCCTGCGCGGTGCGGAAGAACTGCGGGTGAAGGAATCCGACCGGATTCAGGTGATGGCCGATGGTCTGGCCGCCCTGGGCGTCGACCACGAAGTGTTTGATGATGGCATTCGCATCACCGGGGGCGACTTTGGTGGTGGCGAAATCCAGTCCCACGGCGATCACCGCATCGCCATGAGTTTTGCCATGGCGTCCCTGCGCGCCAAGGGCACCATCACCATTCATGATTGTGCCAATGTGGCCACCAGCTTCCCGGGCTTTGCCCAGCTGGCGTCCCATGCGGGCTTGCAACTGGAGGAAAAATGACGGAAACCGCCGTATTGACCATCGACGGACCGGTTTCCTCCGGTAAAGGCACGGTGGCCCGGCTGGTTGCTGCCCGTCTGGGTTGGCACCTGCTGGATTCCGGCGCGCTTTACCGTGTCCTCGGTTATCACGCCAGAAATCAAGGGGTTGCGCTTCATGACGAGCCTGCCGTGGTGGCGTTGGCCAAGTCTCTGCCGGTGCGCTTTGTGGAGCAGCAGGGCGAAACGGCCGTGATTCTGGCCGGCGAAGACGTCTCCAACATCATTCGCCAGGAAAGCGTGGGCGAACTGGCCAGCCAGGTGGCCGTATTGCAGCCAGTGCGAGATGCCTTGCTGGCCCGTCAGCAGGCGTTCGCCGAGTCCCCGGGCCTGGTGGCCGATGGCCGTGATATGGGCACCGTGGTGTTTACCTCCGCCCCCCTCAAGGTTTACCTCACCGCCAGCGCCGAAGAGCGCGCCAGACGGCGCTTTGAGCAGTTGAAGCAGAAGGGCTTTGGTGCTACCCTCGCGACCCTTGTTGAGGACATCCGCAACCGGGATGATCGTGACATGAACCGTGAGGTGGCGCCATTGCGCCCGGCAGACGATGCCGTGGTGATTGATTCCACCACCATGACGGTGGATGACGTGGTTAACCGGATTCTCGACGAGGCTGCTGCTCGCCAACTGGCCTGACAAGCAGTTCACACCTATCGGAACCCTTCGGCAGTAGCTGTCGAGGGGTAATTGCGATTCTGTGACCATGCGGTTGATCTGTCGCTCCCTTACAAAGTAAGCCAGCTGGGGAGGGCGGGTCCAACTATCCATAACCCATGTCTGCTGGTTGGCATGTGAATGTAAACAGAGAGACACATGACTGAATCTTTTGCTGATCTTTTTGAAGAAAGCCTCAAGGACCTCGACGTTGCTCGTGGTTCCATCATCAAAGGCACCGTTGTATCCATCGATAGCGATTGGGTCACTGTTAACGCGGGCCTGAAATCCGAAGGCATCATTGCCCGGGACGAATTCATCAACGAGGCAGGTGAACTGGAAATCGCCGAAGGCGATGAAGTAGATGTAGCCGTAGACGCCATCGACGATGGCATGGGCTTCACTCGCCTGTCCCGTGAAAAAGCCAAGCGCGCCGAAGTATGGGGCGAGCTGGAAAAAGCTTTCGACGAAGACGAGATCGTGAAAGGTCAGATTTCTGGCAAGGTAAAAGGCGGTTTCACTGTGGACATCGGTCCGATCCGCGCCTTCCTGCCGGGCTCTCTGGTAGACATCCGTCCGGTGCGCGACGTTGCTCACCTGGAAGGCAAAGAGCTGGACTTCAAAGTCATCAAGCTGGATCCCAAGCGCAACAACGTGGTCGTTTCCCGTCGTGCGGTAATGGAAGCTGAGCACTCTCAAGAGCGTGAGCAGCTGCTGGAATCCCTGCAGGAAGGCATGGAAGTCAAAGGTATCGTGAAGAACCTGACCGACTACGGTGCGTTCGTAGACCTGGGCGGTATCGACGGCCTGCTGCACATCACCGATATGGCCTGGAAGCGTATCAAGCATCCGAGCGAAATCGTGGAAGTTGGCCAGGAAATCGACGTCAAGGTACTGAAGTTCGACCGCGAGAAGATGCGTGTTTCCCTGGGTCTGAAGCAGCTGGGCGAAGATCCGTGGCACGACATCGTGGGCAAGTACCCGGAAGGTGCCAAGGTCAAGGCCAAGGTTACCAACCTGACCGATTACGGCTGCTTTGCCGAGATCGAAGAAGGTGTCGAGGGTCTGGTTCACGTCTCCGAAATGGATTGGACCAACAAGAACATCCACCCGTCCAAGGTTGTAGAGATCGGCGACGAAGTGGAAGTGATGATCCTGGACATCGACGAAGATCGTCGTCGTATCTCCCTGGGTATCAAGCAGTGTCAGTCCAACCCGTGGGATGCCTTCGAGCAGAAATACCAGAAAGGCGAGCGCATTTCCGGCAAGATCAAGTCCATCACTGACTTCGGTATCTTCATCGGCCTGGAAGGCGGTATCGACGGTCTGGTGCACCTGTCAGACATCTCTTGGGAAGAGCAGGGCGAAGATGCCGTGCGTAACTTCAACAAGGGCGACGAGCTGGAAACCGTGGTTCTCTCCATCGACGCAGAGCGTGAGAGAATTTCCTTGGGTATCAAGCAGTTGACAGACGATCCGTTTGCTCAGTATGTTGCAGCTAACGATAAGGGCGCAATTGTTAAGGGCAAGGTTACTGCGGTAGACGCGAAAGCGGCCACCGTGGAGCTGGCTGAGAATGTCGAAGGTACCCTGCGTGCCAGCGAAATCAGCCGTGACCGCGTTAACGATGCGACCGAAGTGCTCAAGGTTGGCGACGAAGTGGAAGCCAAGATCGTCAACGTTGATCGCAAGAACCGTGTACTGAGCTTGTCCATCAAGTCGAAGGATCAGGCTGATGAGCGTGAGGCCCTGGACACCCTGTCTGAACAGCAGGATGCCAATGCGCCGAAGACCATCGGTGATCTGATCAAGCAGCAGATGGAAAACAGCAACGAGTCTTAATCGGCTCCTCCCGAGGGGCCGGCAATGATGCCGGCCCCACTGGGCTGGGAGCCCAGGGAGCAAGCTGTAATGGCGTTAACCAAGTCAGAACTGATTGAGCGTATTGCCGACCGACAGTCCCAACTGTCGCCCAAGGACGTGGAACTGGCAGTCAAGACGCTTATCGAAGAAATGGCCGATTCCCTGGCCGGCGGAGGTCGTATCGAAATACGCGGCTTCGGCAGTTTTTCCCTTCATTTCCGCGCCCCCCGTGTGGGACGCAATCCCAAAACCGGTGCCAGCGTCGAGCTGCACGGTAAATATGTTCCCCATTTCAAGCCTGGCAAGGAGTTGCGCGAACGCGTCAACGAATCCCTGCAGCTGGAAAGTGGTGATAATCAGGAACCGGGATCCGATGGCAGCCAGGTGGCAGCCAGCTAATCACTCCATGCTGTAACCGGCGTTTGCCGGAAAGAGGAAACCTGCCATGCGTAATCTGTATCGCATCCTGGTGATTCTGGCTGTGGTGGCCGTATTTTTTGTCGCATTCCTGTTTGTCACCAGTAATCGAGATCTCGTGACATTGGACCTGCTGGTGGATGAGTGGCACTGGGACGTTTCTCTGGGCGTACTGGTGATTGGTGTATTGGCAATCGGCCTGTTGGCCGGATTACTGGCCGGCATCGGCCTGCGTGGTCTCAAGAGCCTGTTTTCATGAATGAATCCCTTTGGTTGATCCCGCTGTTCTTTGTTGCCATTGGCGCGGGCTTCTTCCTCGGGCGACGCGAGAGCAAGCGTCGCCAGCGTCGTCGCATGGCCTCCCTGTCCAAGGATTACGTGGCCGGCATCAACTTCTTCCTCAATGAAGAGCCCGACAAGGGCATTGAAGCCCTCTTGAAGGGTCTGGATGTGAGTGAGGAAGGTCTGGATACCCATCTGGCCCTGGGCCGTCTGTTTCGCAAGCGAGGCGAGTTTGATCGCGCCGCCCAGCTGCATACCCATCTTCTCGAACACGGCGATTACGCCCGCCCGGTACAGGAAGAGATCCAGCTGGAGCTGGCCCAGGATTACCTGGCCAGTGGCATCTTTGACCTGGCCGAGCAGGTTCTGCTGGAAATGCTGGACCAGAATTGCGAAGCGAAGGACGAAGTCTGCAATCAACTGATGGGGCTGTACGAGCAGGAGCGGGACTGGGTCAACGCCATCAGCATGGGCGAGCGGCTGACGAAGAGTCGCCCGGAACTGACTACCGTGCTGGCCCAGTATTGCTGTGAGCAGGCGGAAAACCTGGTGCGCGACAAGGACATCAATCCGGCTCGCCGTATGCTCCGCCGCGCGCTGTCCTTCGACAACAAATGCGTGCGAGCCAGCTTTCAGGAAGGCGAGCTGGAAATGGCAGAGCAGAACTGGGATGCCGCCATTCAGGCGTTCCAGCGAATCTGGGTACAGGACAGTGACTTCTTCGATGAGGTTCTCGACAAGCTGCGCACCTGTTATGAATCCCAGGGCAAGGAAGAAGACTTCATCCAGATGCTGGCCGATTACAGCGCGGAAAAGCCCAGCACCACTCGTATCCTGTTATTGTCCGAGGCGCTCAAGCATCGATACGGCGATAAGGAAGCGGCCGATTTTATCGGCGAATACATGAAGGCCAACCCGTCCGTGCGCGGCCTCAACAAGATCCTCGACATGAGTTTGGCGGGTATCGTGGAAGGTGAAGCCCGCGAGCACCTGGATGCGTTGCGCCAGCTGTCTGAAAAACTGGTCAACAACAAGTCCCTCTACAAATGCCGCCGCTGCGGCTTTGAAACCCCGCTCATGCAATGGCGCTGCCCAAGCTGCAAACGCTGGGGCACCATCAAACCGGTGGTGAAGGAAGTTTAAAAGCAGCTGTGAGCCATGAGCTATCAGCTGTGAGCTTCTAGCCAGGCTCGACTGGATTGGTATAGGCCTAAAGGTCCTGATTTCCTCGGCCCTTCTACAAAGCTGCTGTAGGAGTTCCCTTCCAGGGGACGAACCGTGCGAAGCACGGAATCGACCGCTGGGCGATCAGACATTTCCGGGCTCGACAGGCCAAGAAAGAATGATCTCCCTTCGGTCGCCTCGCTACGCTCGGTTCGCGGCCGAACGTCCGCTCCTACAGTGGGCTGTCCCCTCTTCACCTTGGCATTTCCGACCTGCAAAGCCCTGCTCCTCAGCAGTTGTGCGCGGCCACTACCCGGTCAGCGGCCGCATAATCTTCCCCGCGTTGCAGCTTGTAGCTTGAAGCTTGCCGTTCCTTTCTTGAACCACTTCCAAGCAACGCCTACCATACCCCCGCCACCCACCACCCAGGATGCCTGCCATGACTATTTCCAGCCCCGTTGTTGTTGCTCTGGATTATCCCGATCAGGCACAGGCCCTGGCCATGGCGGACCAGCTGGATCCGGCCAAGGTGCGGGTGAAAGTGGGCAAGGAAATCTTTACCCGCAGCGGTCCCGCTGTAGTGGAAGCCCTGCACGGCAAGGGTTTCGAGGTATTCCTGGATCTCAAGTTCCACGATATTCCCAACACCGTGGCCGGCGCCGTGGCGGCGGCAGCGGACATGGGCATCTGGATGGTGAACGTGCATGCCTGTGGTGGCCAACGGATGATGGAAGCGGCAGCCAATGCCATTGCCAATCATGCCAACCGCCCCTTGCTGATTGCGGTCACCGTGCTGACCAGCATGGATGCCTCCGACCTTGAGCAAGTAGGGATAGTGGACGCCCCGCAAGTGCAGGTGCGTCGGCTTGCCGAATTGTCCAGGGCTTCCGGCATGGACGGTGTGGTGTGTTCTGCCCAGGAGGCAGTCATGCTCAAGGAGGCTTGCGGCAAGGACTTCGCCCTGGTGACGCCGGGTATCCGTCCTGCCGGTGCCGATGCGGGGGATCAGCGCCGTGTGCTTACGCCGGTGCAGGCCCGTGATGCGGGGGTGGATTACATGGTGATCGGTCGCCCCATTACCCAGGCCGTTAAACCTACAACGGTAGTCGACGAAATATTACAAAGCCTTTCCTGACTCGCTGACATGAATTGCCCCCTCTGACTGATAACCGTTAGGGGGGCAGCCTTTTATGGTGCTCTCTCCAATTATCAGGAGATCAAAACCATGAAAGGAATCAAGATCGTTTTCGCTACCCTCATGCTGGCTTTTGCAGGCCTGTCCCAGGCCGTGGAAGTCACCCCGGTTAAGCCTCAGAGCGATGCCACCGAGCAGGCCGCAGCAAGCGCCGCCGACCGGATTAACCTGAATACTGCTGATGCATCCCAGCTGCAGGAATTGAAGGGGGTTGGCCCGAAAACCGCCGAATCCATCATTCAATGGCGTGACGCCAATGGTCCCTTCACCAGTGTGGATCAGCTGCTCGCCATTAAAGGGATTGGGGAAAAGACCCTGGCAAAAATGCAGAGTCAGCTGACCGTCCAGTAGTTATAAACCGTACCGTCAGAATGACGCCCTGCGCCGGTCGGCGCAGGGTCATTGATCGTTGACGCTTCTGCAATTTCTGCGATGGCGCTGGAATGATTGCGCACGAATGCAGGGGATGCGCCCTGTGTTATAACGGTATTATTCTTCCGTGGTATCGTCCGGATCCACAGGCTCGCCGGACACGGCTACACCCCCGTCGATTTGCGCGCGGCTGGCGGAGTGGGGGGCCGCGTCATTGTCGTCGCCGCTCTCTTCTTCCGGGCCGGGGTGCGACTGTCCCTTTTCCTTGCTGGCCTTTTCCGCCTGGGCTTCCACTTCTTCCGTGGATTTCACCTCACCGATCCGAAAGGCCGCAAAGCCGGCATGAACCACCTGGTTCACGGCCATACCCAGCACCCGGCCATCGTAGGGCGCGATAATGGCGCTGCCGGTATTGCTGATGGGGTCGGTAACGGTACCGAGGATTTCTCCCTTTTTGACCTTGTCGTTGAGCTTCACTTCTGACAGCAGGATGCCGCCCTGGGCAGCGCGAATCCATTCCGATTCAAAGAACACCGCTTGCGGCGCGCTCCAGAACCGGCTCGCTTTACGCATTTCCAGGTTTTCCAGCAGTGTTTCCAGCGCCTGTACACCATAGTTCACGGCCTGAGGTTCAAGGCGATTGGGGCCGCCGGCTTCCATGGTCACGGAAATGATGCTGTCTTTCACGGCTGCGTCGCGCAGCATGCCGGTGGCGCCAGGGCTGTGCAGCACGGTCATGCCACCAAAATGCTTGGCGAAGGCCACCACATCCGGATTGTCCAGATCCGCCCGTAACTGGGGCAGGTTGACGCGCTTCTGGGAGCCGGTATGCAGATCCACCAGATAGTCACAATGGCTGACGATGTTGCTGTACAGGGAATGAGCAACCCGCGAAGCGGCACTGCCTTTGGCATAGCCCGGGAAGTAGCGGTTCAGGTCCCGCCGGTCACTAAGGTAACGACTGCCACTGCGGAAGCCGTCCAGATTCACGATTGGTACCCCTATCACCGTGCCCGCCAGCTGATCCGGTTCCAGCTCATACATCAGGCGGCGCACCATCTCGATGCCGTTGAGTTCGTCGCCATGAATGGCGGCGGTGAGGCAGAGCAGGGGGCCGGGCTTCTGGCCATGGGCGACGAGAACCGGTACCGGAGTGGCAATGGAGGCGAACGACTGATCCGGCGTCCAGTGCAGGGTGGCAAAGCTGCCGGGTTCCACCTTGCGATTGAGCAGGGCCAGCGATGTCTGCTGCGGTGCCGGAGTCTCAGGGGTGGCTTCCTCCCCCGCCGGTGTCACATGGGCGGGTTTGGCGGGTGCAGGGTGGTCGGTTTCCTGTTGGCGCTCAACCGCACGCTCCTCATCTTCCGCCTCATTGGCCTGCAGCGGTGGGCTGACCAGTAACAGGCCGGTGCTGAGGATGACCAGAAAGCGAATCAATGAATGCACAACCACTCCTTTCGTTGGGTTCAGCCGAGCTGGTCCAGTTCGTCCCAGCGGGCGTAGGCGGCTTCCAGTGCCGTCTGCAGCTCGGTTTGTTCCTGTTGGGCGGCAGCAATGTCAGCCGGATCACCCTTGTAGAAAGCGGGATCGGACATGCGGGTCTGTACCGCATCCAGATCGCCCTCCAATTGTTCAATGGTGGCGGGAAGTTGTTCCAGCTCCCGTTGATCCTTGTAGGACAGCTTCTTTGTCTTGGGCGCTTCCTGCTTGGCCGGTGCCGCCGGCTTGAGGCCTTTGACGGCCTTTTCCTTCACAGGTTCCGGCCGTTGGCGAATCCAGTCCTGGTAGCCGCCCACATAGTTGTTTATCTGACCGTGTTCGAAAACCAGAGTGGAGGTCACCACATTATCGATGAACTCCCGGTCGTGGCTGACCAGCAGCAGGGTGCCCTGATAGTTCATCAATTGCTCTTCGAGCAGGTCCAGGGTTTCCGCGTCCAGGTCGTTGGTGGGCTCATCCAGCACCAGCAGATTGAACGGCTTGGTGAACAGCTTGGCCAGCAGTAGCCGGTTGCGCTCACCGCCGGACAGGGATTTGACTGGCTGGCGCACCCGACTAGGGTCAAACAGGAAATCCTGCAGGTAGCCGATCACATGCTTGTTCTGGCCATTCAGGGTGATCACATCGGAGCCCTCGGCCACGTTGTCGATCACGCTCTTTTCTTCGTCCAGGGTGTCGCGCAGCTGATCGAAGTAGGCCACCTGTAACTGGGTGCCTACCTTGACGGTGCCGGTGTCGGGTTCTAGCCGGTCCAGCAGCAGCCGGATCAGGGTGGACTTGCCGCAGCCGTTCGGGCCGAGGATACCGATCCGGTCGCCACGCATCAGGGTGACGGAAAAATCCTTCACGATCTGCTTGCCGCCCACGGCGTAGCTGAGGTTTTCTGCCTCCACCACGATCTTGCCGGAGTTGTCGCTGCTCTGGATGGTCAGGTTGGCGGTGCCGGTGCGGCTGCGCCGCTGGGCAAACTCGTCCCGCATGGCTTTCAGGGCGCGTACACGGCCTTCGTTACGGGTGCGGCGGGCCTTGATACCCTGACGAATCCATTTCTCTTCCTGGCTGAGTTTCTTGTCGAACTCGGCGTTGGCTTTCTCTTCCGCATCCAGCTGGGCCTGTTTGCCCGTCAGGTACTTTTCATAGCTGCCCGGCCAGCTGGTCAGCTGCCCACGGTCCAGCTCGATGATGCGGGTGGCCAGGGCGCGGATAAAGGCCCGGTCGTGAGAGATGAACACCAGGGTGGCACCGTAGCTTTTCAGAAATTCTTCCAGCCACTGGATGGATTCCATGTCCAGGTGGTTGGTGGGCTCGTCCAGCAGCAGAATGTCCGGCTCCTGCACCAGCGCCCGGGCCAGCAACACCCGGCGCTTCATCCCGCCGGACAGCCCGGCAAACTGCATGTCGCCATCCAGGCTCAGTTTGGACAGGGCGGTGTCCACCCGCTGGGACAACTGCCAGGCGCCACGGGCCTCGATCTCGCTGCTCAGCACCTCGAAGCGCGCCAGCATCTTGTCGTCGGCGTCGGCCAGCTGGTGGCTCAGCTCGGCATGCTCGCTGAGCAGGGCACCATGCTCACCGAGCCCCAGGGACACCATGTAATGCACGCTATGGTCCTGATCGTCCGGCACTTCCTGCTCCAGCCGGGCAATGCTCAGTCCCTGGGTTTGTTCGATGTGGCCGTCATCGGCCTGGATTTCCCCGGCGATGACCTTCATCAGGGTGGACTTGCCCGCCCCGTTGCGGCCAATCAGACAGAGGCGCTCGCCGCTGTCGATGGAAAGGTTCACATGGTCCAGCAGGGCCTGCTGACCAAAGCTGAGCTGAATGTCGCGAAGCGTGAGAAGAGGCATACTTTAAGGTGATCAAATATGTGAATATTGCG
The DNA here is from genome assembly GCF_009882945.1 of Alcanivorax sp. DP30. GTDB lineage: Bacteria > Pseudomonadota > Gammaproteobacteria > Pseudomonadales > Alcanivoracaceae > Alcanivorax. Next base: position 687,319 of record NZ_WTUY01000005.1, read on the forward strand.
AGGCTGAGCTGCAAGCAACAAGCCTCAAGCTGCAAGGCGAAATTGAGGCCGGGTGTTATTTCAACATCTGTGCCCGCGCACAGAGTCAGTGCGCGGAACAAAATAGTGAAAATGGCACGACATAACGCGCGCCTTGTAGCTTGAGGCTTGCAGCTTGAAGCTTGAAGCTGTTCTTGAACGCGCAGTGTAGCAGCTTGTTACGGCCCTGTACTGGCACATTTGCGGTGTAGTCAGGCAGGCTTTTGGGGAATGGAGGAGGGAACCGGTGAGTGAGTTTTTGCGAGAACGCTATGAAGAAGTGGACCTGACGCCGGGGCAGGGCAAGATCACCGCCACCGTGTCCATCGGTCTCGGGATCCTGGCCCTGATGGGCAGTTTCTGCTTCCTGTATCCAGAGATATTCACCACCCCGGATTTTCGCGCCTTCTACAACGCTGAAGTGCTGCGCATCGCGCTGTTCATCGGCATCGGTATCGGCTTTGTGTGTGGCTTCTTCAGCGTGTTCCGTCATCAGGAAAAGCGCTACGGCATCATTGGCATGGTGCTGGCCTGCATGGCGGCGCTGATTGGCTCCGGGCGGCTGGATGTGCCGCCTGTGGATGGCCGCAGTCTCTACGCCGGGCTGGATTACTTCATCCTCACCCTGTTGGTGTTGGCGCTGGTGTTCATCCCGCTGGAGCGGGCCTTCCCCAAGGACCCACAGCAGAAAACCCTGCGTGGTGGCTGGGTAACCGACATGAAGTATTTCCTGTTCAGCCATGTGGCCCTGCAGCTGATCAGCTTCTTCACCATCATCCCCATTCAGGTGGTCCTCCACGACAAGGTGGATATCGGCTTCCAGCAGGCCATCGCCAGCCAGCCCCTGTGGTTGCAGTTTATCGAGATCCTCATTGTCATTGATCTGGGCAGCTACTGGATTCACCGCGCCTTCCATGAAGTGCCCTGGCTGTGGAAATTCCATGCCGTGCACCATTCCACCACCCAGATGGATTGGCTGGCCTCCTCGCGCCTGCATGTGGTGGAAATCATCGCCAACCGGTTTGTGGGCTACTTGCCTATCTTCATCCTCGGTTTCGCCCCGTCGGCGGTGTATGCCTACCTGGTATTCGTGTCCTTCCACGCCATCTTCATCCATGCCAATGTGCGCTTCCGTTTTCCGGGTATCCGCTGGCTCATCGCCACGCCGGAATTCCACCACTGGCATCATTCCTCGGAAGACGAAGCGGTAGACAAAAACTACGCCGCCTTCCTGCCCATCTACGATAAACTGTTCGGCACCCTGATCATGCCCAAACACCTGGCTGCCGAGTACGGCACCCGTGCCAGCACCCAGGTCCCGGAAGGGATGGTCAAACAGTTCCTGTTCCCGTTCCGTCGGGGGTAAACCGCTATCCCCGTAGGAGCCTGCCTGCAGGCGATTCTCACCATCGCCTGCAGGCAGGCTCCTACAGAATGATGAAGAGCCAATATGGAAGACGTAATCGAACTGCTGCGCGAACGCCACGACGGTGGCCTTGTAGCTCTGGAGTTACCCGATGAAGACCGACTGGTTGAGATCGAAGAGCAGCTGCTGATTTCCCTGCCCGGGGACTACAAGGAGTTCCTGCTTAATGCCAGCGACATCGTCTGCGGCAGCCTCGAACCGGCCACCGTCATGGACGACTACGCCCACAACTTCCTCCCGGAAATGGCCGCCAACGCCTGGGACCAGGGAATGCCTCGCTACCTGATCCCCGTCTGCGAAACCGCCAACGGCATCTACGCCATGTCACAGGAAGGCGAAGTCCTGCTGTGGGAGCCGGGTAGCGGCATCAATGAAGAAGAGGTGTGGGGGAGTATCTGGCAGTGGGCTCGTGAGGTTTGGCTGGAAAGTTAATGAATAGTTAATAATGAATAATTAATAGCTAAACCCCAAACCTTGCTGACGAAGCCGCTGTAGGAGCTCCTCTCGAGGTGCGAACCCGAGCCCAGGCGAGGAAGTCTGTGGGAGCGGGCGTTCGACTGCGATTAAAGCGTCCGATAATGGGCACTGGCCTTTATAGCCCCGCCAAATCAAGCTCATTATTAATCAACACCACACACTGCGACGCAAACAGCATGGTCGGCCCCAGGCTGATCTTCTCCGTCCCCAGCCGCTTCAAACTGTTAAAGCTCTTTTTCGGCATCGGAATGTGATCGGTGAGCAAGAAGCAGGGCTTATCGGCAAATTCCAGCTCACGAATGCTCTCCCCCTTGGGGTCCATCATGTACAGCTGATGCCCATCCTCCGCCAGTTCCTTGACCAGCTTCTCAAAACTCATGGTGCGCACGGTAATCCCGCTTTCCACCGCCTTGGTCTGCTCCTTGCCCATGCCCGCAGAGGCATCCAGGGCCCGTACCACCTTGGCCAGCAACGCCTGCTCATGAAACCCGCCAATATCCCGGATCTCTGCCGCCACAAAGGTGATGGTGCGGGAATAATCCTGGGTGCTCTCCAGCACCAGATGTACCACCACATCATCCCGGTGTGACTGCGCCACGAAGATGGCATTCATCAGGGTATGGGCGAGGATCTCGCTGTGGGCATCACCACCGACGTTGGCCAACAGGGCCTGGCTGTTGGTGGAGGCGGCGCGGGCGCGGAGGACGAAAGTACGCATTATGAAGGGGCTCTGGAGAGTGTGGGGGGATTGTACATCAGACTGTATGGCTCGTTAGAAGGCGCTTCATGGGACCGGTCGCAGCTCGTTGTCAACGGAACGTTCCTTTGAACGCCGTGTAAGAAGTTGGCTATTTCACTCTAACTGATTGATATGAGAGTATTTTGATAGGTTGAACGGGGTGGCAAGCCTGGAGTTATACGGAACCAGATTATAGGGAACGTTCTAATTAATTCGCTGTTATGTCTATGCGAGGCAAAAACAAGCAGCGCGACTCTGAAATGAAAGTAACTAAATACCATGCGTAATATAGACCAGCTATATAGCGAAATAGACCAAGATGAAGGGTTGAAGTCGAAAAGAAGGCTCTTAACCTTTACTTCACTAATTCTATTAGCTATCCAATTTACAGGTGCGAAAATTGAAGAAGCAAACACCTTCATTGTGAAGCTAAGCTTTGAACATCAGAACGGCATGGCACTACTGTTAATGTTTAGCATCGTTTTTGCTCTAATTAGGTACTACAACTATGCAAAACGTTACCACAATGATTTGTATTTAATTTGGAGCAATAATTTACTAAAAGATAACAAGGTCGAGTATTTCTGTCCTCACTCAGACGATGTAAGTGGTCTTTTGCACGAGTCCTATCCAAAGGGCTTCAACATAGAAATGTTCCTGTATAAATATCCAGATGAAAATCTTAGTTATAAGACACACTATGAATGTGAATTTTTTTTAGTTCGGTATTTCCGTTTTACATGGAATGACCAGCATGAGGATTATTCCGGAAAAGTTAATATTCTAAAAAACATAGGATTTAAGGCGTATCTATCAGTTTTAGGGATGGAGGCCAAGTATCAATTTAGTAGATATTTTACCCATAGAGAAAATTTGGACATACTTTTTCCATATTTCTTAGGAGTCTTTTCTTTGTTTAGCTACATTTTTGCTGATAGTTTTGATGTATTTATTAATTGCCTGCTTAACGCATAGACGGTAGAAATCCAGTGAATAATTTCCAACATAACATTTGCATGCAGGCGACCCGCCTACCGTTCGCTCCGCTCTCAATCGGGCTGTCCCCTGATGCAAGGCGTTAGGTTCAAAAACTACATATCGGCACGGAAGTAGCGAATGGCAAACATTTCTCAAGTTAGAGGAGCTCTACTCGAAGAAGCGGTTCTGTATCTACTAGAGAAGTTCGATTATGAAACGATCGATGCTTCTTCTGCACACAGAGACGAAAGCCTTCGCGGAGGTCATTCAGGACTAGAAGTCAGGGGGCGTGGGTCATGGCATCAGATTGATGCCTTAGCCGCTTTTCGTTCGTCCCCTGCATTCATGTACCCTCTTCGCTTGATGGTGGAAGCCAAGTGCTACCAAGAGCACCGAACCGTTGGTATCGAGGTTGTCCGTAATGCAGTCGGCGTCTTGAAGGACATATCCGAAAATTATTTTTCTATTGCTAGCCGTGGAAGCAAGGTTAAAATGCCGAGGTTTAATTTCCATTCGGCAATATTTTCAACGTCTGGCTATACCAGTGGTGCTATCGACTACGCGTTAGCTCATCAAGTTTTTCTCATCCAATATGAGAATGTTCCGGTAATAAAGCCACTGATTGAAGCAATTATGCAATTCGATGAGACCTGCATAACAAGAGTCGGCAAAGAATCCATTTCGGAAGTTCGAAAACGGTATCGCGAAGCTATCAGGAATCATGCGTACGAAGCCGATATGCGGGGTTTCATCACTGATCGAGGTATTGAGCTGATAAACGGGGCTTTGGTAAGTGCGTTGACCAGAATAGGTGGCTCTTATTTTGGCATGCTCCAAGGTCGTTGGCCCTTGCATCTCTTAACCACAGAAGCGCTGCTCCCCAATGCTTTTGAATCAGATAGAGTTCGTTGTCATGTGACAGGGTACGAAACTGGTGAATGGAAATTTACTCCAGCCGAATTGGAAGAAGATGACCAGGGATGGTTCGAACTTGAATTCAATCTTCCGGAGGGGATCGCAAATCTCGTTGCCGAAAACTGGGGAGATCGAGAAGTAGTCGCAAACATCAAACAACAATACTTTTCCTATATCGATTTAACAGGTCGAATTGGAGGCATCCGTAGGAGTATTCGCTTGGAAATGGATCAGGAATGGATAGAAGCGTACATCGAGAGAGTTCGTCGAAGAACCTAAAAGTGCACCCACTGCGACCCAAAAACCGATACGTAAAGATAAATGGGGTCAGGTCTCCCATTTCCCATCCAGGGGCCGAAAGCGGGAAATGGGAGATCTGACCCCCAATCTTCCCTGTGATGGAGAATAAAATGTATGATTTAGGCATGCCTGACGAAAGGAATTTTCAATCCGTCACGGAGTTTTTTGATTATGCGTCAGAGAAATTAATTACCAGGGACTACGATTATGGATTTCGCGGGCACGCCAATTCAGGATGGCAGCTAGAGACAACACTTTCTAGGTTCGTCAACGAGATTCAATTAAATTACCCTGAACGTGGTGGCTACAATGATAGAGAGTTGTTAACTAAGTTGTGTCTTCAGCGCCTTCATGAAGAATTTGGGAATAATTTAATTACAAATAAGGACTTGCCTCAAGATCGAGTAGAAAAAATAGACCTGTGGCAATATGGCCAGCATTTCGGCTTACCTTCCCCTCTGCTTGATTGGACACATTCACCTTTTATTGCTCTATTCTTCGCAATTTCAGAATCGGCAAAGAAAAACGAAGAAAATATACGGTGTGTTTGGGTTATAAATTTGAACATGCTGGCGCATGTTAATGATCAGGTAATTAATGAAGTAAGGCCAAAATTTGAGAATAAGATTTCTCCTGAGTCTGTGCTGTACCAGCAGTTCCCTACATCAGAAATAGTTCGCGAGAGCAATGAGAATAATCGGAGAATCGCTTTTCAGCAGGGATTCTTCACAAAACATGAATACTACAAATCTCTTGAGATTTGGTTAAAGCGGGTCGTAGACGAAATGACTTTTGGCAAGGGAGACTCGCCAGTTTTGAGGAAGCTCAATTTCCCCTGTTCTGAGAGAGAAAGAGTCTCTATGCTCGACCGTCTTGATAAGATGAACATAAATAATAGAACACTTTTCCCCGACATCTTTGGCTCGGTCAGGGGGGCTGTGGATACCGTTTACCGAAGCTTCCAAGCGCCTAAATTCCGTGGCTTCACATTTTCACAAGACTGAACAAATTCGGGGTCAGGTCTTGCATCGTGCACTCGAGCGCAGCATTTTAGTCCTGATCCCAAGTTTGCTTTACATTAAAATTTAGGAAATTACTTTGCAGGAAGCGAGAAAGTTTGAAGACTGCCTGACTGAGAGGCCAAAGCCTAAAGGCATTGACGTGCTTTGTGGACTAAAACACTTTGCAATTATTACCTGTGCTGTGCCCGCCGAGAGGTTTGAGGGAGTTTTCCCAGATAGGTTCCAACTAGACACTATTCAATTGGATGGACGAACTCTGGGGCCAATGATTCGGGGTCAGGTCTCCCATTTCCCAAACTGACGCTATGTGGGAATTGGGAGACCTGACCCTAGGCTTGGTCTAGGCTTGCTTCCCCTGTTGAAAAACAAGAAGAGAGCGATATTAATGATAGATATTTTCAAATGTATGATGAATTGGAGTCAAAGAGGCGTAATTACGTCAAAGAGAACCTGGAGCTATTTGCAGTCAGCAACTAACAAGGCGCTGCTGTCGGGCAAATTTTCCGCTTCGCTCCAAATTTACCGCAGAGTGCGGCGTTAGATTCCCTTGATAGCGATAAAATCAGAGTGCTTGGGTGAATGCGGCAAGCCAACCTGTATTTCCGTTCAAATAAAGACTGTGCCGTATGGAATGAGTATGAATCAAATTAATCCAGCAAAGTTACACCTTAGTAAATGGACAGCAGTAAACCCATTGAATCGGGAGAAGCACTTTCTGGTCTCAGAAATTGAATTCGATGAGGATGGCACAGTGTTGGTGTGCAAACTGGAGTCTGTTCTTTCCAACAAAGAGTATTCCATCGACTGGGTTGAGCTCAAAGACCAGGAGAAATGGCTCCAAGGCTGGAAGTAGCCAAGCGCCAGGTCACACATCCCAGCCGTCTTTCAAGCAGGTCCTCAAAACGTGGCGCTACAGTTGATTGTGGCGCCGTAAGGAGACGCTAGGCGGCCACGGTTCTGGCCGCCCCTTTGTCGTTTGTGCTATGCCGGGCCCGCGTTGTTATCCGGCTTATCCCGCCACCAGCGCTCGCTCGCGCAGTAACGCTTCAATCTCCGGAACACTGGCCGGATCATCAATGGTGGAGGGGATGTTGTAGCTCTCGCCATTGGCGATCTGGCGCAGCAGTTTGCGCAGGATCTTGCCGGACCGGGTTTTGGGCAGGCGCTGGGCAATGAGAGTGTCTTTGAGACAGGCCACGGCGCCGATATCCTGGCGGATGCGGGCCACCAGCTCCTGGTTGAGGATATCGGACTCGATATCCACGTCATCCTTGAGGAGTACCAACCCGATAGGGACCTGACCTTTCAGATCATCGGCGATGCCGATCACGGCACACTCGGCGACGGCCGGGTGACCGGCAAGCACCTCTTCCATTTCCCCGGTGGACAAGCGGTGACCTGCCACGTTAATCACATCGTCGGTGCGGCCCATGATGAACACGTAGCCGTCGTCGTCCTTGTAGCCGCCGTCGCCGGAGGTGTAATAACCGGGGAACTGTTCCAGGTAACCCGCCAGAAAGCGCTCATGGTTGCCCCAGATGGTGGGCAGGCAGCTGGGCGCCAAAGGCAGTTTGATGGCCACGTTGCCTTGCTGGTTGGGGCCCACTTCGTTGCCGTTGTCATCCAGGATGCGCACATCGTAGCCGGGGCTGGGCAGGGTGGCAGAGCCCGGTTTGCAGGGTTTGGGGTCGACGCCCATGAGGTTGGCGCAGATGCCCCAGCCGGTTTCAGTCTGCCACCAGTGGTCGACCACCGGCAGGCCTGTGATGTCCCGCACCCAATCGTAGGTGGGCGGGTCCAGCCGTTCGCCGGCCATGAAGATGGATTCCAGCGCGGACAGGTCATGCTTCTTGATGCCTTCGGCGTTGGGATCTTCCTTCTTGATGGCACGGAAGGCGGTGGGGGCGGAGAACAGGGCTTTCACCTTGTATTCCTCGGCCACTCGCCAGAAGGCGGCGGCATCCGGGGTGCGTACTGGTTTGCCTTCATAAAGTACGCTGGAGAGTCCGCTCAGTAGAGGCGCGTAGACAATATAGGAATGCCCCACCACCCAGCCCACATCGGAGGCCGCCCAGAAGGTGTCACCCGGATCCATGTTGTAAATGGCTTTCATGCTGTAGCGCATGGCCACCGCATGGCTGCCGTTGTCGCGGACCACCCCCTTGGGTTTGCCGGTGGTGCCGGAGGTGTAGAGGATGTAGAGCGGGTCGGTGGCCAGCACCGGGGTGCAGTCGGCCGGTTCGGCGGCGGCCACGGCGGCCTGCCAGTCCACATCCCGACCTTCAATCAGTGAGGCCTTTACCTGAGGACGCTGGTAGACGATGCAGCGTTGCGGCTTGTGTTCGGCCTGTTCGATAGCTGCATCCACCAGCGGTTTGTATTCAATGATTTTTGCCACTTCTACACCGCAGGAAGCAGACACGATCACCTTGGGCTGGGCATCGTCGATGCGCACCGCCAGTTCGTTGGCGGCAAAGCCTCCGAAGACCACGGAGTGGATGGCACCCAGCCGGGCACAGGCCAGCATGGCGACCACGGCCTCGGGGATCATGGGCATGTAAATCAGAACACGATCTCCCTTTTCAACACCTTGCTGTTGCAGCACACCTGCAAAACGGGCAACCCGGCCGGTGAGTTGGGCGTAGGTGATTGTCTCTTTGCTATTGGTGACCGGGGAATCGTAGTAGATGGCCACCTGATCGCCACGACCCTGGGCCAGGTTGGCGTCCAGAGCCATGTGGCAGGTGTTCATGACGCCGTCGGTAAACCAGCGACCAATGCCGTTGTCGTCTTCGCCGAGGATGGTTGTCGGGAAGGTGAACCAGTCCAGCATCTTTGCTTTTTCGCCCCAGAAGGCTTCCGGGTTGGTGATGGATGCGGAATATTCTTGTTCGTAGCTCATCGGCGGGCCTCGTTGGTCTCGCTGCCACTGGTGGTGGTGCGCTGATCCCCGTGCGTAATGGGTGCCTGGCGAAAGTGTGGCCGGGCTGGCAAGGGGTGGGTTAAAGGTGTCTTCATTGGATGCTATGACATGCCGGTTGGCCAGTGAATTAGACTAAAGTCCTTGGGATTCGCAAGGGTATAAGCGGAGCTAAAACAAAGTGTGGAATTCTGTTTATTCCTGGGCGGGGAGAGGAGGGGCTGAGAGTTGCGAGGGGCGAATTGCGAGTTGCGAGTTGCGGTAGTTACCGTCAATGCAGACCGCCGATCTGTCCGCCACTATAAGACCACATTCAGAATAACAGAGGCCAACCATGTACATCGCCATGAACCGCTTCAAGATCAAACCCGGTTGTGAGCAGGACTTTATCGAAATCTGGAAGGGACGTGACACCTACCTGCAGGAGGTGCCGGGATTCAAGGAATTCCATTTGCTACAGGGGCCGGCCAATGAGGAGTACACCTTGTTTTCGTCTCATGCGGGGTGGGAATCGAAGGGCGCCTTTGAGGGCTGGACCAAATCCGAGGCGTTTCGCAAGGCACACGCCAATGCGGGTGCGCGACGGGATATCTACATGGGCCCGCCGCAGCTGGAGTGTTTTGAGGTGGTGTTGTAGGACGCCAGATGCCAGATGCCAGATGCTGGACGCCTGATGCGGGAAATGTCGGGATTTCCTCCCGTAGGAGCGGAGGTTCCACCGCGATAGGCGCAACGCGCTTTGGTTCCTTAATGCTTTTGCTTTTTCTCGCAGCTCGAGGCTCGTAGCTCGCCGCGGTTTTTCCTCGCCAGGGCTCGGATCGCGCCGCGAGCGACGCTCCTACAGGGGGGCTTGTGGTTAGTCTGCTCGTGATTCAGCGGGCGGTTCTGGCGTAGCCCCAGGCGCCCAGCATCAGTACCAGGTAGAGCCCGCCCACGAACAGCATCTGGCCAATTTCATGGGTGAGTTCGTAGTAGAGAATCATGCCGGTGCCGCCAGCGAGTACGGCGCAGGCGAGCAGGGTGAGGGTGAGGGAAGAGTCGGTTTTGTCCCTGATCCTGAAGTTGGCCCAGGCCATAAGGAGTGAGACCAGCAGAAACGTCATGCTGCCAAATTCCAGTATCAGTTCCAGACCGCCAATCAGAACCAGTGCGAAGGCCAGGGAGGCCATGGCGATGATCGCGTTGACCGGAATATGTTTCCTGCGGGTCGCCAGCAGGCGGGGGAAATAGCCATCATTGGCGATCACTGCCATCAGTCGGGAGGCGCCGAACAGGGTGCCGCTGATGGCGCTGCTGGTTGCCAGCAGCGCGCCGAGAATCACCAGCCGGGCGCCGATGTCGCCGAGTATGTCACCGGCGCCGGTGGCCAGCGCGTATTCCTTGTTACGGATGATATCGGCAAAGGGAATGGCGAGAATGGCGCCGAGCGCGATCACCACATAGATGCCGATGGCCGCGCACACGGCAGTATAGATGGCGATGGGGATATTACGTTCCGGCGTGTCCATCTCGTTCATGGCATGGATGACCAGCTGGAAACCTTCATAGGCGACAAAGGTCAGTGAGGCCACGATCAGGATAGACATGAGACTGACGGGGCCCTGGGCGTCAACCAGCTCGGGGAGGGTGACCTGACCGTTGCGAATGAGGAAAAAGGAGATAAGGCCCAGAATCACCAGCTTGGCGTAGACCATAAGATCCTCCAGCTTGCCCATCCCTTTTACGCTCCAGATGTTGATCACGGCAAACACCAGAATCACCATGCCTGCTACCCCTTTACGCAACCACTCGTTGTCGCCATGGGCGCCGCTGCTGATGGCATAGGACGCAAAGGTGTAGGCATACAGGGCCAGGGTGCTGATATAGCCGAATACCACCCACCAGCCGATCAATGAGGCCGCAAAGTGAGAGCCGGGAAAGGTGCGTTTGAAGAAGGAGTAGGTGGCGCCTTCATCGCGGTAGTAGAGTGCCAGCTTGATGTAGGAGTAGGCAGCGACGGCGGCCACGCCGCCCCCCAACGCAATGGCGACAGGGGTATAGACGCCGATCAGGGCAACGGAGATACCTAGCACGGAAAAAATACCGCCGCCGACCATGCCTCCCAGTGCGATGGCCACCAGTTCCAGAATGCCCAGTGGCTTGTTGCGTTTGCGATGGATAGAGGGCTTTAACGGCAGGCCCAACATGGGCTTTATCCTAGGTTAGCTCTGGGCGTCGTTATCATCGTTATCCGTTGTCTTTTTTTCACCCTCAATGCAGAGGGTTTCGCCATCGTCTCTGCGAATGTGGATATCCAGCTGGCTGAAGGCGATTTCCACGTCCTGTTCCTTGCACAGGCGGTCGATTTCCACGTTCAGTTCATCGGTGGCCGGCAGTCGGTCGCCGATATCGTTCACGTGCACGCGCAGTTCATGATCCAGGGTGCTGGCACCGAAGTTGAGGAAGAACACCATGGGTTCGGGCTCTTTCAGCACGCGTTTATTGTCGCGGGCGGCCTGCATGAGAATATCCCGGCACTTCTTCAAATCCGAGCCGTAGGCAAAGCCCACCTTGATGGTGATGCGTGTGACCGTATCGGACAGGGACCAGTTGATTAGCCGTTCGGTGACAAACACCTTGTTGGGCACAATGATTTCCTTGCGATCGAAATCAATAATCGTGGTGGCGCGGATACGAATCCGGCTGACGGTGCCGTCCAGGTTGCCAATGGTGATCACATCACCAATACGAATCGGGCGTTCGAACAGGATGATGATGCCGGAGATGAAATTGGCGAAGATTTCCTGCAAACCAAAGCCCAGCCCCACACCCAGCGCCGCCACCAGCCACTGCATCTTGTCCCAGCTCAGGCCGAGTGCCCCGAGAGTAATGACAAGGCCGCTGGCGACAATAATGTAGGAGAGCAGGGTAGTGGTGGCATAGCTGGTGCCCTGCCGCAGTTCCAGGCGAGACAGTACGAGCACCTCCAGCAGGCCGGGCAGGTTGCTGGCCAGCAGGAAAGTCACGGTCCCGATCACCAGGGCGGCGATCACATCGCCCAGACTGATCGGGGACATCTGTTCGGTCTGGCCCACCATGTCGGAGGTTTCCCACAGAACGATGCTGTCGGTGTAGGCAAAGGCGTGGAAAACTTCTGCCCATACCCAGTAAACCAGCAAGCCAATGGTGGCAAACAGAGCCAGTCGAATCAGTCGCAGGGACTGCTGGTTGACTTGCTTGAGGTCCAGCTTGGGTTCTTCCACTTCCACGGCTTCCGAACCGGAGGTGTCCTTGTGTTCCGTTTCCCGCTGGGCCAACACCCGCTTGTAGGCAAGCCGCTGTGCAGCCACCGCCAGGCCACGCACGGCAGTGGCATCGAGCACGATCCACAGGACAATCAGATAGAGGCTGTAGATCATGTGGCCGGCCAGTCGCACGGAGGTGTAGTAGTAACCGATACCGGCGAGCACGATCAGTGCCAGGGGAGCGAGAACACAGAGGCCGGTGACCAGCCTTTTCATGGTGCGGCTGACATTGCGGGCAGGGTAGCTCTGGGCCACGCTGGGCAGGCTGATGCAGACCACAATCAGACTGGCCAACATGATGACCAGGCCTAAGCGGTCGTTGCTTAACTGGGCTGGCCATTGATCGCCAAAGGCGACGATGAAGATCACGGGTATCAGCGCCAGGCCAGTGAGCAGCAGGCGACGGCGCATGTTGTGATTCTGGTCATGCCCCCAGCGGAAGTGTCGTTGGGCAATGCCGTCTGTCTTGAGTACCCGGTAGAGAAATTCGAATACCAGCCACAGCAGCGCCAACTGGGTAAGCGCCGCGCCAAACACGCTGGCGAGGGTGCCGGCCTGTTGCCATAGACCTAATCCAAACAGCAGCAGGAACAGTGGAACCGGGGAGGCGATGAGCAGGGTGTAAAGGAGGCTCAGGGGTGTATGCAGCTGGCTGTCCTTGCGCAAGGAGCCCACGTCCTTGTTCATGGTCGTGATGCGGTCTTTCAGGCGGCGGCGGGGAATCAGCAACAGCGCAGAAGGAATCAGGATGGCAATCAGCCAGGGCCACTTGTTCGCGAGCAGGTTCAGGGTGCCTTCTTTGACGGTTTCCCAGGGCATGCCGCGCACCTGGTCCACCAGTTGGCGGGGCAGCTTGGCCAGCCACTCCAGGCTGAGTGCCTGGGTGCTGGGCATCCAGAAAGTTTGTTCTGAAATGGTGGTGTGCAGACTGTTGCTGATTTTCTGCAATTGTTCGTGGTTGAGTTGGGTGCGTGTCAGGATGGCGAGCTGACGACCGATCTCCCGGTCAAGCTGGTCGTAGAGCGTCATGCGCTCTTCTCGCAACACGGCAAAGGCCTTTTCGAGCTCTGGCGTCAGTGTGCTGTCCAGCTCCTGTCGAGCCGGTAACGGGCTGTCATCCAGGGCACGGATTTCCTTGTCCATTTCGAATTGGCTGATGCGGGCGTCGGCGATCTTCTTTTCCAGATCCAGAGGCGTATCGTCTTGCGGCAGGCTCTTCTGCTGGTCATAAAGAATGCGCGAGAGCAGCAAGCTGCCTTCGAGCATGCGAATCTGGTCGTTGACCGTGGAGGAGAGGGCGCGAGCCTTGTCCAGCTCGGTCTTGGTGTTAACGGCGGTGCGCAACAGAGCGTTGGTGTCTTCGTTATGGCGAGCCAGTTGTTCTCGCAGGGCACGGTTCTTGTCCATGGCCTTGCGCACCTGAGGGTGCTCAAGTACCTCTTTGGGGAGAGCGGCCTCAGGGGTGTTGGCAATGTCTTTCAGCTGATTGCTGCGGCGCTCGTTGATCAGCGGCTGCAGGGCATTGAGCCTGGCTTCGATCTGGTTCTGTTCAAGCTTGAAAAGCTGTTGGCGCAGCCGGGCAATATCCTGGGACTTTTCCACCACCGCCAGTTCCTGGTTGAACCGGTTGATGCGGGTTTCCAGCGCATGAAGTTCGGTGTTCAGCATCACTTCGTAAATGTCGGAGAGCGGCTCTCCCTGTTCATCGGTGCGCTGGTTAAGTATTCCACGGATCGTGTCCATGCGATCCATGGCCTTGCTGATGGCACTTTGCGCCTGTTCAGGCAAGGTTTGGGCGCGGGTCAGTTCACTGCTGGCTTTGGCCAGACCCTGTTGGTTCTCCTCCAGCGCGTCCAGCTGAGCGATCAGTGTCTGAATCAGTTTTTCCAGTGGCAGGTCGGCATACTGCTCTGACCAGTTGGTGTCTTTATCGTTTCGGGCGCGGGTGAGCTCAGCTTCCAGGCGGATGCGTTCATTGGGGGCCTTGGCCGAAAACGCTTTGAGGGACTCGATTTTTTCCTGGTTTTGGTCGATTTCCTTGCGCAGAGACAGGGTCTTTTCCAACCGTTCCTTGTCGGGATTGGGGCTGCCATCGTTCTTTTTGCTTTCCGTCTGGGTCAGCTGCTTTTGCAGATCCCCGACACCGGGCAATGAAAAACCGGATTGTGAAATCTGACCCAGTGCCAGTGCGGGTAAAAGCAATAGCAGGATCAGGGGAAGTCGTCGATCCATAACAAAAAACACTCCGGAGGAAATCTGCGATATTTGTACCATACACAGGCGCGGCACGCCTCACGGATCATGTAAAACGCGCCTCTTCTTTTGGCGCTGTTTGTGCTGTTTAGGGGATGTCTGCAAGAGATCCGAACGAAAGCAAGGGCAGAGTGGCAGAAGCGAGTGACAGGTTTCGCGTTGCGAAAGGTCAGACAGGGCGGGTTGTCCGGTTTTGGGGGCGAACCTGTCCTGGACTCGAATCGCCAGCAAGCTGGCAGCTACGGGGAGCTCAGTCGTCGCATCAATTGCCGGATCAGCCCGAGCTCCCGGTCATCGGCCAGCGGGAGCAGTTCCAGTAGCCACTGATGCAGGTTTTCTCGCTGTTCTATGCCTCGCTCCAGGAGCAGCTGTTGCAGGGCGTTATGGGTATGCCGGTAGGTATCCGGGGTGGGGGCTTCTTCGATGGTATTACCCTGTGTCTGTTTACGTAGCTCCCAGGCATAAACCATGACTGCCTGGGCCAGGTTCAGGGAAGGTTGGGGATGTGCCAGGGGGATGCTGCTGGCCAGATCGCAGCGGGCCACTTCGTCTCCAGTGAGGCCACTGGATTCGCGTCCAAACACGATCGCAACCCGGTTCACGCTAGCCGCCTTTTCGGCCACCAGGGCAGCGCATTGATCGGCGTCCACGTAGCGGTCTTTCTGCAGCCGGTGGCGGGCAGTGCAGGCAATGCTCAGGTCCACGTCGGCCAGGGCGTCATCCAGCGATTCAAAGTGACGGGCCCTGGCAAGGATATCCTGGCTCTGGTGGGCCACCCAGCGGGCTGCGGTCATGTCCCCGGGGCGGACCAGCCGCAGGTCAGAAAAACCCATGGTCTTGATGGCACGGGCGGCGGCGCCGATGTTCTCTCCCCTTGCGGGCTCTACCAGTACAAACGCGATGTCCATGGGTTGTCATATCTGTTGGGTAGCAGGGTGGCGGGCATTGTAACCGCTCCGTGGGCCGTGGCAGAAAATGTCCATGAATTGTCCGTGGGCGTCCTAGGGTTGGCTGCCCGGTTTGGTTATTGTTTGAACAGTAATAACAAAAAGTTACACAACAAAAATAGGGAGGGGACCCCCCATGAAGAAGCTCGCGATTGTCGGCGTTCTGAGCGCCGCCGTTCTGGCCTCACCGGCCCAGGCCTTTCAGCAGATCACCCACAAGCGTATTGCCATTGATGCGGTGAACTACATGAAGGCGAATCCGACCACCACCGAATACAACCGCCTCAAGTCCTGGGTGAACGCCGCTGGCTACACCATGGACCAGTTTGCCGAGGTGATCGGGCAGGGCGCCTACGATGTGGATGACTTCCAGGATACCTACCTGTGTGGTGCCACCACTGGCGACTGCGTGTACGCGCCGGTATTTAACGCCGGGTCCTCCCTGGTGAACTACACCTCCTACTGGCATTTCCAGAACCACACGCGCGGTTCGGATGTTCACGGTAACGATTTCGGCGGCTACAACTACGACCTGCTCACCGTATGGGGCGACATCGATAACATCGCCGCCACCTGGCTGTACGGCGATTACATGGACGACGGCAACGGTGGCATGACGGGCTGGTGGTGGTCCGATGACTCCGAGTACAACACCTACGGTGTGACCGAAGCCAACTATCGTCAGGGCAGCTATTCCAGCAAGTCCATGTACGATGATTTCGAAGAGATGCCGTTCCAGCCCATCGATAACCTGGGCCAGTACTGGTACAGCCAGTTCCTGGCCAACCCCACCGCCCAGACCCTGGGTTTCGTGATGCACACCACGGACCTGTTGCAGCCGCACCACGTATGGACCACCTCGGCACTGAACCACAGCGGTTGGGAAACCTGGGTAGCGGATTACTATGACAGTGAAAACCTGAACAACCCGACCATGGTGTCGGTGGCTTTGCAGGACTTCACGCCGCTGTCCCCGTCCAGCAATGATATTCGTCCGCTGCTGACCGAGGGGGGCGCTCTGGCTTACGGTAATGGTGGTATCGTGTTGTCCAGCACCGATCATTCCGATCGACTGCAGGTGGCACAGGTGGTGATTCCCCACGCCATCGCCATGGTCGTGCACGTGCTTAACCATGCGGCCCTGAAGGTGAATCCGTAAACCCCTCGCGGCGGCTCCCCCGGAGCCGCCACGTCTACCTCAATAATCAAAACAAAGAGGGTGGACCAGAATGAAACGACTCTTTCGAATTGTATTGGCGGTGTCGGTGTTATCGGTACTGACCGTCATTGGCTGGCGACAATGGGGGCCGTTGCCGGACTCCGTCGCCGCGCGGGTAAACGGCGAGGTGATTCCCGCCGAGACCCTGGAAATTTTTGTCGCTGCAAGCCGGCGCGCCAACCCCCAGGCCAGCCGGGAGTCCGTGCTCAAGGGGTTGATCGAGAACCGTCTGTTGGCAGATATGGCACAGGATGAGCATGCTCACGGTCATGGCCACGATGAAACGCGGATGGGAAGCGTTGGCTATGACGCCCAAAGTCGCCATGAACAGCAACGCTTTCGTCTGTTGCGCACGGCCTATGCCAAAGAGATTCAGGCAGCTGTCCGTGAGACCGGCAATGCCGACAGTCTCGCGTATCTGACCGCGCCTCTGGATCTTTCCTCCGACACGCTGTTGCCCATGCTGGCGCTTGAGCAAAGCCTCTACACCACCATGACCGAATCCCAGCAGGCCCAGGCCGCAGAGCATGTGATTGCCCGCTATCGGTTTGCCGATGGGGAGGCGGAGCAGACGCTGTCATTGTGGGATCTTTACCGGCGCCAGAATATTCAGTTGAAGGTGCAGATGCACAATCTCAACATCGGCTTTATTCGTGAGGCCATCAAGCAACAGCTGAACATGGAATTCGTGTTCCACTGGTTTGAAAATCACTCCGGCGTATCGGCTACCGCCATTGCCGCCATGGATCGGTGTATCGATGATGCCCAGGAGCGTGAGGTCATGCTGCATGAGTATGGTCTGATGCACGATATTCATGATGACAACCCGGCACTGCGTGCCCGTGCCGAGACGGTCACGCCTGAGCAGGTGGCGGCGTACTACCAGGTGCACCGTGATGAATTTGTGCGGGTAGAAAAAGTTCGCGCCCGTCATCTGCGTATCGGCAGCCAGCAACAGGCGGACCGCGTCGTTGCAGAAATCAGGCAAGGGCTTGGGTTTGAGGAGGCGGTGCGTCGCTATTCCATGGCGGATGATGCCGCCAGTGGCGGTGATCTGGGATGGGTAGACCGTGACAGCCGTAACGACGACTGGATTCGTGCCATGGCCTTTGTTCAACCGGAAGGGCGTGTGTCTGCCGCTTTCCGTAGCCCAACCACCACGCAGACCCCTTACTGGGAAATTCTGTGGGTGGATGAGCGGGTTACCGGTTTTCAGCCTAAGGACAGCGAATCGGTTCGCTATCGTGCCTCCATGGCGATTGCCAAGGTAGAGCTACAGAAGGCATTCAAGGCGCGGCTGGCGGACGCCACCGCAGCGGCCTCCCTGCGTGTGAATCCGGAGGTGCTGTGATGCGCCCGCTGTTGCTGTCAGTGGCGGGCCTGGGGTTGCTGGCGGTCGCGGCAGGCGCTACCTGGTGGCAGGGTGGGCCCGTGGCCGAGCCGGCCCCTGAGCTTGCCTCCACGGTGCAGGAAACGCCGGATGCCGAGCATGAGGTGCTCACCCCTGACGGGGAACCGGCAATGGTCGAGATCATTGGTGAGCGGCATGTGGCGGCGCCGGGGGATAACCGGGTAGCGCTGAATAATGCACCAGGGTTGGTGCCCGTGCCGCCCGCAGAGACGGTAGCGGCTTTGCGGGAAAGCATGAAGAATGGTGATCCGCGCACGCCACCGTTGGCCCGCAGTGAGGATCTGCGTGAAATGCCCAGCGCGGCAGAACTGGCGGACCCGGGTCTGTATCAACAGTACGAGCAACGCCAGAACCAGAAGGTCTATGCCTCTTTTGTGACGGCAGCGAACCAGAAAATTACTGAGCTGGAAGCTCAGATTGCCCGTGCGGAGGCCAGTGGTTTGCCGCCGGAGCAGCTTGAGGAGGGGCGGCAAAAGCTGGAGGGGCTGCGTAGTCAGCGTGACGAAATCCTGCAGACCCATCCTGATGTGGCTGCCGAGATTCAGTCCGGGGCAGTGGGCGACGGGCAGGAGTAACCCAAATCCCTGGCGCTATCTTGCAGACCGGGATCATCCGGTGCCAGCGTCATGGCCTGGCAAAGGCTTGCTCTGGCGTCGTTGTCATGGCCGAGAGCATGCTGGGCATAGGCCAGGTTGTTCCAGGCGGCCACGAATTCCGGTTTGAGCGACACCGCTTGCTGGAAGGCTTTCAACGCCGCCTCCCGTTGCTGTTCCGCCCACAGGCTGTTGCCATAGCCAAACCACAGCTCACCACTTTGTGGAAAGTGTTCCACGGCCACTGGCCAGAAATCTTCCCCGTTGGGTGCAGCAGAGATCGCGCGGAACAGGCCATGGGCGGTGGCGCTGGCCGGCAGCTCGCCGGGTTGCACCAGGGTAAAGCCCCAACGATCGGCCCGGGCCCAGGTGCGAATAAAGCGGTTCCAGTGGGTGGTCTCACTTTTGTTGGTGCCGCTGTGAAGAATGATGGTCTTGCCGGCCTTGTCATAACCGGTGACAACGGCAAAGTGCCATTTGGGCCAGCTTTGCAGTGCCAGGTTCTGTAATACCAGCACAGGTCGCCCGGCCTGGAGTTCCTGAAACAGGCTGTCTTCATCCTCCACCGGATACGCAAGCAGGCCGCGGCTGCGTGCGGCGGCTTTCAACTCTATACCCAGACTACCTTCCCGCTCCGGCAGCCAGACTTCATCCACCAGGGCCTGCGCGCTATCCGTTTTGCCCGCCCATTGCAGCATCATGGCCAGGGCTGCAGGGCCGCACTGGTATTTCTCTTGAGGCACAAAGGGAACCAGAATCTGCTGTTCAGGATGCAGTTCAGCGCGTTGGGGGGGCGGAAGTGTCTGGCAGGCGGCCAGCAAAAGCAGGAGGCTGGCGGTGGCAACAGGGCGAACCTGTTGCCACATGCCAGAGAGGGCGGACATGGGCACCACCCGATCAGTTAACCGGGTGGATGGCCGGGAAGATATTGGTAGCACCCAGCAGATCCAGCAGGATCAGAATCAGGATAATCAGCAATACGGCACCGAGAACGCCCTCACCGGCAGGCAGCTCGTCAGCTTTCTGGGCCAGCTGTTGCAGCTCCTGATCTGTAAGGCGGTCCAGACGCTGACTCACCTGTTCTTTCTCTACACCGTATTTTTCCAGGGTTTGTGCGGCGGCCTTGTGGTCCATCACCTGCATCACTTTGGCTTTGAGTTCAGCACGATCCTGTTGCTGAATCACTGCGTCGTTACCCACCATGGCTGCCTGGGCAGCGGGAACAACCAGAAGCTGCATGAACAGCAGCACGAACGCAGTAACAAGGCCTGTCAGACGCTTGGTCATGAAAATCTCCTGTTGTGGAAATGTTGTATCACACTATCAGTTTGATGCTACTGAAGATAAATGGCTTCGGGATTCTCGCCATCTTTTACAAGGACTTTACCGATCACCGTCCCCATTACACCGTTATCCGCCATTTTTTGCAGTGAAGTGGTGAGGGTTTCCTGCGCCAGGCAGAAAAGCAGGCCGCCGCTGGTTTGTGGATCGCAAAGGGCGGTGAGCAACATGTCTGAGACGGCGTTGCTCCAGCGGCATTGCATCAGGCTTTGTCGGTTGGCCTCGCTGAGGGAGCTTGCCACTCCGTTCTCGATCAGGGACAGGGTGCCGGGTAACAGGGGGATCTTGTCTGTTTCCAGAGCCATGCTCACATCACTTTGCTGGCAGATTTCCAGCAAATGCCCAAGCAGGCCGAAGCCGGTGATGTCAGTACAGGCGTTTACCGGTTGATGCTGGAGGGCATCTCGGGCGTCCCCATTACTTTTTAACAGTGTGTCGAACGTGGTTGCCAGCCAGTCTCCATGAAGCTTGCCGCCGTGCATCATGGCGGCCAATTGTACGCCGCTGCCGAGTGGCTTGGTCAGCACGATGGCATCGCCGGGACGGGCGCCGGATTTTTGCCAGATGTTGGCTGGCAAGGCTGCCCCGTTAACGGTGAAGCCCGCCGCCATCTGCGGCCCTTCAGTGGTATGTCCGCCCACCAGGGTGCAACCCGCCTGGTTCAGTTCCTCCACGGCCCCTGCCATCAGCCGTTGCAGATCGCGGCCCTGCAAACGTGGGTGGTGCCAGTTCAGGGTAATGTTGGCCAGCGCCGAGTGGGGGCGGGCATTCATGGCATAAAGATCACTGAGGCTGTGTAACGCTGCAATGCGACCGAACAGATAAGGATCATCGATAAAAGCAGGAAAGAAATCCAGACTCTGCACCAATCGCTGATCCGCAGGCCAATCGATCACGGCGGCATCGTCGGCGGTATCCACGCCGGCGTCGATGCCTGGATTGAGATGGGGTTGCAGCGTAGAAAGCGCTTCACTCAGAGCATCGCTGCCGACCTTGGCGCCACAGCCTGCACAGTGCAGGGCATGCGGGTCCGGTTGCGGCGGGGCCATGGTGGGCAATTGATCCTGAAACTTGTCCATGAAGGCGCGATCGATGCGATCTTTCCAGCGCCAGACCCAGCCACCGGACAGGCTCAATGCGCCGCCCCGGCTGGCCACTGCATCCTTGCCTCCGGCAGATAGAAGGGAAAGAAACCTGGTTTGCGGTCGGTATGGTTGCAAGGGGTGGCCCTGAATCGCCGCACGCAGGTTGGCGGCCAGGGTCTTGGCCTGTCGCACCGCATAGACCCCTGCCTTGGGCAGGGGACGGGGAAAGGCGGCGCAGTCGCCGGCGGCAAATACGCGGCTATCACTGTGGCTTTGCAGGGTGTCGTGAATCTTGACGAAGCCTCGTTCATCGCAGGCCAGATCACTGTTTTCAAACAATCCGATGCCGCGTACACCAGTGCACCACAGCACCTGATCTGCCTCAACAGGCTTGCCGTTGGCCACAAGGGTACCATGCTGATTTTCCACCACGGTGTTTGGCTGCAGGCGGATGCCATAGGCATCGAGGCGGGCCTGCATTTTTTTCCGAACCCTGTGGGGAAAACCGGGTAACAGGTCACTGCCAGAAATCAGGGACAGGGATGTCGACTTCTGTTGCTGGCGGAGGTACTCGGCGATGGCCAGCACCATTTCGGTGCCGCCTGCGCCGGCGCCCACGACCGCCAGAGATGTTTCATCGCTTTCGGCCAACCAGCGCCGCCAGCGTGAATAAAAGTCGCTCACCGGTTTCA
Source organism: Alcanivorax sp. DP30 (assembly GCF_009882945.1). Lineage (GTDB taxonomy): Bacteria > Pseudomonadota > Gammaproteobacteria > Pseudomonadales > Alcanivoracaceae > Alcanivorax. The sequence continues at coordinate 708,939 of NZ_WTUY01000005.1, forward strand.
CGGGCACTACCTGCTCAGGTACAGCCTGCCCCAGCGGAGACAGGTCCGGCGTGGCGCCCACATCGAGACTGAGCCAGTCGTAATCCAGTTGGCTGCCATCGCTCAGGAAAAGCCGCCGTTGCGCGGTGTCGATACGGGTAACGGCGGCCTGAATGAAGCGAGTGCCGGTGGCCAGACAAAGCCGATAGAGATCCACGTGGGTGTCTTCCAGGCGGTAATGCCCGGCGATCAGTCCCGGCAACATGCCGGAATAGGCACTGAGGGGATCCGGGGACACCAGGGTAATGCGCAACCCGGGTATCGGATCCATGGCCAGCATGCGCAGGGCCAGACAGTGGCTGTGGCCACCGCCTGCCAGCACCAGATCCAGATTGGCAGGAGAGGTCATCACAGCAGTATCTCGCCTTTCAGATAGCAGCGTGCTTCACCGCTGATACTCACCCGGTCGCCATTGAGATTGCAGAACAGCTCTCCGCCCCGGGGCGAAACCTGGCGAGCGTGCAGCTGTGTCTTTTCCAGTTGATCAGCCCAGTAAGGCACCAGGGAGCAGTGGGCTGAACCGGTAACCGGGTCTTCTGGTACCCCTTTGGCTGGAGCAAAGAAGCGACTGACAAAGTCACAATCATCACCGCGAGCGGTGATCATCACGGCAAAAGTGTCCAGCTGTGCGATGGCGGCCATGTCCGGTTGAAACTGACGCACCTGTTCGGCGCTGTCCAGTACCACCAGAGTGTCGCGGGCCTGGAGCGCGGTCTGGATGCTGACCCCCAGTGCCTTCTCAAACGGCTGTACATCGACCACCGGCTTGCCGGGGCGGGCAGGAAAATCCAGCGTCAGGCGGTTGCCATCCCGACTCACAAAAAGCGGCCCGGAGGCGGAGCTGAAGCTTACCCGTTCGCCGGGAAAACCCAGGGCATTGAACACGACCCAGGCCGCCGCCAGGGTGGCATGGCCACACAGGTCAACTTCAACGGTGGGGGTGAACCAGCGCAAGGCATATCCCTGTTCGTCCGGCACGATAAAGGCGGTTTCAGACAGGTTGTTTTCCTGGGCAATGTTCTGCAAAAGGGCATCATCTGGCCAGGCCTCAAGCGGCACTACCGCCGCAGGATTGCCGCTGAACAGCGAAGAGGTGAAAGCATCAACCTGATAAAGCTTCATGAGGGTCCTTGTTTTGTCGCTGGAAGCCAGACGCCTGGAGCCAATAATCAACAAATGGGTTGCAGACAATGAGGATAAAGGGGGACCGCGTTCTCCTCCAACCGTTAGCCTGGTTTGTTCTGGCGTCCGGCACTCTACTCACATCACTCCGTGTCCCGGTTTGAGTCGTAATCGTTTGCGGATTCCCCGTGACAGGGCATCCACCAGCAGATTCAGCATTACGGTGGCAAGAATCAGTATCAGGGTGCGGTCAAACCGAAACTCCGCCACGCTGGAATCAATGTAGAAGCCAAGGGTGTGAATGCCAAGGATTCCAAGAACGGCGGTTTCCCGCATGATTACTTCCCAGCGGTAGAGCAGAAATGCCAGCAGGTTGGGGCTGATGCGCGGTAGCACTTCCCAGGCGTAGCGGTTGAGGCCGGTGGGTGCATCGTCTCGCAAGCGCAGGCTTTCGCTGAAACGGCCGGTCAGGTGCGCGACGATGGCGCCAGTATGCAAAGCCAGTGCGAGTATGCCAGGGAGCATGGACGGGCCGAGCAGAATAAGAAAGAAGAAGGCGAGGAAGAATTCCGGTGTTGTGCGCAGTATCACCAACAGGCCATGGCCACCGAGACGGGAAAGACGATTACCGAATAGCGGTGAGATCAGCGGGAACAGCAACAGCGATAGCAGTGCGGTCACCAGCAGCGCCCCCATGCCCAGCACCAGGGTCTGCCACAGGCCCGGCCAAAGTTGCTGGTGCCAGAGAACGTTCAGCCATTGCAGGAGTTCGTGTAGCCCACCACCCTGACGCAGGGGGGCGGGCACCAGGTCCTCGGTAACAAAGCGAATCAGAATCTCGGGTTTGAGATGCAATGCGGGGGGCGCCCAGGCCACTGCGGCAAGTACATAGGCTGGAATCAGGGCGGGGCGCAACCACCAGCGCAGGGTGAAGATAAGCAGGAAAAACAGATAAAGCAGGGCGGCGCCCTGATCGTAATGGCCCTCGCGAAAGGCGGTTTCCAGATGGAAACCGAGGGTGGGCAAGCCGATGAAACCAAGAATGGCAGAGGCACGAATGGCGCATTCAAGCCGGTAGCCGCCGTAGGCCTTGAAGGCGTTCCACACCAGAGGCAGTCGGGCATAAAAAAAGATGCTGATGGCGCTGCTGCGACTGGGAAGTGCAGCGGCAGGGGCCGGGTCCGCCTCTTCCAGAAATTCGCCAAATACCTTGGCAAAAATACCGCTGTAGGGAATGGCGATGGCCAGCACGGCGGTAACGGTGCTGAGACCAGTGAGCTGCAACAGCAGCAGCCCCCAGAACAGTTCATGGACCGCGCGCACGCTGGCAGCCACGGCACGGACGGCACGCCACTGCCAGCACATGGCCATGAGAAAACCGGCAAGGGCGCCCAGTGCTGTGCCTTGCCAGGCAAACGCCAGGGTATTGGCAATGGCCCGCCAGAGAAATTCCGTGGAGAAAAAATCCGGAGCCAGGAAGCCCTGTGCCATACGCATCAGTTCCTGACCGGGAGAGGCGCGAGCGATGCTCAGATCGGCAAATGCGAACGCAAGCAGGCCGACCAGTGCCAGGGCGCCGCTGGCACGACGCCAGCCGCTGGCGGTGGTGTTAAGCGCCGGGCTCATTGGTAGAGCGTGTCCAGATCCGACAGGGTCAGACTGTCGCTGGCAGCATCCAGGACGATCTCCCCATCACGCAGACCGATGATTCGCGTGCAGCATTGCAGGGCGAGACTGCGATCATGGAGCGCCACCACGGCGGTGTCATGACGCGCCAGTATCTGTTGCAGTAAGGCCAGGCCATGATGCTCGTCGACGCTGGATACGGGTTCATCGGCCAGAAGAATCGTACGCTGGCTGTAGATTGCCCGACCCAGGGCAACACGTTGTGCCTGGCCTCCTGACAGTCGATCCACGCTAGTGAACAATTTGTCTTGCAGTCCAAGCTGCTCAGTGAGTTCGGCAATGGCCTGTTTGTGCTGGCGGGAAGGAAGGATCAGGTTACGCAGATTGCTGAGACTGTTATGGCGGTCCAGTGCACCCATGTAGATGTTGTGAAACACGCTGAGCATGGGGACCAGGTCCGCATTCTGCGGGCACCAGGCGACGTTGTCGGCCTGTTGCTGGCGCAGGGCGGCAAGCAGTGTGGATTTACCGGCCCCGGAAGGGCCCAGCAAGGCGACCTGTTCGCCCGCTGCGATCTCAAGGCTGAGGTTGTCGAACACGGCTTGGCCGGGGTGGCCAAGCCGTGCTTGCTGGAGCCGGAACACGATCAGGGCGCGTCCAGCAGTCCGATTTCCTGAGCAGTTTCTTCAATGGGTGCATAATCCGCGTTGCTGGCGGGAATGAATTTCTCCCGCGGGAACGCGCTCAGGAGCACTGGATCCTGAATGGCCAGAAGTGCATCCGTGACACGCTGGCTGAAACCTGCGCCAAAATTTTCGTCCAGGTCGCCACGAATTGTCCAGTGATAATCCGGGTACGCCGGGGTTTCCCAGATAACCTGAACCTTGCTGGTGTCGATCTTGCCTTCTTCCAGCTCCCGCTCCCAGACCTTGAAGTTTACTGCGCCAGTGGCGTAAGCGCCGCTCTGAACCAGGGCGATGGTACGACTGTGATCACCGGAAAAACCCACTTTGTCGAACAGGGCTTCCGGCGTTTTGCCAAAGGTGTCTCGCAGATAGAATTCCGGCATCAGGCGCCCGGAGGTGCTGCCCTTGGAGCCGAAGGTGAATGATGGCTGTTGGGTAAAGGCTTCGGTGAGTGTGTCAGTCGCTTCAAGGCCGGTGCTGGTATTGGCAATGAAGTAACTTTTGAACGCGGTGTCTTCCTGGCCTTGGGCAATGGCCTGGGAACCGGGAACCAGACGGCGGGCTTGCACACCGGACAGACCGCCAAACCAGGCCATCTGGACTTCGTCGTTACGGAATGCGGTAACCGCGGCGGCGTAGGATTTTACGGGTACATACTTCACCGGTACGCCCAGTTGCTCTTCCAGATACTGGGCCACTCCGCCGAAGCGTTTTTCCAGTTGTGACTCATCCTGGTCCGGGATAGCGGTAAAGGTGAAAGTGCTCTGGTTGGGCTCTTTGCTACAGGCAGACAGCAGCACTGCCGCCAGCAGGGTGGCAAGAATCTTGAAACGCATTGTCAGCTCCGTTCAATAGGGAGGCTTACCGGACAGGAAGGCGAATGATCAATGTCACGGGCCCGGCGATACGCGACAGGTTGATTATATAGAAGTGGGACAGTGGGGCGCCACTGAAGCGACGAGCTACGCTCGGTCGGATAGACAAACCCGAAAAGTTCCCGGGCTTCAGAGTATCTGCGGAGCTACTGCAGGAACGTAGCGGAGCGGAGTAACGCACGCAGTGCGGCCCCGAAGGGGGGAGCGCAGCGAATAACCTGACTGCAAGCGATCCGGGTCTGGGCGAGGAAGCTGAAAGAGCTAAAGCGGAGGTGTGTTGCGACATGGGGCGATGGGCATTCGCCCATTACCGCCCAACAGAAGAAGACTGTGGTCACCCCGGTTTTGGTTTTGCTTTCAGCGTCTACAGATTCTTATAACGATTCATGTCCAGCACACCGGCCTGGGTGGGTTCGTTGGCTTCCATGTAGCGGGTCATGGCGTGGAAGTAGTGCCAGAACTGTGGATGGGTACGACGCACGCCATATTGGTCTACGACCCGGGTAAAGGATTCTTCATCCTCCACTGCATTCATCTGTCGAACAAAATCCGCCAGGGCGCCCTGTTCGATATTGAACATGAAATTGGGATAGCTACTGAGAACGCCGGGGTAGAGGGTCAGGGTGTCCAACTCAGGCTGAAAGCGCATGTCTTCGTTGAACATGAACGCCACGTTGCTGTGGGCACGATTGCGGAACAGGGTATAGATTTCTTGCTCGCCGTTTTCATTTTCCACTCGAATCATGCTCACTTCCGGCAGGTAGTCGATAGCCTTGAGATTACCGGCACGTCGGGATGCCAGTTGGCTGAGGACAATGTCTGCCTGCTGTTGCCAGGCAGAGACCTGCTTGCGGTGGCACTGTTCTCCGTCGCAACGGTTAAGTGGATCAGGGCGTGCATTGATGCTGGCAAAGCGTTGCACCAGGTTGGCATTGAATTCATTCACCGGGGTACTGGTCTGGTAGGGAATACCGGTGGGGTGGCTGGTGTCGATGCGGGCATAACTCAGTTTGAGTTTCAGTTTGCCGCCATCCTGATACCAGTGATTGAGCACCGGTGTCCGAAGTTCGGCGGGGAAATAGCGCAGAGTGTTCTGCTCGGCACCGTTGCGGATCAGGTCAAAGTAGAGCCGGGTCTGGGCCTGATGGGTAACGGAGCCGAACACATTAAAGTTGACCACCAGGTTGTAATAGGTGCGCTCAAAGAGTGGGTAGTCCATCACCCAGGTGGTCAGCGGGTAATCACCAAGCAGACCTTTACGAACGGATGCATTGTCATGGTTGCGGAAGATGGTGAGCAGGGCGTTGCGGTTGTGTCCGTCGCCATCCCACAGGCTTTCCCAGCCGGGACCTTTCGGCTCGTATTCCCGGTAGGCCGCCTGCCGGGCTTTCAGGTAGCTATTGCGATTTTCACTGTACTTGATCCATTCCGCCCCCATTTTCAGCAGATCCACGTTCTGGCCGGGGAGGCCGAGCAAAGGACTGACCTGTTGGCGATAGTCGGCATTGGTGATGTAAAGATCCTGTTGCGGATCCTGAAATACTGCCCAGAACTGATCGCGAATGACATCAGTGGCGATCTGGCCACGACACACCGGGCCACGAATGAAGGTGCGTACGAAGTACTCTGCATTATCCAGCATGAACTGATAACGGGCTTTCGCCGGAATGGCTGCAAAAGTCAGGAAGGGATTGGCCTGGTCTGCATATTCGTATCCGGGAAGGCTTTCTACCTGCCAGCTATCACTGAAAAACAGGTCGCGGGTGCGCGCCAGTTTTTCCGGGTTGAGCGCGAAGGTGATGTGGGTCTTGTGAACCAGGGTGCCAGTGACCGGCGCTAATCTGTACCAGAAATTTTCCGGTGGTGCGTCGTTGGGGCGCACCGTGGGAACCGGAGCCATGGGTTCACCGGGAGGTGTTGAGGAGCGCACCAGTTTGAAAAAATGATCCGGGGCAGAGCCGTCTTCCTCGCCAAAATAGAGGTGAGCCAGATAGAGGTGTTCGAATAGCCAGCGAGCCACCAGTGCTTCCCGTTTGCCGCTGGCGTTTAGCATTGCTTCCCAGGCTTGAATCTGTTCCCTTTCTGCGGCTGACAGTGAGAGGGGTTCCGGCTCCCTGGGGGCGCCGTCCTGCATCCAGCGGCTGAGGGTGTCGAATTCTTGGTCGGTCAGTCCGGTAACAGCCAGTGGCATGCCTTCCAGGGGATGATCATCGGCATAATCATCGAACTCTTCCGGATTGGGGCAGGTGTTTTCACGATTGATACCCAGCTGGATATCTTTAGGCAGTTTTTCGTTGGACGGAAATTGATGGCTGTGCCCAAGCTTGAGCATTCGGTAGAGCAACGAGCCTTGCATGCCATAGGCGCTTTCCACCACGGAATAAAAGCCCTTGTCGCGCCACTGGGATGTATTCTGGGCATCAACACCAAGACGGGTAGGGTTGGCATTGTCTTCGCGGCCACCATTATAGACAGGTAGCTTGCTGGCACCCCGGTCCAGCCCATCCAGGTTTTCCATCTTGAGCTGGCAGGGAGCGTCATAGCAGCCGTGGCAAGCCAGGCATTTCTGATCGAAGATCGGGCGGATATCTTTTTGATAATCCGGTGTGGCTGCCAATGCGACGGTGCAAAGTCCAAATACTCCTGCAGCCAGTCCACCTAGTTTACGTGCCAGTGACATCCGCCGTGTCCTCTTGATCTCGGGATTTTTTTGAGTCTACCGGCGGGGTTGGTGACTGGCTACCGTGGCGTCTGGAAGTAACGAAAAAGTGCGTAAAACAGTTCGTCTGTGATGCCGGAGGCTGCGAGTTAGAACATGGGCATCATGGCGGCCGCCCATCCGATCAACATGGCCAGCACGGCTCCGGCCGTGAGCTGGGTACGCAATTGCACGTACCAGCGCGGCAGTTCCTCATTGAACAGCATCTGTTCGGTACCCCAGAGGAACATCAACCCGGCGGAAAGCATGGGCAGGGCCAGTTCACGGGGCAGCATCAGGCCTGCCCAGCCGATAAAGGCTGCGAACACGCCGAAAAGCTGGGTGGGAAACTGGTTGGACTGGTTGAAGCGGCCGAGTACACGTCCCCAGTGAATCGCGCCGGCAAATGTGAGGGAAATGGCTGCGTAACTGACCAGCCCCAGCAATGCAATATTGCGCCAGGATTCTGCCCAGGCCAGAGCGGCCATGAGGAACATGGGTGCAAGACTCACCAGCGTCAGGGTGCGAGTTCGGCGAATGTTGTCAGCGCGGGGTTTGGACACGTCAGTTCCTCGGTACGGGCCTGTCTTATTATCCGCCTGGTGAGTGAAGGTTGGGGCAAGGCGATGATTTGTCAGCCATAGCCTGACCAGGGCTGGGGCCTGAGGTGCCCGGGCAAGTAAAGCGGATGTGCAGGGTCTCCGGAGGCATTCACCCGGATGGCATGCAGCGCTCCCAGCCCGGCAGCGACCTGATGGGCCCGGTTCATGTGATGACCCAGATTACCCCAGGCGGCGACCACCAGATCGGCCTGGCGAGCCAGCTTGCGCAGCCAGGCATCGTTTTTCGGGCCGATCGGGTCTGCCGCAGCAAACAGATCTTTGGGATAGGTGGCCCGGTAGGCAAACAGGTTGGCCACGCAGAGACCGGAATAGCCCCAGTCGCGGGCAAAGCCCATGCAGCGGCGGATGGTGGGGTCATCCTGGCGGTGGTCCGCCGTTGACGGGTTCAGACCTATCAGGAGCATGAAGTTCTCGCCCTCGTCCCAGCGCCGCCAGAGGGCATAGCGGTACTGTTTGCAGCGGGAAAAATTGGCACTGCGTTGCAGAAGATCGGTGGTCTTGGTCATGGCCGGCTATTGTAGGGATTTGGCATAGTCATGCCACTAACCCCTGCGGAGTCGCCCATGGAATTCAAGGACGCGATGGCTCAGCGCCACAGTGTACGAGCCTTTTCAGACAAGCCGGTGAGTGATGAAGTGCTCACTGAACTGCTCACCACTGCTACCACTGCGCCCAGCTGGTCCAATACTCAGCCTTACCAGATTGCGGTTGCCAAGGGCGAGGTGCTGGAGGATCTGCGTGAGACGCTACCGCCCCTGTTTGATGAGCTGGTGGCTCTGGCTCGGAGCTCAAAGTTCAAGCAGATCAAGGCCAAGCTCACCAATGACGGCATGCCGGATGGTGATTTTCGCCCGGTGATCAATTACCCGAAGGAGCTGCAGCCGCGTCGTAATGCCACCGGACAGCAACTGTATGAACTGTTGGGGATTGAACGCGGTGACAAGAAAGGGCGCCATGAGCAGATGCGGGAGAACTTTCGTTTCTTTAACGCGCCAGTGGCATTGTTCGTCTTTGTTCATGAGGGGCTGGATGTGTACAGCCCGCTGGATGCCGGCATTTTCCTGCAGAGCCTGATGCTGGCGGCCACGGATGCTGGCCTTGGCACCTGTGCCCAGGGCGCACTGGCGCTGTGGCGCTCCCCTCTGGAAAAGCATTTTGCTATCCCGGAAAACTACAAACTATTGTGCGGGTTGTCGTTGGGCTATGAGGCGGATGAGACCATTAACCGGTTCAAACCCGACCGCGCGCCGCTGGAAGAGTTGCTGATCAGGGAGAAGTAGGGGCGAACATCCCTGCCGGGCTGGCCTTTTGCCAACAGGGTTAATACCTGGAGTCGCGCCAGTGGTTGGGCGCGGCTCCGGTATTGCTTAAGCACATACCTGCCCGGTGTTGCTGTGTGAAGTGTGTTCTGTGCAGCAACAGATCAATGAATTTCAATCTTCTTTTTGCCGTGACCGTGCTGCTGGTGACGGGGAATGGTCAGTGACAGCACGCCGTTATGAAAGACGGCATTCATCTGCTCTCCATCCGCATCGGCAGGCAGGGCCAGCATGCGCTGGAATTGCCCATAACGCCGCTCGCTGTAGTGATAGCCGTCCCGGTCAGACTCTTCCAGCTTCTGCTTGTGGCCGCTGATCTGCAGGCGGTCGTCATCCAGCGTGATTTCCAGATCCCGTTTATCCACGCCCGCCAGTTCTGCTGTGATCAGGTAGTGGTCGTCGCGCTCGAGAATATCCAGATTGGGGCGAAAGGGCGTGTTGTTCTGGGCCTGGGGCGCAGGGGTGGTCCAGGCCATGTCGCCAAGCATCTGTTCGAACCAGTTGTCGAATTCACGCTCCCAGCGCAACAGGGGGTGGCGGGGTTGTCGTTGGGGCAAGGGTCTTGTGCGGTTGCCTTCGTCACTAAGCCAGTTCCAGGGCGTCATTTTGTGCATATCCATCGCGTTGCCTCCTGATTGGGTGTCCAGAAAAGCACTGTTGTCCTTTTCATTTCTGAGGCATTGGGCGTGGGCTTTCAATGCTTTTTTGCCTGTTTTTTGATCAGTGTCATGGGTCTGGGTGGTTGTTGCCTGGCGGATTCAGAGCGCAAGATGGGGAGACACTTCGCGACAGAAAGGAGAGCTGTCATGTCAGACCATCATGTATACAAGAAGGTGGAGTTGGTAGGCTCATCAAAGAAGAGCATTGAGGATGCCATCGAGAATGCCCTGACCACAGCCAGTGAAAGCCTGGAACTCACCGAATGGTTCGAAGTCACTGAAACCCGAGGTCACATCGTCGATGGCAAGGTGGGGCACTATCAGGTGTGTCTGAAAGTAGGGTTCCGGATTTCCGGATCCTGAGCAGCAGCTACAAGCTACAAGCCGCAAGCTACAAGGAATAAAAAAACCGCGCCAAATGGCGCGGTTTTCTTGGCGTTTGCAGCGCGAGGCATTAGCCGGTCAGTTTGTTGCCAGCCTGGCCTCGTGTTGCAGCTTGTAGCTTGAAGCTTGCTGCTGTGTTTAAACCACTTCCAGTCCGAGAGACCGCTGACACACCCGCGCGGTGCGGATGGTGTGCAGCTGTTTCGGGGACAGATCGTCCGGCAGTTCCACGGTGCTGTGGTCCTGATGGATCTTGATCGGACCGATCAGGCGGCTGGGCAGTTTGGCTTCGTTGGCAATGGCGCCAACAATGTTGCCCGGCTTGACGCCGTGATCATGGCCTACCTGGATGCGGTAGCAGCGCATGGGCTTCTCGTTGCGCTTGCCACGGGCGCCACCACGGTCATCACGGCCATTGGCTCTGCGCTCGCGACGTTCACGGGGTTCCCGAGGCTCGCGAGCCTGCTTGACGAACTTGGGTTCCTTGAGGATCAGCGGTTCGCGCTGGAACATGGCCGCGGCCAGGGCGATGGCCATGTCTTCACCGGACAGGTCCATGCTTTCCGAGATCTGCTTCACCAGTGCACGAGTCTCTTCGATATCGTGATCCTGAAGGCGGGCGGCAAGCTGTTCCTGGAAGGCGGCAATGCGCTTGGCATTGAGATCATCCACGGAAGGCAGGGCCATCTTCTCGATGCTCTGGCGGGTGGTGCGCTCGATCTGACGCAGCACGTGCTGCTCGCGACGGCTGACGAACAGGATGGCGTCACCCTGACGGCCAGCACGGCCGGTACGACCGATACGGTGAACGTAGGCTTCCGGATCACCTGGCATGTCGTAGTTGATGACATGGGTGATGCGCGGTACGTCCAGACCACGGGCAACCACATCGGTGGCAACCAGCAGATCAAAGCGCTTGTCTTTCAGGCGCTGTACGGTTTTCTCGCGCTGCTGCTGCTGTATGTCACCGTTGAGGGCGTCAGCACGCAGGTTGCGACGGTTGAGCTGTTCTGCCAGTTCCAGAGTCGCTTGTTTGGTACGCACGAAAATGATCACGGCGTCGTGATCTTCGGCTTCCAGAATGCGGCTCAGGGCATCCAGCTTGTTGAGACCGGCCACAGGCCAGAAACGCTGGCGAATGGTGGTTGAAGTGGTAGCGCTACCACTGTCGATCTGAACCTGTTTGGGGTTTTTCAGGTGCTTGTCCGCAACCTTTTTGATAACTGGCGGCATGGTGGCGGAGAAAAGAGCCAGCTGACAGTCGTCAGGCGTACGCTCAAGAACCCACTTCACGTCATCAATGAAGCCCATGCGCAGCATTTCGTCGGCTTCATCCAGCACCATGGCCTTCAGGTTATCCAGTTTCAGAGAGCCGCGTTCCATGTGATCCATGACGCGACCGGGGGTGCCGACAATAATCTGGGCTCCGCCACGGAGTCCCTTCAGCTGGGTGCGGTACTCACCGCCCCCATAGATTGGCAGGACCTGCAGGCCCTTGATGTCGGCAGCAAATTCTTCGCAAGCCTTGGCTACCTGAATAGCCAGTTCGCGGGTTGGGGCCAGGATCAACATCTGCGGTTCACGCAGGCTGGGATCCAGCCGGGCAAGTAAGGGCAGGGCGAAGGCAGCGGTTTTGCCGGTACCAGTTTGGGCCTGACCCAGGAGATCATGACCATCGAGCAACAGCGGGATGGCTTTCGCCTGAATCGGCGAGGGCTCTTCGAAGCCCTGACGGGCAATAGCGGAGAGCAAAACCTCGGGCAGGCCAAGACTGGCGAACCCGGCACGGGAATCTGACATGGTGTACCTATGATTTGGGGGGAGGGTGCCGGGCTCACTGCCGGCGAAGAGCGCGGAGTATACGCTTGCGGGTTGTTAATTGCACGTTATTTCACCAATTTCAGGTGCAGGCTAGTGCCTGAATTGGAATTTTCCAACGTTTTCAGGCTTCTCCATTTTCCATGAAGCCGCTGAGGGTAGCTGGCCCCGCGGATTAACGCTCAGAGTGCGGCCCGGAGCGAAGGGGGGGCGTGCCTGCAGCAGATTTCCGTTCCTCGCGATACCACTGCGAAAAACATAAAAAGGCCCACCCGGTATCCCGGGTGGGCCTTTTGGGGGTGTGCTTGAGGTCAGTGGGCTGTTAGCTTTCCACCGCGCGAATCTGCCCCGCCAGGTGCGGCTTGATGCCGTCCTTGGCCAGCAGGCGGAAGTCGCTGCCACCTTTCGCTTCGGTATTCTCGAACTTCACAGTGGCCGGGATAAACATGGGCAGCTTGAACTGCACGTCCACGGTGTAGGCGGTTTCTGGCAGCTGGTTCTGCAGCTCAGCCAGGCAACGGGCCTTGGACCACATGCCGTGGGCGATTTGACGCTTGAAGCCAAACAGCTTGGCAGACAGCGGGTAGAGGTGAATCGGATTGCGGTCACCGGATACAGCACCGTAACGGCGACCGGTATCACCGGGCACTTTCCACTCCACCGTGTTCACCGCCGGTTCTGGCTTGGGCGCTTCCTTTTTCTTGCCGCTACCGCCACCGCCGGTGCGGAAGAAGTTAACAGACTCGCTTTCCCAAACCCGCTCACCACCAGTGCTGATGCTGGTGAAGATAGAGAACTCGTAGCCCTTGTCTACCTTGTTCAGGTTGCCCAGGTAGCACTTAACGTTCAGCTGTTCCTTTTCGCTGATCGGGCGGTACTGGGTGATGCTGTTGCGCACATGCACGAGACCCATGGCCGGGAAGGGGAAGCCTTCGGTCATCATCAGGGCCATGTGCAGCGGAAAGGCATGCATGTGGGGGTAGGTCACGGGCAGTTTTCCGTCAGCCGCGAAGCCGCACACCTTGCGGTAGGCCGCCAGATGCTTTTCGTCCAGTGCCACATCATTCAGGCGCAGGCCCACATCAGGGAGGGTGGGGTTCTTGCCCGGTTTGACGGTGGCGCGCAGTACGGCCTTGGCAAAGTTGACGACCATGGGCGGCGGATTACGCAGTTCGCGGAAGGTGACCTCGCTCATTACATGTTCCTTTCACGTTTCTTAAGTAGGGCGACAGCTGGGAAGTTTCTGAAAACTCCGTGCATGCTCAACCTGGAAGCCCTGCAGGGGATGAATGGCGGTATTCAAAGGTTCCCCGGCCGGAATCAGGCCTTATCTGCGAAGCAGTATAGAGCAGGGGAATGGGGGTGCTATTGGCCGAGCAGCCAGGCTCAATGGCACCTTAATCACCTTTGCTGTACGGGTGTGTCAGCTGGTGGCAGGGGAGGAAGATTTCCACTGAGTCACGCCAAGAAAGATGAGTCGCAGCTGTTTTTCTGCAGCGATCAGCACCTGTTGTTGGCCGAACTCGTCGTTTTCCTCAAGCTCGAGCATTTCCTGTGTCAGCGCGGTGACATTGTTTACCACCAGGGCCGCCATCATCTGCAGGTCTTCAGAGCTGAAGTGATTAAGGAAGGGGAAGCGAGCCATGTCCATGGCCAGCTCATTGGTGAACATGCGGATTTCACGGCGGATGGCGTTGCGCATGGTCGGGGTGCCACCAAACAATTCCTTGGCCACGAAGAGAAAATGGGCGCGGTTTTCTCCCACGTAGTTGAAGTAGGTTTCTACAGAGCCGCGCAGCATGTTCTCGTCGGGCCTCTGCTCCTGGCGAACCTGGCGCATCATCTGACGCAGGGTGCGGAAGGACTCGTCCAGCAGGGTCAGACCCAGAGCGCTCATGTCGGAGAAGTGACGATAGAAAGCAGTGGGGACCACGCCTGCCCGCTTGGTGACCTCGCGCAGGCTGAGACTGGAGAAAGGGGCCTTCTTGACCACCAGATCCAGCGCCGCCGCCATCAACGCCTCACGGGTTTGCCCCCGTTTGGGCTTGCGGGTTTTGCTGGGGGTTTCTCGGGTCATCGACTCAAATCTCCAAAAATTACGTTGTAAATTCTCTCTTTTGTGGGCCTGTGATGCAACTGATTCCGAAAATGCAGTTGTAACCACATGAAAAGAAAAGGCTTTATTTTTTTAGTGAACAGGTGTTGACAAAAAGGCGGCCAGAAACAAGAATGAGCACAACTGTTCACTTTAAGGGATTATCCCATGAGCGCAACAACACAGACATCTGGTCGTTTTCAGCAGGGCCTGAGCCGCTTGCTGCAGTCCCGTGTTGCTGAGGTACTGAGCTACCCCCACGGTGTAGATCGTTACCTGGAAGTCTTTAACCCCCTGTGGTCCGCCACGGAAGTACGTGCCCGTGTTGATGCCGTGCAGCATCTTACTGCTGATAGCGTCACGCTTACCCTGAAGCCTAACAGTAACTGGGAGGGCTTTGTCCCTGGCCAGTTTGTGCAGCTGACCGTGAGCATTAACGGCAAGCGTCATACTCGCTGTTACTCTCCTGCCAACTCCCTGCATCGCAAGGATGGCTGCATCGAACTCACGGCAAAGACCCACGCTGACGGCTTTGTTTCCCGTTATCTGCGTGATGCCGTGCGCGTTGGGGATGTGGTGACCCTGTCCCCGGCGGGTGGTGAATTCGCGCTGCCGGCCCAGCGTCCCGAGCGCGTTCTGCTGATCAGTGGTGGTAGTGGCATTACTCCGGTGATGTCCATGTTGCGCACTCTTTGTGACGAGGGCTTTAAAGGCGAGATCACTTTCCTGCATTACGCCAATCGCGCTGACGACATGATCTACGCACAGGAAGTGGCAGACATCGCCAGTCGTCACGAGAACGTTACCCTGCTGCGCGCCTTCCCTGAAAAGTCGGAAGGTGGTGAATTGACAGGCCTGTTTTCCAGTGAACACCTGTTCAAATCTGTTCCTGATTTTGCACAGGCGACCACTTTTTTGTGTGGTCCGCCGCCGATGATGGCGGTGGTGGAAAAAGTCTGGGAAGAGCAGGGCATCACTGACCGTTTGCACAAGGAGCAGTTCACCCTGGCTTCCGCCGCGGTAGACGAAGACGAATCCGCAGAGGGCGAAGTTCGCTTCGCACGTAGCGAAACCCTGGTGACCAACGATGGCAAAACCCTGCTGGAGCAGGCGGAAGCCGCCGGGCTTAACCCGGAATCCGGTTGCCGAATGGGTATCTGCTACAGCTGCACCTGCAAGAAGACCGCCGGCAAGGTACGAGATTTGCGTACTGGCGAAATCACCAGCGGCGATGAAGAAGACATTCAACTTTGCGTCAGCGTGCCGGTGGGCACGGTGACCCTCGACATCTAATAAAGGAAAGGAGTCTGCACCATGAGCATTTACAGCACTCTGACCCCGGAACAGTTTGACGCCATTGGCCAGGAACTGGATGCCATCCGTAACCGTGAAGTGGCTGACCTGGGCGAGAAGGACGAGAAATACATCCGCAATCTGATCAAGCGCCAGCGTCAGCTGGAAGTTGCCGGACGTGGCCTGTTGATGGCCGGTTTCCTGCCGCCGGCATGGCTTGCCGGTGTGGCGTGTCTTTCCGCTGCCAAGATCCTGGATAACATGGAGATTGGTCACAACGTCATGCATGGTCAGTACGACTGGATGGGCGACAGGAAGATCAGTTCCCAACAGTTTGACTGGGACAACACCTGCACCAATACGGCGTGGAAGCACACCCACAATTTTGAGCACCACACCTTTACCAACGTGCTCGACAAGGATCACGACATTGGTTACGGGATCCTGCGTATGTCAGAAGACCAGGAGTGGGAGCCGCGCTTTGTACTGAATCCCATCCTGGCGGTGATTCTGTCTACCTTCTTCCAGCACTTTGTAGCGATTCAGAGCCTCAAGCTTGAGGATTACCTGATCTACAAGACCAAGACCAAGGAAGAGCTGAAGGAAGAATTCAAGCCGACCTGGAAAAAGATGCGCAAGCAGTTGGTGAAGGACTACCTGTTGTTCCCGGCGCTGGCCGGTCCGTTTGCCCCGTTCGTGTTTGCCGGCAACGTGACCGCCAACCTGGCACGCAACCTGTGGGCGTCCCAGGTGATCTTTAACGGTCACTTCCCGGAAGAGGTGGAGCAGTTCCCGGAATCCGTGCTGGAAAACGAGACCCGTGGTCACTGGTATGTGCGCCAGATGCTGGGCTCAGCCAACTTTGAAGGCGGCCGCCTGATGCACATCATGAGCGGTAATCTGAGCTTCCAGATCGAGCACCATCTGTTCCCGGACATTCCGGCTCACCGCTATGCCGCCATTTCTCCGGAGGTGAAGGCGATTTGCGAGAAGTATGGTTTGCCCTATAACACCGGTTCCTTCATGCGCCAGTCCCTGAGTGTGTGGAAGCGGATCGTGAAGCTTTCCCTGCCGGGCAAAAGCAAGCCTGCGGGCAAGGGGCTGCGTGGCAAGGTGGTATCCCTGATCGGTGAACCCAAGTCAGCGACTCGTCAGGCGGCATGACCCGCTAGTCAGCTGTAATGAGCACCCGGTAGAGGCCGGTTAGCTGGTTCCGGCCCTGCCATCCTTATGCTACTCTCAGTCGATCTGAGAGTAGCTTTTTTATTTGGAAACCGGTGCCTTGCGATTTGTCAGGCTAACAGCCGGTTTACCTGAGGGGACAGGCGAACGCATGGCAGAAATGACAGATTCCGGTGTGCTGTTGCGCATGGCTTACAAGGCCATGGTTAACGCCGGTATTGATGCCGATGCCGTTTTGGCAGAAGTCGGACTCGACAAATCCATTCTTCAGGTGCCGGATCTGCGCACCCCCCATGATGCCCAGGAGTGGTTTTGGCAGGCACTTGAAAAAGTGTCTGGCGATGAGCACATCGGTTTGCATCTGGGTGAACACGTTCCCGTCTACAAGGGGCAGGTGCTGGAGTACCTGTTCCTTTCCAGTCCCACCTTTGGTGAAGGCCTCAAGCGCGCGCTGGACTACCAGAGGCTGTTGTCTGATGCCGCCCAGGGTGAGCTGTTCGAGGAAGGCGACAGAGTATTTCTCAAGCAGATGATCTGGAGCCCCAGGCTGAGTCACCTCAATGAATGCATGATGATGGGGATCATCAAATTCTTCCGTTTCGTCACGGATGGCGCTTTTGAGCCCCTGGAGATTCACTTTGGCCATTCTCCCCATGCCGACCTTAACGAGTATCAGCGCCTGTTTGATTGCAGTGTGAAGTTCGACATGCCCAGCGTAGGCATGTACTTCGACGCCAGCGTGATGGGGCTGTCCTCAGCGCACCATGAGCCGGAGCTTTTGCAGCTGCACGAACAGCTGGCCAGTGAGCAGGTGGCACGGCTGGAAAAGCAGGATCTGGTGGCCCAGGTGAACCGTCTCATCGGTGAGCTGCTGGAATCCGGACATGCCAACCTGGAAGAGGTGGCAGAGCGTTTGGGTATCAAGGCACGGCAGCTTCGCACCCGCCTGGCTGACGCTGGCACCAACTTCAACCAGTTGGTGGCCGATTATCGCTGCCGCCTGGCCAAGAGGTTGCTGGCCGGTACTGATGAATCCATTGATGAGATTGTCTATCTCACCGGTTTCTCGGAACCGTCTACCTTCTACCGCGCTTTCAAGCGCTGGGTGGGGATGACACCTATCGAGTACCGCAAGCTCAAGGCAGAAGAGGATGCTGCCGCAGGCTGAAGTGATGTTGCTGTTTTCGGCGTGAAAATTGCTAAAGTAATGAAAGGCGCGTTCAGCGCCTTTCTGCTGTCTGGCAGGGATTGCTGTTTTTGGTGATTACAGGAGAGACCCTTGAAGGACCTGATGAAAAAACTCTGTGCACCCATCCTTAATCTGTTTGAAGAGGGTGAGGAGGGTTATGTGTATCGTCCTTCTCATCGCAAGATCCTGGTTGCGGTTGCGATCCTGTTTCTGATTCTTGCCTTGTCCTCAGTGGCCATGACCTTGAGTTCCGGGCTGCTGGGCGGGCTTGTCCCTGCGGTGTTCTTTGGTGGGGCCGGTCTGGTGTGTCTGATCGTGGCGTGGCTGGGCAGTGATCAGGCAGTGGCGAGAATCTGGAAGAATCGGTAGGCACAGTTGACGAATTTTGGTTGCAAGCGTGCGCGTGATGCAGCCGAGAAGCGGCCACAAAAAAGCCCCGCATTTGCGGGGCTTTTTCGTATTGGCGGTGAGGGAGGGATTCGAACCCTCGATACGTTTCCGTATACACACTTTCCAGGCGTGCTCCTTCGGCCACTCGGACACCTCACCTTTAAACTGTTTTCACTGTCTTGCAGTGATGGAGCAGGGCCTGTGGGCCGAATGCCTTGCTCACTATTGAGGGCGCGTAGAGTACCGGAGGGTGGGGGTGCTGGCAAGTGCTGGTGATGCAGTTGCTCAGGGTTTAAGCAAAATCAGCATCTTGCCAGGTAGGCGGCGGTAAATTCGCATACGGTTTTGCCGTCATCGCCGCATCCTGTTGCGCTGATTCTCAGCGATGCCCTGCCGCGCTGGTTGAGTCGTTCCTCAAAGCGTTCCCGTTGTTCTGTGGTGACAGTGATACGCAGGTCGCTGTCCAGAGGGAGGGTGTACTTGAGCTGGGTTTCCACGGCGACCACATCCGCGGGTTGCCCGATCTGGTGGGTCAGCAGGGTGGTGAGTCCCCAGCCGGCCAGCGTCAGCAGCGCTGCCTGGCTGCCGGCGAAAAAGGTCCCCTTGTCATTGTGATTGGGACCGAGAGGCGCCACTACCGTCAGCATGTCACCGTCAAATTCGTCAAACCGGAAATGCAGGTGGCGGGTCAGGGGAATGGCATCGCGGACCTGCTCTTCGAGGGCTTGCAGGGTAATCATGGCAGCTCGCGGATAAAATCTGCAGGCGATTCGTCCGGCAGGTTTTTCAGGCTGCTGGCGGCGGCGCCAAGATAAAGGTAGGCGATGACCTGATCCTTGGGTTTGAAACCGAGCATTTTCTTGGCCAGATCCGAATTGGCCATGGCGCCGGTGCGCCACATGGCACCGATGCCCAGCTCATAGGCAGCCAGCATCATGTTTTGTACCGCAGCCCCCACCGCCAGCATTTGTTCCCAGGCCGGGATCTTGTGGTTCTCGGTGATGTCAGCCACGGCCACGATAATGGTGGGCGCGCGCAGGGCCTTGTTGCGGGCGATATCGCGGCTGCGCTGGTCCGCCTCTGGCTGCTCTTCAAGCAGTTGAGCTTCCATGATGTCGCCCAGTCGTTCCCGCTGGTCGCCCCTCAGGACAATAAAGCGCCACGGACGCAGCAAGCCATGGTCCGGCGCCCGGATTGCGGCGCGCAGCAGCAAATCGAGCTGGTCGTCGCTGGGGCCGGGTTCCTGCAGTCTGGGGCTGGAGACGCGGGTGGTGAGGGCGGTAATGGTGTCCATTCAGGGCTCCTGTAACGTGGCGGCAATGGTAGCCTGAAACGCAAATGAGTCCCACCCACTACCTCAAGAGCAAAAAACGATCGCGCTTGTCAGGCCAGACTTTTTTCTTAGGTGGGAAAACGCTAAGCTTCGCAAAAAGTCCGTGAAACGGTTCACATGACCTCCTCGCAAAAAAAGAAAGCTCGCCGCCCCCTTATCGGGCCCATGGAGCGGGCACGCCGCCAGGCCAACTATATCCGTCTGCTCGCCTTTCTGGTGGCCGTGATGATGTTGGTGGTGGGGCTCAAGCTGGGGCTCTACCCCGAGTTTTATTTGCTTGGGGTGGCGGGTTTGCTCGCCTATCCGTTATTGGCGCAGGGTATTCTTTTTGCTGCCCATCGCCGCGATATTCCCGAAGCATCGGTGCATAAGGCTTTGATGCAGGTCGACGCCATGATGATCGGGATGACCTGTGCCTTGCTGCATTTTGCCCTAGTGCCGTCGCTGGTACTGTTGATTATCGTCCATGCCAATGCGGTGACCAGTGGGGGGTTGAAGCCCTGGCTGCTGAATCTGCTGATGACCTCAATAGGGGCGGTGGTGATGGGCGCGCTGCTCGGTTTTGTCTATATCCCTCCGGATGCGCCGATTCCTTCCATCATGACGGTGGTGTCACTGCTTGGCCTCGGTATTTATGTGGGCGCCTCATCGGCGTTTGCCCACTATCAGGCCCGTTATCTCAAGCAGGCTCAGGAGCTGGTCCGTCGCCAGCAGCAGCAAGCTGTTGAGTTATCCAAAAAACTGGCCAAATATTTGCCGCCACAGATCTGGGGGTCGATGTTTTCTGGCAAGCGTGATGCCAAGCTGGAGACTCGGCGCAAGCGTTTGACGGTGTTCTTTTCCGATATCAAGGGTTTCAGTGCCATCTCCGAGGAGCTGCCGCTGGAAACCCTGACCAGCATGCTCAACAGCTATCTCAGTGAAATGACCCGCATCGCCCTGCGTCATGGCGGTACCATCGACAAGTTTATCGGCGATGCGGTGATGGTGTTTTTCGGGGATCCAAAGAGTGAGGGAGCTATTGAAGATGCCTACCGCTGCGTGTTGATGGGTATCGAGATGCAGGAGCAAATGAAGCTGTTGCGACAACGCTGGAAGCGTGAAGGGATTGATCACAAGCTGGAAATCCGCATCGGTATCAATACCGGCTATGTGACGGTGGGCAACTTCGGCACCGATTCCCGCATGGATTACACCATTCTCGGTACGGATGTGAATCTGGCCAGCCGTCTTGAATCTGCGTGCCGGCCCGGGGGCGTACTGATCTCCGAGGCTACTCAGGCGCTGGTGAAAGACCGTATCCAGTGCCGCAACATGGGCGACATTCAGGTGAAGGGCTTCAATCGGCCTATCCCGGTGTATGAAGCCCTGGGAGCCAAGCGGGATGCGGGGGCCAGGAACCGCTATGTGTCGGCCCAGACGGCCGGGTTCGGCATTCACATGGATGTGGAGCGTATTCGCAATTTCGACAAGAACAACATTCTCAAGGCCTTGGCCCGATCTGCCACTGAACTGAAGAAGGATAATGCGGTGGCGGTGAACTACGAAGCCGAGGGCTTCAGCCTGCATGTGGACAGTGATGCGATCAAGAAACGTGAACGCGAAAAGATCATCGAGATGATGGGGCGGGCGGCCAAGCGCGTACAGACGCAGGTTCGGGTCTGAAAATCAGCTACGAGCTGCTAGCGACGAGTAAAGCCGAGGCATTGGGATTCCTCGCGGCTCGGAGTTAGCAGCTCGCAGCTTTCTTTTAATTCAACGGATAACTCGTCCATCCATCTGTCCAGTTCTGCACGCTACCGGGCCGGATGGCGCCCAGGTAGTCGGCAGCTTCATCCCAGAATTCTCCCTGAGGAATGGGGCTGGCGCCGTTGCGAGCCGGGGAGCGGGCAGTGGGGGCGAAGTCCGGGTGGGACAGACTGTAAGCATCGCGGGTCAGTAGCGGGTCGGTGCCGAATTGGGCATTGACTGCACTGCTCTGGAAGTAACGCCGTTCGTCAAAGCCGCCGTCATCATCACCCTCCATATTTTCGGCATCAAAGAACGTCAGTCCGCGGCTGCCGACCTTGTGAACCATCATGCTGTTGAAGGTCAGCTGGCCGTTGCTGATACGGCCAACGGTTTCCTTGCCCTTGATATCGATGGTCTCACCGGAGAATCCGTCGATAATCATGTTATGGAAATGGCCGCCGGTGCCGACTTTCAGGGTCATGGCGCGGTGGTATTTTTCATGGCTGCGAGGGCTGATCAGTGTCACATTATAAAGCGTTGGCTCGGAGACCGGCGTTGCCAGTGGATTGGCTTTCAGGTTGTCTCCCTCAAAGGCGTTGTCGCCCAGGTTGGGATGCTGCTGGGCTACCAGAAACTGGACATTGCCACGCCATCCCATGTCCCAATCCAGTGAGTCGTCCCCGGCGCCGGTAATGATGATGTGTCTGAGATTGACGGTGCCACCAAAGACTTCAATGCCGTCATCCAGGGCGCGATGGACCTGCACGTTGCGGATGATGGTATTACTGCCGCAACCGCCCAGAGTCAGGCCGTTGAGCTCATTGTTGGCATAGACTTCAAACCCGGCGTATTCGATACGGGTATATTCCATCACCCCGCAGGACGATTCCACATCACGTCCCCCGAACTGACCACGGCTGTCACCGTGGGGAATCCCTTCGATTTGCGCGTCTGCCACATTCACGGGGGCACTGCCAAGCATGACGACGCCCCCCCAGTCGCCGGCGGTACGGGTTCCTGCGGCCTGGTTACTGGTGAAGACGATGGGGGCACTTTCCTGGCCCCGGGCGAACAGGGTGGCATCACGGGTCACGACCAATGCAGAGCCCGGGCGGCCTTCAATGCGTGTACCGGGTTCGATGGTCAGGCTGCCGTTGCCTTCCACATAGACAATGCCATCAAGAATCCAGGTGGTGTTGGCGGTCCAGGTGTGAGTGCCGGTAAGCGGGCCTTTGACCACATGGCGGCCGGCCACTGCTTCGTGAAGAGGCTGATAGCCGAAGTAGCCGATAACCCCCAACATAATGACCGCAAGTCCGAGCCACGCGTAGGTAGTTTTATGGTTTTCACGGCCGCGTGGTCGGGGCGTACCCTGGCTCAGGGTTTCGGCAATATCGGGATTGGTAATTGGCGGCGAGGAAGCTGTGGGTCCAGGCTTCTTGTTCAGCAGGACGCCATCGCGATTGGCTTGCTGAAGTTTGGCGCCCAGTGCGCGGATCTTCTTGTTGTCGCTTTGTGTGGCGCGCTTGATGATCTCGGCGCGATACACCGGGTCGTTGAGTAGCGTATTGAAGTGAACAAACCGCAGGCTGCTGTCATTTTCCTGGTCAAAATTTTGCTTGAGTTGCCACAGCAGCTCTACCAGCTGCGCACGTGGTGACGATACAGCATCAACCATAAATCCCCCCAAACGGATTAGTTGATAATCGAAAGAAGGGGGAGTGTGTAAAAAAAAGATGACAGTAGCGTGAACGTTGCCACCGGGTTGCTTTGGCAACGCCGGTGGCCAGGCGGGAAGGGTTAGCCAGCGTCGGCGAGAATAAAGTCAGCGCCTTTTTCTGCGATCATGACGGTGGGGGCGTTAGTGTTACCGCCGATCAGTGTGGGCATGATGGATGCATCGATGACGCGCAGACCTTCCAGTCCATGAACGCGCAACTGGCTGTCGACCACGGCCATGTCGTCATTGCCCATCTTGCAGGTGCCAACCGGGTGGTAGATGTTGTCGCACTTGCGGCGCAGGAAGTCGCGCAGTTCATCGTCACTTTGCACATCTTTGCCCGGGAAAATCTCTTCGCCGCGCCATTGGGTCAGTGCGTCCTGACCCATGATGCG
Organism: Alcanivorax sp. DP30; assembly: GCF_009882945.1. Lineage (GTDB taxonomy): Bacteria > Pseudomonadota > Gammaproteobacteria > Pseudomonadales > Alcanivoracaceae > Alcanivorax. Next base: position 732,116 of record NZ_WTUY01000005.1, read on the forward strand.
ACGAACTTCTTTCAGGCCGCGCAGCATGCCTTCCATATCGTCAGGATGCTCCAGGAAGCGCGGGTCGATCAGTGCCGGTGAGCGGGGGTTGGCATCACGCAGGGTGATGTTGCCGCGACTCTTGGGACGCAGGATGCAGACATGGCCGGAGTAGCCGTGCCCCATGCTGAAGCCCAGGTTGAGGCCGTGGTTGTCCAGGCGTGCAGCGGTCAGATGCAACTGGAGGTCGGGGATCGGCTCTTCGGGGCGAGATTTGATGAAGCCACCGGCCTCGGCCACGTTGGAAGTAAGCTGGCCATTGCGACGGTAGAAGAAGTCGAATACCCCTTTCAGGCCGGTCATGAGCAGGGCGATCGGATCCAGGCTCAAGGTGTCTTTTTTCAGGCTCTTGTGGACCACCAGTACATCCGGGTGATCCTGAAGGTTTTCACCTACGCCTGGGAGCTCATGCACCTGGGGAATGTTGTGCTCAGCCAGTTCTGCAGCGGGGCCAACACCGGACAGCTTGAGCAGCTGCGGAGAGTTGATGGCACCACCGGACAGGATCACTTCCCGGCTGGCCTTGAGGGTACGGATCTGGCCGTTGTGTTCCACTTCCACGCCGATGGCGCGTTTGCCTTCGAACAATACCCGGTTGGCCAGGCAATTGGTCAGTACCGTCAGGTTGGGACGGTCCATGACCGGATGCAGGTAAGCACGGGAAACGCCACAGCGCTCGCCGTCTTTCTGGTTCACCTTGTACAGGCCAACCCCTTCCTGCACGTCGTTATTGAAGTCATCGGTGGCGGGGTGACCGGCCTCGACACCGGCCTTAACAAAGGCATTGCTGACCGGGTGAGAAAAGCGCAGGTTGGCAATATTCAGTTTGCCGCCGGTGCCGTGGAAGGCGTTTTCGCCATCTTCGTAGTGTTCCGAACGCTTGAATACTGGCAGTACCTCGTCGTAGCTCCAGCCTTCGTTGCCCAGCTCGGCCCAGTGATCGTAATCCCACTTGTGGCCGCGGGTGTAGCACATGGCGTTGACGGCGGAGGAGCCGCCCAGGGTCTTTCCGCGGGGAATATAGATCTGGCGGTTGTTGAGTGCCTTTTGCGGTACGGTGTAGTAACGCCAGTTACGGGAGTTGGATCGCATCATCAGGATGATGCCGGCAGGAATGCGGATAAAAAGGCTGTTGTCAGCAGGTCCGGCTTCCAGCAGGCAAACCCGATTGTCCGGGTTCTCGGAAAGACGGTTGGCAAGCACACAGCCGGCGGAACCGGCACCCACAATAATGTAATCAAACTCCATGGATTGCCCTCTAACAATGAGATATGCGCACAGGACAGGGCTCCGGCAAAATGCAGGCAGAATCCTGTTTCGCGTAAACAATGTGTCTATTTTAGGAAAAAAGCCGATGAACACGAGGCTTGTGACCGACCCGGTGGTCGAATGTTTACTGATTGCAGTTTTTTTGTCGTTGGCCTTCTGGCCGGGTTCTGCGGTTTCACAGGTCCCCGCGGGCTGGGAAGCGGTTAGCTTTGAGGGTGAAACCGCTTATCACTTTAATGGAAATTGCTGGAAAGCACTGGCGAAAGGGACGGCATCGGGTCTTGCCCGGCAAAAACGGATTGATCTGGCTGCGACGCCCTACCTCCAGTGGCAATGGCAGGCATCAGCGTTACCCGACTGGCCTGATCAGGATGAGCAGAGCAAGGCGGGGGATGACTTTCAGGCCCGGGTTTACGTAATAAAAAAAGGGTGGCTGCCCTGGCAAACCCGGGCCATCAATTATGTCTGGTCCCGCCAGTATCCGTCCGGTAGCCACTGGCCCAACCCTTTTGCCAGCCAGGCGCATATGGTGGTGGTTCAGGGGCCGGGATTATCCCCGGAGTGGCAAGCGTTCTCACGCAATGTGCGCGATGATTTTCGCCGCTATCACGGTGTCGATATCAAGGAAGTGGATGCTGTTGCCATCATGACCGATGGGGATAACACCGGCTCAACGGTGTCTGCCTGCTATCGTCTGCCGGCGTTTCAGGCGCAGCCCTAGAGCGCCGCTTGCTACCGGCTGCATCCGCTGGTTATTATTTAATCATCTGTGGTTAGCCTGTCGAGGCAGGTTAACCACAGATTCCATTCCATAGGCAGGGCGATAGTGTTGTTTGGTTCACCGAAACCAGGCTTTCCCTCTCCAGACACCGTCTGCCGGATTTCTCGTCCCCGTTTCTTCGTTTCTCTTTCTGGTTTCGGTTGTCGCCGAACCGTCATTGCTTCATGCGTACCATCACAATCGAACAATAACGGCACTGGAGAGCTTGCCCATGAGTGAACGCATTCTTCGGCTGGACAAGGGGGGGACCCCGATTGAATGGCTGGACTGGCAAATGGCCGCCACGCTGTATGCGCGAGGTCTTGTGACCTGGACGCTGGGAGAGGTGATCTATCGGCCTCGGGGCGGAATTTGTCGACATACGGGGCAACGCTCAACCCTGGCGCTGCATTCCATTATTGCCTGCGATGGTGTGATTCACGGCCACCGCCGGCAGGCTCCGCCGCTGACCAATCGCGCCCTGTTTCGTCGCGATCAGCAGCTGTGCCTGTACTGCGGCAAACCTTTTCCGGAACGCGCATTGACCCGGGATCATATCGTTCCAACGTCACGTGGTGGCAGGGATATATGGTCAAATGTGGTATCGGCGTGCCGCCGCTGCAATCAGCGCAAGGGAAGCCGGCGCCTCGAAGAGATTGAAATGGAATTGCTGGCATTGCCATATGTGCCGAACATGGCGGAGTACCTGGCACTGATTAACAGTCATCGTATTCGGGGGGACCAGATGGCGTTTCTGCGACCTCAGTTTGGCAAGGAGAGCCGTCTATTGTAAAAATATTTGTAAAATTAAGTGGTTAAGCGCAATTTTTACTGATGAAATCGTCATCTTGCCTCTTTGTTCACTGATTGTTGATGTATAAAGCACGCTGGTCTTGTGGTTTTTGTGACAGGGTGCTCATTTGGTCGGACGACTGGTCTTTCTTTTTTTCAGCATTTTGCTGGTTTTTCCTGCTTGGGCCTCGCCCGTCAAGCCGGCCGCGGCCTTTTATTATGGCCCCGACATCCCTTGGCGAGACCTGTCCATTTACGACTTCCCGGTTGTAGAGGCTGCCCAGGCCACAGGCATACCGCCACGGTATCGTGACCAGCGATTTTACGCCTACGTCAGTCTGGGGGAGGTGCTCCCGCAGCGGGAGTACTTTTCCCGTATCCGGCCCGAGTGGCGGTTGGGCAAAAATACGGCTTGGGGATCCTGGGTGCTGGATCAGTCCCAGCCCGCGTTGAGAGACCTGTTTGTTGATGAGGTTTTCACTCCCTTGTGGGAGGCGGGCTACCGCGGTTTCTTTCTGGACACCCTGGACAGCTATCAGCTTGGCGTCAGTGATGAGGCCGGCCGCAATGTACAGAGAGAGGGGCTGATTGCCCTTATCAACCAGGTCGCCGAACGTTACCCGGATGCCCGGTTCATCTTTAACCGGGGATTTGAGCTGATGCCGGGCATTGACGCCCAGGTGGACGCCATTGCAGCGGAGTCGCTTTACCAGCGCTGGGTGCAGGAGAAACAGGGTTACCAGGCCGTGCCGGAAACGGATCGGGCCTGGTTACTGGGGCAGTTTGAGGAAGCGAGAAAACGTTATGGGGTGGAGGGTATTGCGATTGATTATGCGCCCCCCGCTGATCGCGAACGTGCCCGTGAACTGGCTGAAAAAATCGCAGCACACGATCTGATCCCCTGGGTCACCAATCCCGAAATCGACGGCATGGGGGTGGGTATTCGTGAAGTCATTCCCCGTGATGTGCTGCTGATTCATGGTGGCAGTGAAGATCGGCTCTGGGAGCATGCCGACGCGGTGCGATACGGCCTTATGCCATTGCAGTTTCAGGGGCTGGTGCCGGAGATTCGTGAGGTCAGCGAAAGCATGCCGGCAGGTCAATTGCGTGGCCGCTATGCGGGCATCGTGGTGTGGCTGGAAAAGGACGGCATCACCTCAGCGGCCTTCGAGCAATGGCTGGTTCGCCAGCGAGAGGCCGGGGTGCCCATTGCCATGATCGGTTTTCCGGCCATTGATCCCCTGGGGCCCAACGGCAACCTGTTCGGTTTTCAGGGGCGTCCCACTCCCCAGGCGCTGCCCCGGATCGTCGCCGAGCATCCCGCCATGGGCTTCGAAGCGCCGCTGCCGGCGTTTCTCCCAGTGGGAGAGGCCCTGCATAACACCCAGGTCACTACCCCGTGGTTGGAACTGGTGTCTGATGGCCAGCAATACACTCCGGTGGCGATGACGGAGTGGGGCGGCTATGCCATGCAGCCCTACGTGATTCGGTCCGCGTTGCCCACGGTGGACGGCCAGGGGATGGAACGCTGGATGTTCAACCCGCTGACCTTTGTCCGCTCGGCCTTGCGCTTGCCGGCCATGCCAATTCCGGATGTCACCACAGAAAACGGGCGGCGATTGGGCTTTGCCCACATGGATGGCGACGGTTTTCCCAGTCTGGCCGAGGTGCAGGACTACCAGGGGCAGGCTGATGCCCGTGTCTTGCTGGAAGAAATCCTGAAAAAGTTTGATTTGCCCACCACTATTTCCGTGATTGAAGGTGAAGTGTCCTCCCAGGGGCTGTATCCAGACCAGGCCGAGGATCTGCAGAACATTGCCCGGGAAATGTATGCGCTGGACCATGTGGAAGCGGCGACCCATACCTATTCTCATCCGTTCTTCTGGTATGACGCCCAGCAGAATCCGGACTCATTGTTCGGCCCGGAAGGGCAGCTGCGTTTGCCGATTCCCCAATACAGCATGACACCGGAAAGGGAAGTGGCAGGTTCTGCCCGTTATATTGACGAGAATTTGCTGCCGCCCGGGAAGAAAACCGAGCTGGTGTTGTGGAGTGGCGACACCATTCCCACCCCGGAAGCGCTGGCGGTGGCCAGGGAAAGTGGCCTGCTGAACATGAATGGCAGTGATACGGTCATTACCCGCAGCTCGCCCACCTGGACGCTGATCAAGGGCATTGGTATTCCCAAAGGGGAGGAGTACCAGGTGTACGCGCCCAACCAGAACGAGAACATCTATACCCATGAGTGGACCGGGCCCTTTTACGGTTTCGAGCGTGTGATCGAAACCTTCGAGCTCACCGAGACCCCGCACCGTTTCAAGCCGGTGGATGTCTACTATCACACCTACATCGCCAGCAAGAACGCCTCGCTGGAATCCTTGCGTAAGGTATACCAGTGGGCCGAGGAGCAACCCCTGTTTCCCCTGTTTGCCTCTGAATACGTTCGCAAGGTGCTGGATTTCAATCATATGGCCATTGCCCGCGAAGGTGACCGGTGGCTGGTCCGTGGTGATGGCGAGTTACGTACCTTGCGTTTGCCGGAGGGTACCGGTTTGCCGGATATGGCAACCAGCCAGGGGGTGGCGGGTTACCGGGAAGACAAGCCCGGACGCTATCTGCACCTCAGCGGCGCCACCGCCAGCTGGCAAGCAGGGGAGAGTGCGCGCCCGTATCTTCAGCAGGCCAATGGCCGTCTCACCACCTTTACGCAGCAGGATACGGGGCTGCAGTTTTCCCTGCGCGGTTACACCGAATTGGAGTTTGCCATTGGCAATGCCTCTGGCTGCGTTCTGACTCAGGCAGGCCAGCGTCTGAATCCGGTGCGCCGCCAGGGCAATGTCCACTATTACAGGAGTGCGAAGCATGAGCTCATTGAGCTACGGCTACAATGTTCGCAATGATCGCCTCCGGGTAATGGGTCTGCATGAGCTGTTGGCATTTTTGCTCTTGATTGCGGTGGTGTGCTGGATGATTTTCCCGCGGGAACTGTCCACTTCACTGCGAAGTGCCCGACTGGATGCGGTGACACTGAGCTATATGCAAGCCTGGCTCAAGGCCAAGCCGGATGATGATGAGTTGCGGCTGTTGCTGGCCAGAGAGCTGATCATGCTGGGGCACTTCACGGAAGCCGACGCTCAGCTCAGCATCATTGAACGTGACGGACACTCCCATGGCACGGAAGTCGCCTGGCTGCGGTTGAAGCAGGACTTCAGTCGGCTGATGGCGATTGTGCCGGAAAACCGTGACGGCACCATGTTGCAGTATCAGACCATTAGGAGTATTCAGGCCATGGACCGGGATGCGCTTACGATGGAGCAACAGGAAGAGCTGGCCGGGATGGCCATGGCCGTCAACGAATCCGATATTGCTGCCGAAACCTACACGCGGATTGCCCGTGAGGGGCGGCAGCCCGATCTCTGGCATGAGCGCGCGGCCCGGGTCTATCTTGCCAATGGTGATTACCAACAGGCGTCACAAGCCTGGGTTCGGGCCATGGCGGTGAGCAACGCTGAAGACCAGCGCAAGGCGTACTTCCTGTCTGCTATTGCTGCGCTGGAAGCGGGGAGCTTCCATGATGATGCCCTCTCACTGGCGGCGCGCCGCGAAGCCCCGTTTCTGCATGACAAGGCCGTGCTGTATCGGCTGATGCTACTGGCACAAGCCGGAGGCGACATGTCGCGTGCGCAGCGCTACGGGATCCTGCTGCTCAATCTGCCTGGGGCGAGGCAGCTGCGATGAGGCGAGCATTAGTGACCGGCTTGCTGTTAACCGGACTGGCCCAGGCTCAGCCGCCCGAGCCCTATGTGGAAAACTATTATGACCGCAGCTATCAGGTGTTCGTGGGCGCAGGTAATTTGCTGCGGGCGCGTCAGGTGGTGGAAAACGCGCTTTACTGGCACCCGCAGGATATTCGCTGGCTGGAGCGCCTTGCCCAGGTCGCGCAGTGGCAAGGGGATTTTCAGGGCTCACTGAGGGCCTGGCAACGTATTGCTACTCTCACGGACGCCCCTGAAGCCTGGTCCGCAGTGCTGCGCCTTGCGCCATCCACTTACAACAACCGTTTGATCATGCAGGCACGCAAGCAGTCCCTGCGAGAGAGGCCGTATGACGCCGCTCTGATTCACGACATTGCGCGGCAGTATGAATTACTGGGTAAACCGGATGAGGGGATTGCCTTTCTGCGTGACTGGCAACGTCGATATCCCAGCCGCACGGTACTGCGCGAGATGCAGCAGCTTGCCCTGAACAGTGGGGATGATCCGCTGGCTGTGGCGATCGCCCGCGAGTATGCCGATGCCTATGGTCCGGAAACCAACATGGCGCTGGAGGCCTCCCGATTGTTGTGGCTGCAGGGGGAGAGGGAGCAGGCTCTGGACATGCTGCAAGAGGATGCCCGTGGGCTTGAGTATGACCCCCGGGTTGCCCGGCAGATGGCGGTGATGTCCGCAGAGCTGGGTCGCTGGGATCCCGCCATTCAGCATTATGAGACGCTGGTGCGCCAGGACGATGACACCATTAATGATCTCTACATGTTCATCAACCTGTTGCGGTATTTTGATCGCGACAGAATGACCGCGTTGATGGATCGCGCCTGGCACAAGCTGGATGATCCGGAGATGGCCATGGCCGTGCTCTTCGCCTTGCAAAATCGGGGCGAATATCAATCCATTGATGCGTTTCTGGCGCGAATGTCACCGCAACAGCGGCAGCTTCTTGAGCAGAACCCCGCGTTCCTGCGTTTCATGTCCAATCTGCAACTGCGCGAGGCACGCCATGATCAAGCACGGCATTCGCTGCGCCGGGCGCTCTATCTGGCCCCGGAGAATCGTGACTCTCGCATCAGCTGGTTATGGTTGAATGTGGCCGTCGGCGATCAGGATGTGCTGCGTCGCAGTATCCTGCGCTGGCAGGATGACGCTCGCCGGGATAGCCGTTACTGGGAAGCGTTTTCTGCCGCCCACCTTCAGCTGAGTGAGCCGGAGGCCGCACTGCGTTACCAGCGCGCCTTGCTGGAACGCAATCCTGAAGACTGGCTGACACAATGGAATTATGCCCAGACGCTTTTTGCAGCTGGGCGAGAGGACCAGGCCTGGCCGGTGCTTGGTAAACTCTGGCGGGATCGGCCTTCACAGGCCCCGCAAGCGCGAAAGACCGAATATCAGTTCATGATGCTGACCCTGAGCCGGTTCTTTGAAAACGGAGATGCGTCTCTGGCCCGTGCTGACAAGGTGGCCCGCAGCGTCCAGGCATTGCCGCCGTCCACCCGGGCTGAATGGTTGGCGCAGTGGTCCCTGTTGCAGACCAGCAATGAACTGGCCCAGGCCTGGTATCTGCAGAAGTACCAGTCGGATGGCGAGCTTCAGTCAGGCTCCGCGCTGGCCTATGCTGCCCTGCAGGATGATCAGGATAGCGTGGCCCGTGTGCGTGAAGAATATGGCTCGCAATTGACGCTCAGCGAGCAGCTGGATACCCAGCTGCGTCTGGATGAAGAACGTGCTGCCGCAGCCACCCTGATGGCGATGCAGGAAGGCGCACCGGAGTTGGCGGGCAGTGTCCTGACTCAGGAAAGCCTGCTGCTACCCTCGGCCCGTTCCACTGGACTCGGTTTCGAACAACGGCGTCTGGGGGCGCTGGATATTCAGGATTGGCAGTTCAGGCAATACCAGCCTGTCAGTGATCACAGCGAACTGGTGTTGCAGCTGGACCGTCGCCAGTTCAGCAGCAATGACGAGACCTTGCTGGTGGTGGACGATGAAGAGCAACGTGGTGGGCTGTTCTGGAACTACCAACGTCAACGCTACCGGCATTCACTGTTTGTCGGCCAGCGGGATTTGCTGGATAACCAGGAAACCATGGCCGCGCTGGAACTGGGCGCTAACTGGAATGCGGACTGGTCCGGCACGCTGGATTACCAGTGGCGGATGCCGTCGGATGAATCATCCCTGCTGTTGCTGGGTGGTTCCCGCACTGGCCCGCGCTATGCGCTGAACTGGTCTCCCATGGCAACATGGCAGAACAGCGTGGATCTGGCGGATTACCAGTACCATGACCTCAATGATCAGACACTGGGGGCAGGGCGCATCATGAATCTGCAGAGTAGCTGGCGGCCCTGGTTGTCACGATTGTCACCCGGTGTTCGTCTGCGCCATACCCGCGCCGACTTTGACGAAAAGCGGGAAAGTATGGACGAGGTGAAGGCTTTGTTGCCGCCTGGCCAGCCGGCCACTGCCATTCCCGAGGATTACCATGAATCCGAGCTGTCATTGCTGATTGGCATGCCAGACGTGCATATACGTCCGCACCGCTTGCAGGGATGGGCGGAGATTGGTTACAGCCATAACAGTCTCTCCGGCGATGGTTTCACCGGTCGCGCAGGCATTGAAGGGCCACTGATCGGTCGCGATGGCTGGAAGCTGTACCTGGAGCGACAACTGAACACGGGCGGTAGCGGTGAAGACAGCTACCGGGCTGCACTGGAATACAGGATTTATTACTAGGAGAGAATCCATGAGAGTACTGATCTCAGCGTTGCTGCTGGTCGCCCTGACGGGTTGCACCCATGTGCGCAGCACCCAGGACGTGAGCCTGTCCGGGGAAGGCACCTGGCTGGTGTTGCCGCTGACCAATCGCACGGCTACCCCGCAAGCGGGTTTGCGCGCGGCTGCCATCGTCGAGTCGGTGTTGTCCCGGCATGGCGTGCAGACGGTGGATGCCTATCCAGACAGTGATAATGATGGTGTCCTGTTTGAAGCGTCTTCGCCAGGCAGCCGCGACAAGATGACGCAATGGGTGAGTACCCGCAACGGTAACTACGTGGTGTCCGGTGTGGTACATGAGTGGCGCTACAAGACCGGCGTGGATGGCGAGCCTGCAGTGGGCGTCATGCTGGAAATCCGTGAGCTGCCGTCGGGCAATATTGTCTATAGCGGCACCGGTTCACGGGCGGGATGGGCCAGGGATTCACTCAGTGAAACCGGGCAGAAAGTCATCGATAAACTGCTCAAACCGGTGATCGACTGATGCTGGAGCGGATCGGCAGCGGCAAACTGGCGGCATGGCTGGCACCGGCAAAAGGTGTCGGCTGGTCAGTGTTCGAAACCCTGGTGCTGTTGGTGGCAGCGATCGCTGTGGGGATCTGGCTGCGCCCGCTTGATCCGCTCGCGCTGGACGCCAATTTCCGTTGGATTCTGCTGGTCCCGATTCTGCTGGCGCTACGTTACGGCAGTTTGCTGGGCGTGTTCGCCATGTTGTGCCTGATCGGTTCGTGGTTTGTGCTGCAATTTCTCGGTTATTACATCGGTCTGCGGTTCCCGGAAGGGCTCATGCTGGGTGGCTTTGTGATCACCCTGATCGCCGGGGAATTTGCTGATCTTTGGCGTGTGCGACTGATGCGTTCTGACAGTGCCGCCAGTTATGCACTGGAGCGATTGCAGAACCTGACCCAGCGCTATGTGTTGTTGCGTCTTTCCCATGACCGGTTGGAAGAGAATCTGCTGATCAAGCCCTACACGGTGCGCGATGCGCTGACACGCTTGCGTGATCTGACCCTGGAGGAAAGTGAAACGGTCACGCTGCCGGCATCGGATGATTTGATGAGCTTGCTGGCGGAGTACTGTCATTTGCAGCGGGCGGCCATTTATCCGGTCTCCGGGGATCAGGTAATCGATACGCCTGCGGCGATGCTGGGGGAGTGCAAACCACTGGAGCAGGACAATGCATTGCTGGCCTACGCCATGGACAGCCAGACCCTGGCGCACGTTCAGCAGAGTGAGCATGATGATGTGTACCATGGCCTGTATCTGGTTGTGGCGCCGGTGCTCAGCAGCTCCGGTGAGATCAACGGCGTGCTGGTGATCGAACGCATGCCATTTTTGTCCATCAATTATGAGAATCTGCAGCTGCTGTCCGTGCTGCTGAATTTCTATGCCGATGTGGTGCTCAGCGGAACGGATGCCCGTTTGCTGCTTGACCGCTGGCCGGAGCTACCTTTCCACATGGCCAGTGAGATGGTCGCACTGACACGTCTGCGCAAGGATGTGCGTGTTGAGACTTCCCTGACCCTGTTCATCGCAGATGACAGTGAGCAGGCAGGCCTGATTCTGGACGCGCTGGCCCGTGGCATGCGTAGCCTGGATCTTGCCTGGTGGATCAATGATCGGGTGTTGCTGATGATGATGCCGATGACCGGTGAATCCGGCCTGGAAGGCTTTATCATGCGTACTGATAACTGGCTGCAGGATGAATTCGCTTTCATGAGTCTGCGCCAGGCGGGGGTGCAATTCTTTTATCGGCACATGGATGGCCGCGACGCCGAAACCCAGCTGGCTGAATTGCTGGAGGCAGCGGGTGTCTAGCCTCAAGCTGCTGATCTATGCGATCTCGGCAGAGCTGGGGTCGCTATTGTTGTTACTCAGTGAGAAGACCTCGCTGGGACTCTTCCTGCTTTATCTCACGTCTCACGGGCTGGCTTCTGCCCTGATGACGGTGGTGGCCTGGGGTGTGCTGCCTTCCCGTTTCCGCACTCCCAAAGTAGCGTCTTGGCTGTTGATCTTCGGGTTCGCATTTTTTATTCCAGCCATTGGCTTGCTGACCCTGTTAAGTGGGGTGCTGCTCGGTGTCTGGCTGCCCAACAGCCTGCGACAGCAGCCGTTTGCGCTGGTTGCCCAGCCATACTTTACCCCCGTGCAGGCTAAACCCGGCAGCGGCTTTCGGCAGATTGATCTCAAGTTGTTGCTGTCCAGCGATGACGCTCCTGATGCCTTGCGGGTTCAGGGCATGCTGGTGCTCAAGGACATGCCGGCCAGGGTCACAGGCAAGCTGTTGCGCGAATCCCTTGGTGACAGTTATGAAGACGTGCGGTTGCTGTCCTACGGGATTCTGGACCAAAAGGAAAAAGTCATTACGCGGGATATCGATCGCGCAATGCAGCTGCTGGAGCGGGCGAAAGAATCCCGTCGCTACCGTCTGGCTCGACACTTGTCGGAACTTTACTGGGAGCTAAATTATCAGGATCTGGTGCGCGGTGACATTCGCCGTATTACTTTGGAAAAGGCCGCTTTTTATGCGGATATGGCTCTGATGGAATCGCCCCAGGATGCGGGGCTGTGGCTGTTGCGTGGCCGTATTCTACTGGCCCAGGAAAACCTGGCCGAAGCCCAGCAATCACTGGTGTTTGCCCGTCGCCTTGGTCTTTCCGCCAACCTGGTGAACCCCTGGCTTGCGGAAATTGCCCTGCAACGCTGCCAGTTCATTCTGGTCAAACGTCTGATGGGGGAAATTTCCGACGACAGCCAGTTCACCAATCTGAATAAATCCGTTGAATACTGGAGTGATCATGGGGTTTCCCTCCGCCGACAAGGCTGATATCTGTCTGCTGCTGGAAGGGACCTTTCCCTATGTCAGTGGTGGCGTGTCCAGCTGGGTGAACCAGATCATTCGCGGGTTCCCGGAATATACCTTTGCCTGCTGTTTCATCGGTAGTCGCCCGGAAGACTATGGTGAAATGAAGTACGAGCTTCCGGACAATGTGGTGCATCTGGAAGTGCATTACCTGCATAACTTCAAACGTGGCGCCGAGAAAAAGCCGCTGAAGGGAAACCGCAAGGCCTTCCGGAAAGTCCGCCAGTTTCATGAACTGGTAAAAAGTGGTGACGATAACCATCGCAAGGCCGAGTTGTTCGAACACATGGTCAACAATCTAGGCGATGGGCAGGCCTATTCCGAAGAGGCATTTCTGCATAGCCGCGCCAGCTGGGATTACATCTCACGGGCCTACCGTGAGAACAGCCGTGACCCCTCCTTTGTGGATTATTTCTGGACCGTGCGCATCATGCACGCGCCGATCTGGGTGCTGGATGACATTGCCAGGAACCTGATTCCGGCAAAGATGTACCACTCCATTTCCACCGGCTATGCGGGCCTGCTCGGGGCGATGCTCAAGCGTCGTTATGGCAAGCCCCTGTTGTTGTCCGAGCATGGCATCTATACCAAGGAAAGGAAGATCGATCTGTTTCAGAGTGAATGGATCAGTGATAACCGGGGGCTGGTAGAAAAGAATAATGCGGAGATGGCTTATTTTCGCGAGAAATGGGTGAACTTCTTTACTGAACTTGGCAAGGCCTGCTATCAGGCTTCGGACCGGATCGTGGCGTTGTATGAGCGGAACCGGGAACGTCAGGTTAATGACGGAGCCCCCATTGAACGCACCATGAATATTCCCAACGGCATCGATTTGCCCCGCATGCAGAAAGTACGGGCAGCGCGGCAGTCCGGAGTACCCAAGGTGGCCTGTCTGTTGGGGCGGGTGGTGCCCATCAAGGATGTGAAAACCTTTCTGCGAGCCATGCGCACACTGGTCAATGAGATTCCTGATGCCGAAGGCTGGATTGCCGGCCCCGAAGATGAAGACAAGGACTATGCCCGCGAGTGTCATGGCCTGGTGGCGAGTCTGGGGCTGGAAAAGAATGTGAAGTTCCTCGGTTTCCAGAAAATCGATGAATTGCTGCCCAAGGTGGGCGTCATGGTGCTGAGTTCAATCAGTGAGGCACTGCCGTTGGTGATCCTGGAAGGTTTTGCTGCCGGTGTGCCGACGGTGTCCACCGATGTGGGCTCCTGTCGCCAGTTGATCGAAGGGCTCGGCCCGGAGGATGAAGCCTTTGGCAAGGCCGGCGATGTGGTCGGTATTGCCGACCCGGAGGCGCTGGGACAGGCGGTGGCAAGGTTGCTGTCTGATGAGCAGGCCTGGTACCAGGCCCAACAGGCGGGTATTCGCCGCGTGGAGGCACTGTACACCCAGGAAATGATGTTTGGCGCCTACCGTGAGTTGTATCAGTCATTGATTGCACGCAGTGAATCAGCGCAGCCACAGGGCAGGGGGCGCTAATGGCGGGTATCGGTTTCGAGCTTCGCAAACTGCTGCGCAAGGATACCTTGCTGGGGCTGATCCGGGCCTATACCTATGCCGGGGTAATCAGCTCGGGGCCCTGGGTGCTGTCGATCATTGGCATCCTGATCATCGGTATTTTCAGCCTGGGCATGGTGGTGCCGGATGCCGGCGTCACCCAGTTCCAGGTCACGGTTACCTATCTGATTGCGCTCAGTCTGGTGCTCACCGGTGCGGTGCAACTGGCATTTACCCGGTTCTGTGCTGACCGCTCTTTTGAGCACCGGGAAGACCTGATTCTGCCCAACTTTGGTGGCGTGACAGTGCTGGTTACCATGTTCTCGGGGTTGCTTGCCATGGGGGTGGCCCTGTTCCTGTTTCCCGCGCAAAGCATTCTATACCGGGCCTTGCTGGTGGCCTGTTTTGTCGTGCTGTGTAACATCTGGATTGCCACCGTATTTCTCTCCGGCATGAAGCAGTACAAGGCCATTTTGTGGCTTTATGCACTGGGCTACGGGATTACTGTGGTGGCCGCACTGTTGCTGCGCTTCCTGGATCTCGAGGGGCTGCTGCTGGGCTTTCTGCTGGGGCAGGTTACCCTGCTTGGCGGCATGCTGGTGCTGATCATTCGCGGCTACCCGGCCAAGTCCATCGTCTCATTCGAGATGTTCTCGGGGAAATATCTGTATCCCTCCCTGATGCTGGTGGGCTTTTTCTACAATGCCGGGGTCTGGGCGGACAAGGCCATGTTCTGGTTCTACTCTGGTACTGGCAGTGACGTGATTGGCCCGCTGCGGGCATCCCTGATCTACGACATTCCCGTTTTTCTGTCCTACCTGTCGCTGATTCCCGGGATGGCGGTGTTCCTGGTCCGTATGGAAACCGACTTTGTGGAGCACTACAGCAATTTCTATGATGCGGTCCGCGATGGTGGCTCGCTCTCCTATATTGAAGACCAGCGTAACCAGATGGTGTTCGTGATTCGCCAGGGAATCTTCCAGATACTCAAGATCCAGGCAATTTCGGCACTGCTGCTGATGGTGACCGGTGCGCAGATTTTTGCCGCGCTGGGCATCTCCGACCTGTATCTGCCGCTGTTGAAAGTACAGCTGATTGCCACTGCGCTGCAGGTGGTGTTTCTCGCCGTGATCAACGTGTTCTGTTATCTGGACCAGCGCCGCATGCTGGTACTCCTTACCGGGCTTTTCCTGGTTCTGAATATTCTCTTTACCGGTATCAGTCTCTACCTTGGGCCTCAGTTCTTCGGCTTCGGTTTTCTGCTGGCGCTGGCGGTGTGTGTGTTGCTGGGGTTGTGGTTGGTAAACCGCAAGATGGGGGAGCTGGAGTACATCACCTTCATGCTGCACTGAGCTACAAGCTACAAGCTACAAGCTACAAGCTACAAGCTACAAGCTACAAGCTACAAGCTACAAGCTACAAGCTACAAGCTACAAGCTACNCGATTGGATAGGGAAATGCCAAAAAGTTCCCGAAATTCTCTGCCTCTCTATGAGGCTGCTGTAGGAGCGGATCTTGAGCCGCGAACCGTGCGCAGCACGGCATCGTCCGCAGGACGATGAAAGCTAGAAGCTAGCCCCCCAAAAAAAACGGCGCCCAGTGGGCGCCGATTAAAGTTTGGCTCGGGAGAGCTACACGGAGCAGAACTCCGCAGTCGATGGATGGGACCTCATCGACGCATCCATTATGTGGACACCTGTTCGCAACTGCATTCGCTTTGCAGACTTTTTCGCGAGGTCCTTAGGTCAATATTTGCACGAACGTGCCTTCGAGGGGCGTACTGGTGGGTATGCCTCTGTTGGTTCAGCGCTTTCCGGTCTTCACGCAAATTGCAGCATTTCTCCCTGCTGTCCGTCTAACCTATTGGAATAGCACCACAATGGGGTGCGACACAGGTGGCAATACGGTGTTTTGTCATATCTGGCTTACACCGAATTGCAGCACCGATGTGCTATGTTTGTCCGATTCATCGAACTAAGGGAAATGACTGATGCCAATGTCGCTCGCAACGGTTTCTCGCGTCCTGCTGATTGCTGCCAGCCTGATGTTGCTGGCCTGCGAGGACCAACCGGAGCCAGGTAAGGGAACTGCCGCCGGGCAGCAGACACAAGCGCCAACAGCCGTGAATCCGGTGTCACTGGATGAGCGCTGGCAGCAGCATCTGGCGGCAACGCCAAGCAGCACGATCAGTGCGCGGGCTCCTGTCATTATCCGCTTCAGTCACCCGGTGTTCAGCGCCGGGCAGGTCGGCCAACCGGTATCCGGTGTGGTCAGCCTGAAACCGGAACTGCCCCACGAGGCGGTTGCGGTGGCAGATGATCGGCTTGAGATTCGCCCTGTCAGCCCGTTAGAAGCAGGCGCAACCCTGCAACTCAGCCTGTTCGCCCAGGGGCTGGACGCGCTAGATGACCAGATTCCCCCGGCCGTGTTCGAGATGCAGGTCATGCGTCAGCAGTTGAGTCTGACAGTGGAATCGCTGCTCCCCGCCGAGGACGGCAACAGCATGACCCTGTCTGGCACCCTGCAAACCCGAGACATAGCGGACAGTGCCAGCGTTGAGAAGACTCTTCAGGCCAGTGGACCGGGCAAGCCGGCCCTTAACTGGCAGCACGACAGCGCCGGTCTTCAGCATGCCTTTACCATTACCGGCATCCTCCGTGGCGATAGCGAGGGCAGGCTGACCCTGCGCTGGGACGGTGAACCGCTGGGCGTAGATAATCAGGGCGAGCGTCATTATGGCGTGCCGGCCCGCACCATTTTCGCAATTACCAATGTCCGGGCAGTGAACTACCCCAAGCCACACGTAGAGGTGAATTTCTCTGAACCCCTGCAGGGCACCCAGAACCTGATGGGCCTGGTTACCCTGGACCGCAATCTCAAGCCGCGAACGGAGGTGGATGGCAGCCGCCTGCGGGTTTATCCGGATGAAAACAGCGAGGAAACAGTCAGGTTGGTCATCGAAGGGGGAGTGCGTTCCGCCAAGGGTATCCGCCTGGACAAGAAGCTGGAGCAGAGCATCACCCTGATGATGTCGCGGCCGGGAGTGCGCTTTGTGGGCGCCGGCAGCATCCTGCCCAGTGGCGAGACCCTCAGTGTGCCGTTCGAGGCAGCAGCCGTGGGATCAGTGAAAGTGCAAGCCTTTCGCATTTTTGACGACAATATGGGCACCTACCTGCAGCGCAGTGATCTGGATGAGGGCGACATGGATAGCCGCACAGGACGCTATCTGTGGCAGAAGACGCTTGCCTTGCCGGCCAACGGTGATGGCTGGCAGCGCTACCAGCTGGATCTCACCGAATTGATGGCCACGCACCCCAATGGCCTGGTGATGCTTACCCTGACCATCGATGGTGAAGATATTCACTACGATTGCCCGGCGGGAGCCCTGACACGCAAGACAACCCTGCCGGATAACTATGAAGGTCCGGGACAGGATGTCCGTGATGATTCGTTCAGCCATTACTACGAGGATGCGGGCTATCTGAGCTGGTATGAACAGGACAATCCCTGCTCCGATAGCTACTACCGCTACAACGATCTCGCCACCAGCACTCGCGCCTTCCTGGCCTCCAATATCGGCCTTATTGCCAAGCAAGGCGAAGGCAATCGCCTGCACGTGGTGGCCACCAGCCTGGATGACAATGTGCCGGCTGAAGATGTGGTGGTGAAGGTCTATAACTATCAGCAACAACAAATCGGCATGGGGTTTACCGATGCCGATGGCATGGTGCAGGTCGCACTGGATGGCACCCCGTTCTTCCTCAAGGCCAGCAAGGACCGGGACACCGGCTTCCTGAAACTGGCGCGTAACCGTGCCTTGCCCACCAACCAGTTCAATACGGGCGGGGTACAGGTGCGCGATGGCCTGAAAGGCTTTTTCTACGGCGAGCGCGATGTCTGGCGCCCGGGGGATGACATCCACCTGACCTTTATTCTGGAAGACCAGAGTGAGCAGATTCCTGATGATCACCCGCTGACCCTGGACTGGTTCGACCCCCGCGGCAACAAGGTTAACAGCTACACCCTGGATGCGCCGGTGAACGGCTTCTATGCCTTTACCCTGGGCACTGCCGAAGATGCGCCCACGGGCAACTGGCGAGCCGTGGCACGACTGGGGCAGCGATATTTTGATACCCCGGTGCGCGTTGAGGCGATCAAACCCAACCGTCTCAAAATCGAACTGACCTTGCCGGAACAGGTTTCGGCCAATCGGAGTGAACCCGTAACGCTCTTCACCCAGTGGCTCAATGGCGCTACCGCGGCCAACCTCAAGGCCGATGTAAAAGTGCGTAGCCGGGCGGTGGCTACCCGTTTCGACGGGTTGGATGCCTACCGCTTTGACGACAGTACCCGTGCCCTGGGTAGTGAACCTTTCACGGCTTTTGATGCCAGCGTCAATGCCGAGGGCAAGGCGTCATTCCCGCTCACCGTGCCCGCAGAATTGCCACCGGGCATGATGCGCGCCACCCTGACCACCCGGGTGTTTGAAAACAGTGGCGACTACAGCACCCAGATTCGCAGTGTGCCGGTGTACCCCTACAGCCAGTGGGTGGGCATGCGCATCCCGCAAGGGAGCGGCTGGGGTGGCGCGCTGGCACGCAATGAGCAGCACGCCATTGACCTGATCAGCGTGGACCGTGATGGCAAGCCGGTGGCGTCCCGGCCATTGTCCCTGACCGTCTATGAGATCGACTGGCGCTGGTGGTGGGATCGTTCCGGCGATGACCTGACGCACTTCATCAGCGACCCGCACACCAAGGTAATCCGTGAAGCACAGATCACTACCGACGCCCAGGGGCGTGGCCAGTGGACCCTGAACGGGGAGGACTACGAGTGGGGGCGTCACCTGATCCGCGTGTGTGATCAGCAAAGCGAACACTGTACGTCTCAGTCGCTGTATCTGGGCTGGAGCTGGGATCAGGCTACAGGCAGTCAGGATGCGGCCACCCGACTGAGCCTGGGAGCCGACAAGGATCGCTATCAGGTGGGGGAAACCGCCCGTGTCGAACTGCCGGCCATTGCCGAAGGTCGATTGCTGGTGAGTCTGGAAAACGGCTCGGAAGTGCTGGAGCAGTTCTGGAAGCCCGCCACCGGTGAAGCCCAGACTCTGGAAATTCCGATTACCGCCGAGATGGCCCCCAACGTCTATGTGCATGTGGCTTTGTTGCAGCCCCATCAGCGTGACAACGATCGCCCGATCCGCCTGTATGGCGTCTTGCCGTTGCTGGTGGAGGATCCGGCCACCTGGCTGCAGCCGGAGATTACCGCGCCGGCTTCCGTGAAACCGGAACAGTCCTTCTCCGTGGCAGTGACCGAAAAACAGGGCAGGGCGATGACCTATACCCTGGCGCTGGTGGACGAAGGCTTGTTGGGGCTGACCAATTTCCGTACACCGAACCCTCACGATGCGTTCTATCAGCGCGAGGCACTGGGCGTGCTGACCTGGGACCTGTTCGATCTGGTCGCTGGTGCCTACGGTGCCGAGCTGGATCAGCTGCTGGCCCTGGGGGGCTCCGACAGTGGGGATGATGGCCGCGATAAACAGCGCCGTCGTTTCCCGCCGGTGGTGAAATTCCTGGGACCATTCACGCTTGAGCCAGGTGCCACCGGAAACCATGAAATCACCCTGCCATCCTACATGGGCCAGGTGCGGGCCATGGTGGTTGCCGGCAATAATGGTGCCTATGGCAAGGCCGACAAGGACATCACGGTTACCCAGCCACTGACCCTGCTGAGCACCTTGCCGCGGGTGCTGGGGCCGGGAGAAACCGTCTCCCTGCCGGTGACGGTGTTCGTCACCGAAGACAGTATTCGCAAGGTGGAACTGTCCGTGGACGTGGATGATGCACTGTTCAGCGTGGATAGCGACTCGGCCAGTCTGACCTTCACCGGCCCGTCGGATCAGATCGCCATGCTGACGCTCACCGCCAAGCAGCAGACCGGGACCGGTAGCATTACCGTGACGGCCAACGCCGGCAAACATTCCGCAAGCGAAACCGTGAACCTGCCGGTACGCGCCGCCAACCCGCCCACCACCCGGGATACCTTCAAGGTACTGGAGAAGGGCGAGCTGTGGGCGCTGGAAACGGGGCCACATGGTTTGCCGGGCACCAACAGTGCATCGCTGGCGGTGAGCACCTTGCCCGCCATGGGGCTGGAGCGTCGGCTGCAATACCTGCTGCGTTATCCCCACGGTTGTATCGAACAGACCACCTCGGCGGCGCTGCCCCAGTTGTATTTGCCGCAACTGATGAACCTGAGTGATCAACAGAAGCAGGACATTCAGACTCACATTGATGCAGCGATTGAACGCCTGCAGCGTTTCCAGCTGGCCAGTGGCGGTTTCAGTTACTGGCCGGGGTTGGCGGATGCCAGTGACTGGGGCTCGACCTACGCCGGCCACTTCCTGCTGGAAGCTCGTCGCCTTGGCTACGCGGTCCCGGCGACCATGCTGGATAACTGGCAGGCCTGGCAGATTCGTCGCAGTCAGACCCTGGGCGAACGCCCCTGGCAGTGGAGCGCGGAGGCCTACCGTCAGTACACACTGGCATTGGCCGGCAAGCCCCAGGTGGGTGCCATGAACCGTCTGCGTGAACGTCTGCAGATGGCTGAAAAAGATTATCGTCGCAGTAGCAGCTACCACAGTGGTCGCTGGTTGCTGGCGGCGGCCTATCAGCAGATGGGACTGTCGGATGTGGCCGCAGAGCTGACCACCCTGGAGAGTGACGGGCTGGTGCAGGACGGCGCCAGTTACACCTATGGTTCGCTGTTGCGCGATCAGGCGATCCGTCTCACCGTGAGTCAGGCTCAGGGCCGCGACCAGCAGGCCTGGGCTCTGGCCCGGGACATTGCCGAGCAGCTTTCTGCCGACAACTGGTACAGCACCCAGACCACCGCCTGGTCGCTGATGGCCATGGCACGCTATGCCGGCAGCCGGGGCGATGACAAGTCATACCGCTATGCAGTGAAAGAGGGCAAGACAGGCTGGCAGGATATCGCTGCTACCTCACCTGTCACCCGGCAGACACTGGCGTCCGGTGAGCAGGCGCTGACGGTGCGTAACGACAGTGACCGTAAATTGTTTGTCACCCTGAGTCAGACCGGTACGCCGGCACCGGGTAATGAACAAGCCATCAGCGAAGGCTTGGCGTTGTCGGTGCGTTTCATGTCCGATGGCGCCCCGGTGAATCCGGCCCAGCTGAAACAGGGGCAGGATTTTACTGCCCGGATAACGGTACAGAACCTCACCAGCCGCACCCTGGAAGATGTGGCGCTGACCCAGATTCTGCCCTCAGGCTGGCAGCTCACCAGCAGTCGCCTGGATGGCAGCGCGGAGAATAGTGAGCGCGTAACCTGGCAGGATCTGCGTGACGACCGGGTAATGCATTACTTCGATCTGAAGCCTGGCAGCAAGCACATCCTAGCCCTGCAGATAGAACTTAACGCCTCCTTTGCTGGCCGCTACTATCTGCCCGCCTGGACTGTGGAGGCCATGTACGATGGTCGCTACCAGGCACGTACCAAGGGCCAGTGGGTGGAAGTGAAGAGATAGAGCGCCGGACACTTGAGGCCGGATGCCTGACGGACCAGACAAGCCGCTGCCAATGCGGCGTCTGGCCGTCGCGGCGCAGCTTGTGCCATAGCGTTGGACAAAGGCACAGGCGAAGGCCCGTTGTGGCTTCTATCATTGATCATTAATTCGAGGAAATCTCAGCCATGATGAAATGGCGCTTGATCCTGTCCAGCGCTGCCCTCGCGGTGGTGTTGTGCATGTGGTACTACACCTTCGTGTGGCAGAAGAACCAGGTGCCGGAAAGCGGCGTAAAGGTGGTGCAGCAACGCAGCAGTGACGGGGTGGACTGGTATATCACCCTGCACGATACCGGTCAGACTCACTGGCAGGCCGCCGGCAGCAATTTTGAGCTGCAAATCGACAAGCTGGGCAGTGATGGTTTCGCGCTGGATCTGGCTTATCGGACCGGAGAAACCCGCCGGCGGATACAGCAAAAAATGCGCCTCGAACCGGGACTCTCGCTGGTAGCTGCCTTTGGCGAGGATCAGTACAGCGATATGCCCCATCGGGTGTTGTTGGAAAGGGTGGTGGGAGGAGAATAGCTACGAGCTACGAGTTGCGAAAATCAAAAGCTGGAACGACCCGGATTTTGGAAGATCACCATGCGGCCCCCGGGAAGGCTCTGGCTAAAGCCCGGAAACAATGAAGGCGCCGTCAGGCGCCTTCATTTTTCCGGACGGCAGAATCAGAACTGGAAACGCAGGCCTGCGCCAAACATATCCACGTTCAGATCATTGTCAAAACGCATGTACTCAGCGTAGACATACAGCTTGTCCATCAGGTCCACGGTTGCTCCCAAACCGCCGAAGGCATCGGTGGAGGAATCGTCGTCGTCACCCAGTGGGCTCTTGATGTCGAAATCCGTATTGGCAATCCCGCCCTTGCCATAGAGTCCCACCGGACCCAGCTCGAACGACAGCAGGCCTGCGAAGGTCAGCGCGCCGCCCTCCACGGAAATATTGCCATCCCCTTCGACTTCACCAAAATCGTAGTAACCCACTTCGGCACCCACCAGCTCGATAGGGCGCCAGCCCAGGAACAGGCCGCCGGTGGTGTTGTCGTCATCGAACTTCACGTTCTCGACTTTTTCATCTACCGCCGTGTTATAAAGACCGGCACCGATGTAGAGCCCGGCACTGGACAGTGGCGCGAGGGACAACAGGGCCGCGCCGGCGAAAAGTTGTTGTAGGCGTTTCATATGCATCACTCCCTGAAAAATGGTCCCCTGCAGTATTACCTATAATGACAATCATGTGTATGGGTAGGGATCACAGTGTTTTGCCGCGCTAACTCACCCGCAGCAGAAGGGAAAACCGTGACGTACCCACATTCCCCACTTCAAGGCATCATCTTCGATCTGGACGGCACCCTGGTGGATTCCCGGCTGGATTTCACTGCTATCCGGAACGAACTGGGCTGCCCGGCCGGGCAAGGCGTGCTGGAGTTTATTGACAGCCTGCCGCAGGCGCAGCAACAGCATGCCCACCAGGTAGTGCTGCGCTATGAGCGCCAGGGTGCAGAACGGGCCACATGGATGCCTGGCGCCCGCAATTGTTTGCAGCAACTGGCTGCGCAGGGTGTGCCCACGGCAATCCTGACCCGTAATGCCCGCGCCGTTGCGGCACTGACTGTGGAGCGATTACAGATCCCCATCCAGCGTGTGCTGGCCCGCGAAGATGCCCCGCCGAAGCCTGCTCCGGATGGCTTGCTGGCCATCGCCAGCCAATGGCAGATTGCCCCTGCGGCGATTGCCTATGTGGGGGATTTCAAATATGACCTGCTGGCGGCCCGCAACGCAGGCATGGTGGGGGTTTACTATGACGGTGATGGCGCCAATACCCATGGGCATCTGGCCGACCGGGTGATCCGGCATTTTCGCGAACTGCTTCCCGGCTGACATTCGGTCGTTGCGCCGACAGCCGTAGCCGGGAGTCGTGTGCCCCTACCTGGGTTGCCGCAACATTGCCCAGTGCATGACTGCACCGCCCGGCAGGTAGCCGTGGTGGGCGATCTCGAAACCGAATCGCAGATACAGCGATACGTTGTCGGGATTATGCGTATCCAGGTAGGCAGGGATGCCCTCCTTATCAAACCGCTCCAGGGTAGGCCGCAATATGGATGAGCCAACGCCCTTGCCCTGTTTGTCCGGGTTGACACCAAAAACGCTGAGATAATAGTGGGGCTCACTGATGATGGCGCGATGCATGGATTGCATGTCCTCCACCGCGGCCAGCTGGCGCAGGATCGAAGGGATTCCCTGGCTAAACAGGGCGGGAAACAATCCCAGCCGCAGCATATCCATGGTGGTGTGTTGCATGGCATCAGACGGTATCCACAGTGCGGCGCCATCCTCGCTCTCGCTGGATGTCACAAGTTCCCCCTTGAGCGAGGTATGCCTGAGCATGAAGCGGAACGTGTAGTAGCTTTGTTTCTCTCGCTTGGCATCATCCGGAAAAAAATGCATGAACAGGGGATCACGGTCGAACGCCCGGCTGAGCATTCTGGCGAGGTTCTCGGTATTTGGATGAAACGGGGTTGCCATCGTGAGCAGGCCTCGTTGTTACTGGAATACTGACAAGGTCTTGGCAGACCTTTTTCCTCATCGCCGATCTCTGGCGACGTCAGGTAATAGTAACGCTTATGGGGCTGTTTTGCTGCGCTGGATCCGGTTAGCGTTCTATCCGGTCCCGGCCAGTTGCCTTGGCCTGATACAGCTTGTCGTCTGCATTGCGGGTTAGTACATCCAGGGAGTCACCATCGGCGCCCAGTTGGGCGATGCCTCCACTGACGGTGAGGGTGACGGGGGCTCCTTCAATATCCACAGCGGCGCGGGCCAGACGGTGGCGAATCTTTTCGGCTACAAGAAAAGCCTGATCGGCGTTGGTATCGGGCAATAGCAGACAGAACTCTTCACCGCCCAGCCTGGCGATCAGGTCAGTTTGGCGCACGGCTGTGCGCATCAGGTTGGCGAAGTATTGCAGTACCTTGTCGCCGGCCGCGTGTCCATGGGTGTCGTTGATACGCTTGAAAAAATCCAGGTCCAGAAGGACCAGGCTCAGCGGGTTGCCCTGGCGCTGGTGGCGTAGCCGTTCCAGATCGAAACGACTCTGCAGGTGAGCCCGGTTAGGTAGCTGGGTAAGGGGGTCGGTATGAGCTTGCTGGCTAAGCCGCTGCTCCGTCTTCTCGCGGGTAATCTCATACACGTGGGAAAACGCAATCAGGCACAGTGTCAGTACCCCGATATTACTGAGGATAACGGGTTGCATGACCGCCGGATCGTTCCCAAAGCGCCAGAAAAAAATACCGGTGGCAATACCGATGTAGAGAAGGGTCAAGCCCAGACCTTTGATACGCCCCACCAGCAAATGGGCAACGATGGGAATCAGGAAAATCCAGATAAAGATGTTCAGGGTGGAGCGGGGGGAGGCCATCGCTACCATCATGATGGTAAAAAAGGGCAGCAGATAGGCCATGGCCCAGAACTCGAGGCGCTGGGTGTCACGGATGATGAACAGCAGGATCATGGAATACGTGGCCATGACCAGCTCGGCGATGGCGACCACCGGATTGTTTCTACCGAAATTGATCCAGGCAAAAAGCAGGCCGCTGAAAAAAGTAATGATCAGCAGGGCATTCAGCAGGGCTTTGCGATAGGGGCGGGCCAGATGCTGCTGATAGTCGGGCTGGCTGAACATTATGTATGTGGTCTCTGAATCAGTAATGATATCCATGCGCCATCATTGCGCAAATTTTATCCTAGCAGAGGTGGCAAAGCCGGGACAGGCCGGAAAGTGCAGCAGGTCGGGCGCTTGGGTGAGCATTGCGTGATCATCGTTAAAGGGTGGCCACTGCCGTGGAAAATTGGCACAGCCTCACCTTTGCTAGCCTGGTCTGCGGTGTTAGCGTCAGGCCTCCTGAATCTTTTGCTGGAGAAAGTAATGTCCCAAGAGCCACGTACCGTGATGGTAACCGGTGCTTCCGGGTATATCGCCGGTTGGATCATCAAGTATCTGCTGGAGGCCGGGCACACGGTTCATGGCACGGTGCGTAACCCGGACAAGGCTTCCAGCGTGGCTCACCTGCATCGCATGGCTGAGCAGGCCCCTGGATCGCTGAAATTGTTCAAGGCCGATCTGCTGGATGCGGACAGCTTTGATGCGCCCATGAAGGGCTGCGAAGTGCTCATGCATACGGCCTCGCCGTTCGTGCTTGACGGGTTCAGCGACGCGAACGAGGCGCTGGTGCGCCCGGCGGTGGAGGGCACACGCAATGTGCTGAATGCCGCCAACCGCTGCGAGACCCTCAAGCGCGTGGTGCTCACCAGTAGTGTGGCCGCCGTATACAGTGACGGCACCGACATGAAGGGCAAGAGTGCCTTCACGGAAACGGACTGGAATACCGGCAGCAGCGTGGACCATAACCCCTATCAATATTCCAAGGTGGCCGCCGAGCGTGAAGCCTGGAAAATTCATGATGGCCAGTCGCGCTGGGACCTGATCACCATTAACCCGGGTATGGTGTACGGACCGTCGCTCACCAATGCCAGCAGCTCTGCCAGCATCGGCACATTGCTCGACATGGGCCGTGGCAAACTCAAGACAGGGGTACCGGATCTGGTCTACGGTGCCGTGGATGTTCGCGATGTGGCCCAGGCGCATCTACTCGGGGCGTTTAACCCGGACGCAGAAGGCCGCTATCTGTTGGTCAGCGAATCGGTGTCCATGCTGGATATCGCCCGACTGCTGCGCAAGCAATTTGGCAGCCAGTACCCCTTCCCGAAAATGAAAGTGCCCAAGCCGGTAGTGTGGCTGTTTGGCCCCATGATGGGCCCGGTCACCCGAAAGTTTATCAGCCGCAATGTGGGCTACCCGATTCGTTTTGATAACAGCCGCAGCAAGGTACTGGGCATCCAGTACCGGAGTGTGTCGGACACCCTGAAAGATCACTTTGAGCAAGTGCTGGAGGACGGACTGGTCAGGCGGCGTACCGCCTGATCCCGGCTAACGCGGCTGTATGGCCGCGTTGTTGTCCGTCCGGATAACCAGACACATCGTTGAAGCAAAAGTGGCCCGTTCGGCCACTTCTTGCAGGATTGTTATTCTGGTACGTTCGTGCACAAATTGTGAGGCAGGAACTGCTAATGGAATATCAGGTCGGCTGGGGCAAGCGAGAAATCCACATCACAGGCTGTGGGTATGCCATGCATGGCTATGGTCAGCCCGGTCATCGGGCCACTGGTACCCGCAACCCCCTCTATGCCCGCAGTCTTGCCATTGCCGACCTGGACAGCGACGACGCACCACTCCTGTATTGCTGCCTGGACCTTGGCTATGTCACCCATGCCATGCGCCAGGGCGTCGTGACGGGATTGCGTGAGTCGCTGGGCGAGGCTTTCGATGAACACCGTCTGGTGCTGACCTGTACGCATACCCACTCGGGGCCGGGAGGCTGTGCCCACGAAGGCCTCTATAATCTTGTCACACCGGGGTTTGTGCCGGCTCATCTGGAAGCGGTAGTGGAGGCCGCTCTGGCTTCCCTGCGGGCCGCGTTGGTGACGCGCAAGGCTACTGACATCCAGTATCGCAGCAGCCAGGTCCCTGATCCGGTGCCGGTGGCCTGGAACCGCTCACTGAAGGCCTATAACCGCAACCCGGATGTGGCGCCTCGCGATGCAACCCAGACCCACCTGGCGCTGGATCGCACCATGCACCTGATCAGCTTCCACCGCCAGGGCCGGGTGCGGGCGCTGCTTTCCCTGTTCGGTGTGCATGCAACTTGTCTGGGCAATCAGCTCGCCCACTACGATGGTGACAACAAAGGGTATGCCGCCCTGCATGCAGAAATGCAGCTGCAAGCGGATGGCGTTTCTGAACCTGTGGCCATCTTTGCCCAGGGCGCCGCGGGGGATGTGTCTCCTCATTACCATGGCCCGGGTGATCGCAAGCGACGTCGAAAGCTTCGTGGTGAGGCGGAGTACGCCTATGCCCGCAAGAATGGGGAAGCACAGAGCGAGCATGCCCTGGCTATGCTGGAAGCGGAAAGCGGGCAGGCTGTCTCCGGCCCCCTGGATGGGGTGCTCACCTACGTGGATATGAGTGATCAGGCCGTTTCACCGGAATTCGCCGGGGGCAGCCGTGACGCCAGAACCAGTGCACCTTGCCACGGCGTGGGGTTCTTTCTGGGCACCCCGGTGGATGGCCCGGGGATGCCTGCGCCGCTGGGCTTTGCTGCCCGGCGGCTGGCGCGCGCCCAGCGGCGGCGCAGTCTCAAGCCAGGTTCACCCCGGCAGGCCCAGGCACAAGCGCTCTATGCCAGCCAGGGAGCCAAGGACATTTTGCTCAATGCGGGCGAGAAGCGGGTGCTCGGGTATGCCCTGGACAGGATTCCCCTACCGGACCTGGCTGATCCCCTGGTGGCGGAACTGAAACGTCAGGCCCGTCTGGGTGCCTTGACCGAAAGCCCCATGGTGCCCTCCGTGTTGCCCTTGCAGATAGTGAGGCTGGGTAATCTACGGTTGGTGTGTGCGCCCGGTGAATTCACCACCGTGGCAGGGCGGCGACTGGTGAGCGCAGTGGCCACGGCGTTACCACTGGAAGGCAGTGAACGGTGCCTGATCAACACCTATTGCAACGATTACATGGGCTATGTGACCACCTTCGAGGAGTATCAGGAGCAGGCCTATGAAGGCGGGCATACGGTCTACGGGCAATGGACACTGGGCGCCTTCCAGACGGCCTTTACCCGTCTTGCCGCAACATTCAACACTCCTCCCTCCGAGCGGGAGCCGGCTGAGAAAAATGCGCCGCCACCGGTACTGAACAGCGAGCTGGCCCTGCGCAGTGATATCCCTGTAAGGGGGAGAGAGATGTCCAGCGGCTGATGTTGGGACGGTGCTTTTGCTCGTCCTTTATGGCGCCTCTCTACTGTAGGTGGACATCGCCGTGCTGATCCTCCTTGCCTCTTGCCCCATGTTCCCCCGACTGTTATCAACCTAAAACGGAGTCCGTGCCCGGGCCAGGTTTATCAAAAGCACAACCACGGGGAGCGTTAAAGGGATGATGATGCGATTGGGGTTGGTGGCCGGATCAATACTGGCTGCGGTGCTGGCCGGCTCATTGCCGGCACAAGCCGACACCGGGGCGGGGTTGGCGCTGCTGGTCCTGATCGGCCTGTTGTGGCTTACCGAAGCGCTGCCACTCACCTTTACCGCCTTGATGGTGCCGGTGCTGGGGGTGGCGCTGGGCTTGTCTGGGGTGGATGGGGCGCTGGCCGGGTTTGCCCATCCGGTGGTAGCCCTGTTCCTCGGTGGCTTCGCGCTGGCGGCAGCACTGGGAGTGCATGGCATCGACCGCTGGCTGGCCCAGAAACTGTTGTTGCTGGCCGGTGGCAGAGCGTTGCCTGCGGCGCTGTTATTGTCGTTGACCACCGCGTTGTTATCCATGTGGATCAGCAACACGGCCACCACCGCCATGTTGTTGCCCATTGCCCTGGGGATGTCCGCGCCCATGGCGGAGCAGTATCCCCGTTACCGGGTGTTTCTGCTACTGGCGCTGGCCTGGTCCGCCAACATTGGCGGTATGGCCACGCTGGTGGGCAGTCCGCCCAATGCCATTGCCGCGGCAGCCCTGGACTGGAGTTTCAACCAATGGCTGGCTGCAGGCCTGCCGGTCTTTCTGGTGCTGTTTCCGGTGGCGCTACTGATTCTATACGGGATCTGTCGACCGGAAGCGAATCTGCCCCGGGTGGATGTGCATGACCGGGTGGCGTTCCCGGACAGCACTGGCGCCAGGCTGACCCTGGCCATCTTCCTGTTCACCGTGGCCCTGTGGGTGTTCGGAGCACCGCTGGCCAGGATGCTGGCCATCGAAAAAGGTTTTGATACCTGGGTTGCGGTGTTGGCCATCGTGCTACTGGGCGCAAGTGGTTGCGTAAGCTGGAAAGCGGTGGAGCAACACGCCAACTGGGGCGTGCTGCTGTTGTTCGGCGGGGGTATTACCCTGTCCACCTTGTTGCAGAGCTCCGGAGCCAGCGGCTGGCTGGCCGAGGGAATCAGCAGCCTGTTGCCCCATGGGCAGACCTGGCTGGTCTACCTGATACTGGGTGCCTTTGTGATCTTCCTGACCGAAATGGCCAGCAATACCGCCAGCGCGGCCCTGCTGGTGCCCTTGTTGATGCCGGTGGGCGCTGCCGTGGGTGCCGACCCTGTCGCAGTGGCGTTACTGGTGGCCTTTGGCGCCAGTTGTGCCTTTATGCTGCCGGTGGCCACACCGCCCAACGCCATGGTTTATGGCAGTGGCTTTGTGCCCCAGAAAACCATGATCCGTGCCGGTGTGGTACTGAACCTGATTGCCGCCGTGGTACTGGCGGTGCTGGTGCCCTGGCTGATGTAGCCTTCTCGTAGCTCACGGCTCATAGCTCGCAGCTGCTTTTTCTCCTGGAGGGGCAGGGGCCTTCACGGTGGGGGCGATCGTTTGCGATGCCTTCAGGGTG
>NZ_WTUY01000005.1:762041-779908 GCF_009882945.1 Alcanivorax sp. DP30
GAGCCAATCCTGGCTTCCACTCCTGGTCGGTTTTTTGATCTTCCTCATGGCTCACAGCTCATAGCTCGAAGCTGTTTTTGCTTTTGCTTTTGCTTTTGCGGCCCGGAGGCCGCGTGGATGGATCAGCTGGAGGTGGCCTGGTCGGGGGTGCCACGCCAGGGCTCGCCGCCACCGGGGAAGGCGAGCCGGATGTTCTTCAGCCAGGTAGTGCCGAACTGGCGGAACAGGGAGGCGCTGTTGTAGGGCAGGCCGTAGCGATCGGCCAGAGCACGCACCCGTGGTGAGGCTTCCTTGTAACGGTTGCTGCACATATCCGGAAACAGGTGATGCTCGATCTGGTGTGACAGATTGCCGGACAGCACATGGAACAGCTTGCCGCCTTCGATATTGCAGGACCCCAGCAGCTGACGCAGATACCAGCGCGCCCGGGTTTCCCCTTCCACTTGTTCCACCGTGAAGTTGTGCGCCCCGGCGGGGAAGTGGCCACAGAAGATGATCATGAACGCCCAGATGTTGCGGATCAGGTTTGCCACCGCATTGGCGCCGGCCACAATGCCGAACACCGCCAGCGGCGAGAAATCCACAAACAAGGAAATGGGAATCGCCACCAGCGCCGCGGCCAGTGGCCAGGCGATATAGTCCTTCGCCACCTGCCGCCAGATCTTGTAGCCGATTCGTTTCATCAGTGGCTTGAAGTCGGCGAACTTGTTCTTGCCTTTCAGGTGGTCATCGATGGCCTGCTCATGCAGAGCCACGCCTTCTTCGAACAACAGCATCAACAAAATGAAGTAGATCGGTTGCAGCAAGTAAGCCGGTTTCCATTTCTGCAAGGGGGTCACGCGCATGATGCCGTAGCCCACATCCAGATCCTTCTCCAGCACATTGGTCCAGGTGTGATGCACCACGTTATGGGAATGCATCCAGCGGTCCGAAGGACTCATGGTGTCCCATTCCCAGGTGTTGGACTGAATCTCCGGATCTTTCATCCAGTCCCACTGGGCGTGCAGCACGTTATGGGCGATCTCCATGTTTTCCAGAATCTTGGCAATCCCGAGCATGAAGGTGCCCAGCCCAAGCAGGGTCAGCATCACCGGCCAGATGGCCAATGCATGCCCCCAGGCGGGGAGGAAAAACAGGGAGGCATAGATGACCACCCGTGCGCACAGGGCCAGGCTGCGCTGGGTCTTGATCACCTTGAGGATATAGGCGCGATCCTTTTCGCCGCGGGAATCAAAAATCTCGTCACGGATGGCGTCCAGCTCGCGGCCGAACGCTTCAATCTGCTCGTCGGTCAGGTCGACCGGCAACTTGTGTGTCTTCATCTCGGTCCCCTTACAAATCCAGTTCGCAGTCGCCCGCGGCAGCACAAACACAGGTTTGCACAATGCTGCCGGCTTCGTTCAATACTTCCCCGGTACGCAAATCGCGCACACAACCGGATACCAGCGTGGTGTTGCAGGTATGGCAGATGCCCATGCGGCAGCCGTGGGGTGGGTTCATGCCAGCGTCTTCGGCCACTTTCAGCAGCGGTGTTTCGCTGTCGCCTTCGGTGTCCACGGCACTTTGGGCAAAGCGTACCTTGCCGCCCACCGCGTCTTTGGGAATTTCCGTGAACGGGGCGCGGAAGCGCTCGATATGCAGGTTGCGGCTACAGCCAGCCTGTTCGAAGCAGGCTTCAATGGCTTCCAGCAGGGACGGCGGCCCGCAGGCATACACGTCACGCTCCTTCCAGTCGGGACAAAGTGCGTCCAGTTGCGCAGCGGTGAAGTGCTGGTCTTTACCCTCCTGGGTGTAGAGCAGGTTCAGGTGATAGCGCGAGTGTCTGGCGGCCATCTCCTTGAGTTGCTTGCCCAGCACCACATCCAGTTCGTGGGGCGCGTAATGCAGATGGCAGGTATCAGGCAGGCGGCCCTGGGCGATCAGGCTGTTGATCATGCTGAAGGCCGGGGTAATCCCGCTACCGGCGGTGATGAACAGCGGCTGGATCGGATTGGCATCCGGGAGATAAAAATCGCCTTGGGGCAGCCCGATGGGCAGGTAATCACCCACCTTGATGTTGCGGACAATGTGGTGGGAGATAGTGCCCTTGTCGATGGCTTTTACCGTGATGGTAAAGCAGTCGTCATCCCGCTCCGGCGGAGAGGAAATGGTATAGGTACGGGTGTAGTGCTTGCCGTTGGCAGGAATGCCCACGCGCACATGCTGCCCGGCCCGGTGTCCGCGCCAGTTAAGGCCGGGGCGCAGGGTGAGGGTACGGGCATCCTTGGTTTCATCCCACACCTTCACCACTCGGGCCTGCATCTTGTGGGTCGTCCACAGCGGATTCACCAGCTCCAGATAATGGGAGGTGCGCAGCGGCCAGGCAAAATAGTCAGTGATGGCGCTCAGGCGAGACCAGATGGACGGAGAACTGCCGTGCTCCGTTGGGGCGGGTTGATGCATATCGCTTCCTCTTTCATTGTCGTTATTTGAGGTTGTTGTAGCGTGCTTGTGTCTTGTTCAGTGAATCCGGTGAATCCCTACTCGACAGGGAATGTTCGCTGCCGGCATACACGTTGAAGTATCTCCCCGGCAAAGCGCGTTGTGCCAATGGGTGTACGCAATCAGTACGTAAACCAATCTGATCGTAATAATTGCTGACGGCATTCTTCGCCATAGTGAGTGCGTTGCTGGTCATCCAGGCCGACATGCAATTAGAGTAAAACGGCTTGTGTACACTTGTCCACTTTCTGGTGGGGTCAAACTGAACGGAATGTTTTTTTCAGAAATCCCCCCATTAGGGGGAGGCGGCGGCAACCCCAAAGGCCCAGTATCTTTTCCTTCATTGGATACCGGGTGAAAGGTCAATGTCTCTCAGACAATGGGTAGGCCTCATGTGGTTGCTTCCGACCGTTGCCGTGGCATGTCTTGATGACAACCAGAACGAACAGTTGCTCTATGCCAGCGCGTTCAGGTTGGCGGAAGCGGGAAGCTGTTCGCGGATGGAGGCCCCGCAGAAAGCCGCCTGCCTGGACGAGGTTCTTGCCGGGCCAGCCACCCGCCAGGAAGACCTCGAGCGGCTCTTGTCGCTGATTCGCTACGGCAATGTTCGTCGGGTCAGAGTCTGCAACCGCCGTGAGTTAGTGGAGATCAGGCGCCAGGGGGGAGAGCGTGCTGAATTGTGGGCCTGTCATGATATCCGTGTTCCCGATAACGCCGAGGGTGCAGGAGTCAGGGTTCTGGCAGTGGGAGTTTCCCGGGTTGAGCCGACGGCTACCCGAATCCGCCAGTTTGTGGCCCTGCGGCTACCATCACATGCTTCACGCACTCCGCTCTCGCAACAGGTAGACTGATGCCCGGAATCCATTCCACATTGTTAAAAGGAATCCCGGGTGAATACGAAACAACAATGGTTGCAGGCCTTTACCGGTGGCTTTCTTGCCACGTTGATTTTTCATCAAGGCGTTCTGGCCCTGTTCTGGTTGGGCGGCGCAATTCCGGCCATGCCCTGGAACATGAATCCAGTGCCTCCCCTGGCGGTGCCGCAGGTTATCTCCCTGGCGTTCTGGGGCGGACTTTGGGGCTTGCCGGTCTGGTGGCTGATTCGCCGCTGGCAGGGCCCCTCCTATTGGCTCAGCGCCATACTCCTCGGCGCCATCGGCCCGACCCTGGTGGCCATGCTGGTGGTGTTTCCCATGAAGGGGATAGAGGTTAATGCCACCAAGGTGGTGGGCGGTCTGATCGTGAATGCCGCCTGGGGGCTGGGGCTGGCGATCTGGATGCAGCTGAATCGTTCCCGTTGGCAAGCAGAAAGCCGCTAGCCGACGGGGAAGATTGAGGTTGTGTTTCGTGGCGCTGTGGGTGCTTGCTCTCCGCGATTCTGACCATCCGTTGCCGGCGCTTCCCTTGCCGGAAACTCTTGCGGTGAGTCGCCCTCCCGGTGAGGGCGACCATTCAGCCACGACACAGGCCCCACTTACCCTGTTTGGGGGAATCCCCGTCCCGCAAATCCCGCTACGCTTCTGATTTCTCCACAGGTTGGGAAAATCATGTTCTGGAAGCGAAAGAAAAAATCCGACAGCGGTTTGCGCCGTGAAGAAATGCATCAGGACGTGCGCGAGCACCATTACGTCCTCGCCCATATCGCGTTACGAGAAGCCTGCGAAAGTGATCCTCAGCAGTTCTTTTCGTTGCTGGCGTCACCGGATGCCGGCAGTTTGATCTCACACTTGTGGGAGCAAGTGTGCAGTAATCTCGCCGGTGAGCCGGAAAACATGGATATGGCAACGCTGCAAATTGCTCCTTGTCAGGTGCGGGGAGCCCGGGCAGTGCTAATTGTGTTGCCTGAAGCGCGCCGCATTGCCGAGGCCATCATGGTCCTGGTGGTTGAGATTGATGCCATGGCAGGTCTCGACGCATCGTCGTTGCCGTTCCGGTATTTCACCCTTGAATTGGGAGAGGGGGAGGAGGGAAACCCGTGTGGGGTTTTCTCGGAATGGGCGGGGTCTACCCATCTCAACTATGGCAGTGGCCTTTTGCCGGACGCAGAGGGCTTCAGATTATGGGTGGAGAATCATCTGTCCCAGGGCTGATCGCCTGTTTCGCTCTCGGTCATCGTGACCGCTGCCATGCCAGGCTGACAAGGCGCCCTCCGTTCGGGCAGGCATGGCCACGGAAAGCCACTCTGGTCAGCCCCTTTTTTCTCCTGCCCAAACGGCTATAAACGGGAAAAACGGATATCCACACTCCTCAAACTATCCACGAACACTGTGGATAACACTGTTAAGCAATGCCGGATAAAGTGCTGAATCCCTTTCCCTATGCAGGATTCAGCGGTTTGTGTGGTTTTTCGCCAGTGATTTTACAGAGCGCAGACATGGCCAAAAAGGGTTGATCAATAAGTCACCATAAACGGTGCACAAAAGCTGTGGATAAAAATGTTGATAAGCTGGCGACAACCGTCTGCAAGCCAGTAAACACGGTGCCTTTCGCATCTTGATCTTTTTTTGTTCGGTGGGTATTTTCTCACCATTTCAATGAGTTAGGGGTTGATATCTGCTAAAAATGTTGTGACGGCTGGATGACAAAGGGTTGTCTGAGGGGAAACTGCCATTGTGCAAAACTGTCAAGCAACTATTGCATCTGGTGCTAATAAACCTGTCATTGAGTTATAGCACCAAGGGGAGTGTGATTCTTTTCCACAGGATCTGTGGATATCTCTGTGTATAGCTGTGTGTGAAGTACCAGAAATCGCAGTAAATTCCGGCTCAATGACGGACAGGTTAAAATTTAACCAGTTAATAAATATATTATAAATCATGCGTTTACGTTTAAAATTATGCGTATTTCACCTGTTGGTCACATTTTGAAATCATAAAAAGCCCATTGACAGAAATCTGTGAACAAAATTGGGGCGCAGCAGCGTTACCAAGGGTGACACTCATAATAGGCTGTGCATAAAGCAAGCCAACCGCCTGGATAAGCGTGGAATTGCATTTGATCGGGAGGTGACGAACGCGTCCGCCTTTCCGCTGTAAGGTTTTACCCACAGGGCGGTTAAGAAGGGACTCTGAAATGAGTATCCGCGCAGGGTGCTTTTGATGGGAGGGCAGGGTTCTTCATGGCGCCTTCGCAGTGCTGTCAGGAAATCGCGCTCAGCAATACCCCGGTCATTATTGCTTTTTCTTCCGCTTCAGCTGATCCCTTGTCCACCATCATGGCATCCTCCTTGCAGCTCTGGTATCAAGGTAGTTTGATTGATCAAGGGCCCGGCGGG
Organism: Alcanivorax sp. DP30; assembly: GCF_009882945.1. Lineage (GTDB taxonomy): Bacteria > Pseudomonadota > Gammaproteobacteria > Pseudomonadales > Alcanivoracaceae > Alcanivorax. The sequence continues at coordinate 767,797 of NZ_WTUY01000005.1, forward strand.
ATGCTGTCCTGTTCTCTGCATTGCCAGATAGATGCCCCCATAGCTGAAACGAGGTCAAGGATGAAAACCACCCACTACCACACGTGTAATCTGTGTGAGGCCATGTGTGGCATCGAGATTGAGCACCGCGGCGATGAAATTCTGGCGATTCGCGGCGACAAAGAGGACCAATTCAGCCGTGGTCATGTATGCCCCAAAGCGGTGGCGCTGCAGGACCTTCACAACGATCCCGACCGGTTGCGCCATCCCGTAAAACGCACTGTGGATGGCTGGGTGCCGATCAGCTGGGAACAAGCCCTGGATGAAACCGCACAGCGGCTCCATGAAGTGCAGGAGCGCCATGGCAGGAATGCGGTGGCCCTGTATCTGGGTAATCCCACCGCACACAACCATGGCGCGTTGTTCTCGCTGCTACCGTTGACCAAGGCACTGCATACCCGTCAGCGTTACAGCGCCACCTCCGTGGATCAGCTGCCTCATCAACTGGCGGCCTGGCAGCTGTTCGGGAATCAAATCATGTTCCCCATCCCGGATATCGATCACACCGACTACTTTATGGTGATAGGCGGAAATCCGCTGGCCTCCAATGGGTCGATCATGTCCGTGCCGGACGTAAAGAATCGCCTGAAGGACTTGACCAAGCGTGGCGGCAAACTGGTGGTGATCGACCCACGCCGCACCGAAACTGCTGCGGTTGCCAGTGAGCACCATTTCATCCGCCCGGGTGCCGATGTGTATCTGCTACTGGCAATCATCCAGGTGCTCTACAAAGAGCTGCTGGTGGCGCCGGGCAAGCTGGATGCCTTGCTGGATGGCAAGAGCGACCTGCAGAAACTCACGGAAAACTGGACCCCGGAAAAAGTGAGCGAAGCAGTGGGCATCAGCCCGGAGGCGATTCGCAAGCTGGCACGGGATATCGCGTCTGCGCCGCGGGCCGCGATTTATGGCCGGGTGGGCATGACCACCAGCCCGCACAGCACGCTGAGCGCCTGGCTGGTGTACGTGCTTAATATCATCACCGGCAATCTGGATCGCGAAGGCGGTGTCATGTTCACCAAGCCCGCTTTTGATGTGATAGCTCTTGGCGCCCTGGGAGGGGAAGCAGGCAGCTTTGACCGTTACCGCAGCCGGGTCCATGGGTATCCGGAATTTTCCGGGGAGTTCCCGGTGACGACCCTGGCAGATGAAATGCTTACCCCCGGGCAGGGGCAGGTAAAGGCGTTTATCTCACACGCGGGCAATCCGGTGCTGTCCTGCCCGGATGGCAACAAGCTGGACTCGGCCCTGGAAGGGCTGGATTTCATGGTCAGTATTGATTTGTACATCAATGAAACCACTCGCCATGCCAACATTATCCTGCCGCCCACCGGGCAGCTGGAGCATGGTCAGTTTGATCCGATCTTCCAGGCGATGGCCGTCCGTAACGTGGTGAAATATACCGAAGCGCCTTTCGAAAAACCGGAAGGGTCCATGCATGACTGGGAAATCCTTCAGGGCCTGACATCCCGTCTCAATCGCCTGAAAGCGAAAACGGTTCGTGATCGCATGCAGATAGCGGCTACCGATCGTTTCATGCACAAACTCAAGGATACCGGCATTATCGATCTGGGCCTGCGGCTTGGGCCCTACGGTTCCGGCGGCAAGGTGATGGAATCGCTCAAGCGGGAGGGGCTGCATAACCTTCCGAAACTGGCCTGGCAACTTCTGCGCGGCAAGCACAAGGGGCTCAGCCTGCAAAGCCTCAAGGACAATCCCCACGGCATTGACCTTGGACCGCTTCAGCCGGCCCTGCCGGAGCGGCTGTTTACCCGTGACCAGCGCATCAACCTGGTGCCAGCATTGTATTTCCGTGCCCTGCAGGGGCTGCCGGTCCCCAAACCGGCCAAGCCTGACGAAATGCTCATGATCGGCCGCCGCCATATCCGCAGCAACAATTCCTGGATGCACAACAGCCAACGGCTGGTGAAAGGAAAAGGGCGCTGTAATGCCATGCTGCATCCGCAAGATGCAGAGCGGCTGGGTATTGCTGAAGGTGATGACGTCATCCTCAAAGGCGAAGCGGGCAGCATCACACTGCCGGCCTGGGTCAGCGATGACATCATGCCCGGCGTGATCAGCGTGCCCCATGGCTGGGGGCATGATCGCCAGGGAGTGCAGCTGGAGGTGGCCCGCCGTGCCGGTGGTGTTAGTTTCAATGATGTGATCAGCAACAACCGGGTGGAAGCCGTGACGGCCATGGCGCAGATCAATGGCGTGCCGGTCAACGTCGAAGCGGCGAACAAGAAAGCCAAGCCCAAACCGCGAACCCGAAAAAAAGCGGCTGCTGCGGACGTGTGATGTCCTGAGCGCCGTACCCTGAACTGAAACCGCCCCTGTGGGGCGGTTTTGCTATCAGCCCGTCGGTATCGGGTAAAAACCATCGCCCTTTGGCGCAGTGTTGCTACACTGCTCGCCTTGTTTTCTCTCTACCCGGACGTTTCCGTGACTGATTCCCTGTTTTCTTCTCTGCCGCTGGGCAGCGACATGCTCGCCAACCTGGATACCCTTGGCTACGCCACCATGACCCCGGTGCAGGCGGACAGTCTGCCGTTGTTGCTTCAGGGCAAGGATGTGATCGCCCAGGCCAGCACTGGCAGTGGCAAGACCGCGGCCTTCGGCCTTGGCCTGCTGCACCCGCTGAACCTGCGCTACTACGGTTGTCAGGCCCTGGTGTTGTGTCCCACCCGGGAGCTGGCGGACCAGGTGGCGGCAGAAATCCGGCGGCTGGCGCGGGGGGTAGGCAATATCAAGGTGCTCACCCTGTGTGGTGGTCAGCCCATCGGGCCGCAGATCGGCTCTCTGGAGCATGGTGCCCAAGTGGTCGTGGGCACACCGGGTCGGATTCTCAAGCATCTGAGCAAAGGCACCTTGAGTCTCGATGGTCTCAATACCCTGGTGCTGGATGAAGCGGATCGTATGCTCGACATGGGTTTCTTCGATGACATTGCCGAGGTGATTCGCCAGACCCCGGCGCGCCGCCAGACCATGCTGTTCTCCGCCACCTATCCCGCCGGGATCAAGCAGCTGGCAGAAACCTTCATGCGTGATCCCGAGCATGTGGAAGTGGTGGCGCTGCATGACAACGCCAAAATTGAACAGCGCTTCTACGAAGTGGAGCCCCTGCAGCGCTACGAAGCGGTGGCGGATGCCATCGCCTGTTTTCGGCCCACCAGCTGTGTGGTGTTCTGCGTGACCAAGCAGCAGTGTCAGGATGTAGTGAACCAGCTCTGCAGACAGGGCCTCTCGGCCCGAGCATTAAACAGTGATCTTGAACAACGCGAACGCGATGAAGTGCTGACCTTGTTTGCCAACAAGAGTCTGTCAGTGCTGGTCGCCACGGATGTGGCCGCCCGAGGCCTGGATATCGACAATCTGGACATGGTGATCAACGCGGAACTGTCCCACGATCCGCAAACCCACATTCATCGGGTCGGCCGTACCGGTCGGGCGGGGGAGAAGGGCATGGCCATCAACCTGGTCGCGCCAAAGGAAAGCCGCCGCGCCATGGCCATCGAGGACCTTCAGGGCGAACGCCTCAATTGGCACCCGGTCTCCAGCCTCAAACCCCGCGACGGTGAGCCCATGCTGCCGCCCACGGTGACCCTGTGTATCGCTGCGGGTCGCAAGGACAAACTCCGCCCCGGTGACATCCTTGGTGCCCTGACTGGCGATGCCGGCATCCCCGGCAACCAGGTGGGCAAGATCACGGTGACGGATTATCAGGCCTATGTGGCCATCGAGCGGGACAGTGCCGAGCTGGCGCTACAGCGTTTGATGAACGGCAAGATCAAGGGCAAGAACCGTCGGGTGAAAAAACTCTAACCCGACCCCCCTGTAGGAGCCCCTCTCGAGGGGCGAACCAGGCCGTTTCGGCTAAGGAAGATGAGTGCCGAAAGGCAGATCTTTCTGTGCCTCAGTGCGCCTGATCCTCAATGGAATCTGTCTTTTTTTCTCTATCGTCCCCACTCGTGGCGCTCAGGCAGGATTCGGTGGCCATGCCTTGGGTGCTGGAATCACTATCAACAGAACCCTTGCCTCCTGAGCCGACGGTGAATTGCGGTATAACTGCGTTTCCGGGACGGGCTGACGCCAGAGGGGGCTTTCAGGTTTGCTTTCACGCCCACGGAGTTGCTGTTGATTGAGCTACTGATCTCTCCTGCGTTACTATGAAAAAAGTTGAACCAGTTCACACTTTAGGGGTAGTGTTATCTGGTTCTATCTTCTTATTTGGGCGCGAATGTCTTCGCGGGGTTACAGGCAGGGGTAAAAGTCCGTCTGTGTAATAGGGTCGGGAGACCAAAATGAACAATAAATGGATGCTCTCAGGGCTGTTGCTGCTGTTGGCTGGATGTGGTGGCGATGATAACCGCGAGCCAAGTGCAGAACAGGATAACCTTGCCGAGCAAGGTGGCTACGCCGCCGACGGCTATCTGGTGGGGGCAAAAGTCTGCCTTGATACCAACAAGGATTTGTCTTGTACCGATGAGCGGATTGTCGCCACTACTGATGAAAACGGTCAGTTCTCCCTATACGCGAGTGCCTCTTTGTTCGAGGAGTATGAAGTCATCGTTGAGGCCATTGCCGGCGTCACCGTGGATCTCGACAACCCTGGCACCCCCATCTCCAAAGGCTACACCCTGCGATCCCCCGCGGGCCTGAAAGATAGCGAAGAAAAGATCCCGGTGACGCCGATCAGCACGGTGCTGGCAGTCGAAAAAGAAGCTGCGCCGGACAAGACCGTACTGGAGGTCGTCAATGACTCCGGCTTTGCCGAGCAGTTGTGTCCGCTGGCCACGACCGATGCAGAGAAGAAAGACTGCATCACCAAAGACTATGTCAAGGACGCAGACAGCACGGATGACACCACTCGGGTTCTTGCACAGCGTAAACAGTTGACAGCACGAGTGCTGGCTTCAATGCTTGCCGATGCCCAGGAAAAGGCCGGCGACAGCAACGGCAAGAAGGCGGCGGGTAATACCCTGTCGGTGAAAAGTAATCAGGTGGTTAACCAGCTGGATGAGGCCATAGGTAAAAATGACGGTGACTTTGACGGGGTGGATACCGGCAAGTTGGCAGAGAAAAACAGCATTGTCGGAGGGGAGGGGGGTAACGCCCTGATCAATGCCAGCGAAGTGCCGTCTGAAAAGACCACCGTCATCGATGCATTCAAGGCCTCTGCCGCTACGTTTAATCTCAATGACACGGCTATTACTGCAGACCGGCTTGATGTAGGAAGTCTGCGTTGCGGTTTTGGGGGATGTTCGACGACCCACGGACAGCACAGACTGAGAAAGGGAGTCCCGATCAGCGACTGGGATACCTACAGCAGCCAGGACTACGCACGCCTCCAGGTGGTCGATGGGGCGGTCAAGCTGATCGAATATGGCTTTGTCATTGATGAGGTACATGCGGAGTTTGCTCTGGCCGCGCAAAAGCTCAGCTTGCAGGGTCGCAGTATAGGCCAGCTGATGGATACGTTTTCAGCTTCCGCAAACCGCAAATGGCGACATGTCTTGAACCAGTGCTCGGTCTTTGAGGCCGGTGCGATAGGACACATTGTTTCCGAGCCAACCAAATATCAGGTCAATAACCCGGCCTATGCATTCTACGGCGTGATTCCCGCGACGGTGATCCCGACCTTTGGTGACACAGAGCCCGATTTTTACGAAGAGCATGATATTGCGGCGATCATCAGCACGTTTACAGGCTCTGTGGGCGCGTTTTCTGTATATGTGGGTCCGGATGTATACGTCACCCTTGCGGATGGCTCTGCAGAGTTCTTCAAGGCATCGACAAGCACCAGTCTGGGAACGGTCAGCTATCGGATTGAAGCCATCAATTTGTTAATTGGTGCGGCACGGGTGGTGGTAATCAGTAATCTGGATATCCTGGCGGAAGAGACGCTTTACATTGATCAGACCCGAGAGAACCTGGGTATAGCCGTGAGCCGGGATTCATGGCTCAAGGTCTACCAACCGAAGGCCTCACTCGGGACGGTTGCTGAGAACGCATATGGCGTGGGCGTTTTCGGTACCAATGCCCCCAATGCCCCGCGCTTTTACCTGAATACTGCCGCAGCGGAACAGCTCAAGGCCGCTGTCGATGTATCTGCGCTCGCTAGCCCAGCTCGCGACCTGGATGTGGCCACTGACTGCAGTTACACCGTCAAGACCGGGGTGGATTCGGATGGTGACGGCGTTGACGACGGCGAAGATGCATTTCCTGACGATGCCAGTGAAAGTGGTGACATCGATGGCGACGGCACCGGTGACAACGCGGATAGCGACCGTGACGGCGATGGCGTAGACAACGACAACGATGCGTTTCCGAATGATCCCACTGAAACCTCGGACCTTGATGGTGATGGTGTTGGTGACAATGCGGATACTGACCGCGATGGCGATGGCGTCATCAACGATGATGATGCGTTCGCGGATGACAGCAGCGAATCCGGTGATCTGGACGGTGACGGCGTGGGCGACAACAGTGATGAGGACCGTGATGGCGATACCGTCTGGAATGATCAGGACGCTTTCCCGGATGACCCCAACGAGTTCAGCGATATTGACGGTGACGGGATCGGCGATAACAGTGATCTGGATCGTGATGGTGATGGCGTTAACAATGTCGTCGACGCGTTCCCAAATGATCCCACAGAAACGTTAGACAGTGACGGCGATGGTGTTGGGGACAATAGTGATCCAACTCCCAATGGTGGTGGTGCCGACTCTGACGGTGACGGCTTCGAGGACAGCGTTGATGCCTTCCCTGATAACCCCGCTGAGTGGGAGGATGCGGACAGTGATGGTGTGGGCGATAATAGCGATCCGGACCCGACTGATCCGCTGATTCCCGGCGACGACTTCTGTGATCCGGTCATTGATCCGTTCTGTGATCCATTCGGGTTCTAGACATGGCAGGAAATGGATACATAGCCGTTAGCCTGTACACTTAAGTCGTGCGGCAGGACCGGCAGCCTGAACGATCCGGCTTTCATCTAATGGGAGCCGGTTTTTTGGTGCCTCTTTAATCGGTGTTATTCATATCGACATGCCTGGGCCTGGTTGCTCTCACGACTTTACGGCAATCAGATGGACAAGAATCACCGAGTAAAGAAACACAAATTTTCCAGCCCCTGTAGGCGCCCCTCTCGAGGGGCGACCCCATCGTTCTGTCAGTTTTACAACGCAGAATTTACGCCGCTTCAATGCCGTTAACCTTCACTGGAATCCGTTGGCCGCCAGGTCACTTCACCCACCCAGCTGGGCTTTTTCGGCAGGGCCCATTGCGGAATCCGGTCGGTGGCTTTGACCAGTAGATCCACGGGTACGTGGTAGAACCTCTTGTCACGGTCGGCCATGATTTTCATGTGGGTGCTGACCATGCGGAACAAAATATTGCTGCGGCCTTCCTCGGTGCGGCCCCCAATTTTTTCGAACTTGGCCATGGACTGGTAGAGCTTTTCTTCTGGTAGACCCGCGCGTATCACGTTGTCGCGCATCTTGTTGAGCAAAGGAAAATGCACCGCCGCGCCGAGAATCATCTGCGGTTTCAGAATTCGGCCCAGCGTCCGCGCCATACCTATATTGATTCGGCTGCCCAGCTTGTTTTGCCCATATTGTTCCATCACTGCAAAGCCCACCCCAAGATGTCGGGACTCATCGTCGTTGATCTTTGCAAAGGCCTCATGGCACACCGGGTCCTTCACCGTATCCAGCAGGAACTTGCACAGCGCACCATCAAGGGCCACTTCCAGCGCCGGTGTCACCGTGCCCAGAACCCGGTAATCCAGATCGTCGGCATAGCGTTCCATCCAGTCCACCACCAGACGAATATTATTGTTCGGTGGCGGCATATTGCCGTTCTTGTCGAGCATGCCCCAGCGCTTCATTAATGCCATTTCCGCATTGGCGTGGCGCTGCTCTTCAGCATAAAAGTAGGTATAAATTTCCCGCAGGGTTTCCGTCGGGGCGCTCTTCGCCATGGCGGCAAAGCCGCGTCCGCCGATATGTTCAATCCATACCAGATCCGCCATGAAGTCGCGCAGCCGTGGCCACTGCTCCTCGGTGATCAGTTCGGCACCGGGCGCCTCCCAGTCGATATCCTGAAGCGCCCACTGTGTGCTGCGGATTTTCTCCAGCATCTTATCGAGATCGACAGTTGCCATGATCAGGGCTCCTGGTTGGCCGTGTTATTGACACCTTCCGGTATTCACACCACAGTAAATCGAATGTTTATTCGGATTCAACTCGGTTATGGAAAGGACAAGAAAGCCCCAGCAAGAGCGCGCCAAAAAGACCGTGGAGGCCATTATCGAAGCGGGATTCATGTTTATCTCCCGGCAGAGCAAAGAGACCCTGACAACCACGAAAGTGGCTGATATTGCAGGGGTTAGTGTGGGCACGCTGTACGAATATTTTGGCAATAAGGAAGAGATTCTGGACGCCATGTACGCCCGCTTTTCAGAAGACGTGACGGCCATGCTCCGGGAGGTCACTCCCGAGGTTATTCGGAAAACCCCGGACCAGGGCATTCTGCATATCCTCCAGCACCTGCGGGAGATGCTGAGCCGCGACAACCAGCGCTACCTGCACTGTGCTGCCTTGCTAAGTCAGAACTTACCGGAACAGCATGTGGCGCCTATTCGGCAAGTGCTGGCCACGCTTTCCCTGCAGTACCTGTCCCGCAACCCCGAATACATCAACCTGCCCAATCTGCCTGTCATGAACTACATCATGACCCATGGCGGGATCGCGGCTCTGGTACATCAACTCAGCAGTGACGACCCCATGGTGACGTTTGATGAATTGTCCCAGGGGCTGGCTACCATGGCGCGGCACATGATTGAAGGGAGTCGGCGAGACGCCGAGCAGGCTAACCCGTAAGCGCACACCTGACTGTGATGCTGCCCGGTTTTACTGCCCTCGTAGGGAGGGTTAAACCGCGCCCGACGATTTGGCGCCGGGTTTTGCACCAAACTGGTTCTTTTCTGGGGCAGATTTGCGCCCCGAAAGCGGGCATGGCGAGGAGGCCTCAGCCCGCTTTCTTGCTCAACTCGATCAGCTTCTCATCCAGCATATTGAGGATATGGCGGCGGCTGATTACCCCGACGACCTTGTTGTCGGCATCCACCACCGGGTAGATCTTTGGCTTGGCGTTGAGCATCTGCTGGGCCAGGCTCAGCACATCATCTTCCAGCGTTACCGTCAGTACATCACTCTGCATCAGGTCCTTTACCATAGCCACGCGCTGGTTGTGGTAAACCACTTGTAGCGCGGCTTGCAGGCATTCCCGCTCGCTGATCCAGCCCACCAGTGTGCCGGTTTCATCGGTCACCGGGCTGCCGATCATATCCAGCTTGATCAGGTTGCTGGAGGCCTCCACCACTGGCATGTCGGCGTGGATCCTGGCGTAACGGGTACACATCAGGTCTTTGATTGATGACGTTTCCATGGCGTTGCCCCTTGCGTTGTTCTCAGGTTATTCAGCAGTGTGATGGCGGAATCAATTCCGCCGCTTACCCCTGATACTGCGTAAACCGTGCCAACTCTGGCGGGGGAGACACTGCGGGATATTTTGTTGAGATGAGCGAATGGCACTGGCTCAGACCACCAGCGACCTGCAGCGCTCCCCTGTAGGAGCCTGCCTGCAGGCGATCCGAGCCTTGGCGAGGTAATAAACCAAGATACGAGTGACGATTTTCGAAAATCAAAGGCGAAGAAACCTTTCGCATTCACAGGTGCAGGGCTTTTCTCTTTGAAACTCGAAACTCGAAACTCGAAACTCGCGCGAAAAGATTGTGTGCCACCCCTGTAGGAGCGGTCGTCCGACCGCGATAACGGTCATCGAAATGCAAACCCTTTCGCGGTGGAACCACCGCTCCCACAGGGCAGGTTAGTCTGGAGGGTGTTTACCCTGGCTGACACCGGGGGCGGGCTCTTCCTCGCTTTCCGACTCCATCTCTTCCTCCGGCATCATCTCCAGCGCCACCTGAGAGGTGCGCACCATGGGGACAAAGTGGGAGGTATGATCGGACAGATCCTCGCGCACAATATGCAGCCGCAGCAGGGTATATAGTGCCAGCGCTACCTGCATGATCACGAAATAGAACGGTAGCGACGTGGCGCCCAGAAACTCCATCATCTGGCCCGCCAGAGCCGGGCCAACGGCGGCGCCCACGCCATGCAGGAACAGGGCGCTACTGCCGCCAGAGAGAATCTTGTCGGCATCCAGCCTATCGATCATGTGGGCCAGGGCCACGGGGTAGGCACAAAAGGCCAGTCCGCCATAAATGCCGATGGCCAGATACAGCAGCATCGGTGAGCCACTGGATAGCCACACCAGCACTGCCGCTGCGGCGGCTGCCAGGCAGATTACCGACAGGACGCTACGCCGGTCATGGCTATCTGAATAGCGGCCCAGCGGATATTGGAAGAGGGCGCCGCCAAGAATCGCCACACTCATAAAGGTAGCCACACTGGCACTGTCCAGCCCCACCCGGCTGGCATACACCGGACCAAGCCCCCAGAACGCCCCCATGGCCAGGCCCGACAGAAATGCCCCTGCCACTGACACCGGCGCGGCTTTATAGAGTGCCTTGAAGCGCAGCCGGGTGACGGTCTCCACCGGGGGCTGGGCAAAGCGGGTCCAGGTCACCGGCACCAGGCTGACACTGATCAGCATGGCTGCCACCGCAAACAGCATGAAAGACATGGCTGATTCCAGCCGCAGCAGTTGCTGCGCTGCCGCCAGTGCCCCCAGGTTTACCGCCATATAGACAGCGAACACCCGGCCACGCTGTTCCGCTGGCGTCTGCCCGTTCAGCCAGCTTTCCACCACGGTATAGAGAATCACCAGCACAAAGCCGTTCATTACCCGCAGCGCCATCCACGCCCAGGGTCCCACGAACATCACATGGAGCAGGGCAGAGCAGGCCGCCAGCGCCGCACACATGGCAAAGGCACGAATATGCCCCACCCGCCGGATCAATGGCAGCGCGGCAAAGGTCCCTGAGAAGTAGCCGAGAAAATACCCGGACATGATCAGCCCCAGTGAGCTGTCGCTATAGCCCTCCAGGCTCCCGCGCACCGCCAACAGGGTATTCAGCAGGCCACTGCCCAACAGCAATAGCGCAACACCCAGCAGCACAGCACCAATAGGCACTATCAGAGGCAGCATGCTTCCTCCTTGCAATCACGGCTTTACAGCCAGTGAATTCAGACAAGCGGGAAGCGTGCCAACCGCCGTAAGCCACCGATAATGAAGAAGAAAAAAGAACCGGCGGTGACCCAGCATAACGGCCTTACAAACACTCTGATGCTTTGTAGAAGCTTGCTTACAAGCGAAAATCGTCAGCAAGCTGGCTCCTGTGGTTCCATCACCTCGGTGCGCCACGTAATCGTGCGAATGCACATGCTCCCCGCTGGCGAGCGGTTTCATTACCCTTTGAATCTTCTTATGATTAAAAAGAATTCATTGGTATTGGCATTTTTCCGGGGGGCTTGTGATTATTCGATTTTGTCTGGCGTTGCTTTTTCTGGCGCCGGTGATATCCCGCGCTACGTCTGTTCATTACTCTGATGAACTGGTGTTCGATCAATGCAACATCCCTGAAAAAGTCCCGGTAATTTACTGCCAGAAAGACGATTACACCGTCATCCTTCAGCTTGATAGTGCTCGGCGAATGATTGGCTTTGTGCTTGGGGACAATAAGAAAGGCGCCTTTTCAGTCACGGCCATTCAGGAGAATGGGACGACAAACTACTACAATTCGCTCAGCGAGAAGGTCAATAAGGATGTAGTGGTACCCGAATACGACACCGTGGCAACCCGCTTACAGGATCTCGAGATTCACTATGAGCGGCTCAGTAACAATATCGAGCTTGCCAGGAAGAATGCTGAGTCCATCGTCGGTGACCTGACGGAAATACAGGAGAAGATGGTCCAGTCAGGCAGAGGCCTGAAATCCGCGCTCAATAATACTGATCCTGCCCAGGACTTTCGGACACGCTTTTAAGCAGCTTGTTGTGCCTCAAACGCTTCCGGGCTGAGGTGGCCGTTGGCGCTGTGTCGG
>NZ_WTUY01000006.1 GCF_009882945.1 Alcanivorax sp. DP30
CCGACACAGCGCCAACGGCCACCTCAGCCCGGAAGCGTTTGAGGCACAACAAGCTGCTTAAAAGCGTGTCCGAAAGTCCTGGGCAGGATCACTGTGGCTGAATCTTCGGTAAGCCTGCCGGGGCGGGCTATGAGTATACAACCATATGAACAGTCACAAGATGCGGACGCGCTATCCTTAATCCTGTTTATTCAATAGCTGGGCAAGAAAACGAAACCGCTTCTTGATCATTTGCCTGATCAACTTCCAGTTAAAGTAGAGCAACTGAGGGATGCTCATGACGTCGAGACTTTCCAATGCGGTCAGGGATACTTTCTGGGCATAGTGAAAACTCAAGCTTCTATCGCCTATACGCTTGTAATACTGGGACATCCAGTAAGCGCTATTAAGCGTTGTGGCATCCCGACTCTGTTGATCCAGAGCAGACCAAACCCCACCAGGGTGCGCGCGATAGGCCCCAAGCTTGATGTCTGACAGATACTTGTAGCCACCAACCTTGCCCAGGCGACTGAAGAAGAAGGCATCCCCGTTGACCACTTTTGAGTGTTCTTCCGGGTACCAGTCATAATCACGCCTGAACATGGTGGTAAATGTCAGGATGAACCAGCCTTGAGACAGCCTTTTTGCAGAGACATCTGCTCTATTGATCGGCGGCAGTTTGGAGGTTTTGACAACTGTTCCGGATTCGACAATGAAGGCGTTGTGTCCACACACTGCATACTTGGGATTATTTGACAGGAAATCCGCCTGCCTCTGAAGCTTGTCGGGATCCAGCCAGTAATCATCGGCATCACACGGAGCAAAATACTCACCAAGGGCTGCCTTGGTGGTAAAAAAAGTAGGCCTCAACCCCTGACTGAACTGGTTCTCTTCCTGGAGTATAGGCTTGATGATCGACGGATAGGCCTCTGCATAACGCCGGATGATATCGGCAGAGTTATCAGTAGAAGCATCATCATGCACAATGATTTCCCAGGGAAAGTCGGTTTTCTGCATCAGAAAACCGTTCAGGGTATCCTCCAGAAAGAGTTCATGATTAAAGCAGTGGCACAATATCGAAACCACGGGCTTGTCTTCCGGATTACTCCAGTAAGCCATGATGTCGGATTCCGGCAGGGGTTCTGGCGGCCTTGGAGCTTGGGAACCAACCGTTAGCACATCCATCGTTACTTTTTCCCTTCCATTACCCATCGAATCGTTCACCCGGGAAATATATTTACTTTAATCGAGCATGAAGCGCTTTGAGCTGCTTCAACATCATCAATGCACCTTCTGCTCTCAACACAAATGATGAAGCCAGATAGCAGGCACATGCCAGCACCCCAGCTAACATTTGCTTGAGCAGGATCGGTGAAATATCAACCTTCATGAAACCCCAAAACACAGCCGCACCAAGCAAAGCTGACAGCACCGGCTTTATCAAATCAAGAAATTGAAGCCAAAATGTGTAACCAATAAGACGGCTGGTATACAAGGTATTGGGAACAAGAGAAAGAACAGAGGCAAGTACCTGCCCAACCACAATACCAAGGACTCCGTAAGATACGGATCCAATCAACACTGCGAGCTGAATCACTTTTTTTATCAGGTTAAGCCGAAGATTGAGATCTGTTCTCCCCTTAACCATGAGCAAATTCACATTCAAGGCGTGAGCGGGATAAAAGAGACCTGTCAGGCAAAGGAGCTGCAGGAAGACCACAGATTGAGCCCATTTCTCATCAAGCAAAACCTCAAAAAGCGGTTTTGCAAAAACCCCTAACCCCAACATGACAAACGACATAGCAAAGACGCTTAACTGCATTATCTGCCGATATCTCTCCTTCAAGACTTCATCATTATCCTGAAGCTTCGAAAGCATGGGAAAAGAGACTCTCTGAATCACACCCGTCATCTGTTGCGAAAGAATTTTGGTGATCTTGTTGGCCATGTAGTAAAGGCCCGTCACTTCCGGACTGAAAAGCTTAGCGATGACTAACGCATAGGAGTTCTTGAAAAGGATATTGAATATATTGGCAACAACCAGGTATTTACCAAAATCAAAAAGCTGAATAAACGCCTGGTAGTTAAACTGAAACCTGGGCAACCAGTGCGTCGAACACCAGAGAAAGACGGTGTTAACAACCTGACTAATGAGCATCTGGGCAACAAGACTCCATACCCCAGCTCCGTTATAGGCCATCACTACAGCAATTACGCCAGAAACCATCGTCCCTGTTGTCGCCGCGAGCATTTGCGACTTGAAATTCATATCGCGGCTAAGAATTGCCGTTTGCACTATCCGAAATGCATTAACGATGACAGCCAAGCCCATGATTATCACCATTGGACCAATCACAGCTTCATCGTAAAAGTCTGCAATACCTCCCGAAATGCTGATGATCAAAAGATAAATGATCAAAGAAATCCCGAGATTGCTCCAGAAAGCTGTGCTCAGTTCCTCATCACTAATTGTCTTGGCCCTGATCAATGCCTGGGTGAAGCCAGCATTGACCATAGCGTTGGAAAGCTCAAAAACAACAGCGACAATAGCAATTAAACCAAACGCTTCTGGCGCTAAAATCGATGCCAAAAAAAGAGTGAAAAAAGTCTGCGCACCTCTGGAAAGAAGAACTTCCAGGAAGGTCCAGAATACGCCCACCCCTATTTTCCTGCTAGATTTCGACACCAAAAATACTCAATCACCAGTCTATTTCATAACCAAGCCAATCATGCAGCTCGGCATTTGGCCTGGAGTAAAATTCGTTCAGAACCGCCATATCATGCTCACCAATTGGCGACACATACGGCTTTTGGTTCTGGATTTTTCTCTCCTTATTTTGCACCGGCTGATGATAAGGCTGGCCAACGAATTCATGACACCGCTTTATCACGGCCTCTGGATCTCGCTTCAACTCACCAAACCCGATAATAAGAAGATTCTCTCTTCCAAAGAAGCTGGCATAACGTTCCAGTTGAGGTTTGTACAACCCCCTCCTTAGCAAACCCGGCTCTTCTTCCGTCTCACCCTGACCAATCAAGTCAAGTTCGTAATTGATATAATCGGAAAAAGACGGGCAGCCATTTTTAAAAAAAACCTTAAAGATGGGGCTTTCGGTACGACCAAGATGATCATTGAGTGTCGATGCAGGGACTTTGCCCTCTTCACTCATGTAACGGTACATATTCCAGGCTGAGTAGGCACGGCTTACCGGCTCTCTCAAAAGAACAATTATCTTGATGTCGGGTTTGTAGGCCTTGATTCTCTCAGGGACTACTTCACGCGCCAGGTATGACGGCGAAGCCTCAAACAACAAATTCTGCTTGCCTGGCAACCTCAGGAAGTGAGATTCATACCACTGATCACCTTTTCCGAAATTGTCCTCTCTGTCGAAGTAATGCAGCTCCTTAATGGTCGAGCCCAACATGCCAGGGGACTTATTCAGATAATCAAACAGGGAAGACGTGCCACACTTCTGAGCTCCGACGATAATGAAATCCGGTCGGCCACCGCCAAAAGCGGCTTCACGCAGGTGTCTTACCGATTTCTTGATGAATGCTTTCAAGACATCACTCACAATTCAGGTTTTGTTTTCCCAGGGAAACCCATCGGCGGATGATTCAACACCTAAAAAATCGACAAACTCCCTGTAAGCGCCGGGCTTAGCCACATTAATCACCAGGAGATCATCCGCCCTGTCGCGGAAGTATTCCTTAATGCAGTGGTTGTGCCATCTGTAGAAGCTCTTGAGTGCGGCTTCGTCATAGGGATCAGATTCCGGGGAGTTGAACAAGGCTCTATTCACATCCCATGGGCGACCTTTATAAGCATTGAAAGCGGTTTTCAGCTGTTCCTTGGTCGGTGGCGTACCATCACCCTCACCCCAAAGCTTCGAATGGAATTGGGTGATGGAACGATACCACTGTTCCTCATCATCACGGACCGTCAGGATGAACTTGCTGCCAGGATAGGCTTGATCAAGGGCCACATAGGTATAAGGAAATGAAAAAGGAGAATCCTGGAATGCTTCAGCCGATTTGCAAAACGCGATGATCGGCTTGAAATCACGTTTCTTCCAGTCTTTAAAAAGTGGTTTCGCTGCTCGCTCACTACCCACCATATAACCAAGGTCGTCCAAGGCCTTTTTCATTGTGGTAGTGCCAGTCTTATTAAACCCCAGCACAAAAACTTTTTGTTTGCCGCGAAAAAGGACTCTCAGCGTGTCCGTGACACTGCGGAGATAGTAATATACAGGCCTGATCAGACGACGTAACCCACTATCGTTAGTCATAATGCTATTCTCCATAACCCAGCACCGCCTTTAGCTCCTGGCACTTGGCATCAGAAGGATACTTATGGGTCGCTCCGGCCCCAAAACGATAACGAAGCAGCTTTTTTATACCAAAGGCATGATAAAGCTTTTTAACAGCTCTAAAGACAAAACCGCTATTCACAAGCAACCCATGGAAATAAATTTCCAGGCCTTTTAGATCCCTGACAATTTCAACTTCCTTCCCGCTTTTCTTTTTGGTATTTACTGCCTGTGAATTGAAGTGTTCGTAAAAATCATCCTGAGTTATGCCTAGAAGCGAACTCCATATAGTGAATGCTTCAGACGCTGGGTCCTTCAATTGATCGTATTCAATAACCGTCACCGGGAAAGATTTCTCTAGGCGAGAAAGCCATTTGCTAAAATGGTATGATTCGAACAAACAATCATCAGGGCGCTCAAGCAATGTATTCGTGTACTTCTCTACGCTGTCGAGCTCTCGAACCTTGCTACAAAAATCCGGGTAGAGTTCAACGTAGAGCGAATACAGATAATCCACCGGCTCTCGAAGAGTCACTACAACTTTGACATTGTATCCGGTAAGCAGCTTTTCCAAATTGGCAAATTTTTCAGCTAGTGTGAGATTAGCCCTACCGGGGTAAGCCACCATAATGCCTTCGTCACTGAAAACATTCAGTCGATCCGGGTTCAGACTTGCCTCAAGAGCTTCCCTTCCTTCCCCAAGGGACATTTTCCCTTCAGCGACATCGCGGATAAATTTTCCACGATAATTTTCCACCGAGACTTTAGCTGTCTTGTAATTGTAATCAAGACACTTGCCTAAAAAATTTATCCGGCCTTCTCTTCCAAGCGGCAAAAACACATTATGTTGTAATGAGCTAGTCGCTGTTTTAGGCAGGCCCAAGTGGAGAAGAAGCGTTGCTGAAGTCATGACCTGAATGCCTTAATTCCCAGAACATCACGAATATCTTCAAGCATGCTTTTCAAGTCCCATTCAGGCTCGAATCCAAACACTTCATTTGTCTTGGACATATCGAACGTAAAATTCGGCTGAGAAGCATTTTCTGGCTTATAGATTTTCTCCACCGCCTCATTCGGAGAAAACACCTCAATCATTGTATCGACCAGTTCATCAAGGCTAACGGGAGCGCCGGTACCGGCATTAAAGGTACCCTGAGCGGTTTCATTATCCACTGCCAAGCCCACCAAGCGTGAAAAATCCTTGATGTAAGGCATATCTTTGGCGTTACCCGGATTACCCCATACCTCTACACTCTTGTTAGCGACGATCGATTTGATCATCTGCACATATGCTTTAACCTTCTCTTTTCCGTCAACAAAGTAGTTAAAGTTCTCATCCGCACAGTAAACCGTCGGGATTCGCAGAATAATGGTCTGCAAGCCCCATTCCTGATGATAATGTTCAATAAGATCGCAGGCAGCCACTTTAGTGATTGCGTAAACGGCATGATCCCCGGTATAGGTCAGCCCTCTTTCTTCATCACTCTTGATCGGCACGCCATTATAAAACTTGTGAGAGACATCAGAGAAGGTCATTACATAGACGACCTTCTTTATGCCTGAGACCCTGCAGTACTCAAGAACATTAAGTGTTCCGGAGATATTCGTGTCGATATAGCGTTGTGGGTGGTAACCAGCCATAGTGGCAGGCATCGCACCAGCTATAAAAATAACCGCTTCATATTCACCGCCCAATGCTTCAAGGCTCGACGGGTCCGTGATATCAACTCTTTGTACATCCACCCCCTCTTCTTCAAACTTGTTTCCCGAGTAGGTAGCCGTAACTCTGTATCGGTCTTTAAGAGAGCCAATAATACCGCGGCCAAGACTGCCCGATGCTCCCAGGACCAAAACGCTCTTCATTTATCACCTCAATAGCCAGATGAGCACATGACTGTCAGGAAAGCGTGTAACGCTTTAATAAATCCACAGTTTCATCCGCCGAACAATTCATGAGAATATCTATCATTGAGAGATCAGGAACAAACTCCTCACCTCTCTGGGCATAGGAAACCCCCTCAGGGCCAATGAACTGTAGATCTACCCCTCTATCCTCAAAGTCTTGCTTTAAATATAACTTTCGTCCACCCGGGACATTAATGTAGGTGTCGGCCCCGAATTTTTCACACAACGCCAGAATCCGGTCTTGAGCCGACAAGCTCCTTTCATATTCAAGGTCGCTGGTTTTCAGCATTTCCTTTTCTATACCCAGATATGAGAACACAACCTTAAAGCTGTGCATGCATAGATCCGCAATAGAGCGGCCAGGGTGTTCAAGAATCTCATTTATCATGGGGAAAACGGCATCAAAATACGGGGATTTTGAATAGCTCTGCTGTATCGCTTGCTGGACTTTCCGAACGTCTTCGGAAAAACTAAGCTCAGAGATCATCTTGAAAGACGACGCACCCGGAACAGGCACAGTAAATCGCGTTACCCCATTTTTATTAAGAATGCTATTCCTGTTGATATACCCCTGTTTAATGTAGGCGACATCGTCATAAACCAGAAAAAGGTCTGCAGCATAAACAAGCTGGTAATAGCCTATATAGGGAAAGAGGTAAGGTTGCATCAGAGCAAGTCTCATTGATTCAACTCTGCCTTTATCGTGTTCGTGATTTTCTTCTGAACTTCCTGATTAAGCCCCGCGTACATCGGAAGACAAAGTATTCGGCTCGCGATCAAGGAAGATTCTGGCTGCACTTTGTGCTGTCCCAGGCAAGGCAGGGATTCCAGTGAGGGATGGAAATATCTTCTGCTCTGAATATCTATCATCGCCAGCGCAGCAATCACTCTTTCCACCTCACCTTCATTGTTTAAAACTATCGGCGCATACGAGAAATTACTGACCAGATCAGCGTCTTGGCATTGAAATTGTACGGTGTCACTCAGCTCCTGCTTGTAGAAGCGCCATACTTTACTTCGAGCATCAATATTGGCATCGATTTCATCAAGGACACACAAGCCCATTGCGGCTTGGAACTCGTTCATTTTGGCATTAATCCCCAACGCTTCAATGCGTCCGGAACCAGCAATACCAAAGTTGATAATTTTTCTTGCGCGTTCGAGGTCTTCTTTTCGCTTGAACACGACGGCACCACCTTCCACTGTGTGGAAAAGCTTGGTGGCATGAAAACTGAGGGTTGCAGCATCACCATGATTTAGCAGACCTTCTCCTTTGAACTTTACGCCAAAGGCATGGGATGCATCATAAATAACTTTCAGGCCGTGCTTCCTGGCAATGGCGTCTATTGCCGACACATCGCAGGCATTGCCAAAAACATGCACAGGAACCAGAGCGCGTGTCTTTGGGGTAATGGCAGATTCAAGCCCGGCAGGATCCAAACACCAGGTCTGAGGGTGTATGTCAGAAAATACAGGGTTGATGCCTTCCCATTTGAGGGAGCTTGCAGACGCGATAAAGGAAAACGGGGTGGTAATTGCCTCTATCTCGGTATCCTGCGCCCCACGACTGAGCTCAAGCGCATGGTAAGCGACTTGCAACGCCTGTGTGCCGTTGGAGACCAACAGAAGATTGCTAACCTGAAGATAATCTTCCAGCCGCGCAGTCAGTTCCTGAACCAGAGGACCATTATTGCTGAGCCATGCACGCTCATAGATTCCGTCAATATACTTGTCCAGCTTCTCGCGGCTCGGTAGGTACGGCTTGACCACAGGAATCATTATGGCCCCTTGATAATATCAAGCAGGTACTGCCCGTACCCGTTTTTCGACAACGAACGCCCAACTTCTTCCACTTGCTCGGTGCTCAGCCAATCTTTCCGCCAGGCGATTTCCTCCAGGCAGGCAATTTTATAGCCCTGCCGTCTTTCGATGGTTTCTACAAACTGGGCGGCTTCCAAAAGGCTTTCATGAGTACCGGTATCCAACCACGCAAAGCCTCGTCCGAGGAGCTCTACATCAAGGTCCCCACGATTAAGATAGGCCTCGTTTACACTGGTAATTTCAACCTCTCCACGCGCTGAGGGCTGCACGGCCTTGGCAATCTCGATGACATCATTGTCATAAAAATAGAGGCCCGTCACCGCGTAATTGGATTTGGGTTTCTCTGGCTTTTCTTCAATGGAGATAGCGCGTTTATTGTCATCAAATTCCACAACACCAAAACGCTCAGGATCTTTCACCTGATAGCCAAACACCGTGGCACCGCTGGTTTTGGCGGCAGCAGCCTGAAGCTTCGGGCTAAAGTTCTGGCCATAGAAGATGTTGTCTCCCAGCACCAGGCAAACGCTATCTTTGCCTATGAATTCCTCACCGAGAATAAATGCTTGTGCAAGTCCATCCGGGCTCGGCTGTATCTTGTATTGCAAAGAGATGCCAAATTGCTCGCCATCACCCAAAAGGCGCTGGTAGCTACTCAGCTCTTCAGCGGTCGTGATAATCAGTATTTCCCGGATTCCCGCCAGCATTAGCACGGATAACGGGTAGTAAATCATCGGCTTGTCGTAAACGGGCAAGAGCTGTTTGGAGACCCCCTTGGTGATGGGATAAAGCCGGGTTCCGGATCCTCCCGCCAGGATGATACCTTTCATGTTTTCTCTCCTTTACCCAAGCGCTCACGACGATAGCTGCCATCTTGAACATGTTGGCACCACTCACTGTTGCTCAAATACCACTCAACAGTCTTTCTGATGCCCGTTTCGAATGTTTCTGCCGGTTTCCAGTTCAATTCACAGGCCATTTTGTTCGCATCAATGGCATAGCGCAGGTCATGGCCGGGCCGGTCCTGCACGTGGGTGATCAGATCATGATAATTTTTCACGTTCTCTGGTTTCTCTGGTACCAGCTCTTCAAGAAGTGCACAGAGGGCATGCACCACCTCAATATTCTGCTTTTCGTTATGACCACCAATATTGTATGTCTCGCCAACCCGACCTTCAGTAACCACCTTGTAGAGTGCACGGGCATGGTCTTCCACGTAGAGCCAGTCTCTGACCTGGGTGCCCTTCCCGTAAACAGGGAGGGGCTTGCCTTCCAGAGCATTGAGAATCATCAGCGGAATCAGCTTTTCCGGAAAATGGTAGGGTCCATAGTTGTTTGAGCAATTCGTAATCAGCGTCGGAAGCCCGTAGGTTCGGCGCCAGGCTCGCACCAGGTGATCAGAGCTCGCCTTGCTGGCCGAATACGGTGAACTGGGGGCATACGGAGTGGATTCAGTAAACAGATCTTCAGGATCTTCCAGATCACCGTAGACTTCATCAGTCGAGATATGATGAAAGCGAAACGCCTGCTGAGCCGTTTCCCCCAGGGATAACCAGTACTGTCGAGCAGCCTCCAGCAAGGTATAGGTCCCGATGATGTTGGTTTCCATGAAGGCCGCAGGGCCATCAATAGATCTGTCTACATGACTTTCCGCAGCGAGGTGCATAACTACGTCAGGTTTATGGGTCTGGAAAACACGCTCCAGCTCCTGTCTGTTGCAGATATCCACCTGCTCGAACGCATAGCGAGGACTGTCAACGACCTCCGCCAGGCTTTCCAGGTTACCGGCGTAGGTCAGCTTGTCCACATTGACTACGCTGCCGTCCGTGTTGTTAATGATGTGACGAATCACAGCGGAACCGATAAAGCCCGCACCGCCGGTAACCAAAATCTTCATGAAATACTCTTTTCGTTCAGTGTCGTCGCTAATGCCGATGAACGGCGTGCCCCCTTTACCTTCAGGCGGGAGCTTAGCCTAGCAGGTCTGTCGCATTGCCGATATTCGTGGGGAATGCACCACCAACCAAGCCATGGTTCGAGGAGAGGGAGAGCATTATCAAACAATCACCAAAGGCAGTGTTCCATACTCAAAGCCAGAACTGTTTCACCGGCCGCAGCCCCTATAAATCCTCATTGTAACCTTTTGCCTGCGATGTAATCACATGAAGTTGAATGATCCATCATTGCAGCGATCAAACGTCCTCACTCAAGGCAACACACCAGCAGCACGGGAATACCCACCCAGGCCACATCAATAATGCCGAATGCAGACAGCTTCAAGCGCTGAGCCCATTCCTGCACCGCAAGAATCATCATCCCCACCACAGTGACGTTGTTCAGAAACGCGCTGAGCAGCGACTACGCTGGCGCAATTAGCTGGAACTGGCTGGAAAGTACTGTCTTGGGTTGGCCAAGTAGCCTGTGAGCCACCCAGTCGATCGCCCCGGGATCGTGTAACGTCGCCTCCACCACGTACAGGACGGCAGAGGTCATAAGCCAGGATTGGCAAAACCTTCCAGCGCTGGGCCGGAGAATAATCACGGTTACCAGCACCGAGGCCACTATCAACAAGGTAAGCAGAATATCCAGATTCAGTCTGCGAACCCTTGCGGTGCAGCACGCATGATCATAAAAGCCGCATTTTACAGCTAAAAAGGGATATAAGAAGGGGTTATTGATTCGAAATAGGAATAAGCAAAGAGTCGGGAAAGCCGCCCCCCTCACCACAGGAGCGGTTTTCGTAGGAGCTTGGCTGCAAGCGATCTCCCGTTTGCCCGGGGCAGGACCATTCGCTTGCAAGCAAGCTCCCACATAAAACCGGCCCTGGCGGCGCGATGTCTTAACTAGCAGCTAGACGCTCGTAGCTAGTACCAGACTACCCCGGCAAACACACCCCCACCGACATCCCCCGGCGCCGATACTGATCCTCCAGCGCGGCCTTCAGCCCGGCTTTTGCCTTCGGGTCCCCATGCACCACCCTGATTTCCTCTGGCCAATCTTCCATCCCCTCCACAAAATCCAGCAGATCCCGCTGGTCTCCATGGGCGGAATAGCCACTGATGGACGTCACCGGCACGGCAATGGAATAGCGCTGACCATCCAGTACCACCTCACCCCCCTGCCCCTCCTGCTGGATCACCCGCCCGGGTGTTCCCCTGGCCTGATACCCCACAAACAGCAGATTATGGCGAGGGTCGGTCAGCATCGCCTTCAGGTAATTCATGATCCGTCCACCGGCACACATGCCGCTGGCGGCTATCACCACTGCCGGACGAGCACTTTCTGCCAGATGACGCACCATGCGCTGATGAGCATCATGATCATCCACGGTAAGCAACTGCTCAAAGCTCAGCGGCCGACGCCCCTCATCAAGACGTTCAAGGGCTTCCGCATCCCAGAAATCATCCAGCTCCCGATACACCCGGGTGAACCGGCTGGCCAGCGGCGAATCGAGAATGATCGGCAGTTCATCCCAATCCAGATGCTCATTCAGCGGCGCAGAGCGATGACGATGAATCAGCCCTTCCAGCTCGTACAGCAATTCCTGGGTACGGCCAATACTGAAGGCGGGAATGAGTAACGTGCCCTTATCCTCCATAGCTCTCATCAAGGCCCGCTCAAGTCGGGCCGAGCGCGCCGCCCGCCCTTCATGCAAGCGGTCCCCGTAGGTGCTTTCGATCACCAGGCAATCGGCCCGGTAAGGTGGCTGCGCGGAACGGAGAATCGGCGCCAGCCTGGCCCCCAGATCCCCGGAGAACACCGTCACATGCCCCTGTGAATTTCGGCAGGAGACCGAGGCCGAACCAAGAATATGCCCCGCCGGCAACAGCTGGACAAAAACCGACTCGCCCTCCAGTGGCAGCGCTGTCCAGGCCTCATAGGGCACCGCCACCAGTCGGGCCTCAAGCAACGTGAGAAATGCCTCCACCTGCTCGGGCTGGCGGCTGATGCCCAGCTTGAAGGCATCCTCCAGCACAATGGGCAGCAACCGCGCGGACGGCTCACTGCAAAACACCGGGCCGTCGTAGCCCGCCGCAAACAGCCACGGCAACCGGCCCACGTGATCAATGTGCACATGGGTCAGCACCACTGCCTGAATCCGGGAAATATCGAAATCAATGGAAAGATCCGACGCAGACGCGCCAGCCGGGCCGGTATCACGGCCCTGAAACAACCCACAGTCAATCAGCACCGAGGCCGACTCGCTCACCACCCATTCATGGGCCGAGCCCGTCACCCCTTGCACCGCACCGTGGTGCACCACATAAGGAAACCCGCCATCCTGGCGTTCATCACGACAATCCATGTTCAATCCTTTGAAAAGCAGCTAATAGCTACGAGCTGCTAGCGACGAGGCAAACAACAAAGTCACTGCCAAATGCACGGACCTCCCTGCCTTTTCTCGTCGCTAGCAGCTCGCGGCTCATAGCTGTATTTCTCCGCACCAATCCCTGGCGCAGCCTTCAACGCTTACGGAGGGAAAAACAACGTACTGTCCGAATGATGCCCCCCAACTGCCCAGATATACAAACAAGCACCCAAGCCTAGGCACCGTAGGAACCTGCCGATGCGTTCTGTTATGAGGAAGTGAGAATCGCCATGGCCGATATTGATAGACGCGGCATCATATTCGAATAGGCTCAGCATTCCCGGCACCCAGAAAATCCTCCCTCGTAGGAGCTGGCCCGCAAACGAACAGTCTAACCCTTTTCCTGCAACAGCCTCTTGCGCTCAAGCCATCAGCACTCTGCTTGAGTCGCAAATAACACTCCCCTTCCAAAGCACCCTGCCGGCTCCCTGCGGGAAAGAAGGCTAAACCCTAAGGCCCGGACCACGACGCTCAATTTTACGCACCGTCATTCTGCCAAAAACTATTCCAACCTGAACACAATAATGGCATAGCAGCAATCGGATATAACTGAAGCGAAAAGGATCACTGATGCAGGAAGAGGCAACGAGCAAAGCAAACATGTTGGTCCACTGGCGTGAAGGCAGTGTAACAACAAGCTTGCAGAAGAAAACGAAGACTCATTGGGCCGAGAGCAGAGTCTGTTTGGCTTGTGCTTGTAGCTTTTTCATTTGTCTTGAACAGCCAATAGCAAGCCAAGGAGGCACCTCCATTACCCTACAGTCAGTTTTCTAACTGAGCTTTTGCGCCGAAACAGGGCCAGCAAACGCCACACCCGGCCAAGCGCATAATCATACAGGGCAAACACCAATGTGAAGGCCGCAAACATCACCCACTCGGGGATCTGGAAGAATTCACCCAGAAGGCCAAAACCAGCAAACAGCATGGCCACAAAAGAAATCAGCACCAGGGCCTGGCGATCAGAGAAGCCAGCTCGCATGAAGATATGATGCAAATGCTCACGATCCGGGTTCATTACCGATTGGCCCTTGCGCGCACGCCGTACCATGATGGCCACCATGTCAATCAGCGGCAACGCAATCAACCACAGCGCAGTCACCGGACGGAAAGCTGCGCCTTCCAGCGGCGCCCCCTGAATCATCAGCCATACAATGGCAAAACCGATGAACATGGAACCCGCATCACCCATGAAGATACGACGCTTGAACGGAGGAATCCGCAAGTTTGCCATCAAGTAGGGAATCAGCGCACAGGACAATCCCAGAGACAACGCCAAACCCGCCTCGTGTTCCGCGGATACCGAAAACAGTAACGCCAGAGACAGCAAGGCAATCAGTGAAAGACTACCTGCCAAGCCATCAATCCCGTCAATCATATTGAACGCATTGGTAGCACCGATCACAGCAGCAATGGACACCAGCGGCCCAAACACACCCAGTTCAATAACGCCTAGCCCAACCAGATTGCCGAACGACTCCAGTGAATCACCAGAGCCATAAACCAGCAACGCCCCCAGCACGACCTGGGCAAGCAGACGGAACCTGGCAGGCAGATCCCGCGCATCATCCACGGCGCCGAGTAACACCAACACAGAGGCACACAACAGGAAAACCAGGTAGCCGGAAGTCAGCGGCATGCCGAGCATAAAGCCCAGAAACACGCCAAGGAAGGCACTCAAACCACCCACCAGGGGCACCGCACCTTTGTGCAATTTACGCTGATCGGGTTTATCCACAAGGCGGAATTTCACCGCAAAGGGCATAAGCATCCGCAAAGAAATCAAGGCAAAAACGCCCGAAAGAAGAGATGTGCCGGCAGCTTCCATGTACAAAACCTAATCAATTAGGTGGCAAAAAAGACCGGGCTCAAGAGAAGGTCCCTCTTCTTGAAGACAGCAGCCCAGGCCCAAATTTCAAAAAAACCAACGCGCGATTCTATTCGCCAGAACAGTGAACCACTACTCAATGACGAAAAAATTACAGCAATTGTATAGCCACAAGGCTAGAAACGGATCCCCTAAATGGGGTAAAGAAGCACAAAATCTGAAAAACCAGAAAATAGTAGTAACCGACACTAACCCCAAAAGGCCATCCCGACCCACCCCACACGAAAGCCTTCCCCGCAGGCGATCTTCAGATCTTGCCCTTCCTCGCAGCTTGCAGCTCAAAGCTGACAGCTCGCAGCTGTTTTTTTTCACCGCCCAACCCAAAGGCCCACCCACTCCTTCATGGCCCGCGCGCTGCCATCCAACGCCCCGGTGTCCGGCAGCCAGCGCTGCCATCCCGGCCGATGTAACACCTCATGATCTGTCGACGCCGGGATCACCGTCATCCCTACCTCCTCGAACCGTGCCACCGCCCTGGGCATATGCAGCGCCGAAGTCACCAGCAGAATCCGGTTAACGCCCCCCTCAGCAAGGAGACCTGCAGTAAAAGCTGCATTCTGGGAGGTATTACGGCTGGCAGACTCAAGGAGCAACACATCGCGCTCTACCCCCATGGCCCCAATAAAAAGAGCCATGGATTCCGCCTCTGAAAATACACTGTATTCAGGATCACTACCGCCACTCAGCACCACCAACGGCGCCTTACCCGCATGAAACAACCTGGCTCCAAACCACACACGGTCAGCACCGCCCTCAAGGTTAGGCATGTCACTACCCATCGAAGGCGGCGTCACGCCGCCCCCCAAGACCACAATCGCGTCCACCTCTGGCAGGGCCGAGACCGTCACGGGAGGAAACTGTCCTTCC
The DNA here is from genome assembly GCF_009882945.1 of Alcanivorax sp. DP30. Taxonomy (GTDB): domain Bacteria; phylum Pseudomonadota; class Gammaproteobacteria; order Pseudomonadales; family Alcanivoracaceae; genus Alcanivorax. The sequence goes on from NZ_WTUY01000006.1 coordinate 15,134, forward strand.
AGGGTGGCACGCAACCGGTCACTGGCAACAGGCAGCGACCACACCCACAACCACCCCAAAGCCAGGAAACCCAGCAGCAAAGAGAAACGACGCCACTTACACAACGCAAAAAGCACCGCGACAGCACCGAGAAACAACGAAGCTCCCAGCGGAGATATAAGGGCAATGGCAAATTTGGAAAGGATGTACATGAATAATGCCTATGCTGTATTAACCGGCAAGGCAATCGAGATAAGCCTGGACCACCCGCGCCTCACTGAAAGAGGCTTCCATCCGCGCACGGGCCGCCACCCCCGCCTGCTGCCGATCTTCTTCCCCCATTGCGATGAATTTCAACATCTGCTCTGCAAGAGATTCAGCACTGCGTGCCTCACAAAGCCAGCCAGTCTTGCCAGCTTCAATGGCCTGCCGACAACCCGGCACATCCGTCACAATAGCCGGTCGGCCCATGGCCGCCGCTTCGAGTACCGTACGAGGCATCCCTTCACGGTAGGACGGCAACACCAGCACATGGGATTCCGCAATCACCGGGCGCACATCGTCGGTTGCACCGCGATACTCGAGAATACCGTCACCCTGCCAACCAGCGACTTCCGCTTCACTAACCGCACTGTGGTTACTCACCCCCAACGGCCCCACCAACAGACAACGCACCGGAAAACCCTGCGCCTTGAGCAGCCGGCACGCGCCGGCGTACTCCCGCACACCTTTGTCCCCCATCAGGCGGGCAATCATCACAAAGGTAATCGTCTCAGTGGCAGGCAGAGGCTGCATACTAAAATGCTCAAGGTCCACACCGGAGCCCGGCAACAGTGTTAGCGGCGTATCACCCAGCAACCCGGCATTCCGGAATACCGCCAGATCCTCCTCATTCTGAAAGAACAAATGCCGTGCCCGGCGATTCACCCAGCCATACACCTGCCGTACCCGCCGAAACAGCCAGGAATCATGGATAAAAGCCGTCCCCAGGCCAGAGACATTGTTGGAAAACGGCACCCGCAACACCGTACACGCCAAGCCACCATAAAGGTTCAGCTTGATGGTGAAGTTAAAGACGAAAACCGGCTTGTGGCGTCGGAACGTCTGCCAGATGAACAACAGGCTGCGAAGCTCCTGAAGCGCACCGGTGCTCTTCCCCACCATGGGTAGCGGCACATGCTCAGCACCCAGCTCATACTCAAGTCTTTGGCTGAAGTCATCCAGAGGCGAAAGGCATACCACCTTGTAACCTTGGTCTTTAAGGGCACTAATAGTGCTCTTACGGAAGTTATACAAGTACCAGGAGGTATTCGACGTGAGAAAAACCGTATCCATACAACTCACCAAGGCTGCCTATGCAGAAAACCAAGTCTGATATGGCAACCATAAGAAGGAATGCGTGGCAAAAACCAGCCAGACAAACTGGACCAGCGCGTAATACCCAATAATCCCTATCGTAATTAACCCTCGGAACCGCGGATCACGGGAAATAAACGGCAGGTGCGAGAAGACAAAAAGCTGAACAGGAATCAGGTATAGCGCAACACGGTCAGTAGCGGTAGAAGAAACAGCCACCAACGGCACACATACCATCGACAGCACCGACATCCACCACCAGAGCTTTCGCTCATTGGGATTCAACTCAAAATATCGGTGTAAAAACAAGAATATCGCTGCAGGAACAGCGTTCATAAGAACACGGATCATTCCCCCCTGGGACTGCAAATCCGCTTCTACGTAATTCGCCCAGAGGCGATCCGCAGAGTCAAAGACAAACAAATAAGCAGCCGCTAGAGAAATGACGCCGCCCCATAAAAAGCTCCAAATCCGATTGGATGTGGACGCCAGGGCGGCAACCGGCAGCATCAACACCGCCGACTTGTGAAACGTCGCACCCAGCACAACCCAGAATACAAAACCAGCCATCCTGCCATTGCGAAGCGATACAAGACCCATCATCAGCAGCCCCAACGCCGCGCCCTGGCGGGAATAGCCCATGCCGACCACAATAATCAAATACGGCACCGCCACCAGGAGAGCCAACCAGGGTAAAGGCAGCGTGCGGCAAAACCGTACCAACCCGGCCATCACCAGCATGCCACAAACGGTGTTGACCCAATAAATAGCCCCACCGGACTGGGCAACCACCCAGCAAAGCAAGTGATAACCCGGATCTTCGCCCTGAAGAACCTCCCACAATGACTTCAGTGATTGCTGATCCAATATGCGGCTATAGGCAAACCAATCCCCCCCCACCTGATGGCGAAGGCCAATGGCCAAAGAAAAGAAAAGNGAAAGAAAAACCAATAGGGCAACATTAATGGCTCCTGAAATGGACACGTCTCATGCGCTCACCCTTGGCCGCCAATGTCCGGACCACGCAACAAGCTGCAAGACTACCCACAGCTGTTGTGCATGATGCCCCTTACCCTGAAGGTGCGCCTGCCAACAGCGTTGCACGGCCTTACTATCCAGCATGGGAAGTTGAGATAACGCCTGCGGAGACAGTAACGACTCGGCCCACTCACGCAGAGGGCCACGCAACCACTCATCCAGCGGTACCGCAAACCCCATTTTGGGACGCTCGATCAATTCTCGAGGGACATGCCGATACAAAATATCACGCAATACCCGTTTGCCCTCTCCCTCTGCCACTCGCTGGGAGAGCGGCAACCGCCAGGCAGTCTTGAATACCTCCGGATCGAGGAACGGAGCCCTGACTTCCAGGCTCGATGCCATACTGGCACGATCCACCTTGACCAGCACGTCATCCACCATATAGGTCAGGGTGTCCATCAGCATCATCCACTCAGCCTGGCTGAAACCCGCAAACGCCGTTAGATCAATAGCCTCAGGCCTTGCCTGCCTGGAATTCCCATTCAACAACGCACCAGGATGCCGATTCATGGAGGAAAGGTCGGTATAGAGGGCAGAAAATGAATCACAGGACAACACGTCAGCCAGCTTGTAGAGCTTTTCGCCAAACGTTCGCACCTGAAACCGGGAAGGCATCACCCGCGATGCTGCCTGCATCAGCTTGTCGTACCCACCTGATGAAACCGTCCTGATCAAGCCACCCAACGCATGTCTAACCACTAATGGCAAACCGGAGACTTTCGACCAAACACGTGGCCCCCATAGATGACGGTTATAACCACCAAACATCTCATCACCGCCGTCACCACTCAGCGCTACAGTCACATAGTCTCGTGTCAGTGAAGACACCAAACAGGTTGGCAACTGGGAAGAATCTGCAAACGGCTCGTCATACAATTGGGGCAATCTGGGAACCAGGTCCAGCGCCATATCAGCATTAGCGCGCAAAGTGGTGTGATCCGTACCAAGATGGGCAGCCACGGCCGCCGCATGGCTGGATTCATCATAGCGCGTATCATCGAAGCCGACTGAAAAAGTTTTAACTGGGCGAGATGCCTGTTTCTGCATCAGGGCAACAATCAAAGAACTGTCCACACCGCCGGACAAGAAAGCCCCAAGCGGCACGTCCGCCTCCATCATACGCCCAACAGCACCCTGCAGGACGGATTCCACCTCTTCCGATGTGGCTGGTTGCGTCTCTCGCGCGTCGAGCATCTCGCTGGCCACGTCAGTGGACGACCACCAAATAGAGGGCACAGGACGTACTCCCGATGCAAGCTCGCACCGTGATAGCGTGAGGCTTGCCCCCGGAGAAAGCTTAAATACATCCCGGAAGATGCTGCGACGACCGCCTACACAACCATAGCGTAGGTAGTTTTCAACAACCGAGTTATCCAGTTCGCCCTGCCAGCCGGGAACTGAATGCAGCGCCTTCAACTCTGAGGCAAACACAAACCCGCCGGCCACCCAGCCATAATAGAGCGGCTTCTCACCGAAACGATCCCGTGCAAGGGTCAAACATTGTTCTCGGCGGTCCCACAAAGCCAGTGCAAACATCCCACTGGCCGCGCTTAACGTCGCCTCTACACCTTGAACAGCAAAAGAGACAAGGAGAGTTTCAGTATCCGAATGCCCTCGCCAGGAAACCGGCGATTCCACTCGCGCTTCAATCGCTGATCGAAGCGCTAGGTGATTGTAGATCTCACCATTAAAGACCAGTACATAGCGGCCACAGGGAGACACCATGGGCTGATGCCCGGCTTCAGTCAGGTCAACAATGGATAATCGACGATGCCCAAGCGCCAGGCCTGCATCGTCATCGGCCCACACGCCCTGGCTATCCGGCCCACGGGAAATGATCGTCTCCGCCATGGACTGCACCGTGGAAGCCAAGTCCCGCCCCCCAACCGCAGCAGGCGGGTTTATCAAGCCCACTATGCCGCACATGAGATAACTCTCGAGAAAACTGCGCGATTAGACCGCAAGAACATGCCTGCAAGCCTCCAGCACATCATCACGGTATAAGGGTTTGTCCTGCCAGGTTTGAACCGCATTGCGAGAAAGCCGCTGATATTCCTCAGGATCATCAAGCAACCGCAAGACAGATCTAACCGCGCTCTCATCATCATGGACCAGCACCGCATTGTGGCCATCCTGACAATATCGGGGAATCTCCCCCACCGGGGTCACCACAGGCACCAGTCCTAGCTGCATGGCTTCCACCACGGACATGGCCATGCCTTCATCAACGCTGGTTTGCAGATAAAAAGAACCATTGTTAGCGAAAGCGAAGATATCCTCACGATCCATGCAACCGGGAAATTCAACATTCTGTATGCCCGTTTCAACAATCAGCTTTCGGAGGAAGGCTAATTCGCCATCATCAGGGCCTATTATGGAAAAAGACGCGTCAGGAAAAAATTCCTGGAACTCATGAAAAACCGTTAAGGCCCTGCCAAGACCTTTCATGGAGTGAATTCTGCCCCAAAATACAAAGCGCGGTTTCGGGGTCATCCGCTGAACGGGAGAAACACGATCAACCAGAAATGAGATAACTCTCGCCTTCCGGTGCCAGCGGCCAGGCACACGAGCATTGAGAGTAGACAAGCTATCAGCCCAAATCTCGCTGGAAAGGCACATGGAAAAGTAGTTCAAGATAAAATCGAGCCAGTGGACTGTACAGGCTGAATGGAGAAAGGTCACAGCTCTGACGCGGGGCCGGAACAGCTTGTAAAAGACAAGAACCGCGCAACAGCGCCATAATGAGGCGATAACAAGGTCCGGCTTCAATCTGAGGAGCCGCCCGAGCGCGCGAAAATAAACACCAGGCTGGTTCTCACTTTCATTTCTCTGTTTATCCGCGAGATACAATCGAGAAAATGAGAATCCATCATAAGTGCCATCAGCAATGCTCTTGGCCGCAACCTCAACACCACCAACCGCATCATAGGGAACCAGATGCGCCACATTATATGTCCCCCTGACTAAACTATGATCACTCATAAACGCCGACACCAAGACTCAAATAATATAAATCCAAATGCATTACCAAATTTATATGATTGAAAATAAAAGGCGAAAAATCTTTTTTAAAAGAAGTTTTTCAGAAAGTTATTAACCCTTGAGAAACTGCTTTTTGGGGGATTTCTATCAGAAGACTTATTTGCATGAGGGAAATTCTCATCGGGAACAGAGCAGCCCAAAAAACCACACAGTTCAGGCCAACCATCACCTGACATAATATCAACCTCAATAAAATCGCTCGCCCTTCCCTTAAAATACTCTCTAACTTCCTGATTGTGCCTTTTGTACCTTTCAAGATAGACATTCTCATTACCGACGGGGCTACCAGGACCGTAGATCCACTTTCGCATTGGTGTATCATTTTTATCAAAGTGGTTTACCAAACTATTAATCCAACTTTCTTCATTTCTATAAGTTAGAATGAACTTAGCCCCAGGGCATCTTTCATCGACCTCCCTATACAACATAGGCCAAGGATTATCCTGAAAAGCATCATATTGCTCCACCAACGCCATGGCCATAGCAAGAGCATTATCAGCAATAAACGGATCTTTTACTCCATTAGGGCCAGTCACCCTATAGCCAAGCATTTGAAGAGCAAGTGCCAAGCTAGTAGTTCCTGTCTTATGAAAACCAATTCCAAAAACTTTTTCCATAACAAACACCAAAGGTTAAAATATGACACATCTCTTTCTATAAAATGAAAGAAAAATCCTCATAGATTATTCTGAATCAAATATTTACAGATTATAAAAATCATAATCGCTTACTTTTATCACGGTTTTTCATGAAGATCCGCCACAGCCATGAGCAAGCCCAAAACCGTGAAAAACCTCATGGAAGTGCCATAAGATGGCAATGACGAAACGAGGCCCAAAATAAAAACAATATTCACTCCAGGCGCTCCAGCATTTCTTCCCACTGCATGGAGATGCTGGCAGCCGCATAACGGCAGGCATTCTCTCGCGCCGCCGCTCCCTGCTCCAGACGCAGCGCAGGGGAAGCCATCAATCTGGCCATTCCACGGGCAAGATCCACAGGATCTTCCTCCTTGACAAGAATCCCGTTATTGCAGGAAAGAACCTCTCTGGGCCCAGTCATACAGTCGGTTGAAACACTGGGCAAGCCAAAATGTTGCGCCTCAAGCAGAGTCATGGGTAGCCCCTCCCAGCGAGAACTCATCACATACAAGGATGCAGCACGATACTCTGCAGCCACATCGCGAACCTGCCCAACAAAAACAACAGATTTGGTAACCTCAAGATCATTGGCGAGGACTTTGAGGGACGTTTCATCCTCGCCACCACCCACAATACGTAATACCCACCCATCTCTGGCATCGCCCAATTCCTTCCAGGCCTTCAATAGAACATCAACACCTTTTTCTGGAGCCAGTCGACCCACTGCCAAGGCAATACGTGGTTCCTGATCGCAAGGAGATGATTGGTATGAAGAAAATCGAGGTATGGGATTCCAGATTGCTTGCACACGGTCAGAAATACGGTACTTGGCACGCCAAGCCGCTGCATCGCGCTCCGTAAGGACCACGACCTTGTCACACATGCGAGAAGCGGCTAAGCGGCCCAGGCTTCGCATGGAGGTGCCATGACTGGTAGACAAATTAAAATGTTCCCAGCAAAGGATCTTTGCTCGGGAAAACCGGGCCCAAGGAATACAAAAGGCAAAAAGAATAGAGTCAACCAGAATCACGGCATCGACTTCAGTACGAACAGCAGCCTGATACAAGCAACGTGATATCGCAGCAGCACGAAACAAATTGCCACCGGCAGGCCTCAAACCTGCAGCCTTGACAGAAATAGCTTCAGGAAGGTCAAACCAGGGGCTTGCAGGACCAAAAAGACTAAGAACAGACACGTGATGGCCAGCATCAGACAATGCCGCAGCAATTTCCGTTGTGACGCGCTCTGTGCCGCCAGAAGAAGAAATATTTCCAATCACAAAAAGCAGCTTCACGCCAATTCAGCCTCAAAAAAGTATCCAAACGACGAAAATTCATCAGGATACGTATCATTAATTTTATGAACTACCTTGAGGGGAAAAAGTGAAACAGAGCCAGGGATCTTTGTCGTTGGTAAGTGAAATGAACAGCCTGACTTAACGCTGCCCCACCAAAGAAAGGGAGTTAAGAACCGGCCACTTTTAATCCCTGGCATAATCACCTCCGCCATCCAGGCCCATAACTTCAAGGTACTGCCGGGCAACAGATGATGTCATAAACTTTTCAAGATGAGCATCAAGATTAGCATGACGAATCAAATTACGGTCTGACTCGATAATTGCGTTAGACAACCTGACAGGATCATTCACCGGCACCAAGACCCCATACACTCCATAATCAAGAACCTCACTGGGGCCACTAGGACAATCAGTGGAAATAACATGTGTCCCGCATGCCAAGGCCTCCACAAGAACGTTACCAAATCCCTCCCAGCGGGATGACAATACAAAGACATCTGCGCCAGCAATAAATTTATAAGGGTTAGGGTCATAACCAGAAAATTCAACAATGGCCTGAATATCCAGAGATGCACAAAGTGCATGCAACTCATCCCGTCGCTCACCCTGGCCGAATACCATAAGGCGAACAGGCTGTTTTTGATTCACCATCGCAATCGCGGCGAGCAAAGTATCATGATCCTTCTGAGCAGCAAGCCTGCCAACAGTAATAACATTTAACCAGTTACGGTCAGGCGCGAACCAAGGGTGCTCGACGGGCTCTGATGCCTTCAGGAAGAAATCATTTGACAAAATGGGGTTATAAACCGAGTGAACACGGCCAGGATCAAGTTTGGCTGAATGCTGAATGTCACTTGCCACCCCACGAGAAACACCGATAACGCCGGCTGCACGCGGTAGATACCAGCGTGCAGCCATAGGCATTAACCATCGCTCCTTTATTCTTGGCGACTGGCGACAGTGACGAGAAAAGTGCACATGAGAAACGACATAGACAGGGACAGATCTCCCCTTTGCCGCCTGAATAGCCAGCACGCCAGCCCCTTCCATCATAGCCAACAGAACATCCGGCGATTGCTGATCGATGTAACCGCGAATGGCGGACCGCCATCCTCCCGCGCGAGGCTGGGATGCCACAATGCAAGACGCCCCCACTGGCACCTCATCAAAAAGTTCCCCCCCGGCCTGCCCCAAAATAAAGTCAACTTGATGCCCAGCTGCAGCAAACTCATGAGCAAGATTGATGGAAACTCTTTCTGCGCCAGCCCCGGCAAGGGAATAGATGACAATACCAATGCGAGCCACTACTTCCTCCAACTATCAACGGGTCGACCAAGCAACTTTTCGACAGCATCAATATCCGCTTGAAAATATTGCTCAAGCTCATCTTTAAACTTAGTACTTAATTCAGGCTTTCCACCAGGAAGTTGATTAAAACGGGCGATCAGCGACGAAGGGTGGACACCAAGGAAGGAAAGCACTGCCTTGGCCCAGCGATAAAAAACGCTGTTGCCGTTAACCAGTTTTTTGTGGATTTCAGCCAATGTTCGGAATCTGTGTTTTCGTGCCGTGTTCTTTGCACCAAAATCAAGCCGCCCATCATCCTCAATGTCGAGGAAGTCAAGCGCCTGCAGATATCCTGACCGAGGATCGGCAAAGAACTCTTCGAAAATAAGAACAAGCCGCTGTGATTCAGGAACCTTATCAAAAAAAGCAGGCAGCTGAGACCGATAGTTGAAAACACTTTTATACTGTAGAAAACCAGGCTCTAAGCAAGTAGACGGAATACATTCCCCATTAGCTCGGTCTTCTTGCAGGGACCAAGCCCGTTCGATATCTTGCTCAGCCTCATTAAGGTTATGTAGCAATTCTCCATGAAAGGAGACAAATGCAGCTACCGGATCACGCAGAATGACAATGAATTTTGCATCGGGAAATTTATTAATGATCTCATCAAGCGCGAAGTCAGAATGAATAACAGATGCAGAAGCGTCACCTTTTAATTGCTGTTCAGACGCCGCTTGATAAAGACTCATGTATTGATCAAAGGTGTCCACAACTCGGCAACCCGGATAATCCCGGGTAAAATAATGCGGCTCCTTGACTTCAGGAAAAAACAACATCGGGTTGCTTTTCATATATTCATATAAAGAAGTAGTGCCGGCCTTAGGGTAGCCAACTATAAAGAAATCCATTTTTGTTCCGGAATCAGGTATCCATCAGAAGAGAATCAAATAACCGCTCATACTGGCGCGCCACACGCACATCAGTAAACTCAGACGCATAGTTAATCAAAGATTGACGATCCTTTGGCTCAGATCTCGCCTTCAAAACATTGTTTGCAAGCGACTCAGCATTTCCACCTTCATACAGGAAACCATACTCCCCATTACATAGCACCTCCGATGGCGCACCAGCCTGGGAATTTGCAACAATCTGGCACCCACAAGCCATCGCTTCAATCAGAATATTACCAAACCCTTCCCACCTGGACGGGTGAACAAGAGTTTCAGCTTTACTATAATAAGCAAATGGGTCTTTCACAAAACCTAATAAATCAACACGGCTTTCCAAGCCCAGATCAACCACCAGCCTTTCAAGCTTTACCCGCTCTGAACCATCACCAAGAACAATTAGCCTATAGCTTTCATCAAGATGCGATAGAGCGCGCACAGCCTCTGATACATTTTTATGAGTTGTCAATCTGCTAGAGACAACCAAAAGACCTTTTTCTTTAGCAACAGGGGCTCGACTTAACAAACATTCAGGAAAAACCGGATTGTATATGACAGCATTTCTTACTGGGGTTTTAATGTAAGCCAAAAAATCTTTCCTGACAGCATCTGAAACGCAAAGAAAAAAATTTGCTCTCGGATACATTAATGGAATTAGAAAGCGAACAACTCTAGCCTGCCTTTTACTCCACATTTCATTGAGTCTGCTTGTGAGAACATTATGACTTGTAATTATCAATTTAAAATCAAGCCTGGAGACAAACTTGGCTAATACTGCAAGAACATTTGGGTGCTCCATCGCAGAAATGACAATTTCAGGACGACATTCTTTCAGGCATGAGACAAATGAAAAAAAAACGCCCTTAAGACTTCTTTTATGCAGCTCGACCACCCTCACATTGCTATCTAAATTAGCAATGGGCTCATCCAAACTGCCCGTAATCACCAAAATAGGCTCAAATCGTGATTTATCTAGCCCATTAAGAACGTGAAGAAAAACCTGTGCCACACCGTAACTGAATGTTCCTGAACCGTGATAAAAGAAAATAACTCGGGTGGATTTTTTTTCATGTAACGCCATGAGACTTATCCTTTCAACCAATATTCACCCAAGGATCGATTAAGAATACGCTCAAGACTTTCTACATCTTGCTTGAATTCTCCCAAAAGCTCACGGCGAAATTCTTCACGAATAGCCTTACGGGACTTAGTAACAACATTTTTGGTTGAAACAAAGTCATTCAGTATGCGACCTGGATGAAGCCCAGTAGAATTTGCAACAACCTTTAGTACATTAAATAATTTTGGAAAGCGCTTAGGAATATCACGAGAAAACTTTAAAAGAAAAATGCTTTTAACTCTCTTACCTTCATTAATAACCGGGTAACTATCTAAAGATCTCTCCTCTTTTCCCAAAAACGCCAACACCTCATTAAAACCTTTATCAGAATCTGAGAAAAACTCCTCCATTATTATAACTTTCAAATTTCTTTCAGGAACCTGATTAATAAGGCGTTCAATTTGATGACTCCAGGAACAAACATCTTTATAAAAGAGTTGCTTGGGCTCTCTGCAATTAAGAGGGAGCTTATGCCCTTTGCGCCGGTCCCCCTGAAGTCGCCATGCTTTTTCAAAGTTTGGCTCATCTTCACGCAAATCCAGCAGTAATTCACCATGGGTTGCCACCGCTGCCTTGACGGGATCTCTCAGCATGACAATAAATTTTGCGTCAGGGTTAATATTTAGAATCTCGCCAACAGCGGCCTCAGAATACAAATACCAAACAGATGCCTCTCCTATCATTTGGCCATCTTTCGCATCATCGAAAATATCCAGGTAATCTTTAAAAGAGGAGAAATTGATATTCCCGGGAAAATCAGAACAAAAATAATGTGCCTCTTTACGGCACATGAAAATATCCGGATGTTGGCGAAGATATGCATCCAGAGCAGTTGTCCCCGCTTTAGGGGCGCCAATAATAAAAAAGTCTGCAAAGCGGGAGCCGTTATTCAGGATCATACCTCCTACTCTCCGTCAAAACCATAGTTAAAAAAATCAAGATCTTTTCTAAAGAAAGAAGCAATCAACTCAGTTGTCTCAGAATCGTAGTATCCCCGAAAGTCCTGGCGCTTAGATTTTTTTTCATGCGGCAAAGTGGCTCGAATCGAAGATTTTTTAGCAATGTAATCGAAATCATTATTCAAATTTTCAAATCGACCAATAAAGTCAACAATCACATCTCCAGATTCAGAAGAAACCCAATTAAATTGCGGCATAAACATTTTGAAATTATCTAAATACCTTTTATCGAAGTCTCGATAGCAGGCTTTTACCCAGTCATTAAATGACAGCTTTTTATCCCCAAGCGATGTTTGATTGGTTTTAACCCTGTAATGAAAATGGGAAACAACCTTATCAAACGTGTTTCTCACAATCGCAAATGTAAATCTTCTTTCCCACTTAGAGATTCCCACCTCACTTATTATTTCAGATGCTGTCTTGTGCTCGAAGGGAATCTTTAAAGCATTCTCTAGACTGCTTCCGCCCGTCTTGTTTATATGGACAAAGTAGAAGTTATCAACGAATCTATATCTAAATCTGTTTTTTTCGTATCCAACTTTATTCAAGAGCCTCATCTTTTCACCAACATATAATCTTTAATGATTCATTAAATAAAAACAATATCAATTATAAGCGACGACCTAGATCAATATTCTTTCAAGATATTCCATGGCTATAGCAGACGAAGAGAATCTTTCAGAGCTTTTGATTAGCTTACTTTTCTTTATCGGGTTATTAAGAGCCTGATGAACAGCCTCACAAATCCCCTCAACATCAGAAACATCAACAAGCGGACCTAGATCACCATCTTCCATTATTTCAACAGCCCCCCCGCCACATCGAGTTGACACAACAGGACAGCCTGCTCCGATTGCCTCGATAAGGACTGTTGGGAGACCCTCTGATCGCGAAGTCAGCACAAAAACGTCGGCAAGGTTCATGAAGGATTCAGGGGTTGGGCTATAGCCAACAAAATCAATAAACTCTCGCAACCCAAGTTCATTTGATAGAGAGACAAGATTCTCCATTTCGGGACCATCGCCGACGATTATTAATCGTAGAAACTCTCTGCTTTGAAGAAGTGAAAACGCCCTAATCAAATCATCAAAGCCTTTGATTCGTGACAAATTACCAACACCTAACACCACTTTAATATTAGGATGATTTAGCCACGGGTGTTGGAAATCAGAAACTGCCGATTCGGAATTTAAACTCAGCACAGGGTTATAAATTACAGTGATCTTGTCAGGGTTAACACCTAAAATTTCGAGATATTCTTGCTTCATTCCTGACGAAATAGCCACACATTTATCAGCTTTGGGGTAAAGCACTTTTGCCAGCATAACCATATACCAGCGCTTAGATAAAAACTTCGGTTTCAATGCCCACAATTTAGGTGAAACATGACAGCTAACTACGCATTTAATCTTTACAGGTACTAATTGGCAAGCTATTAACGCCACAATATTTATATGGTCCTCAGCTGAAAAGATCGCCTGTGGTTTCTTATAAAACAAGTATTTTATAATTTTAAAAAAGGCTGACTTTGCAGAATTTGCTGATAAGTCAACAACACTGACGCTTGGTGAAAGGGTTGACAAAAGTGGGCCAGAGCAGTTAAAAACCAAAGCATCGACGTCATAACCTAGAGAACTAAACTCATTTGCCAAACGAATCTGTACTCTCTGTACACCGCGAGGCTCAAAATCATAGATAACGACACAAACTCGATTACTATTATTCCGACTAGATCCTGCTGCCACAATCAATTCATCCTTGCTTTAATAAAGTAAAACAACTTTTGCGGCCCACCTTTGAGAAAATACTTGCACCACATATTGTATCTACTCAAATCCCGATCAATACAGTCTACTTTTCTTGCTGCACTGGATTCCTCAAATTTATCCGAATAACCAAAAGCTTCAAAATCTTCTCGATAAAATTCCCTTATTCTTCTTATTGCCAAGGGATCCAAATAACTATTGTTAATTTTATTGGTCTTGTATTTATGCCCTACTTCATATTGAAAATTTATTCCTAATTGAGCTTCAATATGATCAACTGGAGACTGAAGCCCCTTCTCAAGTTTAAACACATCACACCCTGGATAAATAAAATCCACTTGAGGCCTAATAAAATTATTGCCATGCATAGGGTTTCTTCTAGCTCTCAGCAGCACATAGTCAAGCCAAATTGGAAACGGCGGGATTAAATACGGCTTCCCAATATCTTTTTTGTATGTCCATTGATATATGGACACAATCCTATCAAACGGATTTCTTGTTATTAGGACGGAACAATCAACAAAGCTTTTTGGCAAAATTAATTCCAGCATTTCAGCATGGGAATGTTGGAGATTGAACCCGCTTCCCGTCAATGGTCCATAAAGTCCAGGCTTCCCCATTACTCGTGAAAATAGCTCTTCAAGCGAAGTTCCTCCACACTTTGGAACATGAACAAAAAGTAGTTTTTTACCTTGAAAATCATATAGCGGCACAATGCATCTCACACATCATAATAAACAATTCACGAACACCATCGTGACAAGTCTCGCCCCAATAATATCTCAAGCTCTTCAATATCATTTCTATAATAATTATTAAGAAAGTCTCTTTGAGCATTGGTCATTTCAGCTTTTCTCGCCTGGGCTTTGTTAACGATATCGTAGAAATATTTTAAGCCCAACTTTCGAAAAAGATTTCGCAAAAAATTCAGATCATACTTCGCCGCAAATTGCGCGGCTTTATGATAGATAACAGCCAGCCATCGACTTCTAACCCTTTTTGCTTCATTAACTCGTCGAGCTGAATCCACTGGAACAAAGTCACCAACCCCAATAAATCTGCAAATTTTGGATATTTCATATTGTCGATCAAGCTCAACATCATCCAAAACAACAAAGTGAAATCTTTCTTTTTTAAAAACAGACATCCAGAGCTTGATTTGCTCAGCATAGCAACCATCTTTAAGAGCACGAATACCCTTTTTATTTTTCAGAAACTCATCGAACGAGCCATCAAATGATCTATTTCCCAACCGATATTGATAATCGGACCAGATCCGCTCAACAGGATTCCTAATCATTACAATTAACTTAGCGTTTGGAGCCGTCAATTTAATCCTGTCCCTAGCATTTTCAGATCTTAAGTATCCAGCAGCGATATCTCCTGCAGCCTGACTAGCTTTCGCGTTCTCAAATAACTTCTGGTACCAAGAGATTCCTTTTTCTTCATAAAAGTCCCTACCTTGAGTTTTTATATAAAAGTGGATTTCTTTTTCGGGAATAAAGACATCGGGATGCTGATTTAACCATTCAAATAGCCAGGTTGTCCCAGCCCGTGGCGCACCAAGGCAAATAAAGTCTGGCTTATCTTTATTAAAATTCATTAATGTCAAATCCCTTCTTCCACTTTATTTCTCCACAACATAACTCTTGAACTTTTGATAATTTTTCGCAAATCGGCTTGGGGAACTTTTTATTTTAGAAGCATGAAATACCCCCTCACCACATAGCCATCGCACCTGCTTTATTGAAGCGCCATCTTCCTAAAATTAACATCTTTTATCATTAAGTGGTCATAACTACCTTCATTTGAGACTCTCCCATCTTTCAATAGAAAGATTTTATCGCATGCCTTTACTGTTGTGATCCGATGCGCAATCATAACGATTGTTTTCTTTCCAGATAAATCATGGATAGCATCCATGATATATTTTTCCGTAATGCCATCCAGCGCGCTGGTGGCTTCATCCATCACAAGAATATCCGCATCATCATAAAGCGCTCTGGCAATGCCAATACGCTGACGCTGACCTCCAGACAATTGTACTCCACGCTCACCCACTCGGGTTTGCAGCCCTTCTGGCAACTCGTAAAGCAGCTCATCAAGGTGCGCCATCGACGCCGCTTTTTTGACTTTCCCTTCGTCAATATTCTCTTTTGGTATGCCAAAGGCTATGTTCTCAGCAATGGAACTGTCTGAAAGAAATATGGATTGAGGGACAAACCCAATACCGTTTTGCCATGCTCTTTTGTCATCATTAGCTAACGGCTTCCCATCTATCAGCACCTCACCACTATCTGGCGAAATCAAGCCAAGAAGCATATCGATTGCCGTGGATTTCCCTGAACCTGATGCCCCTACCAAACCAATCACCTTATTCACTGGCACGGTCAGATTCAGGGCATTCAGTGCCGGTGAGGGTTTTCCCGGATACGAGAACGTCACATTTTTGAATTCAACTGTCTTGTTTACTTTTAATACTTTAGACTGCTGTTTTCCTATTGAATCAAGTCGTTGCTTTTCACTTGTCTCTCGACACCCCATACCAGTGTCATTTTCACTGTTAATCAAATCTTCCCTGATCTCGTCAAACGCCGCCAGGCTACCCCTGATCTGTGAAAAGCTTGCATATACTTGCTGAAACGCAGGCAAGAGCTTCATTCCTGCCAACGCATAGACGGAAAGGATCGGAAGAACGGCAGCAATATTGCCGTCATTGCTGGACAAAAGGTAAAGGATCAAGAAGATAATGGTGCTGAACGCCACTAGCTCCATGATGTATCTGGGGGTTTGTCCCATCACCCGGTTTTTTCCCTGCGCATCGGCCATCTGCTTGCTAGCATTGGCAAAACGAGAAACAAAGCTCTCTTGTCGCCCCAGCAGAATCACATCCTTTATTCCACCCAGGCCTTCTCCCATCATTTTGAAACGCTGTTTTTGCGCCTTTGTTACCATTCTGCCATTTCTGACGATGCGTGACCGGATGAATTTGAAGATAAGCAGGTAAGAGCAGCTAAAAACACTCACACCGATAACAGCCACCAGCGGGTTATAAATCACCAACGCCAAGGACATTAGCAACACCAAGACAAGGCGTGAGTTCAGCTGCATGAAGGGGTTGATTACACCATTGTTCAGGCGTGTCGCTTCCTGTGCAATCTTGTTGACAAGTTGGCTACTGCTCCCCCCCGCATGAAAAAGCCAACTCTGATACATGTAGTGTCGATACAGACGAGAGCTGATCTGTGCGCCAACCTGCACACCATAAACAGATAGGCGCCATATGGTCAGAATCGAAACGCCTGCAGCTACCGCAAGCATTAACAGCACGCCAATGCCAAGCCAAAACATGAAATCGCTTGGTTCTGTCAGGCCTGACAGAGCATACGCTTTAGCCAGTACGCCATCACTTTCCAGAACGGCAGGGTCGGCCACCAGAGACATGAACGGCCCAACGGCAACTACGCTGGCCATCTCAGAAAACGCCATAAGAATAACCAGCACCTGAAGCTGCAGAAGTTTTTTCCTCTGGTCTGCATCGAGCAGCAGGTATAGCTCTTTTAGCTGTTTCAGCATGATGTAGCTCTCAAAATCAATCTTTGCTTGCTATTACACAGTGCTCCACGCAACTTCCCGCTGAAGTTAAGGAGTAATAATCCTTGATTATGGCTATCAATAGACAGCATTACCGCCCACCACTCAGATGCATCACGTACCAAGGCATGGCCTTCCCTATGCCGTTGTAGATACGGAATTGAGGCTCATAACCGAGCAGGTTTTGTGCCTTGCTGATGTCAGCCTGGGAGTGACGAACGTCACCGGCGCGGAAATCCCGGTAGCTTGGGGACGCTTCGTAGTTGACGTTGCTCTCTTTCAGGGCGGTTCTCAGGGCATCGAACAAAGTATTTAGCGTGGTTCTGTCGCCCAGGGCTACGTTGTACACCTGATTCTTGGCATCTGCTTCTGCAGTGGCGGCGAGGAGGTTGATCTGCACCACGTTTTCGATGAAACAGAAGTCCCGGCTGGTTTCACCGTCACCGTTGATGAACACCTCATCACCTTTGATCATGGCCGCCGTCCATTTGGGGATGACCGCGGCATATGCACCATTGGGGTCCTGACGTTTGCCAAAGACGTTGAAGTAGCGCAGGCCGATGGTGTTGAAATCGTAGGTGCGGGCGAATACGTCCGCGTAGAGTTCGTTGACGTATTTGGTGACGGCATAAGGAGATAGCGGCTTGCCGATGCGGTCTTCGATTTTGGGCAGGCCCGGGTGGTCGCCGTAGGTAGAGCTGGAGGCCGCGTAGGTGAAGCTTTGTACGCCTTCATCTTTTGATGCCACCAGCATGTTCAGGAAGCCGTCGATATTGGCCTGGTTGGTGGTGATCGGGTCGTTGATGGAGCGCGGCACGGAGCCCAGGGCGGCCTGGTGGAGCACGTAATCGACCCCGGTGACGGCTTTTTTGCAGTCGTCCAGGTTGCGGATGTCGCCTTCGATGAAGGTAAATCTGGCCCATTGGTCAGCGGTGACGGTGTGCTGAACTTCGTCCAGGTTGTGCTGGTGGCCGGTGGCGAAGTTGTCCAGACCGATGACGGTCTGGTCGAGGCGCAGCAGGGTTTCGAGCAGGTTGGAGCCAATGAAGCCTGCCACGCCGGTGATAAGCCAGGTTTTGGGGTTGGCTTTGAGATCTTCCTGTACCTGTTCGTAGCGAGTTGTCATGTCCAATCCCTTGTTCGTGTGTATAAACAAGCTTCCAGCTGCGAGCCAATAGCTACAAGCTTCAAGCTGCAAGGGAAGTCAAAGGCGGGCTACCGCCCTGTTTGTCCTGGCCCTTCGGGCCCCGCCTGCGGCGGTTCGCGCCGCCAGCGACGCTCCTACGAGTTTGCCTTTCCTTGCAGCTTGCCGCTTGTAGCTTGTAGCTTGTAGCTTGTGGCTTGTGGCTTGCGCCTCGCAGCTCGCAGCTACCTTTACAACCTGATGTCTACGTCCTCTTTGGGGAGGATGTATTTCAGGTCGTAGAGCACGTGTTCCGGTTTGCCGTGGGCGCGGATGTTGGCGGCGCCCATGGCTTTGAACTGATTGTGACCAACCGCGAGGATAATGGCGTCGTAGGCGCCCTGTTCAGGCTCGGCAATGGGGCAGATGCCGTATTCGTGTTCGGACTCTGCCGCGTTGATCCAGGGGTCGTGAACATCGACTTGGATATTGTAGTCCTGCAGTTCCCTGACCACATCGACCACGCGGGTGTTACGCAGGTCCGGGCAGTTTTCCTTGAAGGTGAGCCCCATGACCAGCACCCGGGCACCGTTGACCTGGATACAACGATTCAGCATGGCTTTGACCAGCTCGCTGGCTACGTGGCTACCCATGCCATCGTTGATGCGACGACCAGAGAGGATGATTTCCGGGTGATAGCCGATGGCCTGGGCCTTGTGGGTCAGGTAGTAGGGGTCGACCCCGATACAGTGCCCCCCTACGAGCCCTGGCCGAAATGGGAGGAAGTTCCACTTGGTACCCGCAGCCTGAAGCACCTCTTCGGTGTCGATGCCCATGCGGCTGAAGATCATGGACAGTTCGTTGATCAGGGCAATATTCAGGTCTCGCTGGGTGTTTTCGATCACTTTCGCCGCTTCGGCCACCCGAATGCAGGAGGCCTTGTGGGTACCGGCAGTGATGATGGAGCTGTACAGCTTGTCCACCAGTTCGGCAATTTCCGGTGTGGACCCGGAGGTCACCTTGGTGATGGTGGTGACCCGGTGTTCCTTGTCGCCCGGGTTGATCCGTTCAGGGCTGTAGCCGGCGAAGAAGTCCTGATTGAAGGAAAGGCCGGAGACCGCTTCCAGTACCGGAACACAGTCTTCTTCGGTGGCACCCGGATAAACGGTGGATTCGTAGATGACGATGTCGCCCATTTTCAAGGTCTTGCCGATGGTTTCGGAAGCCTTGATTAGTGGAGTCAGGTCCGGGCGCTTGTGCTCATCGATGGGGGTGGGCACGGTGACGATGTAGACGTTGCAGTCATTCAGGGCAGCGGGGTCGGCACTGAAGGTGAGCTGTTTGGCGCTGGCCAGTTCTGCATCACCCACTTCCAGGGTGGCGTCATGGCCATTATTAAGGGCATCAATACGCGGTTGGTTGATGTCGAACCCCACAACCGGGCGGTGTTTCCCGAATTCCACCGCTAGCGGTAATCCCACATAACCCAGACCAATAACGGCCAGTTTGATGTTTTCCAGTTCCATTTGGTCTCTCTTTACCTGATCTCTTTGCCCGCTACCGGTGCCAGTTTGCTGTTCAGTATTCGTCACGGCCCTTGGGCCATCCCCGGGTTCGCGCCGCCAGCGACGCTCCTACGGGATACGCGCACCCTTGTAGGAGTCTCTCTTGAGGGACGAACCGGTGGGTATCGATTACAGGCAAGATCCCACACAACATTGCCCCTCGGGCCTGCGCCTGCGGCGGTTCGCACCTCAAGAGGTGCTCCTACAAATAAATCGTGCGTTTCCTCTGCTTCGCTCTGGTCCTACAAAAAAACTTCGCCTGCGGGCAGGCTCCTACGATTTTGCCTTTCCTTGTAGCTTGCAGCTTGAGGCTCGCAGCTGCTTTGCCTCAATCCTTGCTCTTGCCGTACTCGTAGGCGTAGTAGCCGTATTCATTGGTGGCGCGGCGTTCCATGCAGTTGAGGATGGCGCCTTTGATTTCCACCTTGTTCTGGGCAAAACGGGTAAGCGCGGCATCCACTTCCTTGACCGAATTGACGCCGAAACGTGTGACCAGAAGACTGCTGCCCGCCAGCTGGCCGACGATGGCAGCATCGGTGACGGCCAGGATTGGCGGGGTATCCACCAGGATCAGGTCGTAGTCGTCACTGAGTGAATCCATCAGCGTTTTGAAGCGCTCATGCATGAGCAATTCCGACGGGTTCGGCGGGGCTTTGCCGCGGGCAATAAAGTCCAGCTTATCGATGCCGGATGACTGGATGATGTCTTCCTTGCCGCTTTGCCCCGACAAATACGCTGACAAACCCAGCTTGTTGTCAGACTGGAAGTAACGGTGCAGGTGCCCTTTGCGCATGTCCGCGTCGATCACCAGGACCCGCTGGCCTGTTTGGGCCAGCACCGCGCCCAGGTTAGCGGAAACGAAGGACTTGCCCACTGCCGGGCTGGGGCCCGTGATCATCAAGATCTTGTTATCGGCATCCATCATGGCGAAGTGCAGGCTTGTACGCAGGCTGCGCAGCGCTTCGATGGCCAGATCGGTGGGGTCATCCTGGGCCAGCAGGGCGATGGCGGAGCCTGCACTTTTTGTGTCACGCACACGGCGCTGTTTTACGTTGGTCAGCCTATTGGCTTTCACCTGTTTTTCTGACAAAGGAACCGTGGCGTAGACCGCAACCCCCTGCTCTTCCAGTTTGTCAGGCGATTCAATGCCTTTGTTAAGTAGCGCTCTTAACAGGACCACACCCGCTGCGCCCAAACCGCCGAGCACCATGGCAATGGCTGCAATCAGCGCTTTCTTCGGCTTGATGGGTGAAGGCTGCACCAGTGCCTTGTCAATAATCCGCACGCTCCCCACCGTACCCGCCTTGAGTATGCGCAGCTCCTGGGTCTTGTTGAGCAGGCCGATATAAATCTGCTGGGTGACTTCCACATCCCGCATTAGGCGCAAGATTTCCTGCTGGGTTTCCGGCAAGGACTTGATCTGCTTGTCCAGGGAGCGCTTCTGTTCTATCAGTGAGGCCTTTTGACGAAGCAGGCTCTGGTAGGCGGGGTGCTCTTTGGTAAAGCGTGTCGCCAACTCCCCTTCCTTCGCCTTGAGTTCATTGATCTTGGCTTCGATATCTACACTTTGCTGGAGCACAGATTGGGTTTCCATGCTCAGGTCCACCGATTCGCTTTGCAGACGGAAGGCGTTGAGCTTCTCTTCGAACGCGGTGAGCTTGTCCTTGATCTTGGGCAGCTGCTCGCCGAGAAATTCCAGGCTATTCTCCGCTTCGGCAGAGCGTCGCTCTACGTTCTGCAGCAGATACGCTTCGCTGATGGCATCCAGGGTGGCTTTGATTCGCGCTTTGCTGGGGCCGGTCATGGTCAGGCTGAGCATGCCAGTCTTACCTACCTCTCGAATGGCCAGGGAGCCGCGCAAACTATTGACGGCAGCTACGTCGGTCAGCTTGATGAGCTTGAGCGGCTCATTGCCGAACTGCCATTCATTAAGGTCTAGCTGAATGCTGCCATCTTCGCTCTTGAGGGTTTGCCCGAGCGGTCCTGTTGCCACGAGATCATTGCCCAGATAAAGCGCCGGGTTGCCATTCTCTTCCCGCAACGTAAATGCGCGCCCTTCCAGCCGTTCAGGCACCATAAAACCACTTACGGTGACGAAGGTTTCGCTGTCCCGATAGCCTGCGAAGAGAGGCTTGGGGGCAAACGCTGGCGCAGGGTCCGGGGCCATGAAGCGACCGATATAGGCGGGGCGATCCGGGTATACCCGAATGTTCATCTTCAGTTGTTCGATCACTTCGCCCAACACCATACGCGAGCGCAAGATTTCAATTTCTGCAGCGGCGGAGGCTTCTTCCGCAAAGATGTTATTCAGCTCGGACAGCCCCGGTACACCACTGCTTTTCTTTTCCAGCTGCAGCAGGGTGTCGCCCTTGTAAATCGGAGTGGCATATATGCCATAAAGGGCTCCCAGCACCAGCGCCAAAAGGGCAGTGCCGATAATCAGCCACTTGTTGTCCAGCAGCAGGCCAAACAAGTAGCCGAAGTCGATGTCATCATCACCGGGGTTGGCCTGCTGCCGTTGTGTCATGGTGCTGTTGTCTGCCATTGGTTATCCGTTATCTAAATTCTGCAGGAGCCTGCCTGCAGGCGATTCCGTACAAGCTGCGAGCTACTAGCTGTTAGCTGTGAGGAAAAACAAATGCTGGGCTTCGCCCTGTTCGCTTCTCTCCGGGCCTACAAACCATCGCCTGCAGGCAGGCTCCTACGGGGGGCGGCCCCTTGTAGGAGTTCCGGTTATTCGCTGCGCTCACCCCTTCGGGGCCGCCTACCGACGTTCCTTCTCTACGCTTGGTGAGGGACGAAGATTTTTGTCTTTTGTCTCTTTAAAACAGTCCCTTCGGGCCCCGCCTGCGGCGGTTCGCTTGCAAGCAAGCTCCTGCATTGAACTCCTTCGCTTCACTCCCCCTTCGGGGATCGCGCCGCCAGCGACGCTCCTACGGCGAGGCTGGTGCGGTTTTATCTTTTCCTCGCAGCTCACAGCTGCTCTACAACTTTTCTGCCCAGGCCCTGGTGGCCGCTTCCATCATCGGGTAGATCCGTTCGAACGCATCCCGACCCCGTTTGTAAGGGTCAGGGATGTCGTTTTTCCCGTTCCAGTGGGTCGCCAGAAAGGTCTTGCCGCTGGCTTCCGGAAACTTCTGCCCCAACCGGTCTTTCTGGCGGCTTTCCATGACCAGGATCAGATCACTGTCGCGGCACATTTCACTGGTGAGCTTGCGTGCAATATGGGGGCCACATTCCAGACCGTGATCCGCAGCCACTTCGCGGGCGGTGGGCTCCATGTCCTGCCCTTCCAGACCGATCAACCCCGCAGACGAGATAGCCAGGCCCGGTTTCAGCGCCTTCAGCATGGCTTCCACGGTGGGGCTGCGGCAGATGTTGCCATCGCAAATCACCAGTATCCGCTGAAACATGGCCATTATTCGCTCAAGATCTCTTCGGTTCTGACGCCTAGCAGCAGCGTTGTCATGGATGGCACCAGCAGGCGCAGTACCCGGTTCCATTTGACCAGCGGCGCGGCGGTCACGTAGACGATGTCTCTTTCACGTAGATCAAAACTGTCTGCCAGTACCAGTGCCGCAGCGTCCTTGGCATTAAGCTGGTAAATGTCGATACCGTGATCTGCCCCCACTGGCGCCTTGCGGAATACAAACACCCCGGAAGCATCTGATTCCTGCTGATTGAAACTGCCGTTCTCTGCCAGCGCTTCTGCCAGCGTCAAACCATTGCGACCCATCTGCAGGCTGGAGGCCTGCCCCACTTCACCGAGCACAAACACCTTGGCATCGGTAACCGGGTTCACGTTGATGACGTCATTGGGCTGCAACAAGACATTCTGGCTGGTGTTGCCGTACTGGTAGATATCCCGCAGGGACAGACGGTAATCCTTGCCGTTTCGGGTCAGTACCACACTGCTCCAGTCTGCGGACTGGGTCAGCCCACCGGCTTCGCCAATGGCGTCGATGAGTCGGGTCGGCACGTTGGTCACCGGGTACAGACCCGGTTCATCCACTTCGCCGGTGACATAAATGCGCTTGTGCCGGAAAGCGGCGATGGAAACATCCACTTGGGGATTTTCGATATAGCGGGACAGGCGCTCGGTGATCATGTCGCGGATCTCGGTCACCTTCAGACCTTCCACGTTGATGATACCCACATAGGGGTAAAAGATGGTGCCGTCGTTATGGACCCAGTTGCCGGATTCTTCCGAGCTGCGCAGAGAGCCTGCCGGAATGGTCAGTTCCGGATGATCCCAGACGGTGATCTGCAAGACGTCACCAGGACCAACCTGGTAATCGTATTGGTCATCGGAAAGATTGATCTCTTCCGGCACGCCCTTGTCGACCGGGTGGATCCGCTGCTGCTTCAGAATCGCCGTACCAATGGCATGGACTTCCACCACATCCGGCAGCGGCTCCCCTTCGGAGATTTCATCTTCATCCAAAAACCACCCCGGCGTAGTGGAATGGTAGGAACCGGGCACCACGGTGCAGCCCCCCAGGAAGACAATCCCCAGCGCCACAAAACTTTTAACCGTTGCGTTCATTGAAGCCTTCATTGTGTTCATCAATTACCAGGCGAAATCCCGGGTCCATTCCGCCCCTGCGGTCCAGCGCTCACGCTCTTCAAACGGCGTCACGATGGGCTCATCACTGGCGGATAACAGCCAGTGGAAGGTGCCGCCCAGCAGGGGGTGGCCAATACGGAGTTCTGCCAGTGTCACATCCTGCTCTTCAACGGATTGCAGGACTTGATAGCCATCGTCAGGCACTACGGCACGAATCACCCCATCCTGATTGAGCGTAGCCTGGGTCAGGTGCAAAGCGAATGTAACATCGCTACGAAAATATTGTTGTATGCCAAAAGTAACCGCTCGGGCGTCGCCTTCCCAGGTGCTGGCCATATTGCGGCCATGGTAGCGGAAGCCGCTTTTATAGGTGCCATGCTCGTACATGGTGTTGAAACGACGTTCGCTGATCCAGCTTCCGGCGACCGTTTCGGTGGCTTCCACGAACCAGCGCTGGGAGCCATTACCCAGAGAGGAGACGAGATCAAAGCCCGCCAGTGAAGACAGTTTTGAGGGCAAGCCCCCTGCTTCATCTTCCCCCATGAACTGGCCATAGAGCCCCACTGGCACATCCCAGGGCGTGAGCGAGACACGGAAATCTACGCCGGCAATCTGGTTGCTGGGGTCGTCATCATCATCAAACCCGCTACTTTCGCCGTTATCCTTGCCAATAAAGGCGTCAAAGAAGGCCTCCAGATCCTGCGGACGCCCTTCCCCGCCCCATTGGGCCAGCCGCGACAGGCCAATCTGCAAGGAATCCAGGGGCTGGAACACGAAGCGGGCGCCCAGCACCTTGGCATCGGGGATAGCGCGGTCGTGTTCCAGCTGCCCGGCAATCAGCTGCAGGTCCCAGGGGCCGACCCAGCGTAGCCAGGGGCTTTCTGGCGCGGTAAGCATATGACGGGAAAGCCAGATGCCGGGTACCGGACGGGCATTGTTGGACAGCGCCAGTGAGCTCTGCCAGCCTGGCCCCCACCAGCGATCAATGGCGCCCACGCCCAGCTGCCAGTTGCCCACAACACCAGCAATATAGGAATCATCGAATCGCAGGTGCTGATCATCCCGCTCACCATCGGCGTACCCCACAGCCAGGCGGCCGGACCAGTGCTGCCCGGTGGCGTATAACGCCATCTGCCCGGTAAAGGTGTCTTCGGGCTGGGTATCAAAGGCGGTGTAGAGCGGTTCCTGGTTGGCGCCGCCCAGACTCAACGTCGCACCACGAGTATTAGCGCGGGCGCTGTTCTCGGCGGTTTGCAGGTATTGGTAATGGTTGCTGATTTCGCAGATCTGGGATTGCGCGTCGGACAATTGCTGCTGCCCCTGGCGCATGGCCCTCATGACTGCGGCCCAGCTCATGGGCCAGGTGAGAGACAGCCCTTTTAGGCAGCCCTGGGTTTGCAGGGCTTCAATATGGTGTCGGGCGGCAAGATCGCCAGCAGGCACCCAGGGTGTAGAGGCCTGTG
Organism: Alcanivorax sp. DP30; assembly: GCF_009882945.1. Lineage (GTDB taxonomy): Bacteria > Pseudomonadota > Gammaproteobacteria > Pseudomonadales > Alcanivoracaceae > Alcanivorax. The sequence continues at coordinate 40,881 of NZ_WTUY01000006.1, forward strand.
CACTGGAGATACAGAGAACCAAAAGGCTTCCAATCCAGTAGCTTACGCGACGGGGTACTCTCACAAAGGACATCCTATCCTGACGATTGCGTCTCAAGGGGCGCATTATGGGGGCTTTTTTTTGTCATCTATATGACAAGAGATCGTATTTTACAGTTTGTTTACCGTAATGCGAATGATTTGCGGCGGTTCACAACAAGAAAACCACAAACGTGGTTATCCCTACCCCAAAACAGGGGATAGGTTAATAAAATCCGCGAGCCATCAGGAATGAGAATTGCCCCGGTAAGCGCCATGAGGCGCCCCGGGCCGGGTGGGGAAAGAGGGATAACGGGAATTTGAGGAGGGGGGGTGTCGCACCGCCTGAGCCCCCCTGAGGGCATTCTTTCGCTTCGCTTCAGCTGCTCAGGCTCAACGGGCGTCGAGTGGCTGCTGGGGCACTTTCTCCAACGCTTCCAGCGTGTATCCCTGATCTATTGCCACAGCCTTGAGTGCTTCCAGAGTGCGCTCACTGATCTGCGGCTCCCGAGCCATGATCCACAGATAATCGCGCTTCTGGCGGCCAATGACGGTATAGCGGTACTCCTCGTCCACATACAGCACCCGGTAGTCGGCCTTGAAGGGCCATATGAAACGCATCCCCCAAATGGCGGGGTTTTCCGGGCTGACGAAGCCGGTGGGAGTCATCCGCTTGAATTCACCTTCGAAGCTGTTCTTGTGGAAGGTAAAGGTAGTCGCCACCTTGTTGGGGCCAACCCGCTGGTAACTCTCCATGGCATTGTGGGCCCCCTTCTCCGGTAGCGTCGGAATATTGGCAATCACATACCAATCCCCCATGAAACGGTCCAGATCAAAGGGAGACGCGACGCTGACAGGGTCTTCGGGTAGATTTTGGCAGGCTTGCAGCATAAACAGACTCGCAATCAACAGTATCCAGCGCATAGTAAGCTCCAACGGTTTCGTTAGTATCTTCTCAATGGGGACAAGGCGAAGTGAAGATCGGCAGGTGAGGAATGATCGTTGGAAACGGCCCTGACCCACAGCGGAAACACCACTTGCTCATGCCGCTGACTGTCAGAACGGCGACGGTCTGTCACGGCGCCTTATCTTCCCAGCACCTTGAAGCGCTGGCGCAAGCGAAAGCCCTGATTATCGATCAGGGTCAGGGTATGCCAACCGGGATCCGCGACGATGGCTTTTTCGTGGAAATGGCGGGTTTCGCCCAGGAAGTTGTCGTCCAGGTGCCAGTAGAGCGTGGCTGACGGGCGTTGATGAACAGCACGGAAGATGGCGCGACCGAGGGTGCCATTGAGTTCGGTGGGGATATAGATGGCACTGCCGGCATGGGGATATACCAGTGCCATGGGTGGCTCGCTTTGCAGTGCCAGCGCGCCACCAACGCAGTCTTTTCGCCATGCCGGTAGCGGCCGGTAGTCGGGATGATGACGACGGTAGAACCAGGCCTGGGCCGGGGGCAACACGAACCAGTCGCGGTGCTGCATGTTTGCCACTGCTTCACAGCCGCTATGGACACGCTGGCCATTGCTGTCCAGGTGAATGCGCACATGGTGAGGGGTGACGGTCTGGAAATGGCTTTGTCTCGGTGCCAGTTGCTCGCGGGTGTGGCAGCGTCCGCCGGCCAGATAGCCATCGTCATCACAGACCTGCACGGTTTTCAGTTCTGACAAGGGTGGCTCCGCCCAGGGGGACGGGCCGAGCAGGCTGAAGACGTCCAGCATTAACGGCGCCGCTGTGGCGGCACCACCGAGGCTCGGTGCGGGCTCTCCATTGCCGTTGCCTGCCCAGACCCCCACGGTGTAACGGCCATTACTGCCTACTGCCCAGGCATCCCGCAGTCCGTAACTGGTACCCGTTTTCCAGGCGATGGGCTGACTGGAACTGAACTGCCGCCATTGCCTTGCGGTGCCGGGTCGGGCCACTTCGCGCAAGGCCTGTTGGGTCAACCAGGCGGCACCGGGTGTCAGCATGTAGGGCGGTTTACTCTTAACCGGCTGATCCCGCAGCACGGTCAGCGGCTGCGGAACACGGCCACTGGCTGCGGCCATAAGCCGGGCGTAGATGGCGGTGATTTCATCCAGCCGCCCTTCTGCCCCACCCAGTATCAGGGTTAGGCCATAGTCTTCTGCTGGCCGGAACAAGGTGCTCATGCCCATGCGCTGCAGACGGCTGTGAAAGCGTCCACCGCCATAGCTTCGCAACATGCGCACCGCCGGGATATTGAGTGACTGGCTGAGCGCTTCGTGGGCAGGGACGGCGCCGCGATAGCTGTGGTCGTGGTTTTCCGGACTGAAGCCGCCGTAGTTGGTGGGCAGGTCCGGGATCAGGGTTTGCGGTAGCAGCAAGCCTTCATCCAGCATCAGCCCGTAAAGCAGCGGCTTGAGAATACTGCCGGTGGAACGGGGCGAAGCCGCAATATCCACATCCGCCCCATATTCCGCCCGGTTGCCATGGGTGACATTGCCCACGTAGGCGCGGGTTTGCTGCTGGTGGTGGTCGATCACCACCACCGCCAGATTATGCACGCCTTCACGCGCCAGGCGCTCACCATGTTGCCGGGCAAGGGCGTGCACCCGTTGCTGCAGGGTGGCATCCAGCGTGGTGTTGAGCAGCTTGCCGTGCCCGGCTTTCTGCAGCGTATTCATCAGATGCGGTGCCAGCGCAGGTAACGCCTGGGGTGGTGGCGGCAGGGGTTCGAGCAGGGCCAGCTGAAGATCACGATCGTCAAGTTGCCCCCTGGCATGGAGACTCACCAGCAGGCGATCACGCTTTTCCTTGAGGCGCTGGCGGTTGCGGCCGGGGTGGATCCAGGATGGCGCATTGGGCAGCACCGCCAGTAACGCCGCTTCTGCCCAGCTCATGGCATCAGGTTCGCGTTGAAAGTAACGCCATGCAGCTGCCCGCAGGCCAACCGTATTACCCCCGAACGGTGCCCGGCTGGCGTATTGGGTGAGAATGTCTTCCTTGCTGTAGTGCCATTCCAGCTGCAAGGCCAACGCCGCTTCGCGGGCTTTTTCCGGCAGGGTGCGCGGTGGGTCATCACGCAGCAACCGGGCCAGCTGCATGGTAATGGTAGAGCCTCCACTGACGACCCGTCCCGCGTTCAGATTCAGCCAGGCTGCCCGACCGATAGCGAGCGGATCAATGCCCGGGTGCCAGAAAAAGCGCCGGTCTTCAAAGTTCAACAAGGCCTGGCGGTATTTCTCCGGCACCTGGTCAACCGGGACAAAGCGCCATTGCTGATCCTCGGCAATACGCGCATCCAGCATACGGCCCTGGCGGTCAAGCATCAGAGTGGCATAGGGGGTGCTATGGAGACGCTGGGGCAGCGGCCAGCATTGCAGCGCAGCAAGCAACAGAAGCAGCAGGATCAGTGGTGCGAGTCGCCATAGCCGCCACCGGGTTGTCATGCTGTCACTTTCACTATTGGCATGCTGACTTCGTAGGGGTCGGGTTCAGACAAGGTTCGGAGCAGGCGTGACCGACAACGGGTTCGCCGCGCGTGCGCTACTCCAACAGGGTAACTCGCAATATAGCAAAAAGGTCACTATTACCCCACATCAGGCATAGCCGGTGTGCCTTTGGTAGCGCAGAATGAGTCGGCATTTACATGACAAGGGAGCTCTGCATGGACACGCTGCAACACTTCTATATAAACGGCCAGTGGACCAAGCCCTCCGCCGGCTGCGCGCAACACAGCATCATCAATCCTGCCACGGAAGAAACCGTAGGCACCCTGCCCATGGCCGAGGCTTCAGATATTGATGCGGCCATCGCTGCAGCCGATGCTGCTTTCCCTGCATGGAGCGAGACCCCGCTGGAAACCCGTCTCGGGTATCTGGAAAAGGTCCTCGGCCTGTATCAGGAAAAACTCCCCGAGATGGCCCAGGCCATCAGCCAGGAAATGGGTGCTCCCATCGGGCTGGCCACCAATCTGCAGGCGCCAGTGGGGATGATGCATATCGCCAACACCCTTGAGGTGGCTCGCGATTTTGCCTTCGAGGAACAGCACGGCTCTTCCGTCATCCGCCACGAGCCTGCCGGGGTTTGTTCACTGATCACTCCCTGGAACTGGCCGATGAACCAGGTGATGTGCAAGCTGGCCCCGGCACTGGCGGTGGGTTGCACTGTGGTGCTCAAGCCCAGTGAATTTGCGGCCCTGTCTGCCAATGTGCTGGCGCAAATCATCGATGAGGCGGGCCTGCCAGCCGGTGTGGTCAACATCGTCTACGGCGATGGCGCCAAGGTCGGCCCCCTGCTCTCCTCTGACCCGCGGATTGATGTGGTCTCCCTCACCGGCTCCACCCGTGCCGGTATTTCCGTGAGCCAGGAGGCTGCCACCACCATCAAGCGCGTGTCGCTGGAACTGGGCGGCAAGTCCGCCAATATCCTGCTGCCCGGTTGCGACCTTGAAGCCGCCGTTACTCACGGGGTGCGCGCCATGATGAACAACACCGGTCAGAGCTGTAATGCGCCGTCGCGTATGCTTGTTCCGGCTGACAAGCTGGCAGAGGCAGAAACCATTGCGACCAACGCCTGCAAGGCTATTGCCGTGGGTGATACCTCCGATGAGGCCACGGTGATGGGACCCATTGCCAATGGTCGTCAGTATCAGCGGGTGCTTTCACTGATTGAGACAGGGATAAAGGAAGGCGCCAAGCTCGTGTGTGGCGGTACAGAAAAGCCTGCCGGCCTGGAAAAGGGCTATTTTGTGTTGCCCACCGTGTTCAGCGAGGCCAATAACGACATGACCATTGCCCGTGAGGAAATCTTTGGCCCGGTACTGACCATGATCCCCTATAAGGATGTGGACGAAGCGGTCGCCATTGCCAATGACACCATCTATGGCCTCTCCGGCTATGTCTTTGGGGATCCCGACCAGGCCCGTGCCGTGGCCAATCGCCTGCGCACCGGTAACGTCCACCTTAACGGCGCGGGTCCGGACTTCACCGCCGCATTCGGGGGCTACAAGCAATCCGGCGTGGGCCGAGAATGGGGCCGGTTCGGCTTTGACGAGTTCCTGGAAATCAAGTCCGTGTTCCAGCCAGCCTGATCCCTCATTCCGCCTGCCTGTCATTAGCGGACACAACTTTCCCTAATTTGTATACTGGCAATAGCGCCCCGCCCGGGGCGCATCCGTGCCATTCCCCCCTCCCGCCTGAACATCCAACATGGTTACATTGTTTAATGTCACATTAAGACATTGATCGGTCATATGACCGGGACCAGGAGGATTTATGACAACAACAGCCACCGCCAGCATTCAGAAGAACGAGAAGAAAGCCGAAAAGGTACCCTTGGGTGCCACGGTCAACATCCCGCCGCGTCGCCTGGACTTCCAGTTCGACGAGAACACGGCCAAGCGCTACTTCTATGCGGATGACCCGTTCCTGAGTGCATTCTGGATTACCCTGTCTACCCTGTTCCCGGAAGGGGAGGATTTCTTTGTGCAGGCCGTGCGCCACTATCGCAAGGACATCACAGATCCGACCCTCAAGGCGCAGGTATCCGGTTTTATCGGCCAGGAAGCCATGCACAGCAAAGAGCATGAAGCCTGGAACGAGCTTGGCCAGAAGTTCGGCTACCCCACCGAAAAACTGGACAAGACCCTGGGCAAGTTGCTGGGAGCGGTAAAGAAGTACACCCCGAAGATTTTCCAGCTTTCTGCCACCGTGAGCCTGGAGCACTACACCGCCATTATTGCCGAGCAACTACTGCGCGATGAATCCCACCGTGAACTGGCGGACCCGGAAACCCTCAAGCTGTGGCTGTGGCACGCACTGGAAGAGAACGAGCACAAGACCGTTGCCTACGATGTTTATGAAACAGTAAGCGGCAACTATCTGCTGCGTGCCGGCACCATGATTCCGGTGACGGTGATCTTCTTTGCTGTGATCGGCGCCTTCCAGGCGCGCATGCTGGCTTCTGACGGCAAGCTGCTGGATCTTCGCAACAACTGGAAAGGGGTGAAATTCCTCTTTGGTGGAAAGGGACTGTTCACCAAACTGTGGCCCCAGTACCTGGATTTCTTCAAACCAGGTTTCCATCCCTCCCAGCACGACACTGATGCCCTGCTGGATGAATGGCGTGATCGCCTTTTCGGTGCTGAAGGCATGCTTACCGAACAACACGAGCAAGCCAGCCAGCGCAAGAAAAAGAAGCTGCATTAAAGGCAGCTCCGAGTGGCTAGCTTCTAGCTGCGAGGAAAAGCAAAAATGGAAAGCCGCCTTGTGCGGCTTTTTGTTTATGGAGATTAAGAGCGAGTTTCGGGTTGTGGGCGCGGGCGCGGGCGTGGGCGTGGGCGTGGGTAATGATGCCCTACTTAGGTAGCAAGCAAGCTTGCTCTCCCTTCGGGACGCCTGCGGCGCCTCACCCTGGCCCCTGCGGTGCATCGGGTGTCACATGGCGGCTTCGCCGCGAGGCAGAGAAAGGAATTCCTCGTGTTCCTAAATACAAAAAAAGCCCCTTAGCGAACTACGCTAAGGGGCCTTTTTTGTATTTAAGAGCCTGACGATGACCTACAGTGTGTGACGAGCATACTCGTCATCCCTTCGGGACGCCTGCGGCGCACCAAGCTGGCCCCTGCGGGGCATCGCTTGTCACATGGCGGCTTCGCCGCGAGGTAGGGAGAGGAGATCACCGTGATCCTAAATATAAAAAAAGGCCCCTCAGCATAATACGCTGAGGGGCCTTTTTTTATATTTAAGAGCCTGACGATGACCTACTCTCACATGGGGAAGCCCCACACTACCATCGGCGATATGTCGTTTCACTTCTGAGTTCGGCAAGG